>JACYLU010000033.1 GCA_015272325.1 Synechococcales cyanobacterium C42_A2020_086 | reverse complement strand
CCTCCGCCGGTTTCACCCTCTCCCAGCCCAGCACCCAGTCCGGCTCCTAGTCCCGTCCCTAGTCCAGCACCCAGTCCGGCTCCTAGTCCAATTCCGGCTCCAACACCATCTGCCTGTAGCGATGGCAACTGTACCTGTGTTGATTACAACTGCATGTGGTAGACCGATGATAGGGGGTGATAGGGAGTGACAGATAGAGCGTGGTTGAGAGCAAAACCTGGGCGAGACCGGCAAATGAGCCTAGAGACCGTCTGCTCTCCGTAGCATTGGGGCCCCACGTTCGCAACACACTCATCGACAGGGAGCGTTGGCTGGAATGGAACCATTAACTGTACTGATTGCCATCGCGAGCTTGGTGTTTCTGGGATACGCCTTCTCCCAAATTTTTTCCCAGACCAAGCCAGCGAACCCAACCGTGCGCTTTCTGACCATTAGCCTAATGGTGCTGGTGGGGCTGCTGCTGGCCAATCGTTTACTTGCTCCGTCTCTGGCACCGGGGGTGCGTGGCTCTTCTGATCTGCTACCCCGAGAATTCCCCAACTTTGGACGGTTGCGGGCACCCGCGAAGGAAGGGTGGCGGTTTGTGCCGGATGCGATTCTGCGGTCTCTGTTGAGCGATGCCATTGACAACAACTCGGCTAACAACTCCCCAGAGGGCAGTCCACCTGCGAGTCCGTTGCCTAGTCCGACTCCAGGAGTTGTACCGTCTCCGTTACCGGAGGCTGAGCCTGTTCTGCCGACGCCCGTTCCTAGCCCGTTGCCAACGCCGCCTGTTAGTCCGCCTATTAGTCCGCTGCCGCCTCCTAGTCCAGAACCGTCCCCTAGCCCGCTGCCACTCCCCAGTCCAGAACCGTCCCCTAGCCCGCTGCCACCTCCTAGTCCAGAACCGAGTCCTCTGCCCAGCCTGCCGCCTAGCTTGGCACCCCGTCCGCCGCAGCCGGTTCCCGCTTGGTGGTAGTACGGGGTCCTGAGGAGGTCAAGGCTACCCACGGAACCAAATGGGCGGAAACTGAGCCGTTGCACCACCAAGAAGGACAAATTTTGTCATAGTGATGTTTGGGGGCGACACGGGTCTTCGGTCGAGGAGAGAGTTGTTATGAATACAGCGAGTGACATTTTAATTCTGGGTGGAGGAGTCATTGGGCTAGCGATTGCCGTCGAGCTGAAGCTGCGAGGAGCCAGTGTCACCGTTTTGAGTCGCGATAGCCAGCAGGCCGCTACTCAAGCCGCAGCAGGTATGTTGGCTCCGGGAGCCGAGGCCATTCCGCCTAGCCCAATGCTGGACCTATGCCAGCGCAGCCATGCCCTCTATCCAGATTGGATTAGCAAGCTAGAGCAGCTGAGCGGCACAGCAACCCACTATTGGTCCTGCGGTATTTTAGCGCCTGTTTACCGAGCACCCGCTGAGGGAGATACAGCTGCTTCTACAGCGTCGCGGCAGTGGCTCGACCGGCAAGCCATTCACTATGCCCAGCCTAATCTTGATCCCGCCATTGTGGGCGGCTGGTGGTATCCCGAAGAAGGGCAGGTGGATAACCGGGCCCTGGCACAGGCTCTGCTGTTGGCAGCACAAACTCTGGGGGTCTCGATCCAAGAAGGAATTACGGTGACAGCCATTCAGCAGCGGCACAGTCAGGTCGATTGCCTGAAGACGAGTGGAGGCGATTGGCAAGCCGGACACTACATCCTAGCGACGGGGGCTTGGTCGCAGGCGCTGTTGCCGGTGCCGGTGCAGCCCCGCAAAGGGCAAATGCTGGCGGTGCAGGGGCCGCAGATCGAGCCAAGGGAGTTACCGCTGCAGCGCATCCTTTACGGGGAAGACATTTACATCGTGCCGCGGCGGGATGGTCGGATTGTGCTAGGGGCCACTTGCGAAGCGGTAGGCTTCACGCCCTACAATACCCCTCGTGGACTGCAATCGCTGCTGAATGCGGCCATCCGGCTCTATCCGCCCCTACAGGACTATCCCATCCAGGAGACGTGGTGGGGCTTCCGACCAACGACGCCCGATGAGCTACCCATCCTCGGATCTAGCCCCTGCTCTAATCTGACTCTAGCCACCGGACATCACCGCAATGGTATTCTGCTCGCTCCCATCACCGCTCAGTTGATTGCCGATCACGTGAGCCACTCGCTGACAGATTCCCTAATCGATGCCTTCTCCTGGCAGCGTTTTCTCGGCGCAACGCCAACGGAGACTGCTGTTCCTTCTGCCGCGTTGAATGCGCCTTCTGCCATGCTGCATGCTTCTCCTGCTTCTGATCTATCGAATCTAACCGTACCGGCTGTTCCAACAGCGGTTTCTGCCGAAGCGTTGCCGGATGCATTCGCAGATCCTCAGCCGCTGATCATTGCGGGTCGCTCGTTCCGCTCTCGCTTGATGACTGGCACTGGCAAATATCGCACCTTCGACGAGATGCGGCAGAGCGTTGTGGCGAGCGGCTGCGAAATTGTAACCGTAGCGGTGCGGCGAGTCCAAACCAACGCGCCGGGGCACGAGGGGTTGGCAGAGGCGCTCGACTGGAGCCAAATCTGGATGCTGCCCAATACAGCAGGCTGCAAAACGGCGGAGGATGCCATTCGGGTGGCGCGGCTAGGGCGCGAAATGGCCAAGCTGCTGGGGCAAGAAGACAATCATTTCGTCAAGCTGGAGGTGATTCCCGATCCTCAATACTTGTTGCCTGACCCGATCGGAACGCTGCAGGCTGCTGAGCAGCTTGTTAAGGAAGGGTTTGCCGTGCTGCCCTACATCAACGCCGATCCGCTGCTGGCGAAGCACCTAGAGGAGGTGGGCTGTGCAACGGTCATGCCGTTAGGATCACCGATTGGTTCGGGTCAAGGCATCCGCAATGCTGCCAATATTCAAATCATCATTGAGAACGCCAAAATTCCAGTCGTGGTAGATGCTGGCATTGGCACTCCTAGCGAAGCCGCTCAGGCCATGGAAATGGGAGCCTCGGCTCTGCTGATTAATACCGCCATTGCCCAGGCGGAACATCCTGCCCAGATGGCTCGCGCCATGAAGCTTGCTACTGAAGCCGGCCGTTTAGCGTACTTGGCAGGGCGAATTCCAGTTAAAACCTATGCCAGCGCCAGCTCACCTCAGACCGGAACGATTACTAGCTAAGTTGTCCCAAAACTCAGCACCACGTGCGGCCTCATCTCAAGAGGGAACTCAAGAGGGAACCCTTTTTCTCCGCTCAACGCCCTAGGTAGCAAACATGGAGGCAGCTTGTCTCAAGCGGCCCCAACCGGATTCGCAGAGCGGCGACTGGCGGCAAGGACTTCTCGCCGGGCCCAGGCGTCGGCAGCCAAAATGTCATCCAGCGTTGGACTAGACTGGTTGTGAGTGTGGTGGCGGTCGCAAACAGTCTCAATCAGGCGAGGAATGTCAAGAAACGGGATTCGCTCTTCCAGAAACAGAGCCACCGCCTGCTCGTTGGCTGCATTGAGGACTGCTGGCATGGTGCCGCCGGCTCGCCCCGCCGCGTAGGCTAGCTGCATGCAGGGGTATTTCTGATGATCCGGTTCACGGAAGGTGAGACTGCCAACTTTCACCAGATCCAGCCGCTCCCAATCGGTGAAGATGCGCTCAGGATAGGACAGGGCATAGAGCAGCGGCAACCGCATGTCTGCCCAGCCAAGCTGCGCCAACACCGACGTATCTTGCAGCTCAATCAGCGAGTGGATGATGCTCTGGGGATGAATGACAATCTCGATCTGATCGTAGGTGGCGCCAAACAAGAAATGGGCTTCGATCACCTCTAGCCCCTTGTTCATCAGAGTGGCAGAGTCAATCGTGATTTTGCGCCCCATCGACCAGTTGGGATGCTTCAAGGCATCGGCCACCGTGACGCTGGCGAGTTGCTCGACGGGCAGATCGCGGAAGGCTCCCCCTGAGGCAGTCAGCAAAATTCGCCGTAGCCCGCCTTCAGGGACGCCCTGCAAACACTGAAAAATTGCAGAATGCTCAGAATCAGCCGGCAGCAGCTTGACGCCATACTGCTGAACCAAGGGCAGCACGACAGGACCCCCCGCGATCAGCGTTTCCTTGTTCGCTAGAGCAATATCTTTGCCGGCTTCAATGGCTGCAATTGTCGGCAGCAAGCCCGCGCAGCCCACAATCCCGGTGACTACCGCCTCCGAGTCCCCATAGCGGGCTACCTCTGCAACGCCAGCCTCACCAGCTAGCAGAATGGGTGGGTTTTCCAGATCAGCCAGGGCATCGCGTAGCAAAGGCAACTGGTCGGCGTTGCAAATCGCAGCAATTTCCGGGCGGAACTGCCGGATCTGCTGAGCCAGCAAATCGACATTATTGCGGGCCGCAAGCCCCACCACCCGAAACTGATCCGGGTATTGCGTCACAATCTCGAGGGTTTGGGTTCCAATTGAACCCGTAGAACCGAGCAGAGTAATGGCTTTCACAACTCATTCCGCAGTCGCAGCAATTCCACTATAAGACGCGACGGGATCAAAATCTCAATCCATCGTGTTGGTAGAAGCGGCTGGGATACTCGTTTGCTAGCTGGCCAGTTCATTCATTTTGCGGGCTAGAGCCAAGTCTTTATCGGTAATGCCGCCCGCATCGTGGGTAGTTAAATCCACCGTCACTCGATTGTAGACATTAAACCACTCGGGGTGATGTCCCATCGCTTCTGCGACGAGAGCCGAGCTAGACATAAAGCCAAAAGCCTCCACAAACGAGGCGAACTGGAACTGTCGATGCAGCTTGCCGCCTTCAATGCTCCATCCGGGGAGATCAGCCAGAGCCGCATTAATGGCATCCGATGATAAGGGAGTTGAAGTCGCCATAGGGGGCACCTGAGCCAAGAATGAGGAATTGAACCGAGTTGTCAGCGCTGCTGCGGCCTGGGCTGAACTACTCCAATAGGACCGATCCAGCCATAAGCCCAGCGCTAGCCCCAATGCTACACCGACGATCAGCGCCAGGGATAGGCTGTGACGCACCCACTGCACCCATTTTTTGTAAGCCATACAATAGAACGCTCTCTATGCAGAGGGGCTAGATTTTGAAGTCTTCTTGCTCGATTTAGCGGACTTAGTGGACTTAGAAGTCGTGGTCTTGGTGGACTTTGTTGTTTTGGTTGTTTTGGCAGCGGTCTTGCCTGTTTTCTGAGCTGTGGCAGTTTCCTTAGCCGTAGAAGCCGTCGATTTGGTGGTCGTAGACTTAGTAGAGCGCCCTTTCCCCTTTGTGCTGGCTTTGGCTGCTAATGCCTGCAGCGCCACCTCCAGCGAGAGGGATTCCACCGTCTGGTCTTCGGGCAGCGAGGCATTGATCTTGCCGTGCTTGATGTAGGGACCGTAGGGACCCTTGTAGATATTCACGGGTTCACCATCGTCTGGATGGGGACCTAGCTCTCGCAGCGGAGTAGCTGCCCGCCCACGCCCGCGACCTGCTTTCGGTTCTGCCAATAGCTCCAGTGCCCGCTCCAGGGAAATGGTCAACACATCGTCGTCGCCCTTCAGTGAGCGATAGTCTTTACCGTTTTTGCCCTGGTCATGAACGATATAGGGACCAAACCGCCCCAGATTCGCCTGAATCTTACAGCCCGTTTCTGGGTGGACCCCCAGGGTTCGAGGTAGGGACAGCAGCCCAACGGCCATTTCCAGCGTCACGTCCTGCGGGTTGATTCCCTTCGGCAGCGAAGCTCGCTTCGGTTTCGGGTTCTCCTCGGTTTCGTCACCGAGCTGCACATAGGGACCGTAAGGGCCAATCCGCTGGTAGATCGGCTCGCCGGTTTCCGGATGGAAGCCAATTTTGTCGGGTCCTTCGGTTTTTTGCCGCAGCAACACTTGCACCTGCTCGGGATCAAGATCCGAGGGCGTCATATCTTGGGGAATCGTTGCCTTCACCGGCCCGTCGCCGTTTTCCACCTCGATATAGGCTCCGTAGCGCCCAATCCGCACCTTGGCGTCGAGTCCCTCTAGTTCGACGGTACGGGCTTCGTTGGGGTCGATCTGGCTTTCCCGCTGCTTCACTTGGGTTTCTAGCCCCTCCTGCCCCAGGTAAAATTCGCGGAGATAGGGCAACCACTCAGCTTCTCCGGTCGAGATTTCGTCGAGGGTTTGCTCCATGCGAGCCGTAAAGCCGGTATCTACCAGATCCGGGAAGTGCTTTTCTAGCAGCCCGGTGACGGCAAAGGCCGTAAAAGTGGGCACCAAGCTGTTATTCACCATCTGGGCATAGCCTCGGTCGATGATGGTGCCGATAATACTGGCATAGGTGCTGGGGCGACCAATGCCTTCGCTCTCCAGCGTCTTGACGAGGGACGCTTCCGTGTAACGAGTCGGCGGCTGGGTTTCGTGATCGATTGCCTCTAGCTCTCGGCAGAGGGGCTGATCGCCTACCTGTAGCGGCGGCAAAATCACTTCTTGGTCTTCAATGGCGGCATCGGGATCGTCGGAGCCTTCCACGTAGGCACGGAAGAAGCCGGGGAAATCGATCCGCTTGCCGGTGGCTCGAAACCCAGCATCCTCAACCTGGATCTGCACTGTAATGTGGGTCTGCCGGGCTTCGGCCATCTGGGTGGCGACGGTCCGCTTCCAGATCAGGTCATAGAGGCGCAGCTCCCGACCCTCAAGCCCGGTCTCCTGGGGTGTGCGAAAGGTACTGCCGGCTGGCCGAATCGCTTCATGGGCTTCCTGAGCGCCTTTGCTCTTGGTGGCATACTGGCGGGGTTGCGGGCTGAGGTACTGCGTGCCGTACATCTGCTCAACGCAGGAGCGAGCCGCGGCAATGGCCTGCTGCGACAGGTTCGTGGAGTCGGTTCGCATGTAGGTAATGTAGCCCTGCTCGTAGAGGCTCTGGGCAATGCGCATCGTCTCGCGGGCCGACAGTTTCAGCTTGCGGTTGGCTTCCTGCTGCAAGGTCGAGGTGGTAAAGGGTGCCGAGGGTTTGCGGGTGGATGTGCGCTCCTCCAGGTTCGTCACAGTCCAGGCTGCCTGCCGCAATCGTTCTTGCAGCGAGCGGGCTTCTGCTTCGCCAAGTTGCAGCACCTGCCGCCCAGCAATGATCTGCCCGGTGGATTCATCAAAATCGCTGCCGGTCGCAATGCGAGTGCCGCGCAGGGTGACTAGCCGCGCTTCAAAGTCGGTGTCGTCTTTGCTGAGAATGGCCTTCAGGTCCCAGTAGCTGCCCTTGCGGAAGGCCCGCCGCTGCCGTTCCCGGTTCACCAGCAAGCGCACTGCCACCGACTGTACCCGCCCCGCCGATAAGCCCCAGGCAATTTTCTTCCACAGCAAGGGGGATAGCGTGTAGCCCACCAAGCGGTCCAGGATGCGGCGGGTTTCCTGCGCCCGCACGAGCTGCTCGTCCACATCCCGGCAGTGGTTTAGGGCATCCCGGATCGCCTCTTCAGTGATCTCGTGGAACACCATGCGCTTGATCGGCACCTTCGGCTGCAACACCTGCAGCAAATGCCAGCTAATGCTTTCCCCCTCTCGGTCTTCGTCGGTCGCCAGCACCAGCTCGTCGGCATTTTTCAAGGCGTCTTTCAGGGCTTTGACAACTTTTTTCTTGTCCTGGGGAATGACATAGAGCGGCTCAAAGTCAGCCTCAACATTCACTCCAATCTTGGCCCATTCTTCTCCCTTGACGGCTGCCGGAATCTCGCTTGCCGACTGAGGCAAATCACGGATGTGCCCCATTGAGGCTTCAACCTGATATCCACGGGGCAGGTAGTTGCGGATGGTGCGAGCTTTGGTGGGAGACTCAACAATAACAAGACTTGGCATGGGATCAATCGCATTCTAGGACAATCGAGCGGCTCAGCTTGCGACCTCCAACTTAGCCACAGACTCAGCTAGAGTGCAAGGGACGGTAGCCGGGTGTACGCTACCAGATAATTTAGATAATTCAGAGGATTCAATTGATTCAGGGATCAGGCAACTACTGCTGCAATGGGGCCTCCAGTGGAAATGGGTCTAATTGGCTCAGATGAACTCAGAGGATCTCATTCACCGGTCACAGGTTCAACAGCACAGACTCGGGCATTTGATCATCTAACTCATATCTGAACTCATAGCTGACTCATCACATTTGACTTAGATGATCCATTTGACTCAAAGATTGAGTTCCCCTGGGTTGCTAGTCTCCATCGACAGCAATGTCATTTTGGGTTGCTCAGCCAACCTGAGCCTCAACCCCATTCGCCGCATCCAAGCGTTCCTCTCGCCCTTCTAGGACACCTCTATTGGGAAGCGTCGTGAGGATGATTGCATGGACTGGCTACTTCTCTACCTCCTAGTATCTACTTCCTACTTATAGTTAATATCAGCAGAAACAACCATTGGCACCTGGAGGAGCTGTTCAGATTCTTTAAGTTTCAGGAGATCTAGACGGTATGATCCACTTATGAAGAATTTTTTAACGATTGGCTGCTGCTTGAGCCATCCTTGAGGGTTGCCAATCGCGTCTTCCCTTCGCCCTGATTCTATTCAACTTGCCAGAAGCCTATGGACTTTGCCAACCTTGCCGCTCAGTTGAATGCTGGAACCATCTTGCCAGAAGGGATTGTCCTCATCACCCTGATTATCGTTCTCGTAGGAGATCTAATCGTGGGTCGGTCATCCTCCCGCTGGACTCCCTATGTGACGATTGCTGGGCTGTTGGCGGCGATCGTGGCACTCTACTTCCAGTGGAACGCGATGGAGCCAGTTGCCTTCCTGGGAGCCTTCAACAGCGATGCCCTCAGCATTGTCTTCCGAGGCATCATCGCCCTGTCGGCTGCCGTCACGACCCTGATCACCGTGCGCTACGTCGAGCAGTCGGGAACCCCTCTGGCAGAGTTCTTGGTGATTCTGCTGACCGCCACCTTGGGGGGCATGTTCCTCTCAGGGGCAGATGAGCTGGTGATGGTGTTCGTCTCGCTGGAAACTTTGAGTATCTCGTCCTACTTGCTGACGGGCTACATGAAGCGCGATCCCCGCTCCAACGAAGCCGCGCTCAAGTATTTGCTGATTGGGGCTGCTAGTTCTGCTATTTTCCTGTACGGCGTGTCGTTGCTCTACGGGCTGTCGGGCGGCGAAACTCGCCTGAGCACCATTGCTGCCAATATTGTGTCCAGTGCAGGCGAGCCATCCCTTGGGGCGGTCATTGCCCTAGTGTTTGTGATTGCCGGCATCGCCTTTAAGATTGCTGCAGTGCCCTTCCACCAGTGGACACCCGATGTCTACGAAGGCTCACCCACGCCGGTTGTGGCCTTCCTCTCGGTGGGTTCTAAGGCGGCAGGCTTTGCGTTGGCCATTCGGCTGCTGGTGAATGCCTTCCCGATGATATCGGAGCAGTGGCACTTTGTCCTGACGGCGCTAGCCATTCTTAGCATGGTGCTGGGCAACGTAGTGGCGCTGGCGCAGACGAGCATGAAACGGATGCTAGCCTATTCCTCGATTGCCCAAGCTGGCTTTGTGATGATCGGGTTGGTGATTGGCACCGAAGCCGGTTATGCCAGCATGGTGTTTTATCTGCTGGTCTATCTGTTCATGAACTTGGGCGGCTTTGCCTGCGTGATTCTGTTTAGCCTGCGCACCGGTACCGACGAAATCAGCGAATACAGCGGTCTCTATCAGAAAGATCCCTTGCTAACGCTCTGCCTCAGTATTTGTTTGCTCTCCTTGGGGGGTATTCCGCCGCTAGCAGGCTTCTTTGGCAAAATCTACCTGTTCTGGGCTGGCTGGCAAGCTGGAGCCTATGGGCTGGTGCTGGTTGGTCTGCTGACGAGCGTCGTTTCCATTTACTACTACATCCGCGTCGTCAAGATGATGGTGGTGAAGGAGCCGGAGGAAATGTCAGAAGCGGTGAAGAACTATCCTGAGATTCGCTGGAATTTACCGGGTATGCGCCCGCTGCAAGTGGGCTTAGTCATCTGCTTGGTGGCCACTTCCTTAGCTGGTATTCTTTCGAACCCGCTGTTTACGCTAGCCAACAGTTCGGTAGCCCGCACACCCATGTTGCAATCGTCTCTCGTCGCTGCCAAGCGAGTGGTGACGGCACCCCATCCAGCCAACCTAGCGCAGCAGCCAGTGGACGTACCACAGCTCTAAGAGGGGCCGTTTCGGTAACAGTCTGAACACTCTACAAAACTTTAAGACCAAGCGGGGAGAGTATCCAGTGTCTCCTCGCTTTTTCAACTTTTGCTGGAGCCGATGCAGCGCCTTCATAACGCCCATCGACTCGCTGCTGCCTTCGGTGCCTTCAAACTCCGCCGCCGCACTCTACCGCCACACTCTGAGGATTGACTTCCACCGCCCGCCGTTGCAGCGTCGATTTGCCGACACCACCCACGCCGTAGATGTGCAGCAGCAGTGGCGACAAGCTTTATCCCGCAGGCTCAAGCGCGCGGGCATCCTATCGATTCTGACGGTCGTATTGTTCGTTGAGCTGCTGCACGGCAGAGATAATGCCACCGCCGCAAAAGCCAGCTGCTGCCCCAATCCAAGGATAGCGACGGGTGAGATTAATATAGTTCTGGCTTTGATAAGGGGAAGGCGAGATTTGAGCCGCCGCCAGCCCAAACACGGCACCCACCCCTGCACAAACCAGAGCAGAAAACAACAGGCGTTTTAGATCCATAGCTGTAGCTCCCTAGTCTCTTGAACATGATTTTTTCATTGCTTCAACTAGGCCGGTTCCTCACCCTCGATATAAGGCGTAGACGCAGCGGGAGCGTTGGCTTCCGGATGAACGACGAGAGGGTCTGCAAACGGACCTCCGGCATCAGGCGGCTCGCTGGGCGGTTGACTGCTTAACACAGATGCCACTAGGCTCTTGATCACCACATAGAGGGCTGGAGTCACCAGATAGTTCATTACCGTGGCCACCAGCAGCCCGCCAAAGATGGCCGTTCCCAGCGACCAGCGGCTGGCTGCTCCCGCACCCGACGCGACCATCAGAGGAAAGAAACCCACCAGCGAAGAGACCGCCGTCATCATAATCGGACGAAAGCGCTCTGACGCCGCCTGCATGGCCGCCTTCGGAATCGACAGTCCTTCAGCCCGGGCTTGATTGGCGAATTCCACGATCAGAATTGCGTTCTTGGCGGCTAGGCCAATCAGCATCACCAGCGCTACCTGCGTATACAGGTCGTTCACCAGTCCCCGCAGGGCAGTAAAGGTCAAGGCACCCAACAACGCCAGCGGCACCGTCAGCAGAATGATGATCGGGTCAACGTAGTTTTCGTACTGCGCGGCTAGCACCAGAAACACCATCACAAAGCCGAGGGCAAAGATGATGGAACTCTGACCACCCGAGCGAATTTCTTCCCGCGTCAGCCCCGACCATTCATAGCGCAGTCCTGGAATGGCCACCTGATCAAACGTTTGCTGCATCGCCTGAATGGCCTGACCAGAGCTGTATCCGCGGGCGGGCTGTCCCTGAATTTTGATCGAGCGGAACAGATTGAAGCGATTAATCGAAGCCGGTCCGGTAATCGGCGTAACCGTCGCGACGTTACTCAAGCGCACCAGATTGCCGTTGCGAGAACGAACCTGGATTTGCTGCAAATCTTCGGGCCGACTGCGGTAGTCCGCATCTGCCTGCACAAACACTCGATAGCTACGTTGACCGAAGGTGAAATCATTGACATAGCGGCTGCCCATATAGGCGCTAACGGTAGACAGCGCTTCGCCAATATCCACATTTTGGGAATTTAACTGTTCGCGATTCAGGTTCACTTCTAGCTGCGGCGTATTGATCGTGAACTGGGTAAACACGCCATTCAACGCCGGATTCTCGTTAGCCTTGGCGATAATTTCTTGAGCCGCTCCCAAAAACTCCTCGAAGCTCAAGCGCCCCCCCGAGCTATCTTGCAGAATGAACTCAAAGCCGCCCGTGGCACTAAAGCCGGGCACCGCAGGCGTGTTGAAGACCACTACCACCGCGTCTTGGATGGCGGCAAATTGGCGATTCAGGCGACCAATAATTTCCTGAACGCTCTGTCCCGGTCCTCGACGTTCGGACCAGTTCTTGAGCTTGGCAAAGAACGTGCCTTGGTTCGGTCCACTGCCTTCCAAGCCAAACCCCGGCACAATCAAAGACGCCTCAATTTCCGGCATCTCTGCAAAGGTTTGATAGACTTGGTCTGCGATGCGGTCCGTATAGTTTCGCGCCACCCCTTCGGGAGCCTGAATAATGCCCAGAAAGACGCCCTGATCTTCTTCGGGAATAAAGCCGGTGGGCACCGTGCGGAACATAAACACCGTTGCCGCCAAGCCGGCTACAAACAGCGCCATCACGATGTATTTAATCTGGATCAGAAACTCGATCAGCCGGCGGTAGCGCTCGACCAGCCAGCCAAAGCCACGATTGAACTGCCGGAAAAACCAGGCCAGAGGTCCTCGCCTCTCTCCTTGTTTAGGACGCAGCAGCAGCGCCGACATACTCGGGGTAAAGGTCAGTGCATTAAACGTGGAAACGACGATCGAGAAAGCCATGATCAGCGCGAACTGCCGATACATGATCCCCGTTGCGCCTGGGAACATGGCCACTGGAATGAAAATAGCAATCAGCACCAGCGAAGTAGAAATGGTTGCTCCCACGAGGGTGCTCATCGAGGCCATCGCTGCCTCTCGGGGCCTCATGCCGCGATCGATATTGGCAGCAATCGACTCCACCACTACAATGGCATCATCAACCACCACCCCGGTGCCCAGAATAATCCCAAACATCGTCAGGTTGTTGAGAGAAAACCCGAACGCCAGCGCGAATACCATTGCCCCAATCAAAGCCACCGGAATTGCGACCGCTGGAATAATTGTGGTGCGCCAATCCTGAAGGAAGATAAATAGAATCAAAATCACCAGACCGATGGCTTGCAGCAGCGTTACGGTGACTTCTCGTTGTGATGCTTCTACGAATTCTGTGGTGTCATAGACGAGATGATACTGGAGTCCGGGTGGAAAATCTTTGGCGAGTTCAGCCAGGGTTTCTTTGACCTGCTGCCCCACATCCAGGGCATTACTGCCGGGAAGTTGATAGATGGCAATTCCGGTTCCGGGCTTACCGTTGATCAGGCCTTTCGTGACATAGTTTTGGGCACCCAGTTCCACTCGTCCCACATCTTTGACTTTGGTTAAGCTCCCGTCTGGCTGGGTCCGCAGCACCAGATTGGCAAACTCGGTTTCGTCCTGTAGTTGCCCTCGGATGCGAATGGGAAGATTAAACGGCTGATTCTCCATTGCCGGTTCTCCGCCGATTGCCCCACCACCCACCTGGAGATTTTGCGACCTCAGGGACTGCACCACATCGTTGGCAGTTAGCCCCCTGGCAGCCATCGCATTGGGGTCGAGCCACAACCGCATAGCATAGGTGCGATCGCCCAACGTTGCCAGATCCCCAACTCCAGGAACCCGTCTCAGCGCATCAACGACATACAAATCGAGATAGTTGGAGATAAAAATATCGTCGTACTCGTTGTTCTCGGCATTAAAGCCATAGACCAACAGCACGCTGGTGGAGGCCGCCTTGACCGTCACCCCCGTCTGCCGAACAGCCTCAGGAAGCGCTGGCTGGGCTAGCCCCACTCGATTCTGCACGTTCACTTGGTTGATGTCTTTGTTAGTGCCGGTTCTGAAGTAAACCTGGATGCGACTATCGCCGGAATTGCCGCTGGTCGAAGTCATATATTCCATGTTCTCGACCCCGTTGATCTGCCGCTCCACAGGTGTTGTGACGGTATCTTCCACCGTGCGAGCGTCAGATCCAGTAAAGTTGCTCGTTACCTGAATTTGAATCGGAGCAATATCCGGCAAATTCACAACGGGCAACAGCGGAATCGCAATGCCACCCGCCAACAGAATGATAATCGTCGTCACTGTGGTGAGAACGGGACGGCGAATAAATGCATCAGAAATGGAAAAAATAGCCATGCAGGGTGCTCCTACGACTGGGGCTGAACCGGTGCCCCGTTGCGCAACCGGAGAATATTCGACGTGGCAATCTGTTCACCGGGCTGAATTCCCTTCAAAACTTCATACTGATCGCCTTGCAGGGTCCCCAACTGCACCGGGCGCTGTTCCACGATGGGTTGGGCTGCCTTAGCTTCAGATTCTGGCTCCGTAATCACATAGACAAAGCCCTGAGACCCCGTGCGCGTTACCGCCGTTACCGGCACCAAGATGCCAGGATTCTGCGCCCAGATAACTCTGGCCTGAACAGACTGCCCATTTCTGAGTTGCCCATTCTGATTAGAAAAGCGGGCTTTCACCAATACAGATTGGGCTTGGGTATCGACATTGGGCGAGATGAAGTTGATGCTGCCGGTCGCAATGTTCTGTTTGCTTGTGGGATCCATGAGTTCCACGGGTAAGCCCGGTCGCAGATCCGGCAAACGGTTGGCAGGAACCGAGAGCCGCAGGTCGAGGGCAGCATTCTGAGTAATCGTGGTGATAGTTTGCCCTGTCGTCACCACATCCCCGGCTTTCACCGCAATATTCCCGACCGTGCCGGCAATCGGCGACAGAATTTGCCGCAAGTTGACACTGACCCGAGCCGCATCCACCTGCGCTTGCGCTTCCTTAATCCGACTTTCCGACTGGGCGATTTGCACCTCTGCAACTCGCAGCTGCTCTCGGGCGGCTGTCAAGCGATTCCGAGCAGCTTCCAGGTTGTTTTCCGCTTGATCAAACTGATACGTGCCGATAGCACCCTGCCCTACCAAATAGGTTGCTCGTTCATAGTTGGTTTGCGCTAGCGACACATCTGATTCCGCCGTAGCCACCTGCGCTAATGTCACTTCCCGCTGCCGAACCGCCGTCTCTCGCGAGGCTCTAGCGCTTTGTAGGGCAGCCGTCGCGCCTTGCAATTGAGGTACCGTCTGATCGGGTCTCAGCGTCATAATCGGGGTGCCCTGCCCAACCCGATCGCCGGGTTGCACCAAAATGGACTGAATTTGTCCCTGAACTTCCGGTCGAACTTCAACAATTTCAGCAGCTTGCAGCGTACCGACAAACTCAGAGACCTCTTGCACCTGTCCTGGTTCAACCTTCTGCCATTGAACTGGAATAGCTGTGGGCGCGCTAGCTTGCTGAGACACATTAGGTTGGCTACATCCTCCGACCAGCGACATCGTCAGGAGAGCAGCACTCAAGAGAAAGCTAGAAGAATCATTCAGTCTTGCAATCATTTTTCCTATAAAACTGGCAAAGATATAGCATTTCACTTCACCAACACCATAACAGTGAAGCAGCTCTAGACATACTAAACCTGCGGATACTTTAAGTAAGCCTACGCTGTTCAGCTATTAAAAAGCTATTAAAATTGGATACTGACCAAGCCACCTAAGAGCAATCATTAGCTGGCAGTCTTCATAACCCTGGAAAATTCTGGCATTTTGGCAATCTGGTCAGCGATAATATCATAAAAAATCGATCTGCTCAATTCACTAAGCCGAAACGGAATTATAGAGCTTTAGAAATTCCAACGCTATCAAAAAACGGCAATCTGCTCGAACCATGCAGTTACCACAAGCCACCAGAGACCACACAACCGACCTTTTCTACCCAAAGCGATGACATTGGTTGACTTGTATACGATTTGTATTATTTGTACAAGCTGACCAATCGAGCAATGAACACTGTGGGATAGATCACGCCAACCATTCCTTCCAGATTCGCCAGAACTCTAGCAACGTCGCTGACGGGAGCAATATCGCCGTAGCCCACTGTTGCTAACGTCGTGAAGCTGAAATGAGTCAAATCGGCTTGAGTCAGGGGTGTAGATGGTGCTGTGAACGCCTGGGCATCGAGACTGTAGATAATGCTATAGATTGCGGTCCAGAAAAATCCCAATAACAAATAAACGCAAATTCCGCCTTTGATAATGTCGGCTGTCACTCGCTCAACAAGCGCTAATTCCCGCAGAATCAAATAGATCGATAGAGCGAGAAACACCATAAAGATGAGGGTGCTCAATATCGCAAACCAGGAGGTAGCATTTGGCATGATAGAGGGGTGGCTGCCGATCCTTAGGACAAGAGTTAGCCCCACTAAACCCAGGTAAGATCGTAATAGCCACTGACTGTATTGAACTTGGTAAACCACCACAATAATGGCTCCCAAGCAAACAAAAAAACCAATCAGACTCCCAAGCGACTGCTCCAAAACAAATGGAGACATGAGATAGGCCAGAACTAGAATCGTCAAGAGCCGATTGTATTTGTTTTCTGCGGCTCGAACTAAGTCGTGAATTCGCATAGGATCAAACCGGTTAGGCTCATTAAGCTCAGCCCGCGCCAGCATACCTCATGTCGTCCCAGTTGCCAGAAAATCTTTTTCTCGCCAGTATCGTTCTTGCCAGGAGCGACGATTTAGTCCTGCTGTGGCTACTAATCAGAACTACTTAGATCAAAACAGACAAACCTGTATCGGGGATTACTGAGCGGCAGGCAAGGCTATACCTGTATCAATGCTCCAGAAGTTTATAATAAATTATGATATAAACTGTCAAAAGATAGCAAGACAAGTAGATAATAGTTCAGTGTAGAGCTGCTGAGAGGGTAAGATACATCGGCTTAGGATGAGGTCAGAGCGGGTATTCTGCGGTTTTAACGTATTTGACATTCTCAACCTGAATTTCTTAGCTGCATAACATAGTAATTCAATGTAGTACTGCATGATACTTATCAGGTAGTATCAAGCGTTGAGTTTATATCCTTGTTTTTAGTGGTTTTTGTTCTGTTGCAACCTCAGCTTCAATGGGCTCTGCAGCCCAACACTTAACACTAATCCGCAAGAAGGCAATCCCTCTCATGTTAAATCTTTTGATTCCTGAACAGCTTGTTCCGGTATCCCAGCTCAATAGTCGCAATCAATTGATGAAGCGAGCTGAGGCGATGATCTTGGACAATCTCAATCGTCCTCTCAGTGTGCGCGATCTGTGTAGAGAGCTTCATATCAGCGAACGGTCTCTTCGCTATCACTTTCAGGAGTACTTTGGCATGTCCCCCTCGGCTTACCTGAAAGCTCATCGCCTGAATGGAGTACGCCGTCAGTTGCAGGCATCTACGCCGGCTCAAACCACTGTGACCCATATTGCGATTCAATGGGGATTCTGGCATATGGGGCAATTTGCCAAAGACTATAAGAAGAGGTTTGGTGAATCTCCTTCTGAGACGCTGCGGCAGTCTGCGTAGTGCAATTGAAGCTCGTTGACTAACAATGGTCTTCGTTGACTAACAAAAGTTGATGCTCCTCATCCCCGACCCCTCGCCTGCAAGGCGAGGGGAGCCGGACCTCTTTCTGGTTCCCCCTTGGGAGAGGATTAGAGTGAGGACACTCCAGACAATAAACTCACCGTTTTTCGATCAATCAGGTGAAGATGTAGTTGCTGGCCATTGCGGTACTAAAACCGGCGCATCTGCTTCTATTTGCACCTCGTAGAACAGCAGGCTTTTACCCGAGGGGCAGCATAGCGCATCTTCTGGCGTGTAGCGATTAAAGCTGGCACTGAGGGAGCCTTCGCGGTAGAGATTGACATTCGCCATGCTGCCATCAGTGCGCGAATTCATGGGAGTAGGCGACAGCGTGCCCGAGAACTCGCCGTTCGTGAATACAAACACCTGGTAGCTTAAAGGGCGACACATGCCGTCAGCGTTCGCCATACCAGTAATCACCGTAGTGCTGTTAAAGATTTGGGCAGCACCAAAGAGAACCCAACCGGCAGCTTGCACCAGTTCATCTTCTGGCAGAGTGGCCTGTCGCACCGTGTGTTCACATGCAGGCAAATTGCTGCCTTCAAAAGCAGGCGCTTGGGGAATGGCAGCACCCGCTTGATTCCAATTGGTAGTGTTAGTATTGCCGTCTAGCCAAGAACCGTTAGGCTCCGTTTGGGTTAATGCCAACGGCGGCAACAGCATGAACACCAGAAGCAGAGACCTGGAGTCAAGGGTAGTGGCGAGAGTCATAACATCAACTAGATCAATCGTTTCGTTGAGGGCATCTCATTCTATCCATATATTATGGAGATGTTTAGTGAGTTGTGTGAATCTGCTTCAATTTGACTCAGTATTGTGTTTTCTTTGTATTCTCTTTTGCCTTTGCTGCAATTCCGATTAAGATTTGATAGGCAACGTTTCAATAGCATTTACTGCATTACAAGAGTATCAATCAAAATTGATATCAATTAATCAGCTCAATTGTTCTAAATATTTGTATAGATTTCCTGCGAATCTAGTAGCTTTATTATAATATTTCCTTGGCTACATCGGTTGTATACAAACTATCTACTCACAGACTATCTATTCAACATTCGGTGAAGTAGTGAGAACAGTCACGCGCCCATTGGAGTGAACCATGGTACAAGAATACGAATTTAGTAGCAGCCAAAATCAGCTCATCGGCGATTTGGGTCAGAAGATGAACTTTGTTGGCACTTTGATGATCGTCGGGGCCGTATTAGCGCTGATCTCGGGGGTGCTAACACTGTTTGCAGGCGCGGCTCGCGGTACGTTTGACTTCAGCGCAATTATCCAAGGGGTGTTCCTGCTGCTAACTGGCATCTGGACTCGCAATGCCGCTCAAGCCTTTAAGCGAGTAGTCAATACCACAGGAGCCGATATCGAGAATATGCTGGGGGCGTTAGGAGAGCTGCGCAAGCTCTATACCCTGCAATATTGGCTGATTATGATTATGCTGATTGCCCTAGCCGTTGGGCTGATCCTGGCATTGCTAGCGACATTGTTTGCTCGCTAGGTTTGCCTGCTAGACTCAGCCGCATTGCTGCCGCTAGAAGGATGGTCAGCCGTGCTCTCTCCGCAATTTTGCTAGGCCGCCAAAACCGCATGACGGCAGAACAAGGGGATTGTTTCTCCGAAACCCTACTTCTTCATCTCTGATTCATCTGCTATCGGCCTACTGATGAGTTATAAGTGATCCTACTGAACTCCGCAAACAAACCTCCTTTGTTTCAGAAAACGGACTTCACTGGACTAGGTGCGACCGAGTCGAATCTGCTCAATCCCTTGCAGCAAAGGAAGTTTGAGTCTTCTTAAGGTTGAGCCGATGAGGTTGTGGATACTGAGATTCCGTTCAGGAATCGAACCTATTTCGCTTGACTTTACGCAAAAATGCGGAGGTGAACCTAGACAAGTTATGTCTAGGCAATGTAAATTTAAGCCTATAGGCTTAGCCGGCCTCCGATAGAAGCTTCTATAATGAAGGCAAAGCATTTGTTTAACTAAGTAAAAAGCAGCGATGAGTGTGGGAAATCACGCTTGACGTTTGCCACGTTAGGTGCTCTACCGCTCTATGGTTTGGTCGTGTTCTCCCTCATTTCTCCCTTTGGAGCGGCAAGATGATGAGTATTCGTTCAATCAGCATTCTATTTCCAGCGGTTTTGCTTTCTAGCGCTGTTTTTTCCACGCTAACGCTTCCTTTCTTTCTGCCAGCGACTGCACCGCAGGTTAGCACGGTGGAGGCCATTACGGGAATTGATATGCCGGTCATTGTGCAGCGGCAAAATCGCAACGTTGCCATTCGCTACATTGGAGGGTCCCTCGTTCTCAGTGTGGGTGCGGGCTTCGCAACCGTAGAAGTTCTGCGCCGGTGGCAGCAAGCCCGGTCACAGGCAGCGGCGTCTAGATTGGCAACCCGCCCCTCGCTGCCCAAGTCACCTCCCTTTCCAGAGGGGCCTCAAGACGATCAACTGGAGGTTGTGCCAGATTATTCCTTGCTGGACTGGTCAGTTGAGCCACCAGAAGCGCTAATCCAGGACTGGTTACAGGTCGGATCTGATCTCCACTCGGTTCACCCCGAGCTAGAGTCGCCCGCGGCATTGTCTCGGGCCTGGGAAGCAGCAATTGCAACTCAAGCCAACACTGTTCAGGAATTGTCCGGACACTATCCCACCTGCCGAGTTTCGGTGCCCCATCTGAGTCGGCGTCTCTTTGCTATTCAAGTTGCAGACCGTTACTACTGTTTCTTTCGGATTCCGGAAACCCGAGAAGAGGCTCTAGAAATTGCAGCGCGTCTGTCTCGGCAAGGACATGATGTTGTCATTACTCCCGCTGAACAAGGATATGCTGTTTGGGCTTGGCAACCTGAAGCTAGCCCTGAGGTAAATCCCGATGCAGTCGGCAGTAAGCCGCCGCAAAGCGTCAGTCAAAGTTTGGCATGAGCTGCGGTGGAAACCGACTTCAACCTGGCGTTGCCGGATGAGCATACGAAGTGTTGACGTGTTCCCATTCGGTTTGCTCCCAGATTCCTCATTTTAGGAGATGTTGAGGCTCGGCTTCCTCTTGGGATGCTCGTAGAGCCATATCTTGGGGGGCAGGGGAAATCATATCTCGATTCAGTCTTCCCCTAAAAACTTTGTCTCTAGCCAACTCATAAATAGTTTCTTCAAGGTTTCCTAAGACAAACCTAGAAAGGTATCTCAAAGGTCTTTCAAAGTTATCTCTGGCTAGTGACATTTGTCTCCCATATTTCGGCATTTAATCCATGACAATTCATTACCTTCATCTGTACGCTTAACTGTTCGTACAGTCCTCTCCAAGTTTACCTTTGTGTAGACTTGGATGTTTCCCTATGTTTAAGTTGAGCCCCTTATGAACTCTGAAGCTGTTGTCCGTCAGTATGCTGCTGGCGAAAAAGATTTTAGTGGTGCCATCCTGCGCCAGATTGATTTGAGTGGTGCTTCCCTACGTCAGTCCAAATTTTGGCAAGCCGATCTAACGGCTGCAAAGCTGCGAGGAGCCGATCTGCGGCGTAGTGACTTGCGAGAAGCTCGGCTGCAAGCGGCTGATCTACGGGGTGCTGATCTACGGGGTGCTGATCTACGAGATGCGCAGTGCCGCGATGCCAATTTCCAAGATGCCCTGCTGACTGGAGCACTCTACAATGAGCTAACTCAGTTCCCATCTGGGTTTGATCCGGCAACCGCTGGTTTGTATCTGATTGCGCCTGGTACTTCGCTGGCTCAAGCTGATCTCAGCGCTATGGATCTGAGCGGCGTGGACCTGAGCGATGCCGATCTCTCGGCAGCCATTTTAGAAGGCACGAATCTATTTGGCGCCGATCTCAGCCGCGCCAACCTCAGGGAGGCAAATTTACGGCAGTCTAATTTGGTGGCAGCGAATTTGCAGTACGCTAATTTGAAGGGCAGTCAGCTACCGCAGGCAAATCTCAAACACGCCAATCTGCAGCGCGCAAACTTGCTGGGGGCCGATCTGCGAGCCACCAAGCTAGAAGGCGCGATGTTGACCACCGCCTTGTGCGACAACACCAGTCAACTGCCGCCAGAACTGGTCTGGAGCCAACTGAGAGGATATTGGATCGGTCCAGGGGCAGACCTGCGTGGAGCCGACTTGAGCAATGCGGATCTGACTGGGGTGGACTTGCGTGGGGCCGATCTTGCTCTGAGCAATCTCTCTTATAGTCATCTGGGCGGCGCGAATCTCAGTGAAGCCGATCTTAGATATGCCAACCTAACGGCAGCCAATCTGGGACAGGCAAAGCTCACTGGCGCTAACCTTTGCGGGGCAGTGCTCACCCATGCCAATTTCCACGAGGCAGATCTCAGTCGAGTCACCTTTGCGGCCGTGCAGCCTGCTTCTGAGACGCCGCCGAAACCTGCGTAACCAAACTCATGTAGACATCTAAGTAATGGCACTAGTAATGGCACTACCCCTGACTCGGCTGATCAGCGCAGCAGTTCTTCAGGGCGACGAGGTGCTGTCGTGATCCGCTCGGCAGGACGCTGCAATTGCGTCGGGTTTTGTGGCTCCTGCGGAATCAGGTAGCGATCGCCCCAGCCGTAATTGTGAGCTTCAGGGCGGGGGGGTGGCGGTGTGGTGCTGCCGGTGGGCAAAGCAACAGAGAGCAACTGATGCGCTTGAGCATAGCGTTGCCCCTCGGCGGTACTCAACACTGTGCCGCTGGCAAAACGTCGACCGCGCCGCGCCAACTGTTGTTCTAGCTTGGCCAGTCGCTCAATTGGCGTCAGGGTTGCCAAGAAGACAACGTTGTCATCCGGCTGCCATTGCAGCCCCAAGCGCTGCTGATCGATCTGCCATTCCTCTTGATAGCGCCCGTCAGCCGCGACTTTCCAGAGATTGAGCTGCGTATTCCATTCACCGCGCTCGACCTGCACCAAGCGATAATCCAAAATGGCGTAGGTGGGTTCAGCCCCAGTAGCAACTGCAGGCGCCTTTGGATAGAGATAGCGGACGGCCGCCACTGTCAACTGGGTGCGGTTGGGCAAATCAGCTTGACCCGATACGCGATAAACACCTGGCGTTTCAGCAGCAGTCACTTGCACCGCAAAATCGACGTTGCTTTGCCGTCGCGATGACAGCAATCGCTGTGGAATTTCAATCTGAGTGCATCCTGAACAGAATGTCGCAAGCAGCAGCATCAGCAAACTGATGCGGATTGGGCGCTGAAGACTACTTGCGATCCGAGTCACTTGGCGAGCAACCTGCAGGGAAAACCAACTCAACATAAATCTATCTCTTTACAACGTTGGACTGGTAGTGCAGTAATATCCCTGTTCAACCTTCACCTTATCCAATGAAGCAGCTATCATACTGCTCTTTGTTCAATTCTTCATGGCTAAGTGGCTATTTCTTGATGTTTCACTAGAAATTTCAGATGAGACATCGACAATTATCCGGTTCAGAAATGAAGCATTGGTTAAACAGAGAAGAGAGTTATTATTCCGACCTTTCTCTTCCCCACATGACTCTTCAAACTTGGCGAGTGCTCATCCCCATGACTTTATCCTTTCTTGATTGAATGAAGCAACCTATTCATTCAATCTTCATCTCCAGCTGGAACAAACCCCTTAGGGTATTTCATCCTCAATGACAATCCTATCGAAATGATGAAATTATTGACCTCTTTATAGGAATATCCTGATCCTTAATCAATCCTTTAGAGATCTGGTACATATACGGATAGAATGAGGTTAGTTCACGAATTCTGCACAGTATTTTCCTAGGATTCTAGATGTAGAAATAGGTGTCCTTGGTAACCAGTCCCGACACTTGCACTTAACCTCTGATATCCGGTGTGATTACAAAGACTGAAGCTGACTCAAGCAAACCCTGAACAGGTTTGTAGTCTTTCAGGTCGTCTCTCAAGGGTGGGATGTATCTATCGTTGTATCTATCGTTTCCGCAGCAGCAGGGTTGGTCAAAGGCTGTATCTACCAAAGTTGACCTAACAAAATATCTAATGATCTCGCTAACACGCTTGACGTGACTCAGCTCGAAGACTTACAGAGCAGGCTTAAATAGAAGCCCTTCCAGATGAGGTTATCCACCTGCCGCACGGTCTGCCGCGCATCTTGCAACATGTAAAGTTGTCCAATTGCATCTTCCCGACCCAGGGTTATTCTACCGAATTGCACTATCGATTGCACTGTCGCTGTATTTCGACTAGTGAAATGAGTTTATGTTGCCGCATCTACGATTGCTTCAAATATTGCCTCTACATTGAGTCAATGCAATTATTCCTGGAACAGCAGATATGCCAATCTAGGTATCGCTTCCTTTGTTAAGTCTTTGCTCAAAAAACATAGAGCATTGGCGTGCGATCAATGCATGTCTGTTATCCACAGCAGCATAATTTTTGCACCGCATTTTTGTTTCTGTTATCTGCCTAGCTGTCGTTCAGTAGCTCAGCGCGGCTCTTCCGCCTACTCAGAGGCTGCGTTCCCTGCTGGCAAGCCTAGCCCTATCTACCATCAGCCTATGAACTCTATGGAACCGGAAATTCACCTCTCTGACCCTCCACCTGTGTCTCCCTCCGCTCATCTGTCGTTAGCCGCTAGGTTGCACTGCCTGCGGTGGATGGGGCTGACCTCGATGAGTTTAATGTTGCTTACCAGCTTGGGCGGACAAGCCCAGGCAACCTCTGTATCAATCCTGTCCGGCACCGCAGCACCTGCCACAGCCGAAGATGCCGCCCTCCTACAAATCCACGAGCACATTCACGATCCGATTTACGATCAGATCCATGATGCAGCAGAGCCTGTATCTACAGCTCCTGGATCAACCCCTGGATCATCTTCGGAACTAAAGTCAGGATTAATTGCCGCAGCCCTTACGTCAGATTCTGACCTTAGTAATGAACTAGAAACTAAATCTAAAGTTGAATCCGATTCTGAATCTAACGGTAATTTACTAGCAGAACCAGAGGCAAATTCAGGGATAGGCGAAACAACCACTGCTAGCATCAAAGAAGCATCCGAGTTAGATGCCGCTGATCACAGATCCAACACAGACTCTGTTCCCACTGACAGCGATGCAGCGGTTGCTTTGCCGCCTGCCCAGACGCTTTCCCATAACGCTCTCGCCTTTGAAGTCGATTCCCTCACGGGGCTACCGCTGGCCGAATCTCGCTTTGTGCTGCCGCTTGATCCAACGACTGGGATGCTGCTGCCCATCGCCCAAGCCACCCCCGACCAGCTACAGCCCGTTCCTGAGGCAGACGAGGAGACGGACACCGACGATCTGCGCAATCCGTCATACAGCAGCCGCGATTTGCTAGGTGGCCCGCTGGTGGCGGTGCAAGGCGTCTATACCCTGCAGGGCGAAGATTCCTCTGGACGAGTTCGCGTCACAGGTGCCTACGCCATTTCGCCGAATGTGCTGGTGGGCGGCACGCTAGATTGGACGGCAGGCGAAGCCTTTTCGGATTCACGGGAAGACAGCGTTGATTTGAATGAGCTATACATCACCGTATCGCCGCCGGACTACTCCAACCTGCGATTGACGGTGGGCATGGTTGATCTCACCTCTTATTTTGACCGCAATAGCTTTGCCAAAGATGCGGCGACTCAGTTTCTCAACCCGGTGTTTCAGAGCAATCCGGCGTTGACGGCGGCAGGGCTTGGTTCTCGTCCGGCAATTTTGCTGAACTGGAGCATTATTGATCCGCTGGAAATCAAAGTGGCTGGCTTTTCGTCCAATCGGGATCTGGGCGAGTTTGCCCTGGATGGGTTTGCTGCAGAGCTGGGTTTCCGGGTAGATAACTTCATTCTGCGCGGTACCTATATTACCGGTCGCGATTTTGGACAAAACAACGGTTTCCAGGAAATCTTTCAGTTTGATCGCGGCGGCGGCAACTTTGGGCTACGCGACGGCGACCGGGAGGCGGGCTATGGTCTCAACGCTGAGTGGTTTATTCCGGAATTAAATCTGGGCTTATTCGGGCGCTACGGCTGGTACGAAAATTTGGAGCTGGATCGCGGCGGTGAAACCTTTAGCGTTGGCTTCAACTTGCTGGATCTATTTATGCCGCAAGACCGTCTCGGCTTGGCTTACGGTCAGCAGTTGTCCAACAGCAGCCTGCGCGAAGATGCCGGCGACAATTTCCCAGATGTTTGGGAGCTGTTTTACGACGTGCGGATCACACCCAATCTGCGGGCCGGCTTCACGGTGCAGTCTTTTGAAGGCTTTTCGGAAACCATCGCCGGACTGCGGGTGCGGCTAGATTTTGACTCTAGACAGTTGGGGAGGCTGTTTCAATGAGAAGCATCGGTTCACGGTCAACGCGCAACCTGCGGCCGCTGTATTTGGCGCTAGCTATGATTCTGGGATTTAACTTACTCACCCCAACCATAGGCTGGACGCAAACTCGCTCGCCTCGCGTGCAGGAAGGCTACGCACTGCTGGAACGCGGTTGGGTCAATGATGCGATTACCGTCTTTCAGCAGGCATTGCGCAGCACCCCTCAGTCGCTCGATGCCCGCCTTGGCTTAGCCATTGCCTATCAGCGAGCCGGACAGGATGCCAACGCGTGGTCGGCTTATCAGCAGGTATTGTCTCAAGATCCGCAAAACCGCACAGCACTAGCGGCGGTGGGGCTGCTGGGTGGCTACCGTCCTGAGTGGCAGCGGCAGGGGATCGAGGCATTGACGACACTGCTGACGCTACAACCCGACAATCGCCAAGCTCGTGCCCAGCGGGCCCTGCTCCACGGCTATCAAGGCGATTTTGCAGCCGCCATTGCCGACTACGAGCAGGTGCTGCCCACCAATCCTGAAGCGGCAGTTGTCTTAGAGGCGGCGCAGGTCTATACCTACAGCGGTGACGTTGCCCAAGGGTTGGCGCTGTTCCGGCGCTATCTGGCAATCAATCCAACGTTACCCATCGCCGCCGTACCTGCCTATGCTCGGGCTTTGCAAGAAACCGGAGATGTTGCAGCCGCCATCGAAGTGCTGCAATCTCGGTTGCACGCCGATACGAACGCAACAGAAATTCGCACCGCCCTCGCCACCGCCTATGCTGCTAATAATCAGCCTAAACAAGCGCTAGAGGTTTTAGAGCCGCTTCGAGGACAAAATAACGCTGCCTTACCTTTGGCACGAGCCTTGAGCACGATCGGGCGGCAGAGTCGCGATGTCTCCCTGACCGAAGAAGCGGTGGCTCTCTATCGTCAGGTGCTGCAGTCTACTGCCAGTCCAACGCCGGGACTGCTCACCGAAATTGCCGATGTCTGGAGTGAGTTGCCTGCTAGCTCCGCCGATGCCCTAGCCCTCTACGACCAGCTCGCCGCCCAAGATCCGCAGAACCAGAGTTTGCAGGTTAAGCAGCGGTTGTTGCGCTATCAGTTGGGGCAGATCGGCTGGCAGGAATTGCATCGTGAGCTGCAGCAGGTGCTTCAACCCCTACCCACTGCTCTCCCCAAGCAGCGAGCCATCGCGCAAGCCCTGATTCGTCTGGATTCGCCGGATCCAGCCTTGCAGCCAATCTACGAGCAGCTTTTAGCCGCCGGGGTGCCGTTCCTTCAGTTTCGCATCGCCCAAATGGAACTGCGGCAGAACGAGAGCGCGGCAGCACGGCAGGCATTGGCAGCCTATCGAGCGACAGCGGTCGGATCGCAAGATCCAGCGGCTGAGCTGCTGCTGGCAGAAATTGAGCGGCAGGAGGGCAACCTGGAGGCAAGTGCTCGCCGCTACGCAACAATTGCCGAGCAGACCTCTCAACCGGCGATTCGCCAGAGTGCGCTGCGAGGATTGGCGGGCATTCGCTTGGCACAGCAGCAGCCGGAAGCAGCCCTGGCAATCTATCAGCAGCTCCGAGCCGAGGAGCCGCAGAATCTAGCCCTGACGCTGGGAGAAGCTGCCGTCGCCTACACGCTGCAGCAACTCTCGCTCAGCGAAGCCGAGGCGATTCTAAAGCAGGGTTTGGCGCAGCCGCTGTCGCCGAATTCACCGCCCGAGCTGTTTTTGCTGGTAGGGGCATTGCCACCTGCGGCTGAACGAGCTGCGCTATACGACCAGATTCTATCGATCCAACCCGATCAGTTCGCGGTCAATCGCCGCTGGGTGCAGTACTGGGCAGAACGCGATCCGCAGCGAGCCGAGGCGCGAGTGGCCGACCTGCTCAGCCAGTATCCCGACTCGGTAGCAGTGTACTTCCTGCAGGGAGAGCTAGCGCAAACCCTGGGCAATCTCGACCAAGCTAGCGATGCCTACACCACTATCCTGGCGCGGCAGCCGCAGAATCCTGATGCTCTAGCCGCATTGGCAGGGGTGCGCTTCCAGCAGCGACGCTATGCCGATGCCACCCGGCTCTATCAGCAAGTGCTGGCGCTTAAGCCCAACGATCCAGAAACGCGACGGTTGCTCGCAGAGCTGCAGGCGGCCCAAGACCAGCGGGTAACGGCCCTGCAAGAGCTGCAAGAGCTACAGCAACAGCCAGCGACTTCCGATGCCCAAATGCACCAGCGCCTGCAAGATCTGCAAATTGATTTTCTGCAGCGACGCGGGTTCCAGCCGTCTTGGGAGCGATATTGATTCCATTGATTTCTCTGATTTTCTGGTGTTGACTCCGGCATTGACTGCATCATTAACCCGTTTGCTTAGCTTGTTAACCTGCTTCCCGTCTCTCTTTTGCAGCGCTTTCCCAAATTATGAAACGTGACTTTCGTTCTTTGTTTTCTAAACCATCGAAGCCGGATTCCCGGTTGCATCTCTATCAGCTGCTTCGATTCGTGCTTTTGGCCGGACTGAGCGCTCTGAGCATAGCCCTGATCATTCAGCCAGTGCGAGCGCAATCGACTTCCACTCCGGATGCATCCCCTGCTGCCGTTGAGTCCGCACCGCAGCCAGCTGTACCCGTTCGCACGTTCGCCTTGCCGAATCCAGTCCCGCGTCCGCCGGTAGTCGCTCCAGGCACTAGCGGGCAATATGTCCTGGAGTTTAGCCGTAGCCCGGTGGTGGGCAATCGCCTGCGCCTGGAAAGCATCTATGATGAAGCCCGCCTCTGGTTTACCCGCCCGCGCAACTGGGAACCCAAATCGGTGAAGCTGCAATTGCGGTATCGCCACTCGCCGGCCCTATATGCCAGCCGCTCGAATCTAACGGTGCTGATCAACGGCACCAGCATTGGTAGCGTGCCCCTAAATCAGCCGGAAAACAAAATCGGCAACGTCGTGTTTGATGTGCCTACCCGCCTGATCCAGGACTACAACGAAGTCACGATTGCGGCACTGCAAAACAATTCGCCCACCTGCACCCAAGACCCCTACGATCCGTCGCTGTGGTCCGAGGTGTTGCCCGATTCCAAACTCGTGTTCGACTTTCAACCTCAGCCGATCACTCTGGATTTCAGCCGCTATCCCTATCCCATGTTCGACACGCTGAGTCTGGAAGCCAACCAGCTCGCCTACCTACTGCCCACCACGCTCAATGAAGACTGGCTGACGCCGGCCGCTCGCCTGCAAACGGCCTTTGGGCGAGTTGCCCAGTATCGCTCGCTGGATACGAGCCTGGTAGAGTCGCTCGATCAGGTGCAGCCCAATCAGCGGCTCGTCGTCATTGGCACGCCCGCTACCCAGCCCGCCTTGGCGCGTCTGAATCTGCCGCTGGCGATTCAAAACCAGCGAATTTTGGATGGCAACAACCGCCCACTGCCCGAGGATGTTGGCGTTTTGCTGCTGACGACTACCGCCGAGAATCGCGTTCCGGTGCTGGTGGCGACGGGAAACAGTGCCGCCGCTGTCGCCAAGGCTGTACAGTTTTTGGTGCAGACGCCGGATCAGCAGATCGGCACTGGCAATATCGTCTTGGTAAATCAGCTGAATGAAATTGCGACGCCGCCCGTGCGTGAGTGGCAGGGCTACCTACCGACGGTTGATCGCTTCCAACTCCGAGATTTACGCACCTACGACGACAAACCCTACGACGACATTTCCGTGCGCGGCTCCCATGCCCCGGCTCTCGAATTCGATTTTCGCGCTCTGCCGGATGATCAACTGCTGCCGGGCAGTTCCATGACGCTGCGCTACAGCTATGGGCCGCAGGTCAACCCGCTGACCTCGCTGGTGGAAGTGCGGCTCGATGGCATTCCTCTGGGCGGCAAACGCCTGAATTCGGTGAACGGCGGCAGGCACGAAGCTTTGCAGGTGGATCTACCAGCAAACAGCGTCAAGCCAAACTCCAAAATTCAGATCAACTTCCGCCTCGACCCCCGCGAGCGCCGCTCCTGCAGCCGCGTTACCGATCAGCAGCTCTGGGGCACGATCCACGCCGATACCCAATTTGACCTAAAGCGCGAGCACGTCGTCCGCCTGCCCGACCTGAAGCTGCTGCAATCTGGCTATCCCTTCGCGGCACCGCAGGATCTCTCCGGCACGGCCATTGTGCTGCCCGAGCAGCCTAAAGCGGCGGATGTTGATCTGCTGCTAGAAGTCAGCGAGCGCTTGGGGCGGCTCAGCCGCGCTGAATCCGTGCAATTGACTGTTCATCGCCCCAGTACCCTCTCGGAGGAGCAACGCCAACAGCAGCACCTCATTGCCATCGGTGCCCAGCCCAACTTCCCTATCCCAGAAGCCTATCAGGCGCAGAGCTTTGCGCTACAAAATCTGTTCAGCCGCCAATGGCAGCAAAGTCAAGTGCAAGCCGTGCCCGATGTCGAAGGGGTAGTTAAGGCCATGCTGTCGCCGTGGAATGAAGAACGGGTGCTGCTGATCCTCACTAGCCAAACCGATGCCGGGCTGAAGCCAGTACGCGATCTCATCAGCCAAGATGCGTTGTTTTATCAGCTCGAAAACGACACCGTGCTGATCAGCGCCAACAAAGCCGATCCGTCGCCCTACAGCGCCGAAGACTATACCCTAACGTTTTTGCGGCAGTCGCCTCGGCGAGAAGTAGCTACAACGGGGCTAGCCGATCAGGTTTCGCGGCTGATGCGCAACCACTGGTTCTTCCTAGCACCCGGACTGATTGCAGCCTCGCTGCTGCTCTACGGTATTACCCAGTTTTATCTCAAGCAATTTACTGGACAGGAGCGATAAATGCGGTCTTCCACTTCCAATCAGCGTCCTTGGCTGCATCGCGCGCAGGAGCGATTTGATCGCTTGGGCGCGTTTCTGTCCCATCTCTTGGTTGATGGTGTTCCCCAAACCTTCGACCGGATTCTGCGATGGTTGAGCCAGTGGCAAGTCGTTCTCTTATTCTGCTCGCTGCTGCTGTTCTTCATGCCGCTGATCACGCTGCGTCCTAACCTGTGGCAGCAGTCGATCGTCGGTATTGTGGTTATCTTGATCGGACGAATGATGCTGCATCTTGAGGAAAAGCAATCCGATCATCGAGTCAGTGAATATCTCCATTTATGTATTCTTTCTTTAAGCGGACTGACTACACTACGGTATCTTTACTATCGCGCTAGCTATACCCTCAACCTAGACAACTGGATTGACGGCATCTTTTCACTGCTGCTGTTTTCAGCAGAGCTATATGGCGTAGGAACCCTGTTCCTTGCCTACTTCCAAACAGTGAAATTTCGCGACCGACGCCCGATTGATTTCTCAGATATTCCCCAGGACCAGTGGTTCAGCGTTGATATTTACATCCCCACCTACAACGAAGATGTAGAGATTGTCCGCAAAACAGCATTGGGGGCCTTGGCGATCGATTATCCTGTTCATAAAAAACAGGTTTACATCCTCGATGATGGCCGCGCTGAACAGTATCGCGTGCGACGAGAACTGCTGCGGCAGATGTGTGAAGAACTAGGCTGCACGCTGCTCACCCGCGACAATAACGATCACGCTAAGGCGGGCAATATCAACACCGCACTGCACCGCACCCACGGCGATTTGGTGCTGATTCTTGATTGTGATCACATTCCTATTCGCAGTTTTCTCAAAGAAACCGTTGGCTTTTTCTACGATGATAAGGTGGCACTGGTACAAACGCCGCACTGGTTCTATAATCCTGATCCCTTCGAGCGCAACCTGCTGACGCGGGGGCGGGTGCCCGTTGGCAACGAACTCTTCTACAAGGTGCTGCAAAGAGGCAATGACTACTGGAACGCAGCCTTCTTCTGCGGTTCGGCAGCAGTGATCCGGCGTGACTATATTCTGAATGTGGGCGGCATCGCCACCGAAACGGTGACTGAAGATTGCCACACCTCGCTGCGGCTGCACTCTCTGGGGTACAAAAGCGTCTACTACGACAAAATTATGGTGGCTGGATTAGCTCCCGAAACCTTCTCGTCCTATGTGGGGCAGCAGGTGCGCTGGGCACGTGGCATGGCACAGATTCTGCGCTTGGAAAATCCATTGTTTAACCGCAAACTAAAGCTGCGATTTTCACAGCGGCTCTGCTACTTTAGCGCCACATCTCATTTTTTCTTTGGCTTTCCTCGTTTAATGTATGCTGTTGCGCCTACGTTCTTTCTGTTGTTTGGGATTAACTCAGTGAAAGGTCTGGGTGTGGAAACTCTATCCTATGCCTTGCCTCACATTGTTTTGTCGATGCAGACGAATCACATTCCCTACAAGCATGTGCGGTTCTCGTTTTGGAACGAAATCTACGAATTTGCGATGTCGTTTCAAGCAGGCATCGTGACGCTACTGGCGTTGATTAACCCTAAATTGGGATCATTTAACGTTACTAGCAAAGGGCAAACGGTCGATCGGCGGCGTTTTGATCTCGACTCGATTCGCTACTTGGTGATTCTGGGGGTAGTAACGGCAGTTTCCCTGCTGGCGGTGCCCTTCTGGCTGATCATTAGTCCACTGGAAACCCAAGCCGTGCTGATCAACACGCTATGGTGTTTGTTTAATCTGCTGCTGGTGCTGGCTGCCTGCCTCGTGGCGTTTGAGCAGCCTCAGTTGCGACGGGCCCACCGCATGCCGCGCCACTTGACGGCCATCATCCATAGTGAAGGACGAAGCTGGAGCGGCACCACCACCAATATTAGTGAGACCGGCGTGCAGATCCTGCTCGATGTTTGGCCTAATATTCCAGACGAAGTCCGCTTGGAGCTAGTCGGCGATTACGGAGCGCGAGTGCTGCTCGATGCCCGGATTGTGCGCGGCATTGCTACCCGCAAGCTGCAAACGCTGCTGGCTGTAGATTTTATCAATCCTAGTCGCACTCAGCTCGACGATTTGGCGGTGGTGATCTACTCTGATGTTCAGGAATGGTATTCCCAGCGACGTGAGGAAACCGACAGGCCGTTCGAGTCGCTAAAGTTTATTGCCACCAGCCTATATCGCGCCTTCCAGGAGTTCCGTCCCGAAATTGGCGTGAAAGTCCGCAAAAAGGTGCATGCCTTGGCTCACTTGTATTGGGAGGAATGGGAAAATAACTCCTACACAGCGAAAGTGACCGACATGGGGATGCACGATATTCGCCTAGAAATTGTGGGTGAAGCAGCGGATGAGTTGGAACCGTTGCAATACAGCCAGCCGACTTTGGCTCTGCTGATCAGTCGCTACGCAACCGATCCAGACCCCCAAAGCCTCCTAGCGCAGGTGCAAACCGTGGAGGTGCTGTCTTACTGCATTGACGAGGACTTGCCCCTCGGCTCACGCCCGATGAAGCGTGTTGCGATGGAACTCAGCTTCCCTGAACCGCTCGATCGACAACAGCGCGGCAAGATCAAACGATTACTGCGATCGTTGGCATAAGGATGGCAATGAGGAATGAGCAGGCGTAAATTAGGGTGCAGACCATTGGTGTTATTTGCTACTAGCTATTCAATTAGCTCAGTAAATTCGGTGAAAAACCACGAAATTTTGCAGAGAAAATCGAAACAATAAAGTAGCAATTATCACTAAATTTTTAGGATAATCCTAAGTAGGAATATAGGCGGAAAGGGAAGCCAGACGCTGATTTCAGGAGCAGTCATTATGTTGATAGAACAGTTCAGAATCAGGTTCAGAAGCTCATCTCAGCTTTATGCTTTTAGGGCAGATCTTTAATGAATTATTCATCACTTGTCGAAGGAATCTGGTAGTCTAATGGATAACGGTATTACGAGTCGAATCATCTAACCCATTGCCGACGTTTCCCAACCAGCAGGGAATGCACTACTCACAGTTTTTTCGCGAACAACTATAAATTGATCACACCCTTAGATCATGGCTCAACGGTTGGGTAAATCAATTGGGTAAGTCAATCGGGCACATTAACTAGACAAATAACTGGGCAAATTAACTGGATCAATCAACAGCCGAACGCTCAATTCAATCAAGCGCTCTGCTGTTTAAGCCCAGAGCTAGTACGAAATCGATTCAGTGTCTCAGGTCATCATCTACCAACGTTTCTTGCTTCCGCTTGGCTAGTCTGTCCAATATGAGACACGATGCTGAGCGACTCGCTGAAAGCAACCTATTTAGAGCAGCTATTTAGAGCAGCTTAGTCTCAGGTTGCTTTGCAGTTGAAGTGTGAAACGCATCTACCTCAGAGTTACCATCTCAGTTTTAGATGTACAGATTGAATTCGGGATTTGACGCAGATCTCATGCTGCTAATTGTTCAGGCTCCTCCATCCCGATCTATTCATTAAGCCCACTGGTTGCTATCCCTCATTAAAGTCTACGAGCGATATCTACTGAGTGTTCGGCTGCATGGTCCATCTAGAAAGCGGACGCATTTTGAGGCTAGAGGCTGTTCTCACTCTGTTTTCTTGAACCGAACCGGAGCACTACATGAACACACTTTCTATGGGTACCTTCAAACCTTTTCAAACCCTCCACCCCCTCAGCTTGCTGGCGCAGCTGACTAGTCGTGAAGCGAGCGGCTGTTTACAGGTATCGAATGGAACAGACTCCTGGTTGCTCTATCTTGAACAAGGAAAGCTGCTCTACGCCTCCAATTCGATCGACCCCTTTGGGCGGCTCGATCGGCATCTGCGTCGCTTTAGTATTCAAGCCCCTAGCTTGGTCAGTGCTGTGCGGGTTCAACTGCGCCTGCTGTTTGAAACCTCCGCTGAAGAGCAGCCCCTGGCCGGACGCGACTATGAAGCCATCTGCTGGCTCGTCGAACAACAGCACCTCAGACCAGAACAAGCCGCAGCCCTCATTGAAGGCTTAGCCTCCGAGGTGTTGGAATCCTTCTTGCTGCTGCAAAACGGCAGTTCTGAGCTGATCGAGCAGCCTGTTTTCCCCGATCTGCCAAAGCTGTGCCATCTCGACCTGCGAACTCTAGCCGAAGATTGCCAAAACCATTTACAGCGTCGACAGTCGGCTAAACCGCTTGCCAGTACGCCTATTGAGCGCTACAACCTTGTACAGCGCAACGGCAACTACACCAAACCTGAAGACGAAAAGCCCGCCACCGACAACCCTCAACCTGCTCCTCAAGACACTCCTCGCACAACTGGGGCAATCCAAACTGCGGCTAAAGTCGGTCAACCAGCTCTACCCACGCACAAAACCAACTACACGATTGCCTGCATTGATGACAGCCCCACCGTGCTGCAAGCCATCAATGCGTTCCTAGATGACAAGAGCTTCTCCATCGTGTTGATTAGCGATCCGGTGAAGGCATTGATGCAGATCATCCGCAGCAAACCCGACCTGATTCTGCTCGATGTGACCATGCCTAGTCTAGATGGTTACGAGCTATGTTCGCTGCTGCGTAAACACCCGAGTTTTCGCAATACGCCGATTATCATGGTGACAGGCAACACCGGATTTATTGATCGTGCTAAAGCCAAACTCGTGGGTGCCTCCGGCTATCTCACTAAACCCTTTACCCAATCCGATCTGATCAAGATGGTGTTTAAACACTTGGTCTAAAGTGGTCTAAAGCCATCCGATATCGCTGCAATCCGCAAGCGATTTGCGCTCGCTGCGAAGATGAAGAATGACCTAATAGAGCATAACCTGATGGAGAGTGTTCAACAACAGCGTTAACCGCATTATCTATGCAATGAGTTTCGGAAATCCAGTGACGACTGTGTTTCTCTGTAGTGCTTCTCCGTACCTTTCTTCAGTCTCCATTAGTTCTCTACCTCATTTCACTTACCGCTCTGTGCACGCTATCTGTACCCTTGCCTATCGTCCTCTAACCTCTCTACCAAATTTGCTTTGCTCAATCATTGACTTATGAAAGCTAAATTGGAGATTGCGTTAGCAGCCTATATACCATGCAATACTAACGTTTACGAAGGAACCTCAGGATGGATGCAACTCTCATGCGCACGATTCTCATTGTGGAAGACACTCCATCAGAGATGGAGCTAATGAGCTATTATCTGCGCGAAAGTGGCTATTTGGTAATCAATGCTGGCAGCGGCAAGGAGGCACTTCACATCGCCATTGCTCAGAAACCCGATGTTATTGTCACGGACATCGTGATGCCAGGTATGAGTGGATTTGAACTCTGCCGCAGCTTAAAAAATCACCCTAATACAGAAAAGGTCCCCATCGTGATTTGCACCTCTAAGAATCAGGAAATTGATCGGTTATGGGGAATGAAACAGGGCGCAGATGCTTACATCACAAAACCTTTCACTCGGGAACAGCTCATTCGCGTGATCAAATCGGTGGTGAACTGAGCCTATGGATACACCTTTGACCCTCGCTTTGTCTTCTCAGCGTCCGGCAACCGGAGATGCCCACCTCAAGTTTCGACTCGGGCATCAGACGCCGGCGGTTTTTTCGATGCAGTGCGTGCAAGAGGCTTTAATTTTGCCGGCCCGTCGCCTCACTCCCATGCCGAATGTGCCGGCTCCTTTGTTGGGTTTAATCAATCGCCGCAGTCGCGTGCTGTGGGTGCTGGATCTGGCCCAAATTCTGGGTCTAGCTCTCCTAGATTTGAATGCTCAGCAGTATACGCTTGTGCTGATTCAAGTGGGTGCCGTATCCCTAGGGCTAGCAGTGCAGCAGGTAGAAGGCATCGTTCGCTTGGCTCCAGAGGCAATCCAGCCGCCGGTTGGGCAGATCAGCAGTTCGCTAGTGCCCTACTTGCGCGGGTGTGCGTTGCAGCACCAAGAGGAAAAACAAGAAATCGTCTTAGTGCTCGATGCAGAAGCCATTGTCCAATCTCCCCTGCTACGCAATCTACAATTTTCAACCGGCTCCTAGTTGGTAAGACTGTTGTTAGCAAGACTATTAGAGAGATTAGACCTAAAAAGATTGTAAGACTGCATTGTATCGTTCATCACATATTACTCTTCACCATCCTAGTGATGTTCTAACGATAATTAACGGACTGACTGTCAATGAGTGATGAAATTAATGCATTATTACTTGATTCACGGTCTATTTGAATTTCCTAGATATCATTCTTTCATCGTTTCTCGCCTTGTTATAGCCTGATCTCCGACCTACGCCGAAGGTATCTCCATGACCATTCAACCTCCCCAAACCTCAACTCCGTCCGTTCATCATTCGGCAGTCGATCCCATACCACCTGAGACACGGGTGGTGCCATCGCTCGCTTCATCTTCCTATTTCTCAACACCCCAGCCAGGACTCAAGCAGTGGTTTTATAATTTGCCCGTTCGGCGCAAACAGCTCACCGCCCTGCTCGTCTCAGAACTGATCGCGGTTGTCGGTTTGGTTGGTGTGGCATCTTGGCTGATTGTGTCTAGCGGTCGCAATCAGCTCGTGCTGCAAGCCAAATCGGAGGTAGCGGTCACAGGGCTACAGTACAACACCAAGATCAACCAAATGGGTTCTGCTTTCCGGGGGCAGTCGGAAAATCCAGCGATGATTCAAGTCGCCAGAGAGGCAACCGGTGGGCGACAGCCTACACCAGGACTGCGAGAGCAGATCAGCGCGATTTTGGCGAGTGAAGCAAGAGCGCAGGAGATCGAATATGCGACGCTGGTGGGCACCGATCTGCGGATTATTGCCAATGCCAATGCAAATCGTGCTGGCGAAAAATTTGATCCTGAAGGGCTAGTTGGTACCGTATTGACCAATCCTCGCCAGGTGAAAACGAGCGCTATTGTGAGCGCTGGAGAGCTAGCCAACGAAAAGCCACCACTGCCCCAAGGCTTCGCGAACCAAGATGCCCTGATCCGTTATGTGGTGACACCCGTTCAAGATCCAGATACCAATGCTGTGATTGGAGTGCTGGTCGCGGGTGACATTGTGAATAATAAACTGCCCATTGTCAAAGACACCTTGGCCACCTTTGGCAGTGGCTATAGCGCCATCTATCAGCGACAGCCCAACGGCGAATTTACTCTGGCAACTTCCATGAACGCCGGCGATACGTCCGATCTCAATCAGGCGGCCGTCAATGTGGCACTGCCTAATAGCACCCTGCTGGATCAAGCTGTAGCCTTGAGGGGGCAGCCCGTGACGCGGCGAGTCACGATTGAGGGACAAACCTACACCATGGCTGCTCAAGCCGTCCTCAACTTCAAGAATGAGCCGGTGGCGATTTTGGTGCGGGGTACGTCGGAAACGTCCTTGAATGCCCTGCTGCGGCGCACACTGTTGGCGCAGCTCGTGATCGCTGCCTTGGCTCTTGCCGCGGATATTGCCTTGGCAGGTGCCCTCAGTCGCACAATTGCCTACCCCATCGAACAGTTGCGGCGCGTTGCTCAGCGCTATGCCCAAGGCGATCGCCAAGCACGGGCTGAGGTACTGGCGCTGGATGAGGTGGGTGAACTGGCGCTGACCTTGAATGAATTAGCGAATAGCGTCAGCCGGTCTGAGGCGATTCTCAACGAGCAGGCTCGGCGGCAGCAGCAAGCCCTGGAACGAGCCAACCTGCTGACGGAGGTAACCCTGCAGATCCGCCGCTCGCTAGATGAGTCTGAAATTCTCAGCGTCTCGGTGGACGGCGTGCGCCAGTTGCTCAATGTCGATCGCGTTTTGATCTACCGCTTCAATTCCGACTTCAAGAGTGGCGTGATCACGGCAGAGTCGGTTGGCGAAGGCTGGCGCAAGGCCATGGGGCAGCCCATCTCCGACCCCCTCACCCCCGCCTTGCTAGAGCGATTCCGATCCGGCAAAATTTCTGCCATTGAGAACCGATCAGAAGCCAACTTGACGCAGTGCCACTGCGAACTGCTCGAACAGCTCGAAGTGCAGGCAAATATTATCGCGCCAATTCTCGTCGGCAATAGGCTAACTGGGCTGCTCTGCGCTCACCAGTGCTCGGGTCCTCGCGTCTGGGATCCCTCAGAAGTGGAACTGATGCAGCAGTTGTCGGTCCAAATTGGCTATGCCTTGGCGCAAGCTAACCTCTTGCAGCAGCAACACAACGCCTCTAAGCGCGAGCACCAGCTGAATCTGATTGGCGCTCAGATGCAGAAAATGACCCACCAAGACCAGCTATTTAATCTCGTGGTGCGGGAGGTCTGTCGGGCACTGGCAGCCGATCGAGTTATTGTGTATACGTTTGACTCCGAATGGGCAGGCACCATAGTCGCCGAGCATGTTGAACCGGGCTGGGTGCCGGCTCTCAACGCCAAAATCAAAGACCCCTGCTTTGCCGAACAGTTTGTGGAGCGCTATCGCCAAGGCTACATTCGCGCTACTGAAAACATCTATGACGCTGGGCTGACCGAGTGCCACCTCAATCAGCTCTCTCCCTTCCAGGTGAAGGCCAACTTAGTGGCTCCGATTGTCGTTAAAGATGAGCTGATCGGGCTGCTGATTGCCCATCAGTGCTCGGGTCCCCGCGCCTGGCAAGAAAGCGACCTTAGCTTTATGCGGCAAGTAACTATTCAGTTCGGCTTTGCCCTAGAGCAGGTGAGACTCATTGCCCAGCAAGAAGAAGCCCGACTCGCCGCTGAAGCCTTAACCGAAGAGCAGCGCCGCCAGAAAGAATCCCTGCAGTTGCAGCTGATCGATCTGCTCAGCGAAGTTGAGGGGGCGGCCCGCGGTGATCTCACCGTGAGAGCCGACGTTACTGCCGGAGATATTGGTACCGTTGCCGACTTCTTCAACTCGATCATTGAAAGCCTGCGGCAAATTGTCACCCAGGTGAAGCAATCGGCAACACAGGTGAATAGCGCCCTCGGCGAGAACGAAGATGCCGTGCGCCGCCTCGCCGATGAAGCTCTGAAACAGGCTGAGGAAATCACCCAAACCCTAGATTCCGTAGAGCACATGACCCAATCAATTCAGGTTGTGGCTCAGAATGCCCAGCAGGCGGCGGAAGTGGCGCGGCTAGCCTCCACCACGGCAGCTTCGGGCGGCACAGCCATGGAACTGACCGTCCACAACATCATCGCCCTGCGAGAAACCATCGGCGAAACCGCCAAGAAAGTGAAGCGCCTCGGCGAGTCGTCGCAGCAGATCTCGAAGGTGGTCTCGCTAATCAACCAGATTGCCCTGCAAACCAACCTGCTGGCAATTAATGCCGGCATTGAAGCCGCCCGCGCCGGAGAAGAAGGTCAGGGATTCGCAGTTGTGGCGGAAGAAGTGGGCGAGTTGGCCGCTCGCTCGGCGTCTGCCACCCAGGAAATCGAGAAAATCGTCGCCGCCATTCAGCGGGAAACCAGCCAAGTCGTGGAGGCGATGGAGCAAAGCACGGCTCAAGTGGTCGAAGGCACCCATCTCGTTGAGGAAGCGAAGCAGAGCTTGGGGCAAATTCTCAGCGTCTCTCGCCAGATCGATTCCCTGGTGCAATCTATCTCCGAGGCTACCGTGTCGCAGGTAGAAACCTCCGCCGCCGTCTCGCGGTTGATGCGGCAAATTGCCGAGACCTCCGAGCGCACCTCCGACTCGTCGCGGCAGGTATCGCAGGCCATTCGGCAAACCGTCGCGGTGGCTCAGGAGTTGCAAGCTTCGGTCGGCGCCTTTAAGGTTAGCCCCGATCCCAGTTAGAGGAGCACCATGCGTTTGCTTCTGCCTTCTAGTTTCTTCTCCTGTATCCTTCTTCTCCCCACTGGTGTATGTCACACAATAAGGAACTTGAAATTCAACTTCAGTTTCTCGACGAGGCGCAGGACTACCTGAGTACGTTGGAAGTTGCCGTGCTGGGGTTAGCCAACCGGGGTGTCAACATTGATGAAATCAATGCTGCCTTGCGGTCAGCTCACTCGATCAAAGGAGGGGCTGGCATGATGGGGTTTGAAACCCTCAGCCACCTCGCTCACCGCCTCGAAGATTTCTTCAAAGTTCTGAAAATTCAGCGCCACGATCTCACCCTCGACGCCGAGCTAGAGGCACTGCTGCTAGCAGGCGTAGATTGCCTGCGACAGGTGATCGCATGGGAGCGGCAAACCGTCGCTGTTGATCCTCATTGGCTGGAAACCCACGTTGCCCCTTTGTTTGACCAGCTCCACGCCCGCCTTGGAGACCCTGAGGCAGAGGATGCTCATTCTATGCTTTCCCCCGAGGAAGGGCAAGATATCGTGCCGCTGCTGTTCCAAACCGAGGTGGAGGGCTGTCTGGAGCGCCTAGAAGCTGCCGTAGCTGCTCAAGATCCCTGCCTGCGCGAGGAAGTGTCTATTTTGTCCCAAGAGCTAGGTGGTCTAGGAGAAATGCTACAGCTACCAGCCTTTGTGCAGCTCTGCGAGTCAATTGCGCAGCATCTAGCGGCCGCCGCTGCCGATCAGGTCGCAGAGATTGCTCAGCTTGCTCTCCAGGCTTGGCGACGCTCGCAGGCGCTCATCCTCACGGGGCATCTGGAGGCGCTCCCTCGCTTCATCACGGCTAGCTTCTCGCCCACTCCAGTTGCTTCAGGGCTTGAGGGAACCTCCGAGTCCGCATGTCCTGAGGAGCAGCCAGCGACGCTCGATTCGATAGCAGACTGGGTGACGGCTGATGCTAGCGCCGAGAGCCTGACCGATGTGCTGGGTGACACCCTAGCCGCATTGATGGACGACGCCGCTGCCAGTATTCCAGACGCCAACCCTCCCGAACGCATCGCAGACGGCCATTCAGACCCGACCCATTCCAACACTCCAGTCACCGGGTCGGTCATAGAGTCAATCGAGGCAGGAACGGCAGAGCAGCGGTCTATAATGGCGGCTGATCCGTTGCAACCAACGCGATCCACTCCTGAGCCGACTCTGCCGGTGCTCGATCCGCAGCTAGGGTCGGCTGTGATCAAGGAGTCGGCAGAAAATACGGTGCGGGTGCCGGTGAAGCAGCTCGATCAGCTCAACGATCTGTTCGGCGAACTGACAATCGAGCGCAACGGGTTAGATTTGCATCTCAAGCGGCTGCGCACTCTCATTAGCACCCTGAGCCATCGAGTGCAGATTTTGGAGCAGTCCAACGCTCAACTGCGCGACGCCTACGACAAAGTGGAAACCCAAACCCGCTTCCACCGCAGTGTCGCTGCTCTGAACGCCGCCCCTGCCTCGTCGTCCCTGCCGGCAGACTCGCCCACGCCACCCGCTGCCGATTCGCCGAGCTTTGATGTTTTAGAACTCGATCGCTACGATGATCTGCACCTCCTCTCGCAAGAGGTCATGGAAACGATTGTGCAGGTGCAGGAGGTCACCAGCGATATCGAGCTAAGCCTGGATGATACCGATCAGACCACCCGCGAACTCAACAAAACCGCTCGCCAGCTTCGCACTAAACTCGCGCAGGTGCGGATGCGTCCGCTGTCGGATATCACCGATCGCTTTCCCAGAGCTTTGCGGGAATTGTCGCTTCAGCACAACAAGCCAGTGAAACTGAACGTGCGTGGCGATCACGTCCTGATTGATCGCAATATTTTGGAGGCGCTCAGCGAACCGTTGCTGCATTTGCTGCGTAACGCCTTCGATCATGGCATTGAAGACCCAGACACGCGCCGTCGCTGCGGTAAACCCGAACAGGGGCTGATCGAAATTCAGGCAATACACCGCAACAACCGCACCATCATCACCATCCGAGACGACGGTGGCGGCATTCCCCTCGATAAAATCCGAGCGCGGGCGCGGCAGATGGGCTTGGATGAGGTCCTGCTGGCAGCGGCTAGCGATGAGGACTTGCTGTCTCTGATCTTTGAACCAGGCTTTAGCACCAGCGAGCGGGTCACGGCTCTATCGGGGCGCGGCGTCGGCATGGATGTCGTGCGCGAACGGCTGAAGCAAATTCACGGCGAAATTAAAGTCGAGACGCAGTCGGGCATAGGAACGACCTTTACCCTGTCGGTGCCCTTTACCCTCTCGGTGACGCGGGTGCTAATTGCCGAAAGCCGCCGCATGTTGCTGGCTTTCCCAATCGACGCTGTGCAGGAAATGCTGGTGGTGCCGCCCGAAGAGCTGCTGTCTACGGCAGGCAACCAAGCCTTTAGCTGGGAAGGCACCATGGTGCAGTTGATTCGCCTCTCGCAATGGCTAGAGTTTCGCCACCCCTATCAACCCGAAGGTCTGGAAACGAGCGCCGCCATTAGCGTGCCAACGGTGCTGATGCTCTCCCACGGCAACCAGCCCGTCGGTCTGGAAGTGGATCGCTGCTGGGGCGAACAGGAAGTCGCGATTCGCAAAGTCGAAGGCGATCTGCCGCTGCCGCCCGGGTTCAGCAATTGCACGATCTTGGGGGATGGGCGTGTGGTGCCCCTCGTCAACGTTCCCGAACTGCTGCACTGGATTGCTAGCTGCGAGCGCGCCCGGCTCGATGCTCCGGCTGCGGCTCCACTGCCTAGCGTTGCTCCCACCCCGCTGAATCTTCAGTCCTCGGTGGTGCTGCCCATCCAGCTCGAGCGCCAGCCCACCATTCTCATCGTAGACGACTCGATTAACGTCCGCCGCTTCCTAGCGCTGACGCTGGAAAAAGCCGGATATCAGGTAGCCCAAGCCAAAGATGGTCAAGAGGCTATTGACAAGCTCTCAGCGGGTCTAGAGGTGCAGGCGGTGATCTGCGATATTGAAATGCCGCGCCTCGACGGCTACGGTTTTTTAGCGCGCATCAAGTCCACGCCTACCCTCGATCAAATTCCCGTAGCCATGCTGACCTCCCGCAGTGGCGACAAACATCGCCAGCTCGCCATGACCCTTGGCGCGACGGCCTACTTCTCTAAACCCTATAACGAGCAGGTGCTGCTGCAAACCCTGGAAAAAATTCTTGACCTGACTCCTGCCTAGGCTGCCATGACCACCTCAATCACGCGATGGGCGGCACAACGCCGACGAACCGGAACGACCCAACAGTTCATTGCCTTCCAGCTAGGTCGGGAGTGGTTCGCGCTGCCGATTCAGGTAGCTCATCGCGTAGTGCCGCTGGGTCCCACCTATGGGGATCCTGCCCATCAGGGGATCAGCCTTACCCACTATCAGGATCGAGAAATCTTAGTATTGGACATCAAACGCCGGATTTTTGGAGCAGGGTCCATGCAGCTGCCCGCGGCCAGTGCTCCAGATGAGTCAGGTGGGGAATCGAGTGGTGCGTCCCTGAATGCAGGACATCGAGAGAATGCAGAGAATCAATTACGGTCGGCGGGTCCTCCCTTGGCTACCCCTTCACCTCACATATTGATTGTCCACACGCGATCGGGGGAACTCGTGGGGCTACAGCTAGAGTCTCTGCCCACCTTACGCAGAGCCGCCCGAGCCACCATAGCACCGCTGCCGCCAACCTACCTCAACGCCGGGCTGATCCGCTGCATCAGCGCTTTGGTGGTACCTCCCCGCGATGAACCGCCGCTGTTTTTGCTGAATCTCGATGAGCTGCTGCCGTCCTTAACCCCATCGCCTGCCTTGCCGGCGACCCTGCCATCTGCCGATGCTTAATAAACTCCTATAAATCTGCCATTCATCTGCCATGAATCTGCAAATTGTCATTCCCACGGCCGCGATTGTGTTGGCAACCGTTCCCCTAGCGATTCACATTGCCCTGTCTCCCTCTCCGCCTCCGGCGACCGTTGAGACTCCCCCAGACCGCCCCCCAACAGAGACACCGGCCGTACCTGCCCGCAGGTATGGGCTAGAGGCGGCCGTGACAGAAGTGCTGCAAACGAACCGCTGTGTCGCCTGTAACTTGAGCGGCGCAGACTTGGGCAACCGGGATTTGAGCCGCATTGATCTCAGCAAAGCCAATTTAAGCCAAACCAACTTCAATGACTCTAAGCTGATCAACGCAATTCTGGCTCAGAGCAACCTCACCCAGGCCACATTGCAGCAGGCTCAGTTGCAGGGAGCCGATTTGAAACGTGCTTCTCTCGAACGAGCTAACCTCAGCAATGCAGAACTGCTGAGTGCCAGCTTGTCTCAGGCCAACCTCAGCCACGCCATCCTGAAGAACGCAGAGCTACGGGATGCCGACCTAACCAAAACCCGCCTTAACCATGCCAATCTGCAAGGTGCCAGCCTCTACGGCGCGCTGTTGCAGGACGCCGACCTGACTGGAGCTGACCTCTCGGGAGCGGATTTACGCTATGCCAATTTGTCGAACGCGACGCTGACTGGTGCCAATCTAGCTAATGCTCGCCTCGATCTGGCGATTCTGCCGGCAGATTTTCAGGGCTATACAGGTAAACCGGAGTACTAAGAACCGGAGTACTAAGATCAGGGACAAGCTAGGAATCAGTTGATGGATAAGTTATAGATAAGTTACGGAGAGCCACACAGCCGCAGATGTGTCTATTATCCAAACATCCCCTCGGTTTCTACAGGCCTTACTCCTTCAGTACTCCTTCAGTACTCCTTCAGTTCTCCTCCATTCGCCTTGTCCCTTGCTTGGGGCTATCGTATTCTTCGCTCTAAATGATTTTTCATCCTAAGCATTATTAAAACATTATTAAAAACCCTAAATTCCTGCAGCAAATACGACTACAAGGCCATATTCTATAGGTTTTCTTTATTAACTCAGCAATCGTTCGCAACACAAGCGATTGCACTCGATCACAACCTTCCCTTTCAGGGACGCATCGTTCCTGAGATACACTTGCTTTGCGGATTTCTGCCCTATAATTCCTGCAAACATTGGCCGTGGCTTGTTGCACAAGGGATGTTACCATGGGCAGCGTTTTTCAGATTGTCATTGGATGTTATTGATCACATATTAGTAATGTCCATGGCTGAGCAAGGACCAACGCTACATCAGCGTTTCAGTAGAAATTTCATATCGACAATGTAAGCAAGCGAACTCCTGCTCCCCTAAGGATACTGGTAGCATCCGTTGAGACAAGGCGAACCACAAGCCAATCGTATTCTCTGTAGGCGTTCGAGAAGATTTATGGTAGCAACCCCCGAAAGACCAACCGTTGATCTCAATTCCCTCAGTGCCTTCGGTCCCGCCCGCTCAACCATCCAGGGTGCACCTCTAACCCCTGATGAATTGCGCAACATGCATGCCTTCTGGCGAGCCGCCAACTACCTCGCGGTAGGCATGATCTATCTGCGGGATAACCCACTGTTGCGGGAACCCCTTAAGCCCGAGCACATCAAGCAGCGTTTGCTGGGTCACTGGGGTTCTAGCCCTGGCATTAGTTTTCTCTACACCCACCTCAACCGCATCATCAAGAAGTACGACCAGGACATGCTCTTTATGGTGGGTCCGGGTCACGGCGCACCGGGGTTCCTTGGTCCTTGCTACCTGGAAGGCACCTACTCCCATTTCTTCTCCCAGTGCACCGAAGATGCAGAGGGGATGCAGCGATTCTTCAAGCAATTCTCCTTCCCTGGTGGAGTCGGCAGCCACTGCACGCCCGAAACGCCTGGCTCAATCCACGAAGGAGGGGAACTCGGTTACAGCATCTCCCACGCCTATGGAGCGGCCTTCGATAACCCCAATTTGATCGTCGTTACCATGCCCGGAGATGGAGAGGCTGAAACTGGCCCCTTGGCAACCTCCTGGCACTCCAACAAATTCATCAACCCGATCCGCGATGGGGCCGTGCTGCCGGTGCTGCACCTCAACGGCTACAAGATCAACAACCCGACGATCTTGGCGCGGATTAGCCGTCAAGAGCTGACCTCGCTGTTTGAGGGCTACGGCTACACGCCCTACTATGTTGAGGGGTCAGAGCCGGAGTCGATGCATCAGGCAATGGCGGCGACGCTGGAGCACTGCGTCAACGAGATTAAGCGAATTCAGCACGAAGCTCGTAGCACCGGTCAGGTGATTCGCCCTCGCTGGCCGATGATCATCATGCGGACTCCCAAGGGCTGGACGGGTCCCAGCGAAGTAGACGGCCATAAGGTTGAAGGGTTCTGGCGCTCTCACCAAGTGCCGATGGGGGCGATGCACAACAACCCCGAACACCTGCGCTTGCTAGAAGCATGGATGCGCAGCTACAAGCCGGAAGAGCTATTCGACAGCAACGGCACCCTCTTCCCGGAAATTAAAGACACCGCACCCAAAGGCAATAAGCGTCTCGGTTCTACACCCTATGCCAACGGCGGTCTGCTGCGCCGCGAGCTAAACATGCCAGATTTCCGAAATTACGGCATCAAGGTGGAGAAACCCGGTGTGGTCGAAGCTGAAAATACTCGCCCGCTCGGGGTGTTTTTGCGGGATGTGATGCGGAACAACATGACCAATTTCCGGGTATTTGGCCCCGATGAAAATACTTCAAATAAGCTGAATGCCGTCTATGACGTCAGCAAGAAGTTCTGGATTGCCGAATTCTTCCCTGAAGACCTCGATGGTGGAGAGCTATCGCCCGACGGTCGCGTGATGGAAATGCTGAGCGAGCATACCCTAGAAGGCTGGCTAGAAGGCTACCTGCTCACGGGTCGCCACGGCTTTTTCTCGACCTACGAATCCTTTGCCCATGTCATCGACTCGATGGTCAGCCAGCACGCCAAGTGGCTGGAAATCTGCCACCACATTCACTGGCGCGAAGAGGTTTCCTCGCTGAATATCCTGATTACCTCCACGGTGTGGCGACAAGATCACAACGGCTTCACCCACCAAGATCCTGGCTTCCTCGACGTGATTTTGAACAAAAGCCCGGAAGTCGTGCGGATTTACCTGCCGCCGGATGTCAACTCGCTGCTGTCGGTGGTCAATCACTGCCTGCTCAGCGAAGACTATGTCAACGTGATTGTGTCAGACAAGCAGATGCACCTGCAGTACCACGATATGGATGCTGCCGTGCGCAACTGCACCAAGGGCATTGACATCTGGGAATGGGCAAGCACCGATGCCGGCGAAGAACCCGATGTGGTGCTAGCGACAGCGGGCGATATTCCCACCAAGGAATCGCTGGCAGCCTCGGTCTTGCTGCGGGAGAACTTCCCCGATCTCAAGATTCGCTTCGTCAACGTGATTGACTTGTTCAAACTGACGCCTGCGACAGAGCATCCGCATGGTCTCAGTGACAGCGACTTTGATAGCTTATTCACCCTGGATAAGCCGATCATTTTTAACTTCCACGGCTATCCCTGGTTGATCCACCGTCTCACCTACCGTCGCACAAATCATGGCAATCTGCATGTGCGCGGCTACAAAGAGAAGGGCAACATCAACACACCGCTAGAGCTGGCGATCTGCAACCAGATCGACCGCTTCAGCATCGCCATTGATGTGATCGACCGCGTGCCCAAGCTGAAGGTGGCTGGTGCTCACACCAAGGAAATGCTCAAGGACGAGCAAATTGCTTGCCGACAATACGCCTTTGAGCACGGCATCGACCGTCCAGACATCGTCAACTGGAAGTGGCCCTACTAAAGGGAACGGCAGCAAAATGAGTTATAAGGGATGAATTCGGGATCGCCGGTCATCCCTTCTTTCCCTTCTTGACAATCTTGTTCAGCGAATGCCGGAATCTCTGCAGAACGGCTCTCCCAACTCTCTTAAACCTATTGCGCGAGTGGAGCCGTTTGAAACGACTGCTTACAGAGGTTAACAGAGGATCGAGGATGCCATGAAAGTTGCTTTTTTTAGTACCAAGGCTTACGATCGCCAATTTTTCAATCAAGCGAACGAGAAATACCAGCACGAGCTGGTCTACTTTGAGCCACGGCTCGATCATACAACAGCATCCCTAGCAGCTGGATTTCCTGCTGTTTGTCTGTTCGTCAACGATCAAGCGGATGCTAAAACCTTGGAGACTCTGGCTGCCAATGGCACCAAGCTCCTGGCGCTGCGCTGCGCTGGCTTCAACCAAGTGGACTTGAAATCCGCTGCTCGCCTGGGAATCAAGGTGATGCGGGTACCGGCCTATTCACCCTACTCTGTGGCAGAGCATGCCGTGGGATTAATTCTAATGCTGAATCGCAGGCTCTACCGTGCCTACAACCGAGTCCGGGATGACAACTTTGCTCTAGATGGGCTGCTCGGTTTCGATCTGCATGGCTGTACTGTAGGCATTATCGGCACTGGCAAGATTGGCATGGTGTTCGCAGAAATCATGCGCGGCTTCGGCTGTCAGTTGTTGGGCTATGACGCCTATCCCAATAAAATCTTTGAAACGCTGGGGGCGGCTCGCTATGTGGAACTGCCTGAGCTGCTGGAAAATTCAGATATTATCTCGCTCCATTGCCCTCTCTTACCAGAGACATACCACATCATTAATGCCGAAACCATTGCTCAGATGAAGCCTGGCGTCATGCTGATCAACACCAGCCGGGGTCAACTCGTCGATACGCAAGCGGTGATTGAAGGCATTAAATCCGGTCAGATTGGCTACTTAGGAATCGACGTCTACGAACAGGAGGATAATCTTTTCTTCGAGGATCTGTCGGATACCGTAATTCAAGACGATACGTTCCAGCTGCTTCAGTCTTTCCCCAATGTGGTCATCACAGCCCATCAAGCCTTTTTTACGCGCAACGCATTGACCAGCATCGCCGAAACTACCCTAACCAATATCAGCGACTTTGAGCAGGGTCGCAGCTCTGACAATGAAGTCAAATACGAAGAGAAGGTGGTCAGCAAGACGCCTGCCTAGTGATCGAGACCCTCTAGAACCAATAATTCTAGAACTAAAAATTAATGATCTGCGAGTCCACGGTTTGTGATATTTATCCTGTGCTGTCTATCCACATCATGTCGATTGAAGGAGTATCCATCCATGTACATTAGAGACGTTATTGCGAGCGAGGTGCTGGACTCCCGCGGCAATCCCACGGTTGAAGCCCAAGTCATTCTTGAAGACGACACGATGGGATCGGCTATCGTTCCCTCAGGAGCTTCCACCGGTGAGAAGGAAGCCGTTGAACTGCGCGACGGGGATAAGCAGCGCTACGGCGGGAAGGGCGTGCTCAAGGCGGTCGAGAACGTGAATTCTAAGCTAGCTCCCGAATTGATCGGGATGGATGTGACCAATCAGCGAGCCATTGATCACCTGATGCTAGAGCTAGACGGCACTCCCAACAAAGCAGCCCTAGGAGCCAACGGCATTCTGGCAGTCTCTCTCGCGGCGGCTCGGGCAGCAGCCAATTTTCTGGGGATGCCGCTTCATCGCTATGTGGGCGGTGTCAATGCCTCTCTGTTGCCCGTGCCCAGCCTCAACGTAATCAACGGTGGTGTCCATGCCGATAACACCGTGGATTTCCAGGAGTTTATGATCGCGCCACACAATGCGCCCAATTTCACGGAGTCCATTCGGATGGGCATGGAAACTTTCCACGCTCTCAAGTCCATTCTGCACAAAAAAGGCTATAGCACAGCAGTCGGCGATGAAGGCGGCTTTGCACCCGACCTCAAATCCAACGAAGAAGCAATTGAGGTGATCCTGGAAGCGATTACAGCCGCTGGCTACAAACCCGGTGACGACATTTCCATCTGTTTGGACCCAGCCGTGAGCGAACTGTGGCGGGACGGCAAGTACCTGTTCTTCAAATCCACGCAGCAAACCCTTACCTCCGAGGAGATGGTGGATCTTTGGGAATCTTGGGTGAACCAATACCCGATCGTGTCGCTGGAAGATGGTATGGGCGAAAATGACTGGGATGGCTGGAAGATACTCACCGACCGGCTTGGCTCCAAGGTGGAACTCGTTGGTGATGACCTGTTTTGCACGAATGCCGGCATTCTCGCTGAGGGCATTAAAGCCGGAATCGCTAATTCTATCTTGATCAAGGTGAACCAGATTGGCACCCTCACCGAAACGATAGACACCGTGGAGCTAGCTCGCAAAAACAACTACCGCTGCTTTATGTCGCACCGTTCCGGCGAATCGGAAGACACAACCATTGCCGATTTAGCAGTGGCATTAGCAACCGGCAAAATTAAAACTGGCTCCGGCTGTCGTGGCGAGCGGGTGGCAAAATTCAACCAGCTGCTGCGGATTGAACGACAGTTGGGCGATACAGCTCGATTCGCGGGTAGAGCCGCTTTCATGTAAGCTGCCTTGATCTATACCCCAAATTACCCAAATGACAGGGGGATGCTCAGCGTGTCCCCCTTTCCCTTTTGCTCTATTGCGACTGAACCAAAGCCCGGCGCGGCGTCGGCGACAAGCGCACCCCAGCTTCCTGAGCACTGCGTTGAGGCGTCATCACCAGCCCAGCAATGCCTCCCACCGCCAAAATATAGATGGGATTGATCATAGCGTTGAGGATGCAGTCTACCATGTACAGCATGACGACAATTGCCAGCACCGCAGCGGGTGCCACCTTAGGATTGGTCCATTTCCAAGCAGGGTAGCGCAAGCCAAATAGCGCAACAATCGGCATCAGCATGGCGCTAAACAGACTTGCTAAGCCCACCGTGCCATTCTCGCCAAAGGCAATAATCCACAAACTATCTTGAACGGTATATTGCGGCCCGTACGGATCGAGCAGCACCCGCGAGCGACCCCAACCCCCCCAGCCAAAGATCAGTCTCTCACGGGCGCGGTCAACCAGCAGCTCCTCATTATTGAAGCGAAACTCTAGAGATCCCACCCGGTCTGGCGGCAGAATCTCCGAGAGATACCCGATGAGCTGATCGGTGAAGTATACTCTCGTTTCGGCGTTGATGTAGAGATAAATTACAATTGCACCAATCACCAGATAGACAGGCAGCGCCGTGCGAAATTGCTTGGCAATAAACAAAATAGCGATTCCCAGAGCGAATAGTCCCAAAGCACCTGTCGATCGCAACAAGATAAAGGTTAGGAACATCACCGCCACCAGCCACGCCATGGGCACATTCCACACCCGCTTCAACACGTTCGTTTGCCAAAGCCAGATACCAATTAGCGTTGCGGCCATCATGAAGGCACCGACCGCCAACCCGTGCTGCATAAAAACGGTGGGTCGGAAACCACCGAGACGCATCGCCTGACTGAAATCGGCAAAGGCATGTCCTCCATATACTATGCGATGCAACTGCGGACTGAAGCGCGATTCAAACAGGCAGAGCGGCACATAAACTAACCCGCCAATAAAAATTCCTACCGCAAGCTGGCGTAGTCCGCCCAAGGTGTTCAAATAAATGCGCCCCAGGAAATAGGGAGCACCCCAAGTCATGGTTTTATCGAGCGTAGCGGCCACCCCGTCATAGAGACCGAGATCATTAGTGAGGGACGATGCCAGTGGACAGATGAAACACCAGATTGCCATAGGAATGTCCAACCAGCCAAACCGGAACGTACTAAATCGCCCGACATCAAAAACAAAGGTAGCCAGCATGATGCCATAGCAGGTTGCCGATGTTTTGGTGTAGTTGGGGAGACCGGGAATGAGCCGCTCTGCCTGAGGCAAAAACAGCCATGCCACCAGAAAACTCAGCACGACAGCCCGCTGTGCCGGAAGCCTAGAAAACAAATAAAGCACGATTGGAATCCAGCCGAACATCACGAGCGGTACCAGAAGATTCGGTCCCGAAAACGGATTATAAGGAAACGTAAATCCCATGGGTTTATCCTTTTAGATCGCGAGCGTGATGGGCTTAGGGCAACTCTGTCTCTGTGATGACACGAAGGTCAGACGAGTGTCAATGTGAACCGGTAAATGAGTGGACCAATGAATGACTAACACAACAAACAAGGCGAACAAGCGGAATTAGTACTACTGCCCGCCTGTATGAAGACATGGTTTAGAGGGGTAAGATGGCTGCCTTTGCCGCTGCGATTGCTCAATTGTGGTACGCAAGGCGGTCTCAAACTGAGTCACGGCATCATCCCAGGTGTAGCGCACTGCCTTTATATAGGCTGCTTCAGACATCATCTGCCATTGGGCCTCCGGCATCTCGTGGATCTGCTGGATAGCTCGAGCCATGTCCTGGGCATCTTCAGGCTCTACAAGGATGCCGGCTCCTTCGATCAACAGTTCCGGTGCGGCTCCCACGGGTGTACCAATCACCGGCGTTCGACAGGCCATTGCTTCCAGTATCGGCATACCGAAACCTTCGGTTCTACTGCCAAAAAGCCAGGCGTCGCACTGACTGTAGAAATCCTTCAAGCTGGCTTGGGGAGGGCAACTCACATAGTGGGTTCCCGGCGGGAGAGGCAGCGCGTCTACCGGTTGCTTGGCTCCAAACGCCACGAGCCGTAGATTTGGCACCTGCTGCTTTGCCAGCGAGAAGGCTTTGAGCATAATGTCACACCCTTTCCAGGAAATATCCGAGTACATCAGCCCCACCGTTGGCACCGTCTGCTTGCAGCGAACTGGCGCGAAGAATTGCTCGGTATCGACACTATTCGGCACCAAGAACACCTGGGAATCACCAAAATGATTCCGCGCCAAGTCAACTAGCCACTGCGACACAGCAATTTTTTGAAACGGCAGACGCCATGTGGCTTCCACCCGCTCTCGAGGCTGATTCTCAAACGCTTCAAAATGCTGCACGAAATAAACTTTAGCCCCTTTGCTAGCAGGAAAGGCAGCCACCCACTCGGCTGTTTCCCACCACGTCGCAATGACGACGTCGGCATCAGGCACATCGGCAGCGGTAACACAACGAGCACGCTCTAGAATGCGACGATTCACTTGCCGACCATCAAAATGCGACGGTCCAGGCTGCGGTCGCCAAGGTTGGCCGCGCAGTAACGCTTGACACCGCTGTCTCAGGCTCAGGGGATCCGGCGGCAGAGAAACCACTAAAACTTGATGCCCCCGCTGTTGCAGGCGCTCTGCATAGGTTGCAATGACCCGAATGCCGCCAGCAAGCCCAGCATAAGGAAGGACAAACGTGATTCTCATGCCAAATTAGTCACTCGACTCCGCTAAAGGTCAATCTAGCACCAATCCCCAATTACCCCAAACTCAAGACTCAAATCTCAGCGTTCTTGTTTCTAGGGTCCCAGTTAATTTTATTTTTATTAATTGGTTAATTTGCCAGTAGAACATCGAGAGGAGAACCAAAACCCAAATTAGCGCGAATGATCAGCACCATTGCTGCGGCTGCCAGCATCAATCCGGTCGCAAAGGCGTCTTGCCGCAGCCCGCCTAGCCCTTCTCGCCACAAGCCAAAGTTGACAACTACGTAGTAGCAGAGGTCATTGAGAGCTACCGCCACCACCGCTCCAGGTACCTGAAACAGCGCATAGCCAACGAAAATTCCACCCGCGGTGCAGAGGAAGCGGCTCAAGTTAGCAGCTGACGTATATTGGGGTCGGCCAATAGCAAACAGAGCAGGCTCGTTCGTGTTGCAGAGCAGCCGTGGCCAAATCCCCAGGGTCAGAATTGGCAACATCCAGGAGGCGTCAATGTAGCGGTTATCATACAGCAGTTTAATGACCAAATCCCCGAAGCAAATCAGTCCAACGGAGACTGCCACAAGCGCTAGCAGCATCAGTTTGCGGTTATGCAGCAGTTTGGCACGAACCACCGGACGCGGCTGATCAATCACCTTAGAGAGGGCAGGCAGAATTACCTTACCATTGAGGGCCAAGGTGACCGAGCGTGGCAAATCCGCCAGGGTCATGGCAATACCATAAATGCCCAGCAACTCCAGCGAAAGTACCTTCCCGAGAATCAGCCGGTCTGCTTGCTCAGCAAAAAAGGTGATAGCCGTAGAGATAAAGATCCAGGTCCCGAAGGAAAACAGCTCTGTGGCTGAGCTGCGGTCCCAAGTGAAGCGGTTGACGAAGCCCTTGTTCATGCAGTGGCTGCAGATTAACTGATACACGGCGGACGCCAAGCTGCCTGCGAGCAGGGCCCAAATCGTCGGGTTGAAATAAGCCCAGATGATCATGACCACAGTTGAAATGAGTTGCCCCGAGAGTTCGTATAGGGCAAGCTGCCGCACCGAAAGATGGCGGTTCAGCGTCAGGATCGAAGTGCCCGAGAAGCCAGTAATCAGGGTATTCAGCCCAACTAGAGGAATGAGCCACTGCAAGCGCGGCTCGTTGTAGATCTGGGCAGCCGGAGCCGCGATGAGTAGGCAGCCAAACCACAGCACAATCCCCCGCATCACCTGAATTGTCCAGGCGGTATTAAGGAATTTGGGGTCATCTCCCCGTTTGTTTTGAATAACGCTGATCCCCAGTCCAACATCAGAGAATAGATGTAAACCCGTGATGAAGACATATACGAGGCTCATCAATCCGAACAGTTCGGGAACTAGCAAGCGAGTCAGAATCAGGTTGCTGCCGAACCGTAGAATCTGACTAGCTCCGTATCCAATGATCGTCCAGATAGCGCCACGAACGGCGAGAGACTTAACGGATGGTGCGCTGGCAGCTGTCATGAGTTCTATGCCAATAGGTAGGTCAATAAGTGGATGGGAACCAATACAATCAAACCGAATTTCAGGGCAACCGCTGGGGGCTAGGCAACTCTGGACGCAGATCGTCGCCTCGAACCGGAGAAGGCTGAGTTGCAACCGGGACATGACACTGGCTCAGTAAGGCAGCCAGCTTTTTGCTTTCAATGGCAATGTTGTGCTGCTGGCGGACTCGGGTCTGCCCTACCCGTCCCATCTGCTCGAGCTGAGCAACCGGAGTCTGTAAAGCAGTGCGCAGGGCATCCACCAGCGCGGTGATCGAGCCAGGGGGAACCAGCCAGCCACATTCTGGCGTCACCAGTTCGGGAATGCCGGCAACATAGGTGCTGATCACCGGCCGTCCCAATGCCAGCGCTTCCATAATCACGACGGGTAATCCCTCAGCAAAACTGGGCAACACCAAAACCCGCGACGCTAAAATCTGCCGCTGCACCTCGAGGTTGCTAGCCCAGCCAGTAATCGTGATCTGAGAGCTGAGGTTGAACTGAACAATCAGCCGCTCCAGCTCCGGTCGCAGATCGCCATCTCCTACCAGCACCAGCCGCAAAGGAATACCTTCAGTCGCGAGCTGCTTGGCTGCATGGACGAGCAGAATTTGCCCCTTATCTTCACACAGCCGCCCAACGCAGACGATCTGGGAAGTCTCGGAAATTGCGGTTTCGGGCAACTCTAGAAACTGATTGTCTACGCCGCAATGCACTTCGTGAATCTTGGACCACTGCTCTGGACGGCACCAGCGATAGAGCTGGCTTTTTCCAAAGGAGCTAATTGCAACCACAAAGGCTGCCCGCTCAATTTTTTCGGGTAAAGCAATCGCCCTGACCTTGTCGAACTCTTCGGGACCATGCACCGTGAAACTATAGGCCGGTCCTCCCAAGGCTTGACATAGCATTGCTACGGTGGTGGAGTTGGTGCCGAAGTGAACATGTAGATGGGTCACCTCAGCGGCTCGCAGCCAGCCCAGCAGTACACAGGCTTCAGCCAGATACGCCAGATGCAGCAGCAGCCCCTGCTCAGATCGCAAACCGACTCGCAGCGCCAGCCGCAGCCCAGATGCGAAAGCTAGCGGTCGTGAGAGGGCAACCCATAGCAGCCCAGTCAGTAATCCCAGGATGCCGACCTGAAGAATAAATCGGGTTTGCTTCAGCTCGCGCTGATCAGCTTCATCGACTAACTCACGGGCAACCGAGCGGATTGAGAAGCGGAGAATCGGCATGCCAGCCGCCTCCAATGCCAGGATTTCTCGCCGGATGAAGCTGTGGCTCACCTTGGGATATTGATTAACGAGGTAGGCAACCTTAGAAGTCATGAGAATAAGTCTGAAAAGTCGTGGAGCGAGTGCATTATAGGCAGTTCAACTTCCATCAATTCAATTTCCATCAAATCGTACAATTGGCATTCCTCTACGTATTCTCGGCAGAGCTTCACCTATTCTTCTTGGGGCATGGGAATTCCTTAGAGAAGGGGTAAAGCTCTCCGGAACGGGAAACTAGACCATGACGTTAGCTAGTCTTGCCCATAGAACTCGGCGACCGGCACCTGAATCCCCTCTCGAATTAAAGTTTCGCGATCCTTGACTGGAGACCAACCAAGCTGTTGTTCAGCCTTGGAGGCATCGAAGGTGGCGGCGAAACCGCGTCCCTCGCAGTCGGCATAGCTGGGGAAGGCAGCATTTGGGTCTCGCCCAATTCGCTTGATGCCCCATTTAGCTAGGGCTTCGCCGTACTCTTTCCAGCTTGGCACCGGCACCCGCTTTAGCTTCAACCCGGCTTGCTGCTCAAACAGATCGAGGTACTCGTTAGCAGTGATGCAGGGCGTGCTCGTCAGGTTATAGGATTCACCTTCGATGCCCGGAACCGTCAGCGCTTTCACCATCGCATCTGCCACATCATCCACCAGCACAATCGGCAGCTTGTTGTTGCCATCTCCCCAGAGGCGACAGACCGAGCCATAGGGCCAGGCAGCAATGCCCCAGTGCGCCGGATCGCCGCCCTTCCCCAAGACAATGCCCGGGCGGAAGATGACCACCGGGAAGCCGGTTTTTTGATGCAGCTCCAGCAGACGACGCTCATTTTCCGCCTTTGAGCGAGCATAGGGAGCCGTACGCAACACGCCAGCATGGGCAGGAGTCGCTTCGGTAATCGTGCCCGCACTGCGACCGGCATAGTAGATAGCAATGGACGAGGCATAGAAGAAGCGCTTGACACCTCGCTCAGCGCACAGTTCCGCCAATTTTTGTGTCGGCTCAACATCGTACTTGAGGAACTCGGGCCAGGTTTTGCCGTACCCCCGCGCCAGATGGTAGACATACTCGATGCCGTCGAGCGCTGCCGCCACGGATTCCGGGTTAGTAAAGTCGCCTTTGGACAGCTCCACACCTAGAGCACGCAAATCAGCCGGGCAGCTATTGGGATCGCGATTAAGCAGCCGGACGCCATGGCCATCTTGCCGCAGCTTGCGCACCAACGCCCGACCAATGAAGCCCGTGCCGCCGATCACCAGCACCGTGGAGGGTGGAGCCGGGGAAGTCACTGGCTGGCTGATCGCTACTGGCTCTGCTGCCGGTTCCGGCAAATGCGTTTCTCGCGCCACCCATTCCGCCAAGGCCACCGCTGCCTCGCCGAGTTCCGGGCTGACCCGCTCATCCAACGCCTGACCGCGACTGCTGTAGAAGCTTTCAACCGTGCGGGCAATGCTGTAGGGGAAGGGACCGCCCACCTTCGACAACTTCATCTTCGACAGCACGAAATCTCTCAGGGTGCGGGTGGCTTGCAGAGCCGAATCGCGGGCCGGAGTCACCACATTCAGGAAGCGGTCCACGTCCAGCATGTAGGGCGTGTGTTCTTGCAGCGTGTAGGTATTGCGCTCAAAGTCTACTTGCGCTACTCCGTTCGTGCCGCGGATATGGATGTAGTGCTCGGGGTAGCCGCTGACAAAAGAAAAGCGCAGACGAATGCTGGTGTTGCCCTTCCAGCCGTGAATTTCCCAGCGGCGATAGAATTCTAGCCCTCGCGGCAGCTCGACCCGATCGTTCACTTCTACCGTCAGGGAATCGGGCTGCCCGATCAGGTGCATCAGATGCACAAAAGAGTGGGGGGCCACCTCAAACAGAATGTTTTTCGGCGTTTGCAGCATCCACGCCCCGTAGGGACCACCCTTGAGTTGCCCAAGTTCTTTGTTCCAAACAATGTCAATCTGGTCAATTCGCCCCAGCCGGCCGCTGCGAACATCCGCTACCAGCTTTTCATACACCGGGAAATAGAGGAAGTTGTGGCTGACGCCGATGATCCGCCCATTTGCATCTGCTTGACGCCGCAGCTCTTGGCAGTCCACGACGCGATGGCACAGCGGCTTCTCGATAAAGGCATCGACACCCGCCGCCAAGACCTGACTGCCGGTTTTGAAATGAATGTGGGGTGGCGTCAGGATATGCACCACGTCGAGCTGTTCCTGAGCCAGCATCTCGTCGAGGTCAGCATAGACATGAGGAATGCCTTTTGCCTGGGCAAACTGCTCGGCTAAGCGGCGGTTGAGGTCGCAGACCGCTTTTACTTCAACAGTCGGCAGCACCTTCAGGGCATCGTAGTGGAAATCAGAAATGTAACCTGCGCCGAGCAGTGCTACGGCAACAGGACGTCCATTTGCATTACCTGCCATTCATCTATCTCCCAGTTGGTTGAATCAATTCAGTGGTGGGGGGTTGCGGCCCCTTGTATTCGATGATTTGCGACTGCTGCTTGCGCCAGCGATCGAGGTGAAACTTGACTACCCCTGCCGCTTCCGGAATCGCCGAAATCCCACAGGAAACACCCCACGCTACGCTGTCAGCCCAGGAAAACCCTTGCCGCTTCGTACCGTAGATCACGCGCAGTGCCGTCACCGGATAGCGAGCCAAGAGAAGCAGCGACCATCCTTGAGACGGCAACGCCAGAGCCAGAGCACTCCCAGGCAGCACTAGTCCCCACAGCACACTCCGCCGCACTTCTTTGACGAATTTGTGTTCGGGTGGAGCCCCATGCAGCGAAGACACCTGAGCATAGGCATAGCCACAGCGCTTCGCTCGCTGCCACCACTGCGCCAGGCGGTGCATATTGGCATCGTGGATTGTGCTGTCTCGGTCGATGCGGACAATCGTGCCGCCAGTTTGCCGCAGCCGTACGCTCAGCTCATCGTCTTCAGCTGCGATCACGCCGGGGTTGTAGCCGCCCACCGCCAGGAATGCCGCCACTCGAATCAAGACATCGCCGCCAAAGCTGTGGGTTTCGCCGACGGCACCTGAGCGCCATTCCACGTCGCAAATTCGGTTATAAACGCTGCGTTCCGGATAGCGTTCGCGTCGCCAGCCGCAGACAGCTACAATCTGGGGATTATCATCAAGCGTTTGGCTAGCGGCTTCGATCCAGCCTGGCACTACTTCGCAGTCGCCGTCTACAAACTGCACATAGTCTAAATCGGGATAGAGCTGATGCAATCGCTCAAATCCGGCATTGCGGGCCCGCGCTGCCGTAAAGGGAATGGATACATCCAGGTTTACTACCTCAACTCCGCGCTGTTGAGCGGCGGTACAGCTATCGTCTGTGGAGCCAGAATCGACATACACGATTGGAATTGCCTGCGGTCGCTGCTGGGTTAAAGAATCGAGGCAGCGCACCAGTCGTTCGCCTTCATTTCGGCCGATTGCGACGACGCCTATCCGGCTCATAGGTATTGTTCCCTAATATGTTCACTCATGATACAAGTTAATCGGTTCTGCCCCTTAGGATGGGCGCTGCACCGGCATTTTTACGGAAGCTTTACCTCCTGTGGAAGGGCAAGTGGTAAAGATAAAGACTGGATAAAGAGTGAATCTGCAGAATTGTCTTTTGATCAACTGTGAAGTTGGATAGGATGCAGCAGGATATATATTCGTTCCGAATCACACGCGATTGCAACCGTCATGCTCCAAACCGCATCTCCCCTCAACCCAGAGGCACACTACGACGAACCGGCTCTTCCCGCTGGAATGACGCTATGGCAAGTCATTCAGGAAGACTGGATAGCACATGGTCGCGATTGGACGAAGCCGGGATGGCGAGCGGTTGCTGTGCATCGATTTGGTGTTTGGCGGATGAGCGTCCGGTCCAAGCTGTTACGCGCCCCACTCACGGTGCTTTACCGAATGCTGTATCGCAAGGTGCGCAACACCTACGGTATCGAGTTGCCCTACACGGTGAATCTAGGGCGACGAGTCATCATTGAGCATCAGGGCGATATTGTGATTCACGGATACTGCACGATCGGCGACGATAGCATCATTCGCCAGGGTGTGACGATGGGGTTGCGCTATCTGAACCAGCCCTTTGATGCGCCCAAGCTAGGAGCGCGAGTGAACGTGGGCGCAGGAGCGAAACTGTTTGGCAAGATCACCATTGGCGATGACGTCAACATTGGTGCCAACGCTGTCGTGTTGTCTGATATTCCAGCCGGTGCTACTGCCGTCGGTGTGCCCGCCAAGGTGATCGACCGTCGCGTTACGAGCTAACGAGCCAGCTACGAGTTCGCCTTGATCAAAACGGCTGGAGCTTGCCGTACAGACTTGGGATCGATATCGTAAATTCCCGAGGTGAGCCGGTGGCTAAACAGCCAGTTGCGACTCTCTGGCGAGTTGTCTAGCCATCGCTGCAGTAGGTCGCCCCACTGCACGGGAAGCTGCAAGCGTTGCCAGATGGTTTGGGTGGTTTCTGAAATTGCCCGATATAGCTCTGGGTTGGTGAGAACCTCCTCCACACAGGCGGCTAGTGCCTGCGGGTTGCCCGCTGGAAAAATCATGGCACTCGTTTTGTGGTGCAGCCGCCGCGTAAACATCGGGTGATCCGAGGCAACAATAGGGGTGCGAGCACAGAAAGCCTCGTAGATGGTCATTGGGAACCCTTCGGGATACTCGTGCCGACTAGGCACTAACACCACGTCTGACTCATGCATCAGAGGCACAACCGCCTTGTTCTCAATCAAGCCTAGAAATTCAACAAGATGGGCAATGCCGAGTTGTTGCGCCTTAGCTCGGAAGAACTCAATCTTTGAATCGCCAGCTAGCTTCAGCCGCACCGGAAACTGTCGGGCATTCAGCAAGGCAACCGCATCTAGAATATCGCCGACGCCCTTCGATTCGACAATGCCGCCCACATACAGCAGATTCCAGGTACCGTTCGTCTGCCGCAGCGACTTGGCAGGAAAGTCGGCAGGGGTAACAGCGTGCGGCCAGTCCCAAGGAATGATTTTCTCGGGGTTGACGCCGATCGACTGTAGAGATTCGGCAGCTGTGACCCCGTGGTTGCCCACCCAGTGGATTTGTTTGTGATTAAGCAATTGAGCCAGCCACAGATTTCTGAGCTTGTCTTTCCAGGTTTTAGACCCAAATGAATCAGCCAATGGAACTAGAGTAGAGACTTTTCGCCGAATGGCCCAACGCAAAATAGGCCGAACCGGCGTCGTCAGAATTAAATGGGTGGGACGATACTCCTGAATCTGCTTGATGATCGTTTGGTAGTTGATCGCTCCGGCAAAGCCTGCCCCGATCGCCCGCACCCCATTTGCCAATTTTTCGTTGTACGGAGAGGACGTGAGACAGCAAAGTACGGCAATTTCTTCAACACTGCGCCCAATGTCTGCAACTTTATTCACCGAATACTTCTGGGCATAGTAGGTTTCCCCTTGACCTGCCTGAAATCGTTGAAACGCTTCTCGGTAGTCGCCAGCATGCTGAACGATGATTACCCGCATTTTGCTTCACTCCTGATAGTAACCCCCGGATTTTAGCAAACTGCTTTTGGGCAACTCGTGGTTTGAGTCACTTACAGAGGGTAACTTGAGCAATTTCTATCGCAAGATAGACCAGCACTACCTAGATGAAATGGGCCTGTGTGACCGGCAACACGGCTAGACCAATGCCCGAGAATCGTATTTAGGCCTATATTTAGGCCTAGTATTCAGAGTCCAGTATCTAGAGCCGTTAGGGATAAAAGCTGAGTCGAGGCAACCCCAGCGTTTCTTCCCAGCCCATCATCAGGTTGAGACATTGAATGGCCTGTCCAGCTTGACCTTTCATCAAGTTATCGATGGCGGACATTACAATCACCCGAGCGGTGCGAGGATCGACTTCAATACCGATATAGCAAAGATTCGTGCCTAGGGCCCATTTCGTCTGAGGATAGGTGCCGCTTGGTAAGATTCTCACCCAGGGTGACGAGCGATAGAACGCTTGGTAGATCGTGATCAAATCGTCTCGTACTAGTCCTGGATCGCGCAACGTGGCGTAGATCGTCGCCAAAATGCCGCGCACCATTGGAACTAAATGTGGCGTGAACTGCACCAGCACCTCATGACCGGCTAAATCGCTGCACACCTGTTCAATTTCGGGCGTGTGACGGTGGCGAGCCACATTATAGGCTCCCAGAGACTGATCCGCCTCAGCGAGCAGCAGGTTGGTTTTGGCTTGCCGACCACCGCCAGAGGTGCCAGATTTGGCATCAATGACTGCCGTTTCGGGGATCACCAGTCCCTGCTTCAGCAGCGGCGAAATTCCCAGCAGACTGGCCGTTGGATAGCACCCCGGACAGCCCACGAGCTGCGCTTCGACAATGCGATCGCGATAAAGTTCGGGCAGCCCATACACGGCGGTGCTAGCTACAGATTGATCCGTCCGCTCGCGTCCATACCAGGCTTCATAAACTTCTAAGTTGCTGAAGCGATAGTCAGCCGAGAGATCCAGCACCTTACAGCCTTTCTCCAGCAGCAGAGGAGCCATATCGCAAGCTAGACCGTTGGGCAGCGATAGAAACACGACCTCGCAGCGATCACCTATGACATCAGGGTTAATCGGCTCGATCGTTAGCCCCACGCGATGCCCAAGGTGAGGATACAGATCCGAAAATGGCTTACCAGCACTGCTTTCGCCCCCAAGATAAACTAACTCCAAATTGGGATGATCCTGCAGGAGGCGTACCAGCTGTACTCCCCCGTAGCCCGACGCGCCTACGATGCCTACTGGTACCCGTCCTGACTCGCCCATGATGCCCTACCGCACAAAAGTTGAAGTAGAAATACAATAAAGGAACTCGGCTGAGTCCGTCTATGTAAAAGCTGAATTTTAATGCCAGGTTTGGGGTGCTAGGAGTAGCAATTGTTGCGGCTAGGAACGGCGGTAATGCCCCTTAACCGCTGAGATTGACCTAAAAGCGTTAAAATCGATGTCGAGCAAGCTTCATTAAAGTTCACAAGTTCACATTAAAAAGTTCACATTGACAGACGGACGAGACAGATGGACATCGCTGATCTCAACTAGCTGAACCTCGGAATGGGTGGGTTTGGTGTGAACTGTGGGCTTGCTCTATGGTTTGGCTTTATGCTTTCTTGGGATAGTTCCTCGCGCTGCAGCCAGTAGCTGAACCCAATAAAGCGGCCGAATAGCGCATCTCTGACAAAATAGCCTGTGATGAAATGGTCTCTGGGCATTTCATCTTTAGAATATCCAAATTTCAATCTGGACATTGCTTGTGGAACCGCTGCATTCTGAAGACGCTGTGACCGCTTCATCGTTTGTATTCGATTCGATCGACGCTGCATTATCGGACCTTAAGGCGGGGCGAGCGATCGTGGTTGTAGATGACGAAAACCGCGAAAACGAAGGGGATCTGATCTGCGCTGCCCAGTTTGCCACGCCCGATATGATTAACTTCATGGCCGTGGAGGCGCGGGGATTGATCTGTCTGGCGATGACCGGGGAGCGCCTCGACCAGCTTGATCTGCCGCTGATGGTCAGCAGTCACTCCTTTGAAGACAGCAATGAGCAAACGGCCTTTACCGTCAGCATCGATGGAGCGGTGCATCTCGGCGTTGGCACCGGCATTTCGGCAGAGGATCGGGCCCGCACAATTCAGATCACGATTAACCCCAATACCAAGCCCAGCGATCTGCGGCGCCCGGGGCACATTTTTCCGCTGCGGGCTAGGGAAGGCGGCGTGCTGAAGCGAGCGGGTCACACCGAAGCGGGTGTCGATCTGGCGCGGCTGGCGGGGCTGTATCCAGCAGCGGTGATCTGTGAAATTCAAAACCCTGACGGCTCGATGGCTCGCCTGCCGGAGCTGATCAACTACGCTAAGCAGCATGGCCTGAAGCTGATCAGCATCGCCGATCTGATCAGCTACCGCTTGCAGCACGAGCGCTTTGTGCATCGAGAAGCCGTGGCCAATCTGCCGACACAGTTCGGGCATTTTCAGGTCTATGGTTATCACAATCTGCTCGACAACTCCGAGCATCTAGCGATTGTTAAAGGCGACCCGACGACGTTTAAAGACAAAACGGTGATGGTGCGGGTGCATTCCGAGTGCTTGACCGGTGATGCGCTGGGATCGCTGCGCTGCGATTGCCGGATGCAACTGCAAGCCGCCTTGAAGATGATCGAGAACGCTGGAGAAGGAGTCGTGGTCTATCTGCGGCAAGAGGGACGCGGCATCGGGCTAATCAACAAGCTGAAAGCCTACTCGCTGCAAGACATGGGTCTTGATACTGTGGAAGCGAACGAGCGGCTAGGGTTCCCTGCTGACCAGCGCAACTACGGCATGGGGGCCCAGATCTTGAACGATCTGGGGGTGCAAAAGTTTTGCCTGATCACGAATAACCCCCGCAAAATCGCAGGGCTTAAAGGCTACGGGCTGGAGATGGTAGACCGTGTGCCGCTGCTGATTGAAGCCACGTCCTACAATGCCGACTATCTGGCCACCAAAGCTGAGAAATTGGGACATCTGCTGTTGCGCACCTATCTAGCGACTGTGGCAATTCGCTGGCAAGATGAACCTCTCTCAGTCACCGAGCGCTACGAGCGGCTAGAAAAATTGCGGCACTTGACGAAAACCCACGATCTGCTGCTACAAGAAGAGGCACGACCGCTGGCAACCGCTCTGTTTGGCGAACCTTCGCTGACCTTTCATCTTGGCTTTGATCAGTCGCAGCCGATTGCCGCCGATTGGTACCAGCAGCCAGCTCATCCCTATGTGCAGGCAATGGCTCAGATCCTTGATCAGGTGGTGCAGTGGCAGCCGGTGCAGCAGCTCGAGTTTTTGGTGGCCACGGGCAGCGATCCTCTGATTAACTTACAGGTCCAGCTCGATCGGCAAGTGTTTCACTTGCAGAAGGAGGGGTCTGTCAAACGAGACCTGGAGAAAATCCTGCCGTCTCATGTCTGCCAACAGCTTCAAACCCAGCGAATCTACGTGTTCTCTACCCATACGCCCGATTAATTAGGGTTAATTAGGGTGAGTCCGAACCTTCTAGCGTTCTGGGCACCTGCAAACCCAGCAGGATCACCCGGGCTGCCATAAACACGGTCATTCCCAGCCAAAGCAACGTGCTGCTGTGCTGCTGCCAGGCAAGCGTAGCCAAAGGCGCGAATCCGAACACGCTGGCAATCAGAGCGGCATTGCGCAATGTCGCTCCTTCTGCCAAGCCCAGAAAATAGCCGTCCAGCATGAATGCCAGTGACCCAAAGCCCAGTACCGGCAGTAGCCAAATCACTTCTCGATCGATCGTGCGGATGACCTCGCTGTGGTTGGTCAGCAGACTAAACAGCGACTCTGGGAACATCACAAATAGACCAGCGCAGCTCAGCCCGATTAGCAAACTGCTGCCACCCGCCAACCACACCAATGACCTCAGCGGCTCTTGGACGCCCTGCCCCTTGAAGATGCCGGTGAGACTTTCGGTAGCGTAGGCTAGCCCGTCGATGATGTAAACCGCCAGGGTGATGACCTGCAGCAGAAGCGCATTTTGCGATAGCGTGATCGTGCCCATTAGGGAGCTAAGGCTGGTAAACACTGAAAAGGTTGAGAGAAACGCCAGCGTACGGATGAAGATATTGCCATTCAGCGTCAGGGTGCGATAGAGTGCCCCCGCATCGAGCAGGTGGGGGAGGGCAGCCCGTAGATCCTTCAGCTCAATTTCCAGCAGGACCATACTCAGCCCTGCGATTGCCATAGCATACTGACTGAACGTTGTCGCCAAGCCGGCACCCGCACTTTCCCAGCCGCAGCGCACAATCAGCCAGTAATCCAGCAAGATATTGACGCCGTTGCCGATTAGAGACAGCAGCAGCACGCGCCCGCTCTGCTCTCGTCCCAGAAACCAGCCGATCAGCACAAAGTTGAGCAGCGTTGCCGGAGCCGCCCAAATGCGAGCGTCATAATAAGCTTGTCCAGCCGCTTTGACGTCGGGCGCAGCACTCAGCAGCGCAAACCCGATCTCCCGGAGGGGCACCTGCAGCACCAGCAGCAGCATTCCTAACCCCAGCGCCAGCACGCCATTGCGCAGCCCCGTCAGCAGCGCCGCTTCAGAGTCATTCCGTCCCACGGCTTGGGCGGTTACCCCAGTCGTCCCCATGCGTAGAAAACCCAGGGTGCGATAGATGTAATTAAACAACACCGTAGCCAGGGTCACGCCAGCCAAGTGGCGAATTTCAGAGAGATGTCCTAGAAAGGCCACGCTCAGTAGCCCCGCCAAAGGCACCATTAGATTCGAAAGCACGTTGACGATGGCCAGTCGGAAGAAGCGCAGCACAAAACCCGACTGGTCGGGTAAGGCGATATCCATCTGGGAAATGGAGTTAGGAGAACTGGGAGAAACGGGTTTGGGAGTAGATGACATTGAGGATCGAGTTTAAAAACGGCTCATGCGGTTCACACTGTCGAGAGGATTGGGTTTGCGGCGTGCCAAGAGCCGTGCTGCGACGATTCCGCCGATGAAGCCAAACAGATGCCCCTGCCAGGAAATCCCGATTTGCCCAGGCAAAACGCCCCAAATCAACCCCCCGTACAGCAACCCAATGATTAGCGACAGCACAATCGAGCCAAAGCGGCGTTCAAAATAGCCGCGGAATAGCAAAAATCCTAGGTAGCCAAAAATCACGCCGCTCGCGCCAATGTGAACGGTAAACGGCGACGCAAACAGCCAGGTTCCCAAGCCGCTAATCAACATCACGATTGCCGTCACTGAGAAAAAATCGCGGGTGCGAAACAACATCACAAACCAGCCCAGCACGATAAACGGCACCGTATTAGCGATGAGATGGGCAAAGTTGCCGTGCAAAAACGGGGCAAACAGGATGCCGCGCAAACCAATCACGGTGCGGGGAATGATCCCCAAGCTGTTGAGAGCACCACCGAGAAACAGGTCGAGGATTTCTAGGGACCACATCAACGCCACAAAGCAGCCCAAAATGGCGACTTGGGCTTTGAATTCTCGAACCAAGCCTTTTGCTTCGCTGTTACCCATAGAATTGAGAGTCAAATCTGAGGACGGGAGGTACTGCCCTCATTTTAGCCAGCAGAGATTAGCCAGCAGAGATTAGCCAGCAGAGAGTTTCGGCGGTCCTCAGCCGGTATTGCGCATGCCGGCAGCGATACCGTTAATCGTCAGCAGGGCACCCCGCAGCAGTTCTCCACGGCTATAGCGAGAGCGAATCACACCCGAAGCGGCGCTCGTTTTATGTTGCCGTAGCCGCTTTAGCAGCGACACCTGCAAAAAGCCAAGAGGCACAATCGTGCTGTTGCGCAACTGCACTGAGCGCTGCAAATCGGGATCGCCATCCAGCAGTCGCTTGTGGCCGGTGATCGTCAACACCAGATCCCGCGTCAGGTGGTACTCGCTGGCAATCTGCTGAAACACCCGCTCGAGTCGCTCGCGGTCTTCGGGGTGGCTCAGCTCCTTCACGTAGTGGTAAGCAATCCGCAGATCGACTTTTGAAAGGGTCATCTCGCACTTGGAGATTACCATCTTAAAGAACGGCCATTTGTAGTAGAAGTAGCGCAGCAGCTTCATGTTTTCGTGCGGTTCTTCCTCGAGGAAGCTTTGCAGTGCCGTGCCCACGCCATACCAGGACGGCAGCAAGAAGCGGGTCTGTGTCCAGCTAAACACCCAAGGAATTGCCCGCAGGCTAGAGAGATCTTTTTTGCCACCGCTACGCCGTGCCGGACGCGAGCTAATTTGGAGCTGGCTGATCTCTTCAATGGGCGTCACCTGCAGGAAGAAATCGAGAAAATCGGGCTGCTCGTAGATTAGCTGGCGGTAGTGGCTGCGCGAGCGAGCGGCTAGCTCCTCCATAATTTCGCGCCACGGCTGGATATCATCAAAGCCACTCCGCAGCAGGCTGGCCTGCATCACGGCGGTAGTCACCGTTTCCAGGTTGTAGAGTGCCAGCTCCGGCAGATTATATTTTGAGGCTAGCACCTCGCCCTGTTCGGTGATTTTGATTCGTCCATCGATACTGCGTCCAGGCTGCGCCAAAATCGCATCGTAGGCAGGTCCGCCGCCGCGCCCCACCGAGCCACCGCGTCCGTGAAAAATGCGGAGCGCAATCCCGTAGCGTTCAGCAATAGCCTGTAGCGCCTGCTGCGCTTTGTGGATTTCCCAGTTGCTGCTGAGGAAACCGGAATCTTTGTTGCTGTCGGAATAGCCCAGCATCACCTCCTGCAACGGCTTGGGTGGGTTCGAAGCGGTCGAAGTCAGCGTCTCGGTGGCACCAGAGCTACCTTCAGAGCTAGCCGCATATCCGCCCGACAGTAAAGCCCGGTAGCAGGGCAGTTCAAACAGCGCCTGCATCACAGAGGGGGCCCGCTGCAAATCTTCCACCGTCTCGAACAGAGGCACCACCTGCAGCGTTCCGGTACCCGTAGCGGGATCGTAGAGTCCAGCTTCCTTCGCCAACAGCAGCACCTCCAGCATGTCGCTAACGTGATGACTCATGCTGATGATGTAGGTCTGGCAAATCTCGGGACCAAACTCCTGCTGTAATTTGCGCACCATTCGCAAGGTTTGAATGGTTTCGGTAGTTTTTTCGGAGAAGGGCAACTCTGCCGGGATTAGCGGCCGTCGCGTTTGCAGCTCGGTGGTCAACCAGAGAACCTTCTCGGCCTCCGACAAATCATTGTAGGGGCGCGGCAGGATTTGCAAGTAGTCTACAATTTCGTTGAAGGCATCCGAGTGGCGCGAGCTTTCCTGACGAATATCGAGATGAGCCAGGTTAAAGCCGTAGATCTCCACTTGGCAAATTAGGTTGTCCAGCTCGCGGCTGTGCAGTCCTGTTTCTTTGAGATTGCGTTGAATCAGCATCAGCTCTGCCAGAAAATCTTGACCCGATCGATAGTTGATTGCCAGGTTCAGCTCTGGCAAATCCGGCTGTAGATAGTTGCCGTCATACAAAATCTGACTACGATCGCGGGTGTTTTCCAGGCGCTTTTGGATGTATGCCAGCTTCAAGCGATAAGGTTCCTGACGATAGCGAATCGCGAGCTGCTCGTACACTTCCGGCAACTGCGCCTGATCTTGCTCTAGTGATTCCAATAGATCCGGCAGCACATCGCTCCAGTGCAGCGACATGCTCAGCAAATTGGTCAGGTGCTTCACCGACTGAATGTATTTTCCTAGCACCAGATTACGCTGGTAGCACGCCGTTCGCCAGGTGATTTCTGGCGTCACCGACGGGTTGCCGTCGCGGTCCGACCCTACCCACGAGCCGAATTTACAGAAGTTGTGCTGCGGCGGTCGTAGACTGGGGAACGTACTGTGCAGCGCACGGCAGAACCGCTGGTAGAGCTGGGGAATCGTGTCGAACAGAACCTCCTGGAAGTAGTGCAGGGCGTAGTCTACCTCATCGAGAACGGTGGGTTTGAACTGGTGCAGCTCGTCGGTGCGCCACCAGAGGCGAATTTCTTCGGTAAGCTGCTGCCGTAAATCCTCGGTTTCCCAGGAGGAAGACAAACCTAGCGAGCGCAGTCCCTCTTCAGCTTGATCGAGCTGCCGCAGAATTTTAGCGACTCGCCGCTGCTTATCGCGGATTGTGGGGCGGACAATTTCTGTGGGGTGAGCGGTGAAGACTAGCCGTACATCAAGATTATCGATCAACTGCTGGATCTGGCGCGGCGGCACATTCAGCCGCTTCAGTTTGGGAAAGAGTGCCTGTAGCGTGGGTACTTCTCGCCGCTGCGGGGGCGTGTCGTGCAGATGTTTCTCCAGCATGCTGGCGTGGCGCGTGCTACCCTGATCTTCCGGATCAAGCGGCAGTGGCGAGATATCGGTGTTGAAGATAGACTCGTGCTCTGGGGGAGACTGCTCGTAAGCGGCCCGATACTGGAGCTGTTGCCCACGCTGTTCGTAATGCTGCTCCACAATATTGATCAGCTGAAAATAGAGCGCAAAGGCCCGGGCCGCCCGAATTGCCTCGTTCAGGTCCAAACTCTCAATCACCCGCAACGCTTCCACCTCAACGCTGCTCGGTTCTCCTCCCTCTTCTGTATCGGGAATCGAGCGCAACTGCTGCAACAAATCCACCAACTGCTGACCACATTCCTGCTGCAACACTGACTCCCAGAGGTCCTCAACAATTCTGAGGCGATGGCGCAGAAACAGATCAGAAGTAAGGTCAGAAGTAAACGCTTCGGCAGTTTTCTCCTCTACGGCTGTACTGGAACGGAACGCATCGTCTGAGGATTGAAGGGTTGAGCTCATAATCTATCCTGGCAAGATCATTTGATAATTCTATGGGTTTTACTTGTGTAGATCTAGATTGTTAACCGCTGTTTCTGCAAATTGAACTCAAAGTTCAATGTCGAAGACCAAAAGATAAGGATGCTTTCTGCTCAAACATCCCTTTGAATCTCAGCGGCACTTCGGCATCCAATGCAAGCGCAACAGGCACTTTTGCTTAGCAGGTATCCTGCTCAAATCCAAAACCTTACTGCTCGCTGCTTCTATCTGCTAGAAAATTCTGCTAGAAAATTTGTATCTAAAGCTACGGTTTTGCAATGGATTTTGCAGTGAATGGATTCTGCCGGCAATATGTGCGTTAATCACCTGAATTACTCTGTTCAAAATTATTTTATTCGCTGATGTTTTGCACCCTAATTCACTCCATGAATTGGTCCAATCAACTGCGTTCCTCAAAACTTACTGTTTTGCATCAAAACGAAATGGCAATCAATCTAGATCCTTGAGCTTAGGAGAAGCAGAAAGCGTGCAATCGAATGGCAATCTCAGCAGTAATTCTGCAAAAACATTTGCCTATTCCTACACCGATCCCCTCTTGGAATCTCCGCCTGAGGCATCCATCTGGGGACAAGGTGTAGATCGGATCTACCAAGACGTTGGGGATCGCCAGCAGTGGCAGCAGCTCCTTCAGGATTGTCGCATGGAACCGCCCTCCTGCTTACGGCTGCGCCGACTCGAGGATTTAGGAGATTCCCTGCATACCGTCAGCGATTGCCTCAGCGAGCTAGCGCGTCTCGGCGTCGCCATTGAGGTGCAAGATGGGGCGGAAACTGTTCCTTTGTCGTGGCAGCACGGTGATCTCATACAAGTGCTGCAGTCCGTGCAGGATGCCCAACGGCGTCGTTCCTTGCAGCGCGGTCATGCCCAGAACCGCCTTAAGGGAGTCCCCCCACCTGGAAAAGCACCCTATGGCTATCGACGCGGTAAAGATCGCTACATCCTCGATCGCTCCACCGCACCAGTTGTGAAAGACTTTTTCGAGCACTTCCTCCTCTATGGCTCACTGCGGGGCAGCGTCCGCTACTTGCAGAAAAAATACGGTAAGAAAATTTCGGTGTCTACTGGCAAGCGCTGGCTCACTAGTCCGGTTTATCGCGGCGATTTGCTATACCAGAACGGGCAAGTCATCCCTGACACCCATGTACCTATCATGTCGCGGGATGAGGCTGCTCAGGTGGATCGACTGCTGCGCCGCAACCAGCGATTGCCGCCACGCACTGCCAGTGCTCCTCGTTCTTTGTCAGGGTTGGTGATCTGTAGCAAATGTCAGTCTCCTTGGGCCATCAACCGCACCACCACTCGACGCGGGCAGGAGTACCTCTATCTGCGCCCAACCCGCTGCTCAGAACGACCTGCCTGCCAGTCCCTCGCCTATCAAGCTGTTTTGGAGCAAACCATTCAGCAGATTTGTCAAGAGCTGCCGCGAGCTGTAGCCGCGGCGCAAGTTCCCAATGTAGATGCAATCAAGCAAAACCTGACGGCTGAGATTACCGCTAGGCAAGACATTTTGCAGCAATTGCCAGCCCTAGTCGAGAGTGGCGTTCTCGATCGGGAAACGGCGGAGCTGCGGGCTTACAAAGTGCGAACCGAGATCGCTTCGCTGCGGAACCAAACCGCCCAACTGCCCCCGGTGAATCTATCAGCGATTGCCCAAGTGGTTTCGTTGCCGCAGTTTTGGCTAGACCTGTCTGAAGCGGAACGACGATTTTATTTCCGAGAATTTATTCGACACATTCAAATTACTCAACAACCGTCCACTTGGACGCTGCAACTTGTCTTCATCTTTTGAATTTTTTAGATGTTTTCAGAGATTAATCTTCCGGTTGAAAAGACCGTTGCAAACTGTTGCCCATCGTCTATAGTCTAACTGTTTGTGCTAACACACCCGTGGTGGAGGAAGCATTCAGCTGTGGTCGGAAAATTATTTAAGCAACGCAAATCGGCGCTCTGGCTCGCCCTAGGAACAGCAGCGGGCTTTGCTATCGGTGGTGTCACAGCCTGGTGGTTTGTGCAACGCCGACCCACAACGGCAGGACTACCCACTGGAACAACCGTGATTCCTCAGGAAGCAGTCATGACGGTTTCTGTCTCAACTGACCGAGGTCAGTGGCAGCAGCTGCGGCGCTTCGGCACTCCCGAGACCCAAGCAGCCTTCGACCGAACCCTAGCCCAGTGGCGCGACCGGCTTCTGACGGCAAACGGCTTGAGCTACCAGCAGGATATTCAACCCTGGGTCGGTAACGAAATCACCGCAGCCCTATTGCTACCCCCGACTGATGCCGCCAATGCGCCAGCAGATGCCCCCGGCACCGTCCAGCCTTATGATCCCACTGCTCTGGTCATGGGAGAGCAAGCTCTTGTGTTTGTGCTGCCCATTGCAGACCCTGCCAAAGCCCAGCAACTGCTCTCTAGCCCCCAGGGAGATCAGGACGCTGTAGCCCGTGACTATAAAGGCGTGCAAATTCGGGAAGTTCACAACCAGACAGAACGAGCCTATGCTGCTAGCGTTCTGGGCAACCGCTTTGTGGTTGTCTCAGACCATACTTGGGCGGTAGAACAGGTGATTGATACGTTTAAGGGCGAGGCTTCAGTAGCAGCAACACCGGGCTACAGCCAAGCCCTTGGCTATATTACGGCTGCTAATCCCTTTGCCCAGATCTATGTCAATGTTCCAGCCGCCACTACATTTACCAGCAACAACGCTATACAACCTATTCCACCTCAGCTCTTGGTGCCAATTCAGGCCAATCGCGGCTTAGCCAGCACCGTTACCCTAGAGTCAGAGGGGCTGCGAATGCAGGGTGTCACTTGGCTAGCCCCCAACAGCAAAACTCGCTTCCGGGTGATCAACAACACCGAGCGTATGCCTCAACTGCTGCCTAGCGAAACCCTACTAACGGCGATGGGCGGTAACCTCAAGCAGCTTTGGCAGAATTACACCGAACAGCCTCCCGAACCACTACAGACGGTGCCCAAACCTGGTTTCCTCAATCCCGATACCCTGCGACAGGGGTTGCGCAACCTGACCGGACTGGACCTCGATAATGATGTGATGCCATGGACCGCCGGAGAATTTGCCCTGGGGCTAGTATCGGCTCCGGCAGCAGCAGGATCAACGTCCAAAGCCGGGGTAGTGGTGATGGTACAAGCGAGCGACCGCCGCGCCGCCGACCAAACCTTTCAACGGTTGGACGAGATCATGCGTGAGCGCTATCGCTTTCAGGTGAGTGAAGCTGAGATAGGGGGTCAGTCCGTGGTCAATTGGGTGTCTCCCTTTACAGCCCTTACGGTTAGCCGCGGCTGGCTCGATGGCAATATTGCTTTTCTAGCCATTGGACCCGACCTCGCCAGCACGTTTCTGCCTGCTCCTGCCCAGTCTCTCGCCGACAACGAGCAGTTTCGAGCCGCCACCTCAACGCAGCTAGAACCTAACAACGGTCACTTCTTCATCGAGCTAGATCGGTTGGCTAACCCTGAAAACCTGAATCTGCCGTTGCCGGCGCTTTCTGAAGAAAATCGAGCCTTTCTCAAGGCCATTCGTGCCATTGGGTTAACAGCAGCCCTGCAGGATGGGCGAACGACACAGTACGATGTGCGGGTGTTGATGCGCAAAGGAGATGCACCAGGGGCGCTGCCGCCACCTGCTCTTCCCGCGGCACCTAGCCCGACTGAAGCATCACCAGCACCGTGAAGCAGGCAGGACGGAGCATTGATCCTGAGATCATCCCTGGGTTGCTGGAGTCACAAATCAGTGGGCAAGACAGCAGGAAGCTGTCAAGACTCGATACGATAAAGAATGGACGCTTATTGAATCAACTGAAGCAATAGCGGGTCGTCTTTTATCACACTAAATTTTTGCGCTGGAGAACACTGCATGGATCTCGTTGCCCTTCAGAACTGGCTGGATAATGCATCCTTCGCCGTTCTGTTTTTAACCATGCTGATTTATTGGGGAAGTGCAGCCTTTCCCGGGATTCCCTACCTCTCGGTGTTGGGTACGACGGGAATGGCAATTGCCAACCTGGGCATTGCGGCCCTATTGGGAGCACGCTGGCTCGACGCTGGCTACTTTCCCCTGAGCAACCTATACGAATCTTTGTTTTTTATTGCCTGGGGCATCACAGCAATGCACTTCCTGGCAGAGCAGATGAGCCAGAGCCGCTTGGTAGGTGCCGTTACCGCTCCAGTAGCGATGGCAATTACAGCCTTTGCCACCCTGACGTTGCCAGCTCAGATGCAGCAATCGGAACCTCTAGTGCCTGCCCTCAAGTCAAACTGGCTAATGATGCATGTCAGCGTTATGCTGCTTAGCTATGCCGCCCTAATGGTCGGGTCACTGCTGGCGGTTGCCTTTCTCGTGGTCACTCGCGGGCAGAACGTGGAGCTAAAAGGAAGCTCGGTAGGAACGGGGGCCTATCGCGACGCTCGCTATCGATTACAGCGATCCAATTCTGCAGAAGCAATACCCGCTCTAAACGAACCCTTGGGGAGTGAATCGGGCGGAACAACTGCTGTTCTGCCTGCCGTTACCTCCTTGACCACGAAGGCAACGCTGCCCCTATCGCCACAGCGACTGACCCTAGCTGAGACGCTAGACAACATTAGCTACCGCATCATTGGGCTGGGCTTTCCCCTGCTGACAATTGGCATCATTGCAGGAGCCGTTTGGGCAAACGAGGCCTGGGGATCCTACTGGAGCTGGGATCCAAAGGAAACTTGGGCACTAATCACCTGGTTGGTGTTTGCAGCCTATCTACACGCTCGCATTACTCGGGGCTGGCAAGGTCGGCGTCCCGCTATCTTGGCAGCGTCCGGGTTTGTGGTAGTGTGGATCTGCTATCTAGGAGTGAATTTGCTGGGCAAGGGCTTACACAGCTACGGCTGGTTTTTCTAGCGGCTTTGCATCGGTTGATCTAGGTATATCTAGCTGGCAGTCGCTAGAACGCAGCAACACCTAAACCATGTCAACAGGACCTAGCAAGAGTCTGGGCGATACTACTAGACAATGTAGAAGTGTTGAGCTGACCTGTTTGTGCCTCTCAACACCCTGTTGGCATGGTTGGTATCCAATGGTATGCAAAATCTTTCTGTTATCCAGAGCTTTATCAAATAAGGCTGATCCAAGCGTTGGGTCTCTGGGGTCGATTTACAGCGGCACCCATGGAGCCAACATCAGGAGTTTAAAATTCGGTGCCCACCCCGATGCCGCCTCGGGAGCCTGCTCGAATAATCATGCCGGGAGGCAGGTTAATGACCTCTCGTATATCAAAGCGTTGCGGACGGCTTTCCGCGAGCGTTTGATTGATGTCCTCAGCGGACCGATCGAGATGCTCTGAAGAGACGCCAGAAACAGGAGTCGCACGACTGGGGATGACCAATGTTGCCGCTGAACCGTTCTGCTGCATGGGAACCGTACGGGTCTGGGCAGATTCAGGATGAGAATAGTTCGCCACGGGAGCATCAGCCCATGCTACAGTTGCCACGTTGATCGGTAGTCCTAACGCTACTGTCATCATCAGTAAAGATTTCATAGCGATTTCAATCAATCCAGTGTGAGTGCGAGCGGCTTAAAAAAGCAACGTAGTTCTACTATGAGCAACGTCACGAGCCATGTCATCTGCATTGATACTGAAGATTGAACCAGATTGCACCAGACTATTTTTCAGTGACTTGCCGTTTCGCGCTTGTCCTTCTTTACTGAAAGTTAGACCCGTCACAGCTGGGAAAAAGCAAATGGATAACGAATTTGGCTTACTAAACGACAATGAAGTGCTGTTCGTGCGGACAGGGCGGATCTTGATGGCGAATCCAACATTTAAGGTCAGTGAGTTTTTAGATGCCCTAGCGCAGCTCATCAGCGAACAGGAGGAAGAATGGTCGGATGAGCGGGAAGGATGGTTTACCGATCGCGGGCAGAGCTGTGAGGTGCTGCGCTTTGGGAGTCAGGGGTGGCAGCGCGGACGGGTACGAATTCGCCTAGAGTTTTGCCCAGAGCGTCCGCCAAAGCTGCTGCGGGAAGGAAGCATTCGACAGGAGGATACCGCCACCTATCCAGACGAGTTCTACCCGTCCCAAGACGAAAGCTACCCATCCCGCGACGAGTTCTATCCCCGACGCAGACGCGGCAGCAACTATCCACGTGAGCGATTTTCTCAGTGGGAAGGCAACGGCGAGAGATATCCGGAGCCAAACGACGAATACTAACCTGCGCCTGAGTCTCATTTATGACTGCCGCTCGCTGGACGGCGCTCCATGTTCGCCTCGACCAAACCTTGCAGAAACGATCGCTGCTGCCGCACCAAGCTCGGGTTCTAGTGGCGGTGTCGGGAGGGCAGGACTCCCTTTGCCTCATGCGCCTGCTGTTAGACTTGAAACCGAAGTGGCAGTGGCAGCTTGCTGTAGTGCATTGCAATCATCGCTGGCGAGCCGATGCCGCAGCAAATGCTGAGTATGTGGAGCAGCTTGCTCACGCTTGGCAGGTTCCCTATTTCAGCGAAACGGCTGCCGAGCCTGTGCCCTGTGAAGCCGCAGCACGAGCTTGGCGCTATCAGGTGATGGCGAGCTGTGCCGTGGCTCAGGGCTACTCTCGGGTTGTGACAGGTCATACGGCCAGCGATCGGGCTGAAACGTTGCTCTATAACCTTTTGCGCGGTAGTGGTGCGGATGGACTGCAAGCCCTCTCCTGGCAGCGGCCGCTAACGGATGGGGTGCAGTTGGTTCGTCCGTTGCTGAATGTAAGCCGTGCCGAGACCGCTGAATTTTGTCGGGCTGCTCACCTCAACATTTGGCACGATAGCACTAATCAGGACTGGAGCTATGCCCGCAATCGCATCCGTCAGGAGTTGCTGCCGTATCTGCAAGCCCACTTTAATCCCCAAGTTGAAAAATCGCTGGCTCAAACGGCCGAGCTGCTTCAGGCCGATGTTGCCTATCTAGAAGCAGCCGCAGTTGAGCTGTGGCAGCAAGCCGTTGAGGAGCAACCTCTACTGCGTCTAAATCGTCGGGTGTTGCAATCTGCGCCGCTTGCGTTGCAGCGCCGGGTCATGCGGCAATTTCTTCAGAAAACGTTGCCAACTGCACCTACCTTTGAGCACATTGAAAAAATGGTGACGCTGATCACAGCACCAAACCGGAGCCAAACCGATCCGTTTCCGGGTAGCGTCATTGCCCGAGTCGAGGGAGACTGGGTGCATCTGTGCCCACTGCCCAACCGCGACGCTTCTACCTCTTCCACTACTTTTTCTATCTAGTGCAGACACTTCGCTCTCGTTAGAACGTTTATTCTGTTTAGAGGGCAGCACCTTCTATGACCGGATTGCCTGCCCAGCCGTGCACCGCTGCTCGCAGTTCTTCTATTGCTTGCCGGTGGGAGCCTGCGGCATCCTGGAGCTGATTCAGCCGTGCTGCTAGGACGTCTGCCTGCTGCTGAGCCGTCGTTAAAGCGTCTTGCAGGGGCTGCAACAGGTCTTGATAGGTATTAACTTTGCCCCAGTGCTCGGCGGCAACCGCAATTTGTGCCCGCAGCGCTTGATCTAGCTGCTGTAGTTCTGCCCAGCGAGTGTTTTGCTCATTGGCTTGCTGGTTCACACTGGCTTGAGCCGTGGCCAACGCTTCTTGAGATTGCTGAATGTCCTGTTCCAGCATCTGCAATTCCTGCGCCTGCCGTTGGCGTGCCTGCTCGATTTGGGTCAAAACAGGCTCAATATCAATAAACTGAGGCTGATCATCTGGCGGTGGAAATCCTTGTCGCTTAGCCAACACGAGCTGGTGCTGCTTCAGTACATCCTGGCGCTCTTGCAAGTTGCGTCGTTGCCCCACCAGCGTTTCATTCAGCATCTGGTACCGATCTTGCTCATCAGCTAGCTCGGTTTCTAGCCGTAGGCGGTCATATTCACTTGCCGTTTGAATTTGACTCCGCAAATCATCAATGGCCTGCTGCTGCAGCGTCAGTTCCTCCTCTTGGCTGCTGACAAAGCGGGAGAGTTTTTCCAAATCATTGCCCAGATCAGCAACCGTGGCTTGCAGTTCCTCTAGCGACAGACGCTCTAATGCGTCCACATCAACCTTGGTCGGTGCTCCCGCGAGTTGGGCAACCTGCTGATACAGAGTCTCTTGCAACTGTAACTGTGAGGCCAGTGCCTTAGCATACTCCTGCTTCAAGCTGAGGCTACGCTGCTGCACCTGCAGATCTGCTTGCGCCTGTTCAAGGGCCTGTTGAGCGGCACGCCAGTCTGCCCAGTGCTGCTGCATCATCTGCGTTTGCTGATCCACCTCAGTTTGCAATTGCTGTGCGGCGCTCCGCTGCTGCTCCAAGGTCTGCCAATAACGATTCAAGCCCGTTTGCTGTTGCTGGACGGCTTCTAATACAGCCGTTAGTGCTGCGGGCAATGTCTCATCGGGAGCGGCCATTGCCAATCGATCGAGCCATGCTTCAACTTGGCGCACCTGTTCCTCGTCTAGTCCAGACTGCTGCAGTTGTGCCTGCTGATCCTCTAGGCGATTGGCTTCTCCCCGGAGCTGAGCCCAAGCACCCTCTAACTCCTGAGTTTTTCGCTCAAACTCTTCCCGCAGCCGATCGACCTCGGCTTGGGCCGCATCAATCGCTTGCCGCTGCTGCTCTAATTTCTCGGACTCAGCTTCGAGCTGCTGCAACTGCTCTTGGCGAGCCTCAATCTCTAGCTCGCGACGATTCAGCTCTTGACTCTGATAGGTCAAGGATTGCTTCCACTGCTCAATCTCTTCTTCTTGGGTTTTGGCTTTCTCTTGCAGCCGCGAGAAGTTCTGTAAAATACTGACCAACTGACGACTCGCTTCGTTATGGCGCTGGATCTGTTTGCCGGCACTCAGCTCTACCATCACCAACGTGCCTGCATTGTAGTTGGCATCATCTGGAGCAGGAATCACCTCCTCGCCCGGAACAGCACTCCAGCTTTGCTCAGAGCGCTGGCAAGCTAGCAACTTCAGTTCCGCTCTGCCGCTGCCAATCACCCTGGTTTTTCTCAGTACTTCCGCTAGATACAGCACGCTGCCAATCCTCTTCTGTGTCTAAGCTCAACTCCCGATAGGAGTCACTAGTGTTACCGTGGCATGAAGTTGCCCTTGCAGACTGCCGCACCCCGCCTCGCTTGGTTGAGCCAATGGATTAGGCGGTATAAGGTGAACGGAGTTCAACGAATTCAGGGCAACCTTTGAAATCACCCAGCGTCATCAGGGCTGACTGTGGCTACCTTAGCCCTTCTAACCCAATCTCTGTCAATAGTACTGCCATCTTGCAGCAGTCTGTTGCCAACTCAACAATCTCTACCTCGCCGTAGGCAGATAATAGCAAGTGCACATTCCGCGACGGATAACGAAGCACCAATAGGGGCGTGGAGGCGCTGCCCCTCAGCTAGCAAGCTACATCCCCTTCTGCAAGTGCAATATCTAATTGGGGTGGGGGCACAGGCTCGTCGGTGGATGGCTCTCCCTAAGATTCCCGAGGTCCGCCCGAACTAACATGCCAATCCCGATTCCTGGCGACTTCAGGGCGCTAGTACTAAGCCTTGCCCGTGGATAGAAGAATTAACCTAACTTCATTCGAGGAACGAAGTATGCTCCAGGCGATTCACTGAAAACAGTTAACTCCCGGAGGATGAATTCTGGATGCAGGCGAGTTGTCACTCCCGCTTTTACATTCATTACGAGATGGCTGGCGACCTAGCTTATAGCCACTTCACGATAGAGTTATAGTGATGGGATAGTGGCACAGTGGCTCACTCATATTTCTATCTCTGGCTATCCACTCTAAACCGTTCAGACGACAGCCAGACCAAACTTCCCTGGGAGAGGAAGCTATGCTGTGAGGAGGCTCCCAAAATTAAAGCGTGGGCGGGAGAAATGCAGGCTACATGCAGGGCAAACTGAGCGAAATTGATATTCGTAGCATCTTGCAGCTAATTGAGCTGGGGCAGCGAACAGGTGAGCTATTGGTTGAAGCCTACGGGTCTGCCGCAAGTGGTGTGGGTAACGAGACCCCCTTGACTGGAGGAACCTTCCGGCATCGCCCACCTCTAGCTCAGTCTTGGTTTGTCTTCTTTCGCAATGGGCAAATCATCTATGCAGGGGATGGTCAAAGCAATCTGTTGCGACTGCGAGATTACCTGCGCCGCTACAAGCTAGACACTGCCCTCGACCAAGCTCCCGCCTCGGCTATTGCCACCGTTAATGCTCCGGAATATGGCTATCTGTGGTCCTTGATGGAAAATCATGTTTTAACACCTACCCAGGGACGCAGCATTATTCAAGGCATGGTGCATGAAACTCTGTTTGATCTCTTCAGTCTGCATCAAGGGTCCTTTGTATTTGAACTCGGTTCTGGGCTAGCTCCCCAATTGATGGCTTTGGAAATAGCTCCATTGATGGCACAAATCATGAAGCAGGTGCAGGAGTGGAAGCAGTTTCATCCCCATATTCAGTCACCCGATCAATGCCCAGCCATTACCGATGCAGCCCTACTACGCAAAACTTTGACTGAAAGCAGCTTCGATATTCTCGAACGATGGGCTGACGGGAAAACGTCGCTGCGGCAAATGGCGCGCTATCTCAATCGAGATATCTTAACGTTGGCTCGAGCGGTATATCCCTATGTGCAGCAGGGAGCTGTGCAGCTCATTCATGGAGCACCAGAGGAGGTACCGCCGCGGAGCGAGATGGTCGAGCCAGAGCGAACGCCACGCATCGTCTGTATTGATGATGGAGCTAGCATCCGAGAGGCGGTGGAGTTGATTCTACGACAGCATGGCTATCAAGCAGCGGCCATTAGCAATCCACTTAAAGCCTTGAGTCTTGTCTTTCAGCTCAAGCCCGACCTGATTCTCTGCGATATTGCCATGCCCGAGCTAGACGGTTACGAAATTTGCGCTATGCTGCGCAACTCTACCGCGTTTCGGGAAACTCCTATTATCATGTTGACCGGCAAGGATGGCTTTATTGATCGAGTTAGAGCGCGTATGGTAGGAGCTACTGATTATTTGACCAAACCTTTCGGTGAGGGCGAACTGCTGATGCTCGTGGAGAAGTATGTGGGTGTGGGTCATCCTAACTGTCCTGATCCAGACGCATTGTTAGCGGAGGCTCTGCAAGACGAACTTCAAAATGCCCCTGATTCCACTTTTATTTCTTCGACTTCCTATCGTTAACCCCTGAGTTCTCAATGCAACGGATTGAGGATAGCTGTATGACAATCAATTTGGTTTCTTTGTTCCTACGAGTTGCATCAAACAAGTCATTGAGTCAGGATGAGATGGCATGGCAGGTAGATATTGAATATCTCGATATTCAATCTATTTCAAGCTATCTATAGAGATTAGGGTGACCCACTGTGGGAAATTAAAGACTTGGTGGTGATTCATGCAATCAAGATCCCGTTAGCTGTTGACCTTGATAGGTAAGTTAGAAATATGAGTACTGTTCTAGTTGTAGAAGATAGTGTTGCCCAACGGGAGATGATTACTGACCTGCTGAAAGGCAGTGGCTTGAATGTCACCGTCGCTAGTGATGGAGTCGAAGCGCTAGAGAAAATCCAAGGACATCGGCCAGATTTGGTCGTGCTGGATATTGTCATGCCGCGCATGAATGGCTATGAGTTTTGTCGGCGCTTAAAAGCCGATCCTCGCACCCAAAATGTTCCCATTGTCATGTGTTCTTCTAAAGGAGAAGAGTTTGACCGCTATTGGGGCATGAAGCAAGGAGCGGATGCCTACATTGCTAAGCCTTTCCAGCCTACTGAACTGGTGGGCACCGTTAAACAACTCTTGCGCGGATAACTGAGTAAAATGGTTGCCAAGAGTTGCAAAATCAATTCAAGGTAGGGCATAAATTAAATGATACGAACTAGCTTGATGAGGGTAGGTTAGAGGTGGTGGACGCTTAATCCTCTCTGTTGTGAGGTCGATCGAGATTCATGATTGGTAGCCCAGATTTTTTAACAGGTCGAGGACAGGACCAAGCCCCCGAATTTCAGGAATTAGAAAGCCCTGAAGGTGAGCTGCACCTCAGATTTTTTATCACCTCAGGTGAGGAATTTGCTCTGCCCGCCACAGGCATCCGGGAAGTGATCGCCTCTCCCCCCGATCGCATTACCCCAATTCCCAATGTGTCTCCGCTGCTGCTGGGTACCCTGAATGTTCGCGGTCGGGTGATCTGGGTTGCTGATCTGGGTCAGTTCTTGGGTAGTGCTTCCTCCCTCAGCACCGATCGTCCAGAAATTGCCGTGATTGCCATCGAGGATCAAGACATGATGGTAGGCTTAGCCGTTGATCGCATCGTTGGGATGGACTGGCTGGATATTGATGAAATTCAAATGCCAACGAATGTGCCCGATGGCATGGCTCCGTTCCTGCGGGGCGAATGGATATCGGATAAGCAGATGGGTCGATTTCTGCGCTTGCTCGATCAGGTGGCAATTTTGCGATCTGCTCGATGGGCAGCATAGAGCTTGGGCTGACGCAGTGAATACTCGGTGAATACTCGCATGGGCAGGAGCAAAGGTAATGGGATCAGGTATTAAATTTGCAGACGACTACAGGCAAGCAGAGAGGGCCTACATCCAGGGCAGTTACGAAGAAGCTGCTGTCATTATTGATCGCCTCGCCGAGGACCATCCTAGCGATCCTACCGTTTGCCTGCTAAGAGGTCACATCTACTGCTATGGACTGCAGCAGTTTGATATTGCCCGTGAACAGTATCAGGCAGTACTCAACCTCACAACCGACGCTGACTACATCAACTATGCCAACAAGGGCTTAGCAGATGCAGACCAGTTTAGCGCCGAGATGGCTGCAACCCCGAATGCCGACGATGGCAACGATGGCAATGACTTGGCCTACTTTGCCGATGCTGACTTCGGTGCAGCAGCTGACCCCTTCAATGAATCGAGTGCTGCCGACAGTGCCTTTGCCGATTTTGACTTGGGGGATGATTTTGACTTAGGGAATGATCAGTTTGATGAGGCTCAATTTGCCGATATTGATGCCGATTTTGTGAGCACGGTCGATTCCCAAATTTCTCCCTTCACGCTTGATCCAGTGGCATCACCCGAAGGGTCAGTCGCGACCGAATCTGGGTTGACCGATGACTTCGATTTCATTGACCTCGGCCTAGAGGCATCGGAAGCCGATGAACCTGTCGCTTCACCCGACGATCCCTTTGCTAATCCCTTTGCTGAGGAGCTAGACTCCCGCTCTACCGCAGATTCTCAGTCCAGCTTGGACCTTGATCCCTTCACGGACATAGAAGCTGAGTTGCCCGCAGAGCACTCAGCGTCGGAGAATCTCTTCGCTGATGAACCGGCCAATGAACTGGCCGATGAACCGCTCCACTTCGACGCAGCAGACGCAGAGAACTCCTTCTCCCTGACCAGTGACCCACTGCCTGAGTTCGATGAATCCATTGACTTGGATGCCTTAGACTTTGAAGTTGTATCGGCACCTGCAGCTCAATCGCTACAGGGTCTCGATTTTCCTTCTGCCCAGGACGCTACTCTATTTGCAGAGGGCGAGGATTTCGAAGACGGTACTGACCTCCACGCCGGGCTAGACGCTGACCTAAACGCTGATCTCAACCTTGATCCAGAAAGTGTGGACGCTGCCTCTACCTTCAGCGATTCTCTGCCCGAGGACACTTCACGCTTTCCAGCTCATTTCGACAATGACGAAAACACCTTTGTTGCGGCTAGCAGCAGCGGCTTCAATTTAGATAACCTTGATAATCTCGATAACCTCGATGACGGGGACAACCGCGATTTTTCAACTACCGAGGACCCGTTGCTAGAAGATGCGGTGATTGGGAGCAGCAACGTCGATTTTCTAGATGAATTCGACGAATTTGACGACCTCGGCAGTCTACCCGATTTTGATCTTTCGGATAACTCCGTTGATTTTACAAGTCCATCTATTGGGGCAGACCTGGGCAACTCGACGAGTTCAATGTCTACGGGCAGCTCTAGCTTTGGGTTTGGCGATGATTCTACCCTGCGGGACGAGGATATGTTTCCGCTGGCTACTGCAACGGACCCACTGCCGACGTTTACGCAGCCGGATAGCCGGTCCATTGAACCTGAGGTTAGCGTTGAGCAGGGGTGGACGGCTCCTCTGGAAAATGCCCCCCTAGCAGCCAAAAAGTGGATTATTGCTGGAGTAACCGGCACAGCCTCGATGCTAGCAGTAGCCGCTGTTAGCATGTTTAGCGCCAGCAATGTGCCGCCACTGAATCGACTGGCGATGAGCGCAGCGGCAGGAGGCGTGAGTTTTGGTACCTCGTTAGCCCTGTCAGGTTTGGTGACGCGGCAGATTCGGCGTACAGCAGCAGACCTGCAAACCCAATTTGCAGCGGTGTCTCAAGGTAACTTCAGCGCCCGTGCCACCGTTTACTCAGAAGATGATTTTGGTCAGCTCGCGACCGGCTTTAACCAGATGGCACGGGTGATCTTGACGACAACGAGCGAAGCGCAGCGTAAAGCCGAGGAGCAGGAGCAAGCCAAAGAAGATTTGCAGCGGCAGGTGATTCGCCTACTCGACGATGTGGAAGGCGCGGCACGGGGCGATTTGACGGTGCAGGCCGAAGTCACAGCAGACGTGCTGGGGGCAGTTGCCGATTCCTTTAACCTCACGATTCAAAACCTGCGGGAGATTGTGCAGCAGGTGAAGCTGGCCGCGCGGCAGGTCACCAAGAGCGCTACCGAGAACGAGATTTTCGCCCGCTCGCTGTCCTCAGATGCCTTGCGCCAGGCCGAAGAACTTGCCGTCACCCTCAACTCGGTGCAGGTGATGACCGACTCGATCCAGCGGGTGGCAGAAAGCGCTCGTGAAGCGGAGGAAGTGGCTCGCTCAGCCTCTGCAACGGCACTAAAAGGCGGCGAAGCCGTAGAACGCACCGTATCGGGCATTTTAGAAATCCGAGAAACAGTGGCAGAAACGACCCGCAAGGTGAAGCGTCTAGCCGAATCGTCCCAAGAAATTTCCAAGATTGTCGCCCTGATTTCCCAAATTGCCTCCCGGACGAACCTGTTAGCCCTGAATGCCAGCATCGAAGCAGCAAGGGCCGGAGAAGCAGGGCGCGGCTTTGCGATTGTGGCAGATGAAGTGCGACAGCTCGCCGACCGAGCCGCCAAAGCCTCTAAGGAAATTGAACAAATCGTGATGCAAATCCAGGGCGAAACCAGCTCAGTGATGATGGCAATGGAGGAAGGCACCCAGCAGGTGATTGAGGGCACTCGCTTGGCAGAGCAGGCCAAACGCTCGCTAGAAGATATTATTCAGGTGTCGAACCGAATTGACGTGCTAGTACGGTCAATCACGGCCGATACCGTCGAGCAAACCGAAACCTCGCGGGCAGTTGCTCAGGTGATGCAGTCAGTGGAGCTGACAGCCCAGGAAACCTCGCAGGAAGCGCAGCGCGTTTCGACCTCACTGCAAAACCAAGTGGGCGTCGCTCGGGATCTGCTGTCTTCGGTAGAGCGTTTCCGGGTGGAGAAAGTATAGATCCTTCTCTATTTCGTTCCAAAGAAGTTTCTGGCTTGATTGCCTTCACAACTCCAATGGCATAGCCGCGGTCTTGTCGTGTTTATTCACCATTCACCCTAAATTCAGTAGGAGCTAATGCCTTGAGGTGTCACAAGGTGATTCCGCCTGCACGGCATTTGGCTGTAGTTTGAGGTAGGCTGAACTAAGTCGAGCGTAGCCTGAACTCTCTGGGGCTAGGCGTGGGCGGCTGCCTAGCGGAGTCCTCTTTCTCCAATGTTGCTATTTGTGTGAGGTGAGCGTTTGATGCGAGTTCTCTTGCTGTATCCCCTATTTCCCAAAACTTTCTGGTCCTTTGAGAAAATTTTGGAGCTAATCGACCGCAAAGTGCTGCTGCCCCCGTTGGGGTTAATTACTGTAGCGGCGATTTTGCCTCAGGAGTGGGAGTTCAAGCTGGTCGATCACAATGTCCGTGAGGTCACAGAAGACGAATGGGCTTGGGCCGATCTGGTGATTCTATCTGCCATGATTGTGCAGAAACAGGATTTGTTGGACCAGATCCGGGAAGCGAAGCGGCGCGGCAAGAAGGTTGCGGTCGGCGGTCCCTATCCCACTTCGGTACCCGAAGATTCGTTGGCAGCGGGAGCAGATTATCTGATTCTGGATGAAGGCGAGATCACGCTGCCGCTATTCGTGGAAGCCGTGCAGCGAGGCGAACCCCAGGGTATCTTCCGCGCCAACGGCGAAAAGCCCGACGTCACCGGCACACCCGTTCCGCGATTCGACCTGCTGGAACTCGACGCCTACGATTCAATGTCGATTCAGTTTTCGCGGGGCTGCCCGTTCCAGTGTGAATTCTGCGACATTATAGTCCTCTATGGGCGCAAACCGCGCACCAAAACCCCGCAGCAGCTTCTAGCCGAACTGGATCGCCTCTATGAACTGGGCTGGCGACGCGCCATCTTCATGGTGGATGACAACTTCATCGGCAATAAGCGCAACGTTAAGCTGCTGCTGCGAGAGCTGAAGGGCTGGATGGCAGAACGGCAGTATCCCTTTACCTTCAACACCGAAGCTTCGGTGGATCTGGCTCAGGACCCCGAACTGATGCAGCTAATGATGGAGTGCAACTTCAACGCGGTCTTTCTAGGGATTGAAACCCCCGATGCCGATAGTTTGGAGTTAACCAAGAAATTCCAGAATACTCGCAGTTCGTTGGTAGAAGCCGTGCAAACGATCAACCGGGCTGGGCTGCGGGTGATGGCCGGCTTCATCATCGGCTTTGACGGCGAGAAGACCGGAGCAGGCGATCGGATCATCGACTTTGTTGAGCAAACGGCGATTCCCACGGCAGTATTTGGACTGCTGCAAGCTCTCCCCAACACGGCTCTTTGGCATCGGTTAGAGAAAGAAGGACGGCTCTTGGGCAGCACCGACGGCAACCAGTTTGCCTTGATGAACTTCACCCCGACGCGCCCGGTGGAAGAAATTGCCCGCGAGTATGTCCACGCTTTCTGCACGCTATATGAGCCGAAGCGCTTCCTGAATCGCGTCTACCGGCACTTCCTGCATATGCAGCCTTCTCCCTGCAAAGTGCCATTCCAGATGCCGAGCTGGGTGGAACTGCGGGCGTTAGCAATCGTCGTCTGGCGGCAGGGGTTCAAGCGTAATACCCGCTGGCAGTTCTGGCATCATTTCTTCAGCATCTTGAAGCGCAATCCTGGCGTCTGGGCCCACTATGTGACGGTCTGTGCCCATGTCGAGCATTTCCTGGAATACCGGCAAATTGTGCGCGACCAGATTGAGTCTCAGCTCGCCGCATTCAAAGCCGAAGAACAGCGTTTGGCAGCTAATAAACCCGTTCCTCCAGTAGAGGCGATTGCCAGCTAGGGCGATGCACTTATTCTCAACAACTGTCCTGAACAGCTACCAAACAACTACCCAGTTTGAAGTTCTAAGGCTGATCCTGGGGGAGCTGCTCAGAACTCAAGCTGGTTATGCTCCCCCGGCAGCGGCTGGCGACTTAGATCAGCTTCACTGCCCGCAGCCCAAAGTAAAGCCCCATGGCTAAGCCGAAGGCTCCGCCCAACAGCACGAGGTAAATGATTGCTCCAGACATGCGTCTCTCCGTTCTCTCTAAATCAAGGGTATATAGGATCATTGAACCATTGTGACTGACCCTGGAACAATAGCCCAGAAAGGACAGTCCGCCGGTGAAAAACGCTAGCGCACCTCTTTCCCCAGATAGCCGCGAGGGGTGATTAAGTGATTGGCAAACCGGCGGGTGCTTTGGTTGCCGATCAAGACTAGGGTGAGCATATCAATGGGGGTGTCCAAGAAATCCGCCAGCGTAGTCAGGGTGATCTGCTCATCTGGGCGATAGGCAGATTTGACGATGGCAACCGGCGTATCGGCGGCGCGGTGCTGCAAAAAGATCTGTTGGGCAATTGCAATTTGCTGGGTACGGGTTTGGGAGCGCGGGTTGTAGAGGGCAGTGACAAAATCGGCTTGGGCGGCCGCTACGAGGCGACGCTCGATCACCTCCCAGGGAGTGAGCAAATCGCTGAGGCTAATGGCGCAGAAGTCATGCATTAGGGGTGCCCCCACCCGAGCCGCAGCGGCCTGCAGGGCGGTGATGCCGGGAAACACCTCGACGGCAGGCTTCTCTCCATTCCAATCGTGAGCTTGCAACAGCTCGAAGACCAGTCCTGCCATACCATAGATGCCACAATCCCCCGAGGAAATCACCGCCACGGTTAAGCCCCAAGTCGCGAGATCGATGGCTCGTTCCGCCCGCTGTCGCTCCTGGGTGATCGGCAGTGCTTCAACGATCTGTCCCGGTCGCAGCAGGGGACGAATCAATTCGACATACAGCCCGTAGCCAATCACCGCGTCTGCTTGGGTAATGGCGGTCTGGGCGGCAGGCGTGATCTGAGTCAACTGACCAGGTCCAATGCCGACAAGCCAGAGCTGACCCTGACGTCCGGTGTATTCTCGTTCTGCTTGGGCAATTGCTACGGTGACGGCTCCCGGCTGATCCAGCTGACGGACAATCTGTTTAGGCACGCGCAGCATTGAGGTAGACGGTTTCTGCGGGTTCGAGGTTGCTGCCAGAACCGCGGCCGCCTCCGCCACGCTAGGAGTTCCCACCTCCGCTGCCACAATTTCTGACGGTGTCGGTACGGGAATTGAGCGCAGGACGGTAGCCGGAAAGCAGCGCAATGGCCAGCCGCGATCGCGACAGAGTTCTAGCAGCCCCGCTTCATCGGCTTTGAGATCCAGGGTAGCTACGCCGGCAATGGCTGCTTCTGCTAAATGCGCCGACCGACACGCCTGCTGCACTGCTGCTTCGATGAGCTGCCGCGAGGTGCCGCGTTCACAGCCAATGCCTACCCAAAGCACACGAGGATGCCACTGGGCTTTTGGTAAGTCAGATTCGGGAGCAAAGCGACGCTGGATCGGGCTGATCCAAAGGCGAGCTTTAGCGGCAGCCGGGGAAGTATCGGGTGGAGAGTCAGGGAAACCAAACTGCAAGCGATGATCAGGCGGCAAATGATCTTGCCAGAGCGTAGAACCCGCTTCTTGAATCACCTGCACAGGATCTTGTCGCGCCACCGCTGCACTTACCCCGGTCCAATCGCCGCTGCCTTGCTGCCAACCAAAAGGAGTTCCCAACACATCGATACCAGGCAGCCCAAGCTGATTGGCCGCACCCGTCAAAATGGGAGTTGCTCCTAGCTGTAGCGCCACGGCTCGGGCGAGGCTATCGGCTCCGCCTTGATGACCGCCGCAGAGGCTAATCACAAACTGACCAGCACCATCCACCACCACCACAGCCGGATCGGTGGCTTTATGATGCAGTAACGGCGCGATCAGCCGCACGACCGCCCCCGTGGCTAGACAAAAGACAAAGCCGCGATACTGCGCCCAGCGTGCCGCCAGAGCATCTCGCAGCGAGCCAGAATAGCGATAGAGAGATCCGGGTGCAGTCACCTCGGACCAGTCGGACCAGTCAGACGGCACCCAGAGCGTCGCGAGACCGGTTTCCCAGAGCGCCCGCAGTCGGTTGACGGCACTGGGCGTGGTGGCAATGGCTGCTAACGGCTGAACAGTTTCTAAGACCAATTTAAGTAACTAGAACAACGACAGACTCAATAGACTCAATCGAGCCAGCAAGCTTGAGCAACCCCAAGAACGCACTCCAGCACGACATACGCTAGTTTAAAGACAAACCCCTCTGGGTGGTACGACCATCGTCCAGGTTGCTTCGTCGGTTGGTTTATAGAGATGGGCATGTGCCACATCCGGACTCAGAGGGCATGACGTGAGGAAATTTCCATGAGTCAGACTATCAGTCCATCTCCCACCACTTTGCAAGACGCGCCCCGTAGCGGCAGTGCAGCGACTTCCTCTGGCTTCCAGGATTTTGTTCAGGAAACGTCAGCGCTGACTCGTCGCTTATTTATTCAGTTGCGGCGGCGTCCCTCAACGCTGATTGCTGGCATTATCCAGCCGGTGATGTGGCTGGTGCTGTTTGGGGCATTGTTTCAGAATGTGCCGCAGGGGCTATTTGGCGAAAGCCAGAATTACGCTCAATTTCTGGCAGCAGGCGTGATCGTGTTTACCGCCTTCGGTGGCGCTCTCAATGCCGGGCTGCCCGTGATGTTTGACCGAGAGTTTGGCTTTCTGAACCGGTTGCTGGTCGCGCCGCTGGCATCCCGCTTTTCAATCGTGCTAGCTTCTGCGATCTTCATTGCCACGCTGAGCCTGGTGCAGACGGGTGCAATTGTTGCCATGAGCGCAGTTCTGGGAGCCGGACTGCCAAATTTGACGGGGCTAGCCCTTGTGACCCTGATTGTGCTGCTGCTGGTGCTGGGCGTCACAGCCCTCAGTTTAGGCCTTGCCTTTGCCCTGCCAGGCCATATCGAGCTAATTGCCGTGATCTTTGTGACGAACCTGCCGCTGCTGTTTGCCAGCACTGCTTTGGCACCCTTGAGCTTTATGCCGCGCTGGTTGCAATGGGTGGCAAGCCTCAACCCGCTCAGCTATGCCATTGAGCCGATCCGCTATCTGTACACCCATGATGCCGTGGACTGGAGCAGCGTTGTGATGCAGGCTCCCTTTGGCAATGTGACCCTAGGGCTGGCACTGCTAGTGCTAGCTGGCTTTAGCACTCTGGCGCTGGTGAGCATTCGTCCTTTGCTGCGACGCAGTTTTGCTTAAGCGGCATCCTATCTGTTCAGCGTTCAAGTCAAGCAACCTTCGCTAAACTTTGATCAATTATTGCTCAATCATCCGGATGCAAGAGGGAGCAACTTGCCGCAATTATGCGTCCTGGAGTTTGAATATTTGACGATCCGAGCCAATTCATCTACACCATTTCGATGTAACTCGACCTGAGGAGTGCTATGCAGACACAATCCAAACCTTCGTTCCGGCAGCGCTTTCTGTACTCAGTGGGTGTCGGTTTGAGCGCAAGCGTTCTGCTCGGGCTAGGAGAATTACCCGCCTCGGCGCAGGCTCAATCGAATGATCCGCTGGATGTGCATCAGAGCCAAACCTCGGATCCTTTCAACAATCGAGACAGCGGACTAGGCGGCTTCTTTGATCTGATGCACCGGGTACAGCTCGGCACCATCCGCAGTTCCTCAGAATTCAGCCGCGACCAGCAGCAGAACCTGGGTACCGCTGCCGATGATTTTCGCATCCGCCAACGCCAGATGCTGCAACAGCAGGGCCAGTCTCCAGCACCAGATGTTGCTCCGATCGATCCGGCTGCTGTTCCTACGGTCCCCACTCAAATTCCCCCCACTCAAATTCCGTAGTGGGAAATTGCTGCGTCAATGGCGATGCACTCCGAACCCACGATTACCGCGATCCTGAACTTCTGGTTCGGCGATTCTGGAACTGAGTCAACGTCCTACGAGCAACGGCGTCGCTTTTGGTTTGGCAAAACACCCGAGTTCGACCAAGCAATTCGCGAGCAGTTTCATGCCGTATATGCTCAGGCGGCCGCCGGTCAGCTCGACCACTGGCAAGACACCCCTGAAGGCAGCTTGGCGTTGATTTTGGTGCTAGACCAGTTTTCGCGCAATATGTTTCGCGATACAGCCCAAGCCTTTGCCACCGATCCGCAGGCGCTTGCAGCTGCTAAACGGGCTATCGCCCGTGGCTTCGACCAGCAGTTGCTGCCTATCCAGCGGATTTTTCTCTATTTGCCCCTAGAGCACAGCGAGGACCTTGCCGATCAGCAGCAGTCGGTAGAGCAGTTTCGCCAGCTTATAGCAGCATCGCCAGACTTGCAGGACACCTTTGACTATGCGCTGCGCCATCAGTCCGTGATCGAGCGATTTGGGCGCTTTCCCCACCGCAACCGGCTACTCGGACGAGACACCACCCCCGAAGAAGCGGAATTCCTAACGCAGCCAGGATCGTCGTTCTAGCTGACGACTGCTGTAGAAGGAGTGCAGATCAGTGCCACCTCGACTTGCTCCTCTGCAGGCTGGGTCAGCTCAACCTGAAGCCCCGGACCAAAAAACCGATCGAGTTTCTCTTGCTTCTGCTGCCAGGTCTCAAAGGGGATCAGCGGTGACTCAAATTCCAGAACGAGCGTGTAGGCTCCATTGCGGTCTTCTTCGCGGATGGACCGCAACACCGGACGCTCCTCATCGCTGGGGCTGAGTCCCAGATAGTCGAGAGAGCTGTCAAGGTGCGCTTCCTGCCCGTAGCGATAGCGGGTGACATCCTTACGAATTTGGTTTTGGGTCGAGGTTGCCTGCTGTTCGCGCAACGCAACTACAGCCGTTGAGGGCGGAACTGAAACGGGAACCGGCTTTAGCTCAGCCGCTTTCAGCGCAAACCCACCCAGCAAGAGCGGAATGCCATAGAAAAATCCGACAAGGTTGAGAGTGGCGTTGTCCGTAGCGTAGGCGGCAAATCCGATGACGGACAAGATGCCTCCCACAACTAAACCCAGCGTTCCGAGTGAAATTTGGCGTAACATAATCGATGAGCCAAGCCGTTTGTTAATGATTATTCACTATCTTGACACCCCTAGGGATGTTTTACTGTTGAACCATGTCAGACCCACAGCCCAATGTTGAGGAACTGCGATCCCGCTTTAAAGTCATTGAGGGCAAGCGAGAATCGCTCTTACAGCTTCTAGAACAGCCCAATCTAGGCACTCTCCGTATTGATGTCAATCAAGCCCTCGAGGAAATTGACGAGCTGATCGACGAGTTTAAACGCACCTTTCCCGATGCCGAGTAGTAGGAATTGGAATTCTGCTTCTCGCTCATTCTCAATGCACGGCCTGTTTGACTCAACCCCTGGTTGAGTTAACCCTAGAGCCTCGACTCCATCCCCCGTTAATCGTCCTATGACAAAAAGCTACACAGTTGAAATTTTGCACCAGGGCAGCAGCCATATCCTGTCGGTTCCGGAAACCGAGACGGTGCTAGAAGCGGCACAGGCCGCAGGACTCGATCTGCCGTTTTCCTGCAGTGCTGGAGTCTGCACAACCTGCGCTGCTCAAGTACTGTCTGGAGAAGTGGATCAAAGCGACGGTATGGGCATCAGCCCGGAACTACGGGAGCAAGGCTATGCGCTGCTCTGTGTCGCCTATCCCCGTTCGGATCTAAAAATCGAAACTGAGAAGGAAGACACGGTCTACCAGCTACAGTTCGGGCAGTTCCAAGAGAGTAAAGGCAGAAAGTAAAAGGCAACCAGGAATCAGCCTCCACCGCATGACCACTCACTTCATTACTCTAGAGCTAGAGTTGCAGGAGACCCCTACCCGATTGCAGCAGGAAATTTTAGTGGCTCTGTGTCAGTGGGGCGAGCCGTTGCGCTGGGCAATTACCGGAGTAGCGGCCGGCAAAGTACGGGTGGAAGCAGTGGTGACGACTGAGGGCGAGATCCTGCTGCCAGGAGTACCAACCGCAGTGATTTAGCAGTGATTAAATGAAACTGCATTGAGATTAAATCTGCGATTTTGACCCGTAAATCTTGAAATGAAATTTCATCTTGAATACGACTGAGGCGTTGCCACCGTTGGGTTCGCTGCTGACCACACCTTCTACCCGTCCCTATACCGTTGTGCTGATTGTGCCGACGGGCATTGGTGCGGCCATTGGCGGCTATGCAGGCGATGCGCTGCCGGTTGCTCGTGCTGTGGCGCAGGTTGCCGATCGGCTGATCACCCATCCCAATGTGCTGAACGGAGCACAGCTCTACTGGCCGATCCCTAATGTTTACTACGTAGAAGGCTACGGGCTAGATCAGTTTGCGGCAGGGCAGTGGGGGCTGCATCCAATTCGGCAAAACCGAGTTGGCTTGGTGTTGGATCAGGGCATAGAACCCGATCTGCGGCTGCGGCATTTACAGGTCGCCGATGCAGCTCGAGCCACCCTTGGCTTACATCTGACGGAGTACATAGTCACCGATGCTCCACTAGGAGTAGAACTGCGCACTGCCGCTTCGGGAGCAACTTGGGGCACCATTCAAAATTCCGATAGTTTGCTGCGGGCAGTCGAGAAGCTGCTGCGGTACGCCGGTGCTGAGGCGATTGCGGTGGTGGCTCGTTTCCCCGACGATGGGGGCAGCGAGGCGCTACGACAGTATCGTCACGGGCACGGGGTGGATCCACTGGCAGGGGCAGAAGCCGTGATTAGCCATCTCGTGGTCCGCACCTTTCGCGTTCCTTGTGCCCATGCGCCGGCTCTCTCGCCGCTACCGCTCGATCCCGAATTGTCGCCGCGCTCCGCTGCTGAAGAGCTGGGCTATACGTTTCTGCCCTGTGTACTGGTCGGGTTGAGTCGTGCTCCGCAGTTTGTTATTGCTTCGGACCCGCAGATTCAACCCCCTGCCTCAGCCACCCATTCACCGATCTCCGAGACCCGCAAGGCAACCGCAGAGACCATTTGGGCGGACCAAGTCGATGCAGTGATTGCTCCGGCAACGGCATGCGGCGGCAGTGCTCTGCTCAGTTTAAGCCAGACAGCAATGCTGATTACCGTAGCCGACAATCAGACCCGCCTACAGGTGCCCGCAGAAGCCCTAGGGCTATCACCCTTGAAGGTTGAGTCTTACCTGGAAGCAATCGGGGTACTCGTAGCCCAACGAGCCGGTGTGCATCCTCACGCGTTGCGGTCTCACCTCACCCAGATTCAGCCACTAGCCTTGTAAGTTCACTGACAATTTACCGTAGACTATGCCTTTTGCGGCTTGCCTTTGTCCTCATGGGCATCCTACGATTGATTCACCCTTGCATTCCTGCAACGCAGACGCCCGCCCAAGCTCACCGCAATTGAGCCAGAACCCCTAGCCAGAATCCATGGTGACGCAACAGCCCAACCAGCCTCGCCCCGCAGCCATTCACTAGTAGCTCATCAGTAGTCAGTCAATAAAGCATAGTCAATAAAATAGTCAGTTGCTGAAAATAGTCAGTTGCTAACGGTGCCAGAACAAACTCCTCCCACTCCTAACGTTGAACCTCTAACGCGCTTCCAAATTTTGATTGCGATGGGCGTCACGGCAGTCGTGCTGCTGCTTGTCTCTCGCCTTTGGCTTGTGTTCGATACTTCGGTGACTATGCTGCCACTACAATGGTCTGGAGCAGCGGTGCTGTGGGGTATCGGAGTGGGTCTGGGCATCACCGGAGCGAGTGCTATTGCCTACCGGCTTTGGCCTGCCTATCGTCAAAGTGCTGAGTTTTATCTGGAGCTGGTGATCAGACCGCTGGCACTTCCCGATTTGATCTGGTTGGGGCTGCTGCCAGGCATGAGCGAGGAACTGCTGTTTCGAGGGGTCATGCTGCCGGCGATTGGCTTTACTTGGTCGGGGCTGATCATTTCCAGCCTGTGCTTTGGGGTGCTACATTTCAGTGGCAGTCAGCAATGGTCCTATGTCATCTGGGCCACGGTAATTGGGTTGCTTCTGGGCTATAGTGCCTTGGCGACCGGCAATCTGCTGGTACCGATTGTGGCGCACATTACCACCAACTTCATTTCCAGTCTTTTTTGGAAGCTCCAGCGGTCAGAGCCGCAGCCTCGATGATGGGGTCAGCTCGGTCTCGGTAAGCGTTCTAGGTGGAAGTTACGGGGCGGTTGACGTGGACTGCTGCCAGAACTGCTCAACCGTTGCAAACTGATAGTTTTGCGCCAGCAGTGCCGGAATGAGTTGATCTGCCGTTGCTGCCACATCTTGCCCGCCGCAATAGCCATCGTGCAGCACAATCAGCGAGCCGTTTTGCGTCTGCTGCAATACGCGCTGCACAGACACCTCAACACCTGGCTGCACCCAATCCTCGGGCACCACGCTCCACATCACCGGACGGTAGCGCCATTCTGCCAGGTAGGATAGCGTCTGCGGTGTAAACAGCCCATTGGGAGGGCGAACATCTCGAACCCGCTCCTGCACGTCTTCCGCAGCCAGACCGCAAGCCGAGGCGATCGCGGCCTGCGTTCTTCGCAGCGACTGTCGCAATTCCTGGGGTGACAGCATCGGAAAGGAACGGTGATCGTACCCATGTAGGCCAATCCAGTGACCGCGCTGCCACACTGCCTGAGCCACCTCTGGATACCGTTCGACACAGACTCCGAGCCAAAAAAAGCTCGCCGTCACCTGGTAACGATCCAGCACGTCCAGCAGTTCCAGCGTATGCTGCGGATGCGGTCCATCATCAAATGTCAGCGCAATTGCCGGAGTACAGAGCTTCCCCCCCCACAGACAGGTAGGAAAGGATGGCTTCAGCACTTTGTAGATCCAGGGGTAAAGCGGTGCAAACTGCATGCAGTGAAAGGCAGAAACGCTAAAGAGCTGTTTCTATGCTAAGGCAGTTTCCTGGAGCACAAGCATGCTGGAGAGTCGCGAATTCCGAAGCTAGTTCTCGGGTTAACCTCATCCCCTGGCTGCCTGACCCATAGTTTGCTAATTTCAGCGAGCAGATGCCAAGGAGTTGCCAGAACGAGGATGCAAAATAGAAGGCCAGGTTCACTAGGAACAGTAGGTCTGTCGAACCCAGGCAGACTGCAACAGCGACGTCAAAATATCGCAGTTGAGCGGTTTAACTAAGAACCCGTCCAAGCCTGGGTTGTCTTCTTGCCGCAGCCAGCTCGGCGCATGAACATCCGTTAGGCCCACAATCACGATGCCACAGGCATTGGCCATGGTGCGCAACCGCCGCACAAATGATGCCGACCACGACTGATGATTGCCCGTCAAAATTAATAGCGATGGTGGAGACTGTCCCATTTTGGCCATGGCCTGATCAGGAGAACTTGTAACCACCAACGGGCAGCGCACCCGACTCTGCAACGCCTCCAACATCTGAAGGTCGTCGGAGTCTTGATCTAAAACCAAAATGTAACGACAGGATTGGTTCATAAGAGCTGCAGTACGCTATCGGCTACTATAGCGTGCGTCTTTCTCGATCAAACTGTTGATCCGGCTTGAAAAGCCTGATTTCATCGACCTTTGCAGCGCTGATTCTGATTTGAAACCTTCCATTTTTCTTTGTCTTTTCCGGCCGCATTTTTCTCAATCTTTTCTTTGCATTTAGTTCAATCACAACAGGGGTTGGCTTCACGACCTAGATAGTTTTTCACTAATCAAAACTTTACCAATGTTGAAATGAGGAAATACAGGAATATACCCGATCTATTTATTGATAATTCTCCAGAGAACTTCATCTTTATTGAGCACGATGGGATCTAGCCAGTAGCCCATCCGAGGATCACTGAACCGTTGCTCTAGCGATCGCTGCCAGGCTCTAGAACGGCGAGGGTGGAATAGGAAAACCTCGCTAAAGCCAGACGGCACAGGAAAGAGGCGGGCATCGAGTGAGCGAGCCGCAGCGAAGGAGCAGGTTTCGCAGCGCGGCCGGATCAGCAGGTGCACCGAGGGGGATAGCGCATGGCTTAATGAGAGCAGATCGCCGGTCTCGGCATCGCTGAGCAGCAGTGGGTGCTGGGCTTGGTTGAGCACCTCAGCAAGGATTGGATTCTCCTGATTCAACGTTTTCGTCCACCACGTCGGAGCAGCAACACTAGTTACACCTGCGAGAATGCCCAAGCACAGCACCGCCGCCAGAATGCCGCGCCATCGCTGGTGCAGAGCAGCGTCCGGATGAGACAATTGAGCCGCAAACAGATAGATCAGCGCGAACTGCACCCCAATGACCGTTGGAATACAATAGCGGGGAAATGTAGAGCGCAATCCCCCCAGCGTTAGATCGGCTAGGATCAGGGGCAGCACTGGCACAAGCGTCAGCAGTCCAATCAGCCAGCCCACCGAACGAGTGCCCTGTCGGTACAGGTAATAGTAGGCATAGGCGATCAGCCCTAGCAGCACTGCCTGGATGCCGTAATCGAGCAGCGTATCGCCGCGATCGTAAAAGATGCGTCCCAAATTTCTGAGCCACTTCAGCAGCAACACCTCCCACGACTGCTCGATGCTCATCCAGCTCGTCACATCTTCTACTTGGCGGCGACCGATGATGACAACTCCGAGCCAGGGCAGAAACAGTCCGATACTCAGCAGAGTTGCCGTGAGATAGGCAAGACCCCCGTGATGCCGAAGCAGAGTCCAGCGCCATTTGCAGCGGCTCAGCACATACAGTCCGTGTGTCACGGCTAGCAGTCCTGACAGCAGAAAGGTATAGAAGTTAAGCGTCAATGTCAGAGCATAGAGCAGCCAGCTTCCCCGCGTTTGCCGCCGCAACGCTCGCAAAAGAGCCGCCGTGCTAAAAATCGTTAGCAACCCCCAGAGGCTATATTGGCGCGACTCTTGGGCATAAGCAACCTGAAACGGCGAAACGGCAAAGAGTGCTACGGCGACCCAGGCTGGCGCGACCGTCGGCAAGGCACCGCTGCGGCAAAACAGCTCTTGTGCTAGCCAATATACGCAGGGCAGCGTCAGCAGGCTCAAGAGGGCCGGCAGTGCCCGCAAGGCCACTACCGAGCTGCCAAACCAGCGAATCCAGACATGCGCCACTCCATAGTAGAGCGGCGGATGCTGCGGATCTTCTTGAGCAAGACTCAGGAGGGTCGCTTCTAAACCGCGATCGGGAGCGGGCTGCTGATAGTGCTGTAGCGCTGCTACTGGAACAACGGCAGAGTCTGCAAACTGCTGTACGACTTCTGCTTCGGTGTAGCCACTGGCTCGCAGCGCCGTAAAGGCTTCGTCGTACCAGTAAACTTTCTGATCAAGATGAGCAAAGCGAAAAAAAATGCCGAGCAACAGCAGGGCGAGAACCAGTAAGCGCATGGTGAATATCCTCTCTTCTGCCAGAGAGGATTCCCCAGACGTTCTAGCAGATCACAGCAACTCTGCCCATTGGGGGTCGGCCTGCAGCAGTTTCAGGACCCGCTTGATGTCTTGCGTCCGCTCTTTTTTAGCGATCAAAGTGACTTTGCCGTCGCGCACGATCACGGTGTCGTCTAGCCCGATCGTCACAATTAGGTCATCATCGTCGGTAGCATAGAGCAGAGCGCCCTGCGTATCCAGCCCAACATGCTTGGCGATTTCGACGTTGGGATTCTCGTTCTTCAGCAGTCGCTCGATGGCATTCCAGTCTCCCAAATCATCCCAATGAAAGGTTACGGGCAGCACGCAGGTCCGCTGGGTTTTCTCCATTAGGGCATAGTCAATACTCAGCTTGGGCAGAGTTGGATAGCATGACGGTCCCTGCTGTTTTAGTGGCTCAATAATCTCAGGTGCATAGGTGTGCAGTTCGGACAGCACCACACCGGCTGGAAAGATAAACATGCCCCCATTCCAGCCATAGCGCCCCGTTGCCAAGAATTGCTCTGCAGTCGGCAAATCCGGCTTTTCGGCAAAGCGTTTCACCTGATAAGCCGGCAGATTGCCATAGAATCCTATCTTCTCGCCCTGTTCGATGTAGCCATAGCCGGTAGAAGGATAGGTGGGAGTAATGCCGAGCGTCGCAATGACGCCTTTTTCGGCTGCAAGCTGTTCAGCAGATTTCAGTGTGTCCTCGAAGGCTGCTTGATCGCCAATCCAGTGATCGGCAGGAAAGAAGCCAATGATTGCCTCTTCGCCGTAGCGTTTGGCGATCTCTAGAGTGGCCCACGCGACCGCTGGGGCCGTGTCCCGTCCTTCTACTTCCACCAGCAAATTTTCTGGCGGCAGATGGGGCAGTTGGTCTCGCACACCCGCTTCTAGGTGAGCAGCGGTAATCACCCATAATCCTTGCCAACCTCCCGCCAACGATAACAGCCGATCGGCCGTAGCTTGCAGCAGACTTTTACCACTACCGTCTAAGCTGAGAAACTGTTTAGGGCGATGTTTGCGGCTGAGGGGCCAAAAACGCTCCCCTTTACCACCAGCTAGGATAACGGGAATCATGATTCACAAAATGCGCTATAATTCCGCCCCATCCTAACAAGCTTTTTTACCAGGCAGATCCGGTAATGTACCCCTTTATGTCATCTTTATGAACTGTAGTTTCATTGAGTAAAGATGTCACAAAGTTGCCGGATAGAGCTGCATCTTTGACTCAGGAGAGATCCGGTGAAGGCAGAAGCGCGACCATCGCCTCTAGAGGCAGAGTGCGGATTGCCACAATCCCATTCCATAATCCATCCTAGGGGAGAGGGTAAGATCACGGAGACTTGCTCCATGCGACGGAAGGCAGGTCTCTAGGCTTCGGGTTATAATCGCGAGATAAATTACACAAAACTACACAATCATTCCGTGTAGGATACCGTGGGTGCTACATCTTGAAAACTGGTGAGGTAATAAACACGTGGGGCAGCCGTCAGAACAGCAAGGACATCCGCTTGAACAGCACGATTCCTCAGATACCGAGAGTCAACCCTGTACAACTGCCGTGATTTCCCCTGTTACCCCACCTGCTGAACCAGTGATTCACGTCACGGAGCGTCGAGGTGTGACCATCAGGCAATGGCTTTTTCGCAGCGCTGTGTTTGCCTTAACGGCCGGTATTTCTGCCATGGTGGGAGCTGTGCTTATTCTCATGACGCCTCTTCCGGCAGCCATTGCTCCCGCGGGTAGTCGCCGCCCGGTTTCCCTCACCGATCTCTGGCAGCAGGGGTTCCGCTACCAAATTACTCGCCCCATCAATATCCTGGTTCTCGGAGTTGATCTGCCGCTAAATTTGCCCGGAGAAGCACCGCCAGATGATGTGTTTGCTGGCCGCAGTGACACGATGCTGCTGGTGCATCTCGATCCGGTCGCGAATACGGTGAATGTGCTTTCAATTCCTCGGGATACCCAGGTCAATATTCCTGGGGAAGGCATCGATAAAGTGAACTATGCCAATGCTCTGGGTGGCTCCAAGCTAGCAGCTCAAGTCGTCAGTAAAACTCTCAATGGAGTCACGATTGACCGCTATGTGCGCGTCAGTACGGAAGCCTTTAAAGAGCTGGTTGATCTGCTGGGTGGCGTCGAGGTATATGTACCCGAACGCATGGAATATGAAGACCAAACCCAGCAGCTAAAAATTGACCTATACCCAGGGCAGCAAGTCCTCAACGGCGAACAGGCCGAACAATTTGCCCGCTTCCGCAACGATGCCAACGGCGACATTGGCCGTGTACAGCGGCAGCAGCAGTTGATTCGAGCACTGCGTGAAAAACTCACCAATCCAGCGATGATCACGCGGATTCCCCAAGCCATTGAACTGTTTCGCCAGTATATCGACACCAATCTCACGCTAGAGGAGATGCTAGCCTTGGTGGACTTTGGCTTAGATCTATCGCAGGAGAATTTCCGCATGGTGCTGCTGCCAGGTCGCTTTAGCGCTCCTGATGAGTACGTTGCTAGCTACTGGTTGTTAGATCCGGTCGCGAAAGATGAAGTCATGCAGCAGTATTTTGATGTCAGCCCGATTACGCCCGTGACGCAGTACCACCCTCAGGGAGAGATCAAAATTGCTGTCCAGAATGCCTCTAGTGATCCGGCCTTAGGCAGTAAAGTCGCTGCCTATCTCCAGACTCAGGGCTTTGCCAATGTGTATGTTGTGCAAGACTGGGTAGAACCGCAAGCCGTTACCCAAATTATTGTGCAGCGAGGCGATTTGCGGAGTGCTCAGTTGTTAGAATCGGTCTTGGGCATAGGTCAAATCATTCCAGCTTCTACAGGCGATCTACAGTCGGATCTGACGATCCGTGTCGGCGAAGACTGGTCATCATCGCCCCGTCTTCAAGGAAGCTACTGAGTCAGGAACCGCTACTGTGCCCTTGGGAGGAGATAAACCGATGAATTCCCAGCGAGCAACCCCCCCTGTCAATCACTCCATGATGGCAATCCTTTCTGAAACGCTCGTGCAAGTGCTGCGCCGCTGTTTGAACGTGCTGCTGGTGCTGGCCTTGGCTTGCTTGTGGATTCTGCTTAGCGCGGGTCCGGTTGCAGCAGCCGTTGATACCGTGAACTACAACAATGCTAACCTCAGCAATCAGGATTTTTCCCATACCGATTTGCAAGGAAAAGCTTTTGTAGCGGCTGAGATGCGCTCCATTAACCTAGAAGGAGCGGACCTGACGAATGCGATTCTCACCAAAGGGGTGCTGCTCAACGCTAATTTGCGCAATGCCAATCTCACCGACGCCCTAGTTGATCGGGTGTTTCTTGTGGGCGCTGACCTGACGAATGCGATTTTGCAGGGAGCCACCATGACCCGCACCAGCTTCCAGGATGTAACCATAACCGGCGCCGATTTTACTGATGCCATTCTAGACCGCTATGAAATCGCCCAGTTGTGTCAGCGGGCAGAGGGAGTGAACCCAGTGACCGGCGTTTCCACCCGTGACAGCTTGGGCTGCCGTTGAGGTTGATAGTGAAATTTTATTTCGAATTTCAGGGTTAACTAGCTTAGCTCTGGACCCAGGACTGCACAGCTTCCCACTGTAGAAAGTCTTGCAAGAGCGAGGCATAGCCAGCACTGTTGGGATGCAGCCCGTCTTGGCTAATGCGGGACCGCCACCAAGATTCGCCGCGAGCCAGCCAGAGGTCAAAAATATCGAGGTAGGGGATATCTTGGGCTTGACAGAGTTGCCGCGTTGCCTCTTTGTAGCGATACTGATCGGCGTGATTGTAGTAGAGACAGTTGGAGAAGGGCATCTTGTCCTCGTTGACCGGCGTCATGCCCACGAATACCACCGAACAGAGTTGCTGCGCTTCCGCAAGAAGGCTGTCCAAATCTGCCTGAAAGTCGTCAAAGTCAGTAAAATTCTTGCCGGTTAGTCGCCCTAGCCGCGCTGAGTCATTCATTCCCACCGACAGAATAATCCAGTCAGGCACCCGATGACGCAGTTCGCCACGATGACGAAACTCACTTTCTAGGCGCTGCGCCACCTGCTGCACACGGTCTCCCCGCACACCTAGATTGTAGAGCGCATGGGCAGGACTGTCTGGAGCCATCCACCGTCGCCGCAGCCGCTCGACCCAGCCACCGCCTTCCGGATCGCCAAACCCGTAGATCAAACTGTCTCCTAGGGCCACAATCCGCAGGGAAGGTGCATCGGACCCAGCTCGGGACACTCGGGAAGCGGACAAATTGGACACATTAGCTATCGTTTGCATGGGAGCTGAACACGAATAAAGCGGGTGGGGAACAGCAGTAGGACTTGCAATCTAATAATCTTCTAAAGCCTAGGTAGAACCTGACAGAAGGGTGCGATGAAATGTTCTCTGGGACTGTATCATTTCAAGCACCAAATTAGCAATTCTTTGCAATTGGCTTCAAGCCAGACCTTTAGCTTTACAGCAACTTACGGCAACTCAATCTTTACCTCATCGGGGCTTCGCATTGCTTCCATAGTGCTTTTGATTGTGGCGGCGATGGGCATAGCTAGCACCACACCAATAAAACCTGCCACCCGTCCACCGATCAGCAGGGCCATGATGATCCAGATTGGATTCAACCCGGTAAAGTCTCCTCGGATGCGCGGCGCAATGATATTGTCTGTAATCTGCTGAAAAAACACGCCGGCAACCACTACCTGCACAGCCGGCACAAATCCTTGCAGCCCCAACACGAGCAGCGTCACTAGCCCGATGCCGATTGTGGCTCCAAACAACGGCACCACTTCAAACAGCCCGATGATTAGCACAAACAGCAATGCAAACTTGATTTCTAGTACAAGAAAAGTGGGAATTAAAAACAGCATCATCACCAGCGCCAGCAAGAGCTGACTCATAAAGAAGCGGTGGAACTGCTCCTTGAGGGAAGTGCTCAGCGCTTTGCCTAGTTTCAGAGGCAAGAGATTGATCAGACCCTGCCAGCAGCGTTCGCCATAGAGCAGCATGTAGAAGGCCAGCACAATCAGCAGCAGCGTCGCGAAGATTTGTCCTAGGGTATTGATGGCAAATTCGGGCAGAGAGGCGAGAATCCGCTCGGTCTGGCTATTGAGCTGACGGGTAATCTGATTCAGATTGAAGGGCAGATTATATTCATTAATCAGCGTTTGCAGCCAGGTGATGTTGCGATCCCCCGCTTCTAATAGCCCTGGCAGTCCCTGCAATAATTGGGTAGCCTGCTCAATCACAATTGGAATCAGCGTGAACCCTAGCACCAGCACCAGCAGCAGAAACAAAAACAGCACGACCAGCACCGCTTGCGTTCGGCTCAAGTGAAGCCGTTCAAATACCCGTACGAGGTAGTCCAAAATCAGCGCCAGAATGCTGCTAAGGATGAAGAAGGTGATTAGCCCTTCAAAGTATTTAAAGACCTGACTCAGCACCCAGAGATTGAGCACAATGATGGGACCACTCAACCCATACAGCAAATAGCGTCGAATCAGTTCCGAGAGCTGCATCAGCAGAGAGGGATGATATCCTAAGGGGTCTGCAAAGTCTGCAATACCGAACGAATCACCTCAGCGGGGACTTGATCCGTAACGGTAACATTGCCGATCTGAGTAGGCAGCACAAACCGGACCTTGCCCGCTTTTACTTTTTTGTCGGTTTGAAGGCTCGCCAAAATAGCCTCAATATCGAGTCCGGGTGGCAACTGAGTGGGCAATCCGGCTTTTTGAATCAGTGCCTGCTGTCGCTGTGCTGCTGCCGCCGGCCAGAGGTTCAGCGCCACTGCAATCTCGCCAGCAGCGACCATGCCAATCGCCACCGCTTCGCCGTGATTGACACCGCGATAGTTCATCAGGCTCTCCACGGCATGGCCGATCGTATGCCCGTAGTTGAGAATTGCCCGTAGCCCAGCTTCTTTTTCGTCTTGGCTAACAACGTGGGCTTTGGCCTGGCAGGAGCGGGTCAAGATTTCTTGCAGCAAGGTCTCGGTTAAATAGCGCTGCTGATCGAGCCGGGGCGCTGCCTCTAGTGCTTGGAACAGCTCAGCATCCCAGATAACGCCATACTTAATTACCTCAGCCATGCCAGCTCGAAACTCTCGTGGCGGCAACGTCTGCAATAGCTGCGGATCAATCAAAACTAGGCGCGGCTGATGAAAAGCGCCAATCAGGTTTTTGCCGTGGGGATGGTTGACACCGGTTTTGCCGCCAATCGCCGCATCCACCATAGCCAGCAGCGAGGTAGGCACCTGCACAAAGGCAATGCCGCGCAGCCAAGTAGCCGCCGCGAACCCGCTCATATCACCAATCACACCGCCTCCCAGCGCCACAATTACCGACGACCGCTCTAGGCGATGCGCCAAGGCAGTGTCATAAATTTTCTGGACCGAACTCAGCGTTTTGTAGCGCTCCCCAACCGGCAAAATACAGGTCGCGACCTGAAAGCCAGCCATTTTTAGCGCCGCAGTAGCCACATCCCCATAGCGACGAAACACCATGGGATTTGACACCAGCAGCACCTTCTGCCCAAGCTGTAGCGGCTGCATCCAGGGACCAAGCTGCGCCAGCCCCCCAGCGCCAATGACAATATCATAGGACTGCTGCGGCAACTCAACGGTAATCACGGATTTCATGACCTGGCATCGCTCCCTTCCCAAACGCCTGCTGGCTGAATTCTACTGTAGAAACGGGTGTCACTCCTGATGACTCCACCGGGACTTTCAGCAGACTGACTGTGGCAATATACTGTGTCAATTTTGTGTCAATTTTTGTATCTACCATGCTATCGCTGGACTCACAGTAGCAGGCAAACGAGCCGCCAGCTTCTAGTTTGACCCCGCCTCGGTCAGAGCAGGCAGTCAGGAGCAGCATCCGGGTCACAGAAAGTTGGGTGTTTTCTCTTGTCAGTTTTTCTGGTTAAGCAGTTAACCTTGTATCGAGGCAGCGGAAATTACGGTTCCGGTCTGCTGATGACTCTGATGTTCTAGTCTGGAATTCAACGGTGACTTCTGAAAAGGCTCAACTTCAAGCGCTGATTAACGGAATTGATGCAATTCTCGACCCAACTCAGCTTGGTTCGGAGGAGTTGTCTAGTAATGCGATGCAGCAGCGGCAGGTGCTAGAACAGACCCGCCAGTATTTGCTGTCGCTACAGGCTCAGAGAGAGGGCCATCGCTTGCCTGAATCAGACGCGGTATCGCTTGGGCAGCAGCCACCCGCACCGACCTCCTCCCCAGCCGCTGAGTCAGCACAGCAAGTCTTGCAGGCAGTGTTGCAGGAAATGAATTATCTGCGCGTCAACATGCTGCAGCCGTTGCGCTTAGAGCTAGAAGGGCTGCAACGCCAGCGAGAAGCCCTCACCCAAGAGTTGCGGCAGTTAGAGGCACAGCGACAGCAGTATGGGTCGGCGGCCATGTCCGGGCAGCAGCAGCTCTTGATGGAATTTTTGCAGTCAGCAATGGGACAGTTGCAGGCCAACCTGTCTGGGCAGGTCAACCAAATGATGGCGGCATTAGCCTCCCAAGAACCAGCCTTGCTCAACCGAGCAGCTCTCCCCTCAGTGGAAAGCACCACTGCCACCGCAGAGCAACTAGAGCAATGGCAGCAGATGCAGTTCCAGTCGGATCAGCTATTGCTAAAGCTGGATGCCACCTTGCGCGTGATTTTTGAATCCCTCAACCGCAATGTGCAAACCTACCAAGACTCACTAGAGCAGGGATTGAGTCGGATGCACAGCTTGGGGCAGCAGGGCGAAACCATGTTTGCAGCCCTAGTGAATCGTTTGGCGCAGCAGCTAGCACGGGAGGCATCTGCTTACTTGCAGCAATCAATTTCAGATGGCAACTGGCCATCCAATCGTTCGCTGTCCGGCACAGGCGCTGCAGAAGAGTCTGAGCCAGATGCCGAAGCGAGTACCGCTCCCCTGCCCCCTTTAGATGCACTGTTTGCTCAAGACGGCAACTCTGCCACTCTAGAGGCGCTCGATCAGGAATTGAACCAGCTCGATCTCACCGTTGCGCCACCGGATATGGCAAGTGCTGCCGAGGACGAGTTCTTGCTCGATCCGCTGCAGGTGTTTGCCGCAAGTAACGCCGTAACTGGCTCGGAGTCTTCAGCACTAGAGTCGCCGCCGCCAGAATTGAGTACTTCTGAAACAACCTCCACGGCAGAACCTTCGCCGGTTGGCGACCTAGAATCGGCACTCGACTTGCTGAACCAGCTCAATGTAGAGTTTGAAGCGGCAACCGTGACCCCGCCGGAACCGCCTTCTATAGCAGATATCGAGCTGATTACAGCACCCGAAAGCCTCTATGATGAAGAGTTTTACCATAGTTTGTTTCAAGCCCCTGAGTCCTCGTCAGAGGTGCTCAACCCAGATAGTTCCGCGGTAGAGCAGAGCTTCGACGCAGCTGCACTTCCTGATCTGCCGGACTCCATCGAGCCGGAACCATCCACCGAACAGTCGCTCCAGGCCTCTCAAACGCTCGCTCAGGAGCCAGCGGAAGCGCTCAGCTCGACGGCAGAGTTGAACACCCCTCTAGCTGCCGATGCAGCGACCGATCTTCCCCCTGACGTCAGTGCACTGGATGCAATCACAAGCCTGCTGGATCTGATTCCAGGTGCAGATCGCGAGGCACCCGATGCAGCTCACACAGAGGTTTTAGTTTCTGAGGAGTTACCTTCTGAAGTTGCCTCCTCTAGCGCTTTGCCGGCTGACCTGCTGCCGATCGCCGATGCCCCCTCTGCTCCCTTGCCCCTTGAATCCCTAGATTCCCCAACTCAGCTGTCGGATGCCGCAACGCTAGAGACGGTGAATCCTCCCGATTTTCTACTAGAAGGTCTTGAAGACTTGGGTATGGCTGCTGCCATTGAGCCGGCGGAGCAGGCTGGAGCACCGGGCGAACTCACCCTCGACGAATTTTCGCAGTTTGTGGAGTCGGCTAGCGCGCCCGCTCCGGAACCCAGTTTGTCGCTGAATACCGGCTTCACACTGGACCGTCTCGAAGACTTGTTTGGCGAACTGCCTGACACTACACCCGACACTGCGACAGAGGCGGATTTCGCAGGTTCGGCTGAGTCAGCAGCTAGCAGGTTGGATCCCGCTATACCGGAGCCGATTGCCGAGGCGCAGACCTCACCAGCAGCCAGCGAAGCAAAAAAAAAAGAGGTAGACGCGACAGCTGAAGCGCCCCTTTCGACCGCTAGTGAATTCACCGGCGAGCTAGACCCGAACATTGATCCCAATATTACTATCCCGACCGGAACGCTAGACGAGCTGATTCAATCCCTGACCCAGGCAGCCGCTGCTGCGTTGCCCGTGACGGCAGCCGTCTCAACCACAGCGACTCCGCCTAGTCCCCCAACCGAGGGTTCAGTTGTCCGGGATTGGTATCTGGGCATGGATATAGGCACAACCGGTATCTCTGCCGTGTTGCTTCACCGCAGTCCCTGTCAGCTTTACCCCATTTACTGGCAGGAGGCGGATCCAACCCAGCCAGGCAGCCGGCGGCGATTCCGCTTGCCTACCGTTTCAGACCCTCGGGTGGCGCCTATTCTCCAAGATTGGAAGCCGCTTTTGAGCATGGGATTGACTTACCAATCACCCCAAACAAACGAGTGGGAGCCGCTCTTGCAGTGGTCCGATGAGCAAGCTCTACCGCTGCACGGAATACAGCAGGCCTTGCAGCAGTTGCTCAGCAGTCTAAATCCCGATACCGACGTTAGGCTGGGCGCATTGGGACTGGAACCACCCGAGCTGCAAACGGCGCTACGACAGCTTGCGGGTGTAGTTGTGGGCTGCCCTGCCCATAGCTCAGAAGCCTATCGCTTCAATCTGAGGGAAGTCATTTTGGCGGCAGGATTGGTGGCGCAACCCGATCAAATTCTTTTCATTGAAGATACCATCGCGATTCTGCTCTCTACCTTCGACTCCACGCAGGGGCAACCCATTCAGCTCCCGCAGGCATTGGGGCAAAGTGGACAACTGCTGCATGCCAATTGGCAAGGTCTGGCGCTAGTGGTGCAGGCAGGTGCCCATGCCACCGAACTAGCACTAGTCAATCTGCCCGAGCAGAAGAGCGAGCTGAGCCATGCTATGTTTTCTTTACGCAGCCTGCTCTATGGCGGCAACGATCTCGACCAAGACATCCTCTGTACGCTGCTATATCCGGCACTGACTCAAGCCCAGGCAGCCACTCGTCTAGACTCCGACTGGGATCTGGAGGTAGCGGCGCTCAACTTCAGCGATCTGCGTTTGGCAGATCTAGAGCTGCCTGCAGCGGCAGAGCTGAATCCGTTGAAACGTCAGCAGGTGCAGCAGCGGCTCAACGCCTCGCCAACCGGGCAAGCTCTTCTGGAAATAGCTCGCTGGGTGAAATACGGACTGCATCAGCAGAACCGTTTCACTCTGAAATGGGGCGAGCGGATCAGCGTCATCTCGCGGCAGGATTTAACGACCCAAGTGGTGCTGCCCTATGTACAGCGCTTGAACCGTGAGCTGAATGCGCTACTAGTCCAAACCGAGAGTGCAGCCTCGGCCGTGCAGCATGTAATTTGCACGGGCGGCACTGCTTCCTTGGCTGCGATCACCCGTTGGCTGCGGCAAAAGTTGCCCAATGCCACGATTATTCAGGACACCTACCCATCGCCCGCATCGGCGCAAGAGAATTGTTTCTCCAGCTGTAGCCGTGTTTCCTACGGCTTGGCAACTCTGCCGCTGCATCCTCAGGTGATTCATGCCACCCAGCACCGCTACAGCGACTATTTCTTGCTCCTAGAGCTGCTGCGAATTTTCCCCGATCAGGCCCTATCCCTAGAGGACGTAATGCAGCGCTTGCAGCAGCGCGGTCTGGATACCTCAGCATGCCAGCCTGCGATTCTGAGGCTACTAGAGGGACCCCTACCGCCCGGACTCGTGCCGGAAGCCGATCGCTGGCTCACGTCCGAATCGGCTGCCAACCCCCTGTATCAGGCTCTACACCAAGCGTTGCGATCACGCCCTCTGTTCGAGAAGCGGCACGATCACACCTACTCGGTCAATCTTCAGCAGCAGCAGTTGCTACAGCAGTACATGATGCTTGTGCTCACCTCGGCGCAGCAAAAGCTCGATCGCCCGCTCCAGCTTGCTGAAGTAGAGCCAGCCATCCGCTTTGGTGAGGCAAGGCATCAGCCCAAATGATTGTAATGAATGATTGCTAATGCATTGTCTCGCTATCCCTAGCGATTTACTCGCGAGGTAGCTGCTCCTGAATCCAGGCTCGCAACAGCCGCAGGGCCGTGGCCAAACTCATCGAGTCGCTTTGCTCCAGAAATTGAACGATGCGGCTCGCCGGCAGCCAAGAGAAAGCCGCGCTGGTTGTTGCCTCGACATAGCGCTCGTTCTGCAAGTGGTAAACGGTCAATTGACCCTTCAGCATTTCATCGCCGGCTGTCGTTTCATAGCGCCACACCTCAGGAATGCCAAGCGTTGCATAGATTGGCAGCTTCTCGATTGAGCTTTTGGTCAGCGCTACTTCCACCAGCAGATGCGGAACCGGATCTTGAGTCAGATCAAGCTGAGTCGCGTGGGGCGATACGGAAGATGCTCCAAAGTAGTAGCAGGCATCTGGCTCGGTTGCACAGCCAATCTCAGGAGCCTTCAATAGCACCGGAGCCAGCGTCGTCACCGGGAGTCCTAGCTCATCAGCGACCACCAGAATCAGCGAATCCAGCAGTTTACTGCAGCGCTCGTGGGCTGCTACCGGCGTCATTAGCTCCAGCTTGCCGCGCAAGTAGGTGAGGCGAGTTTGCCGCTCTGCTCCCAGCTCCAGGAGCAACTGCTCGAACTGCTGCCAATTGACGCTAGGAAGCACCACCCGCTGCTCGGTGGTCAACGGTTTTTTAGCCATTAGCCTTCACTCTCAAGCTCCTGCGGTTTGGCCACCGGCGTCCCCGGAATTTCGCGCCCACTGCGGACTCGCCACCAAGCCAACAGCGTGCTGGCAATAAAAATACTGGAGTAGGCACCCGCTACAAAACCAATAATCAGCGCCAGGGCAAAATATTTCAGGGTTTCCCCTCCAAGAAAGAAGATCGCCACTAGGGGCAGCAGTGTCGTTAGCGTCGTATTGATTGATCGCCCTAGGGTTTGGTTGACCGCATCATCCACAATGTCGTTGATCGACCGATCGCCGTTGACTCGGATCGTTTCTCGGATGCGGTCGTAGATCACCACCGTGTCATTCACCGAAAAGCCGACAATCGTCAGCAGTGCCACTAGAAACAAACTATCGACTTCTATGCCCAGCACCAGTCCCAAAATCGCGAAGATTCCAACCGTCACCAGCACGTCATGCAGCAGGGCAACAATGGCAAACACGGCATAGTCCACCTGAAAGCGCAGACTCAGATAGACCATGATGCCGGCAAAAGAGACCAGCAGAGCAGTCAATCCTGAGGCAAAGATCTGCCGCCCTAGGGTGGGACCTACCGTATCGATCTGCACTTTCTGCGGGTCAAAAGTGCCAATGTTTTGGGTAAGCGAATCTACAAGCTGAGTGCGCTGATCGACATCCAGGGTTGAGGTGCGAATCGACAAAGCGCGGCGTTCATCGCCCAGCACCTGAATGCTGCTGCTTGCCAAATTTTGGTTCGCGAGCACCTGTCGCACCGTCGCCGGATCAATCGGCTGATCGCAGTTGTTGGGTACTGTGCAGTCCAATTCTAGCTGCAGCCGCGTACCGCCCACAAAATCCAGGCTGGGGCGTAGGGGGGCTTGGATCTGCTGCCAGGAAATCAGCATGGCAACAATACCCGCCAAAATAATCAAGCCTGAAGTCGCCCACCAGAGCGATCGCTGTCGAATCACCTGCAGTTTCATGATTTCTCTGCCTGGAGTTTGTTGGAGGAAGAAAATTTGGGGCTAAAAAGCTGCGGCTTGCGCAAACTGGGAAAGCTGAGCGCCACCAGCAGCAAGGTACGGCTACAGGTGAGGGCGGTGAACATGCTGACCACGATACCAATGGCCAAGGTCAGAGCAAATCCTTTCACTAAACCCGTTCCCAAAAACCAGAGCGCTGCACAGGCAATCAACGTCGTGACGTTGCCATCAAGAATGCTGGAAAAAGCGCGGTAGAATCCGTTCTCGACCGATCGATACAGCGTTTTACCAGCTTGCAGCTCTTCCCGCGTTCGCTCAAAAATCAGCACATTCGCATCAACCGCCATGCCGATACTGAGAATAAATCCGGCGATCCCCGGCAGTGTCAATGTCACGGGAATAATGTTAAAAATTGCCAGAGTAAACAGCGTGTAAAGGAGCAGCGAAATATCAGCAATCAGCCCCGGCAGTCGATAATAGAGCACCATAAAGATCAGCACCAGCACCAGTCCCAGAATGCCGGCATAGAGACTGCGCTGAATACTGTCTTGGCCTAAACCTGCACCCACCGTGCGGTTCTCCACCACTTCAATAGGTACCGGCAATGCTCCACCTTGCAACTGCTGCGCCAGTCGAGCCGCACTCTTGGCATCAAAGCCGCCGGTAATGCTGGCACCACCGCCAGTAATGCCCGTTTCGGCATACTGCACATCGACGCGAGGAGCACTCAGCAGCCGATCATCCAGAAAAATTCCTAGGCTGCGCCCAGTTCCGGCGACGTTCTTAGTCAGTTCGGCAAACTCATTCGCGCCCTGATCATTAAAGGACAGCACCACTTCCCAGGCACCGCCATTCAGAGGCTGAGCATAGGCGTTGCGCAGCTTCTCGCCGGTCAATGCCGTTTTGTCGAACAAAGCAGCGATGGCTGCCTCGCTAGACTGGATTTCATCTTCTTTCTGAGCAATGGCACCAGCATCGGCTCCTTGCTGTCGCAGGGCTTCTAGCTCAGCTCGCTTCTGCTCCCGCACCTGCAACTCGATGCCAAACTGAGCTTCGGTTCCTTGGCGCTGCTGCCGGAAATCGAGCTTGGCAACATCTTTGAGGACTGCCTCTGCCTCCGCCGGATCGTTGACGCCAGGAAGCTGAACCACGAGCTGATCGTCTCCCACAGTCTGCACCACGATTTCGGACACGCCCTGGGGGTTGATGCGATTCTCGACGACCTGCCGCACTGCCTCTAGCTTGTCGGGGGTGATCTCGGGCACAGTTTCGGTTGTTTTTACCTGCAGCGTCAGCTGCGAGCCGCCCTGCAAATCTAAGCCAAGCCGCAAGGGTACCCGCACGAGTACCACAATGGCAGCGATTGCCAAAATCAAAATAAGCGCAAGGAGTGAACGTTGTCTGCCCATGATTTGCTCGCATCTGTAGCCGCTGCAACAACCGCTATGATAGCTGGATTTGGGAGTGTTTCACACGGGGCACTCTGGTTCGACAACTGGTTCAACAACTCTAAAGGCAAGTCATCTAGCCAGCATGTGCAGCGCCGATTTTTGATATAAAATGCTATCGATAGTTCGTTAAGGCTGATCTGTCTGGCAGAGCGGAAGTGCCCAGCGACATCCGCACCTTCCCTCCCATTCAGGGAACTGCCGATCCAACACGAATTTCGCTCGTTTGGCGATCATTACAGAAATAGGTTGTGGGAATTGCAGCCGTTCTGGATGATTTTTAGAGTACGTAGCACGCATTCTGAGAGGACTTAGCACTATGGCATTTCAACAAGAACCCCTGCCCTACGACCCCGGTGCCCTTGAACCCCACGGTATGTCTGCCAAAACCTTTGAGTTTCACTATGGCAAGCACCATGCCGCTTACGTGGCTAATCTGAATAAGCTCACCCAAGACACCGAACTAGCAGACAAATCGCTCGAAGAAGTGATCCGCCTCACCTTTGAGCCGTCCAAGATGAATATCTTCAACAATGCCGCCCAGACCTGGAATCATACTTTCTTCTGGAACAGCATGAAGCCGAATGGGGGCGGTGCTCCGACCGGAGCCATTGCGGCCAAAATCGACAGCGATCTCGGCGGCTATGACAAATTCAAAGAAGAATTCAAGAACGCAGCAGCGACCCAGTTTGGCAGCGGCTGGGCATGGCTTGTGCTCGACAACGGCACCCTGAAAGTGACTAAAACCCCGAATGCCGAGAACCCGCTGGTGCACAATCAGGTTCCTCTACTCACCCTCGATGTCTGGGAGCACGCCTACTACCTCGACTACCAGAACCGCCGCCCCGACTTTATCCAAAACTATCTTGACCAGCTAGTGAACTGGGACTTTGCCAACCAAAACTTGGCTGCTGCCTAGAACCAGCAGGCAAAAGCTCATATTCCTGAATACCTCGTAAATAGTGAATTGCTCATCTGGCAGTCAGGTTCTCTCTGGCTGCCTTTTTGTTGAGTGATTGTTGAGTGTTTGTTGATTGGAGACCTTTTCATTTTCATTGATTGGAAAACCGAAGACCGCAGATGCCGTCGTTTGGTTAAGCCGTGTCAAGCCGTATCAAGATGAAACATGCCAAGATAAAACACAAGATAAAAAAACAACGGAAGCGCCCATTTCTCTAGACCTGGAATCAGCCGCATGGATAACCGCATAGACAGCACTGATCTGGCTCGGTACATAGAAGCAACCAACGGCCTCGCGAAGCCATGGCTGCTGGCACAACTGCGCCTCAAGAAGCTGCAAGAGCAGAAAGAGACCCTATTGCCCGAGGACTATGCCGCGCAACTCGCTGACATCCACCAGGACTTAATGAATCTGGGGGAATGGTGGATTGGCATCGAAGACGAGGTGTTTTAAGTCCGTTCACTGGAAGCAGCATTTGCTGGATCCGCTCACTCGCATTCGGTGTCACACTGAACGAAGGAATCATTCCCTACGTCGGTTTGCTCCCCGTTATGCCTCGAAAAAAAGCTGCTGCCAACCCGAGCCTGCGCATTGTTCATCCTGCCCCAACCCCGCTAGATCTAACGGACCCGCAGTACTACCTCAACCGAGAGCTGAGCTGGATTGAGTTTAACCGCCGCGTGCTGCATCAAGCGACCGATTCGCGTACGCCTTTGCTGGAGCGACTGCGGGCTATGACCGTCTTCAGCTCCAACCTCGATGAATTCTTCATGGTACGGGTCGCCACGCTGAAGCGCCGAGTCGGCACTGACGTCCGCTCGCTTGATGGGCAAACTCCAGAAGCTCAGCTCGCTGCCATTGCTGAACGGCTGCGCCCCTTGGTTAAGCAACAGCACCAGCATTTTGAGCGCTCCCTGCGCCGCCGACTTGCTGCCCAAGGCGTGGTTTTGCTCAACTACAATGCGACGTCAGCAAAGCAACGGCAGTACCTCGAACAGTACTTCATCGAGCAGTTGTTTCCGGTGTTAACCCCACTGGCGGTGGATCCTAGCCATCCGTTTCCCTATATTTCCAACCTCAGCGTTAATCTGGCGGTGGTTGTTCGCGATCGAGAAACCGGCAAGGAGCACTTTGCTCGGGTCAAGGTGCCTTCGCTGCTGCCGCGCTTGATTACCCTACCTGAAGCCCTACATACTCGCCGCCGCGGCCGAGGCGTGGTGTGGATGGGAGTCCTCCTCGAGCAGGTGATCGCCCATAATTTGGCTGCTCTGTTTCCTGGCATGGAAATCCTAGACTGGTCCTGCTTCCGGGTCACTCGCAATGCCGACCTAGAATTTGAAGAGGAAGATGCCGACGATTTGATGCAGGCTGTAGAGCAAGAGCTGCGGCGACGACGCGTGGGAGCAGTAGCGATCCGTCTGGAAATTGCAGCGACGGCCCCTGCTGCCATCCGCAACCTGCTGCTGCAAGAGCTGCATCTCACCGAAACCGATGTCTATGACATTGAGGGAATGCTCAACTTGCGGGATCTCGAAATGCTCGTCACGCTGCCACTACCGCAGTTGAAGTATCCACCATGGCGACCGGTGATTCCCGCAGCTCTGCGGCGGGTCCATCAACAGGCAGCCGAGCAAGAGCGGTCCGACCAGCCCTTACCCTATCGAGAGGATATCTTCAGCGTGCTGCGGCAGCGCGATTTATTGGTGCATCATCCGTATGATTCCTTTAGGGCAACGGTAGAATTCTTCATTCAGCAAGCAGCCACCGACCCTGCTGTACTGGCAATCAAAATGACTCTTTACCGCACTTCAGTCGATTCTCCCGTGCTGCAATCGCTGATCACAGCGGCTGAACAGGGCAAGCAAGTGGCAGTGCTCATGGAACTGAAGGCTCGCTTTGATGAAGCGAATAATATCCAGTGGGCACGGCGGCTCGAGCGAGCGGGAATTCATGTTGTCTATGGATTGGTAGGGCTGAAAACCCACGCCAAAGTAGCATTAGTTGTCCGTCAGGAAGGGGAGGAGATCCGCCGCTATGTACACATTGGCACGGGAGATTACAACCCTGATACCGCTCGCTACTACACAGACGTGGGGTTGCTGAGCAGTCGCGAGGAGCTAGGTGCCGATCTGTCTCAATTCTTCAACGTCCTGACTGGTTACGCTCGCAAAACCCAGTACCGTCGGCTGATCGTCTCGCCACTCAACCTGCGCGAGCGGCTGATTGCCCTGATTCGCCGGGAAAGTGAGCATAGCCGCAATGGTCACCACGCTCGCATTGTCGCCAAAATGGGAGCGCTCGTCGATCCACAGCTGATTAAAACTCTCTATGAAGCATCCCAATCGGGCGTTCAAATTGATCTGATCGTTCAAAGCACCTGCTGCCTTCGTCCAGGCGTTCGCCAGGTTAGTCACAATATCCGGGTGCTCAGCCTCGTCGGACGCTACCTAGAGCACTCGCGTATTGTTTACTTCCACAACGCTGGGCAGCCTGAAACCTATATCAGCAGTGCCGACTGGATGCCCCGCAACCTGGATCGCCGCATTGAAATTTTGGCACCAGTTGAGGATCCCGCCCTTTCCCTAGATTTACAAGAAATTTTGGGCACGATTCTGGCCGATAATCGCTACATTTGGGAATTAAAACAAAATGGGCGCTACGTTCAGCGTCATCCTGCGGTCCCTGAATCCGAGATTGATGCTCAAGCTATCTTCGCTACAATGGCGGCTCACTCGGAAGGTGCTTGCTAGTCTTTAGGTTTTTTTATGCCTTTAGGTCTTTCATCGAGAGATGTTAGGATGGGCAGCAAGACCAGTAGGAGTCTGAACGTACTGATTTTTAAACATTTCGATTTTTAAACATCCCGATTGGGTGCTGTTTCGGTTTGGTGCCCAGCGACATGAGTCAGAGTAGCGCGATATTCCTGCGGCTTTGCTCACCAAGGTGGTTTAGGGGGTGCGAGATGCTGAGGCGTATGGGAATTCTAGTGGACAGAATCCGCCTCTATGCGCATGAATATTGCCTTGAAGCCGCCTAGTATCAAAGAATCCAGTATCAAAAAACTTGTACTAACTGTGCTCGGTGCAAACCTATGCAACTCTCTAGGCTCTCTAGTTTCCCTATTGCCTTCGACAACGGGAAAACCGCACGCATTGTTCGCTTGCAAGGTCGCCCTGAGTTGCCGGAAGCCCTTGCCGAGCTGGGATTAGACACCCCCCGCCCGGTGCTGGTGCTGGTGGGAGGAGCGAGCAATCTGGCGGAAGACGACTACAGACGTCTGCAAACTTTATTTGTAGAGACTCTAGCTCCCTTGGCAGAAGCGCTGGGTGTCGTGGTCATTGATGGTGGCACCAATGCTGGCGTCATGCAGTTGATGGGGCAGGCCAGAGAGCAGATTGGCGGCACCTTTCCCCTAATGGGGGTTGCTCCTAGTGGCAAAGTGCATGTGTCTAGCTCTCGATCGTCCACTGCGAGTCAGTATCTAGAACCGCACCACACCCACTTCATTCTGGTGCCTGGTTCCAAATGGGGCGATGAATCGCACTACATTTCAGAAATCGCGAGCTTGATCGCAGGTGAGTCTCCGTCGGTGACGGTATTGATTAATGGTGGTCAAGTTTCGCTGCAAGATGTCGAGTCCAGTATTGCTGAAGATCGTCCGGTGGTTGTGATTGCTGGAACAGGTCGCTTAGCCGATGATATTGCTGCTGCTCTGCGAAACCCTCAGAGTGCCGCGTCAAATACCTTAGCTCCCGTGCTGCAGCGAGGTCGCTTTCAGCCGTTTGATTTGGCTCAGTCGGGCACGCAGCTGCACTCTTTTTTGCAGAGCTACTTTCGGCTGCAATTTGGTCTGCTGCCTCACCCCAATGTGACTTTCTAGACATATCTACTAGGCATACCCTACTAGGCATACCCAATGGTAAAAAATTGCTGCTAGATCACTTCTAGGAGGGTTTACCTCTCAATAATGGAGGGACACTGTGCTTGATTTGGAGCGATCAAGGGGTAGTCATGGTAGCCAAAAAACAGACCGATGCTGAGCGCAGACGCGAGAAATATGCCTCGTTGATCAATGCTCCCGAACTCAAGCAACTCACTGAGCTGCAGAAAGCATTTCTGGAAAAGCGCTGGCTTGACCAGTTGAATTGGTTCAGCGACGAAGCCAAACGCTATCAAAACTGGTTCTACTGGATGCGGTTGATTACCATCGTTTGCAGTGTGCTGGCTCCCGTGTTCGTGAGTTTCGGCAGCGTCTGGGGTGATCGGCTCAGTGACCGCGTCTTGGCAAACGCGATTGCCCTCAACCTGATTAACGACAACCCACCCTCTCCTGCCCCATCTCCCCCACCAGAAGGAGTCGCTAGCCCAGAAGTTGTGAGTCCAGAAGCTGCTAGCCCACAGCCCAATCGCCCAAACGAGTTAGCCACGCTTGCGGATGCCGCGCTCCCTAGCTCCACCGAACGGGCCCTTGCGTCCACTGCCTTTCATGTTGGGCTTTTCTTGAGCCAAATCGTAGCCATCCTGGCGGCAGTTGAGCAGTTCTTTAAGTTTGGCGATCGCTGGCGGCGGTATCGGCGTACTTCTGAATTGCTGAAAAGTCTGGGCTGGCAATTTCTGCAGCTCAGCGGGTCCTATGCCGTCTATGCCAAAACAGGAGGGCACCGAGAAGCGTTTCCCTTATTTGCTAACCAAGTTGAAGAGCTGATCCAGAGCGACGTGGAGGAGTTTACGAGTCAAATTGCCGTTCAGAAGCAAATTGATCAGAGCGATAGCAGCCATCCGAAGGACGCCTGAAGACGCTTGCACTTCAGCTTGTACTGCAATAGGTTTGTAACCCTGGGTTTGCAAGCCTGATGTGTCTCAATCTCTCTGCATTCTCACGGTCTCCTTGCAGCGGGATCAAGGCTGGTTTAGACTGGCTGCATCTACGCTGACAGGGAACAACGGTAACTCACGGCGCATCGTTACTCCTGATGGCTGGTTCGGCGCTCATACCCGCAAAGGGAGCCAACTGAATCAAACTTTGCGAATCCTAAACGGCTAGAAGCAACCGGAATAGGATTGAGGTAACGTGTAAGACCTTAGATATAGGCACAAAATCGAACCTTATCATCTGACCTCTAGAATGAGATCAGGGAGGTGATTTAATATGGTGGGTTACCGTTTTATCGCAGCAGGCATATTCTTGGCTTTGCTGGGGTCTATAGCAGCATTACCGATTGGCTCTACGGGTGCGGCAAGCTCTAGCAAAGAGAACACGCTCAACGAGGTTTTGATGAGCCAGTACTGTAACCCTAACGTGGACCCCAATTGCAATACCAGTAGCTAGCAAATCAGATTCTTATCAGATTCTTAGAACTTTACCGATTTACCGATTCTACTCAGCGCCATAGGAAAGCAGCGTTACAGAGCAATTAGCTCAAAGAACAGAGGGGTCATCTCTTGGCTTGATCCAGATTCGCTACAAGGGCTGCTGTGCATCCTCTGATTTCTGACGGTTGAGCACGCCCTTGCAAAACTGCTTTACCCTAGCTCGCTCCTCTCGTTGTTCGGTGCTTTGATTAGTTCGAAGATAATCTTCCAGCAAAGTGCATCCCTGCTGCTTTAGCTTGGTCAACGCTTCACGACCGAATCCCTCCGGCAGCTTCCAGAGCAACACATCGCGATCAAAACTTGCCGAAGCTAGCATTTGGCTGTCGGGACTGAAACTAACGCTGGAAACCTCGCGGCGATGCTTCCGCAGAGTAGTAATCAGCTCACCCTTCCTAGACCAGACCCGGACCGTACCATCTTGACTGGCAGAGGCTAGCAGTTCTCCATCGGGGCTAAAGCTCACCTTCAAGATCGGACCCCCATGCCCTACTAGTGACGTAAAAGGCTGCAGCGAAGGAACTCCATTCCCGGTTAGGTTCACCGTCCAAAGCTTGATGCTATTGTCTGCCCCATCGGCAACAGCCAGGAGGCGACCATCGGGGCTGAAACTAATGCTGGAGAGATCGCCCAATCGCTGTCCCTGAAACTGCTCCTGGTAGTCCAGAAGCGTACCATCCTGGTTCCACAGAATGAGTTCGCCGTTGGGCTTGGCGGTCGAGATGCGGCGACTGGCTGAAACGAGATACTGGGGAGCTGTTGGATTGAAGCCAACACTGCTGATAGCTCCCCGATGCCCTTGCAGAGTTCGCATCAGTTTGCCATCTCGCTGCCACAGCTTGACGGTCATATCTTCCCCTGCCGAAACGATTTGGTTTCCATCCGGACTAAAGCTAATGCTCGTAACGTTACCGCGATGCCCATTCCGGAGGCCGCCCAAGCGCACAGCCGTCGCTTTTTCTAGGCTGCCCGAGGAATTCCAAATCAAAGTCCACAGCTTAGCTCTGCCGCTATTCCCCGCAGAAGCCAGCAGCTTGCCTTGAGGATCGAGACTGATGCTCGTCACTGGGCTTCCCGCATGGGCCTTCTCAATTGCACCGATGCGGGTCCCGTCGGGAGACCAGAAATTGATGCTTTGCCAGCCGCTAGTGGCGATGAACCGATTCTTGGCATCGAAGCTGACATCATACATAGCGTTCTGGTGGGGCAATTTGATCACCGCACTATTGCCTGGTCGCCACAGCCGCACACTGCTATCCGCACTGCCCGAGACTAGGGTTTTGCCGTCGGGGGAAAACTGGATACTGAGAATTTCATTGCGGTGTCCTTCAAAGCTACTGAACAGGCGTCCATCAGCACGCTGCCACAGCTTGATGGTATCATCCGCTCCGGCCGAAGCCACAAATCGATCGTCTGGGCTAAACTGCACCCGATACACTGGTGCCTGATGCTCTCGCAGCACGTGCAATAGCTCTCCAGTGTTGGTATCCCAGAGCCTAACTGTATTGTCCTGCCCCACCGACGCTACAAACTGACTGTTGTGGCTAAACACCGCTCGATTCACCGTGCCTTCATGCCCCACCAACTGCTGGCGCAACGTCCCATCTCGGTTCCACAGGTGAATACTGCCCTGCATCCCCGACGACACCAGGTACTGACCATTGGGGCTGAAGCTGACCCAAAAGTCCTGCTCCGTATTCGGCAGTCGCTTGACTTGATTAAAGTTGGTGCCAGTCCACAGTCGCACACCATCGGGACTCGCGGAAGCAATGGCTTTGCCATCTGGACTGAAGCTGAGACTGAGCACCGGGCTATGGTGCGGCAGAGTGGTCATCAGAGTACCCGTGTTCGTCCAGACCTTGATCGTGCCGTCAAGACTAGCTGAAGCCAACTGTGTGCCGTCCGCGCTGAAGTGAACAGCATAAACATCCCGGTCACTATTTTCGTCGTGGTCCAGCGTCTTGATTAGCGTGCCTCTAGGGGTGCCATCCAAGGTGCGGCTCATTTGCCACAGCTTGACGTTGCCATCGTAGCTGGCAGAGGCAAGGATTCTGCCATCGGGAGAAAAGTCAATGCTGACCACATCTTTCTGATGCCCAAACAGAGGAAATTTGCTGGGGGTGCCGTCTGGCCGCCAAAGCCGTACCGTGCCATCTTGACTGGCAGACGCAATCAGGCTGCCATCGGGACTAAACGCTACGGTGTAGACCCGTCCCTGATGCCCTTCTAGGCGGTTGTGTTCGCCTAAGTTGTAGATGGAGTTATTGAGAGCCGTCACCACCTGTACCCGAGAATCGGCGTTAAAAGGGGCAAGCACCCCACCGGGCAGTTTTTCGGCAGCTTGCAGACTCACCATCAAGGCATCTAGCCCTTGTTTTGTGTCGAGTGAGGAAACGAGAGCCTTGATCTGTTCACGGGTTGTAGTCGCGAAGTAGAGCGTCCCTGCGGTGACTAATCCCACAATGGCACCCACTCCAACAACTGTCAGCAGATGACTTCGCTTTTGATAGTACTCAGAGGCTTTAATGTATTCGATTTGCAGCGGTGTTGGAGCAGGCTCGCGATTGTGCGATGTGTTCAGCCAATTTCTAGCGTCTTTGAGCTGGTCCCCCTTGAGCAGTCCATCCCCGCTCAGTTGCAGGAAGGGAAACTGAATGAAGGGAAACCAGCTTCCTTGTTCTCTTCTTTCCTCCCATTTGATGGCCTGTCTCAATAAATCAGTGTGATCTTTAACATATTCTGCCTCTTTATTAATGGCATCGATGAGCTTGGCCAATTCCTGTTCAAAGGCTTCTTGATTATCCGGCGTGTGCAATCCTTCAAACGACAGCCAGTTATATCGACGAATAATTTCTTCAACCTTGGGTTCCTCATCCCCCTCTAGCCACTGAGTAGGTTTACGAAAAATAACTGGAATAATCCGTTTGCCTCGCCGACTAGCGTATCGAATTTCCTCATGACAGTTTCTAGAAAGAGCAGAATGTTCACTCAAAATGCATAAAAAGTTCTGTGATATTTCTATGCCTTGATACACTTCCTGTCGCCAGTCTGCCGCTACAGGAATATTGTTCCAGTCCACCCAAATTTGAAATTTTTGCTCTAGCAGCTCGCAGAGTTTCTCCACAAATTCGAGTTTGTCTTTGCGAGCATAAGAAATGAATACATCCGGGGGTTGAACAGCGGCTTTAGAGCTAATTTTAATAAACTCTTCTTGTAAGTCCGTCAAATGGGGTTGTTTTTTAGCATTTTGCTTAAACCAGCGTTGTACCGCAGCAACATCGGTTTTGTTCAGTAAGAATTTGGTTTTGCGTCCATATTGCTCCCACTTCTCCGCCCGCATTAACAAACGAGTATGAATATCAATATGAACAATTGCTTCCGCAAGCTGTTGGATAGCCGCAGCAGAGGCATTTTGTTCACAGTACAAGCGTGGAGAAGCGGCTTTCAAGGCTTCAGGGAGCAGGGCTTCTACCTCTAAATCGCAAAGAATAGGAATTAGCCGCTTGCGACTTTCAATAGCAATGTTCAGTTCCGCTTTGTTCTTCGGTGATTTTAAGGAATTCCAACTTGCTACAAAGACAAAAACATCTGCGTCTTGAATCCCTGCTCGAATATAGGCTTGTTCTTCTTCGCTGCCGGGAACCACATGCTTGGGTAGATCGTCTGCATCGAGATCAATCCAAGGATCGCGATGCTGTTCTCTAATCGCTATCTCTAACACCCTAACAAAAGCAATATCTTCGGCAGCATAGCAGATAAAGATATCGTTTCTGCGAGGATTAGACACATAGCGTGAATCAGAAAAGGAGTTGGTCATAAATCGCTAACGCAGCTTGTGCTTTATCCCAACATAACTGGTTGCAAGCCAGACACCGGGACCCTGTGAGGAGGTTTAACAAGCTCTTAACGTCTTGAACTATCGTGCCTTCAGAGAGTTCCTCACACCGAAAAATGTTCAATGTTCAACGTCTCGAATGGTGAACCACACAACAGATTAGGGGTCACTGATCACGAATCGTTCATTTAAGACATTAAGAATTTCTTCCTATTGTGGAGAGGTCCGCATCGGTTGAATAGTCCCATCACGGGTACTATCACGGTTACTTCACAAATTTGCGCTGACAAACCGCGTCTACAAATTGCTAGGGGATAACATTGCTAGGAGATAGCAATGGCGAGACAATGGTGAAGTTGTGCGGCGACAGACAAACCCGAACTCTCACCGATAGCCTCTGTACCGTCCGCACCAACGTGGCTAGCACGCACTGCAACCCTAAACCTGACTTTGCGCAATCGCTTAACTGATGAAACTCATTTAAGGACCAGCAGTTCGCTCAACTTGTTCTTTAAATCTGGTGATACCATCAGTGACTTAACCTTCACCTTCATGCGGCTGCCAAACGTAGCTATGGCTGAAGGGTCGAAATAAGGTTGAGGCTCCGAGCGTTGGTAAGCACTGTTGGATCTATCAAGTTGGATCTATCAATTCCCACGTTACTGATGCCACTGGGACAAACCTGATACCACCCATTTTCCTCAATATCCTGAAAAACTGCTGTATGGCATTGGGACTGATGATCGTTGGAGAGAACCCAGGAAAGACCGGCACAATGCTGGGCAAATTGCTCAGCAGCAACCTGCTCTGCGCCACATTTAGTCGAGATTAAGCGTGCTAACCATGGCTGGACATAACTTGCCTACTTTGTCCGGATCACTGCCGCTCGTGATCGCCCATCGGGGGGCTAGCGGTTATTTGCCCGAACACACGCTGGCGGCCTACGCGCTGGCAATCGAGCAAGGCGCTGATTTTATTGAGCCAGATTTGGTCGCTACACAGGACGGCGTCCTGATTGCCCGCCATGAGCCGAATTTGATCGAGACAACCAACGTGCAGGACCTGCCTCAGTTCGCGGACCGTCGGCGCAGCGTGATGATTGACGGCAGACCGCACACTGGCTTTTTCTGTCACGATTTCACCTTATTGGAGATTAAAGAGCTGCGGGTGCGGCAACCCCGACCCTATCGCGATCAGTCTTACAACGATCAGTTCCCGATTCCCACGTTTTCCGAAATCCTGGATTTGGTGCAGCAAATGGAAGCCACCCGCGGACGGCGAATTGGCATTTACCCAGAAACAAAGCACCCTACCTATTTTGATCAGCTAGGACGGTCACTCGAAGAACCACTGCTGCACACCCTGATCGAGCACGCGTTTATTGACCCGCAGCGTGTCTTCATTCAATCCTTTGAGGTCGCCAATCTCAGAGAGCTGAGGACGCTGATGGCAGCTCAGGAACTGAACTTGCCGCTCGTGCAGCTCTTTGGCGAATGGCAGCAGCAGCCCTACGATTTTGTTCTGAGCGGCGATTCACGTACCTATGGCGATTTGATTGCGGCACATCTCCAGTTTGTGGCGTCCTACGCTGCGGCTATCGGCGTTGAGAAACGGAGCATTGTGCGGACTACCCCTGCAACTCATTCCGCCCAAGCGGGAATCCTGGAAGAACATCAAACGGGTGAGGTGCTGCCGATTGTTCGCGCTGCCCACGCTGCAGGATTACAGGTGCATGTCTACACCTTCCGTAACGAAGCCGAGTTTCTGGCTCGCGAGTACGAGAACCAGCCGGAAGCGGAGTATCGCCAGTTCTATCAGCTCGGGGTTGACGGTGTCTTCTCGGACTTTCCTGATACGGCAGTCGCGGCACGGGAACATCTCACAGGAACATCTGAACTAGATTCTGAGCTAGATGCGGTAGGCTAAAACTACCTGACGCTGCAAAGGAGCACCGGCATGACCAACGACATCGCAACCGAATCTCCTAACTTGGCAACCGCGAGCGGCAGGGTTGGGTGGTTTGGGAAGAGCACGGCCGCTGCGAGAGCTGGGGCTATCCGAAGAAGCTTGATCGAGGGAGGGTGTCTGCGGGCCGGCAGCGATGCCGAAATCAGAGGCGTGCGATACTATCCATAAATAATGTGTAAGCAGCAATACCGTTGCTATGGAGCCAGACTCATTACCCACTGAGGTGATCCTCAGCCACCCACGCCGCACGCTCGGAAACCTGCATCTCGACTGGAATCCGCAGCCAGGGGCTTACCTCGATCTAGAGGGCAAAACCTACGCCGTTCTGGAGCGTCGCCATCGCTACCAGCTCAAATCCGGGACGTATCGATTACACAAAATTGCGCTTTACGTGCAGTCTGCCCCACGCCCCGAAGAGCGGAGCCTTATCGCTGGCCATTGGGTGCTAGGAGATGCCACCTGCCGCTACAATGCTCGCTCAGAACTGGTGCGCTGTGCAGTTAATCCCACCGGGCCCTGCGGCGGCTGTCGGTTTTATGAGCCTAGGGCAGAGTCCAGATCTGAAGGTTAAAGAAGATTAAACAAAGTTAAAAAGATTAAATATTCCCCGCTGCGGTAGGAGCATCCGCATCGACGCCGGGTTCCCCTACCAATCGCTCTCCGATCTGAAGCCGCATGCCGTTGGCAAAGTCCCAGCCGGATTGGGCTCGTTTACCGGCAAGCTGCACTTCTCGTAATAACAGCAAGCCTGCTCCCGTTTGCACCACCGCTCCTTGATTCTTGAGCAGCCCAACTATCGTTCCTGGCGCAGCCTCAGATTGCAGCCAAGGCGACCACTCTGCTGCAGTAGCTTGCAGCTCAGGTGGCAGCAGCGCTAGTTCCACGGTTCCCAACGGCACCGTTGCCTTCACCTTTAGCAGGTTATCTCGCAGCCGCGTCACGCAGTTCGGATAGAAGCCGCGAATCTGGTTGTGTAGGGCGAGAGCAGGGCGGGACCAGTCGAGCCAATAATCTGCTTTTTGAATCAACGGCGCGTAGGTAGCCTGTGCGTCATCCTGAGGTGTCGGGGTCAGGGTTCCTTGGTCTAGCCCTAACAGCGTATCCACCAGCAGATCGGCGGCGGACCGCGCCAAAATCGTGGAGAGATCCCAGGCATTGTCAAACAGGCCAATCGGTGTCGTGGATTTAAGCAGCATCGCTCCTGTATCCATGCCTGCATCCATCAGCATCGTTGTAATGCCGGTTTCAGATTCTCCGTGGTATAAGCTCCATTGAATCGGAGCTGCGCCGCGATACTTCGGTAAGATCGACCCATGGGCATTGATGCAGCCCAGGCGCGGCATGTCCAAAATCTCCTGGGACAAAATCTGCCCATAGGCCACGACGACAAAGGCATCGGCGTTGGACTGGCGCAACTGAGTCAGCGTGACCTCGTCTTTTTTGACGCGGCGGGGCTGCCAGACCGGAATTCCCTGCTGCTCAGCAACCCCCTTCACGGGCGACGGCACCAGCTCATTGCCCCGACCGCGACGCTTGTCCGGCTGCGTGACGACGGCCAGCACCTGAAACCGCTCATCCGCAATCAGGCGTTCTAAACTAGGGACTGCAAAGTCAGGTGTGCCAAAGAAGACCAGTTTCATAGAGAGCCGGTGGAGATTCCGTAAATCAGGATTGATACTGGATCTATTCTCCCTTGAGCTGCCTGCTTCGGCATGCCCGCATCTTCTCACCGCTAGCCTATGACGCCCGATCGCAATCCCGACCTCTGCCAGATTATCACTCAATGCATCGCCGCCAGTCCCCAGCAGCGCATTTCCTTTGCTGAGTTTATGGAGCTAGCGCTATACCATCCGCAGCATGGCTATTATGCGACTAATCGTGAGGGCCGCGGCATGCAGCACGATTTTTTCACCGCAGCCCATCTCGGGTCCGATTTTGGTGAACTGCTCGCAGAACAGTTTGCTCAGCTTTGGGAACTGCTGGAGCGGCCGCAGCCGTTCACGCTTGTAGAAATGGGGGCTGGGCAAGGGCTGCTGGTCCAAGACATCGTTCGCTATTTGCATCGTCAGCATTTCGAGTGTTTTGCCGCCCTGGAGTATTGGATTATTGAGAAATCGCCGGCCCTAATCGCGGCGCAGCAGCAGCGGCTGCAAAAATTGAGCGACTCCTGGGGGCATCTGCATTGGCGGACCTGGGATGAGATTCCTTCTCAGTCAATTATCGGCTGCTGCTTCTCGAATGAGTTAGTAGACGCCTTTCCAGTGCATCAGGTGGTGGTCAATCAGGGAGAACTACAGGAAGTCTATGTGACCGTCAGCGACTCTCCGGCAAACCCTTTCCAGGAGGTGATCGGGCCCCTGTCCACACCGCGATTGGCGGATTATTTCCAGGAGATCGGCATCGATCTGTTATCTGACCGCTACCCCGACGGCTACCGCACCGAAGTGAATTTGGCAGCACTAGAGTGGCTCAACACCGTCGCGGACCGGCTGCAGCAGGGCTATCTGTTAACGATCGACTACGGCTATGCCGCCGAGCGCTACTACAGCCCCACCCGTAGCCAGGGAACGCTGCAATGCTATTATCAGCACGCCCACCACAATGACCCCTATCTGGCTGTTGGCTGTCAAGATATCACTGCTCACGTTAACTTCACGGCGTTAGAGCAGCAGGGTCGCCGCTGCGGACTGTCCACGCTTGGTTTCACGCAGCAGGGGCTATTTCTGATGGCGTTGGGATTGGGACAGCGGCTCAACGCATTGTCACAGCCTGATGACCTCACCGTTCAAGAGATCCTGCAGCGCCGCGAAACCCTGCACGCCCTGATCGATCCGGCAGGCTTGGGCAACTTCGGCGTACTGATTCAGGGAAAAGGCGTAGAGGCAACGCAACCGCTGCGGGGGCTAACCGTGCCATCGCTGCTGGGTTAATTGGACCTCTATGAGTTGACCTATATGACCTATATAAGTTGTATTAAGTTGACCCCGTAGAAACTCCCCGGTGCTTGAGGTATCCTCACAGAGGAGCGTTTGACGTGCCCCATGCTTTCCGATGCCTCTGTTTCCTCTGGGTCCCATCCGGCGACGCAGGTTTACTCGTGGCGCGGCTACCGCTGTGCCTATGAGGTCTGGTCTGCGGGCGATGCCAACACCACCCCGCTGCTGCTGATCCACCCGATCGGAGTTGGTTTGTCGCGCCGCTTCTGGGATCGGTTCATTCAAGCCTGGCAAACCGCAGAGCCAAATTCGCTGATCTATAATCCCGATTTGCTCGGCTGCGGCGACAGCGATATGCCGCCCGTGGCCTACATGCCAGACGATTGGGCAGACCAGCTCTGGCAATTCATCCAGAGGGTGATTCAGAAGCCGGTGATTGTGGTTGTACAGGGGGCGCTATTTCCGGTGGCGCTGGCCCTGAGTGAGAAAGCAGACGCCAACTGGATTAAGGGACTGGTGTTGTCGGGTCCGCCGGCTTGGTCTGTAATGACGCAACCGGCTGCGGTCTGGCAACAGCGGCTGAGCTGGAATCTGTTTGCTTCTCCGCTGGGGCGAGGGTTTTATCAATACGCCAAGCGCCGCGCCTTTATTCGGAATTTTTCGATTCGGCAATTGTTTGCCACCGCCGAGGATGTCGATGCCGAATGGCTGGATCGCCTGTCTAGCGATGCCCAAAATACTGCCAGCCGCTATGCCGTGTTTTCGTTTCTAGCCGGATTCTGGCGTAAAGATTACACCGCTGCTATTGCCGAACTGCCGGTACCGACGCTGGTCGTATTGGGCACAACGGCTTCTAGCATTAGCCGCTCCGGCCAATCTGAAACGCCTGAGCAGCGCATGGCGGATTACCTGAAACATCTCCCCCACGGTCAAGGGGTGCAGATTGCTGGGCGCAACGTGCTGCCCTACGAAGCCACAGCGGCATTTGTAGAGGCTATCAGGCCCTTCGTGCAATCTGTGAGGTAGACAATCTAAGCAGATTTAATCTAACCTAACCGCCTAAACAGTCAAGGTAAAGAGTAAAGGCAGCTCGTCCTCATCATCCTGATATGGCATGGAAAGCCAGCATCATTCCGGCGATCTCTGCTGAGGCTCAGGAGAATCGGAAGCCGCCTCAGTCCCAGATTCTGCCTCGGCTAGCTCTTGCTCTAGCATCGCTTCAAATATAAATAGCCGCGCCAGTCGATTGTAGGTGCCAGCGCCGATGTACTGCGGATAGAGATGCAGTCGGCTGTAGATCCAAACAAGGTCATCGCCATCAAAAATGCGAATATCCTGTAACCAGTTGCACCGAGGGCGCAGGGCATTGGCTGCCTCTAGAGCATCCGTCCAACGCTCAAAGGACTGGGAATAATTGCGGGTCACCACCTTAAACATGGGCAGCACCGAGACAGAACAGAGCAAAACCCAGCCGCAAACCGTGCTTCTGACTGCCGCAAAGCAAGGCTACTGCACCTGAATCTTCGCAACGGTCACCCCTTTATAGTAATGCAGCAAAATTTGCTGATAGTTCCAGTTTTGGCGGGCTAGCACATTTGCTCCATATTGGCTCATGCCGATCCCATGACCGTTACCGCTGCCGCTAAACCGAAAGACTGCGGGTGAAGCAGGAACCTGATCGCCGGCACTAGCGACCTGGCCACGCTGAGCCTCAACGGAGAAAAGCGTGCTGCGCAAGCCGAGCCGATCTCGTACATCCTTGCCGCTGACTTCCATCTGACCGGCACTACCGCTGATTCTCAGGGTCAGCACTCGCCCGTGGGGATGACGTTCAACCTCAACGCTAGAGATAGTACCGCTGTAACCTAACCGCTGACTGAGTTCGCTTGCCGTGAAGGAGAGCGGTCGCCATTGGCACTCGGGGAGATTGCCATCCGGGCTAACTACCCCTCGCAGATAGGGCAGAGGGTTAGACCAGACATCTTCTACATTCTCGGTGTGCCCGCCCGCGCAGGAGTGGAAGACCGCGTTGATGATTTGTCCGTTGTAGGTCAGCACCTGCCCCTGGGTAGCATCGACCGCTGCCCGCGTACTAGGGGCTTCTTTTTCTAGACCGCTATACACCTGCCACGCCGTCGTATCGCCTAGGTCAAAAACGGCGTTAGCACTATTCTGGCGATGGTAAAGCGCATAGGAGCGGGCCGCAACAGCTTGGGCTTTCAACGCTTCCAAACTCCAGCTAGCTGGCATTTCTGCTCCCACCACGCTGTAGAGATACTGTTCTAAATCAACATAGTTGACGGCTGTAATACCGCCACTGGTCGGCACAACAAGCGTCCGTCCACGATACCAGCGGTCGCTAATAAAGACATAGCCATCGGCACTTTTGGGTTCTACCCAGAGCTGGCTGGTCTGCAGTTGATTCACGGAAACAGCACCCGATTTTGACTCAGCTATCACAGCATTCATCGCCGGAATCTGCGCCAACACTTGCCCTGTGCCATCTCGCAGCACCGCCTCAGAGGAACTGCCAATTTTTACCTGGCTGGCATCTTGCTCGATCGCCACGCGCAGTTCCAACTCAGCTTTGGCAGGAGCAATGGCCACCAACCATATCACCAATGCCATCCACCAAGATTTCTGACCTTGATGCAGGACATGCTGCACCAACTGCTTTAGCTGAAACACGGGTTCCGAGTTTCTAGCGGCGCAGGATTGAAATGTCATGAGAGCTGCTCCTCACACAGACGGGTTAAACCAGTTGAACTAGCAAATCGAACCGAGATAAAACCGAACTGAACGAGTCGTTAAACCAATACATAAGCCCAGTCCAGCGCACTGAGGATGAGCTTTGCAAAATTGGGACTGTACATTTCCAACCATCGGTAACGGTGGGGATCAGTGCTAAATTATTAACTTCGCATAATCTTAAAATAATTTGCGCGTGATTGGTCGCTACTGATTAATTAAATTCTTGATAGAGAATAAGAGCAGCAGCAATGCTAGGCTTTACAAGCCCGATGGATAGCGTGATTTAGAGATTTAGCAATTTAGATAACTTCCAGAACTACGCTGACCCCCAGCAACCTTCAGAATTGAAGCAAGTATGTCAGTATAGGTGAGTGGGAAATTGCTCTAGTGTAGGTTCATTGCGCTTTGCAAATTACGTTTCTTGGCACAAGTTCGGGCGTGCCAACCCGATCGCGAAATGTTTCCAGTATTGCCTTGCGGCTCCCGCAACGAGCTGAGATCTGGCTATTTGACTGCGGTGAAGGCACACAGCATCAGATCCTGCGGAGCGACTTAAAGATCAGTCAGATTACACGCATCTTCGTGACTCACATGCATGGAGATCACACCTACGGCCTAATGGGTCTGCTGGCAAGCTGCGGATTAGCCGGTAGCCCCAGCCGTATTGATGTTTATGGCCCGCCCAAGCTAGAAGATTACCTGAAGGCGTGCGGGCGCTACTCCCAAACCCATTTCTCCTATCCCGTTAAGGTGCACACCGTGCAGCCGGGAGTCGTGTTTGAAGATGACGAATTTACCGTAAGCTGTGCCCCTTTGACTCACCGCGTGCCCGCCTTTGGCTATCGAGTCGCCGAAAAAGACAAACCCGGCCGATTTGATGTTGAGCGAGCTGTAGCGCTGGGTATTCCTCCCGGTCCACTCTATGGCAAGCTGAAGCGAGGCGAAGTAATTACGCTGTCAGACGGGCGCATCATTAATGGTGCAGATCTCTGCGGCGACACGCAAGTCGGGCGCAAGTTTGTCTACTGTACTGACACAATCTTCTGCGAGAATGCGGTCGAGTTAGCCAGAGATGCTGACGTGCTGGTGCATGAGGCTACCTTTGCCCATCAGGATGCAGAACTAGCCTATCAGCGCCTGCACTCCACCTCTACTATGGCGGCGCAGGTGGCCTTGGCAGCGCAGGTGCACCAGTTGATCATGACCCACTTTAGCCCCCGCTATGCTCCTGGTAACGCCATCCAGTTGGAGGATTTGCTCGCTGAAGCCAAAGCCATTTTCCCGAATACGATCATGGCCTATGACTTTCTCAGCTATGAGATTCCCCGCCGTCTAACTGCCGCGCTGGTCTCTACGTCTTGAGGGCAGCTCGCACCCGCCAAGGAATTTCTCAGGGACCATGCTCACAATGGAGCGAGAGAGTATAATCTTGGGGTTGGCGGCTGGACCTGTCTCGGTTAGCACATGCAAAGCACATGGAGTGGGTTGAAACTTGGCTGAGCGCTAAGTCTGCAGCAAAGACACTGGGTTCCGATAGCAATCGGTCTGGTTCCATAGGGTCAACCGTCCACACTTTTGTTCTGATTCCTACCTTTTTCCAACGTGAATGTGGCTGCTCCCACCCAACTGATGTGGGCACTGATCGGTCTGATTCTGACCATTGGTGGTACCCTCCTGGAAGCCTTCATCGTAGGTCCTCCCTGGAACTGGGGTCAGCAAGGACTGCAGGTTTACTCTCTTGGCGTAACCTGGCAGATTGGAGCTGTTCTTTTGGTCAGTTGCCTCGGCGGTAGACATGCGGCAGTGATTTCTCAGATCGCCTACCTACTGCTGGGCCTCACTTGGTTTAATGTGTTTACCCAGGGTGGCGGACTAGACTACATTCATCGCCCTAGCTTCGGCTACCTCATCGGCTTCATTCCAGGTGCCTGGTTTTGTGGGCTGCTAGCGTTTCGGTTGCCGGTGCGGCTCGAAGCTCTGGCCTTGAGCAGTCTAGTGGGGTTAGGGGCGATTCATCTAACGGGAATGGGCTATATTCTGCTGGCTCACCTGTTGCAGTGGACCAAGGTAGGAGCGCTGCCTCTCCTGAGTACCCTCGCAACTTATTCGCTGTATCCGCTGCCGGGTCAGCTCGCGATCCTGTGCGCCGTTGCAGTTCTGGCATTCGTGCTCCGGCATCTCATGTTTTACTAGAGCCGAATACACTGAACAGCGTTGAGTAGCATTAACGAGATGAAGCAATGAGCAAGAGGGCACACCAAATCATTCACCGGGTTCAGATGTATTTTCGTCCCGATGGGGGAAATCAAATGGGAGAAATCAAGGAGCTAGCCGGAGCATAGCGGAATAACTATGGGCTTCAAAAACCGTCTGTTCTGGGTTGCGGCTGCCATAGGCTTGATCGCCGATCAGCTCACTAAGTTTTGGGTGGTGCGCACCTTTGAGCTGAATCAAACTCTGCCCCTTTGGGAGGGTGTGTTTCACTTCACGTTTGTGACCAATAGAGGAGCGGCGTTCAGTTTGTTTAGCGAGAGTGGCGAATGGCTGCGCTGGCTATCGTTGATCGTTAGCGTGGGGTTGATTGCTTTGGCGGTGCTGGGGCCGCGCATGAATCGGTGGGAGCAGTGGGGCTATGGCTGCATCCTAGCCGGTGCTCTCGGCAACGGGATTGATCGATTTATGGCCGGCGAAGTTGTGGATTTCTTAGATTTCCGCCTAATTGGCTTTCCGGTGTTTAATCTGGCCGATGTCTTCATTAACGTTGGCATTGTCTGCCTGCTGATTGCCGCTTTCGGCCGTCCGTCGCAGTCTAATGGCAACTCAAAGCGGCCCTCACCTTAGGTTGGCTCGAGGCAGCAGCGGTCATCTGGTTATGCAAATCCTGTCTGCAAAGCCCGCTGTGGCTTCGTTGAAGAGTCGTTTTCTCCTAGCGGTAAGCAGTGAGTAAGCCGCAAACTTTAACGCAAGTGACACTATATGTCATAATCTTTAACAGAGTTTTTAATATTTGCTGCCCTTACTTTACTGCCCTGTCACTCATGGGGAACTACCGATGACTACAGAAGCTCTTGACCCCAAAACTCTAGATCGGTATGAATGCAGAGCTTGTGGTTACATCTATGAACCGATGAAAGGAGACAGCACCAAAAACATTGCTCCGGGAACGTCCTTCGAGGACTTGCCAGAAACTTGGCGCTGCCCGGTTTGCGGTGTTAAGAAGGCGATGTTTTCTAATATTGGTCCTGTCGGTAATCCTTCAGGATTCAAAGAAAACCTTAAATATGGGATAGGGGTAAATGCTCTTACCCCTGGACAGAAAAACGTGTTGATCTTTGGAGCGCTGGCCTTGGGCTTCCTCTTTTTTCTCAGCCTCTACGGCTTAAATTAAATCTTCCGAGTTGCTTAGGAAGGCAAGGCGGATCGGTTCAGCATCAATGCTTCTAGTGGACTGAGCTAGACTCCTTAGTTTGGGAACTCGCTCCACTTCGCAGCGCTACGAACAGCCCGTTGCCATTCCAGCCAACAATCCATCTTGGCTGTGAGTTTCATTCCTCCAAAAACTCTGGTTCACCGTTTAGCGTCACAGATTGAGATTATTGAGATTCGATGCAGTCATTTTTTAGATCGTTCAGGCAAATTATTCTCGTTGTGGTTGCAGTTTTGCTGTGCAGCAGCTGTGCCCGCGGCTACTTGCCCTCAACCACTTACAATCCCTGGCAAGTTGTGCCTTTGCCAACGAAAGAGACGCTAACCGATATTGCCTTTACCAATGAAAACCACGGTTGGCTCGTCGGTCAGAACGCCACTCTTTTAGAAACCACCGACGGCGGCAAAACGTGGGAGCAGCGTTCCCTTGATCTAGGCGATGAGCTGGTTTATAGCTTTTCTTCTGTGAGCTTTGCCGATCAGGAAGGATGGATTGTGGGGCAGCCCAGCATCTTGCTGCACACAACAGACGGAGGACAATCTTGGCTACGGATTCCCCTCAGTGAGAAGTTACCTGGTTCCCCCTATACCGTAACTGCTTTGGGTCCTCAGTTGGCAGAGATGACAACAGACGTGGGTGCAATCTATCGCACTGAAGATGGCGGCAAAACGTGGCAGGCGCTAGTTCAAGAGGCGGTTGGGGTAGTGCGCAACATTTCCCGTTCCGACGATGGCAAGTATGTTGCAGTTTCGGCACGGGGCAGCTTCTATTCCACCTGGACTCCTGGACAGGAAGCCTGGCAGCCTCACAACCGCACTAGCTCTCGCCGCTTGCAAAACATGGGATACGGCAAGGATGGACAGCTCTGGCTGCTTGCCCGTGGTGGAACCTTACAGTTTAGCGCTCCGGACAATTATGAGGAGTGGGGTGACACCATTACCCCAGAGTTTGCCACTAGCTGGGGGTTGCTCGATCTAGACTATCGTACGCCCAACGAGATTTGGGTCGCTGGCGGCAGTGGAAATCTGCTCGTTAGCTTCGATGGGGGTCAAACTTGGCAGAAAGATCGAGCGGTAGAGGATGTACCGTCTAACTTCTACCAGATTGTATTCATCACGCCTGAGCAGGGTTATGTGCTAGGACAGCGGGGCACATTGCTGAGATATCAGCCGACCGCCTAGACGCAATTTCCTAATGGGCAGAAAAGGGTGAAGAAAGTGACAGCGGACTAAAGCGGAATTGAGTTCAATGATTCGGACTGAAGGCCATTGAAATAGTTGAGTTTGCTTGTGACTCTTTACCCACTCTCGTATGATATAAATTGAGCTTTTGATTGTTGTTATGGGAGGAGAATAAATGGCAGGAACAACAGGTGAACGCCCGTTTTCAGACATTGTTACCAGTGTGCGATACTGGGTCATTCACAGCATTACGATTCCGGCTTTGTTCATTGCTGGATGGCTGTTTGTTAGCACGGGCTTGGCCTATGATGTCTTTGGTACACCTCGCCCCAACGAGTACTATTCGCAGGAGCGGCAAGAGGTACCCGTGGTGACGGATCGCTTTGAAGCGAAAGGCCAAATTGAGCAGTTTATACAAGAACGAAAGTAAACGGAACCTCGAATTACTATGACAAGCAACATTCCGAATCAACCCGTTTCTTACCCGATTTTTACGGTTCGTTGGTTGGCAGTTCACACCCTCGCCGTACCTACGGTTTTCTTCCTGGGTGCAATTGCCGCTATGCAATTTATTCAGCGTTAGGAGCAAGCTCGTGGCATTAGAACGCACTCCCAATCCCAACAAACAACCCGTTGAGTTGAACCGGACATCGCTCTATTTGGGTTTGCTGCTCATTTTCGTTCTGGGCATTCTGTTTTCTAGCTACTTCTTCAATTAATTTGGCTTGAGCTGACTCAAACAGCGCTTTAGGAGGTTAATAAGACAATGTTGCAGTCTGGCAGAATTCCGCTTTGGGTGGTTGCCACTATTGCTGGTACAGGTGTTCTCGTGGTAGTGGGGCTTTTCTTCTACGGTGCCTACGCTGGATTAGGATCTTCAGTCTGATCCGTATTGGTCTCGCTCTCCTCGATGCCAAGAGCCGCCCGAATAGGCTGCTCTGAGGTAATGGTAGGATAGTGCAGCAAAATTACCCTTGATCATTCTTGAAGGCAGTCGTTTGCGTAGGCGGCTGCCTTTTAGACTGAGCAACCTGAACAGACTCCTGAACAGACTAAAGAGAGAGCAGAGTATGGGTTGCCTCAGCAAGTAGGTAATAGGTAAATAGAAGTAGGTGAGTACACAGAGAGAATGGGTTCTCCGTCTCCGTTCTGCTTCTGGTGTAGGCTGGAGAATGAAATCAATGTCTTTGCTGCCAGTTGATGAGGGCTATGGACGATAGTTTGCTTCCCGTCATTTACCTGGGAATTTTAGTAACCCTGCTTGCCGTGGCGGGGTGGTTTTTGTTTCGGCAGATTCTGCGTACGCGCCGCACCGAAGGCACTCTGTCTCGGCTACAGAGCAAGCTGAGCAAGGAAAAAGGTACTGCCCTGGAATACTACGAACTTGGCGGAATCTTGCTCGACAAACGGCTGTATAGCCAAGCGATTGCTCAATTCCAAAAAGCCTTGAAGTCCAAAGACCTGGAAGGGGAAGAAAATTTGGCGCTGGTCTACAACGCGCTGGGGTTTGCCTACGCTGCACAGGAGCAGTTTGACTTGGCCATCCGGCAGTACAAAGAAGCGCTGCAGCACCTACCTGAATATCCGACGGCGCTCAACAACCTCGCCTTTGCCTACGAGAAGAAGCAACTTACCGCTCAGGCGCTAGAAACCTACGAGCAAGTCTTAGCGATTGATCCCAAAAATAGCACTGCCAAGCGACGAGCCGAATCGCTGCGCAAGCGATTAGTGCCATCGTCATAGAACCCGGGCGGAAACGACATAGAAAAGAAAACAGAACCCGGTTCCCTGGCTGCGGCAGGACCCGTTGGATCCTTCTGGACTTAGGACGCTGGAGGTGACTGTTCCCAGGCTAGGACTAGCAGAGCATTCAGAATGGCTGCGGCCACAGGGGAACCCCCTTTGCGCCCTTCTATGCGGATTTGCGCCACATCGGTTCTCGCTAAGGCAGCCTTCGCTTCAACCACTGAAATAAAGCCTACGGGAGCACCGATCACTAAGGCAGGGCGAACTGGTGCAGTTTTCAGCACGTCACAGAGCGCCAGTAACGCAGTCGGCGCATTGCCAATCACGTAGATAGCTTGCGGTAGGCGCTGCCAACAGGCAAGCAGCCCAGTTTCGGTGCGGGTTTTTCCGGGCAACGCCTGATCCACTTGTTCTACCGCCGTCAAGATCGGGTTCTGAAAAGTTTTGGCAACAAGGGTCTGAATGCCCTGTTTCACCATGCTGACATCCGTAACAATCGGCACCGACCGACGCAGGGCAGCCACCGCCTGCGGAATAGCCCCCGGACTGCAGCGCAGCAAATGCTTAAACTCAAAATCGGCCGTACTGTGAATGACCCGTCGCAGGATGGCGTATTCCTCCGCGCTCAAGCCGTGTTCACCGACTTCCCGATCAATCACTGCGAAACTTTGCTCCAGGATGGGATGATTCAAGGAAGCCATGCTGAACCTCCTGGCAACCGCTCTCTTAAACACGGCCGGACTTTAATAGTTTTAATAAAACTGTTAATAAAACTGTACTGTGGCCCAATGAGGTTCCCGGTAATACCACGTCATGTCGTCGAACTTGCGCAGCTCTGCCCGATGCACCCAGATTTCCTGAGGCTCTGCTTCTAACCAGTAATCATTCAGGTGAATGAGCGTCTGGCTGAGCTGTTCGCGATCTACGGTAGCGGCACCCTCACCGAAATAGCCCAGGGTGATATGGGCGGTAAAGTTGTACTGCTGCTCTACACCAAGAGCGATCAAATCTGGGTTTTGGTAAATCGCGCGCCGCAGCTCCAGCACTCGTTCATAGGAGTCCTCGTCTTTTGGCACCAAGCAAACGCCAATGGCGCGAGTCCGCAAGAACAGCCCAAGGATCTGCCAATAGATCGGTTTTGGCGATTGCACCTTGGATTGGCTCTTGGCAAAACTTTGGGCAACGCGCTCGTGCAACTGCTGCTCAAAGGTGGGATCTTCAATGGCGTGTCGATAGGCGCTGGCCCAAATCAGATCAGCCAATGTGAAGTGAAAGCTTTGGGCGGGTACCGGAATCACTAGCCCCGGCTCTAGCTGCTGCAATATCTGCTGTTGGTAGGTTTGCAGATGAGTAAAAAAGTCGTTGTTGTGATCATCATCTGCCCAAGGCGGCGAAATGACCGTGTAGCCCGGAAAATCAGCGGGTTGAATCTCTCCGGTAGCATCACGGTAAAACTTAGGGGACGGCTGAATGTACTGCACCTGAGACTGAAAAGCCTCGGGAACAGTCATCGGTGCCACTCGATTCACATAAACTTGATAGGTGTCGTCCAATCTTGCTTGCCTCGCGTTCCAATGGGTATAGGCTGTAGCTGTACAAGCTAAACATCAACTGCGGGACAGGAACCCCATCCCCCTGTCATCTTACAAAGAATTAGACCGAGATCGGTGTCCCCTAATCCACTCAACCCCAACTCAAAATTCACCGTTTCTTGGCGCGTATTGAGATGGGATCGCAGAGCCTCTGGGCTTGAACAATATCCTACAGCCAACGGTGCGACTCCAGAACAGCTGCCACCTGACACCACTGACCCATGCCATGCCAATCTATTTTTTCTGGGGAGAAGATGAATTTGTCCTGAATCGGGCGGTGACGGCCCTTCGCACCACCTGTCTCGATCCGCAATGGGCTGATTTCAACTACACGAAGCTGTCGCCCGAGCAGCCCGATGCCATTATTCAGGGCTTGAATCTGGCCATGACCGCCCCCTTTGGTGCAGGTCAACGCATGGTGTGGTTGGCGGAAACCACGCTGGGGCAGCGCTGTCCAGAGGACCTGCTCGTGGAGCTAGAGCGCACGCTGCCGGTGCTACCCGAGACAACAGTGCTGCTGTTCACTAGTTCGGCTAAGCCCGATGGTCGCCTCAAGTCTACAAAGCTGCTGCAGCGCTATGCCGAGATCCGGGAATTCACGCCGATTGCCCCCTGGAAAACGGATCAGCTTGCTCAGCATGTGCGGCAGGTCGCTCATGAAAGGGGCGTCAAGCTCACTGCTGGCGCGGTGCAGTTGCTCGTCGAGGCAGTGGGTAACCATTCGCGTCAGCTCTATATGGAAGTCGACAAACTTCACCTCTACGCTGGCCAATCCAAGCACCCCCTAGACGAAGCCACCGTAGCGGCCCTGATTACTACCTCTACTCAAAGCAGTTTGCAGTTGGCAACCGCAATTCGCCAGGGTCATACTAGCAAAGCGCTATCCTTGGTGTCCGATTTGCTTAACCGCAACGAGCCACCGCTGCGAATAGTAAGCACCCTTGTGGGGCAGTTTCGCACCCGGCTGTGGGTGAAGCTGATGACCGAAGCGGGCGAACGGGATGAGCGCACCATTGCCCGTGCAGCTGAGGTAAATAATCCCAAACAAATTTATTTCTTGCAGCAGGAAGTCCGCTCTCTGCACCTCGAGAGCTTGCTGCAAGCACTGCCGCTGCTGCTCGAGCTAGAGTTTGGGTTGAAAATGGGAGCTGAACCGGTCGTACTCCTGCACACCAAAGTCATCGAACTCTGCCAACTCTTTGAGCCAGCAAAACGCTAGTTTTCTTCGAGCCGCGCCCGCAGTCGTTCCAGATCGGCGTCGATCTCAGCGTTGGCTGCCCGAGACGAGGGTGCAGCAGGTAGACTTGCTGCTGAGGAACTGCCCGCCAGTTTAGCCTTCAGCGCCTCTAGATCCTCGTCGATGCTGCCCCGTTCTAGGGCCTTGAAGCGTCTTTCGAGATCGCTCCCGGCGTTAATTTCAGCAACAGCTTCGGCTTGAGCCTCCATTTGCAGTACTCGTTGCTCCATGCGTTCAAAGGCGGCCATCGCCTCCCCTGTTCCCACGTTGCCCAGCATCTCATTCAGCCGTTGAGACGCCTGGGCTGAGCGGGCCCGAGCAATATACATATCTTTTTTGGTCTTTGCTTCCGCCAGCTTAGTTTCTAACGTCCGCATATTGTCCTTCAGCTTGCTGACAATGCCGCTCTGCTGCCGAATCTGAGCTGCAAGGGTTTCTGCGGTATCTTGAAAGGACTTGCGGCGGCTCAACGCCTCCCGAGCCAGGGATTCATCTCCTTTTTGCAGTGCCAGCTGGGCCCGCCGATACCACTCTTCGGCATTCGCCTGGGCTTGGGAACACTGCCGCTCGGTACGTTTCTGAGTGGCAATGGCTTGGGCCACCGCCTGCCGCAGCCTGATCAGGTCATCCTGCATGTCTTGCACCGTCTGCTCCAGAATCTTCTCTGGATCTTCCACCTGACCGAGCCAACTATTCAGATTCGATCGCAGGACCCGTCCCAATCGGTCTAATATTCCCATGATAAAACCGCGCTCCTTGTGTGAGCAGAACAGTGGGGGCAGAGCAAGCCAAATCACTGCGGCGAGTGAGTCTCCTAATGTTAACTTTATCGTACCGCAGCATTCCTGCATTGCAGAGCTACCGCCTGCCTTGACCGAGAACTTAATCCTGGAACAACAGCGAGTTAACCTGCTATTAACTCACGGCTGCCTTAGAGGGTGTAGCATTTGACCGGAATGTGTGATGCCTAGCGAGTTGAAGGCGTCGGACTAGGAATGGCAAGGGGATTCATACATGTGGAATTTGACCGGAATGTGTGATGCCTAGCGAGTTGAAGGTAGACTAGGGGTAGGCTGGTCCAATGCTAGGGTCCATTCTGGAAAGTTGGAGCAAAGGAAAGAGCATGGTGTTGAGTACTGCTCATCCTGGAGCTTTCCTGCATAACCCGTCCACTCATTGAAATTATGCAACCTAACGGGCTGAAACCACGTGCCACGGCTCAGCTGAGCGATCCGCGAGAGCTGCTGGCTGAGCTGCAAACCCTGCGGCAGACCGTCTATAGTGAAGGGCAGTCCACGTTTGAGCGCTGGCAACCCCATCTGCAGCGACCAGGGTTCAGCAACAGTGCCCTTAACCTCGCCTATTATCTGGCGTTGCGCCGGCAGGATTTGCGACCGCTGCAAGCTGCCCTTAGACCTTGGGGACTGTCGTCGCTGGGGCGCATTGAAGCGCAAGTGATGCCAAATCTGGATGCGGTGATAGCAACATTAGGCTCGCTATGCCAGGTTGATCCCAGCACTCTACCACCCCGACCCACTCTCGACGATTTCTTTGATGGGGAACGGCTATTACATCAGCATACAGAGGAACTCTTTGGACCAACCGACCCTCGGCGACGGGTGCGGATTATGGTCACCCTGCCCACAGAAGCGGCTGAGCACTACGATTTTGTGAAGGAATTACTGCAGCGGGGCGCGGCTTGTGTCCGGATTAACTGCGCTCACGATAGCGCTAGTCAGTGGTTGGCGATGGTAGAGCATGTGCGTCGGGCTGAGCAAGACCTAAACCGCTCCTGCAAGATCCTTATGGATTTGGGTGGACCAAAACCCCGCACCTTGGCTGTGCGTTTCCCCCGCGATAAGCGGCGAATTTTCCTGGGCGATCGGGTGTTGCTTACTCCGTTTGCACCGCCTGCTGTAGAGGCTGTAGAGCCTGCTGTAGAGAATGAGGGCAGTTGCGCTGATGGTGGCAACGACTCTGATAGGTTGTCTAATAGGTTGTCTAATGGAACGGATCTGGTCCAAGCTGGCTGCTCAATCCCTGAGATCCTCGATTCCTTGAGTCCGGGTGCCGCCGTCTGGATTGATGATGGCAAGATTGGCGCTACAGTTATCGAGACCGGCTACCCATCTGCTCCAGATCAGCCCCCTGGAGTGCTGCTAGAAATCACCCACGTCAAATCTGAGGGAGCAAAACTGAAGCCCGATAAAGGGTTGAACTTCCCCGATACGGTACTCTCCATCAGCCCGCTAACCGACAAAGATCTACAAGATCTGGATTTTGTGGTTTCCCACGCCGACATTATCGGCTATTCCTTTGTGCAAACTGCTGCCGATATTGAACAGTTGCAGCAGCAGCTAGCCCAGCGCCTAGGTGAACGAGCCACGGTGCCGGCGATTGTGGCTAAAATCGAGACGCCAGAAGCGGTGCGCAACCTGCCCGAGCTGATTGTCCATGCGGCAGGCAAACAGCCCTTTGGTGTGATGATCGCTCGGGGCGACCTAGCCGTGGAAATTGGCTACCAGCGGCTTGCCGAGATCCAAGAGGAGATCCTCTGGCTTTGCGAAGCTGCCCATGTGCCGGTGATCTGGGCTACGCAAGTGTTGGAAAACCTGGTGAAGACCGGCGTGCCCTCCCGAGGCGAAATCACCGATGCTGCCATGGCTGAGCGGGCGGAGTGTGTCATGCTCAATAAGGGCAGTTATGTAGCTGAGGCAGTCACCATTCTCGATGACGTCCTCACCCGGATGCAGGCCCATCAGCTCAAGAAGACTCCGCAATTGCGAGCCTTGCGCTCCTGGTAGGTGAGACTCATCAGTGACTCAACCTCCTAGCGCTCTGTAACCCTTGCTCAACCAGCAGCACATTCCGGCAGCTAGCTATTCCAGTAGCTCTCTATTATTCCAGCGTTTGCAGATAAGCTTCGATGGCAGCGTTGACTAGTTCGGTCATTGGCTTGCCCTGATGCTCAGCGGCCGCCTTCAGCCGGGTATACACCTCATCGCGAACGCCAATGCGATACCGCGGCTTACCCTTACTGACCGCCGGTTCGTAGGTGGCAGCAAACTGACGCAGCGCCTCAAACCCAACGCGATGGCAGAAATCACCAAAGCGCTCGGGGGTTTTACCTCGCTTGCGGTTTTGCTTGAAGTAGACAAACAGCGGCTCGAGCGTTGTTTCTAGATCGGCAATCGGCATATTGTCGAGGTAGGGTTCTGCCATGCGAGTTTGGCTAGCGTTGGCACCGAGCCAGACCTGATAAGCTTCTGGCGACTGCCCCACAAAGCCCAACTCCGCCAGATAGGGACGGGCACAACCGTTAGGGCAACCGGTCATTCGCACCACAAAGTGCTCTTGGCGCAGACCCACCTTATCTAGCAGGGCCCGCACTCGCTCTAGGATTCCGGGCAGGGCGCGTTCGGATTCGGTGATGGCTAAACCACAGGTCGGCAAGGCTGGGCAAGCCATCGAGTAGCGTACCAGCGGATCAATCGCTGTTTCGCGCTGAACGCCGCAGCGGTCGAGAATAGCTTGAATTTCGGCCTGATCGCCCGGATCGATTTCGTAGAGCAGGATGTTTTGGTGAGGCGTCAGCCGCATAGGCAGCGAGAAGCGCGTGGTGATTTCGCGTAGCGCCGTTTTCAGCAGAAAGCTGCCCTCGTCTTTGATGCGTCCGTTTTCCACCGAGATACCGAGGAAGAGTTTACCATCGCCCTGTTCGTGCCAGCCCAAGAAGTCAAGATACTTGAACTCGGGCAGCGGACGCAACGGCTGGATCGGCTTGCCAAAGTAACCCTCCACGGTTTGCCGGAAGCGATCCACACCCCAGTCATGAATCAGGTACTTCATGCGGGCATGCCGCCGGTTCGCTCGATCGCCATGGTCACGCTGAGTCGCAACAATCGCCTTCATCAGGTCGTAAATGTCGTCTTTATCGACATAGCCAATGGGATCGGCCATCCGCACAAAGGTTTCTTCCTTGTTGTGGGTGCGACCCAAGCCACCGCCCGCAAAGACATTAAACCCTTCTAGCTCGCCCTGAGCATTGGTGATCACGACGAGACCGACATCCTGAGAGAACAGATCCACCGAATTATCGCCGGGCACTGTAATGCAGCACTTGAATTTGCGCGGCATGTAGTAGGTGCCGTAGATTGGCTCCTCGTGATCGTGGAAGAGGGTGCCACTGCCATTGCGATGCAGCGCAGCGACCACATCTGGGTGGGGTTCAGCGGTGATCACCTTTTCGCCGTCTAGCCAGATTTCATAGTAGGCACCGGTTTGGGGCATCAGCAGGTCAGCAATGCGGTCGGCATACTCCCGCGCATAGGTATAGTCGGGGCGATTCTTGTAGGGAGCCGGAGGTGCCATGACATTGCGGTTGAGATCGCCACAGGCACCCAGAGTCGATCCCATGTTGCGGATGATGGCAGCAAACACCGTCTTCAGGTTTTGCTTGAGAACGCCATGAATCTGGAACCCTTGCCGGGTCGTGGCTCGCAGGGTATGGTTACCGTATTCTTCCGAGAGTTGATCAAGCGTCAGGTATAGCTGCGCCGGAATAAAACCGCCCGGATTGCGCGTGCGCAGCATAAACTGATAATCCTTTTCCTGACCCTTGATCCGGTTGTCGCGGTTGTCTTGCTGATAGGACCCGTGGAATTTCAGAATTTGGATCCCGTCTTCACTGAAGTGCGTCGTATCCTGCAAAAGCTCTGTAGCAACTGGCTCCCGCAGCCCATGGCTACGTTCCTTGATGCCTTCAACCTTAGAGACTTTCGGGGTATCAACAAGCGGTTTTGAAGGAGTTGTTACCATTGCAATTGAAATGAGTCAGACAGGCTTAACAGATTCATTATGCAAATCACTCGCGGACCCGAGTTAGCCAGTGCTTTGTCCGGTAACCCGCTCGGATTTAGAGGCAATTGGAAGTCTTGCCTGATTCTAGCATTGCATCCCTCGGCTAATCCGCCGTGCATCATTAAAGAAAAGTTTTAGTTTACCTTTAGTTCACCGACTAGTTCACCGACGAGGCAGGCTCGGGCGATTGCAGTGCCCGGCGCTGTAGCTCCATGAGTTCCTTGATGCCCTTCTCGGCCATGTCCAAAATCTGATCGAGCTGACGCCGGTTAAAGCTGCCTTCCTCCGCCGTGCCTTGTATCTCGATAAGCGCGAGATCGTCATTCATCACCACATTAAAGTCTGTGGTAGCTGCTACATCCTCGGGGTAATTGAGATCCAGAAACGGCTGCCTATCGAGTAACCCCACCGAAATGGCGGCAACTTGGTGGCGAATTGGCGACTGTTGCAGCTCACCACTTTTGAGCAGGCTGGTAATGGCATCGCAGAGGGCAACAAAGCCGCCGGTAATGGAAGTAGTACGGGTGCCGGCATCGGCTTGCAGCACATCTGCATCCACCGTTAGGGTCCGTTCACCTAGGGCTTGCATATCGAGCGCTGCCCGCAGGCTTCGCCCAATCAGCCGCTGAATTTCCTGCGTCCGTCCCGATAGTTTCATGAACTCGCGGGGCTGCCGTTGCAGTGTGGCGCTGGGCAACATGCGATATTCGGCAGTAAGCCAGCCCTGCCCGCTGCCCTCTAAAAATTTGGGAACCCCAGGCTGAACCGTCACAGTGCACAATACCTGGGTATCGCCACAGTGAGCCAGCACCGAGCCGGCTGCAAAACGAGTGAAGTGCCGCTCAAAGCGAACAGGACGAAGTTGATCGGGTCGCCGCCCGTCGGGACGCTGCCAAGCCATGGTGCCTATTGCCTCTCAGTCCTCACTCAGGATACAGCAGCCACTTCCCGGACGGAAGGGAAACCTGAGAGGAAGTAGCGTTGGGCGGTCATGGCTGTGATGATGGAGATAGGGGGTTAACTAGGATCCTGGGGCTTGCGTTCCGCGAAGAGTCAGCAAACGCAGCAATCGAGCCATGCCCGTGGGCAGAAGGTGGACGGAAAAGCCAACAGGCCATGCCTACAGATATAGCGTTAAGACAGAGACAAAAACCGCCTAACACGCTATATTTTGAATCAGGATTTTGAACCCTGCCAATCAGAAGGGCGCAATCTGCTCTCTATCTATGAGGATCGACGTACTTTTGTACTAATGTATGAATACGATTTCTCTAAACGATTTCTTTAGATCTGCACAGGCGTTGTTTTTCGCAGCTCACCAGGATCCCTTGATTCCCAGGTCACTTTACATCTTCTAGGAGAGCCAATCCTTTGCTTGCTGTTGCCGTCATGCTTTTGTGATTCTTTACGTGATTCTTAAATTTATTGTCTTGCTCTATGGTGTCTCAACTCGAAGCCCCAAGCCGCAACCCGCATCATGCTTTGCCCTACTCGGTCGAGGGGTTAGTGCAAGTGTTTACCTGCCCCCACCGCAGTTTTTTTACCAGCGTTATGGCACAGGCGCTGCGTATCGCCGGACAAGGGGCACCCGTTCTGGTTGTGCAGTTTCTCAAAGGCGGTATTGGGCAGGGGCATCACCATCCGGTACAGCTTGCCCAAAATCTGGACTGGATTCGCTGCAACTTACCTCGCTGTATTAGCGGTCCGGATCTAGATGAACCGGAAGTCGCGGCCCTGCGAGAGCTATGGCAATATACCCAAACAGTAGTTGCCCAGGGTCAGTATGCCCTAGTCGTCCTCGACGAGTTGAGTTTAGCGATCAGGTTTGGCTTGATTCCAGAGGCCGAGGTGCTCAACCTGCTGCGCAATCGCCCTAGCCAAATTGACATGATTCTCACGGGGCCCGAGATGCCGCCGGCCCTACTCGACATTGCCGACCAAATCACCGAGTTGCGCCGTACCCATCGCCCCTAAGCTGAGTCACTCGTCGCCTTGCATTGCCCCAGCTAGTTCTGCTGGTGGTAGGTCAGCGGCACCAGTGGGACCCATAGCGCGTCACTAGCTGGCCACTGGGTACTACGCGCATGCACCACGGTAGGCGTGCGGCCTCGGCAGGACCAGCAGACAGCAGCAGGGTGAGGAGGAGCAGAGTGCAGAGTTCGGCTCGTAATGACTTTAATGGCTTTGATAGCTTGAACAACGGGTGCGGCATGGCAGTGGGCACTCACGACGATGTCTTCAGAATCTCCAGCGTGCCCGCTACTCATTTTTGACGAACCATTTCTTAATTTATCTTTAGCTCATCTTTAACTCGAATTTAACTTGAAAGACAGCGATGTCGCTATTCACCGGATACTTGGCAAAATACTGTGCGCTGGCGAGGTCCATCTAGCTCGAACAGCAGAATGGATTGGTAAGTTCCTAGCGCTAGCCGCCCAGCCACTACCGGCACCAGTTCACTGCTGCTGAGGGTAATTGCCATTAAGTGAGCATGGGCGTTCATTGGTTCATCCTCGGGAATGTTCGGTCGCAGATGCAGATCGTTGTGCAGATAAGGTTCCGTTTCAGGAGCCAACTTTCTGAGGTAGCTCTCGATGTCTTTTAGTAATCTGGGTTCGTCTTCATTGATGGCTAGAGCAGTGGTCGTGTGGCGAGAAAAAATCAGCACGTGCCCGTTTTGAATCTTGGTCTGGCTCAAGACGGCCTGCACCTGCGGCGTAATGTTGTAGATTCCAATTCCCGTTGCTGTCTCAATTTCTAGGAGCTGATGCAGAATGGGCATAACTGGCACCTCTCGTGTCCCTTTAGTGTCTATAATCACAGCCTGTAACAGGCTACCGCCAAACCGGGCATTCTGGATTGGCAACGAATGATGACCGTTGAAGGTCTGAGATCAACACAGTCCATCGCAGTAAGGCGTCACGATTGTTAGCCCAACCCGTCCATCGAGACTAACCTTGGCAGCAAGTGCCTTGGTTCAGGTAGATTCGTTGCGACACCGTCACCTATCGCCCTAGGACATCGGAGGAATGAAGATCGCCTCGCGGCAACAGAGTCTCTCAAAACAGCTCCTGATTCGATTTGGATTGTCGCTGATGACGCTGGGCCTAACAACGCTGAGCATCAACTATCGGCTCATTCAAGCCGATCTAGAGCACAAGGTGTTGGAGCAAGCGCACTCGGTGACGGTGTCCTTGGGGTTTGCCGCCACCAAGCTACTCGAGCAACAAACCCTAGAACCGTTGCAACAGGTGGTACAAAACTACGCAACCTTGCCAACGGTGCAAACAGTAGCCCTTGTGAGCGACCAAGGCGCAGTCTTGGCGAGTAGTTCCATCACCTGGCAAAATCGGCAGCTCGACCAAATTCACCCTAAGCTAGCCAATCTAGTAGCTGATGCCGTTCGGCAATCCTCTAGTCTGACGCGCCCGCTGCGATTCAACGGACAATCGGTGCTGCTGCATATCACCCCCTTGCAGCCGACAGCCGGACAGCGCACCCTAGTCATTGCCATTCTGGATCGGCAGAAGATTCGAGAGAGTGCTCGGCAGACGTTGCTGGCTTCTACTGCCACGCTGCTGCTGGGAACCACCGCGATTCTAGGTCTGATGTGGTTGCTGTTACAACGCCTCGTGCTACGCCCATTGAATCAGTTGAGTCAAAACATTAAAGTTAGCCAAACGACGGGATTATTCCAGCTACCGCTGCTGCCGTTCAATAACGAGATTGCCGCCCTAGCTGAGACGTTTCACACCGTATTTCAACAGCGTCAGCAGTCAGAGAAAATTCTGACGGAGAGTGAAAAGCGCTTTCGGACCCTAGTTGAGAATACACCAGGAGCTATTTACCGCTGCGCGTTCGATTCCCAGTGGTCAATGGACTTTATTAGCGATGCCATTACAGATATTTCCGGCTATCCCGCTTCGACGTTGATTCACAATCGCGTTCGCTCTTTTGCCAGTTTGATCCACCCGGACGATACTGCCAGTGTCGAACGCGAGGTGGCGCGGTGCGTCGAGAAACGGCAGCCCTACCTGTTGGAGTATCGGATTGTCCATGCCGATGGGTCTATCCACTGGGTACGCGAGCGCGGGCAGGGCGTGTTTGATGCGGAAGGCACGCTGCTGCATCTCGATGGCGTAATTTTTGACATTAGCAGTTTGAAACAGGTGGAAGCTGCTCTGCGACAAAGCGAAGAGCGGCTGCGAACCGTCATTCGAGCAGCACCCATTCTCTTATTTGCCATCGATGCCTCTGGACAACTGACGTTTGCAGACGGCTGCGGGCTAGCGCTGCTAGACCTTGAACCCGATACCGTAGTCGGCACATCTGTGTATGACCTATATCGCAAGTCGCCTGAAGCATTGCAGCAGATTCAGCAGGCTCTACAGGGAGCCGAAGTGACTGGAACCGTCGAGGTTGGAGATATTTTCTTTGAAAGTCGCTATCGACCGGTGCGAGATGCCGCAGGCACGGTTACTGGTGCTATTGGCGTGTCGATAGATATGACTGATCGCAAGCGTGCCGAAGCTCAGCTCCAGCAAAAAACAGCTGCACTCGAGCAAGCCCTGCTGGAATTGCAACGCACCCAACTGCAAATGGTGCAGAGCGAAAAGATGTCGAGCTTGGGGCAGATGGTTGCCGGCATTGCCCATGAGATCAATAATCCGGTGAACTTCATTCATGGCAATCTCAGCCACATCAGCTGCTACGCCCAAGAGTTGCTAGAGCTGATCGCGCTCTATCAGCAGCATTTGCCTGAGCCGCCCCCAGCGATTGCCGCTCAAATCGATGCCATTGATCTGGAATTTCTCAGCCAAGACCTCACCAAAGCGCTGCAGTCAATGCAGACTGGCACGAACCGTATTCGGGAGATTGTGCTGTCGCTGCGCAACTTTTCCCGCATCGATGAAGCCGAGGTCAAAGAAGTCGATATCCACGAAGGGATCGACAACACGTTAACTATTCTGGGGCACCGCCTAAAAGCCAAACCGCACCGTTCCGAGATTCGCGTTGTGCGTGACTATCAGCCGTTACCCTTGGTGGAATGCTACCCCGGCCCGCTGAACCAAGTATTTATGAATATTCTGGCGAATGCGATTGATGCCCTAGAAGCGACCTTCCCGCAAGCAGCAGGCGCGGCATCCTTAACCCTGCCCTCGGGGGATCCAGCCACCATCTGGATTACAACATCAGTTCGGGACCATGACCGGGTTGCTATCCACATCCGCGACAATGGGGAAGGCATTCCAGACAGCGTGCGCCGGCGGTTGTTTGATCCGTTCTTCACCACCAAACCCGTAGGCAAAGGGACCGGATTAGGACTCTCCATTAGCTATCAAATCATCACCGAGCGGCATGGCGGCGAGCTGTACTGCCATTCGACTCCAGGGCAAGGAGCGGAGTTTGTGATCATTATTCCCGTCAAGCAAACGCTTTCCGAGGCGTTTTCAGATTAAACCCTCAGGGGAGGGTTCTCTCTGCCCTGCTCTGGGTGAAGCGACTTCGGCAACTGTGGTATGGTAACGGAAATCCTTGAGGGAGAGAGTTCATGCAGAACCTAAGAGCAGAGCTGGCCGAAATGGTAGACCAAGCCGAATGGGAATGGCTGATGCCTCACGTACAGCGCGACGCCGTCGTGATGGTAGACCCGACCCTCGATTTGCTCGATGTAGGAGTTGCGATTGCCAGCGACAATGTGCTGGCCGTGCAGCAGTGGATCAGCGACCAGCAGCTCTCCAAACCCTCGGCCGCCCTGCTTGCTGAATTAGGCAGTGATCGCACGCGCCGCTTTAACGCTTTGATTGTGCAGCCCTACGTGCTGGTGCAAGATCTGGCCGCCTAGGCACTGCCCACCTCAGCACCCCCATAGCCTAGAGATCCCTAGCGCTGATCCCACTCGGCAGCCGCATCGGCAACCGCCTGATCAACCGACTTTTGACCCAGCATGGCTGCCTGCAGATTGTCGTAAACAATTTTTTGCAGCTCTTTGACGTCTTTCACTGTAGGCAGCAGCACTTCTGCATCCCGTAATTGCTTGGCGCTGATTGCCCGAGCTTGGTCCAGAGCAGGCGCGTCGTCGGCAACCTGGGTGAAGTAGCTATCTTCTAGGGCGGCTACGGTGGACGGCAGCACATTGGCCGCTTTAGCAAAGGCGAGCTGGTTCTCGTTATTGGTGACAAACAGAGCAAACTTAAGGGCTGCGTCTGGTTGGTCGGTGTTGCGGGGAATTACCAAATTCATCACGGCCACATTCTTTTTGCCGGTACTGCCCGTGATCTGGGGTGCAGTCGCGGACGCTTCAGCAATGGCAGGGGCGTTGGTAGCGATGGTTTTCAGAAACTGCGGACCTGTAGAAACCATTGCCGTCTCGCCAGACTGATACAGGTCAATCGCGCGACGATGCCCCTGGGTCAGCACTTCTTTGGGCAGCAAATTCTGTTGGTAAAGATCGGTCCAATACTGGAAGGCGGCTTTACCTTCGGGCGTATTGAAGGCGGCGTTTCCTTGATCATCGAGGAGCTGCACGCCCATTTGCACCATGGACTGCAGCAGCTCAGCGGAATCTTCGGGAACAACGGTGGTAAAGAAGGCGTACTTGCCGGTTTTATCTCTGACTTGCTTCGCCACCTGGGCTAGCTCGGCGTAGGTCGTAGGAGGCTGGCTGATGCCGGCCTGCTGCAGCAACGATTTGTTGTAGATCGTGAGACTGGTGGACAGATACCAGGGAATACCAAAGCTTGTATCGCCAAGGGTGCTGGCTTTCCAGATATTGGGCAGATAGGCGGCGCGCTCGGCGGCAGGGATGCGGTCGTCGAGTTCGAGCCAAGCGTTGCGTCCAGCAAGCTGAGCGGCAAAGTCAGGGTTGAGATTGACGACATCTGGAGCAGTGCCAGCGGAAACCGCGGTCAGGATTTTGCTCTGCATGTCGGCCCAAGGCACATCCACCCAGCGGACTTTGACGCCGGGATTGGCTTGCTCGAAGTCGGCAATTAATCCGTTGAAGTAGTCGGTGAACTGCGGCTGCAACTGCATCGTCCAGAACTCAACTTCTGCACTGCCTGAAGCAGACGAACTACCGTTCGCTGAATTGGCATCGGGCGAACCCGGACTACAGCTGCCAATCACCCAGCTCAACAGCAGCCCGATCAGCGCTAAGCTGCCCCACTTCCAGATCCTCATCCTGCTCATGCGTCCATTCCTTGTGCCTGCATCTTCACCACTGTACCTAGGGATGGGGTCTTGCCCCATAATTTCTAGCGATTGCGGTGTGGAATATCTAAATCTAAATCATGCCATTGTCTTACGGCTCCATAGACTCATTTTGGAAAGGGGTGTTCCTTTTTGCAATTTGTTCGGTACCATCGCTGAATGAGGATGAGAATGCGTGAGGGGTTGCGAGAGCGTTTCGCTGTGCCACCAACGGAACCTGAGTCGGGAAAGATGGAATGGTGAACTAGTGTAATGGTGAACTAGTGTTGAGTGTTGAACTATTGAGTTGCAGGGGGTTACGGTTTAAATCGGATTGTATCTAGATGGTGTCTGATAGCGTTTAAGCTTCCGCAGCCGCGGCAGGAGACTGGGCAGAATTTCGATGAATTTGAGCCTGGTCAGAGCTTTAAATTCGATCCAAACCAAAAGGGATTCGCTATCCTGAATTAGCACGAATGAAACGTAGCAAATATTGCTCGCTGCAGGTTCGATTTCCCCTTATGTTCTCGCTGCGGTGGTGTGGTTCACTCCGGTAACGCCCCCGATCTAGAACATTGCCTTAGCTCCTCTATTTGAGTTAAATGGATAAAAACGGTGGTTAGCAGCCTCAAAAACGTATTCTCAAGAAAAACGAAGGGAATTGGCGTCGAGTTGACCGCAGATCGCGTCAATGTGGCACGCCTGAAGAAAAAAGGCCAGGGATTTCAGTTAGTGACTCTTGCCTCAGCAGAGGTGCCAGAAGGCATCTTTCAGGAAGGGCAAATTACTGATTCGGCGGCGATGGCTGAGATCATTCAGTCGCTCCTGGCGGAAAGCAAGCTAAAGGTAAAACATGCCGCCACAGCAATTCCTAGCGGTCGAGACACGGTGACCCGGATTATCCCGGTTCCAGCGGAGCTAGACGATCGCGAGCTGCGCGAGATGGTGTTGAACCAAGAAGCCGGACTGTATTTGCCGTTTCCCCGCGAGGAAGCCGATGTGGACTATCAAAAACTCGGCTTTTTTGTCGATGAAGATGGCATCGAGAAAGTGCAAGTGCTGCTGGTGGCCACCCGCAAAGAAGTCACCGACGCCTATCTCGATACCTTTCGGCAGGCAGGCTTGATTGTCGATGTTTTGGAAATTAGCAGTTTCTCGCTGATTCGTACGATTCGGCAGCGGCTGCGGGAATTCACGCCTCAAGAGGCAGCAGCGATTGTCGATATTGAGTTTGAAAATACCGAAATCTCGATTGTTGTGGATGGAGTGCCGCAATTCTCGCGGACGGTGCCCATTGGGACTTATCAAGTGCAGACAGCTCTCAGCCGCGCGATGAATCTGCCGCCCTCGCGCAATACCGATTTGTTGCAGAGTATGACTCTTCCCCTGATGCCTATGGACAGTATGGGAACAGGGCCCACCAATCCTACCCGAGGCGGCATCAATCCTGGCACGGCCGCTATGCTGCGGGTGCTGGGCGAGCTGGCCGACGAACTGCGCCGCTCGATTGACTTCTACCATCAAAACCAAGGGGAAAACATGGAAGTAGCGCAGCTCTTGCTGGCGGGGCCAGGCGGCTCAATCGGTCACCTCGATGAGTTTTTCTCGCAGCGGTTGAGTCTGCCGACGAGTCAAGTGGATCCGGTTTCGGCGCTGTCGCTGGAGGTGGATCAGGAACTTTCTCCGGCTCAACGGGTCGGATTAGGCACTGTTCTGGGGTTGGGTTTACGGGAGGCCTGGTGAGATGTATAGCCTAGATATCAACTTTCTTAATGACCGCTCTGAGCGCCCGTCCGAGGTCGGGTTGGGCAGAGGAGTGCCACGAGTCAAGGATGACCCGCGTCCCTACTACGTTGGAGCAGCGATTGGCATTGCGTTGCCCGCCTTGGTGCTTGGGTTTTGGCTGTTTTTGCAGAACCAGAACCGCTCTTTGGCGCAGCGGCAGATCGAGTTGGATAGCCAGTTGAGTGCGCTGCAAGCTCAACTTGGAGAAGTGAATGCGATTAACACTCAAGTGAATCAGATTGAGGCAGAAAATCGGGCACTCGCGTCGGTATTTGACTACATCAAACCCTGGTCGGCAATTTTGCAAGATGTGCGCTCGCGGGTTCCCAATGGGGTGCAGATTAACTCAATTGAGCAATTAGATCCCGATCCACCCGCTCAACCCAGCCCGGTGGCTAGTCCTCCCCCAGCTGAAGGCCAACCAGCAGATGGGCAGCCCCCTCCCGAAGCTACTCCTGTTGCCGCAGCGCCCCCTCCCAAAGTGAGCATCTCAGGGGTGGCTCGTTCATTCAATGATGTCAATGATTTTGTGCTGACGCTGCAGCGCTCGCCTTTCTTGGAGGGCAGTGGCGTGAAGCTGGTTCGTTCGCGCTTGGTCGATAACCCGACCCAAGTTGAATTCTCGGATCGCGGCAGCGGCGGCGGCTTAGAGGTGAGACTGCCGCAGGTAGTGGAATACACCATTGAAGGCAATCTCACGAATCTCCCTGCCTCGGAGCTGCTGCAAGACTTGGAGCGCACCCTATCGGTGGGCTTAGCCGCCCGTATTCAAGCCCTTCGCGACAGAGGAGTTTTACAACCATGACGATTGGTGGAGATTTTGTACCGGCGGGCAACAGTAGAGAGTTGGCTGGCCCAACCTATCCCAAAGTATTTGGGATCACAATCACACCCACGGTGGGTGCTATTTTGCTGGCACTGCTTGGTGTTGCGGGTGCGTATGTTCTATGGACAAATTTAGTGCAGGGCACCCTACAGCGCAACCGGGAGCTAAAGCAGGACATTGCTGCCAAAGAAGCGCAGCTCCGGGACCCCGAGGCGATGCAGCAGCAAATTGCCGAAGCCAAAACCCGGCTACAGGAAGCGCAGCAGCTCCAGGCAGATGTCCGCAGTTTATTTGCGTCCGAATCCAGTATGGATACCCTGCTGCTAGATATTAACGAACGGGTGCAGGCGGTTAATGCCGGCATCACTGATCCTGCCCGCCGAGCCACCCTGTCCAAGTTTGAGCTAAATCAGGAAGCCTCCGGTCCGGTGACGGATGGTTCCCTCGGTGCTGAGGTGAATAACAAGCTAGAACGGCGGGTCTACGATGTTGAGATCCAAGGCACGTTTCCCCAGACGCAGTCCATTATTCGCAATATTGAGCGGTTGCAACCGCTGTTAGTCGTCAGCGAATTCGATTCCACCCTTGATCGAGCCAGCCAGAAAATTGTTCTCGATGAGGAAGGGCGGCTTGATCCAGGTCGTCAACCTGACCCACGGGTGATCACCGCCTTTCAGTTAGCAGCCTTGGTGCCGGTCGATTCGCCAGCCCCGTCTCCTGCCGCACCTGACCCGAATGCCACTCCTGCGCAGTGAGGCAGGCTCGGCGAGTTGCGTCAGCCGGCCGTCGCGAACTAGAGGAATCAGCGAAATGGGGCTGCTCAGGCAGTCCCTTCTCGTTCGCCTATCACGTTTAGCTATTGGGTCTGGGCTAGAGAGCGAATAGTACGGTGTTAACAATTTTGTCTGTTCACAAAATTTAGTCGATTCCGTCGCGATTCATCTGCAAGAAAGTACGCTATATGTAGAAAATACGCATAAAATTCTGATGATATAGCGCTATCTATGTGGATATGAAATTCGTTGGTAAGACTCCAGGAAATCGATTAAAACCTGTATAGCCCCTGCCCGCTCTCAATGGATACAAGGAGGAGTGAACCGTGAAACGGCGTCTTGGTTTCGGTAGTTTAATCGGCAGTGCAGCCATGGTCATGTTGGCGGCGCAATCCGCAGAAGCGGCTGCCACCCAAATCACCAATGTGACGGTGAGTCCATCGGGAGACGGGATTGAAGTGGTATTGGAAACAAACGACGGCGAACGCCCGCAGGTGTTTACCGTAAATCGGGGCAATGCCCTGATTGCCGATCTAGTGAATACCGAGCTGCAGTTGCCCAATGGCAATGGCTTTGAGCAAAGCGAGCCAGCCCCCGGGATTCGTTCGGTTACGGTGGCGCAACTCGATGAAAACAGCGTCCGCATTACGGTGGCCGGCGGTAATGCAGCTCCTACGGGGCAAGTCAGCCAGGCCGAAACTGGAATTGTGCTGAGTGTCCATCGTCCTGAGGGAGCAGCCAGCCGCACCGCTGCTACTGCATCCTCCCCGTCACCCGCTGAGGCTGACCCACCGCCGGTACCGATTCCGGTCGCTCAGGCTCCCCGCAACTCCTCGCCAGATGTGCTGGTGCCCAATCCCCAAATCACCATCGACGGGGTGCCGGTGGTCGAACCTGCACCGCAGTATGTGCCGCCGCTCGTTCCCCGAGCGATTGCGCCGCCTTTGGGCGATATTTCCGTTTCCAATGTGGACGCTTCTCCCAGCGAAATTAACCTCGGCACCACAGAGGTCGTCCCCCGCTTGGTACTGCGAGATGCTCCTGTGCGAGATGTGCTGTCGCTGCTGGCCCGAGCCGCCGGACTAAACGTTGCTTACATTGGCAATGTCGGCACCCCCGATCAAGCTGCCCAAACCACACCAGACGGCCAGCCGGTTCCCGCTCAACCCGGTGGCGGCGAGGTGCGCATTTCCCTCGATATCCAGAATGAGCCGATCCAGAACGTGTTTAACTACGTGCTGCGGGTGGCTAATCTAGAAGCCAACTTAGTGGGGCGCACGATCTTTGTTGGTCCGCGGCTGCCGGATACTGCCCGCAACATCGTCACCCGGACGCTGCGGATGAACCAGGTTGAGGCGTTGTCTGCTTCGACCTATCTCTCAACGCTAGGAGCGGAAACGCGGCAGTTTATCCCTGAGCGCACCGAGCGAGAAACTGTTACTGAGGGTGGCGTTACTCGGACGGTTGAAAATATTGAGCCGGCGCAGGTGGTCACCTATCAGGCTGAAGCTGGCAACAGTCCGCTGATTTTGCAAGGGCTATCGGTGACGGCAGACCCCCGCCTCAACTCGGTGACGCTGATTGGCGATCCGCGCAAGGTGCAAATCGCCGAGGCAATGCTGGCTCAGCTCGACCTGCGGCAGCGACAGGTGGCAATCAACGTCAAAATCGTCGATGTTAACCTGCTAGCAACGGAAGACTTTAACACCAGCTTCTCCTGGGGCGATGGCGCCTTCTTTGGCATTGTTGATCAAGGCGCAGCCGTGCTGAACTATGGCGGCACCAATCCCCCGAACCGGGCAACGGCGAACGGCAGCTTGATCAGCCCGCCAGTAATTCCCAACCCCTTCGAGGACGCGACACCCTTCCTCGATCCGGTGGAACGGCTCACCATTCCAGGGGGCGGCAGCGGTACCGTGCGTCCGGATGGCTCCTTCGTGCCCAACGATGCTACCTTCCTCTTTCCGTCGCGACCCTTGGGCAACCGGGGCAATCCGCTTAACCCCGGCATCACTGACTTTGAGCCGGGCGACCCAACGGTGATTACCCGCAATCCCGATGGCACGCTCAACGTCACCCGAGGCACGCCCTCAGAGATTGAAACCGGCTTGCCCAGCCTGTTTCAGTATCCGCAGCGCTTCCTGGGCAGACTGCAGGCTCAGATCGTTAGCGGCAACGCCAAGATCCTGACGGACCCAACGCTAGTGATTCAGGAAGGGGAAGTGGCTAACGTCAACCTAGGGCAGGAAGTAGTGTCGCAAGTGGAAACCGAGTTTGTTGACACGGTGGCGGGAACCCGCGAAACCCAGAGGATTGAGAAAGTGGTGGCGGGCTTGCAGATGGCGGTGGAAGTCGAACGAATTGATGACAACGGCTTCGTGACAGTGCGGGTCGAGCCAACGGTGACGGCTCCGATCGAAACCCGCGATGTCGGCGATGGGGAAGTCACCCTGCTAGCAGTGCGGCAGCTGCAATCGGGGCGGATTCGCCTGCGGGATGGGCAAACGCTGATTATCTCGGGCATCATCCAGGAAACCGACCGCACCACAGTATCGAAGGTGCCGATTCTCGGGGATATTCCAATCCTGGGGGCGCTGTTTAGAAGCACTAGCCGCAACAACACCCGTCAGGAGGTAATTGCCCTAGTGACACCGCAGATCCTCGATGATTCCGACTTCTCTAACTTCGGCTATCGTTATGTGCCCAGTCGAGAAGCGCAGGAAATTTTACAGCGTCGCGGCGTGCAGGTGCCTTAACTACCGCGATACAGAGTCTATGGCTGACCTAGCTCAAGAGAGATCGCTAAATAGCAGATTGCAATCGATTCGGTATGGACAGCAGCTCTGTTCATGCCGATTTGCCGCTCCAAGGGCAAGATACAGCCCATTAATGCCTAAAACAAGACTAAAACAAGAATCCAGGGATGCTGCTGCGAAACATCAGCGGCACAGGGCTAGAAACGTAGTGGAACCTGCCACGATACAGGTAAGATTCAGAACCTTGCATCAAACTATCACCCAGAACAACACAGATTGCTAGACTGGGACGAATCTGATTGTGATTCGTTAAGGTGACTGATTGCACCAACCGGATTGACAGTCTAAGTCAGGCAGTCGATTCCTTGAGAAGATGCCGATCAGCGAAGCGCCTCATCCAGGATGGACCGCTGCCCCAGATAGGGCAAACCCTTATGGACTTAACTGTAGCCGCGCAACAAATCGCAGCATTTATCCGGATTAGGCTCGATTTTGATAAGTAAATCTTCCTATCTATTCTTCATTTCTGGGTCATTTTATTGAGAAAACCGCGAAATCTATATAAATTAAAGGTTCCACCGATCCATATTGCAGAGCTTGCCCTTAGAATAAAGCATTGAAAATTCGAGTCTATCGGGGTTTCAGCGATTTTGCTGCCGATGTTTTCCTCGAAGGATCCAGTTCAGGTCCCTTAAGCGACGCTGAATTTGATTTATCGCTGACAATTGATCTCAAGGAGATAGCTATGAATAAAGGTGAATTGGTGGATAAAGTCGCGGAAAAGGCCAATGTCACGAAGAAGCAGGCGGACGCGGTCTTGACGGCCGCAATCGACTCCATCATGGAAGCAGTCTCTCAGGGTGACAAGGTGACGCTGGTCGGCTTTGGGTCGTTTGAGCCGCGCGAGCGGAAAGAGCGGGAAGGACGGAATCCCAAAACCGGTGAAGCGATGCAGATTCCGGCGACGAAGGTCCCTGCTTTTTCTGCCGGCAAGCTCTTCAAAGAAATGGTCGCAAAGTAAGTCAGACCTGTGCCCGATCCATCGACAATACGACCCGCGCATGGGGGGAACTTGACCTGGGCAGCTTCGCTGGCCGGCTGTTTGCCCCATGCTGTTCTTGATTTTTCTGCGAGTATCAATCCGCTGGGTCCGCCGCTATCTGCGCTGGACGCCATTCACCAGAGTCTGGCAGAGCTGCGCCACTATCCAGACCCTACCTATCGCAGCCTGCGGCATGCCCTCGGGCAAAGCCATGGGTTAACCGGTGACTGGGTGCTGCCGGGCAATGGCTCTGCCGAGCTGCTGACCTGGGCCAGTCGCGAACTCGCTGCTCTCGATGCTACCTATTTGCTCACCCCGGCCTTTGGTGACTATCGGCGAGCCTTGGCTGCCTTTGATGCCCTGATCCTCTGCTGCCCGCTGTCGCTGGAGGTTGAGGCTACGCTGCCATTGCCTCCTCCCCAACCCCACTGTGGACTGCTGCTCAATAACCCCCATAACCCCAGCGGACTGCTGTTTAGCCGTGAATCGCTGCGTCCCTGGCTCGATCGGTTCGATCTGATCGTGATTGACGAAGCTTTTATGGACTTTTTGCCGCCCGCTCAGCAGCAAAGCCTGATCAACTGGGTGCCAGACTATCCGAATCTCGTAATCTTGCGCTCACTCACCAAGTTCTACAGTCTGCCGGGGCTGCGGTTGGGCTACGCCATTGCCCATCCCGAGCGGCTGCAGCGCTGGCAAGCATGGCGCGATCCGTGGGCTGTGAATACCCTGGCCGTCGCTGCGGCTGAAGCCGTACTGACTGACACCGCCTTTCAGCAGCAAACCTGGAACTGGTTACCCCCCACGCGAACTCAGCTCTTGGCTGGACTCGCCGCTTTGCCAAGCTTGCATCCCTTCCCTAGTGCGGTCAACTATCTGCTGGTGCAGTCCGATCGCTCGGTGATCGCGCTCCAAAAAGGATTGCTGCTGCAGCATCAAATTCTGATTCGTGACTGTCTCAGTTTTGCTGAACTGGGCGACCGCTTCTTCCGAGTTGCCGTGCGCACCGAAGCCGACAATCAGCGGCTGCTTGCAGGCTTGCGCTCCCTTCTGCTGCAGGACGGTTAATCCATGCCCGTAGACTACGATCTGGTGATTGTGGGCGGCAGTTTGGTCGGGCGCTATGCGGCTGCTCGGGCCAGTCGTTGGGGCGCTCGGGTAGCGCTAGTAGAACCGCCGATTCCGCATCCAACCGCCTCGTTATCGGGGTATCTTCTGACGCGGCTCAGCCGAGCGATACGGCAACAGCACTGGCTCAGCCAGGCAGCGTTCGATCACCCATCTACGACTGATGGCAGCTGGCAGGCTGTTACCGCCTGGAGTCAAGCCGTGATCGACGTCGTGCATGACGTGAGCACCTCTGAAACTGCGCTGCCGACACTTGCTGCCCTAGGCGTCGATGTGATTCTGGAGCAGGGCGAATTTTACCGCCGCCCCACTCTAGGCATTGCCGTCGCTGGCAGATCCATTCGCGCCACCGCTTACCTGCTGGCGACCGCCACCGACCCCATTCTCCCCACCATTGACGGACTCAGCGCCATTCCGTACCTCACTCTCGATCGCTTGTCCGAGCCATCCTGGTCGCACCTGCCACAGAACTGGCTGATCCTGGGTCGCGATCCGAGAGGCATCGAGCTGGCGCAGGCGCTGAATCGCTTGGGGGCTTCCGTGACGCTGGTTACGGCTGCTCCGCGGCTGCTCCCCCAGGAAGACGCCGAAGCCGCTGCCCTGATCCAAGCCTGCCTAGAAGCGGAAGGTGTCACGGTACTGACACAAACCCAAGTCACCCAAGCCAAACAGTTCGATCGCCAGATCTGGCTGCAGGTCGGCAATCAAGCTATTGCTACCGATGTGCTGCTGCTGGCAACCCGCCGCGTCCCTCGGTTAGCCGGACTGAATCTCGAAGCGGCTGGGGTGCAGTGTGGTCCGTCTGGAATTCGGGTTAACCCCAAGCTGCAAACCAGCCATCCTCAGATCTATGCCTGCGGAGAGGCCTTGGGCGGCTATCCCGGATTCCATTTGGCCCGAGCCGAAGCCGATGTTGCAATCCAGAATGCCCTATTCCTGCCGATCCACAGAATGAACTATCAGCCAATTCCCTGGGCGCTGTTCACTGATCCAGAATGGGTGCGAGTAGGGCTAACTGAGACTCAGGCTCACCAGCTTTACGGCGACGAAGTGCGAGTGCAGCGTCAGTCGTTGCAGACGCTTGTGAAAGCTCAGGCGGGTGCAGACACTACCGGCTTCTGCAAGCTGATTACGCATCGAACTGGCGAACTGCTGGGTGCGCATCTGGTTGCTGCCGATGCCAGCGAATGCAGTGGTCCGCTCGTGCTAGCCATCCAGCAACGCCTGAAACTGAAGCATCTCGCTCGACTGCCGCTAGTATCACCTACCCTCGCCGAAGTGCTGCGCCAAGCGGCCCAGACCGCTACCGTTGCCCAGCGACCAACTTGGCAGCAGGAACTGCTAGCAACCTGGTTCGGCATGCGTCGCTCGTCCTGAAATCAGACTGCCTCGCGTCCTGGAGCTTGCTCCCACTGTTTGTGTGAGCAGTTTCTGTGTGGGCAGTTTCAGACGGCGACTCAAGCCTTCTGCCAAACCACCAGCAGCACCCCACACACGATCAGCCCCAATCCCACCACGCGCTCTAGAGGAATCGGCTCGCGAAAGATAAAGTAGCCGAGCAGCACCGAAAACACATAGCTGAGGGCAATGGCAGGTCCAGCAACGCTGAGGTTGACTCGAGTCAGCAGCAGAATATAGGCAATGGCACCGACGCCGTAGCACATCAAACCAGCCACAAGCTGGGGAATCGTGAGAATGCTCAAAATATGGCTGAAGGCGTTTCCTGCCGTCACCTGCCCGAGCCGCAGCGCCCCCGCTTTCAGCAGATATTGCCCGACGACGTTCGTCAGCACCGAAGCCAGCAGTAAGAAAAATTCCTGTGGAGCCACAATGTGCTTCTCCGCTCACCCTCTCTCACCCACTCTCAGTAGTGTACAGTACGGCTGCGGCGAAACAAGTGCCAGCTGCATCGGATTGGCACAAGGCTAGCAAGAGAGATCCCTAGAGGGGAAAAACCAGAGGCGCTAGACTAGACAGCGTGCGTTGTAGTCATTCCTCAATAGAATATTCATGGTTAGTACTGTGCAATCTCCCTATAGCGACGAGCAAATCGCCCTCTGGCTGCGAGGATTGCTTGCCATCGCCTGGGCCGATGGCCACTTCGATACCGAAGAGCAGGACTTGATCCACGACCTGATGGAAACCGAACTCGCACCCAACACCCCACTCAAAGAGGCAGAAACGGTTACCGGCTCGGAACTGGCCGCGAGTTTGGGCAAAGGCACTCCCGCCGCTGAAAATTTTATGCGCACCGCTGTCATGGTGGCCATTGCCGATGGCACCTACTCCAACTCCGAAGATGAGGTGCTGCATCGGTTTTGCGTCGAGCTAGGGCTACAGCCCAAGATTTTGGAATCCTTGCGGCTAACGCTGAACTATCGACCGCCTGCTGACGGTGTTCCCGAGGGCGAAGAGCATCATCTAGCGCCGCTAAAGCCGGTGCAGGAGTGGCTAGATCACCTAGAGGTGCACGATCCGCGTTTAGCTCGCTTCCTCTGCAAGATGATTCCGCCGCAATGCCCCTTCGAGCGGGACGTGACGCTGTTTGGGCACAAAGTCGTGCATATCCCGCCGATGTGCAAGCTAAACCCACTCTACGACCAGCTTGTGGGCTTGCGCTTCCGGGCCCTCAGCTACCTAGCCGATGAATGCAAGGAAGACGTCTCCAAGTACTGCTAGGCTAGCAGGACTGAGTGCCCAGGGAAAGAACCGCACAGCGCTACGGGTAGATCAAGATCTTGAAGGTCTCCGGCGTGGGATGAACCGCCTGCTCAACGGCGGCTGCCAGCTCCTGCAGCGGATAGCGGTCGCTGATTAGGGCGTCTACATTGATACGCCGGTTGAAGACAATATCCGCCGAGAGAGCTTGCAGCTTGTAGGACGAGCTGTAGCTGCCGATCAGGTCAATCTCGCGGCGATAGAGAATGTTGGGGTTGATCGGGATTTCCACCTCGTCGGGAAATTCGGCGAAGAAGAGGATCTTGCCGCCCTTGCGCGTGCAGTCGAGCGCTTGGAAGAACGCCTTCTCGCTGGGAACGGCTAGCAGCGCCACGTCTACCCCCATGCCCTGAGTGAGCGCCTGAATTTTAGCCGGCAGATCGGAATCGCGAGCGTCGAAAGCGGCTTCAGCACCGACACTGAGGGCCTTCTCGATGCGGCTGGGAATCAGGTCGGTGGCAATGGCCCGCGCCCCAAAGTACTTCACCAGCATGATGAACATCAGCCCGATCGGTCCGGCTCCGGTAATCAGCACGGTTTGACCCGGCGCGATCTCTGCTTTTTTCACGGCTTTTAGGCAGCAGTTGGTCGGCTCTACAAAGCTGGCTTGCTCGAAGCTGACGTCGTCAGGAATCGTGATCAGCCCGCCATGTCGGACGATATGCCCCGGCACCCGCACATACTCGGCAAAGCCCCCACCACTGGGCGTAAAGCCTGCCGTTGTCGTGATGTTCTTGTACACATCGCACATTGAATAGTTTTCGTTCAGGCAGTAGCCACAGTACATGCAGGGAATGTGATGCAACACCACCACCCGCTGCCCAACCTGCCAGTCTGTAACGTCAGCCCCAATTGCCGCAATTGTGCCGGCTGTCTCATGCCCAAAGATGCGGGGAGGGTCATAGAGCGGGTAGCGAATTTTCTTGATATCCGACTGGCACAGCCCCACCACTTGCACCTGCACCAGCACCTCATCCGCGCCGATCTCGGGTACGGGAATATCCTCGTAGCTGAGCTGATTCACGCCTCGAAAAACTTGTGCTTTCATCCTTTTGCTGCAATCTGCTAAATTCACAACTCCCTGGGTCAACTCTATCAGGGATCTGGGACCGCAGGGGAGCACAGCCAGCACCGAGGGGTGACCTGAGGACGCTTGGGCGGTTTGGCCCACTGGATGGGGAAGCTAGGGGTTTTGCGTCCTAGTGTTCTAAATCGAGATCCCGTAGGGAATTGATCGTTTTACTTCCTATAAAGAATCGATTAAAGAATCGATCGAGTTCAGCGCCGACCGAGGGCAGTCGGGTTACAATAACCAGCACCCCGCCGCACGATAGTACTGAGGTATTATCCCGGTGGGATGGTTTGGTCTAGGGTCCATCAACCCGGTGCAGACGGATCTTTGAAGGATATTTGACGAAGTATTCAGCGGCACTGACCAACCGCACTGACACACAGCACCCACGGATAGCGACGGTACGGCATCTATGGTTCAAGAACTCAGCTTCCACGGCTACAGCGACCGCCTTCCTCCCCAGAATATCGACGCCGAGGAAGCGATTCTGGGCGGCATTCTGCTCGATCCAGAGGCGCTGGGGCGAGTCTTGGAAATCCTGCGTCCCGAGGCGTTTTACATCAGCGCCCATCAAGAAATCTATCGAGCCGCGATTGCGCTACAGGTGCAGGGCAGACCCACAGATTTAATGAGCGTCACGAGCTGGATGCAGGACCATGGGCTGCTAGAGAAAGTAGGTGGTCCCAGTCGGCTGGCGGATCTGGTCGATCGCACCATCAGCGCTGTCAACATCGACCAGTACGCGCAGCTCGTCATGGAGAAATACCTGCGGCGCAAGCTGATTCAGGCGGGAACAGAAGTGGCGCAGCTCGGCTACGAAACGAACACACCGATCGAAAAAATTCTCGACCGCGCCGAGCAGACCGTCTTTAGCATCACCCAGGCCCGCCCGCAGCAAAGCCTGATGGCTACGGCTGATATCCTCACCACCACCTTTTCCGATATTGAAAGCCGCTCGCTGGGGCTGGTGCTACCGGGCATTTCCTGCGGCTTCTACGATCTCGACGCCATGACCCAGGGCTTTCAGCGGTCAGATTTGATTATTGCTGCTGGGCGACCGTCGATGGGGAAAACCTCGTTTGCGTTGAACATTGCCCGCAACATTGCCGCCTTTCACAAACTGCCAATTGCCGTCTTTAGTTTAGAAATGTCGAAGGAGCAGCTCGTCTATCGCTTGCTGTCGAGTGAGGCGCAGGTGGAAAGTGGGCGGTTGCGCTCGGGGCGGATCAGCCAGAATGAGTGGGAGCCGCTCGGTCATGCGATCAGTATTCTGTCGCAGCTTCCTATCTTCATCGACGATACGCCGAATATTTCCGTGACCGAAATGCGTTCCAAGGCGCGGCGGTTGCAGGCCGAGCAGGGCGGCAGCTTAGGGTTAATTCTAATAGACTATTTACAGCTCATGGAGAGCAGCGGCAGCGACAACCGGGTGCAGGAACTCTCGAAGGTCACCCGTTCGCTGAAGGGGCTGGCGCGAGAATTGCAGGTGCCCATCATTGCCCTGTCGCAGTTGAGTCGCGGTGTTGAGTCCCGGACCAACAAACGCCCGATGATGTCCGATCTCCGGGAATCTGGTTCGATCGAGCAGGATGCCGATCTGGTGATGATGCTGTATCGCGACGAGTACTACAACCCCGACACTCCCGATCGCGGCATTGCCGAGGTGATTATCACCAAACACCGCAATGGTCCCGTGGGTACCGTGAAGCTGTTGTTTGAGCCGCAGTTCACGCGCTTCCGCAACTTGGCTGCCCCCAATCGAGCTTAGCTTGTGCCGGAGTCAGCGGCTGCTCTAGCTTGATTTTTTGAAGGCGGCATTGTACCATTTGCCATTCCTGCCTCTTGCAATCAGCATTCCTAAGACGCTGCGAACATCACTTCATCAGCGTTTGATTCATGAATTCTTCTTACATACATCTTGATAGACCATCAGTGACTTCAACATAAACTTTTGGTGAATCCTCGGGAAAGCACTAGCCTCACTCGGAGAAAATAGCTATAAAAAGACAAGTTGCTACGCTATATTGCTGTTCGTTGGTTTCAGTCGTTCGCTCGTATTTGTTCGCTAGTATTCACTGAGTAGTGCCAGTAAATCAGGGGAATGTAGTGATCGATGATCCTAGGATTTTGCCCCTGCTGCACACGGCTTCCATCAGCAATCGCCCCCTTGAGGAAATTAACTAGGTTTGACGGTCCTATCTCGGTTATAAGGTCAATTTCCTCAACCTGTATCCCGTAGTGGCGCTAGTTGCACCATAGCAATGAATTTTCGGTATGTCATAAGCCTTAACGGCATTGCCTTCTGGGTAATTGCTGTTCAATCTGCTTTGGATTATTGAACCAACCTCTGTTCCCATTCGTCTGAAAGCTACAATGGTTTCACAAAACGACAACACTTTATTGACTGCTAATGATCTGGGTGCTCTCTCGGGTGCGCTAGATATCGCTGGAACATTTGATTCCAGCGATCGGATTGCGTTTTATAGGTTTACGCTTCCCACAAATAGCGATCTGAGTGTACAGTTCAATGGCACTTCGCTACGTGCCGATTTGATTTCCGATGTCAACAGCAATGGCATTGTAGACAACAACGAAGTCATCAATGGCATCTTTGGCAGCGTTGAGAATTTTTCTGAGCCGCTTCCTGCCGGAACGCACTTTATTCGACTGCAAACCTTTTCTACACGGGCAAACCCCTATAGCCTGCGGATTGCTGCAACTCCTAGACCGGGCAATGTTTTTCCCGATCCGGGCAATACCCTGACTCAAGCCCTGGACCTAGGTGTGCTCGTCGGCAGGCGCGATTTGAGAGACTATGTGGGAGAGCTAGACGCAACGGACTTCTACAAATTCACCCTAACTCAGCGAAGCAACCTAGGGATTGCGATTACCGGAGAAACCAGGCCAGCTTCGGTCAACATTATTGCCGATCGCAATGGCAACGGCATTGTAGACAACGGCGAGATCATTGCGAGCCGACCCATTGGCCGGAATGATTTTTCTGCCGCTTTGTCACCTGGGACCTATTTCCTTCAGGTTGGGCGAGCTTCAGGTACAGTCAGCACTCAGTATGAATTAGCCGTCACTCAAGTGGATCTGATCGATCCGCCACCGAGTCCACCTCCAGGTCCCGGAGTGCCTCAACCGGGCTTACCTCCTGCCCCCGTAGATCTGAATGCAGACAACATCCTCCAAGGCACTCCCAAACGGGATGTCATTCGTGGTCTGGGGGGCAACGATACGATCTTTGGTTTAGGCGGCAACGATCGGCTGCTGGGCGACGCCGGCAATGATCGGCTGGTGGGGGGTGCCGGCAACGATACGCTGCTAGGCGGTGCGGGCAATGATATCCTGGATGGCGGCCCCGGCAATGATGTGATTACGACCGGAGCTGGACGCGATCGCATTGTGGTGCGACGGAACCAAGGGTTTGACCGCGTCACGGATTTCAAAAATAATCAGGACAAAATCGACTTGGTTGGCATTAGCTTTGGACAGCTCACCTTGCGACAGCAGGGCAATGATGTCTTGGTGAAGCTCGGACGCAGCAACCTACTGCTCATCGAGGACACCAACCTGCGGGTGATCAACCGGGCAGACTTTGTGTAGCGCCGCTTCAATCGGCAAAACCGCTCGCGAGCGATCAAACCGCTTTGTCAACGAGCTGGGTGTTTCTGAGGGGATGTCAAACCGGTTAGGCGGATGTAGGGTGATGATAGGATGAACCTCCGCACCCTGAACTGGGCAGACTCTTGGGGACACCCATAAACCCGTTTGACACCTTGGCAGCAAGACGGGCAGCACCAAACCGATGCTCTGCCCTGCAGACGACCAGCTGAGCAGCCTGAGCAACAGTCCAAAGGCGCAGGCTTGTCTAGATCGACATCGTAGAACTTGTCGCCGTGATTGAGTGATCAGGATCAAGCCGCCATGTCCTTCCCCCCGTTACTGCTCTCGACCCTATTTACAGTCATTTATAGTCTGCATAGCCCGACTCCTTGATGATTCATAGCCAGGGAAGGAATCCCACCCGCCTGTTGCTAGTTAGCACTCCACGCGCTACGCCCCATCAGGGTGAAAGAAATTTAAGGGCAGCCAAAGCCTGCTCAAGAAGATGCCCGATATCGGAAACGAGCGCTTCGCAATCTGCAACGAAAAGCACTCAAACTTGGAGTTAGACTTGCGGTTGAGCCAACCCCTGAAAGCTAGACGCAAGAGCTTGTCTCTTATGAGACCGCATAAGTTGAGCGGTGATGACATACTCACAAAACTGCCAGCAGGCCTTTCAAGAATCAGGTTACGATAAAACTGAGATAAAATTAGCGATACACTAAGCCACCTAACTAAAAACGATTCTTAAACAAGACACGAAACCACTAGATAATGGCATCGGGATGAGCTGCCACTGGCAGATTTCTACTGATTTCTACAATTGGGTTTTGTTTGCGAGATATGGTGTTTTTTGGAGAATTGTTTTAGATGAGAATGTTCTCATACATGGAACTTGCGCTAGCCCAACTTGTCTTCCAAACTAAATTGAGAACTATTGAGAACTACAGCTTGGAATGATAGCAGATTATTGACTCTCAGGGGTTAAAAGTGCAGGATTGTGTCAGTGTCCGTGGCAACTGTTGGAGCATCGTCCTCGCGTTAGGGTGTGTTAATTGCCAAGCTACTCTTTGTCAGACTCTTTGCCAAACTTCCAGAATCTTGATTCACGCCTTCCCTAATGCCTGATCTTTCCGTCCAATCGGCTGGTCATCTACCTGTGGCAAGAAATTGGCTTAGACGACATTCCATTTTTCGCCAGACGCGCACTCGCATTTGGATCTGGTACGTGGGTCTGATTCTGCTGTTTTTGGGGTCGGCTCTGCCCATTATTTACCATGCACTTTCTCGCCAAATCAGCGATCGCCTGCGCGAAGAGGTTGTCGCCGAGGTCATCGAATTTCGTGAAGAGCTAGCGCTTGAGCTGACTGATCCGAGCCAATTGCGAGCTTGGCTGCTGGATTACCTCGCCAATGAACCCACCGAAGAAGACCAGTATTTCATTGCGATCTTTAATGGCCAGTTTTTGGGAGCCAGCCCTGCCAAACTCCCCGCAGCAATGCAGCCCGGTTCACCCCTGATGGCAGAGTGGCAACGCCTAGAACAACCCACCTACGGCGAGCAGGACGTTGATGATCCAAACGTGGTTCGCATTTTGTATTACGCTGAACCGATTGTGATTGCCGGACAAGTTCAGGGTGTATTTTTGACCGCCTATATCACCGCCGATGAGTACCAGGAAGTGCAGGAAGCCATGCGAACGATGATCAGCATTAAGCTGCTGATTCTGCTGGTTGCTTCCCTGGTGGCGTGGTGGGTTTGCGGACGACTGCTGCGACCCCTGCGTACGCTGGCTATGGCCGCTCGCAGCATCAGCGAAACCGACCTCTCGCGGCGCCTCACCGTGGAAGGCAACGATGAACTAGCAGAAATGGCTCGCACCTTCAACGACATGATGGACCGCCTGCAACAAGCCTTCGTCCACCAAAAAGACTTTGTCAGCGACATCAGCCACGAACTCCGTACCCCGATTACCGTCATCCAAGGGCATCTAGAGCTGATGGGCGACGACCCGGAGGAGCAGCGGGAAGCTCTGGCGGTGGTCAGCGACGAGCTAGGGCGAATGATGCGATTCGTCAACGATTTGCTGCTGCTAGCCCGAGCCGATCAGCACGATTTTATCCAACCCGAGGTGGTAGAGCTACAGCCGTTCCTAGAGGAACTGTATGCCAAAGCCAAGGTGCTTGCCGAATGCGACTGTCAGCTGGAGCTGCGCATCCAGGAACCGCTGACGCTGATGCTCGATCGCCAGCGGATGACCCAGGCCGTGCTCAATTTGGTCAGCAATGCCGTGCGCCACACGCCTAGCGATGGTCAAATCACCCTAGGAGCGCTGATTGAACCGACGATTAATCCAGAGGGACCAGACCTGCTCAAGCTGTGGGTGCGCGATACCGGAGAAGGCATTGCTCCTGCCGATCAGCAGCGCATTTTTGAGCGGTTTGCTCGGGCGGCTAGCGGTCAGCGCTTGGCCGAAGGAACTGGCTTGGGGTTGGCCATTGTGCAGGCCATTGTCACCGCGTCGGGAGGCCGCATCGAACTGGTCAGCCGTGTGGGTCAGGGGTCGACCTTTACGTTGGTCCTACCCGTGGTGCGTCCCTCTGCCGAAGGACCCGACGTCAGCCCCCCAACTGCATCCTCTGTTCTCGAACCAGGAGCATGACCTGTGGCGGTGATTTCAAGCTCAACGAAGCTGGCATTTTGGGCGAGAGGTCGGGCGTGGTGGCGAAGCGTCTTTGCCTCGGCTCGCAATCGTATCCTGATGCTATATCTGCTGCTGCTGCTGCTGCTCTCTGCCGTGGCTACGCCAATCTTTATGTGGCTATTTCTAGCCCAGGTCAATCAGCGAGTTCGGGCGGATCTCATTGACGAAATGGCAGATTTTCAGGCTGCCTATGCGGACTGGGAATCGGACCAAGTGCGGTCAGTTGCAGAACTACGGCAGTTTGTGGATGAGTTTCTGGCAAAAACTGTTCCCCAAGACGACAATTTTTTGATCTTTACCATAGACGGCACGTATTACCGATCGAACCCCCAGGTATTGCCGGCAATCATGCAGCCCAGTTCAAAGCTGATGGGCTACTGGGCTTTGCAAACCCAGCCCCTGTCGGGAGAGCGCACGTTATCCGATCCAAACATTGGCGACATCTTGTATTTGGTGCAGCCTTTGGAGCTAGAAGGCGATGTTCGAGCGGTATTTATTAGCGCCCATGCCACTCGAGGTGAGCGCGAGGAGGCCCTGGCAGGGGTGTATCTCTTCTTCTGGGTAGCTGCAGGGGTGGTGATTGTGGCCTTTGCCATTGCCTGGATTATCACCGGACAATTGCTCGCTCCTGTGCAAAAGCTGGCTACGACCGCCCGCTTAGTCAGTGAATCGGACCTAACGCAGCGGATTGCCGTCAAAGGCTCCGGAGAAATTGCCGATATTGCCAACACGTTCAACGACATGCTGGATCGTTTGCAATCAGCGTTCGTTAGCCAGCGCAATTTCATCAACGATGCCGGGCACGAACTGCGCACCCCGATTACGATCATTCGTGGCCACATCGAACTGCTAGGAACCGTCTCCCGCGAGCAGCAGGAAACCCTAGATCTCGTTGTGGACGAATTGGATCGCATGAGCCGGTTTGTCAACGATCTGCTGCTGCTGACCCGAGCCGAACAGCCCGATTTCTTGCAGCTAGAGCATGTGGCGCTGCCCGCCTTTATCGAAGAGCTGTTTCAAAAAGTGAGTGCCCTAGCCGACCGCAACTGGCGACTGCATCGACCGCAGTCAGGCGATTTGGTGGCAGACCGACAGCGCCTCACCGGGGCGGTGATCAGTTTGGTGCAAAATGCCGTTCAGCACACGCGCATGGGTGATCTGATTGAGCTAGGAGCCGCCCTTAGCCCAGCCCTGAATCCAACTACAGTTCGGTTATGGGTACGGGATACAGGCACTGGCATTCCCCTATCTGAACAGGAGCGCATCTTCGAGCGGTTTGCTCGACTCCCCAACCGCTACCGCCGCTCCGATGGGGCGGGACTGGGACTCTCGATCGTAAAAGCAATCACCGAGGCTCATGGTGGATATATCACCCTCAGCAGCACCGTGGGTGTAGGCTCTACCTTTACCCTGGTTCTGCCCTTGCACCCCTCACTGCGATTGCCCTCAAGTGTTCAGGAAGCGAGCGCACCCAGAGAAGCTCAATGAGAAGGCGAGATAGCCGCTGCCACCCCGCCCTCTAAAATATTTGCAGCATTGAATCTGAAGCGTTAATTCATGCAGTTTATGAATTATATTCGGTTGAAATCTGAAGCATTTTCAAGTTAGCGCATATTGCCTGGCAATGTCACGGCAGGGACTTCTACAACCCGTCAGCCGAACAGGTCAATCCGAGCGGCAGTAGCAAATTGCCCGGATCCCGCCAGTGCTGCCGTTTCCGTCACTTTGCTGAGAGTTCTAGCCCAAATTTTTCTAGCTCAGGTCCGATTGCTGCTAGCTTTACCGACCGGAACACCAGAACCAAGGCAAGACACAGAAACAGCCGCGGCTCATGAGAAGTTTCTCATCCAAGATTCATGCCACCCTCATCTCGGCCGCCTAAAGTAGGCAACATCGGCTTGGGGCAGCCAGATCCGAATGATTAGATTCTTTGTGCATTCGCCAGCGCATTATTGACTTGATTTCAGTAAACTGCCCAGTCGCAACACAGCAGGATAGCTCCTTATAGCTCACCTACCGTTAACGTGGGTGAGTTTTATCCACTGCATTAGTAATTCTCAGTAATGTCATTCTGGTTTATAAAATTGCAGCCTTACTCTTAAAATTAAGTTCCAAATCAGTTAATTTTATGTTTAGCTTTAACGAAGCCAGATAAACTCATCACGATAAACGGCGATTGTCGTTTATATTTTTTTAAAGCTGTGCCTAATATTGCCAACTCATAGGTCTCAAGTGTTTCAGAATTACGTTCTCAGGAAACTCGAATGGACTGGCAAGCCTCTTATTTCGTGTATTTATTGGGACGGTTAACGGGTTCTCATGGTGTTAGGCGCGTCCTGGATATCACTCTGTATTCGCTTGGGGCACTTCATCTAGCTCAATGATTCATATTGCCGGTAGGCGTTTCGTTCTACCTTGCTCGATGCCCATGCCTAATGTACTAATTGCTGAGGACGAAGCTCGCATCGCAGCTTTCATCGCCAAAGGACTCCAGAAGCACGGGTTCCATCCGCTGATTGCCGCTGATGGAATAGAAGCGATTCAGATTGCCACCGAACACGCCATTGATGTGCTGCTTCTCGACTTAGGACTGCCCGGTCGTGATGGCTGGCAGGTGCTCGAATCGCTACAGCGCCTTGACAAACGGCCACCCGTTGTGATCGTGGTGACTGCGCGTGACGATATCAGCGATCGGTTGAAGAGTCAGATACTAGGTGTGACCGACTACGTCCTCAAGCCGTTTCAGTTTAGCGATCTGCTAGCTCGCATTCGCACTCAGCTAGAACCGTTGTAGGGACTGATTTTATGATCACTTGTATTCTGTAATACCATTCCGGGCAAGGTCTGACTTCAATAATGTGACCTAGTTGAAACTGAGCTTCTAGGATTAACGATTCTGCTATGAGCATTTCTACCGAACCCACAACTGCGACTCGGTCACAAGCAGACCAGGATTACCCCCTGACTCCCGTCCCCCTAGAGTCCCGCAAGCCGATCTGGTCTCTTGCGCCGTTGCTCATGGGGTTTGCTCTCACCTCGACTACCTTATTCGCTGGCGGTGCTATTGGTCCCGCCTTTCGCTTTCCTGAAATGCTGCTGATCGTGCTGCTCGGCAACCTTGCCTTGGGGGCCTACTGCGCCACACTGGGCTATATTGCCAGCCGGAGCGGATTACCAACAGTGCTGATGGCTCGCTTCAGCTTTGGCAATATTGGCTCTCGCTGGGTCGATTTCATTTTGGGATTTACGCAGATCGGCTGGTATGCCGTCACCAACGCCTTCATTGCAGATGCGCTCAGTGAATTGGTGGGCTTGCCGGCATCCTGGAAGTGGCTGGCGGTGGTGTTCTTTACCTATGCCTTTTGCGTCACTGCCTACATTGGCTACACGGCGATGGACTGGCTCAGCCGGTTGGCGGTGCCGGCGATGCTGATCTTGATCGCGATCAGTCTGTCGATTGGTTTGCGAGATGCGGGCGATCTAATGGCCCTAGAGCCAACCCAGCAAATGGGCTTTGGTGCCGCGCTTGCCGTCGTCATTGGCACCTTTATTTCGGGGGGTACTCAGTCCACGAACTGGAGCCGGTTTGCTGACAGCGGTCGAAATGCCGTCTGGAGTACGCTGTTCGCCTTTTTCTTGATCAATGGGCTGCTTGTGTTTGCCGGAGCCTTCTCTACCTTGGTCTATGGCACCGAAAATATCGTGCAAGCTATGGCTCAGCAAGGCATCCTGCTGGGTGGGCTGATTCTGCTGATCCTCAATGTCTGGACCACGCAAGACAATACGATCTACGCTTTTTCGATGGCAGGCACCAACTTTTTCCGCACCACCAAACGCCACGCCTTTGTGATCGGCGGTGCTACCTTCGCCCTTGTCCTGGCGTTGATGGGCATCTACAACCTGATGATTCCCTATTTGCTCTTCCTAGGGACGGTGATCCCGCCGGTGGGGGGCATCATCATGGCCGACTTCTGGCTGCGACACCGGGGCGAATTTCCGCCGCTGGAGAGCGTGCGGTCGGCGTTTAACTGGGCTGGCGTGATTGCTTATGTAGGAGCAGCCCTGATCGCCTACTTCTCGAATCAGTTTTCTTGGGGCGTAGCACCGATCAATGGCGTCATTTCGGCAGCCATTCTGTACGCGATTTTGAGTCGAGTGATGCCGCGCCAGTGAGCAGGATCGTTGTACCTGAGCTATCGCGGACCGTCGGTTCTGCATCCTGCTCGGTAGGTTGGTCAGAGGAATTCTAGGGAAGCCTCAATCGTCCCTGTATCTTCAGGCAGTCATAGCGGCCGATGGGCAATCGTCGAGGCACTGCTGCTGGCTGGGTCGCAAACTCATTAAGAAACGTTACAATCAGGAGGTCAACTGGATTGATTGCCAAGGGCTGCTTTCTCCATGCTGATTGACTTGTTGCCGTTTCAAGTACGCCTTGATACTACCCTGCTGGCTGGGCTGAGTCTGTGGGCGCTGGCTCTATACCTAGGATTTTTCCCGCTCAGCGAATGGGTGATGGAGCGGTTGAGCGGCTGGATGAATGCTGCCGAACGCTCACTCTACACGTCGGTGGAAGAATTTGAGCGCACCCGCCAAGCTCGGGAATCTCTCAACGCCTTCTATGCCTCGCTGTTGAGCGTTGTGCCGTTTCTACTGGCGGGGGGAGTATGCAACTGGCTGGTCGCGGCCGGATTGGGACGCAGTTGGACCTTGAGCATGGGCATCATTGCCTGCGTTGGCTGCGGCGTTTACGAACTCGGGCGACGAGATGGTCAGTCCGCTGAGTAGCGTGGTTATAGCCAAGGTGGAATTCTGCTTATCCAGCCAAGGCCAACCCATCGGCCCGAGGTTCTGAAGCCGCCACTAGCACCTCATCCTGCCGCAGAATCATTTGCCCTTTGCCAAACAGTCGTGGTTCTGCCACCAACTGCACATCATGTCCGCGTTCCATTAGCTCTAGAACCACCGACGGCGGCACTGCTGGTTCTAGCCATACGGTTTTGCCGCTGGCAAACTGCCAACGTGGGGCGTCTAGGGCAGCCTGTGGATTCAGCCCATAGTCCACCAAGTTAACGACAACCTGTACATGTCCTTGGGGTTGCATATGCCCCCCCATAACACCAAAGGGACCGAGTGGTTGCTTCCCCTGGGTCAAAAACCCGGGAATGATGGTGTGGAAGGGGCGCTTGCCAGGAGCGACACAGTTGGGGTGCTGCGGATCTAGCCGAAAGCCCACGCCGCGATTTTGCAGGGCGATTCCTGTACCCGGAATTAGGATGCCGCTGCCAAAGCCTTCAAAGTTGGATTGAATCAACGACACCATAAGATTTTGATCTGCCGCTGCCAAGTACACCGTGTCGCTCGTGGGTAGATTGGCTTGAGCCAACATTGCCTGATGCTGGATCAGGGCGCGTCGTCGTTCAGCGTAGGCTTTGCTGAGCAAGTCGGTTGCTTGTACCCGCATCCAGTCGGGATCGGCCACATGCTGATGCACGTCCGCAAAGGCTAGCTTCATCGCCTCGATCTGCCAGTGCAGGCTCATCACCGATTCGCGGGGATAACGAGACAGCTCAACGCCCTCCAGCAGATTCAGCGCCATCAACGCGGCGATGCCTTGCCCATTGGGCGGAATTTCCCATACGGTTAGGTCGCGGTAGTCGGTCGAGATCGGCTGCACCCACTGCACCTGATGAGCCGCCAGATCCTCGACGCTGAGCCAACCGCCGGTGGCCGTGGCAAACTCGGCCATTTGTGTTGCCAGACTGCCGCGATAAAAGCTCTCGCCTTCGGTGGCTGCAATCTCTCGCAGGGTAGCAGCATGGGCTGGGCTGCCCCAAATTGCTCCCGCTCGCGGTGCTCGTCCGTTTGGAAAGAACGCCTGCTTGAAGGGCTGCAAAGCCGGGTCTGTGCGCGCCCCAAACACCAACTCCGCTGCTCGCCACGCCCGTGCGGTTTCCGGCGACACTGGAAAGCCCTGCTCAGCATAGCGAATTGCCGGACCAAACACCTGCTCGAAGGGTAATTTGCCCCACCGCTGCCACAGCGCCCGCCATGCCGAAACGGCTCCTGGCACCGTCACTGGCAGCCACCCCAGCGAAGGCACCTGCTCGAATTCAGCAAAGGCGTCGATGGGCAAACCTTGGGGACTGCGCCCAGAAGCATTCAGCCCGTGGAGTTGCCCGTCCCAGACTAGCGCAAAGGCATCGGAGCCAATGCCGTTGGAGGTCGGCTCTACGACCGTTAAAGCAATCGCCATGGCAACGGCCGCATCAACTGCGTTGCCGCCTGCCCAAAACATCTCCATGCCTGCCAGAGTGGCCAGGGGTTGACTCGTCGCCGCCGCGTAGTTGCGCCCTAAAACGACCCGTCGCGCTCCAGGATAAGGATAAGCCGTCAGAGAATAATTCAGCATAGGTTGATCCTACCTGCTGCTGACGGAATTGCTCTGGGCAGTCGCCGTGACGAGACGGTGATGAGCATGTGACGAGCCGCTAGACAGTATCCGATGTGCCGCCTCTCTCCTGGACGACGGCCTGGACAGCTGCCAAGCGCTGTTCGTAGCAGCGAATGGCTTGCTCTGATTTACCGAGCAGTTCGTAGGTGACGGCTAGGTTCTCTAGCACCTGTTCCACCGTGCGGTTATCCGCGAGCCGACGCGCCAGAGCCAAGCGTTGTTCCTGATATGCCGCGGCTTTAACGTAATCCCCCAGACTGTAGCAGGCACTTGCTAAATTCTTCAGCACCGACATCTCGTTCTGCGGCTGAGGCCGCTGTCGCACCAGCGTCAGCAACTGTTCGTAGCAGATCACCGTCTCGGCAAAGTTTCCTAGGGTGTGGTGGGCATTCCCCAGGTTGCGCAACACCTGAGCTTCCGTTTGGCTATCCTTCAGCGACCGGGCAATCGACAGGCTCTGGCGATAGACCTCAAGCGCCTGTAGGCAATCGCCCATGGCTCTGTAGGTCATCCCCAGGTTATTCAGTGCCGCCATTTCGCCGCGCTGGTCAAAAATATCTTGGGACACACGTAGACTTTGCTGGTTGTAGTCGAGCGCTCGATCGTAGTCTTCTAGGTGGCGATAGGCATTGCCGAGATTCGCGAGTGCTTGCCGTTCGGTGAACCGATCCAACCCTTGCCGTGCTAGAGCCAGGCTTTGAAACGAGCAGGCAATGGCTTCTGGGTAATTGCCCAGAGCGTAATAGGAAACGCCCAGCCCTGCAAAGGCTCGCCCTTCGCCTTGCCCGTCCTGAATGCCGCGGTAGAGTTCTAGCGCCTTCTGAAAAGCCTGAAGGGCAGACTGAAACTGGTGCAGCTGATATTGCTCGATCGCAGTTTCTAGCAGACAGTCGGCTTCTCGGCGGCGCGGATCGGCAGCGCTCTCCAGACGACGGCCTTGCCACACACGCTCTGCTGCCGGCACCAAGGTTCCATGTTTGTCGTCAAAGGGTTTTGTCATGGGTCAACCTTCCTGAGCGATAACACTGTGAATGGCTCTGCCTGAATGAGTTGAACAATTCAATAGGCTGTTTGGGCTGAGTCCTCTAGCTGGATTCATCATCGATCCCGCCTGGTTTGGAAAAAAATCGGGTGAAATTGAAGTCTGTTGGCCTGATGAGCATCCTGATGAGCCTTATGAAGGCAAGCACTGAACCAGCCAGCACAAGGTTGCTCAGTAACTTGCTGGGTAACCGAGACGATTCAGCGCTCGTGGAGTTTGGGATTGTGATCAAGCCGGAAATTTGAGTGCAATGCCAAGAATCATGCCAAGAATCAAACAGTCAAAACATTACTGCTAAAACACTTAAGACACTCGCTAAAACACTTAAGACACTATAGAGACACTGCAGTCAAAACATTAGTTTCGATTGTGTCTAAAGCCTTTGCAAATCCCCACCGTAGTTGCTCTGAATTCTGAGGCAGTTTGGTTTTTTTATGTTGTTCATTTGGTGCCGCAGAAACGCGGATGCTCCAGAGGATTTACGCAGTCAACGCTCGGCGTTATTAATGCTAGCCTGAAGAAGGCGGTAGATCTACGGGGTGCTCTGGTCTTGCATCCTGTTACCTTGCACCTGTTGTCGATCGGTTGCCACCATGCGTCTGGTCTGAATCCCCTTGTTTGAATTGCACAAACAGTTTGAATTGCACAAATAAGCCTGTGACTTCTGTTTTTGCGGCTGAACGCCTGCTATTTACCCCAGCGACACCCCATGCCGATGCGGTAGCGACGATTTTCGCTTTCCCGAATGAATACAGCGTGGGCATTACCAGCCTCGGTTATCAGGTGGTATGGGCGACGCTAGCCAGCCGCCCGGATTTGCAGGTCAGCCGACTGTTTACCGACCTGCACGAACCGCTGCCGTCTCGTCCCGAGTTGCTGGGGGTTTCTTTCTCCTGGGAGCTAGATTATGCCAATCTGTTTGGGCTGCTGGAGTCGTTGCAGCTACCGCTGCGGGCCGCAGAGCGAACTGACGATCAGCCGCTGATTTTTGGCGGCGGGCCAGTGCTGACTGCAAATCCCGAACCATTCGCCGATTTCTTTGATCTGATTTTGCTGGGCGACGGCGAGCTGCTGCTGCACGAGTTTATCGATGCCTACCAGCAGGTGCGCCATGCCGACCGAGCCACGCAGTTACGGCACTTGGCTCAGGTGCCCGGCATCTATGTACCTAGCCTATATCACATCACCTACGACAGCGCAGATGGCTGGATCACCTCAATTCAGCCGGTAGACAGCTCGATTCCGGCTCAAGTGCAAAAGCAAACTTACCGCGGCAATACCCTCTCTGCCTCCACGGTTGTCACCGAAAAAGCCGCCTGGGAAAACATCTACATGGTGGAAGTGGTGCGCAGTTGCCCGGAGATGTGCCGCTTCTGTCTAGCCAGCTACCTAACGCTGCCCTTCCGGACGGCCAGTCTAGACGCTTCGCTGATTCCCGCCATCGAACGCGGGCTGACGGTGACGAACCGATTGGGTTTGCTGGGGGCTTCGGTGACGCAGCATCCTGAATTCAATGAGCTGCTGACCTATCTCGATCGTCCAGCCTACGATGACGTGCGGCTCAGTTTGGCCTCGGTGCGCACCAATACAGTCACCGAGCAGCTGGCTCGAACGCTAGTGAAGCACGACACCCGCTCGATCACCATTGCTGTTGAGAGCGGCAGTGAGCGGCTACGGCGCATTATCAACAAAAAGCTAGAAACCGGGGACATTATTCAGGCTGCAATCCACGCCAAAGCGGGCGGCCTCAGCGCTCTGAAGCTCTATGGCATGGTGGGCATTCCCGGCGAGCAGCCCGAGGATCTTGATGCCACGGTGCAAATGCTGAAAGCGATCAAAAAGGCAGCTCCGGGGCTGCGGCTCACCTTTGGCTGTAGTACCTTTGTGCCCAAATCCCACACGCCATTCCAGTGGTTTGGCGTGAATCCGGCGGCTGAGAAGCGGCTGAATGATCTGCAAAAACAATTGCGGCCGCAAGGCATCGACTTTCGACCCGAGAGCTACAATTGGTCGGTGATTCAGGCCCTGATCTCCCGCGGCGATCGGCGGCTGTCGCATTTGCTGGAGCGGGTGCGTCAGTATGGGGATTCCCTTGGTAGTTTTCGCCGCGCCTTCAAGGACCTGCGCGGACAGATCCCAGAATTGAGCGTTTACGTGCATGAGCACTGGGCAACGGATCGCCTCCTGCCTTGGAGCCATCTCCTCGGCCCGTTACCAACAACCACGCTGCTGAAGCATCTAGAAGATGCCCAATCGGTTGCGGCTGAGGCAATGCTGTTGGTTGCAGCCACCCCGGCCGCAAGGTGAGCATTTGAGGTAATCGGCATTTCTAATTCACCCTGATTCAGAAGGTTAGGTAGACCAAGTAGAACAGTAGGGGTGCAGGCATTCCCCTCAGGCTACCTCCCCACACCCCTCTGCTGAACTGACTAATCTGTTGTTCAGTTGTCACTCTGCTGTTCAATGAGTTTTACTTCCAGCTCTAACAAGCGGACTACAAACTCACTGGAAGACAAATTACAGGACAAATTGCAAAACCTTGATGTGAATCGTGAACCGAGAGATCTACGCTGCCATATCAAACAGTAGCACCTCTGCATCCTTGTCAGTGCCCCGCAGGGTAATCAAAGACTCGTTAGAAATTGCAGCCCCATCGCCAGCGGTCAGGGTTTGGTCGTTGAGCTGTACTGCACCACGAGCGACCTGAAGCCAGGCAACTCGCCCCTGATCAAGCGTATGGTTCACCGTCTCGCCCTCGTGCAGCAGCGTGGCATAGAGATCAACATCTTGGTGAATCGTGATTGAGCCATCGCGACCATTGCGAGAGCCAACCAGGCGCAGCTGTCCTCGCTTTTCAGTCTCCGTGAACGCCTTCTGCTCATAGCTGGGTTCGATTCCTTTCTTCTCGGGCAGAATCCAGATTTGCAGAAAATGTACCGGATCATTCTGCGAAGCGTTATATTCGCTGTGCATAATCCCCGTTCCAGCCGACATCCGCTGCACATCTCCCGGACGAATCACTGACCCAGTGCCAATGCTGTCTTTATGCTCCAGAGCGCCATCGAGGACATAGGAAATGATTTCCATGTCGCGGTGCCCATGGGTGCCAAACCCTTGAGCAGGAGCCACTTTGTCTTCGTTAATCACCCGCAAGGCGGCAAACCCCATGTGGTTGGGATCAAAATATTCGCCAAAAGAGAAGGTGTGACGACTATCGAGCCAACCAAAGTAAGCCATTCCTCGTTTGTGAGCGGGTCGAATTGTAATCATGTCATTCCTCCTAATGCCAGAACCGGCTAACTGCGGGTCGCGGTCTTCCCAGGGGGTTCTCGGTTGGAATTTCTCCCGAGGGCAGAGCGTGATCGCTCCTATTGCTATTATGGATTGAATCTTAATAAAAGACAATATGCGATTTAATAAACATATTGTAGCTAAAAAATCTACAATTCGGATTAGGTAGAGTTGACTCGGCGAAGCCATGGACAAGTTTGAAAGTATTCGTGCCTTCACTCGGGTTGTCGCAGCTGGTGGTTTTGCTGCCGCGGCTCGAGAGATGGGGCTATCGCGCTCGGCGGTTAATAAGCTGGTGATTGCCCTGGAAAATGAGTTGGGGGTGCAGCTTCTGCATCGCAGTACGCGGGTAGTCACCCCTACCGAAACCGGACGTGCCTTCCACGAGCGGTGCTTAGAGATCTTGTCGAGTTTGGAAGAGGCAGAGCAATCCATCAGGCAACTTCAGGCTGAGCCGAAGGGCACTCTGCGGGTGAATGCTCCTATGTCCTTTGGCACGCTGCATCTAGCGCCGGCGGTGGCTGACTTTTTGCAGCATTATCCCGAGTTGCAGGTGCAGCTCACCCTCAACGACCGCTTTGTAGACCCGATCGAAGAAGGCTTTGATCTAACGGTACGCATTGCCCAACCGCAACAGATCGCCAGTCTGATTGTGCAACCCCTCGCCCCTGCACCGCGAGTTCTATGTGCTGCGGCAGAGTATCTCAATCGCCGGGGTACTCCCACCCATCCTGAGCAGCTACAGCACCATTCCTGTTTACACTACGGGCAGCTTGCTGTAGACAACCAGTGGACCTTGACCGGACCCGATGGCGAGCACACTGTCTCAGTTGCCGGCGTCCTCTGTTCCAATAATGGTGAAGCCTTAAAAGAGGCAGCCTTACGGGGATTGGGCATTACCCTACTACCGACCTTCATTGTGGGACAGGACCTACAGCAGGGTCGCCTGCAACGGGTGCTACCGGAGTATCAGCCGACAGAACTGACAATTTCGCTGATTTATCCGGTGAATCGTCATTTGTCTACTAAAGTGCGGCTGCTCGTCGATTTCTTGCAACACCGATTCGCACGGTCGTGGGCCCTGCCCTCAGGCTAACTTCAGATGGCCTCAGGTTGTTTTACCAGATTGCTTTACCAAATTGCTCCACTAGATTGCGAACATTATGTGACTATTATGTTGCGAAATAGTTACATTCAGAATACCGTAGACTTAAATTCGAGGCTGATTTGGGACGAACCGGCTGGTTTATCCCAAGAGCCGGAATCGACTGCATAGGTGGCATATGAGTCAATCGTCGCAAACACCCAACCAACCCAAGAGCATTGATGCCGCAGAACCGACTGTCAATGGCTCTGTCAATGGCTCTTCAACCGCTGTTCAAGCTCCCGTTCAGCCTCAACCCAGCTATATTAAGCTGGCGATGCGCAACATGGTCCGGAAGCGGGGCACCTCGCTGTATCACTTTGCTCTGACAACCATCGGCTTACTCGCAGTGCTCATTGGCTTAGCCTATCTAACCCGTTGAGGCATATCGAGATGGTCTCTGCTGAACTCCAAGTAGACCTTGCCGTGCAGGACCATTTTTGGTCGAGGGATTCTGCCTGTTTTGTCGCGGGTCAGGAACCGCCGGGTAATCCCATTTCTGATGATACGTGGCGGCACTGGTTTCAAATCTGGCTGACGGCGTTGCAGTCGGACCTACCCCCTCGGGAAACCTATGAACTAAGCCTGCGTTTCACCGATGATGCTGAAATTCGCCGCTTAAATGCTCAATATCGCCAGAAAGATCAGCCTACCGATGTACTAGCGTTCGCCGCTCTGGAGGTAGAGTATCCCAAAGTCGCTTTTTCTGGAGATCCCTTATACTTGGGCGACATCGTGATCTCGATTGAGACAGCGCAGCGGCAAGCACAGCAGCAGGCGCATTCTCTGCAACAGGAGTTGGCCTGGCTGGCGGCTCATGCCCTGTTGCACCTTCTGGGATGGGATCATCCGGATCAGGTCAGTTTAGTCCGCATGGTAGAGAAGCAGGCGGTTTTGCTACAGACAGTGGGAATACCCATTACATACGATGAGATGGACTATGCTCCCGAGGAGGACGCAAACTGTAACTTCTCAGTGCCTTCTTCAGAAGGTTCGCTGAATCGCTCAGTTGTGGAGCGGGATGAAGATGTCTAGTTTCTGTTCCGGGTTTATGGATAAGGAGTCAATGACTTGAGTGTAGTCTTAAGGTCGCAGATACTGTCTCTCTCTTATCAGGCTGTCAAGGCTTCTAACGTCTCAACGGGTTGTCATTCCCGCTGCTGCCTTCGCCTCTCTCGAGCGGATGACCCTCCATCACTGACGTGTTGCCGTTAACGCGCCATCGAGGAGTATGACTCCTAAGATGAATGCAATTCTTCACCGACGCTCAACTCTGACCTCTATGACGCAAAACCTTTCCACCGAGGCCCCTCCTCGTCCCTCCGTTCCCCCCTCACCCAATCGCACCCTCTCCTGGCGGGTGGCATCCAATCTGTTCATCAGCTTTCGCTATGCCTGGGCAGGGGTGCAGTATACCTTTCAGACTCAGCGCAATTTCCGTATTCATGTGGCGGTGGGGCTGCTGGCGATCACCCTCAGCGTAGCGCTGCATCTGTCGCGGGTGGAGATTGCGATTATCGGGCTGACGATTGGCGCAGTGCTGACGATGGAACTGCTGAACACGGCGCTGGAATCGGTGGTGGATTTGACCGTGCGGCAAACCTATCATGAACTCGCTAAAATTGCCAAAGACTGCGCAGCCGGAGCGGTATTAATTTCCTCGCTGGCGGCGGTGCTGGTGGCTGGCTCGCTGCTGTTGCCGCCCTTGGTTGCCCAGATCCAAGTTTTTCTGGCTCACTAGTTCCTGGTCATGGCTCTGCTCCTATGATTCTCGTTATTGATAATTACGACAGCTTTACCTACAATCTGGTGCAGTATTTGGGAGAACTGGGGCAGGAATTGCCGGTGGCGGCGGAGGTGCAGGTCTACCGCAACGACCAGATCACCCTGGAGCAAATTCGGCAGCTTCAGCCAGATGCGATTGTGATTTCGCCGGGTCCGGGGCGCCCGGAAGACTCAGGTGTGTCGCTGTTGATTATTCAGGAACTCGGTCCGACGCTGCCGGTGTTGGGCGTATGTTTGGGGCATCAGGCGATTGGGCAGGTGTTTGGCGGCACTATTACTAGCGCCCCCGAGCTGATGCACGGCAAAACCTCTCTAGTGCGGCACACGGGCGTCGGCGTCTTTGCCGGACTGGAGAATCCCCTCATTGCCACTCGCTACCATAGTTTAGTGATTGACCGCGAGAGCTGCCCGGAGGTGCTGGAGATTACTGCCTGGGTGGAGGATGGCACAATCATGGGCGTGCGGCACCGCACCTATCCCCATATTCAGGGGGTACAGTTTCACCCAGAAAGCGTGTTGACGCAGACCGGCAAGCAGCTCTTGCGCAATTTTCTAGAAGCGTTGCCCTCTCCAACGGCGGCAATGTAGCAGCTCAGAGACACCGCGCCTAACCCTGCAGTGCCAACTCATCTTCCGCACCCTGATGGACTCAGGAAGGGCTGCGATGCCTGTAAGCTAAAGAATTGCGATGTGCAATCCACGCAGGTGAGGAGATCATGAAGCGACGACAGTTGATGCAGTGGGCAGGGGCAGGACTGGCAGCCACGGTTGGTTTGGGCGTCAGGGATGTATTTCGCCCCGCTCAGGCTCAGACCGGCTCTGTGACCATTCAGTTTTTGGGGCACACATGCTTTTTGTTTACGGGCGATGGGCGTCGCATTCTGGTCAATCCGTTTCGTCCCCTGGGTTGTACGGCGGGTTATCCAGCTCCTCAGGTTGCTGCCGACCTTGTGATGATCAGCAGCCGTCTACTTGATGAAGGCTCGGTCGAGGGGTTACCTGGACAGCCCCGCATTCTGTTTGAACCGGGCGTGTTTGATTTTCCCGACATGCAGGTGCAGGGCATCGCCACCGATCACGATGATGTCGGCGGGCGGCGCTTTGGCACGAATGTTGTCTGGCGCTGGATGCAAGGCGGCGTCAACCTGCTGCATCTGGGTGGCGCAGCGGCTCCCATTACGACAGAGCAGCGCATCTTGATGGGGCGACCCGATGTTCTGTTGGTGCCGGTGGGCAATGGTCCGAAAGCCTTTACGCCAGAAGAAGCCCAAGGCGCGATTCAAACCCTGAACCCGAGGCTGGTGATTCCGACGCATTACCGCACGGCAGCAGCGGGTGAAGGTTGCGACATTGTCCCCATCGATGCGTTTCTGGCACTGATGGCTGGGGTGCCGACGCAGCAGGTGGGCGGCACAATCACGATTTCGCCGGGTGATCTGCCGGACGCTACGCAAATTCGGGTGATGAGTTCTCCAGTTTAAACAGAAGCAGAACCCAATCTTTTATCCTGGTTCCATACGCTTGCGTTTATCCCCTTCCAACCAACTATGCAAACCGAATATGCCCAGCGACGCGAACGGCTCATGGCTCAGATTGGCAAAGGTACCGCTCTGTTTCGCAGTGCGCCAATGGCAGTCATGCACAATGATGTGGAATACAACTTCCGGCAAGACAGCGATTTCTTTTATCTCACCGGCTTCAACGAACCGGAAGCAGTGGCGGTTTTAGCGCCGCATCATGAGGAGCATCGATTTGTGCTGTTTGTGCAGCCGAAGGATCTGGAGAAAGAAACCTGGACTGGCTACCGAGTCGGGGTTGAAGCCGCCAAAGAGCAGTTTGGAGCCGATGCGGTGTATTCGATTCAGGAACTCGACGAGAAGCTGCCGCAATACCTAGAAAAAGCAGACCGGATTTACTATCGACTGGGACGGGATCGCAGCTTTAATGATCGCGTGTTGCGGCACTGGCAGCAGCTGCTGGCTACCTATCCTAAAAAGGGCTACGGTCCGATTGCCCTCGAAGATCCGGCTCCGGTGCTGCACGCGATGCGGCAGATCAAAAGCGCCAGCGAGCTAGAGCGGCTGCGGAAAGCGGCAGAGATTGCAGTAGATGCCCACAACCGCGCCCGTCAGTTTGCCCAACCCGGACGCTACGAGTACGAAGTGCAGGCGGAAATCGAACATACCTTTCGGCGGCGAGGGGCGATGGGTCCAGCCTATCCCTCGATTGTCGCGTCGGGGGCCAACGCCTGCGTGCTGCACTACACCGAGAATACGCGCCAGATGCAAGACGGCGATCTGCTGCTAATCGACGCCGGTTGCGCCTACGATTACTACAACTCGGACATCACGCGTACCTTCCCGGTCAACGGCAAATTCACTGCCGAGCAAAAGGCAATCTACGAAATTGTTTTAGAAGCCCAGCTGCAAGCCATCGCCCAGATCCGTCCCGGTACGCCCTACAAGCAAATCCACGATACTGCCGTGCGGGTAATTGTGGAGGGGCTGCTGGCACTGAACCTGCTGCAGGGGGATATCGAAGAAATTATTAAAGAAGAGAAATACAAGCCCTTCTACATGCACCGCACCGGACACTGGCTAGGGCTGGATGTGCATGATGTAGGCGTGTATCAGCATGGCGATGTGCCCCACAATTTGGAGCCGGGGCAGGTGTTCACCGTGGAGCCGGGAATCTACATTTCGCCTTACCTGAAGCCCGCCGAAGGACAGCCCGAAGTCGATCCGCGCTGGCATGGTATTGGGGTTCGCATCGAAGATGATGTGCTGGTCACGGCGAATGGCTGCGATATTTTGACAGCGGGCGTTCCTAAGTCCATCGCCGACTTGGAAGCTTAGTAGTGCCTTGAGCAGGACCTAAAATAGGGGAGTCATCTTCAACGTTGAACTTTAGAGCAGGCAATAGCGGGTGTTTCTGAACCCTACTCTGTGATGGCAACGTTTTGACCGGCTCCCCCTGTGGCATCCGATGATACCTGTGCATGACTCTCGCGAGCCTTTATAAGGGTATTCCTTTATTCTTTTGTGTTTCTACGGCTCTAGACCATCACCGTTGCAGTGCATCTCCTAGAAGCGGCGACCGCCTCCACTGCGGCTAAAGCTATCCCGGTTACCGTTGGACCGGCGATCTTCCTTGGGACGAGCCTTGCTCACCCGCAGATCCCGCCCCATCCACTCAGCGCCATCGAGCGCATCAATCGCGGCGGTTTCTTCATCCGAGCTATCCATCTCGACAAAGGCAAACCCGCGCATCCGCCCGGTTTCTCGATCGATGGGTAGGGTCACGTTCTTCACGGTACCGTAGTCCGCAAAAACTTGAGCTAGGTCCTCCTGCGTTACAGCATAGGACAGGTTACCGACGTAAATGGACATTGCGTTTCTCCAAAAATCAGGACAGTGCAGAGGTTGAAGTTCGGAGAGACGCTCATCATTAACACTGACATTAACTTGAAAACGACTGGACATCCGAAATTAACACTCGCTAGTCTCTTCATCATAACTTTGGTGCGAGCAAATGATGACTCAAGCTCCTTCGCTAAATCCTAGGCGGAACCGCTGGCAATTTTGGATTGATCGCGGCGGTACCTTCACCGATATTGTGGCGCAGCGTCCTGATGGTGAGCTGGTCGTGCACAAGCTGCTGTCGGAGAACCCGGAGCGCTATGCCGATGCCGCCTTGCAGGGCATCCGCGACTTGCTGGGGCTGCCATCCACCGCTCCTATTCCGGCAGATCAGATTGCCGTCGTCAAGATGGGCACGACTGTAGCCACCAACGCTCTGCTAGAGCGCAAAGGTGACCGCACCGTGCTGCTGATCACCCAGGGCTTTGGCGATGCCTTGCGGATTGGCTACCAAAATCGCCCCAACATCTTTGCCCGCCAGATCGTGCTGCCCGATCTGCTGCATGAGCGGGTAATCGAGGTGGCCGAGCGCTACAGCGCCCACGGCGAGGAGCTAATCCCTGTTGATCCGGCACAAGTGCTACCTGCCCTTCAAGACGCATACGACGCTGGAATCCGGGCTTGCGCCATTGTCTTTCTGCACGGCTACCGCTACCCCGATCACGAGCGTCAGGTGGCTGAGCTGGCTCGTTCCGTTGGCTTTACCCAAATTTCGGCATCCCATGCCGTCAGTCCGCTGATGAAACTGGTAAGTCGTGGTGATACGACCGTCGTGGATGCGTACCTGTCACCGATTTTGCGGCGCTATGTGGACCGAATTGCCGCTGAGTTGAGCGGGGTTGCCAGCGGGGCCGAATCTGCTGCCAAGCTGATGTTCATGCAGTCTAACGGTGGCTTGACGGACGCTCAGTTTTTCCAGGGCAAAAACAGCATCCTCTCGGGTCCAGCAGGCGGCATTGTGGGAGCAGTGCAGACGAGTCTGCAAGCTGGCTTTCAGCAGATCATCGGCTTTGATATGGGTGGCACCTCAACGGATGTCTCGCATTTTAACGGTGAATACGAACGCACCTTTGAAACTGAAGTCGCCGGAGTACGGCTGCGGGCCCCAATGATGGCGATCCACACCGTGGCGGCCGGGGGTGGCTCGATTCTGCGCTTCGACGGCTCGCGCTATCGGGTTGGGCCTGAATCAGCCGGTGCCTATCCTGGACCGACCTGCTACCGCAACGGTGGACCGCTGACCGTCACCGATTGCAATGTTATGGTCGGCAAGATTCAGCCGGACTTTTTCCCGGCGGTGTTTGGTCCCGAGGGCAATCTGCCGCTAGACCGGGCTGCGGTCGAGCAAGCCTTCACAGAGTTGACAGACACCATTCACGCTAAAACCGGCGATACTCGCACTCCTGAGCAGGTGGCCGAAGGCTTCCTCACCATTGCCATCGATAAAATGGCCAATGCCATCAAAAAAATTTCGGTGCAGCGTGGCTACGACGTCACGGAATACACCCTCTGCTGCTTTGGCGGAGCCGGCGGGCAGCACGCCTGTTTAATTGCCGACGCGCTGGGCATGTCGCAGGTGTTCTTGCATCCCTATGCGGGCGTATTGTCTGCCTATGGCATGGGGCTAGCCGACCTAACGACGATCCGCGAACAGTCTGTGGAAGCGACGCTGGAGACTTCCATTCTGCCCGAGATCGAAGCCCGGATAGCTGACCTAACTGCCAGCGGCAAAGCGGAATTGCAGCAGCAGGGCATCTCGGAAGACCAGATTCAGGTAATCGCCAAGCTGCACCTGCGCTACGCCGGCACCGACTCTACCCTGCCCGTTGAGTTTGCCGATTCGGAGGCGATGAAAGCCCAGTTCGAGCAGACTCACCGGCAGCGCTACGGCTTCATTATGGAGTCCAAGGCGCTAGTGATCGAATCGGTTTCGGTGGAAGTGGTGGGCAAAACCGCTGCTCCCTCTGCCACCGCGACTGCACCGCCCCGCACGGCACCGCTGACGCCAGTCACCACCGTTCGCCTCTACACCCACGGGCAGTGGCATCACGCTCCTGTATTTCGACGCGAGCAGCTCTGTGGGGGCGACTGGATTGCGGGACCAGCACTGATCATCGAACCTACCAGCACGAATGTGGTGGAACCTGGCTGGCAAGCAGAGCTGACGCCGCAAAATCACCTTGTCTTGCGCAAGGCGTCTAGACCGGACCCGGAACTGCTCCAGACTCACCCGATCATCACTGAACCCGCTGTGACCCCTGACCCAGTGCTGCTGGAGATTTTCAATAACCTGCTGATGGCGATCGCTGAAGAAATGGGCGTCACTCTGCAAAACACCAGCTACTCGGTCAACATCAAAGAGCGGCTTGATTTCTCCTGCGCCATTTTCGATGCCCAGGGGCAGCTCGTTGCCAATGCGCCCCATATTCCCGTGCATCTCGGCTCGATGAGTGAAAGCGTCCAGAGCCTGATGGCAGCCAAAGGGAGCATCCTGAAGCCGGGGGATGTCTACGTGATGAACAATCCCTACAACGGGGGTACCCATTTACCAGACGTCACGGTGATCACGCCGGTGTTTCTGTCTGCCGAATGTAGCTCAACCGCTTCCCCTCTCTTCTTTGTTGCCTCTCGCGGTCACCATGCAGATATCGGCGGAATTACGCCCGGCTCGATGCCGCCCGATAGCACTACGATTGCCGAAGAAGGCGTGCTGCTCGATCACTTTCTACTGGTAGAGCAGGGGCGATTCCGCGAGGCAGAAGTGCTGGATCTGCTAACATCGGGACCCTATCCGGTGCGCAACCCCACGCAAAATCTGGCAGATTTGCAGGCACAGATTGCCGCCAACGAACGCGGCGTGCAGGAATTGCAGCGCATGGTTAGCCACTACGGGCTAGCAACGGTGCAGGCTTACATGCAGCATGTGCAAAACAACGCTGAGGAAGCCGTGCGGCGGGTGCTGACCACTCTGAGCACCAGTGCGGCTATTGCTCAAGCCGTAGAGAATCGCTACCGGCAGGTGTATCCCCTGGATGACGGCAGCCAAATTCAGGTGCAGATCACCATCGATCCGCTTGAACGTCGCGCCGTTATCGATTTCAGCGGCACTTCTCCCCAGCAGCCCACGAATTTCAATGCGCCGCTGGCCATCTGCAAAGCCGTGGTGCTCTACGTCTTCCGAACGCTGGTCGACGACGAAATTCCCCTTAACGCCGGCTGCCTCAAGCCCCTGGAAATCATTGTTCCTGAAGGCTGTCTGCTGAATCCGCGCCCGCCGGCGGCTGTGGTAGCAGGCAACGTGGAAACCTCGCAAGCCATTGCCAATGCCCTCTACGGAGCGTTAGGGGTGATGGCTGCTTCTCAAGGCACGATGAACAACTTCACCTTCGGCAATGCTCGCTACCAGTATTACGAAACGATTTGCGGTGGTTCAGGAGCGGGAGCCGATTTCGACGGTACCGACGCTGTGCATACTCACATGACCAACTCTCGCCTCACCGACCCCGAGGTCTTGGAATGGCGTTTTCCGGTGCGGCTCGACTGCTTTGCGATTCGTAGGGGCAGCGGAGGACGCGGCAAATTCCGGGGTGGCAATGGCGTCATTCGTCGCATTCGCTTTCTAGAACCAATGACCGCTGCCATTATCTCAGGACACCGGATTGTGCCGCCCTTTGGTCTAGCCGGCGGAGAACCCGGAGCCGTCGGGCGGAATGCAGTAGAACGGGCGAACGGCAGTCTCGAACTCCTAGGTAGCAAAGCCACAGTATCGATGCAGCCCGGCGATGTCTTTGTCATTGAAACGCCAGGGGGAGGTGGCTATTTCTCAGTACCTACAGAATAGTACTTACGTACTGAAATAATGCCTGAGATAGACGATTTCAAGGGTACAGACTGCCTATAACTAAAACTAGACGGTAACTAAACGGTAGGGCTTTAGTCCTGCTGTAAGCCTCCACTCTCTTAACTTACATTCATTTCTACGACATCTATGACAGTCAAAGAGCTTCGCAAAAGCCCGATGATGGCTCATCTGCTCGATGCCCTTGAAGCCGGAGCCGACATTGGCCACTATGGCCGCCTTACCTTTGCCATGATTGCCCGTCACTTTTTGGATGAATCCGAGGTGATCGAATACCTGCAAAAAGACTCGGATTTTAGCGAGACTGAGGCCAAAGCCCTCATGCAACAGGTTCAGGGCAAGGACTACAACCCGCCCAAGCGGGAGCGGATTCTGGAGTGGCAGGGTCAGCAGGAGTTTGCAATTTGCCCCAATCCCGACGATCCCGATAGCTGCAATGTCTACCGCGAGCTGACCTTTCCCGACCACGTCTACGAGCAGATCTCCAGCTACTACGAGCAAAAGGCTAGCGACTAGCGCACCTGTGCAGCTATTTTGCCGGGAACTGGTGCTCTCTCACTTCCTGAGCATAGGTCTGTACGGCAGCCGCAATGGTGTTGCGGAGATCGGCATAGGTCTTAGCAAAGGGCGGCTTCCAGGTAGAGAGTCCCAGCAGGTCAGCCGTCACCAACACCTGACCATCGCAGTGCGGTCCTGCCCCAATGCCGATTGTGGGAATCGTGAGCTTTTGCGTCACGCGCAGCGCCAGTTCAGGCGGAATATGTTCCAGCACCACTGCAAAGGCTCCGGCTTGCTCTAGGGCAATTGCTTCTGCCAGGATCCGCTCTCCAGCTTCGGGCGATTTGCCCTGCTGACGAAAGCCACCCAACTGATGCACCGACTGCGGCGTCAACCCCACATGCCCCATAACGGCAATTCCTGACTGCACCAGCCGTGCCACGGTCTCGGACATCTCTGGATAACCGCCTTCTAATTTCACTGCCTCCGCGCCTGTGGTTTTCATGATTCGCCCTGCCGAGCGCAGCGCCTGCTTTGGGCTTTCCTGGTAGCTCATGAACGGCATATCCACCACGATCAGGGCTTTTTGCACCGCCCGACGCACAGCTTTGGCATGATGGATCATCTCGTCTAGGGTGATGGGCAAGGTGGTGCTGTAGCCTAAAGCAACCATTGCTAGCGAATCCCCCACTATGAGCACATCGACTCCCGCTTGATCAAGCACTTGGGCAAGCAGATAGTCCCAAGCAGTGAGGGCTACAATCGGTCGCCCTTCTCGCTTAAAGCGAAGCAGTTGTTGAGTAGTCACTGCCATGGTAAGACTCCATTCGTAATAATCCGTAATGGCGAATGGTGAGATCCAATGGCAGTCAACCGTAATAGAGCCAATCTACCCGCTGCACCCGGATCGCAAACTCATTCTCATCACGTCTGCCCTCAGGATACCGCAGCGATGGAGGTTTGCAGGTGTCTCACCCATTGCACGGTAGATGCAGTTAGATGCAGGTAGATACAGTTCAGATGCAATTCACATTCGGCGAACAGATCGAGTTGCTCAGACAGTCGCTTAGACGAGCTGCTTAAACAAGCTGCTTAGACAACGGTTTCAACCCAGTTGCCCTAGTGCGAATCAGAATCTCCTACTATGGGGAGTGTTCATACTGTACAACCAGTTCTGTACAGCCCGTTTGGAGAGTGATCTCCTGATTCTCCCATTGGAGTTCTACCGGAGGAGCATTATGGTTCAGCCGCCGTCCCCTTCTCCCAATTCTTCACATTCCGAGCCAACATCGCCCGCATCCCGTCCACCGTTGATTCAGCGTCTCGTCGGGCTGCTTCGCGACCTCATTGCGGCACTGGTTCCAGTCGTGATTCGGGGTGGGCAATGGGTCTGGACGCTGACGATGCGCCTGCTGCAGGGGCTGTATCGAGGATGGATGGCAATTCTGCCCAAGCTGCGAGCGCGGTTGCCCGAACCCTGGCAAACTCAGCTCCCCAATTGGCTATTTACAGGACTCGCCGTTGGGCTGCTGGTGCTGCTCGTTGGGTTGACGACAATACTGCGCTCAGGACCTACTGCTAGTCCGACGCCCGTTACTGCTGAACCCGCTCAGCCAGCACCCGAATTGACGCCCGATCCCGAGCGGATTATGGCACTGCAAGATCAGTTGGCGCAGATCAGCAATTCTTATCTGGAGGGGCTGCTGCTGTCGGTTGAAGCTGACTTTCGCCGCAGTCAGCTCAGCGTTATCTTGAGCGATCGTTGGTACACCCTGACCCCTGAGCAGCAGGACCAGCTCGCTAACGGGCTACTGCGCCGCTCGAAAACCCTCGAGTTTGCCAAGCTAGAGCTAATTGACCAAGACGGCCATTTGCTGGCTCGCAATCCGGTTGTGGGCAACAACATGATTGTCTTTGAGCGCGTTCAGCCACCGGCAGCAGCCTGATCCAGCCCTAATCCCAGTTCAACAAGTGCCGAACCTGCCCCAACCTCAGCTCTAACCTCAAGCCTCAGCCCCAAACGCTGCTGGGCGGTCCCTAAGCAGCTCAACCTTTGATCAGGGCTGAAGGGTCAGTGTTGTAGCCCTGTAGCCCTGTCCTTGCGCCGAGGCTCGCGGGGTTATTCCTCTTCTAGGTAATCCTCGTCTTCGGTTTCAGCATCAACCGGAGCAACCGAGTTGGCAGAGACCACCGCGCCCATTTCCAGCTTCTGGCGGACGAGCTGTTCCACTTCCTTGGCGAATTCTGGCTTTTCTTCCATGTATTTAATGGCGTTATCACGTCCCTGGCTAATGTTTTCGCCGTTGTAGCTGTACCAGGCACCCCGACGGGCAATTACACCCGTTTCTTCCGCCAAATCGACCAGACAGCCCATCGTTGAGATGCCGCGCCCGAAAATAATGTCAAATTCAGCAATACGGAAGGGCGGCGCTATCTTGTTTTTTGCCACCTTCACCTTGGCGCGAATCCCAAATTCCTCGGTGCCTTTCTTCAAGGTTTGGATGCGGCGAATATCCAACCGCACCGAAGCGTAGAACTTGAGCGCGTTGCCGCCGGTTGTTGTTTCTGGGTTGCCGTAAGTCACACCGATCTTCTGCCGCAGCTGGTTCAGAAAGATAACGCTACAGCCAGTTTTGCCAATGTTGCCGGTGATCTTACGCAGCGCTTGGCTCATCAGCCGCGCCTGTAAGCCCACATGGGAGTCCCCCATTTCGCCCTCAATTTCCGCACGAGGTACCAGTGCTGCCACTGAGTCTACGACCACGATATCAATAGCGTTTGAGCGCACAAGCTGATCGACAATCTCCAACCCCTGTTCGCCAGTGTCGGGCTGGGAGATCAGCAGATTTTCGATATCTACCCCCAGGGCTGCCGAGTAGGCCGGATCGAGGGCATGTTCAGCATCCACATAGGCTGCTACACCTCCGCTCTTTTGCACCTCGGCTACAGCATGCAGCGCCAGGGTTGTTTTACCCGAGCTTTCAGGACCGTAGATCTCGATAATCCGCCCCTTTGGAAGACCACCGCCCAAGGCCAAATCGAGCGTGAGCGCTCCACTGGGAATCGTTTCAACGCGCATCCGGCTGGCATCACCTAGGCGCATAATCGTGCCTTTGCCATAGGTGCGATCAATCTGGGTCAACACCAGATTCAAAGCCTTCTCGCGTTCAGACTGTTCAGTGCTGGTTTTAGCCATTCCTACCTCAACACAAACTCTTAGTAAATAAATGTAACGGTTGCTGAATTCTGCTTCGCTCAGCGCGCTTCATTCACCCGCTTTCTTCAACCCAATGCACTTTAGGCAAGCAAAGTGCTTTCAGTCTACTCCTAGCGTTTCAATTTGCAACGTCCCAGAACCTACGGATCTGCTGCTCAGGTCAGAGTCTGTTTTGAGCAATACGGTCTATTTTGACCAGTACAGCTACTCTAGAGAGATTATGCTGTTTTCTATATTGCCTGCTACTTGCTGCCTGCTGCCTGCTACTTGCTGCCTTCTACTAATTGTCTCCTACTCCATCCTACCCAATTTCTTGTTCTCAACCATACAAATGTACTAAATAGTACTCGATAAACTGAGAAAGCGCTACTCCTAGGCGTGTCTTCACCGGAGTCGAATCTATCGCTGTTCTCAAGGCTCTGCTGGGATGAATGCAGGAGATGAGCTACTCCTGGACTATCCTAGCTATGGCTGAGCGGCTAGCATTGAATCACGCTTACTTGTTGTAGCTTAAATCTCTAACTCCTTCTACGCTTGAAGGAAGCTTGTCTTGATCCTGGACGATTGACACGGATGACCTCCCATCTTCCTAGCTTGCTAGTACCTGATTCAGCCCTCTCAGTGGCGGGACTGACCGCCTACATCCAGGCATTGCTTGAACAGGATGATCAATTGCGGCAGGTCTGGGTAACTGGGGAAGTGTCGAGCGCCACCCGATACCGTAGTGGCTTGTTTTTTACGCTGCAAGACCCCGATGCCCAGGCGGCTATTAGCTGCGTCGTCTGGAGCAACCAGCTCAACCGCCTAGCTACTTTACCCTCGCCGGGTGAGCAGCTAATCATTCTAGGGCGAGTGCATGTGCATCCGCAGCGGGGTACCTACCAGCTCATTGTCTGGCAAGCTTTGCCGGCCGGAGAGGGGTTGCGGGCATTGCGCTATCGGCAGTTGCGCAAGCGGCTAGAAGTCGAAGGGCTATTCGATAGCGAGCGGAAGCGGGCACTCCCTCCCTATCCGCAGACGATTGCCGTCGTCACGTCGCCGCAGGCTGCAGCTTGGGGAGATATCAAGCGCACCTTGAAACGCCGCTATCCCGGACTGCATGTGCTATTCTCGCCGGCACTCGTGCAGGGGGATCAGGCTCCCGCTTCGATTGTGCAGGCTATCCATCGGGTCGTGCGGGATGGTCGCGCCGAAGTGCTGATTTTGTCGCGAGGCGGAGGTGCCACCGAAGATATGGTCTGCTTCAATGATGAGCGCGTAGTGCGGGCAATTGCCGAATGTCCGATTCCGGTTGTAGCGGGGATTGGGCACCAGCGCGACGAATCCCTGGCTGACTTGGTGGCTGACGTCTGTGCCCACACGCCCACGGCCGCCGCTGAGCAAGCTGTGCCACTGCTAGCTGACCTTTATGCCGATCATCAGGACCGCGTTTCCCGCCTCAGCCAAGCCATGACCAGCTACCTCGACAACGCTGCCGATCAGCTCTATCGCCTGAAAGGACGGCTGCGACGGCTGCACCTCGACCGCCAGATTCGGCAAGAAGCCCAGACCATTGTGTGGAAGCGGCAGCAGTTAATCCAGAGCACCCATTACCGTTTACAGGAAGCTATCCAGCACTGTTACCTGCTGCGGCAAAAGTTGATTACTCTTGATCCGGCAGCGGTGCTGCGGCGCGGTTATGCGGTGCTGCGGCAGACAGAAGGGACAGTCGTCCGCTCGCCAGCACAGGTGGCTCCTGGTGAAACCCTAACCGTGCAACTCGCTCACGGGCAACTCCACGTCATTGTTACTGAAATCTTGACTGATCTCTTGGATTCTGGGCAGACTCCTCGCCCGCCTCAAACCCATGACTGACTCTACGCCTTCACCCGACTCGCTTCACCCTTCCGACGGAACCGTCCCAGTCGACCGTCTTACCTCGGCGGGAGGGGTAGCCCTGCCACCCAATTGGAATTATGAAGCCACTGTTTCCGATATAGAAGCGATTATCAACCGTATCGAATTGGGGGAACTGGAATTAGCCGAAGTCTTCGACCAGTTTGCGATTGCCGTCGAGCAGCTCCGCCAGTGCGAAGCCTTCCTGACGCGACAGCAGCAGCAGGTCGATCTGCTGATTGAAACCCTTCTAGACGAGCCAGAGCTTTTCTAGACCCGCATTGACTGGGGTTTAGCGAATTGGGTCATGCACAGTGACCAGCTTTGTGCCGTCCGGAAACGTCGCTTCGACTTGCACCTCATGCACCATTTCGGGAATGCCGTCCATGACATCATCGCGATTGAGGAGCGTCGTGCCGTAGGTCATCAGGTCTGCCACGGAGCGCCCTTCCCGAGCACCTTCCAAAATAGCTGCCGAAATATAGGCAATTGCCTCTGGGTAGTTGAGCTTCAGACCCTTTGCTTTACGACGCTCGGCCAGCAATGCCGCTGTAAAAATCAACAGTTTGTCTTTTTCTTGAGGCGTGAGTTGCATAGAAGTTGAGCAGGATGAACGAAAATGCGGCTGCAAACGACCCTACCGCCGGTGCAGCCCAAAGCAAGCCGCACAGCAGACGTTAGCATACTCCGCTGGGATGAATCCACTGCTGGCCGAGAGATGTAAGCATTCCTTAACGAGATGCTCGTCCTGCCGTTGTCCATGATTTCAGCCCCTGCCCTGGGGACAAAACAAACTGCACCTCGGGCAGTACAGTACATTCGCTCGCGTCCGTTGAGCTGTTGCCACCTGTCGATCAACGCATCCAGGCATCGCTACTGAACTTTTCAGCAACTTGCCGTTTTAATGCTTGCTATCCAACCCATTAACTGGGGTGCTAGGATTCGAACCTAGGAATGGCGGGACCAAAACCCGCTGCCTTACCGCTTGGCGACACCCCATTGCCGCAGCCTTAGCCATTCTAGCAAGATACATTGCGGATTTGTCAAGATTTTCAGGGGCATCCGCTGCGCCCTTGCTGCGAGCACCCTAAGATAAGGTGGGATCCGTTCGCATGTTTATGACTGCAAATCTATCCTTTCCTTGTCCCTCGTTTGATTCTCCAGAACAAGCCCTCAAGCATTTCTTCGGCTATGACCAGTTCCGCAGCGGGCAGCAGCAGGTGATTGAGTCGGTGCTGCAAAACCAAGACAGTCTGGTGATCATGCCAACCGGCGGCGGCAAATCGCTTTGCTACCAGTTGCCCGCCCTGCTCAAGCCCGGCGTCACGATTGTAGTTTCACCGCTCATCGCCCTGATGCAGGATCAAGTGCAAGCCCTGCAAGACAACGGCATCGGAGCCACCTTTCTCAACAGCACAATCAGTGGCATTGAAGTGCGGCAGCGAGCCAATCAGATTCTCAGCGGCCAGATTAAGCTGCTCTATGTTGCCCCGGAGCGGTTGCTCACCGAGCCGTTTCTAGACTTTTTGCAGCGTGTCCAGATCGAAATTGGCATTGCCAGCATCGCTATCGACGAAGCTCACTGTGTTTCCGAATGGGGGCACGACTTTCGCCCAGAATATCGACAACTGCGGCAGCTCCGACAGCATCACCCCGACGTGCCGTTTTTGGCCCTCACCGCTACTGCCACCCAGCGCGTGCAGCAAGACATCATCCAGCAATTGGAATTGCGGCAGCCGTTGATCCATGTGTCCAGCTTTAACCGCCAGAATCTCTACTACGAAGTGCGTTTCAAGCAGAAGCAAGCCTACCGCGATTTGCTGCACCTGATTCGCAAAACGCCTGGCTCTGGCATTGTCTACTGCCTCAGCCGCAAAAAAGTCGATGAGATCACCGCCCGCCTGCAACAGGATGGCATCGCCGCTCTGCCCTATCATGCGGGTTTAACCGACCAAGCGCGAGCCGAGTACCAAACACGCTTCATTCGCGACGATGTGCGAGTGATGGTGGCCACCATTGCCTTCGGGATGGGCATCAATAAGCCAGACGTACGGTTTGTGATCCATTACGATTTGCCACGCACTCTGGAAAGCTACTATCAAGAGTCAGGCCGAGCCGGCCGCGACGGCGAACCTGCCCGCTGCACCCTCTTCTTCAGCTACGGCGATATCAAAACCATTGATTTTCTAATCGCCCAGAAAGTCGATCCCCAAACCGGCGAGCCACTGGAAGCTGAGCAGCAGATCGCCCGTCAGCAATTGCGCCAAGTCATCGACTACGCCGAAGGATTAGAATGCCGCCGCACCATTCAGCTCGGCTACTTTGGCGAACGGTTTGAGGGTAACTGCGGCAACTGCGACAACTGCCTGCACCCGCGCCCACTGCAAGACTGGACCATTGAAGCCCAGAAATTTCTCTCCTGTGTGGCTCGCTGCCAAGAGCGCTTTGGTATGGCCTACATCATCGATGTGCTGCGCGGCTCCAAAGATAAACGCATTCTGGGCAATCGCCATGATCAGCTTTCGACCTACGGCATCGGCAAAGACCACACTGCCGAAGAGTGGCGGACCCTCGGGCGGTCGCTGCTGCACCAAGGACTGCTGAGCGAAACCAGCGACGGCTATGCGGTGCTGAAGCTGAATCCCCAGAGTTGGGAGGTGCTACGCAAACAGCGAACGGTGTACCTGTCGGTGCCGAATCGTCCTGGCCGCGAAACTCCCAGCAGTTCCCAGACCCGCGCCGACACCGAGCTGTTGTTCGATCAATTGCGCCGCCTGCGCAAGCAGATTGCTGATGAACAAGGTGTTCCTCCCTACGTGGTGTTTGCCGATGCTAGCCTGCGACTCATGGCGCAACTGCGACCCCAAACCATTGAGGATTTTGCGAACATCTCTGGCGTCGGCAGCCACAAGCTAGCTCGCTACGGTCCGCCATTTGTGGCAGCAATTCAAAAATTTTGTCAAACTCAACCAACCCAACACCAACCAAGGACAAACGAATCGTGAGTACGCTAACCACGCGCCTGCAGGGCGTCAACCTCTATCTCATCGGCATGATGGGAGCCGGAAAATCGACCATTGGCAAGCTGCTGTCCCAGGAGCTAGGCTATCGGTTTTTCGATACCGACACACTGATTGAGCAGATCGCGCAGCAGTCAATCTCTGAGATTTTTGCTTCCTCGGGGGAAGCTGCCTTCCGCCAGCTCGAAACCCAGGTGTTAAGTGAGTTGTCTAGCTACTCTCGCCTCGTAATTGCTACGGGCGGCGGTATGGTACTGCGGCAGCAAAACTGGAGCTATTTGCGACATGGGCTGATCGTCTGGCTGAACGTGCCGGTAGAACTGCTCTATAGTCGCCTCAAGAAAGACAGTAGCCGTCCGCTGCTGCACACCGATAACCCCCAGGAAACCCTGCAAACTTTACTAACGCAGCGCCAACCGCTCTACGCCCAAGCCGACGTTCACATCGCGGTGCAGCCGGGCAACACTCCAGAACAGGTGGCTAAACAGGTGCTGACTGCCATTCCTAGCGTGCTTAAACCCGACGTCGTCACTGACCAGAACTGATGCCGCAAGAACACTTCTGCTGCACCGCTCCTGCTACACTGCTAGATTGCACTGGCAGCACGATCTTGCTGAACCGAATCCAGCGGGTCTTCTGTGAAGGTGCCGTTCTCGATGCCACCAGCAGCCAATCACCTCTCCATGACAAGTAGCGAATTCATTCAAAAAGCAGAAGCCACGCGGGTCCGGGTGTTGAGCGAAGCCCTGCCCTACATCCAGCAGTTTGCCGGACGCACCATTGTCGTCAAGTACGGCGGTGCCGCGATGAAGGACAGCAGCCTCAAAGAAACCGTGATTCGCGACATCGTGTTTCTCTCCTGCGTAGGGTTACGCCCGGTTGTTGTGCATGGCGGTGGTCCAGAAATTAACTCCTGGCTGGATAAGCTGGGCATTGAGCCGCAGTTTAAGAACGGGCTGCGCGTCACCGATGCCGCCACTATGGATGTCGTGGAAATGGTGCTGGTGGGGCGAGTTAACAAAGAGCTGGTGTCGTTGATTAACCAGGCAGGCGGTTCCGCCGTCGGACTTTGTGGCAAAGACGGCAACCTGATCAAAGCTCGACCCCAAGGGCAAGAAGGCATCGGCTTTGTCGGGGAAGTCATGGCCACAGACGTGAAGCTGCTGGAATCGCTGGTCAAGAGCGGCTACATTCCTGTGGTCTCGAGTGTGGCGGCTGATGATAGCGGGCAAGCCTACAACATCAATGCCGATACGGTTGCGGGCGAGTTGGCTGCTGCCCTAGGAGCTGAGAAGCTGATCCTGATGACCGACACCGCTGGCATTCTCCGCGACTTCAAAGACCCGAGTTCTCTGATCGCCAAAATTGACATCCAGGAAGCGCGACAGCTAATCGAAACCGGCATCGTTGGGGGCGGCATGATCCCCAAAGTGAACTGCTGCGTGCGCTCGCTGGCCCAAGGCGTCAAAGCGGCCCATATCATCGACGGCCGCATTCCTCACTCGCTGCTGCTCGAAATCTTCACCGACGCTGGCATTGGCTCGATGATTGTTGCCTCGGGACTGATGAAGTAGCGACCTTCATTTAACCTTCATTTAAAAAATTTAAACAGGCATGTAAACAGGTATGGTCCATGAATGCCGTGGACCTAGCTTGTTCGTCTTACCGAATTGCCCTCAATTTGACGGACTACTGGTAAAGGAGGTAAAGAGTGGAGTGCGAAGTTGGTTTGGGGTTGCAGCAACCGGCTCCTCAACAGCCAAATGAGTTAAAAAGGCTGCA
>JACYLU010000016.1 GCA_015272325.1 Synechococcales cyanobacterium C42_A2020_086 | reverse complement strand
GATGCATTGTAGCCGAGAACCTGGGTACTGGAAAAGCCGTAGATAGTTGCAGTTGTCAGCAGGCTAACACTGCGCTGCAACGGACGGAATGAGGATCTTGGTGGTGGTGCAAAAGTTGTCTGCCGCCGTTGAGCTTCACCGTTATGCGGCTTGAGTTATTGGTTGGAATGCAGTATTGAGGTTATTTGTAGTGTTGGAGCATTAAGCCAGTTGCCACCGTCTTATAGGTAAAGAAATCAGAAGTGATGAATCCAGATAGAAAACTTTACATTTCAGCTTGCAAGAGTCATACGAGTGTTTCGGGCAGCAGATCGTAGCTCCAATGAACCATTGAGCAGCGACGGCTCAGTTCCAGTTGTAAATACCGAAACTTGTCGAGCAATTCACTACCATAGAATGCTGGAATTTCGATTAACAACAAGATTAAATAAGTGATGAGTACCATATAAATCTGAATACTCACCCCATTCACATTCTTTGTGATGAGATGATCGAGCTTTAAGTGCATCTTGAGAAACTTCCATAACACCTCAATTTGCCAACGATGCCGATAGGTATCACTGATTTCTTCGTTGCTCATCTCATTGACATTAGTTGCCAGACGAAACTCGCTCCGACTCTCCGACTCTCCAAATCACAGAACCCAACCACGCGGTAACGGTCGGGGTCAAGTTCAGTCTTCATATTGTTCTTGATTCGCACTACAAACTTTGTTTGAGTGAGACTCATTTGGTCGAGAAATTCCCAGCTTGCGAAGCCTCTATCCATGATGCCGATGCCGTTTTCGGGAATCATCGTGCTAATCGAATCGGCAAACTTTGCATCATGTCCTTGCCCAAAATTAATCAAGCATTCACTCGAATGTCCTTGCTCTAAGTTGATTCCATTCAGTAATTTAACTTGGTGATATCCTTGCAGCCAAAATAGCTTGCTAGTGAGTGTAACGATGGTTGAATCAATGGGAAAAAGTATCTGAGCCGCGGTCGGCTTTTGGCGCTTTACTTGCTCAATCAACTGTGCATAGATTCGACAAAAGTGCCCATCCGTTCGAGTTTTGCAAGCTTTAGAAAAGGTGGAGATATCGACCTCAACACCTGTACGATTTAGGCGATAAAATAAGTCTCTCATGCTGGTCAAGCCCCTGTCCAACACAAAGGTCAACCAGATTTCAAAGAACAAGCGCGAGTTCAACACGGGATAGTCATGCGGACAAAGCTGCATCAAGATCGATGATGCGCTTGATGATTAAACGGCTTGCTGCTTAAGGTTTACTTCACAAATCAGCTCTCACTCACCCGGAAGCTGACAGAACCAGAGCGCTAGCGGCTAACGATCAAGATCAGCAGCGGTCAGTAGCCTTAAGCTCAGCACCACCCCTTTTGGGGTCTGCTGCACCAGAATGCTAATCTAAACGGAGCCATTTAGAACCGCTAGGCGATTATTCATTTAATCGCCTGTCCCACCATCACAACTCCCTCCGCCGTCAAAGCAACCACCATCGTAGCCGCTGCCATCACACCAAGAACTGATTGTGCTGTTGATAACCGTTGAAGCATCAACTTCATTAAACAACCCACGATTATGATTATGGAAAAATTGCGCTGCCACTTCACTCTGCATTGCTCCATAATCGCATGCCTCACCAACATTAAAATGATATTGAATGAAGCTATCGCGGTCACAGTACATGCAGAGTGCATAGCATACCCAATCTAGATTCAAACCGCATGCTCGGACTGTTGCCTTAACTTGCTCTGGGGTATAGTACCTAGATGCTCCGTATCGCTTCCGGAGTTGGGGACCAAGCTTCTTAGCGTAGTTGCGAATAGCAAACCATTTTTGGATACGCTGCATCATAGCCTCTTGCATCCTATCGCTGTCTAAGGAACGCTAACCTGCACTCGCTCAACCTCTAGCTAAAGCGATCACCCCCGACACCTTTTGGGACTTTGCGCTTTTGACCCAAGTATAGCAATGCTTAAGGTTTGCAGCTTACCCGAAAGCGTTTGGGACGGTTCTGGTTGATCGAGATTGCGAAGAACTGAGCCTTCGCAATTAGGAGGGGCTTTGGCGTAAGCTCTGCATAGCAACCACTGCTCACTCACCCGGAAGCTGACAGAACCAGAGCGCTGGCCGCTAAAGGCTCGGTTCAGCGGCGGCAGATCACCTTTGCATCACCACCAAGACATAGAGTCAGTCATTGGCTCACAACCCAATGCCATTGCTGCTTGGGTCGAGGGGCTACGAAAACGGTATGGAAATGCGTTGCTTGCTGTCTGTCTGGAGCAAAAGCGTGGTCCACTGGTTTATGCTCTTTGCCAGTACGAAAACCTGGTGCTTTATCCCATTAATCCACGCACTGTCTCCAATTACCGCAAAGCCTTTCAACCCTCTCGGGTCAAGTCAGACCCCATTGATGCCCGAATTTTGGTCGAACTGCTGCCAAAGCATGGAGACAAATTACCCGTTTGGCAACCAGAGAGCGCTAAGATGCGGGCACTACGGCAGTGGGTCGAGTCCAGACGAATGCTGGTGGGCGAGAAGGTGCGATTGACCAACCGCCTCACCTCAGTCCTTAAAAACGATTATCCTCAGGTGCTTGACTGGTTTGAAGACAAAGACACCCAGGTGTTTTGTGAGTTTCTCGAACGCTATCCCACCCTCAAAGCCGCTCCAGCAGAAACGGCTGAAGAACTCACCCAATTTTTTCAGCAGCATCGTGTCATTCGTCGCAGTGCCATCACCCGCCGAATTGAGCAAATTGCTGCTTCGGGTATTTCCTTAACGGAAGACCCAGGTATTGTTGAGCCAATGCCATGGTTAGTGCAAACCTTAATCGGTCAGTTAAAACCACTGCTGGTCCGTTTAATAGAACTGACCCTTAAAAATGAGAGCGCTTGCTTTCAAGTGGATTCGGATTGTATTTCGCTGCTGGAAGAACCATGAAGCCTATAACGAAGCTAAGTACATCGAAGCATTACGACGCAAAGGTTCTCCTATCACTAAACTGCTGAGTGCATCAGTTAATCAATAAAATTGGCTTTTCAGCAAATACAGGACAACCAATAAACCAGAAAATGTATCAAAGTCAAAATGAAGAACTGATTTTAGAAAATGTAGAGAAGCATTATTCTAGAACCAGTAGAAAGCCGTTTGTCTAATTCCCAATAGCTAAAGATAAATGTCGTGTTTACGGTCCACCCAATCAATGCCAATGTAAGCAGCGTATACGTCCTGATTCAGGATGGTATGCTCGAACTACAGTTGATGATGCCACTGGGACGGCTTCTGCTCAAGGCGAAAAGAGTATGGAAGGTGTAGCCGCACCGACCTCTGTTGGCGTAGCCTGTGCAAAGCACATGGATTCGTTGGAGAGAGAAGTACAGGGTGGGGCGAGGCGATATGTTAGTAGACATCGAATGTCACCCAATGCATGGTCGTCTCCCACCCTGCGTCCCAGTGCTGAAGCTGAGTCTACATCCTCTGCTTCAGTCCTGTCCCCCCATAAGCCTATGCAGCGGACGGTTGAGAGTCTGTTCGTCTATTGTTGTGGTCATATCTGCCGCCGCTGAACAGCACCGTTAGCATCTAGTATGGCAGCAAGGGCGAGGATGACTCGGTTTTCATTTGCTCCAGAGATTTTCCCCAAATTGGGGACGGCCTGTGGAAAACCTTGCTAAAGTCTGTGGAAAACCCCCGATCTCCTGTGGAAAACCACAGAGCAATTGGGGAGAACTGGAGGACAGCCTGTACGCCGCTCCGTTCGTTTACATACACCTCGTTTACACCGTGCTCACCGATTCATCTGGCGCTTCAGCTCTTCAAGTTCGGCTTCCATTTCCCAGCGCCGAAAGCTCTGCTCTAGGGGATCGGATGGGTTGGAGAATCCCGGCGTATAGCTCTGGTTCCAGCCGCTGGTTTGCCACGACGATTCACTGCGGTAGCTGGCGGCTCGAGCTGCCTCTGCTTCTGCCACCTTGGTTCTCACTTCTTGCTTGCGTTGCTGGATCTGCTTTTGCAGCTCTAGGGTTTGCTGGATGCGCTGCTTGATCAGATCCATCTGCCCCCAGAGTTGATTGCCCTGCCGCAGCAAGGCGGCTTCCCGCTCTTCGGCTGGTTTCACCAAGTCCCAGCGTTGGGCGTTCTTGGCTTTCTCAATTCGCACATGCCAGCGCTGAATTTCTTGAGCCGTTGCCAGAATCTCGTCTTGCAACTTCTTTTCCCGCAAGCGCAGATCGGCCAATAGCCGAACCGCTTCTTCTTCTTGCTCCCGCAGATTTTCTTCTAGGGCCTGCAGCTCTAGATGAGGATTGTTTCTGAGAAATTCTTCCAGACGAGTTTCTAGAAAGGCACTTAAATCCTCGAACAGTCCCATTGCAGGCGCTCCTCTGCGTGTTGTGCGGGTTAGTAGCGTATGGCTGCTGCCTTCCTGATCCTAGCAGGGCCGATCGGGAATGGCGAGGCGCGTTCTCCGGGTGAGCAGGATTAATCGCGTCGCCGCCACAGGGATTTGAGGGCCAGCATCTGGGAGCGTAATTTCCAGAATTTGCTGCCCTGCATCCATTGATTCAGGGCTTCTAGCTCCCGCACCTTTTCTTTACTCCGCTTGACTTGCTTTTGCAGCGTTTCGGTTAAACGACGATAGCAGTTGGTTTGGAATTCTGAATGGGGCGGCGCTAGCTCAATGGCCAGCTTGTAAAACCGCACTGCTGAACCCAACTTCCCCATCTTTTCGTAGAGAAAGCCAGTGCGGAAATAAACCTTGGGCTTGTATTTGATTTCCAGATCGGAGCCGGGAAGGAGTTCTTGCTCTGCCTTGCCCACCCAGTCCAGCGCCGTCTCAAAATCGCCTTGTGCTTCATAATAGGCGGCTTGTTTGAGGCGGCTATCGATCACGACGTAGGCATTAGAACTGGGAAGCTGCTCAACGGTGCGATATAGAGTGTGAGCTTCATCGGGCAGCCCCACCAGTTCACAGTAGGTGGCCAGCGGCATCAGCTGATCTTCATCTTGAAAGGTCTCACAGTCGGGCAGCGCTTCTTTGCAAACCTGCCGCACCTGATCGACATTGCCTTGAGCGTAGAGGGCATCGGCCAAGCGGCGGTAAACTCGGACGCGCAAGCGAGGTTCGAGCGGGGTTTGCAGCAGCTCGCTCAGCAGCGATTCAGCGCGGGCAAAATTTCCGTCGCGGTAGGCGTCGCAGGCCGACAAGTAAAGGCTCCAGAAGCGAGGCAGCCAGCTCTCGTCGTAGGGGCGGGCAAAGTCCCCAGTTTTGCGCAAAAAGAAAGAGATGCTGTTGAGAACAATGTCGTTGCAATAGATCTGAATCGTGCCTTCGGGTTGGCGGCGGGGAACCGGCTGATTTTCTGGCCGATCGGCAATGGCGAAATTTGGCTGATCCAGCAGTTCAAAACCCTGTACCAGCGGGTTATCACCTGTCAACCACTGCTCGATCCAGACGCGATCGGTAAACAGCAGGTTTGGCTCGTAGCTGGGGCGATCGGTCACATTGAATTCGGTGGTTAGGGCAGCAACACCGCCAGGTTTCAGCACTCGATGAATTTCTCGATACACTCGGTGCAGATCGCGGAAGTTGTTGACATGTTCAACCGCACAACAGCTCCAGATGGCATCAACGCTGTTGTCAGGGAATGCGATCTGCGTCATGTCCATGTGCTTTACCGTCAGCCGATCGCGCTGGTAGGGGAAGGGGTTGCGCTCGTAGACATCATTCACCGCCATTGCAGCCGTTGCCCATTCTTGGGATTCGTAGAGGTCGGTGGCAATCACCTGCCGACAGACATTCGTGAAGGCGTAGATTAGGCACTCATGCCCCACGCCTAGTCCCAGGATCTGAGTTTCCCCATTCAGCAGTCCGAGCTGGTTCAGTCCACGATAGACCTGAATGAATTCCCAGGCTTTGCGGTCTTTGCCGCCGCAGTAGAGTAGCTTGGCGGTTTCCTGAAACTCGGGGTCTTGCCAATCGGTAATGTCGGCAATTTTGCAAAACTGCATGACGATGATCCCTCCCCTGACTGCACTGGGCTGGAGCTAGTTTACCTGAAAGGTACTTTCCGTCCAAGGGATTGTCGCAGCAGCGCAGAGGCACCCTAGAATTTCTGCCCAACGTAGATCGATCGAACTTCGCCGTTGCGCCGCACGATCGCTTCTTGATTATTGATCGACACCAAGGTCCAGCCACTCGAGCCAATTTGCTGCCCAATCTCGATCCGCTGGGGAGTGCCGTCCACGTCAAACAAGGCCGCAGAGCGATCGCCAAGGGCTAAAACGCCAATTAACGTATGGCTAGTGACAGCCGCAATATTGGGAACGGCGGCCGGACTGGGGGAAGGAGCGGCAGGAGCGGCAGCCACGGGAGCAGTCGGAGCCGGAGCAGTCGGAGCCACGGAAGCAGCCGGAGGTGATTGATAGATAGGCACATAAACCCGTTCGACTACAGTCGGGGAAGACGGTGTCGGGCTAGGACTGGGCTGCTCAGCTAGGGCGGTTTGCTGTCGCTCGGCTTCGGTGGTCCGGGTAATGCGTTCGATGGCTCGTCCTATGTAGTTCAAAAAAGCAGTGTCGGGTGAGGAAGGGGCTGCTTCGGGCGCTGTTGGTGCCTCCCCCATCAACCCCGGCAACTGAGTGCGGTATTGCCACAGCAGCCAGATGAAACTGGTGCCCAGTACAGCTGTAGCCAGCAGGGTCAACAGCAGCCGATACCAGGTTTTTTCAGGTTTGCCCGGTGACGGAGCCGGGGACGCCAACGACTCAGCGGCCTCTGGTACTGCCATCGTTGGTTCAGGGGCTTCCGCGAGTTCCCAGGGTTGCGGCAGCAGCTCGCGGGGGGACAGCTTGGGCAGGGGTTCTTGGCGCGGCAGCTCAACTTCGGGCGCAGCAGTCGCTGAGAGAGAAGGGGCTGGAGCCACTGGCGGTTCAGGCTCCGGTGGCACGACTCCGCGTTCCAGCATGGCTTCTAGATCGGCAAACACGGTATCCATAAGCTGGCTGGCGTTGGCCTCCAGCGTCAGCGGATTGATCTCCTGAGTGAGGTCAAAGTGAAAGGTGACCGGGGTTTCGGCGGCTGTGGCTGCTTCTGAGGCAGAAGCCGAGTCTAGAGCGGTTTGACCGTCGCTGGTGAGATGAGACATAGGAACTCGCTGAATGACAGGATCAAGTCTGAAGCATGAGCTTGGCCGTGGAGCGGGCGAGATGGCTGGTATTGCATACCTAATTGCAGACCATGAGTACACCAATTGGTGCAACCTTTGCTGCAACAGTTCAGGTCAATCCTTGAGGAAGGGGATGAAAGCCCCAAGTAACCACGCAGCCGCTTGAACCCCCACGACTAGCGTACATTGGCAGAAAACAGGGACACAGCCGCTACTCCTGGAGAGGCTGCCTTAGGATAGCAGAACTTGAGCCTCAACTGTAGCAGGCTAACTGCAAAATCGATCGCGAGTTAACGAAAATTACCAGTGCCGGTTCAGAAATACGCGCTCAGAAATGCCTCGTCAGAAGGCCGCTCGTCTAATCAACTCACCTGAGCAAAGCAGTTGACCAGACGAGGCCTGTTGAGGCGGCTCTTTAAGACCACTCTCGAAGAAAGCTACCGAAGAGATCTTGAGATCTATCGAGCAGCCATCTGCCGCGACTGCACTTCCAAATACAGCAGCAGGGCGTTGATGTCCGCAGGATTGACGCCGCCAATTCGAGCAGCCTGCCCGATCGTCAGTGGGCGCACCTTGGATAGCTTCTCCCGCGATTCCTTTGAGAGGGTACTGATGGTGCTATAGTCCAAATCGGCGGGCAGCGGACGATTGGCTTGCCGCGCAATTTGATCGATCTGGTGCTGCTGGCGCTGTAGGTAGCCGGCGTACTTGATGTCAATCTCGGCTCCTTCTCGCTCGGCTGGCGTTAACGCTGGATTGCCCAGCCCGTAGCGGTCGAGGTCCACCATATGAAATCCGGGACGACGCAGCAGGTCGGCCAGGGTAATCGAGCCTTTGATCGTCTGCTGGGTTTCGGCAATGATTTGCTGCCCCAGCGGTTCATGTTCCTTGACCCGCGTTGTGTGCAGTCGTTCTTTCTCGGCGGCAATATTAGCCTGCTTGGTCTGGAAGAGCTGCCAGCGGCGGTCATCAATCAAGCCAATCTCTCGCCCTAGGGGAGTGAGCCGCTGATCGGCATTGTCGGATCGCAGAATCAGCCGATATTCTGAGCGCGACGTCAACATGCGATAGGGTTCGCGCAGATCTTTGGTGCAGAGGTCATCAATCAGCGTACCGATGTAGCTTTGCTCGCGCGGGAAAATAATCATCTCCTGCCCACGCGCAAACCGAGCCGCATTGATGCCAGCGACAATGCCTTGGGCTGCTGCTTCTTCGTAGCCAGTGGTGCCATTAATTTGCCCAGCGCAGAAAAGACCGGCCAGCTTTTTCGTCATTAGCGTTGGGTAGCACTGAGTTGCTGGCAGATAGTCATACTCAACCGCATAGGCTGGGCGCAGCATCACACAAGACTCTAACCCCGGCAGCGAGCGCAGCATTTGCAGTTGCAGCGGTTCGGGCAACCCGGTCGAGAAGCCCTGGATATAGAGTTCTGGGATATCGCGGCCTTCCGGCTCGATGAAAATCTGGTGCGATTCTTTGTCGGCGAAGCGAACAATTTTGTCTTCGATGCTGGGGCAGTATCGCGGCCCTTTGGCATCCACCCAGCCACCATACACTGGCGATAGGTGCAAATTCTCGCGAATCAGGCGATGGGTTTCGGCGGTCGTGCGAGTGAGGTAGCAGCACATCTGCTCGCGCTCTACCCATACCTCTGGGTCAAAGCTGAACCAGCGCACCTCGGTATCGCCCGGCTGCGGTTCCATGCGGCTATAGTCCACCGAGCGACGATCGACCCGCGCTGGTGTGCCGGTTTTCAGTCGTCCGGTTTCAAAGCCCAGTCGGTTCAGCGTCTCGGTCAGCCCTTCGGCAGCAAATTCCCCAGCGCGACCCGCCACCATCGACTTGTTTCCCACCCAGATGCGGCCGCCCAAAAAGGTACCCGTCGTCAGCACCACTGCCTGGCACTGAATGGCAACGCCGAAGTAAGTCTGCACCCCGATCACCTCGTCGTTGGCACCTAGCACCAGATCCGTCACCATGCCTTCCCGAACGCTGAGGTTGGGTTCGTTTTCCACGATGGTTTTCATGACGGCGGCGTATTCCCGCTTATCGGTTTGCGCCCGTAGCGCCCACACGGCTGGACCCCGCGAAATGTTGAGGACTCGCTTTTGCAGGTAGGTGCGGTCTGCCATTTTGCCAATCTCGCCGCCTAGCGCATCCACTTCGTGGGCAAGTTGCGATTTGGCCGGTCCACCCACAGCAGGATTGCAGGGCTGCCAGGCAATTTTGTCTAAATTCAGGGTCAGCATTAAGGTGCGGCAACCCAGGCGAGCGGCTGCCAACGCTGCCTCACAGCCGGAGTGTCCCGCTCCGACTACCACCACATCAAACTGATCTTGAAACTCAACCGACGGCATCATAGCGCTCTGATGGAGCAAGGGATTCAGGCTCTATTGTAACCGGTTGTAGCGGGTCCCTTGTGGCTCCTGCGGCTCGATAGCGTCTGGGGGAGAGGCGGATACGAAGGGAGGAGTTTCCTGAGCCAAGATAGCTTCTAGATTTTGCAGACGCGCTTCCATACGCTGCAGTGTAGTGGCGTCTCCGTGCAGTCGTCGCTCTTTTGCCTCGTGATTCAGGATCACAGCCGTCGTCGCACCCGCGGCAATCGGCGGTACAGCCATCGCAAGCGCTTTGCCGTTGGAATTGCTGCCTACAAAGATCCCAATAATGGCCATCATGCCGACGGCACTTCCCCAGATCGAGGTGATGATGGATTTAGAGGTATCGGTTGTGCTCATGGACGATTCTCCGCTACGCGCCTCGCTATGCTTCTAGCGTAACGAACGGCTCCTCACTCTACCTCCCTAGCCAGTCTGATAGTTGCGCTTATCTGACTAGTTGCGCCTAGTCGCTCTGTCTAGCAGCACCTCTGGGCAGCTATCGCTGAACATCAACTGGATGAGCACTATGACTAATTTGGTCGGGGAGTTTGCTGCCGAGCTGCCTTCACCATGGCAATCAGCGTCTGATGAGCATCTTCCGCGCCACTCAGCTCGTGGTCAAACCCAATGCGCAAGGGCGACGCCGTGCCGTTGCTATGCACCATCAGATCCATGCCAGCCGCATCGATGCGCAGCATTTCCGCTGAGGTGACCTCGCTAGCACCGCCAAACGCTTTTGCATAAAGGGCTACAGCGTCGGCATGGTCCTCATTCATATGACGACAAATGCGATCACTAATTTCAGGAGTAAAGGCTTCTGACATGGCTTCTGCAAAAAAATCAACGGCATCAACGGATAGATGGTCTGAACTGCTAGCGGATCCGCCCACCGCGCAGGAATATAGACTTTAAAACTCGGTCAACGGTCGATTCGGAACTGATGCTCAAGGGCTGCCCTGCAAATAGAAAGACGCCAGCCGAAACAAACTAACGGCAATAAATGCAATCAGCACAAAACTAAGGGCAACATTCAGCCCATCTAAAACCTTTTTCATGACGTTTTTGAGCGTTCGTGACGGTTTTGCAACTCCCTTCACTGTATCAGGATTTGCCGATCGGGTTGGCAGTTCTCTGCCCTTCGCCATTACCTGTGGTCACTGTTGTTTGCGCCAAGCGTCGCGTTCATTGCCCTTCACTAGACTTTCTAGACTTTAAGTAGATTAGAGAACCGCACTAATCCGTACCGTCAACTACACACTTCGTTACCAAAAAGTGGTTCAGTGAGTATACTGCTTGCAAGGGGCACCTAACATTAGGCACCCACATTGGCCTGTGCCAGTGCTCGCAAGTGTCCCTTTGCAGAGGGGTTTCCTGCCTGATTACCCTAATTTGGGTGCTCTGGGTGCTCTAGGTTTGTTAGTTCTGAGTTATTGAGGAGTCAAGCTGAGTGAACGCGGCAGATCAGGCTATTGGCCTTGAGGTGGCAACCAAGATTGCAGCAGTGGTCAACCTGTTCAAGTCCCATTTTCCCGATGCCCGTGCTGATCTGAAGCCGTGGGCTAACGACCCCGACACTCGCAACTTGGTAGACCCCGACTCAATCGATATTGGCTTTCATTTGCCAGGCTGGAGCCGCTTGTTTCAGAGCCGCAGTATCTTGGTGCAAATTCGCTTCTACGAAGACCCGCTGGCAGGGTCTCGCCGTGTCATTGGTATCGAGGCGGCCGGATTTACCCATCTCGGCGAGCAGTGGCGGCTGTCTACAATTGAGAACTGGCAGTTTGTCGGCAAGACTCAACCCGTAGAGGAGATCCAAGAGAAACTGAAGCAGTTTTGCCGTCAGATCTTTGAATTATTCAATAGCCCTGATTAGGACAGCTAAATTCTGCTCATTCATTCCCCCCTTATTGGTCTGATTGTCCATCCTGACTAGCATGCTATTCCCCACCCTGCATCTCGCTTCGTCTCTCCAATAAAAACCAATAGATATCTAATAGACTGCTCAATAGACAGCAACAGAACTGTCCTTGGAGTGAGTCGAAATTTGAGAGGAGACGACTATGGTTTTTAATTAAGTACTTTAATTGAGTACTTTGATGAAGTATCAGCTTAGGTCTGCGGTTCTTTTTGTCCTTGCGCTATGGTTTTGCTCAGTCCCTTGAATCACTCGTTAGATGCGGCACCGCAAGTTACTGCTTCGGCACCCGTAACCTCTCGTTTTTCGCCTTGGCTCACTCCTCTCGTCTACAGTATAGGCAGGATAGTACTGCCCTGTTATTTTCGAATTACCGTCACTGGGCAAGAGCACCTGCCGTTGTCGGGTCCGGTCATTTTGGCTCCTACCCATCGGTCGCGCTGGGATGCGCTGCTGGTGCCCTATGCCGCAGGGCGGTTGGTCACCGGGCGCGATATCCGCTTTATGGTTAGCTCAGACGAGGTGAAAGGGATTCAGGGCTGGTTTATTCGGCGGTTGGGTGGGTTTCCAGTGAATCCACGACAGCCGGCAATCTCGAGTCTGCGTCATGGCGTGGAGATTCTGCAGAACCGGGAGATGCTGGTGATCTTTCCTGAGGGCGGCATTTTCCGCGACCAGCAAGTGCATCCGCTGAAGCCAGGACTGGCGCGACTGGCGTTGCAGGCAGAGGCAAGTCAGCCCGATCTGGGTGTACAGATTGTGCCGATGACACTGCACTACAGCCAGCCCTATCCGAGGTGGGGATGTGAAGCCACTATCCGGATTGGACCAGCACTGCCGGTTGCTCAGTACCGTCAGGGCAGCCCCAAGCAGAATGCCCGTCAGCTAACTGCCGATCTGGATTTGGCACTGCGGCGATTGCTAAGCGAGCAGATTCAGCAGCATCCCGAGCAGCCGATTGACGCCCCGCTCCCCTCCGACTGCGGACTGTCTTCAGTGTATGGCAGGGAGCATCGGGAAATGCACGGTTAGAATCGTCCAGCCGTTATAGCTATCGGCATGGATAGTCCCTTGCAGTGTTTCTACCAGCTTCTTCACCAGCGCTAAGCCTAAACCCGTACCGCCCTGCTGCCACGGGTCGCTCTTGGGGATGCGGTAGAATTTTTCAAACATGCGAGGCACCTCCGTGGCGGGAATATCTGCCTGATTGCTAATCACGAAGGTTGTCACCGGTACCGACAGTGGACGTTCGTCACCTTTGAGGTGCAACTGCCGAGCGTCGAACTGAGGATTGTACTTAACGTGCAGGGCAATGGAACCGTTGGGTGAGGTGTATTTGCAGGCATTGTTCAGCAGCTCTGCTAAGATCCGCTCCAAGCTTTTGCGGTCGGAACTGAGGGGCGGTTGGTCGTCGGGTAGCTCAACGTGCAGATGCTGTTGCCGACTCTGGGCCCGCGACAGAAACGGTGCCAGAATTGTGGGCAGCCATTCCTGAAGCTGGATGGGTTCTGGCGACACAGAGTACGATTCATTTTCCAGCCGCTGTAGGTCGAGCAAGTCGTTGATTAGCTCGGTTTCGCGGCTGCATTCGGCTTCTAGAATTTGCAAATAGCGCTGCTGCCGTTCTGCCGTGGGAGCCGTGCGCAGCATATGGATTGCCATTTTGATGTTCGAGAGAGGAGTCCGCAGCTCGTGGGATACAGTACTGAGAAAATCATCCTTGAGCTGGTTCAAGCGCTCTAAGGCACGTACCTCCGCCTGCACCTCAGAATACAGGTGAGCTTGACGGAGGGCAATGGCACACTGGTTTGCGACCTGCTGCACAAGACGAATATCCTGCTCGCCAAAGGCATGATCGCAGTGGTGAATCACCCATAGGTCGCCAATTACCCCCTGATCATCCAGAATAGGGCAGGCCAGCATCGCCACCATGCCCCGTTCTGGATTGGGAATAAGTGAGCAGAACTGGAAATATTGCCCTTTCAAGAGCTGGCTATAGAGTTCCTGAGCTGCCGAGAACTTGGATATCCGCCCCTGGTAGGGCGAGAGCGAGTTGGTGTATTCGTAGCAGGTAGTGGAGGTGCCCTCTTCTAGGTCATAGAGCGAGGCGTTGCAGCCCCGTACCTTCATGACGATGGCTAGTTCTCGAACGGCAGCCTGCAAAATCAGATCGACATCTAGACTGTCTCGCACCCGGTCGGTAATGCGCTTCAGGGTGGCCTCAAACTCATAGGCTTGCTGCAGCTGCAGCGTGCGAGCTTGCACTTCGCTTTCCAGGTGATCATTGAGGCGCTGGATTTCTTGGTGCAACTCCGAATGATGAATCGCAATCGCGAGCTGGGTTGTCAGTTGCTCTAGAAGCTGAACCTCGGCAGCATCCCACGGTCGCGGCTCCCCACCCTGATAGACCAACAGCGTCCCCCAGGGCTGACCATTGCGCAAAATCGGTAGCGATAGACAAGCCGCCGCTGGTACTTTGGAGTTAGGAACGGCAGTGTCGCTGCGCTGTCCGTTGTGCCAGTGGTCGCCATACCCATCAGGACGGTGCTTGCCCGGACTGGGTTGCCAGCTTGGTCCCACAGAGTCGGCAACGGTTGTTGTTTCTCCCTCTCGCCAGCAGCGCTCAATAGCCACGCGATCGGCCCGCAGAAACTGACGGATCTCATCTAATGCCGCCTTGAGGATGACCGACAAATCAGAGGACTGAAAGACTTGCAGCGCAATCCGACTGATTAAACGCTCCCGCTCTAACTGCTGCTGTAAGCTGGCGTTTGAGGGAGGCTGCTCCGACAAGACCTCAGCGCTCAACCCAGTGTTTGGATCAGCTGATTCAGGTTGCCGCGCGGTTGTGGCTGGCAAAGAATCTGCCGCTTCAGGATGAGAGCAAGAATGAGACTGAGGAAGAGTCATAACCGGAAGAGGTGGAATACAGGTGAAACGCTGAAATCGATTTAGAATCAGCGATTATCAGCGACAATTCTCTCTGTACCGCAATCTCCAGCGCAAGGAAACAGCCGAAATATCTATATGCGTGCTATGCACGTGGGCGCCACCTAGAATACCCGGTAGTCAATTTGCTTGCTAACCAGCACATCCTATCTGCCGCAAGAGAGAAGGGGGCTTATGAAACTATCGTCAATAGTAGTGATGATAAAGCAGTGAATAACACCCACGGCTCAAGCAGGCTAGTGTTAACCCTTTTGAGTCTGACTGAGCTTTAGGTAGCTCAACTACCCCAGAATTACGGGCATCCTGTATGGTAGCTGGTTCGCTTTACGAACTCAGTCCGCAGAAACACGGGAATTCTAATTTTGTTATTCGGCGATCACGGAGATCAGTGCAGAATAGTTGGTGTCATGGTCCGATAGCATGGCGAAAACAAATGTGGACTGAATGGGCTGCAAACTGAAACACTGCAACCCTGCTGCAACCCTAAATCAAGAAATTAGGTAAGAAATTAGGGCAAGTCCAATTCGGCTAAAACCTAGACTAGGCAGTCTGTCGAGCAGTTAATTCCAGAGGTGTGCGCTCACCGGGCTGAAGTTCCAAAACGCGGGTTTCTAGGTGGTGTTGGTGCAGCAGTTGTTGCATTTCGGTTGCGCTGCCGCGTGCTCGCAATACTGACATCAGCAAGCCTTCAAAGCTGACATCACCACCGGCTGCCGTCGGGACGAGCACCTGGGGTCGCAGCCATTCAGCCACCTGCAGGGCGCTTTGGCTGCCCTTAATAATCGGACCTAGAAGAGGAATTTCCAGGTCGATGATGGGCGCAATCACGACATCAACCGGAGCCACAGACTGCAACGTGGGGGAGTGGTAGCCGTGAGGTTCGTAGTAGAGTGTGGTGCCTTCGCTGAGATCGGTAAGCAGGTAGCCGTTTTCCACTAGGGTGGGTCCAATCGGTGACCCCGGAACCGCCTGAATTTTCAAGCCTCCTATCGTGGTGCTCTGATGGTGGGCTAGTGCCGTTACCTGTGTGTAGCCCAGTTTTTGCACGACTTTAGCGGCATTCGCAGAACCCACCACCGGAATAGCGTGATCAAGCTGGCGCAGCGTCGGGGGGTGGGCATGATCCTCTAATCCTTGGGACAGCAAAATGACATCAATGGCATCAGGAATGGTGCGAGCCATCGGACGATCTCCCTTAAATAGCCAGGGTAAGTTGCCAAATACCAGAGGACCTACAAGCCAAGGATCGAGCAGAACGCGCTGCCCTCCCATCTCGATCAGCCAGGAGTTGCTGTCCAACCAAGTTAAGTTCATAAGAGTATCCATCGCACGATGAGACCATTGTAACGAAATGTTAAAGAGGAATAAAGCCTCCTAGCGCCTCAGGACATCCTGCTTTGGGTTGGGTTGCTGTGGCTGAACTGCTATACCATGAAGCATTTCGGTACACAGCACCATCATCCAGAATTGTTGAATTATTACATTCAGACTGTTCAGCCTCTGCAAGAGAGAACACAACCTATGGGCATTCGGGAACAGCTAGAGACAGCAGCAGTTCGCTTTGTGCGAGTACTCTGGTGCGACAATGCCAACGTGATTCGCGCCAAGGCCTTTCATGTGGATCGACTGGCAGAGCATCAGCAACACGGCGTTAGCATCTCGCTCGCACAACAGGCGATTCCAGTGATGTACGATGCTGTTGCGCCTAACAGCGGGTTGGGTCCGGTTGGTGAAGCCTGGTTGGTGCCGGATTGGTCCACGCTGATGCCCTTGCCCTACGCCCCCGGTCATGCTCGGGTGATGGCGGATATGCACCATGCTGGGCAGCTGTGGCAGCTTTGTCCGCGTGGCTTTCTGAAGCGCATGATCGCTCGGGCTGCAGCGCTAGATCTACAAATCATGGCAGCCTTCGAGAATGAGTTTTATCTGCTGCGCCCCACGGCACAGGGCATCGAACCAGCTGATCACACTGTGTTTGCTGCCACCCTGAGCATGGACCTGAACCAATCCGTAATCAATGCCATCGCTGAGGCCTTGCAACAGCAAAACATTCCGGTCGAGCGCTATTATCCCGAGTCGGGACCGGGGCAACACGAGCTATCGGTGCGCTACAGCGAGGCACTCCAGGCCGCCGATCGCCAGATTGCGTTTCGAGAAACTGTGCGCGGCGTAGCCCTGCAGCATCAACTGCGGGCATCATTTCTGCCCAAGATTTTGGCGAATCAAGCTGGCAGTGGCTGTCATCTTCACCTCAGCCTTTGGCAAGGTGGCGAGAATAGGACATCGGCGGGGAACGGTGACCTATCGCCAGTTGCACGTTCGTTTGTGGCTGGCATCCTCGATCATCTGCCGGCTCTGATGGCGCTGACAACGCCCAGCGTTAACTCTTATCGCCGCTTGCAGCCTCATTATTGGAGCGGTGCGTTTCGCTGCTGGGGGTGGGACAACCGGGAAGCTGCCATACGTATTCCCACAAATCCGGTGCTGCCCAGTCCTACCCATATCGAGCTGAAAACGGTCGATGCCTCAGCCAATCCCTATTTGGCGCTAGGGGCTGTCATTGCCGCTGGTCTGGATGGCATTGAGCGGCAGCTAGAACTGAGTGAGCCGGTCGCAGTTGATCCAGGCTATCTCACGGCCGAAGAGCAACGACAGCGAGGCATTGATCGACTGCCCGCAGACTTGGGTACAGCCATTGCCCAGTTTGCGGCAAATTCGCTGCTCACTTCTGTTTTGGGGGCAGAGCTGACACAAGCACTACTAGCGGTGCGTCGCGCCGAGTGGGAGTTTTTCAAGGGGCTGACCTTGGAAGAAGAAGTTGAACTGCTGCTGGAACGGTACTAGCAGCCCAGGCTATGGCTCATTTTCTTGGACGCCTCTCTATGCTCCACCAAAATGCTTCACCGAATGTTCCCTCGATACTGAGGGTGATCAAGCCCTCATTTTGGGGAATAAATTTTCTCTGGGGGGTGACACCCCACACCACGTTAATGGCATAATGTGTTATGTAGATGCACCCTGATGGTTGGGAGAGTTTGCAAACGGCTCTCCCTTTTTTGCATGTCGTTGCCAATTCAGCAAGTACGGGTGTGGCAGTTTGGCAGCCTAGACAATGGCTAGCTTCGACCGGCTAGCTTCGATCGTGCCCCAGCTAGGAATGCAGGAGCAATTGGTCCCGGCAGCTCAGTATCACCTACCGATCATCGCCAGTCACGGAAGCAAACCCATTCTAGAGAGAACATTCTCTAGACTCTCCGGGTCGAACCTCGGGCAGACTAGCTCAACGAACCTTCAACAACCCCAATTCTCCAATCGTTCAGCCGTTCAAAGATTCTGGCTCAATACACGTGGGTCAACTCGCCGATTTGAATCTATTCAAAACTATTCAAAAGTTCCGCTGTTGATTATCAAGTTAACTCTATGGCAACTGAAGTCGGTGCTGGGTGGCTAACGGCAGGTTGGGTAACTTAGACCGGCGAAGGTGCAGCAAGAGATTGATTGAGCAGGTCTGGGTGCTTAAGAAAGTCAAAGAGAATTCATCACGCCACTGAGAAAATCTTAAAAAAAGATATAGGCAGAAGTCTGATAAGTTATTGAGGTGATTAGCAAAAATTATCAAGATGTGCTTGCTAATGAGTTTCCTCTACTCTTATCATCGACTTTAGTCAATATATCCCTCCGGCTTCATAGGTATTTATTGATGCATAATCCATTCATCTGCTGATTGATCTGCCTCTATGGGAATAACCAATCAAATCAATTTCAGGAACGTTCGGGGTGATGTTTTTGGAGGCGTCACCGCAGCTATCGTGTCATTACCCCTTGCCCTCGCCTTCGGGGTTGCTTCCGGTGCTGGTCCGGTTGCTGGGCTGTATGGTGCTGTGTGTGTGGGGTTCTTTGCAGCTCTATTTGGCGGCACTCCCACCCTGATTTCTGAACCTACGGGTCCGATGACCGTGGTGATGACGTCTATCGTGGCTTCGCTGACGGCTAGTAATCCTGAAAATGGGCTAGCCATGGCGTTCACCGTCGTGATGCTGGCTGGTATCTTTCAAATCGTTTTTGGCGTCTTCCGCCTTGGAAAATATATCACCCTCATGCCCTACAGTGTGATTTCCGGCTTCATGTCGGGGATTGGGGTGATTCTGATTGTGCTGCAAATTGCACCCTTCTTGGGTCAAAAAGCGCCGAAAGGGGGCGTGATGGGCACCATCACCAACCTGCCAACCCTACTGGCTAATATCAATCCAGCTGCTGCAATTCTGGCGGCCCTGACCCTGGCTATCATCTTCCTGTGGCCGCGCAAGCTGAAGCGGATTGTACCTCCCCAGTTGGTCGCTCTGATTGTGGGAACTGTGGTGTCGCTGCTGTTCTTCCCAAATGCGGACATTCAGCGGATTGGTGAGATTCCCATGGGGCTACCGACTCTGCAATTGCCGACGTTCACGCCAGGTCAACTGACGGTGATGCTGCTGGATAGTGCAATGCTGGGGATGCTGGGCTGTATTGATACGCTATTGACTGCGGTGATTGCCGACAGCCTCACCCGCACCGAGCACAATTCCAATAAAGAGTTAATTGGACAGGGGATTGGCAACCTCGTCTCGGGTCTGTGTGGCGGTTTGCCCGGTGCCGGAGCCACAATGGGTACCGTGGTGAATATTCAAACTGGCGCTCAGTCGGCGTTGTCTGGGTTGACCCGCGCCATCATTCTGCTGGTGGTAGTGCTGTGGGCAGCGGGGCTAACAAGCAGCATCCCGATGGCAGTGCTCGCGGGAATTGCCCTCAAAGTGGGGATTGATATCCTAGACTGGAGCTTCCTGAAGCGGTCCCACAAGGTGTCTTGGAAAGGCTCTGTGATTATGTATGGGGTCCTCTTCCTGACAGTTTTTGTCGATCTCATTGTGGCAGTTGGCGTCGGTGTTTTCATTGCCAACATTCTCACGATTGAACGGTTGAGTGAGTTGCAGTCTCGAGGCGTCAAGGTAATTAGCGACACCGATGATGATGTGGTGCTGACGCCAGAAGAAAAGTATCTGCTCGATCAAGGTCAGGGGCGGGTCCAGCTATTCTATCTCAGCGGTCCGATGATCTTTGGGGTTTCTAAAGCCATTGCGCGGCAGCACAATGCCCTCAAAGATTGCGATGCACTCGTAATGGACTTGAGCGATGTCCCCCACACTGGCGTCACGGCTTCCTTAGAGATAGAGAGCGCAATCCGAGATGCCGTGGAGAAGGGGCGTCAGGTCTATCTCGTCGGTGCTGCAGGCAAGGTAAAGCGGCGTTTAGAGAAGCTGGGCATCTTTGAACTTCTGCCTCCGAGCCACCTCTTTACCGACCGCACCGAGGCCATCCGGCGTGCTGTTGCTGCGACTGGTGGGCAGGTTGTGACTCCGGTGAATTCAGAGGTCTCTGCAGCTGGCTTAGAACCTGTTTAAACAGGCTTTAAACAGGCAGAATAAACAAGCTGCCACTGGTTCAAACCCTGCCTACAAATCCATTGTTCCAGCCCTTGAGTCACCGCTCAGGGGCTTACTCAGTTCTTGGGGCACGGCTTAGCAAGTCGCGTCCTTCCGCCTAATCGACGGCCAGAGGAGCGGATGCTGGAACCTCAATTGGAGACGTTTCTGGCTGCGCACTGGAAGGCTCTCCTCGCACCCAAGTTGCCATCAGTAAAGCTCCGAGGGCTAATCCTGCGACAAACATCCAGCAATGGGACGGCTCCAAGGAGCACAGTAACCGCCGATCGCGACCATAGACGTGAATAATCCAGCCTTCATTGAACTCTACCGTCTCCTTCGTAACCTTTGGCATCATCATCCTCCCAACTGTAATCCAATCCACATCCGAACGGTATCTGAACTGCGTTTAACCAAACTGCATTCTGACTGCATCCTAACGGTATTCAGAATTCTGATCCTGCTCTGGCTTTGCCCTCGCTCCAGGAGTCCCGCCTGAACGTCAGTTTTCAGAGAGCCTATCACCCTGGCAATCGGGCTGTTTCCCTAACCCGTCCTCCTAGAGGCTTTTGAGAGAACAAGAGGAGCAGCCTGCAACAGCTAGTAACCTAGAGAGAGCGCTCAAAGAGAGATTCAGGGGAGTCACACGCTCTCCGTCCCAATGACTACAACACAGCTACCAATACCTCATCGCAGTACAGACAAGCGACCCCACATTCAAGTATCATCCGCTCAGCACAGAGCAAACATCACTACGCAGGTAGCCACTGCAACCCACCCACGATCAATGCGCTGCTTGCCCTTGCTCTACTCAATTGACCATTTCAAGTAAGAACTTGAGATGACTTTGACGTAGCTCTCAACCTAGCTCAGCACAATGCTGTAGAAGATGGGTGTGGAATGGTATTGCAGAATGGTAATTAAACCAAATGGATTAGCTCCGCTAATTAGGCTGATTGATTCTGTGAATTAGACAAGCTCATTCCGACACTCAGCTGATTAGGCAATATCCCCTCCTGTTCTGTACTGTATTCACAAATGAACCAAAACACAAGATTGGTATCGTTTAACTTTATTTGGGGGTGAATAGAAATTTCTTAATTCATGGTACTTTTTGCGTCTTTCGCTCTACCCCGAGAGGTGATCTTCCATTGCCTGTTTCCGGTGCGTCAGCGTAACGATTGCATTATCATGACGCAGACCTGCAGTCCGCTTCTGCTTCAGTAGTACCGTTCAGTACAGTTCTTGAACGTCGAGGGCGGTAGTTAGTTTCACTAAATTTGTGGGAATAAAGCTAATGCGACGCTGCCGGCGGCTGACAATGGGTTGCGGCAGTTCCTCCAAATCCGCCAGCGTCAGTTTGTAATACTGTTTGCAAGTCTTGGGATTTTCGGCTTCATTGGGGAACAGCTGCCAGCGATAGACCTGCTGAATGCAAACAACCTGGGCATAGTAGTGAATAGCAAACGCTTCGCTGCCAAACACCTTCGGCTGGTAAAAGGCAATCCATTGCGGGGCCCAATAGCGGCTTAGCCGTTTCTCCACTGTTTCGACTGGAATACGGTACCAGTGGTGATGGCGAGCAATTTCCATATCCCGCACGCTATTGACAATGGCAACCAGCACCTCACCTCGGCGCGGCATTGTAGGTGGCATTGTATGTGGTTGTGGAAGTGTATAGCTGTGGAAACAGCTTACAGCATTCCCTGCAGGACTTGAGATCCCACAATCTTAGCAACCTCAGCAGTCAAGTCCACCAGTTCGGTTGAGGCTGGGCTGAACGGGTTATCATCTGAAAACCGCTACAAATAATAACCGCAAATTAATAATGGGCAGTACTGGACTCGAACCAGTGACATCCTGCTTGTAAGGCAGGCGCTCTACCAACTGAGCTAACCGCCCGGAGGCATGCTTTGCGCACAGTGGATTATCTTAGCAAGATAAATCAAGCTTGACAACAAGCTGGAGACATTCGCTTCCCGGAACTGCCCCAGCGGGCTGATCGCATGCCTGAATTGCATTGATCGCAGGGTTAGAAAACGGATTGTTAGAAAACTATCCGGATGAAACTGCGACACCTCAGTATAGGGAAGTGGTAGATGCACCCTGATTATCTGCCCCTGGTTTCCCACTGGGGGCTTTTTCATGCCGAGGTAGTGGGCGTTGTTAGGGGATGTCTTCAGCCGCCATTCGGGTGGAGGATTCAGGGCGGGATCGGTTAAGTTGTGAGTGTTCGCTGAACATCCTCTCTTAAATGTTCCCTACGACCCATGCCCCAGCCTTCTCTGTATGTTGCAATCACCAATCACGGCTTTGGTCATGCCACCCGCACAGCCTCAGTAGTGGCAGAGATCCAGCGACTTTGCCCTGATATTCTGATTGCCCTCGTCACGACGGCGCCGCGCTGGTTACTGGAGTCTTATCTAGATGGGGACTTTATTCATCGCCATGCGGTTCTCGACATTGGTGTGATTCAGAGCGATAGTCTATCAATGGACAAGGCAGCAACCCTCGACAAGCTGCAGCAGTTGCGGCAGCAAGAGCAGCGACTCGTGGCAGGAGAAGCCAACTTCATTCGCCAAAACCGCATGAAGCTAGTACTGGCAGATATTCCGCCAATGGCCAGCGCTATTGCCCATGCTGCTGATGTGCCCTGCTGGATGCTGAGCAACTTTGGCTGGGATTTCATCTACCGACCCTGGGGCGGTGAATTTGTCGAGATTGCAGACTGGATCGCCGAGCGGTTTGGGCAGTGCGATCACCTGTTTCGCTTGCCGTTCCACGAGCCAATGAGCGCCTTTCCGCAAGTCACTGATGTGGGATTGACTGGCGGCTCCCCCCGCTATGACCTCGTCGATCTACGCAGCACATTTCACCTCACGGCTCCCCGCGAGCGCACGATTTTGATGACCTTTGGCGGATTGGGGCTAGAGCAAATTCCCTACGCGAATCTGGAGCGTTTTCCCGACTGGCAGTTCATTACCTTCGACCGCAACGCCCCTAACTTGCCCAATTTGGTGAACATCCATGATTCGCGCTATCGCCCAGTGGATGTTATGCCGCTTTGCGGGCGGGTGATGTCCAAACCGGGATATAGCACCTTTGCCGAAGCCTGCCGGTTGGAAGTGCCAATTATTTCCATGACTCGCGCCGATTTTGCCGAAGCAGCGATTTTGCTGGCAGGCATGCAGGATCACAATCCGCACCAAATTTTGCAGCCTGAGGAGTTTTTCCAAGGCTCCTGGGATTTTCTGCACCATCCTCCTCTACCGCCCCGCACCTCTCAGCCCGTTGCTAAAGATGGAAACGAAGCAATCGCTCGCGCGGTCGTTGAATACCTCCACGGCGGACAACCTGCCTGAACCGCCGCCAGACCCAACGCCGGACCTAATACCAGACCCAGTACCAAGCCAGTTTATCGAATCGCCAGCCGCGCCCTCAGCTGAATCGGTCGAACCATCAGCGGTAGCCCCAACTCAAGAGGGAAGAGCCGCCGACTTTGTGACGCTGGATTTGGCGCTTCACGATGCCCGCTCTGTGCTAGAACAACAGCAGCAGCTACGGCAATTTTCCTTAACTCAGCTGAATATTCTGTTCGTGGTCAATACTGCCCTGCTGACGTTGCTCTCCATCTCGCGGCTGATCTTCAACGGTGGACTGCTCAGCTTCGCAGAAATTGCAGGATTTCTAATCAGCTTTAGCCTGTTGATTTACGCCTTGCTGCCGCGTCGTGTATTTATTACGCCAAATTTGGATGATCGGGAGTCAATCGAGCGCTATCTGGCCCTGGCACCGGATGACTATCGGCTGCAAATGCTGACTAACTTGATCGAGGTTTATAATGCAAATAAGCAGCGTCTAGATGACATCATCCAGGCTTTGCAGCTTGCAGGCTACGCCGTGTGGACAACGGTTGTTTTAACCTTGCTGCATATCTTCATGGCTGTGCTGATGACGGCTCCACCGCCAATGCAGTAAAGTTTTGAGTGCGGCCCCCGTTCTGTCCATTCGCCTAGGCATATTTGCCCAGATCAGCGTATGACCCTTACCTCCAAACACCGAAGCAAGATCGCCGGTCGGATTAAGCTACCTCAGCCCGATCTGAAAAATATTACTGCGCTCTCGGATGGTTTGCCCGACACGCCGATTTTGCCGTGGAACCACTACGATTCTTGGCTGGACACAGAAGCGCAGATCCATGGGCATAGCAATGGCTACACCAATGGTCATGCACCTGCAGTGGGGAATACATCCGCGCAGCCGACTTCAGAAGGTGCAGAAAGCGAGAACACAGAAAGCGGCGATCCTGAGTTTGACGACTCTGAATGCTCTGAATTCACCGAAGAGACCGAAATCGCTGCGCCGGCCTTGGAAGACGCGGCTTAGTTGGATAGTCTGGACTGGCTGTACCCTCTAGACTTCTGAACCGATGGCGCATCATCAGCAGATTATTAAAGTTCAAACGAGTGGTAAGTCCTTTCACAAAGTCACTTCTCAGGTAGCAGCAGTGGTTGCTGAGTCTGGGATTCAAACAGGGCTATGCACGCTGTTTTTGCGCCACACCTCTGCCAGCCTGATCATTCAGGAGAATGCTGACCCCGATGTATTGCGGGATCTCGCAACCTTTCTATCTAAGCTGGTGCCCGAAGGAGATGGCTATATTCATGACACCGAAGGCCCAGATGACATGCCGGCTCACATCCGCACCGTGCTTACCCATACGTCAGAGCAAATTCCCATTGCCCACGGGCGCTTGGTTCTAGGAACTTGGCAGGGAATTTACATCTGGGAGCACCGTCGGCACAGTCACCTGCGGGAGCTATTCGTCCACATTGCTGGCGAGTGATGGGTTAAAGTCATGAAGCCATGGTCATGAAGAATCTGCTCCGTTTTGCTCTGCTTTAGAGATCAATCTTTATTGCACTACCTTTATTGCACCACCGATAATTCATCTACGACGGTTATCCGTCCACGCCAGATTGCATAGAGCATCCGATCGACCATCATCCGTTCTTCCTCAGTCAGCGATTCCTGCAGGAGAGCTGCCAGCAATCCGTAGCGATCGGCTAGAGTCAGGGTGCCGGAGTCGGCAACAGTGGCAAATAGATCGGCAAGCGCCCAATCGAGGAGGCAAAGTTGGACGGGCATCGGCAGCATCCTAGGTGAAACTAACCTCACTATGGCTAAAGTGTTGGCGTTATTAAGTGATATTACCCAAACGCTAGGAGTGATTCAGGCAGACAGCAGACGTGATCCCCATCGCGGTAAGGAGTGACACCATCTAGATCGCTCCTCAGCGGCTCACTGATTGGGTGCCAAGCAGCAGTTTGACCTCTCGCAGCAGTTCATCTTGCTCTTGGCGCAGCACCTCTAAACGATTTAGGACCTCGGTGAGACGATCCTGTGAAGTTACCTGTGAAGTTAGCGAAGTACTGGGCGTTAAACTGGCCGTTCCTAGGGTTGGGACTGATGATTTTGCCGAGACTGAATGAACCGCGGTTGATTTGGCAGCAAACAGGCGGCTCAACAAAAAGAGACTGCCTCGCCAGAGCCACTGCATCAGGGTAATGGGCGAGCGCAGAATAGCCAGCCACAGCCGTTCAGTCAGGCGAGCAATGGCTCCTAGCAACCCCGAGAGCAAAAACAGCAGAGTCACCAAAGTCACCAGCAGCCAGATGGGATGTAGCATCAGCCAATAGAGCACTGGATATTGATTCAACCAATCCCAAATAGGAGCAGTGAGCGACTCCCAGAACCGATCGAGCATGCTTTGATTGAATCCCCACGGCATATCTGCTTGCCCCCATGCTGCTTCAATACCACCCATTTCTAAATTGTTTTTTCTAATATTGTTTCCAGAGCGTGCTTCTAGAGGGGTCTAAACTCTTGAAGTTAAACTCTTGAACATTAACTTTCTAGACAATGACTCTAGACGGTGGCTTTACAGACTATTTTTATGCTAGTACAGCTCGGCGGTCTGGCTAACCCAAGGTTGCTTGAAACACCTGCTGGATTTGCTGTCGTTGCTCCGCATCATAGCCCCAGCGGTCGAGAAATGTCTGATAGTCGCCCCTACCTGTAGTGACGCTCTGCTGAAGTTTTCTGGCCTGGTCGGTAATTTCGGGCAACTGCAGTTGCTGCATCAGGGCGGCGGTACGGTGCTGCACCCGGTCTGAGCCTTGAGCCATAGCATCATCCTGGTTGCGGCGATGCGTAATCCCCATAGCCGTAGACATTGCCAGATTTTTCACCAGCAGTTCCGCGACGATGGCAGGCGCAGAGCGTAGAGCGCGAATGATGGCTTCGGAAGGCTGATCTGCGAGTGGGCGGTCATCGGTGAGATAGGTTACGAAAAACCCCCGCGCTCCATTTTCACTACGTACCAGTGCCGAAACAATCGTTTCCAGCTCAGATTCCGAAAGCTGGTGCTGTTCTAGCTGCGCCATCAGGGTTTGAGTCAGAGCAATTGCTTCTTCAAAGCTCACAGATTCTGGTATCGATAGGGGAGTGGTCATAGAGTGTGATCCTCGCTTTTCCTTCGTTCTATCCTCCGTTCTATCCTCGTTCTGATTCACCTCTGCATAGGAAAACTGCGTTAGCTTTTTTGCGGCGACACAAGCGAAGACGAATAGCGGATATTGGCTTGCTGAAAGCGATTCAGCGCCTGCTGCAAGCGGTCTTGCTCGGCAATCAAACTGATGCGAATGTAGCCTTCACCACCGCTGCCAAAGGCATTGCCCGGAGTAACGACAACGCCCGTTTGTTGCAGCACCGAGAGGGCAAAATCAGTGGAGTGGGTATCGGGCGGACAGGGCACCCAGAGGTACATTGTCGCCTTCGGTTTAGGAACATCCCAGCCGAGGTTGGCTAAGCCTTGGATCAGGAAGTCACGGCGAGCGCGGTAACGGGCCTGCACTTCGTGGAGATACATGTCGGGCAAGCGCAGGGCAGTTTCGGCCGCAGACTGCAGAGCAGCGAAGATACCGTAGTCGAGATTCGTCTTCAGGGTGCGCAGCCCTTGGATGATGTGGCGATTGCCAACGACAAAGCCGACCCGCCAGCCTGCCATGTTGTAGGTTTTCGAGAGCGTGTGGAACTCAACCCCGATCTCTTTGGCACCAGGAATTTCCAGCAGACTCGTGGGGTGATAACCATCAAACGCCAGTTCAGCGTAGCAGAGGTCATGCACCAGTAGAATTTCGTAGCGACGGGCAAAGGCGACGATTTCTTCAAAAAACTCGCGGGGCGCGGTGGCTGCCGTGGGGTTATTGGGATAGTTGAAGTAGAGGATTTTGGCTTGTTCGGCTACGGCATCGGGAATGCTGGCGAGGTCAATCAGCCAGTCGTTCTCGGGTTTGAGGAGCAGGGGATAGATTTTGCCGCCGGCGATTAATGGCCCCCGAAAGTGGGCAGGATAGGCCGGACTTGGCACTAGCACCAGATCGCCGGGATTGACATAGGCCATGGCCAGATGCCCCAGACCTTCCTTTGAACCGAGCAGCGGTAGGGCTTCGCCGTCGGGATCTAGCTCCACATCATAGCGACGCTGGTACCAATCGGTAATGGCACGGCGGAAACTGGCAGTTCCTTCAAAGGGCGGATAACCGTGGTTGGCTGGGTTTTGCAGAGCGGCAATGGCGGCATCTACGACAGGTTGCGGGGTAGCTCCATCGGGATTTCCCATGCCGAGGTCAATCAGGTCCAGTCCCTGTTCCCGAGCGCGCGCCTTCAGTTCATCGAGGCGGGCAAAGACGTAGGGCGGCAGGGCACTGAGGCGATCGGCAGGAGGAATCCAACTTAGAGACATGCTTTCACAGGGTGATTGAGAGAGGAACAGAAGAGTGTTAACCTAGCGGCGTGGAAGGGTCTGCGGTTCGGTCGCTGCGACGATCCGAGCAGGGGGCAGTTGTGGACACCATCGCCGCCATGAGTTGGCTGGGCGTCACATCGAATGGCAAACGGTGGATATCCGACTGCGGCTGACAGGCCAGTTCGGCAGCATACTGCAGTTCCGCTACGGTTATCTGCTGTAGTCCCAGATCTGCCAGAGTTTGCGGTAGTCCGATGTCGCTGTAGAACTTGAGGAGCTGCTGCCGCGCCGTCGCCGCCAACTGATTCCCCTGCACCAGTTCTTCCAGACGCAGCTGCACCAAAATCCCGTAGGCTACCTTCTCGCCGTGCAGCGTGCCGTGGCTTTGCAGCAAGTGGGTCAAGCCGTTGTGTACCGCGTGGGCAGCCACCGTGCGGCACTGAGCTCCACCCAAACCACCGATCACACCTGCTAGCAGCACCGTCGCGTCTACCACTTCTCGCCAGACAGCGCTACCCGGCTCCTGGAGTGCAGCTAGGGAATTCTGGAAGAGCAGATCCCGCAGCACTCGCGCCTGCTGCACGGCAGCAATAACTAGGGTTTGCTCCGAGTGCCCACTGCTCACTGAGGCTTCATACCACTTGGCCAAGGCATCCCCAATGCCAGCCACCAAGGTGCGCGGCGGTGCGGTTTGAATCAGGTCATAGTCGAGCACCAGCAGATCCGGGCATTTGGGCAACCCGACATCGTAGAGGAATCCGCCTTGATCGCTGTATACGTTAGATAAGGCCGTCCAGGCGGCACAGGTGGCTGCCGAGGTAGGAATCGTCACCACGGGCAGGTGGCACTGGTACGCCAGCAGTTTCGCCGCATCCAAGGCTTTGCCGCCCCCCACACCAATGACTAGGTCTGCCTGATGATCCGTCACGGCGTGCCGCAGCCTTGTCAAGCTCGACTCGCTACAGTCAGGACTGTAGGACGCGGCTGTGGCCACTAGCGACTGCTGCTGTAGCACTGGCTGCAACACCGGCTGAATCACGGCCAGGGTTTGGGTGCCGCCGACGATCAAAGGACGCTGCCCCAACCGGGCGATGGCTTCTCCTGCCTGAGCGATCGCCTGCCCTCCCCGAACAACCTGAGCAGGCGCAACCATTAGCGTCAACGGTGCAGCATCCATCCGAGTAGGGTGCACAGGCAAGGGTATATCTGTCATAAACCGAATAGAAAACCTCAGGAGATGGAAACGCGAGGTAAAGATTACTTTACTACACTCGACCTGTTCTCATCTTACCGATCCTGAGATTTAGGTATCCGAAGTCACCGACGCAGGTGGCAACTTGGCCAGGTTGTCGGTAAACAGCTCGATCGTCATCTGGTCATCGTCGCGGACAAGCAGCGAGCGCTTGATTTGTCCCAGAAACAAGGGCTGAGAGACGCCGGGTTCCGGGTGCAGCACTGTGCGGGCGCGAATCGTGAGTTGATCAGTGCGACGACCCAAACGACCAGGAGAGAACAAATCATTGGCGGCCTGCTTTAGGGTGGCTTCTAGTTCTGAGGGGGTAATGGTCGGCGGCACAGCAATCACAGCCTGAGTAGCGCCCGTATCGTACACCCGCGCAAAACGAACGGCACCAGGAACGGTGGTGCGGGTAAAGGGTACCAAACCCAAGGCAAACAAACCACTGGTGAGCACGAGCATAAAGCCTGTCACGCCGACTAGGCGAAAGCGCAATCCCCACTTCAGTAGAAAGGCAATCAGAGTGAGCAGCCCCAAGGCTAGGGTCGTCAGCCCAGCCCACTGGCTGTAGGTCAAAAAGTCAGCAGTCGTTGGCATAAGGGTTTCATAAAATGGGGGTTACAGGATGTCGAGGTTAAGAGATTTGAGGTTAAAGGTTACTCGTTGCTGACAAACTCCGGCGCATCTTGAGCCAGCTCTAACGCCGCCTTAAGGGTGTGCCAGGAGAGGTTGGCACATTTGATCCGCACCGGAAACTGAGCAACGCCCTGCATTACATTGAGCTTGCGGAACTCCTGCGGAAATTCGGCTTCACCGCGCATCATTGCCTGAAATTTCTGCACCATCTCTAGCGCTTCTGCCGGCGAGCGACCCCGCAATGCCTCTGCCATCAGGTCCGCCGACGCCATCGAAATGGCACAGCCTTCGCCTTCAAATTTGACATCATCAATACGGTCGCCCGCTTCATTGAACTTGAGCGTCAGTTCAATCGTGTCACCACAGGAGGGATTGTGCCCCTTCTGGTAGCGATCTACCGGGTCGGTTTTGCCTCGATTGCGAGGCTTTTTGTAGCGTTCCAGGATCACCTGTTGATAGAGATCCCGCAAATTATCCAACGACATAGGGGGTGCAACTGCGACGATATATCGATTTCATCTTGTTTGATCCTATCAGTCGCCGGTCAGTCACCAGATAGAAGGGGCGATGAGACACAATATTCCAGATCAATGCCCGGAGCAGCGAAAGCATCATCTCAAACTAGCTCCTGCTAATTGTCTCTGCTAATTGCCTCTCCTGATTGACAGAAGCCGCTCCTTTCTGACATGGTGAATTCGCTCGCGTGTTGCTGCCTTTGAGGCACAAGCCGCATTGATTCTTCGGTCCTTCTACTCGTTTACGCCCATGACTCTGCAATTGCGTGTCTACGTTCCTCCCCATCCGTTGATTAAGCATTGGCTGGCGGTTGCTCGCGACGAAGCTACCCCATCGGTGCTGTTTCGCAGCGCCATGACTGAACTAGGACGCTGGCTCACCTACGAAGCGACTCGGGAATGGCTGCCGACCCTAGACACCCAGATCAATACACCCATGGCTCCCTGTGCCGCGACCTTTATCAATCCAGAGGTGCCCGTGGCGGTCGTACCGATTCTGCGGGCAGGGCTGTCGCTGCTAGACGGAGCACAAACGCTGTTGCCATTGGCGTCGGTTTACCACATTGGCGTAGTGCGTAACGAAGAGACGCTGGAACCGAGTGTCTACCTCAATAAATTTCCGCCACAGTTTGATCCCCAGACGCGGGTGCTGATCAGTGAACCCATGCTGGCAACGGGGGGCACGATCACGACGGTGATGGACGAGTTGACTCAGCGCGGCATTAATCCAAGCCTCGTGCGGATCATCTCGGTGGTGACGGCTCCACCAGCCCTGCAAAAGCTGAATACTGCCTATCCGGGCTTGGTGGTGTATGCAGCCGCCATAGATGAAGTGGTCAACGAGCGCGGCTTCATCGTGCCAGGGTTGGGCGATGCTGGCGACCGCACCTTTGGCACCCAGGGATAATTTCAGAGAATTCAGGGGGATTAGAGATGCGGTAAGCTGTGAACAGGTGAATGTGCATCCTGGTTAGGGAGTCGTAGAAGAGGGAGCTATAGATAAAGAGGAAGCTATAGATAAAGAGGAACTGTAGGAAGGGATTATGAGCCAACAAGGAAATTTTTGGGGTGGATTCCTGCTGGGAACGGTCGTGGGCGGTGTCGTCGGCGGCATTGTTGGCACGTTGGCGGCGTCGCGGCTCTCTCCTGTGGAACCCACCGACGCTGAGAAATCCTTCTCAAAGCTAGAAGCGAAGCCCGACAAATCGAGCAAGAAACGGGCGCTCAAGCCTCCCACCGAGCAGAGCATCGAAGTAGCCCGACGCGGACTAGAAGACAAAATTGCCCAGCTCAATGACGCTATCGACGATGTGCGGCAGCAACTGGGCGCGGTCAACGGCACGGTGCGCGAAGAGGAGCCTGAGCAGAACCTGATCCAGGAATCTTGAGCATAGAACCAAGGGAACAAGAGAAGCTTATTGCTCAAAGCTTTGAGAGGATCAAGCTCAACAACTCTGGCAGGCTTTTCAATTTGAACCGTTGTGACCCTAATCGAAGCTTCAATTCCGTTCAGAAAGCTTGTACATGCAGGTAGGTCAAGCTCACTTTTCAAAGCCTGAACTGCCTGAGTGAAGAACCAACGTACTTCCGCCCCCAATCCTTGTTCAATGTTCAATGAAGGTTCAATAAAGAACACTTTTTCCCTGTGCTCTTTACACCACCTGCTCTTTAAACGGTCTGGCTAGTCCTCTGTTGCTTCAGTTTTTGTCTATTTACACTGCGCCAGAATATCAGGTAGCAGGAGAGTGCGAAAGATTTGCCTCACTGTAAACGAGAGTCGCAAGTCTGTAAAACGCACGAGTTGTCTCTTTGTCGCCTTCAAGATCTCTACTTGACTAGTTGCTGTTTCCGGAAGTGTTTCCGGAAGCTTTTTCTTGGTTCAGTAATCTGCTACTAAAACGAGTGGAGCAACTGTAGATGTTGCAAAGAAGCTTCCTATTCCTAGTGTAATGAGCCGATCAATTAGTAATTAGTAAGCAGAGACACAAGCAAGGAGCCAGAGGGTGATGGGTGTTGAGATTGAGCGCAAGTTTTTGGTGATCGGCGATGGCTGGCGGGCGCTGGGGACGGGTGTGCTGTACCGGCAGGGTTATTTAGTGGCGAGTCCGCGTTGCTCGGTGCGGGTGCGGGTTGTTGGCGAGCAGGGCTTTATTACCATCAAGGGAGCCACGCAGGGCGTCAGCCGCTCCGAGTTTGAGTACGTCATTCCCCTGCGCGATGCGACGGAATTGCTGGATACGCTCTGTCAGCGACCGCTAATCGAGAAAATCCGCTATCGAATTCCCCAAGATGGTGTGGTGTGGGAAGTCGATGAGTTTTTGGGGGAAAATGCTGGTCTGATTGTGGCCGAGGTAGAACTGACCGACCCGGAGCAGCCGCTGCTTCTGCCCGAGTGGATTGGCAGCGAGGTATCGGCTGATCCACGCTATTTCAACGTTAATCTGGCACAGCGTCCGTTTCGCGAATGGGGTAATACGCTGTGAGGTCGCTATGAAGCCGGCATCCCTTGAGCGGTGGCGTGGTGGATGGTCAGCAACGTCACTTCCCAAACGAGTCGCGGCTGCACATATTGCAGCAGGTAGCGGCGGGCTTGCTCGAGCGGCGGCAATAAACCCGACTGCCCCTGCTGCCAATAAAAATGCTGCAAATAATCTACCAGCCAAAGCTGCGTCTCGGGGTCGAGGGCGTGATCAATCTGCCGCGCCAAATCCAGCGCCTCCCGCAGCGATCTTGGCAGGTGTTTAACGGCCGCTAACAGCTCGAACGGCAGGGTTTGCAGCCGCTGCCAGTGCCGAATCGCGTCTCCGGGGCTGCCCTGTGCCAGCGCCAGAATGTCAGGGTGCTGCAAGATCTCGGACTGGTTTTGCTGGGTCAGCACCTGTGCCATGGCGGCCGCATCTAAACGCTGAAAGGGAATCCGTTGACAGCGCGAGACCAGCGTCGGCAGCAGCGCCTCCAGGCTAGTGGCGATCAGAATCAGCGTTGCCCGCCCCGGTTCTTCTAGGGTCTTGAGCAGCCCGTTGGCAGCGGCTTCGGCCATGCTGTCGGCATCTTCTAGCACCACCACGGCGCGGGGTGCCTCTAGCGGCGGTCGGCTGAGGAAGCGGGCAATCTCCCGGATTTGCTCCAGGCGAATTTCTGGCGGCGAACGGCGCTTGATTCCCAGCTCGGTGGCTTCGGCTGCTGAAATCCGCTTGCCCTGATGCAGATAGGTCGGCTCGACCCAAAGCAGATCTGGATGGTTGCCCTGCTGAATCCGCTGCGCCACCTTACTCGCAGCCCCCGTCGGAGCCAGCAGCAGTTCGGCAAACCTTCGTGCCGCCAAAGTCCGCCCTACGCCCGCAGGCCCGACAAACAAATAGGCTGGGGCAACGCGATGGAGCGCTACTGCCCGAGTCAGCAATTCTACTGCCTGCGGCTGACCAATCAAGGCGCTAAAAACGGACATCGTCTTCTCCCTCAACGAAACCAGGACTCAAAGCGGCGCAGCAACACCTCCTGAATTTGCTGGCTGACAGCTGCTGGATCGAGGCTAGCGTCGATGCGGACGATGCGTTCGGGATGGGCAGCCGCTAGCTCGCGAAACCCTTGCTGCACCCGCTGATGAAAATCGAGCTGAGCTTGCTCGATCCGGTCATGGCGGCCGCGCTGCTGGGCCCGCGCTAATCCTAACTCAACATCCACATCGAGCCATAGGGTGAGGTCGCTTTGCAGCCCGCCGGTAGCAATGGCATTGAGCTGCTCGATCCACTGCCGATCGAGGCCGCGTCCGTAGCCCTGGTAGGCCATAGTGGAATCGGTATAGCGGTCGCAGAGGATCAGTGCTCCTTTCTCTAGATGCGGCTTGAGAACCGTATCTACATGCTGAGCGCGGTCGGCGGCATAGAGCAACAGCTCGGTGCGGTCGTGCAGCATGTCGTCTGGGGGAGCATGCAGCAAGAGCTGCCGCAGCGCCTGCCCGAGGGGTGTGCCGCCGGGTTCTCGGGTAATTACTAGATCGGAAAGAACCTGCTGCTGCTGGAGCGCGACGAGCCACCCGCTTGCTGTCAACCAGCCCTGCGTTTGCTGAATCTGTGTGGTCTTCCCACAGCCTTCAACTCCTTCAAAAACAATTAGTTTCCCTGGCCTTGTTCCTAGCATGTTCTCTGGCATTTTCGCTTGCGGTGTTGTGCTATGAAGAGGTAAGCGGCATGGGTTGGGCATGATGGTTAAGCATGATTCGGTGCGGCGGTTCACTCTGCAAAATCATCCCAGAATACTGGCTCCTGGTCTGCTGGGTCTAGGGGTTATTCGTCCCGAGCAGATATGCGAAGGGAATTTGACGGTTGCTCTTACCCAGACTAGAGAGAGAGGCTAATATGTAAAGAAGCGGTTTTGGTTCACCAAGCTTGGGAAAATCCAGTTTATTTGTCAGAGTCCTGTTACAGTGCAGTCTTGACTCAGGATTTAAATTCAGGTTGGGTAGGATCAGACGGTTGCAGAGATAGACGTCCGGAGTTGCCTATGGCTCGCTATACCAGTCTATTTACGGTTGCAGTATCGCTTGACCGATTCCGGCAGTTGCTAACCGATATTCTTCGTTCCTGTAGTCTTGATGTTATCTATGCCTCAGACGATTACTGGGTTGCCCGCGAGCTGCCCGGACGCGTCTCCTTCACGAAGCTAGTGACGGTGGAGGTCCTGATTGATCACTTTTCACCTGCTGCCACGGAAGTTAAGATGAGTTTCGTTGTTAAAAACGAAGAACTGCCGCTGCGCAGCAGCAATCACTGCCGGGAAATGTTCAATCAGGTGAACCGAGCAGTCGAAGAAAACCGACAATGGCATCTTATTGAAAGTGCAGCAACCAGCTAAGCGGTGGATAATGCCTTAGAGTCTCAGATTGCAATTGTTTGTGACCGGCTCAATGCACTGATGCACTCTGCGGCAGATCGCACCCTTGAACCGGCTGACGCATCTCTTGTGCCCCTGCTGCAGCAGCTCCAAGCCTTGCTTGTAAGCCAGCAGGCTGAAATTGCTGCTTTGCGCCAACAGCAGTGCGAGCAAGAGTATCGCCACACGCTACTGCTTGAAGAATACCAGCGATACCAGCGCGTGGCCAGCCTGACACAGCATCTGCGCCAATCCCTTGATTCCACAGAGCTGCTGCAGCAAACCGTCAATGCCGTGCGGCAGTTGCTTCAGGTAGACCGGGTAGTAATTTATCAGTTCCAGCCCGACGGCACGGCGGTGTTGGCGGCAGCGGCAGCCTTGCCCGGCTACGAACTGTCACCGGAGCTACTCCACGCCACTGTAGCCGAACCGCAGGCCGCAGCCATGCAAACCTTCTGCCGGCAGATTGGCATTCTGATTGTTAACAGCACTCGCCCAATCATTACCAATCCAGACATTGCCGCTTTTATTGAGCAACAGCAGGCGGAGGCCGTTTTGGCGGCCCCCATGCGGCAAGATGATCTGCTGCTGGGGCTGGTGTGCCTGCATCGCCGTTCCAGCTATGTCTGGCAATCGTTTGAAGTGGAACTGCTGCAACAGCTCACGACCGAAGTTGCCATTGCCCTGCAACAGTTGCAGCTCTATCAACAGGCGCAACACCTGAATGCCGATCTAGAACAACAGGTACAGCAGCGCACGAGCCAGCTGGAAACGGCTCTCAAGTTTGAGTCGATGTTGAAGCGAATTACTGACCGTGTGCGGGACTCGCTTGACGAAGCCCAAATTGTGCAAGCGGCCGTGCGCGAGCTAACGCTAGTTCTAGAGTTGGGGGCCTGCAATGCCGCACTGTATGACCTGAACCAGGGCACGTCGACGATCCGCTATGAATATACGCGTTCGCTGCCAGCTTCCCAGGGGCGAGTGGCCCACATGGAAGATTTTCCAGAAATTTATCAGCAGCTTCAGCAGGGGCACTACTTTCAATTCTGCTCGCTGCTGCCCAATCCGGCGCGGGGCAAGGTGGCGATGCTAGCCTGCCCGATTTTCGTCGATCCCCGTTCGTCGCAGGGCATTAGCCAGGCGGTGCTGGGCGATCTCTGGCTCATCCATACCAAAGACCACATTTTCGATGAGTTCGAGATTCGGCTGGTGCAGCAGGTGGCGAATCAATGCGCGATTGCGATCCGTCAGGCTCGCCTCTACCAGGCGGCTCAGGGTCAGGTGCAGGAGTTAGAAGCCCTGAATCGCCTCAAGGATGAATTCCTGAGCACGGTTTCCCACGAGCTGCGCACGCCAATGACCAACATTAAAATGGCGATCCAGATGCTGAAATCGGCTGCAACGCCCGAGAAACGCAATAAATACCTGGGCATTCTGGAACAGGAAGCGATTCGGGAAGCAGACTTAATCAACGATTTGTTGGATGTGCAGCAGCTCGAAGCCGGAACCCGCACCCTCGAGCTAGAAACCATTTTCCTGCCGGACTGGCTGCCGCAGCTCATTGAACCCTTCCAGCCGCGGTTGGCTAGCAATCGCCATGCCTTTCAGCTCGATTGTCCTGCCGATCTACGGCCTTTTGTTTCCGATCCCGTTTTGCTGCGCCGCATTCTCGCTGAACTGCTGAATAACGCCTGCAAATATACTGCCCCCGGTCAGGCGATTCGCTTGAGCGTTCGCCAGTCGCGCCAGTCCTGCCCTCTAGGAGAAGCCGACGACCGCTGCTTTAATCAGGTGACGACGTTCCGATTAAGTAACCAAGCCCATATTCCCGCAGTTGAGCTGCCGCGCATTTTTGACAAATTCTACCGTTGCCCCAATGCCGATCCCTGGAAACAAGGAGGCACAGGCCTCGGTCTAGCCTTGGTGCAAAAGCTGGTCGAGCGATTGCAGGGCACCATTGAAGCGGAAAGCGCTGAGGGATGGACTCGGTTCACGGTGCAGTTACCATTGCTCGATATCTCTAACCCCTAGTCCGATGCGAAGCGTTAGACAGTACTCTAAAGTACTCCTACAACAGGACTTGAGGACCATGTTCCCGTCCCTGCGGTCTGCTCGATTTATCCGGTTCTTTCGACATTTGAATGTCAAGACGATCCGCGTGGCGCTGCGGTCGGCTGGCGAACAACGGCTGTTCGGATTAGCTGCCGAGATGGCCTACAACGCCATGCTGTCGCTGTTTCCGGCGATTCTGGCTGTGCTCACGGCGATTGGCTTGTTTGAACCCCTAACCGTCACCTTTATGGAATTATCCCACCGACTCAGCGAGGTGGCCCCCACCGAAGCTCTAGGAATTATTCAGGGCTTTGCTGATGCCGTCAGCACGAGCCGCGATCGGAACCTGTTTTCCCTGAGCTTTGCCTTTGCCCTTTGGACGGCCTCGGGAGCACTCAATGCGGCTATGGCTGCCCTCGACCAGATTCACCAGATCCCGCGAGAGCAGGCTCGCCCCTTCTGGAAAGCCAAGCTGATTGCCCTAGGCTTGACAGTTGGAGCGCTGCTGCTGCTCTTGTCGGCATTGGGGATCATTTTTGTTAGCGATATTGCGGTGCGGCGGGTGGCTGAGCAGAGTGGTGCCTTTGAGACCGACCTATTGCGACTCTGGGGGCTGCTGACGCTGCCGCTGGTACTGGGGATCATGTCCCTCACCTTTGCGTTTATCTACCGCTTTGGTCCAAGTCGCTGGCAGCGCGGTAAGCCAATCCTGCCGGGAGCGGTTTTGGCCTCGGTATTGTGGGCGATTATTTCCAACCTGTTTCGCGTCTACGTGCGACGCTTCGGCAATTACAACCAGGTCTATGGTACCGTCGGTGCAGTGATTGTGCTGATGCTGTGGCTCTATCTCAGTTCGCTGGTGCTGTTGCTTGGCGATCAGCTTAACGTCACGGTTGGAGAGTCGATGCGGCGATCGCGACAGCGTTCTTTAGCAGAGTCTCCGTTGGCAAGTGGTCAGGCCCAGAGCAGAAAGCGGAACCAGGATCCACTGCCCTAGCGCTTTGCTTCAGGGTATTAAGAAACAAAAAATTCTTAAATTAGCCCTACCGCGGCGGCGATGAGATGCTATACCCTTACAGTGCCGTTAGGACCAAGCTGCTGCACGTCATACACGTCATAGGGGAATGAGCTATGCGGAAGGTTGGGTTGAATATAGGAATTAATGCCTTGGCAGGAGTTGCCAGACTGAGCTGGGCTGGAGCCTTAACGGGAACAATGACGGTTGCTGCTCTCGTTGCTAGTGCCCCCTGCTATGCAGCAACCCTCAGCCGGTGGCAGTTCGATCCAGCTACTCGCCAGCTCGAAATCACGGTGCCGAAGGGAACCGTGCCGCGGTACTATCTGGTGGCAGAGCCAGCGCGGATTGTGCTCGATCTGCCGAATACCGAAGTGGGTGCCGTGCCCGAGCAGCAAGCTTACAGCGGAGCCGTACGCCAGATCCGAGTAGCACAGTTTCAGCCGGGCTTGGCTCGAATTGTGCTGGAGTTAGCTCCCGATGCGGTGCTGGCTCCGCAGCAGGTGGAATTACAGCGAGTGGCAACGGAAAGCAGCGGTATGACCGAGCGCTGGGTGCTGCGTCCCGTGCTAGTGACCGATGTACCGCCAAGTTCGGTCGCGGCTGCTCCGGCTCCCTCCACTGCGGCTGCTGCCCCTCCAACTGCTGCCGACAATCCAGCTAGTGCGACTGCCCCAACTCCTGCCGCCCCTCTGCCCACCCCAGAGCTAGACAACGATGCGGCTCCAAACCCTTCAGCTCCAGAGTCCAGCGAGTCCAGCGAGGACAGTGCAGCGCTGCCCCCCCTAGAACCAGGAGCGGTTGAAATTCCGGTGCAGCCGCCGACCGCGATGCCGCAGTCTGAATCGCCGTCCACTCCAGCCGACTCTGAAGCCGCCGTGACGCCTCCTACCCCAGAGGTTCAGGAACCAACCACCGCCGAATCGCCGCAACCCCCAGAACCGACTCAGCCAGCTCCCTCGCCGGTTGCCGCAGACACTCCTGCACCCCCCCTTGCCACCAGCAGTGCGGTTGCTGCATCACCGATTCCCGCTTCCCCGCCACCAACTGAGGCAGCACCAAATCCGGCAACTGCCTCAACGCCGACCACCCCAGCTCCATTCCCAGAGCCAGCATTCCCTCCATCTTTTTCCCAGCCCGCCACGCTAGAACCCGCGACCGGAGAAGCGGCAGCGCTCCAGGTTCCATCTCAAGGGCAAACCGCCTTGTCTGCACCGACGCCATTGGCAGACCCGAATCCCGCGGCAACTCCAAATTCCACTGCACCCCTTCCCTTGTCAATGCCAACGGTCACGGTACCCTCTTTAGATTCCATTCCCAGCCCAGCAGCCGATGCCCCTGAGCCTGCGGCTGTCGCTCCTGATCCGACCATAGCCTTTGGGCAGCCCATTCCACCAACCCTGCCGGCATCCCAGGATCCGGTGACCCTGCCAGACGCCAGTGGAGTCATTCCATTCGGACAACCTATTCCTGCCGCGCAGGCACCTCCTGCCCCGGTTCCCCCGGCCCTGCCTGCTGCTGCATCCGGCGCTCCTAGTTCGGAAGTTCCCTTTGGGCAATCCACTCCCAGCGAGCCGGAAAGCACAGCCGCTCCCAATCAGCAGGTTGCGACGCCGACTGCCCCAGATCCAGCCGCTTCAGCTCCGGCATCTCCAGCCCCAACCGCTCCAACACCAGCACCAGCACCAGCTCCCCTCAGCTCGCCACTCGTGATTGACTTTGGGCAACCCTTACCCCCTGCTGCACCAGCAGCCCCTCAGTCTGTTTTGCCGCTGCCCCCTCGCAATCCTCTCGCTAAGGCAGGGTTGCCTCCTAGATGGGCACTAAACTAATCTTGGTAATCTGACAGGCTGCTTCAATCGCGTTGCTTTTGCCCGCTGTTTGGTTAGGGGTTCAAACAAGCCAATTGCCGTGAGCACAGCCGGTGCGCTGCACATATTGCTGCACATATTAGACTTGCTTCAGTTCAAACGTTCAACCCGGGTCGGACGGTCGATGCAACCAGTTGCATACCGCTAAGGAAGCTACCGTGTGCATACCGCTAAGGAAGCTACCGTGCCTACGAAGTGAGCCGTTACCCCCGTTGTATTGGCTGCTGCCACCAAAACATCCAGCGAACGAATAATGCGATTGGGGTCATAGATCGCCACTCCCTGCGGCTGAGCGACAGATTTTGCTAGCAGCACTCCAATGCTTGTTCCGGTACCCAAAAGAGTCAGTAGCATTCCCACCAATCCTGTCAGCACAGCCAACCGGAGCACCTGCATGACCTTGGCTCGTTTGGGATGGGTTGCAGGCTTTGGGTTGCGCAGTCGCTTAGAAAAGCGGATCAGCCGAAAGGCTAGATAGATCCCGAACAGCAAAACGCAGAGGCCACATACTGCCCAAAACACACCAATTCCCAAACCTGGGGTAGTGGGCCGGGCTGGAGGAAGGCTCGTTCCTGGAACGCCTGGCGGGGCAACGATTGCCTGATTAAACGTTCGTCCTGAAATAGCTAGCAGCAACAGCACGCCTGAAACGGCAGCAAGGCCGATCTGAATGGCGAGGCTAGACCATCCCGCTAGGCGCAGGACAGCAGCAACTTGCTCAAGATGGGTGCCTGGTGGTTTCTCAACATTGATCTGCATTGTCTGTCCAGCCTACGGGGTCCGAGTGGGTTTAGGAATCGATTCAGGAATGGTTGGATGGGTTAGGGAACCAAGCACGCCAGTCTTTCTAGCGTCCCACAATGTAGGTTGTGGCAGGCTCTTCGGCGGGTAAGGGGTCAAGGCGTCCCTCATGGACAAGCGCTTGATGAATCAGAGCAGCTACTTCGCCTCGGGTTGCCGGTTGATTCGGATTCAACAAGCGTGGGTTGGGATGATTAACGACAATTCCCGCTTTAGTGGCTCTAGCAACCCCATCGACCGCGTACTGGGGAATTTGGTCCGCATCGTCGTAGTAGTCACTGACAATCAGCGAAACCGGGCGTTGCAGCAGGGCTGGCTCGGGATCAGGCTGATCTGCCTCTGGAGAAGACGCATCGGCCGTCTCAGGTGCGCTATCTGGAGCAACCGCTGGACCGGTAGCCGGTGTTGCTTGCGCTGCCTGAGTCAGCAATGGCTGCATGAGGGTGGTCATGGCCAAGGGAAACATCAGCGGACGGCGAGCGGTGCGTCGTTGCACGGGCTGCTGGGGAGAGGCTGCCGGAACGGGAGTGACCGTATCTTGAATCTCGTCTTGAGCAGAATCTTGAGTCGTTGTGGCTTGGGATGTGGGTGCCGTCAAATCAAGGTTTTGCGCCAACGAAACTAGAGCCTCAACACGGGTAACGGGCTGGTTGGGGCGAAACTCTCCCCCTGGATAGCCGTGCATAAATCCCATTTCGTAGGCGTCTTGAATGGCTTGGGCTGCCCAGTAATCTTCAGGGACGTCTCGGTAGACACTGCCACTGCTAATTTGCCGTTGAGCTTCCTGGGAAAAGGCTTGCCGTACAATTGCCGCAAATTCATCCCGCGCTACAGGCTGCTCAGGACGATAGGTATTATCGAGATACCCCTTAACGATGTCACGCTCTGCCAAGGACTGGATAAAGGGCTGTCCCCAATGGTTCTCAATATCCGGAAAGCTGGTACTTGCGGCAGCGGCAGGCAAAATTGGATTGAAGCCTCCCCGCAGCGGCGGCAGAACCACGCCTGCTGTCATTCCCATCAATGCTGCGGCGCAGATAGCGGCTGAATGGAAGGAGCGATTCATGAGTAATTCCTCTCAACTCTACTTGCGACGGTACAGGTTGATTCACTGAGAATCGTCTGTCTTATGTGAGAGATTGCGTTGAGGACATCCAGAGATCAGTCTTTTGGGGAACAGCGGGGAACAACAGAGGAGAAAACAGAGTATCAACGCAAACAATCTTGAATTCACTCTAACTAATCTCTAAGTAACGCTTTTTACAATTGGCTTAGATATTGGTTTAAATCAGCGGTGCCCAGCGTCTCAGCAGATCGCTGGCGTGTCATGGGAATCAACCTCTTTGCTCTGAGCGGACTACGTAATCCGCAATGTGGTTGAACACATGTTCAGTTTGAGTATCTTCGCCTCCCCAAATGGGAATCTTTGCTCCAATTCGGGTAAAGAAGTCGTACACCACGAATTGCGCGATTTGCTTCCGCTCTTCATGGGCAGAATAGATAATTTGACAAGGATAGGCAAGCAGTCCCACGGTTGGCAGCAAGCCCACAAACAGCGCAATCCAGGGCAGGGGTTTTCCCTTAGTGGCGGCTCGCACCAGCCTGTAGAAAGTATAGATGGTGCGATAGACGGGCCCGCCAACAACAACCCAGGTCACCACACCGACCGCACTAATTAACCCAGCGAAATACAGCAGCGGCAGCACTCCAATCTCCATCGCCTGGAAAAAAATTTTCAGCCCGATATGCACCCCAAACCCATTGATGTACTCGCTGCTACGCTCCTGATGAAATTCCGCCATCAAGTTGTTGAATTCCTCCTCTGTGAGATGGTGACGTTGATGCCATGTTTCAATTCGTCCGATAATATAATCTCGCGCTAAGCTAACTCGATAGCCGTGGGAGATTAAAAACTGCCAGAAATGGCGCAGAAATGTTGAATGGGCTAACGCTTGTAAATAACACAAGAGACGACGGGGCAGTTTGATCACCAGCGCGTTGAGGAGTAAATCTATAGCACGCAGGCCTTCTCGCCCATACCAAAGCAGAGGACGCTGCGAATACCAGCGAGCTTGCTGGGGGTCAATCCGCCCTTTTTTGAGCTGATAGTGAATGCTGCGATCGACCCGCCGCATGGATTTCCACCGCGCTTGATGATATTCGAGCTGCTCGACTCGCTCTAGGTTTTTGGCATAGCGCGACTGGCCCCAACAGGCTTGGAGTTGCTGCTGGTGACGGTGCAGATAGCGCTTCAGCTTCGGTCCATCGACATCATCAAATAAAGGTCGGCGATAGTGGAACGACTTGGGTAAATAGAATTGAAAGAGTTGGAGAATATTGATAGGAAAAAGAGCTGGAACGCCGGATTCTAGGTCAATCCAGCAGAACATTGGCGGATCTGTAACTGGTTCAGTCAGGAGAAAGTTATTGAGGGCAGTCGGTGTGCCTTTGCCCGATTGCCACACTAAGCCATCCAAGCCCGCCTCCATCAGCAGCTGTTGCAATGGAAGCATGATCTCATCCACAAGAGTTGCCAATTCCTGATTGCGACTCTGGCTACAAGGTTGACGCAGACTCACATGCCGGCCTCGAACGAATTGAGTATCTAGTTGGTAGGCTTTGAATTCAGGATTCCAGGCAACAGCCAAGGCATCTGACACCTGCAAGCGGTTACCGAACCAAACCTGTACTAGATCCAGCAGTAATTTGCGGCGATAAAACGCACAGTAAATAGCATCTTCATTCCAAATATAAGGATTGGGAGACCCAAAGAAGACATAGTGAACGAGACTAGTCAGCTTATCCGAGTAGAATACTTTTCTAGCAATTTCACCGGATTCACTGTTGATTCGGAATACTTGTCCGGAACGTCCGGCTCCTAGAAGCTGCGACGAGCTTGGTAGATTGTTCATTGTTGTAACCAAAAATAGATAATTAAGATGTAGTAAGCGTTTTAGAAAAGTTTTAGAGAAGAGTTTTAGCGAAAAAGGTTAAAAACATGAGTCGGCTGATGAAAAGCTAGCGACGTTCATTTTCTGCCGTGGACACTGCAAAGTCGGATGGTACGATGGGTACGCCGCGCTGGCGAGCATACACTTTGGTGAAAACTGCTCCTGAAAACAGGATTTGAGCTGCATAAAAAATCCAAGTGATCACGATTAAAAATGAACCTGCAACCCCGTAAGCTGAGCCAATGTCCACATTGTTGAGAAACAAGCCGAACAAGCTCTGTCCGATCAGGAACAGAAGGGCAGTGATCATAGCTCCGATCAACGTGTCGCGCCAGTGAATTTCAGCATCGGGCAAAATCGTATACATAGCGGCAAACACAGCCGAAATAACCCCGAAGGAAACGATCCAGCGCAAAATTTGCCAAAAGTACCCTAGACCTGGAATCCATTGATTGAGGCTACTAACGACCAACGCCAATGTCGTGGTGGCGATGGAAGAAACCAGCAGCAAAAATGCGATCACTAGGATCATGGCAAACGATAGCAGCCGTTTACGCAGGAAATGAAACACATGTCGTCCGGGAACCGGCTTGACATCCCAAATGCGATCTAAAGAATTCTGAATTTGTGCAAACACACTAGAGGCACCAAAAGCAAAGAAGCCCAAGCTGAGCACAAGCTGCAACCGACCGCCTTGGGTCTGCGCTCGCAGATTGGTAATGGCAGTGGCTATGAGTTCTGCGCCTTCGTCTCCCATTAACTCGGCAAGCTGCGAGACAATTTGCTCTCTAGCAGCAGCTTCACCAAAAATGGCCCCCAATATCAGCATCACTAAGATCATCAGGGGTGCTAAGGAAAACACGGTGGAGTAGGCTAATGCGGAAGCGAGCAGCGATACCTCCTGTCGTTGCCATTCAGCAGTAGTGCGTTTGAGTAAGCGACCCCATGAGCGACGCGAGCGTTTGATAGCCATACGGTTGGAAATACTAAGTGATGAGTACTATGTAGTAGACAATGAGTGACGCTGAACTACACCAGGGTTAGATATTTAGAAAATGTCATGGATTAAATGTTATGTGTAATGTTAGGCATTAAGCTATGCATCATCTGTGTGAGCCTCCATATCCTGAGTCAGCGCAGCAAGTTGGTGATGATTGGACGATGCTGAAGCAAACTGGGCGTTGGGCATTGCCAGAGGCGACTGGGTCTCTAATTTAACGGTATAAATTTCATTGGGCATCTCAATCTGCTCCCGCTGTAAAGCTTCTTTGATAGCTTGTGTTGCCCGTGACGTGCTCTCCAAAAACGACAGACGGCGGGAATTCACCCAAATGCGGATGCGGATGTTGACGGTACTCATGCCCAGTTCCCAAACAAAAATATCTGGGGCAGGCTCCGGTTCCACCCCTTCGGTGCTTAATACGGCTTGGCGAATAATCTGCTTGACGCGATGCAAGTCTGCCTCATAGCTGACCCCCACTGTAATTTCGCTGCGGCGAATGGTTGCCAACGTGTTATTGACGATGCTGGCGTTAAAGACCTCTTGGTTGGGAATGTAAACCGTGCGCCCATCGTAGGTTTGAATCGTGGTTGCCCGCAGCTGGATCTGCGTCACGGTGCCCTCAAACTCTCTGATCACGACCTGATCACCCAAGCGAAATGGACGCGACGCCAAGAGAATAATGCCCGAAAAGTAATTACTCAAGACATCGCGCAGACTAAAACCAATAGCCACGCTCGTCAACCCCAAGGTGCCTAGCATGGTGGCAAAATCCAGTCCCAGTAGTCCTAGGGCTACGACAGCGCCAAGTACCCAAACGCCACCATAGCCCAGACGACTTACCAGCACTTTGGAGTTATGATCGACCTCCCAGTGTCGCGCTCCCATCATCATTAGGCGACGCACACTCACCGCGAGCAGCCATGTCAGGACAATCACCAGTAATGCCCCAATCAGGGCAGGCAACTGGTCGATCAGATCGCGCTGAAATTGCCGTACTGTTGAGTATAGCCGCTGTCCCACATCAATTGCTAAGGGCGGCTGCTCAAAGGATTGGGTGAGCTGGGTTGCCCACTGTTGCGCCAATATCCCTACCGGCTGATTGAAATCTTGGGCGTCCTGTTGGGTGACGGTCATCAACACGCGGTTATTCACCTGCAACGTGGCAATGCCGCGAGTGGGATCGGCCTGTACGGTGACGGTACGCCCACTGCCGGGTTGCGCCAAAATGCTAGCGATGCGGCGATTGACGATTCTGGCTCGCTCGGTTGCGCTCAGATCAGACAGTCCGCCAATCTGAAAGACGGGTTGCCCTCGCACCACCACATCAGCAAAAAACAGTCCTTCTGGGGCAGTTGTCTGCAGGGGAGGAGTCGCAAGGGGCGGGGCTTCCTGCGCTGCAGCCGAACCCAGCAGCAACACCCCTGCCATGCCCGCCAAGCACAGCAACCCGCGAAACCGCCCTAGGAGTGGGCTAGCGATGCCCTGCCAACCTAGGAATTGCGGAACTAACATCGGATTCTGCGGCATAGACGGTGGCTCCCTTGGCTTCCAGCATGAGGCTAAAAAATGACATCAAAGTGACGCTCAGGACAAGCTAGAGCAACGGTAGCTCTATTTGAAAGAGTGATCCTTCACCGACAATGCTAGTGGCGGTTAGGCGACCGCCGTGAGCTTCTACAATCTGCTGCGCGATTGCCAGTCCGAGTCCTGAACCGCCGGTTTCTCGGGTTCGCTCTTCGTCCACTCGGTAAAAGCGCTCAAAGATATGGGGCAAATCGGAGGCTGGAATGCCAATGCCGGTGTCTTCCACCTGAATGACTGTACGGTGATATTGACCGATCAAGCGCAACCAGACGGTTCCTCCGGCTTGGGTATATTTGCAGGCATTAATCAGAAGATTAGTGAGGGCTTGGCGCAGCAGATCAGCATTGCCGTGGATCAGGATGGGTTCGTCTGGGAGGGCGAGATGCAGCGTCAAATGCTGGGCGGCTAGCTGCACAGGGGCAGTGACAATCGTGTCCTTGAGCAATCCATTGAGGTTAACGGGCTGTAGCGAGGTAGGGTCTAAACGTCCGGCTTGGCGGGCCAGAAACAGTAGATCGCTAACCAGGGTATTCATCGACTTAGCGGCAGCGGCAATTTTTTTCAAGCGCAGATGCTTGGGCTGTCCTGCTTCAATGGGGCTAAGCAGTCCCACTTGAGCATTGCTTAGAATGGCTGCTAACGGTGCTCGTAGCTCGTGAGACGCATCGGAAGTAAATCGCTGTAGCTGGTTATAGGACTCTCGGATAGGGCGCATCGCTAGCCCGCTCAGACACCAGCCCACCAGGCCAATTCCCCCCAAGGTCAGCGGTACCGCAAGCAGCAGCACCCGCAGCAGTTCGTGGAGATCCGCTCGCGCTTCCGTCAGGGGAACGGCGACCTGAAGATACCCGAGACGGCGACCGTTGTGAGTCACGGGCAACGTTAGCTGGCGCAACCAGGCAGTATCTTGGGCATTATCGGAAACAGCATTGGGGCGTAGAGTCTCGAAGGCCGCAGTGTACTGCAGCTGCTCGGGAGGCTGCATTCCGTAAAACTGCCGCAGTGTCCCTGTAGCGGAATACCAGCGGGCATAAACTAGATTGCTGCCAACGGGTGGCGCATAATTCCCCAGAATTGGCACGTTGCTGAGGTCAACAACTTCTTGTCCCTGCTCGCTGCGGTAGTCGATATTAGCCGCCATGACGCCGGTTTTGCGATAGAGCAGGCGGTCTGTGACCTCTAGGCAATCCACAGCCCGCTGATAGTAAACCACTCCGGCAAACAGGATCAAAATGCTGCCCATCGACAGCGTAAACCAATGAGCTAAATTGCGGCGGCTGCGATTAAACATCTGGATTGAGTCGATACCCCATGCCGTAGACAGTTTCTAGCCAATGGGCTGCACCAACTATCTGCAGCCGCTGTCGTAATCGCCGCACGAGTGCCGTAATCGCATTGCTTTCCGGCTCGCTGCCCCACTCCCAGAGGGTCTGCTCGATCTGGTTGCGAGACAGCACCTGACGTGGATGTCGCATTAGATATTCCAGCAACTGAAATTCGCGAGTCGAGAGCGGCAACTGCTGCTCGCCCCGTTCTACTGTCAAAGTAGACAGATTTAGGGTGAGATCTTCAATCTGTAACGTATCGCCCTTCCAGAGTGGCGAGCGACGTCCCAGGGCACGCACTCGAGCTAGCAATTCAAACACATCTGCCGGTTTAACAAGATAGTCATCGGCTCCGGCATCGAGACCGTTAATCTTGTCAAAGGTTGTGTCTTTAGCAGTTAACATCAGCACCGGCGCAGTTTTCCCAAGCTGACGGTACTGCTGACACAGGCTCAAGCCACTCACTTGGGGCAGCAGCCAGTCTAGGATGAGCAAATCGTAGTCGCGCTTACCCAAAATCCATTGGGCAATGGCACCATCCTGAACCCCATCTACGATGTGCCCTGCCTCGACTAGAGCTGTATGGAGTGGTTCTAATTGAGCGCTATCATCTTCGACTAGTAAGATTCGCATAGGACAACTCCGGACGCACCCACTATTTCATCCACTATTTACTGTGTCTTACTGCGTCTGCATAGGGTGTAGATCAAACTGCCATCTTGCCTCTGTAGATTACACTTTGTCATAGATTACACTTTGTCATGGGGCAAGAGCGTCCCTCACAAGTGAGATCTCGACTCATCTAAAGTGGGATAGGATGTGAATAAACGAAGGTTCTCGCCTTCAAAACTGCCCTGGTTAGCATCAGGCTTAGATGTTGTCAGGCTCAGATGTTGGCTCAGATATTAGAGCGTGTTAGAACGCAAATGTTAGAACGCAGATGGCTCGACTCGAATCCAATGATGGCTTCACGGTTGCTCTCTCTCTGGCATCGCTCCGGTTGGGAGTTTTGGCTGCCGCTACCTGCAATTGCTTTGCTCTTTTGGGCAGGCGGCAATTGGCTGGCTGATTGGGTTTTGTCACGACCAAATGATTCAGTAAACTTGTTGCAAGCCGATCAACCCCTCCACGGGGAACGAACGAGAGGCATGACCAGAATTAGCGCTGAGGTTGACCGCCGCGCTGCGAAAACCACTGTTTTTGTCCATGTCATCAACCTACACTCAGATTCATATTCTTCATATTCAGACTCATATTTGGATTCATCACCAGATTCGCCTTCAGATCGACCGTTGGATGTAGCTGTGCACCAAAAGATTTATGTGATTCCAGCGACTCAGCCGTATCAAATCGAGACCATCTTGGCGCAAAAATTGGGACTATCTGCTGATAGCATCAGAAAACTAATTAGCTATCAAATTTTGAACTAATTTTGAACTCAGCCGGCATGACTTTATACAGGCTCGAAGCAAATTTTGGCGATCTTGGATTGGTCTGTAAAACTCGCACCTACCCCCAATTCTTTACGCCCTTATCTTAGGATTACCCATATCAAAATAATTGCTTGAGTATGCTAGCTAGCATACTGGAGCGGAAAATGGGCAACGATAATTGATACGTCGGGATGCTGGCGAGCTAATGCCTCGGGAGCCATGCCTAACGTAGGCATTCCTCTCAGTTCCGGCTGGGCATTGTGGGGCAGCACAAGCAAGTCGTCGAGCTGCAGAATTCGCGATACCTGATCTACAAAATTTCCCTGCACGCGCTGCACTGGGGTGTCCTCGTCTAATCCTGGAATCTCGGGTAATGTGTTGAGGCGCGACCGAGAGACCACCTGCAACACCTGCAGTGAGGCTTTCAATTCTGTGGCTAGAGTGCGGGTCAGCACTAGCGTCTGCTGGATCACTTCGATTGGCTCTTGATCAGATAATGCCAAGAAAACCCGCTGGGTAGACTCAATCGGATGCACAAAGCGAGTAATGAGCATTGGCACAGGTGTGCGACGAGCCACATTGTCAATGACGCTGCCAAAGAAATTATCGCGATAGGTAGAATAACCCTTCCAACCGCAGATGATCAGGTTAGCGTCGTGCTCTTGCGCGGTCCGCAGAATACCCTTGTCGATCGAGTCATCAACGCGACCAATTGGCTCAACTTTAGTGACGGCAGCATGGGCAATGGTCTCGGCAGCGGCGAGTAACCGCATTTGCTGGAGTTTGGCTTCTGGAGGAATAGGCGTGTAGGGATCAATCAGCACATGCAATGGCAACAGCGTGCCCTCAGTGCTTTTGGCCAAGATCAGGGCTAGTTGCAGCAGGTTATCTTCGGTGCTAGGGTTAGCGACCGGCACCAAGATGCGGTATTGGGGAGGAGCTTGGCTCACGGTTGCCGTTGCCTTGGGGCGCGGGCTGGGCTTCATACTCTGTCCCCATCGGGCGGTAATCCAAGGCGAGGCAAGGCAGGTCACCAAGATCATGGCAATCGTACCGTTGACGGTGAGCTGATCAACGAGCTGGATGTTGTAGGCAACGGTGATAGCCGCTAATGTGGAGGCTGCCTGAGCCACCGACAGTCCAAACATCACCATGATGCTCGAGGAATCAAACCGGAAGAGTTTTCCAGACCCCCAGGCCGGCAGCAGCTTCGCCACAATAGCCACGCCGACCATCACCGCCGAGACCAGCAGCGAGCGAGGTTCCTGCAGCAAAATCAGCGGATTCACCAGCATCCCGACCGAGATCAAGAAAAAGGGCACAAACAGCGTGTTGCCAATAAACTGGATTCGGTTCATCAGCGGGCTAAGCTGGGGAATCAACTGCGTAATGGCGATTCCTGCCAGAAAAGCCCCAATAATCGGCTCAATTTCGATCAGCCTTGCCAGATAAGACACCACAAACAGCGTTGCCACTACAAAGGTAAACTCAGCGCCTTCATCATGGCCAAAGCGACGAAAAAACCAGCGCCCAAGCTTCGGAACGCCCCAAAGGGTTGCAAAGGTGTAGAGAGCCAGCGAAGGAATCAGAAACAGCCAGAATTGCAGCGTCAAGTCCCCTTGGTGCGCTCTCACCACTATTGCTAATACCAGCAGCGCCAGCACGTTGGTAATTAACGTTCCTCCTAGGGTGGTAGTCACCGCAGATGAACGCATGATGCCCAGCTTGCTCGCAATTGGCAGCGCCAGCAGCGTGTGGGATGCAAAGCAGGATGCTACCAGGACGGCCGCCAGCCAGGAATAGCCCAGCAGCACCATCGCGGCAACGCCCAACACCATGGGAACGCCAAAGGTGGTTAACCCGAAGACAATAGCTTTGTTCGCGTTGTACTTTAAGTCATCTAGGCTGGTTTCCAGTCCGGCCATAAACATGAGAAAGAGCAGTCCTACGGTTCCCAGCAGGACAATTGTGCTGTCTCGTTCGAGTAACCCGAAACCGTGGGGACCCACCAGTACCCCGGCTAAGATCAAACCCACAATGCCTGGCAGCCGCAGCCGTTCAAATAGCAACGGGGCAACCAGCATAATGGCCATGATGATCAGAAAAATCGCCACCGGATCGGTAATTGGACCAGATGGCAACAGCGAGGCTAAAAAGTTTTGCACGGATGGAAATAAAGCACTAAAAATCAGGGCCATCCCATTGTGGCTGATTTTTGCCCCGTGGTCATGATTCTAGAGAAGGACGAGCAGAGCGCCAGCCAGTGGAAACGGCATTTTGCCTTAAATCTACGGGTTCTGTGCGGTTCTGTAGCCAGGCAAATAATGCGGCCGCTCCCAAAAGCACAGCCGTAGTACCGGCAACTAGCTGCAACATAATGCTATAACGCATAGGAAATAACGCATGGGAAATAAGGGTTATGCAAGGTTAAAGTGCTCCATGTGAACATTGGTCACCGGAACATCCAAGTCGAACAAAGCCCGTTCTACCGTATCCATCATGACCGGAGCTGCACAAACAAAGTAATGGCGACTGCCCCGATGAATCGGAATATATTTCTCTAGCAAGTCTCGATCGACATAGCCGGTCTCTCCTTGCCAATCATCGTCAGCTTTCCGCAGCACATACACAATAGTGAGATCGAGAGACTCTTTCAGGGCTTCTAGCTCTTCTCGGTAGGTGATATCCTCCCAAGAGTTGGCCGAATAAATCAGCAGAAAAGGACGATCATCTTTGCGTTCGGCTGCGGTTCGCAACATGCTGTAAATAGGAGTAATGCCCACACCTCCAGCGATCAACACAAAGCCAGCACTATCCCAGTAGCGGTCAATGGTGAATACACCGTAGGGTCCATCGAGGTAGGCTTTCGTGCCAGGCGGATAGTCCTGAATTCGCTTGGTGAAGTCCCCTAGGGCTTTGATGCCGAATTCGATCCGATCCGATCGCTCCCCACTCGATGACATGGAAAAGGGATGTTCCCGCATACTAAAGGGGGTAATATTCAGCGTTAACCAAGCAAACTGACCGGGTTCAAAGGTGAAACCTTCATGCCCTAACGGACGCAAAGCCAAGGTCCAGACATCTCCTCGCTCCGGGGTAATTGCCTCGACAACGTAGGGCTTTTTCATCGCCAGCCAAGGCTTGACAAGCCGCACATAGAGAATCAGCCAAAGCGAAACCAGCATAATGGCAGACCATAGGACTACTTTCCAAAACAGTCCCAAATAGTTGCCTACCCCAACGGCGTGACCAAACCCCAACCCCACTGCCAAGACTGCTAGCACCGTGTGAGAGGCGCGCCAGGGTTCATAGGGGATCTTCAAGGGTTTACGCCAGATCGTGGTTACCACCATAGCCAGAAACGCGAGCGTTCCTAAAACAGCCATGCGAGCACGCCAGGGTGCTTGCGGAAAGTTGAGGAGCTGCAGCGTCTCGGGCTGAACAATAAAAAGAATAATCGGATGCACCAGCACCATGACAAAGGCCACGATTGAGGTGTAGCGATGAAACTGTAGCAGAATGTCGATCCCGTAGGACGCTTCAATCCGATTCACCCGAGCCGTCAACACAAATTGCAGCGCCATCATGGCCAGCCCGATAAAGCCCAGCGCCACCGAAAACTCAATCCAGAAGCCGCGCCCAACCGGAGCCGGATACACAAGCAGCACCAGCAAGGGGAATAAAGTCAGCACAAGATAACCCACAATCCAGAGGGCGGCAATGGCAATCGGGTTGTGCATCAACAACCGTTGCATGACATCTCTCCTAATCCAGACAAGACGCTAAAGATTCATCAATTGCGAAAGCCATCCTCATTCTGATCGAGAAGGTGAACCCTCGCATATCAACCCAAAGGCGGATTGTGAAAAACGGAATCAGCCACAGGTGCCCCGCAGCATCAGCTTAGCTGTCTGTTAGCGCCTTCACGTCTCCTGAGACCGAAATAACCCAAACAGAGGAGCCAAAATAATACCAAAGACAAAGCCGCCTGCATGGGCCCAATAGGCGATGCCGCCGGTATCTGCCGCTCCCCGCACTTGCAGACTGGCAACCCCAAACAGCGCCTGCTGTATAAACCAAAATCCCAGGAAAAACACAGCCGGGATTCTAAAAGTGGTGATGAAAAAGCCAAGCGGCACCAGCGTCAAAACTTTGGCTCGGGGAAACCGCAACAGATACGCTCCTAGCACTCCAGCAATTGCCCCACTCGCCCCCAAAGACGGCACACTCGACTCCATTGAGAAAAACCACTGCGCTAACGCCGCCAGTGCGCCACACAGCAAATAAAAGATGAGAAACCGGAAATGCCCTAGTTTATCTTCAATGTTGTTACCAAATACCCAAAGAAACAGCATGTTGCCCGCTAGGTGCATAAATCCACCATGCAAGAATTGGGAGGTAAACAACGTCATTACCTGCGGTCCGATCTGCGCTGGGTCGCCGCTCGCCAAGCTGGCGGTGAGTTCGCTAGGAACAACCGCATAGGTTTGAATAAACGCTAGCAGTTCCGGGGCTGGCAGACTGATCTGATACAGGAAGATGAAAATATTCAGACCAATGAGCATGTAGTTGACATAGGGCGTGATCCGAGTGGGATTGTTGTCAGTTAAAGGAACCACGGCTGTTTTTTCCTGCTTGGCTTGCGTTAGGACGGCTGATCACAGGGTGCAGATTTTCCCTTCCTCACCGTACTAGTCTCAGAACACACTAGTTTCAGAAAGGATGGGGGGCGACCCTACGCTTATCCTAACTGGGCAGGCGTCGCTTGCGCTGCGGCCGGGGAGGGAATTGGGGAGTCCAGAGTGCCGTAATTTGTCCTAGGAAGTGGAGCACCTGATCGGCTGCTCGATCGAGCCTAGATTCGGAGCGACGATCTTGCAGGCTGCGCAAACCGTGCAAATCGAGAAAACTAAAGCCCACTTTAGAAAAGAAGGGCAGAACGCAGAATAACAACGTATCTATATCTTGATTCACCCAGCCCAAGCCAGAGGGACCAATCAGCCAAGCAATTGGATAGCCAATCCACAGCACGGTGAAATAAACCGTCAGCTTGTCATGCAGGTCTGACAACTCCCGCCCCTGACTTTTGGCTTTAGCCCGCAGAGGTACCCAAATTCCCCACAGCACCACGAGAAACGCCGCCACACCGCAGATATACCAGAGATAGCGCACCCAGTCCCGTTCCGACAGATCGGCAATCAGCCCGGTGGTGATCACAACGACCTGGGTACTCATCAAAAATCCGATCAGTGTCCAATCTTTTTTGATAAACTGCATCGCCGTCCAGGACAGCGCCAGCAGCAGTAGCGGTGTCGTGACAATCCAGTCTACATAGCGGGCATAATGAGCCACCTGCCCCGCTGCTTCCACCTTGCCTTGATCGATCGCCATTGCCATGTAGGCTAACCCCGACCAGATGGGAATGAAAATGGCCACCAGATATTCGTACTGCGGCACCCCTTTTGGATCGCGGCTCAACGCCCAAAAGTGTAGGGCCCCCACGGCCATACCCGCAACATACAGCCAGTGCATAACCGCTTGCCAATCCATACTGCTCTCCTAATTCTTCTGTACTCATGGACTCAAGTTTTATCCTTACCTTCGCCAGCAAATGTGATAGGAAAGTGACGAAAGTTATAAGGAGTGCCAATGCCCCAAGTTGTCTACGACTCACCCATCAACAGTGCAACCGGGAACCGGCTGAGGGCTTCAGACAGGGGCAGCTTGCCTTCCGCGGACAAGGGTTGATCGGTAAAGACATTTCGCCAGACCGAAGCCGAATTGGCGGGCAGCAGGAGGTGGGTATCGTGCCAGCAGTCACCCAAGGGCAGCTCTCCCAGCTGGACTACCGAAGTGAGGAAGCGAGGCGCGATCACTAGAACCGTGCGATTGCCGTGCTGCCGGGCAAAAGCGATGACGGAAGGGGCAAAGCGACCTGCTGCCTGCAGGGGCAGATAGGCACCGTCCTGGAAAAGATCGCGATGGGCAGCTCGAGCGTGTAGGGCTTGGGTTATTAGGAACAGCTTGATGCGCCCGTCCTCCTTATGGTCAAGCAGGTCAGTTATCGTCGCCAGCCGGTCTTGCTGGATCTGAGTGTGTAGCTGATCTAAAACCATCTGCCGCTGCTCAAAATCGACGGGGCGGCGGTTATCAGGGTCTACCAAGCTTAGATCCCAGAGTTCACTGCCCTGATAGAAATCGGGAATGCCAGGAGCAGCCATTTTGATCAGCGTTTGGGATAGGGAATTGAAAATACCGTAATGGGCGATCTGCTGCTGGAACGGCAGAAAGACCTGGAGAAAAGCATTGTCTGGGGCAGGCGTGAGCACAGCACTGACAAAATCAGTGAAGGCTGTTTCGTAGGCGCTATTGGGATGCAGCCAAGTTGTGTGAATTTTGGCTTCGCGAATCGCCTTGATCACATAATCCTTGATGCGAGCAATAAAGGATTCTCGCTCACTGTCCTGGAAGGGAAAAGCCCCAAGGAGAGTTTGATAGAAGGCGTACTCGTCATTGGGATCAGGCATTGGGGCTACCTTGGTGCCTTGCTTATAGCGGCGGTTCAACTCGCTCCAGTGCTGCACCTGCTGCTGCCACTCGTGAGGCATTTCTGACAACACATTGATGCGAGCGCGTACATCTTCGCCGCGTTTAGTGTCATGGGTCGAGGTAGCACTCATGGCATAGGGCCACTGCTGCTGCCGCGTCTGATGAAATTGATGCAGCTCCTCGAGCGGAATGCCAAAGCGCTCTGGATTGCCACCCACCTCATTCAGCGATACAAGGCGGTTGTAAACATACAGGGCGGTGTCTTCTACGCCTTTAGCCATTAAGGGCCCGGTATACTGCTGAATGCGCATCACCAAATACAGCCATTGCGCTTTCTCCGTGGGATTGAGGAACGAGTCGTACTCCAGCAGCAACAGCTTTTCAATAAAGTTCAGCTCGTTTTGCAGCAGGGGTGAATGCTCCTTGGCGGTTTGGATGACCGTTTGAATATAGGCGCGGTCACTCTCCAGCAAGCCATCGGCGTTGGTATAGGTCCGGTAGATCGGGAAGCGCGTCAGCACGGCTGCTAAGGCTCGCTTCAACCCATTGATCGTGAAGTCGTTGCTGTAGCGATATTTACTAGAAACTTGCTTCAGCAGCACGGCTAGATTGTCCAAATCGCCAGCCAAGTTGCGATCGAGAATCAACTGCTTCTTTTCGACTGCCAATTCCTCGAAGGGCTGCTGGCGGGCAAGGTCCGCGTAGAGATCGTCAAAAGCCGCTTGATGATCGGTTTGACAGAAGACGCTGTTGATGAAGGTCATATAGTCATAGCCAGACGTGCCTTGTATTTGCCAAACGGGCGGCAAATTTTCACCGGGCTGCAGAATCTTTTCGACTGTGATGTAGGTATCACCAGTTTTCTCCCGCAATCGGCTGAGGTACTCGGTTGGATCATAGAGTCCGTCAATGTGGTCAATTCGCAGTCCGGTGAATTTGCCTTCGTTGACGAGCTTAAAGATCAGCTCGTGGGTAGCGTTGAAAACCTTGAGTTCTTCGACCTTGACCGAGATCAACTCGTTGACTGCAAAAAAGCGGCGATAGTTCATCTCTTCTGCTCCCACCTTCCAGAAGGAAAGGCGGAAAAACTGCTCGCTCAGCAGTCCATCGAGGAGATTAAAGCTTTCGGGATTTCCCTTCTCGCCGTTAAAAATGCGAATATTGTCGTCGATAAAGGCTTGAATTTCAGGGTAGCCGGTGTAGAGTTCCCAGAATAATCCTTTAACAAATTCACTTTGGTCTTGCCGTTGTTTTCCAATAATCTCAGGAGATAGATTCTTCAATGTGTAAAGAATCCCTAACAACCGTATAAAAATAGGATTCTTGCGTCCTAGCGTCCGGGCGAGTTGACCAAGGTTATAGCTGAGGAAGGTCGCATAGGATTCTAGCCGCAACGGAATTTGCAAGCTGTAGTAATTAACGCTTAATCCGCGTTCATCATATTGCAGCTGGATTTCTGCATTCTCTAGGCATGTTCCATAAAAATCGCCCAGTAATGGCACCAGAATGGGTTCTTGCTTAGTTTCAAAAGGTGCATTCCAAGCAATGTCAAAATACTCAACATAATTAGAGCTAGGACCATTCTCTAGAACATCCATCAACCATTGATTCTGGCTATCATAAGCCATGTGATTGGGCACAATATCCTGTAGCCAACCCATCTGGCGTTGCTGGAGGTCCTGCACCAGAGCTTCAAAGGCTTCGGGTGTTCCTAGTTCGGGATTCAGCTGGGTTGGATCTACCACATCATAGCCGTGGGTACTGCCCGATCGCGCTTTAAAGATAGGAGAGGCATACAGGTCAGAGATTCCTAGCTTGGCTAGATAGGGCGTAATAGCTTGAGCGGATTCAAATCCAAAGTCGGCCGTAAATTGAATGCGATAGGTAGCAGTAGGAATTCTCATAAAAAGCAGAATAAATAGAACAGCTGGATCAGCGGACATGCTCTAGAAAATGCTCGCCGTGGCACAGAAAGTGAAGCCCTACTCAGAATCCGAGATGCAAGCCAATGATGCACCTATCCAAAGGGAGATCCTGAAGAGAAAAATCTTGAGAGCAGTTAACGGCGCTTAATGCCCCTACACGTCCCTAAATGCCACTACCCTAAATGCCACTAATAGTATTTCGCACTCGGCAGAATCAGCAGATCAATGAGTTCACCAAGGCCTACGCCCAACAGCGCTACGATCAGCAGCAGCCTCCAGATCACCGACCGGGGATACAGCAGCCGAATTTCCTGCCATGCGAGCAGAGTGGTTAACACCGGAATCACGACTAAAGTGAGTAGGATCGGTAGGGTGAAGATGAGGGTAATCAGTAAGCTCAACGATAGAGAGAAGAGTAGAATCTGAGGCAGTTGACCGAAAATACCACCCATCCAGGGGTTTGCTTCTTGGGAAATGACTAAAGCAATCGTTGAGCACAACACGCTCACAAATAAAACGAGGTGGTGAAGCGTCAGTTGCCATCCAACTAGAGCAAAGGCCACCATCAGGAGAATAAGCGCTAGCAGAGGCGACTTCGGAAAGATTCTATTCAACGCTGCAACACTCACAAACTCAACAGGGGAAGTACCGTCTGGGTGTCTTTACCTAGCGGTGCGAAGCACACCCAACAATTCTAGTCGAATTGCAGCAGCATTGCAGAGGCGGCCATTTTCGCCGCAGACCACTACAGACAAGGTGCTCCCGTGGATTGAGTGTCTCGTTGAATAAACTACGGTAAACAATTGTGAAAATTGTAAAAATTGCGTCATTAAGAACAACTCAGATTAAATTGCTCGAGCGTTCATTCTTTTCCCTAACTCGCTTTCAAACCCATTTGTCAGAAAACGCCAAAATTAAAAATTAAGAAATTCTTTAATCGCTCAATTTGAACAAAAGTTTGTCATTTATTGCCTACAAGCTTATGGTTAGGAACTGATAAATTGCCGATGAGTCGCCAATCGCATAAACGATTGAAATCGCACTGAAATTGCACTGATTGCGCGGGTAGCAAGAGCAGTTGCCGGAGCCGAATAGAGCCATGCAATTACTTCAATAAACTATTCCAAAATTGGATTGTCGTTCGTTTCAGCCAGAGTTCAAGTGACCGCTACAGAGGATTGAACCTCAAGGCGTTGTAGTTTTGAAGGGTTTATCAGAGTTCTATGTCTCATGCCATCACGAACCGCTGCATTCGATGTAATGACTGTCTACCGCAGTGCCCAACGGGAGCCATCAAAGTAGAAGGAGAAGATTACTGGATTGATCCAGGGCTGTGTGATGATTGTCGCGAGCATCCAGAACCGCAATGCTTGACGCTTTGTCCAGTGGGGTCGCCGGTGCCCCTGCAAGCCAAAAAAGGCCGGTGTAAGGTGGTTCATCGTCCCCTGACGACTCCCTATCTGTTTGCGGATGGCAAGAGCAACCCATTTGCTTCCGCTATCGTGATCTGGGAACTCTGCAATATTCTGACTCAGCGTCAATCCTTGCCTTGGGAAAGTGATGCAGCCGGGCAATTGCAGTACCACCGGATTGTGAATCATGGTTTGGGTGCTATCACCTTTCACCTCACCGATAGTGCTACCTCCTTGGTCAGGCTAGATCGAGCGGCTGGACTAGACGCCTTGGCTGCCTTCGACGTTCGGGCTGCTAGCCTGCACCTGATCTGCGCTGCCTATGTAACGACGTTAGAATGCCCTTGGGAACAGGAGTTTATATTGGATGACCGGCAGCTTGAACTCTATTTAGGACTAGATAAGCGCAAAGATTTGAGCAAGTTTGCTAAGCTCTCGTTAATGCGGGAGTGGATTAATCAGATATGCCGAGTAACCGCTGAGATCCACTGGTCACAACAGGGGCGGGTTAAAGGGTTCTCTCTAGCGTCCGATCGCCTATGGCATCTGGTGAAGGTAGAGCACCACTTCCAGGAAGACGAGCTAGGATGCAAACATTTAACGGGACTAACGTTCCGGATGCGGGCAGGCGGTTGGGCTGAGTATTTTTTGAACCAGCAGGCCTGCAAGCAGCGAACCGCATTCTATCAATACGGCATTCTCCCCAAATCGCTATTGGCAGCGGTGATGAGTAGCTGGCAACAGCACGAGGGGGCAATTCGGATGATGCTATGGCTACTGTTTAAAACTAAGATGGGTCGCGAGCAGCGCCTGACAGTGCCAACTCTGATGCGCGTTGCCTATGGTGATGACAAACTGCAGCAAGCCTCGACCAAAACCGAAGAGCGTAAGCGACTCATGCGCACCTTTGAAAACGATTTGGCAGTGCTGCACCAGTACGGATTGAAGCCTCGGTTTGATCCGGTGACCTATCCCACAGAAATTCAGCCGCTCTGGGTGAAGTTGGCGGAGGTGCCTGATGATGCCGAAGCGGCCCTGGAATTTTGGATGCAAGATGGCAGTAGCAATCATCGCCTCACAGATGCGGCTCCCCGGGGTAAATGGAATCGTTTGATGAATGCTCGAATTTTATCGTTTGAGCTGCCAATGGACTGGCAGCAACGGTCGCAGAAGTCAGACAAGGCATCGCGGAGTTCCCAGCGCCGAATGCGGCAGAAACCCGCATCAACCCTGTCGGCTCAGCAGATCCTAGAAGCCCGCCGCAGGCTGCAAATTAGTCAGCGGGAGCTGGCCAAACTCACGGGCAAAAGCCAAAGCTGGATCCGCGATGTTGAAAGTGGGCGATTTCAAGTCAAGTGGGAAGATCAGCTAAAGCTGCGAAAAGTGCTAGATATGGGCGATGGAGGATAGCCTTTACTCCGGCTGAGGGTTGGGGAAAGAAAGCAGTTCAGATTGCAGAAGGATTGCAGAAATGGCATGCTCCTCCTCATCTCTTGGAAAGCGCTATTTCAAAGATCGCTATTCAGTGCTATCTAAACGCTATTAGTTTATCCTTAAATTATTTAATTATTTATTTTACATTTATTGCGCGGCTCAATGCATTCAACGGGCATTCTATTAGAGACTTAATGCATTAGAGACTTAATGCGATCCCGGTTGAAGTCAATTAAGGCTTTTTGTTCCGGCCAAAACAGATCTGGCAATTCGTCGAGGGGAAACCAATGCAGCTCAGAGTCGGGTTCTTGTCGGGAAGGATTGGGTTGGATCTGTCGTGTCTGGAACAGGAAATAATGCACTTTTTTCCAGCTGCGCTTGGAGAAGCTGAGCCGTTCCCGACGGCCCAAGTCAGCAAGCAGTTGCAAATCAGTCAGGCCGGCTTCTTCTGCGATCTCTCGATAGGCGGCTTGCTCTAGGGTCTCGCCGGGTTCTAGCCGACCCTTAGGCAACACAAATTTGGGGCTTCGCCGCTCCCGCACGAGCGCTACCCAAAGCTGAGCAGCTCGACGCACCACAATCCCACCGGCTGAGGTTTCTTCTGGCAAATTCGGCAAGGGATGATACCAACTGTCATCAATGGAGATCATGTATTAAATTCAAGATATTTCGAGATATTCAACATTGGTAGCGAGCCAAGGGATATGAGGAAGGAAAGCAACCCCTAGCTCAGCGCTCTGTTCAGCTCTCCGTGGAGCAGATCAATGGGTGAATCAACACGCTCCTCGACCAAAACGTCAGACTCTTAACCAAAAAACAACCTCCTCTTAACCGTTAAGCATTTCTTTACATTATCAGTCCTTAAACATCGCCCCTTATTCTACTTCTTGGCATGTTTCATCATTGATTAAACGCCAGGGAGTGTAACGTATGGTGGCGAACGGAGTAAAGGTGAACCGTTCTACCGTGATTGGAGCAATTGGAGCTGTTGCAGCAGCGGCTGTTGGTCTTTCTGCAACGGTCGTGCTGTCGCAGAGTCCTCGCGAAATCCAAATTGATGGATCCAGCACCGTCTTTCCAATCACCGAAGCCGTGGCAGAAGAATTTCAAAATCAGAGTGGCGGTGCGGCTCGCGTCACTGTGGGGATTTCCGGCACGGGTGGTGGCTTCAAGCGCTTCTGCAATAACGAGACCGATATTTCAAATGCATCTCGTCCCATCAAGCAAGAAGAAATTGATGCGTGTCGGCAGGCAGGGGTAGAGTTCATCGAATTGCCAATCGCCTACGATGCGCTGAGTGTGGTGGTGAACCCGCAAAACGACTGGGTGGACAGCCTGACGGTTGAGGAACTGAAGAAAATCTGGGAGCCGGACGCTCAGGGCCGAATCACCAACTGGAATCAGGTGCGCTCTGGCTTCCCCGATGCGCCGCTGGTTCTGTTTGGACCGGGAACCGACTCGGGCACCTTTGACTACTTCACCGAGGCGATTGTAGGAGATTCGGGGGCGAGCCGGGCTGACTATACGGCTAGCGAAGACGACAACGTGCTAGTGCAAGGGGTGACCCGCGACCGCAATGCTCTGGGCTACTTTGGCTTTGCCTACTACGAGCAAAACCGGCAGCGCCTCAAGTCTGTCCCTATCGACAATGGTGACGGTCCGGTGCCCCCAACCCGGGAAACCGTGGAGAACGGGACCTATCAGCCCCTATCGCGGCCGCTATTCATCTACGTGAATGCAGAGTCGGCTCAAGATCCCTTGGTGAAGCAATTTGTAGAGTTCTATCTCAGCAGGCCCGATTTGGTGGACGAAGTTGGCTATGTGCGTCTGCCCCAGGAAGCCTACGAGGTGGCACTGCAAAACTTTAATAACAACAAATTAGGCTCGGTCTTCGCCGGACGGGAAACCATCGGCGTTCGGATTCCGGATCTGTTGCGTCTGGAAGGCGTGCAGTAGGCTAGCCGCGGATCTGTTTTGCACCCAGAACGCAGAGGGGGTCGATTGGTGGTCGGACGCAGCCCCCTCTCTCTTGTTTGGCTGCTGGAGTCACAAGCCCATTGGTGTCCGATTGGCAGTTCGATGTCGCTGCTAGTGGGAGATGCCGCTGGACCTAGCTCTTATGACTCCATAGCTTTTTTCAGCGCTTTCCCTTTTCACGGAGCTTGCTAGGCAGCCGCCCTTAATGATTTTTCATTACTTTTCGACTGCTTTGCGATAGATAACCCTCTCTGTAACTGTTAAACGTACTGGTAGAACTCTCTCAGCAATGGGTACCGCACTAGAACAGCAGCGCCAAAAGTGGATTGCTCTGGGACGACGCTTGTTTCGCCCCATGCTGGCTGTTTCTGTGGTGCTGCATGTCATTCTGCTAACTTTGCCGCTGTTTCCGCCCGAGGCAGAGCCGGAGGAACCAGAACCCGAGGAAGAAGAAATTCAGCTCTCCACTCTGACGCCGCTGCTGAGGCCGTCTCCGCCGCCTTCCCCACCTCCGTCTCCAGTTGCCCCACCCCCCCAGGCTGTCGTGCCACCCCCCACTGCTGCACCGCCGCCTCCGGCTCCAGTTCCTAGCCCGGTCCCCACCCCCCAGCCCACCCCTACACCGCAGGCATCCCCTACACCGCAGCCCAGCCCCTCGCCGGTCGCCGCCACGCCGACCCCCCTGAGCCAGGAGGAACAGCAGCTTCAGGATTACTTAGGGCAATTTCAGGGCGATTTGCAAGGCCTGGCTGGGGAAACGGAGGGGTTTGGCATTCCCTACTACAACTTTCCGCAGCCGGAGCTGATCTTCACGCCTGAAAGCTTGGCGGCAGCGAATGCTGGACAAACTGTGGACGTGGTGCCGCTACCGGGTGTCGAGAACGTGATTTGGGCGTCGCGGCGACGACCGGATGAGTTGCTGACTGCGCTGCAATCCCGGTTTGAAGGATTTACCTTTACACCCGTGCAACCCTACGGCGGCGGAGAGGTGTATGAGGTGAAGAAGGGTGCCACGGTCCGCTATATCAATTTGATCCGAGCAAAGGATCGCACCGCCACCTTTGTGGTGATCTGGACGCGGAATCCCAGTTTGCCTGTCGATCAGTCCCCCACCCCTGCTGCTAGCGGGGTGCCTACCCCTTAGGAAAGGTGAATGGCTTGCATAATGCGCTGCCGCTGCCTTTCCACTCTAAAACAACGTCTATGAACGGCACTGACTGCAATAAGCCGCCTAGGCATGTCCTCGTGGTAGAAGATGACGCGCTCGTGCAGGTCGCGGTTTCGTCGGCACTGGAGGCTGAAGGTTTTACGGTTCGCAGCCTCGACAATGGACAGGATGCTCTCACCCTGCTCCAGCAGCTCGGCCCCTGTCAACAGACTCCCTTCGATCTGGTGATTTTGGATCTGCTGTTGCCGCAGGTCAGTGGCTGGGAGATCTGCCAATTTCTTCGCCAGCAGAGTGCTGTCCCCATTTTGATCTTGAGCGCCCGAGATAGCCTCGAAGACAAGGTGCAGGGCCTGGACATGGGAGCCGATGATTATCTGACAAAGCCCTTTAGCCTGCGAGAACTGGTAGTACGCTGCAAGAAGCTGGTTCAGCCGATTGGCTCGTTCCCGCTGCCGCCGCTGCAATTCAAAGACTTGGCCCTCTATCCCCATGAGGCGCGAGTTATGCTGCGGGGCAATGAGCTGCGGCTACCCTTCAAGGAGTTTTGTTTGTTGCGCCTGCTAATGGAGCGACCGCAGCAGCCTTGGTCACGCCAGGAGCTCATTCGACGCGTTTGGGGCGACGATTTTGACGGTAATCCCAAAACGTTAGATGTCCACATTACGCAGCTGCGCAAAAAGCTAGAGCGCAACCCCGCTTGCCCGGAGTACATCGTTACTGTGCGGGGAGTGGGCTATCAATTAGGAGATGGCGTAGGAGACGACGAATCCCGTGAGCAAGACGAGAACTGAAGGCTGATCTCCTTTAGCGGAAGGGGAACTGCGGGCGTCCCCTCAACTTTGTCCCCTCAACTTTACTAACGAGGGTTAGAGCCTAATGAGCATTACAAGGATACCTAGTTAAATGATCCATTAAAAAATTACAGATTAACTACAGAATTCATCTGGAATCCTTAATAGAGTGCTTACCTGTTCTTAACGATACGTAAGTACATATCTACAGTGGGGGTTTTAGTGACAGCGTATGCCCAGTTCGTACCCTTGACTTTGGCATCTCTATGCAGCTTTTTAAAGCGGCACAATGAGCTGCCCGTGAACCATTCCCTCAATGGTCCGTGCTTTCAACCTACGACTACACGCCGGCGTACACACCCATACCGTCAGTAACGCTTGTAATCGTTTTATCCTTCTGAGAGAAGAACCCATTATGTCAGTTAAACGTAGACATTTTTTAATGTTTTTGGGGGCAGGTGCAGGCTCCCTAGCGTTGCAACCCCTATTGTCTCAAAATGGTCAGCGCTCGCTACTCGGGCAATCTGCCACGGCGCAAACCACCACACTTCCCTTTACTCCTGTTAAGGGACCTATGCCCCTAGCGAATGATGGCATGGACCGAGCCAAGCAACTTGCCGACTACAGCCAGTTTGTCGTGCAAGACGATGTAGTGCTGCCCGAGGGCTATACCTACAATGTGATTGCTGCCTGGGGCGAGCCGGTAGGAGATTCTCGCTTTGGCTACAACAATGACTACCTATCGTTCGTGGAGACGGCTCCCGGCGAGGGATTTTTGACTGTCAACCACGAATACATTAGCTCCATTCCCTGGACGCAAACCTTTGAGCAGGTGATTGGCAAAGCGATGCCCTTCGATGCGGTAAAGGCTGCCGTAGAAGCAGCGGGAGACGAAGGCGTTGATGCCTTTGCGCTGCCAGATGGCGATCCGCTGAAAGCTCAGATTGCTGAAGTGTCTAAGGAAGCGCTAATTGATTTGGGTATCAGCGTGATTTCTGTGCGCCGCGAAGCCAATGGCCAGTGGGTGCGCACCAACTCTGCTGCTGATCGACGGATTACCGGAGCGTCTGGCTTAACCGATGGCCGCTATCTGAAGACCACCGGGCCGGCCGTAGCTGTATTCCGCAAAACCGAGGGCATCGGCTATATCGATGGACTAGGCGATCGCGCGATCGGCACGTTCAATAACTGCGCCGGTGGCACCACGCCGTGGGGTACGGTATTCAGTGCCGAGGAAAACTACCAGGATTTTGTGCCTGAGCCAGTAAACGCGGATGGCACCTCGATGGCTCCCTCCAAGAAGCCATTCATCATTGACGATGAGGGAGTGAACGGTACCGGCAACGTGTTTGGATTGGCCGGCAATAAGTACGGTTGGATGGTTGAGGTGGACCCTGCCAATCCCAATGACTTTGGCACCAAGCACACTTGGCTAGGACGCTATCGCCACGAAGCGGTAGGCGTGCGGGTTGAGGCAGGCAAGAAGCTGGCATTCTACTCGGGCTGCGACCGGCGTGGTGGACACCTGTACAAGTTCGTCAGCAGTGGTACGGTCAGCAATCCCCAAGATAAGGCCAACTCTCGCCTGCTAGAAGACGGCATGCTCTATGCAGCTAAATTTAATTCCGACGGCACTGGTCGTTGGATTCCACTCAAAGCCGATACGCCGGTCAACCCCGATCTGCCCAGTGTTCATGCTGGCGGCATGATTACTCTGCCCAATCCCGATCGGGCAGCGGGCGGTATTGTTAAAGTGGAAGACGACGCCGCCATTGCAGCCTTTACCCAGCAGTTTAAAACCCTGGGCGATCTGTATCAGGGTACGCCGGAAGAAGTCCAAGGTGCCATCCTCATTGATGCCCACTATGCCGCCAATGCTGCGGGTGCCACCTGTACTGCTCGCCCGGAAGACACCATGGTGGATGCGAATGGTACCCTGTTCATCGCGTTTACCTCCGGTTCGCCGAGCAGCAGCGATGGCAGCCCGGATGCGCGAGTCTTTAGAGGACCGAATGGCGAATCACCCTGGGAGTTTGGCTGGATTGTCCGGCTCGATGAAACCGGCAATGACCCGGCATCCCTGACCTTCCGCTGGTCCAGTTTTGCCCTCGGCGGTGAGCCTGCTGCGGGTGGCATGGGCTTTGCCAATCCCGACAACCTGGAAATCGATGCCAAGGGCGATCTCTGGATGGTGACCGACATGTCCAGCGATAAACTGAATCTGGCCATCCCCAGCCGTGTGGATGCCGAAGGCAAAGAAGTCAGCCAATCCAACCTGCGGGGACTGTTTGGCAATAACTCGATCTGGTATTTGCCGACCTCAGGCCCCAATGCCGGAGAAGCCTACCTATTTGGCTTTGGCCCGATGGACTGCGAGATGACCGGACCCTTCTTCACCAACGATGAGAAGACGCTGTTTATCTCGGCTCAGCATCCTGGTGAAATCGGCGGTATCCGCAAGGATATGGCGTCCGAAACTCGCCAGTATGCCATGAAAACAACCGATGGTCAGGAGTTCATCCAGACCCGAGAAGTGCCGATCGGCTCTAACTGGCCGGGCAAAGCCGCCAACGACCCGCCCAAGCCAGCCGTGATTGCCATCCGGCGTATCGATAACGGCCGCCTAACCAGCGCTTAATGAACTGAGCCGCTAGATGGTATAGGCAACCTGTCTTGCGTTCCTCTCCCTACTCGGTGCGAGTGGGGAGTTTTTGTTGGCAGACTCTAGCGCTGGCCCAATGGCGGCTCAGGTCACGTCGTCGGCGCGGGCACCCTAAAACCCGCTCGGCTGAGTATCATCCCCTATCCTACGGGTTGGGCGACCTCATCGTGCTGCGGATGCAGCGGCTTCTCATGTTGCAGCGTTGCCACCAAGCGGTTGAGGGCGCTCACATAGGCATGGGCCGACGCCACAATAATGTCAGTATTGGCTCCATGCCCCGAGAAGATGCGGTCTTCGTGCTTCAGGCGGATCGTCACTTCCCCGATAGCATCGATGCCAGCCGTAACCGACTGCACCGAAAACTCAATCAGCTGATTGGGAATATCAATAACGCGATTGATCGCTTTGTACACCGCATCCACTGGACCTGTGCCAATCGCTGCATCGGTCAGCTCTTCGCCGTCTGGAGTTCGCAATGTCACCGTGGCTGTCGGGCGGGCATGGTCGCCGCAAGAGACCTGCACATGCTCCAAGCGGAATAATTCTGGAGCCTGCTGAGTTTCGTCATTGACGATTGCTTCGAGATCCCAATCGGTAATTTCTTTCTTTTTGTCTGCCAGCTCCTTGAAGCGCAGGAAAGCCCGATTCAGCTCTTGATCGGCCAGCTCGTAGCCCAACTCTTTGAGGCGAGTACGGAAGGCATTTCGTCCCGAGTGCTTGCCCAAAACGATTTGGTTGTCTGTCAAACCAATGGACTGAGCATCCATGATTTCGTAGGTCAGCTTGTGCTTGAGGACGCCATCTTGATGAATGCCAGATTCGTGGGCAAAGGCGTTCGCTCCCACAATGGCTTTGTTGGGCTGCACCAGCATCCCCGTCAGGTTGGAGACTAGACGCGAGGTTTTGTAGAGCTGGCGCGTGTCAATGTTCGTCAACGGTGCTTCCGACTCGGGTGCCCGCCCCAGGAAGGGATTGAAATACTGCCGCCGCACATGCAGCGCCATCACTAGTTCCTCGAGAGCGGCATTACCAGCCCGTTCGCCAATGCCGTTGATTGTGCATTCGAGCTGCCGCGCTCCATTCTTGACGGCTTCCAGAAAGTTGGCTACTGCCAAGCCCAAATCGTTGTGTCCATGCACTGAAATAATGGCTTGATCAATATTGGGCACGTTGTCCTTAATGCCTTTGATCAGCGCTCCAAATTCGGCAGGAGTCGTGTAGCCAACGGTATCGGGGATATTAATCGTAGTTGCTCCGGCGGCAATAGCGGCTTCTAGCACCTCGTAGAGAAATTCCGGGTCAGAGCGCCCCGCATCCTCTGGCGAAAACTCGACGTCGTTCACGAAAGACTTGGCGTAGGCCACCATCTCGGGCGCAATCGCCAGCACCTCTTGGCGCGTTTTCTTCAGCTTATACTCCAGGTGAATATCCGAGGTGGCAATAAACGTATGAATCCGGGGCTTGGCAGCGGGAGCAAGGGCTCTGGCGGCCGCTTCGATATCGGCCTTGGTAGCGCGGGCTAGACCGCAGATTGTCGGTCCCTGCTCGGTGCCGATCTGCTGAGCAATTTTGTTGACTGCCTCAAAATCTCCCGGACTGGCAAAGGGAAAGCCGGCCTCGATCACATCCACACCCAATCGCGCTAGCTGCCGCGCAATCGTCAGTTTCTCTTCTACGTTCAGCGTTGCTCCGGGCGACTGCTCGCCGTCTCGCAGGGTGGTGTCGAAGATAATGATCCGATCGCGGGACGCTGCCGCTGCTACATCGCGCTGTGGGGTATTCATAAGCTGCCGTTGATAAGGTGAAGTGAGTCCAGTTCCGAGAAAACGGTAACAATAATAGCTATTTTAGGGCGTGGGCTGCCGATTGTTGGCACTGGAGCCGAATTCCTTAGGGTTTGATGACTTAAGTCAATAGTTCGGTTGCGGCGGTTAGATCCAGCGGTTAGATCCAGCGGCTAGATGAGCGGTGCTGCCTTGTCACCTGTCGGATTCTAGAGCACTGTTCTGGAGTAGGGTTGATCTGAGAAACCCCTGAAAAACTCATGAGACAGTTTTTAGATAGCCCTCAGAGCAGATTCACGGAGATGGTCCACATTGAGTTCAGTTCCACATTCGAATCAGAAACGATGAACCAGCTCAAGTTAGATTCGTCCCTATAGTCAGGAGATAGTCAGGACCCAGTCACCAAACCCTAGCCCGCTTCTCTAAAGTGAAGCTGAAAAGTAAGGCTGAGCAAAGCTGAGCTGTTCTGATTTGCCCGCTGGTGTGCTGAAAAGAGTTGAAAGAGCTGAAAACAGAGGCAGATTACAAGTTGCAAATAACGTTTGCAAATAGCATGGCAACGATCAGGTTCTTTTCAAGGATTGCTAATGGTCGGCTGAGGGAAGCTTTTATACTGCCAATAAATCAGATGCGCTTTCGTGTCTACTGTTCTGATCTACTATTCCGCTGAAGTGTACTCAAACTGCCCACTCAACCTGCTTAGAGGTATCTCATGAGACGCAAATTTATGACCTATGCTGCTGTTTCTGTAGTAACCTTTAGCGTCTTGACCGGCTGCCATGCGGGGCAAACGGTGAAATCAGGAACTGCAACCGTTCCTGCAAACAGTTCTCCTGCTATTCAATCTCCCGTTCAGTCTCCTGTTCAATCTCCTGCTATTCAGTCTCCGCTGGCCACAAGTCCCCCTCTGCCAGAGGGTGCCGAGCGTGGATTCGTGTTTACGGATGAAAATGGCATTGCGATTCGAGGAGCTGATCCAGTTGCCTATTTCACTGAAGGCCAGCCGGTCATTGGCAGCAGCGAATTTGCCTACACCTGGAAGGGCGCTACTTGGCACTTTGCGAGTGCTGCCAACCGCGATCGATTTGCAGCCAATCCTGAACAATATGCGCCGCAATACGGTGGCTACTGTGCTTTTGCCGTTGCCAATAACTACACCGCATCCACCATCCCGGAAGCCTGGAGCATTGTCGATAACAAGCTCTACCTCAATTTCGATCTTCGCATCCGCGATCGCTGGGAGCGGGATATTCCCGGCAATATTGCTCGCGGCAACGCCAACTGGCCCGAAGCACTGCGCGATTTTCGTCGGTAGCAAGAGTTCTGGGAATGCTTCAGCACAAACATGCGTGAACAGCGGAGTATACCTGAAACCATAAGGGTTGGTGCAAGGAAAGAAACCATGCAGAAACCGGCAAAGCAACGCTCTCGATCTCGTTTCAAATGGGTCGCTCTTGCGGCTGGAATTGCTGGACTAGTCATTCTGAGCCGAATGGTTGACGTGCAGAGCTGGTTGCAGTCTACCCTAACCTGGGTCAATGATCTCGGAGCTTGGGGAGCGATCGCGTTTATGCTGATCTACAGTCTGGCGACCGTTCTGTTTCTACCCGGTTCCCTGCTGACCTTAGGAGGTGGTGCCCTCTTTGGAGTGGTGCTCGGCTCAATCTATGTGTTCATCGCAGCAGTGATTGGAGCGACCCTGTCCTTTCTAATTGGACGCTATGCTGCTCGCGACTGGGTGGCTCGCCAGATTGCCGGAAATAGCAAATTTCAAGCTGTTGATCGAGCCATTGCCCAGCAAGGATTCAAGATTGTCTTCTTAACTCGGCTGTCACCAATCTTTCCGTTTAATTTACTGAATTATGGTTTAGGCATTACTCAAGTTTCCCTCAAAGACTATGTTCTCGGTTTTCTGGGGATGATTCCCGGAACCATCATGTATGTCTACATTGGTTCTTTGGCAGGTAACTTGGCCATGCTAGGAATGGATCAAACCGCCTCCCCAGAAGCCCAACAAATTCAGTGGATCACTCGGATAGTGGGATTCATCGCTACGGTTATCGTCACTGTTTATGTGACTCGTATTGCTCAAAAAGCTTTGGAGGAGAGCGTTTCCTGATCGGCGAGATCAGGCGAGAGCAATTGAATCGCGCTAGCGCACTTGCTCAAGTTTTTCTCGGCTAACGTCGGCCCTGTCAGACTCCTCGATTTCCGCTTCAGCCACCCGATCCTCGTCTTCATCTTTGAGATCCTGTACAGCCACCTCAGCGCCGTTGATAATTGCTCCCAGAAACTGAATGGTCTCCGATTCAACGAATTGCTGCACTGCCTCGTTCAACACGCCTTCTTCGCTGTAGCCGGGACGCGCCACCAAAGCCATGCCGTCGGTATAGGGTTCTAGCAGCAGCGCATCGTTATAGCGACTGAGTGCAGGTGTATCCAGGATCACCCAATCAAATCGGACTCGAGCATCTTCTAGCAAGCGGCGCATTTCGCTCGATTCCAGAATTGCCGCTGCCTGCCGTTGGGGTCCCACGCTTGGTACCAGATACAGATTCTCGATCTCCGGTACTAGGCGGATGCACTCATTGAGGTTGCCGTAATACTTCAATGGCTCTAGCTGCCCCTCAGGATCGGGGGTTATGTTCAGCACGGCAGCTTGCGAGGACGAGCGCAAATCGGCTTCGATCAGCAGGGTGCGTTTGCCGGCTCGAGCCGAAGCAATGGCTAGATTAAAAGCCGTCACCGATTTACCTTCGCCGTCGAGGGTACTCGCGATCAGCACAACCTTCGGGGCTTTGCTGCCACCGATGCGCCGCAGATTACTGCGTAACCGCTCAAAGGCTTCACCATAGGGCGAGGTGGGTGTATCGGTCACTGGCAGTGAGTCTGCTTCGTCCCAGGGAAGCAGCGGCAGCACGCCCAAGATCGGCACTTCTTCTTGCTTCAACGCTGCTTGAATATCTTCTAGGGTATAGAACGTGGGGTCTAAAGAGCCGAGCAGCATCACCAAGCCGCCGCCAACCAGCAGCCCCACCAGTCCTCCAACAATCAGCACGACCGTTTCATCGAGGCTGGTTGCGGGTACAAGTTCTGTTTGGGGTGGCTGCACTACAACGAGGCTGCCCACGGTTTCTTCCTGGGCTAAGCGGGCATCGGCCAGGCGCGCCTGGATTTGATCATAGAAGGCTTGCTTGAGGGTTACCTGCTGTTGCAAGCGCTGTTGCTCTAGCTGCTTATTGGGAATACTGGCATATTCTCGCCGCAGTTCCTGTTCGGCTCGGGTCAGGTTGGCGAGCTGCTGCTGTAGGGTTTCCTGCTGCGTTTGCAAATTGACTAGCGTTGAAGCTAAGGTCTGGCGAGCGGGGTCGAGGCTGCTCGCTTGGCGAATCGAGCTACCTGCCGCCAGCGGAGCCGCAATCTGATTGCCGCCAATCACCTCGCCTACGCGCTGTTGCAACAGCTGCTCGAAGGTAGCTAGCTGGTTCTGCAAGTCCACCATGGTGGGGTGATCAGGGCGGAGAGTTTTGGACAAAAGCTGCTGCTGCTGCTCTGCCTGATAAATTCGCACCCGCAGGTCGGCAATGATTGGGTCAGCACTGAGGGCAGAAGCTGCATAGGCTTGGTCGGGTGTTAGCCCCAACCGCTCTTGGAGACTGCGAATTTGGGCGGTGATGCCGGCAATTTGTAGCCGGAGCTGCCGCTGCTGACCTTGGTTGCTGGTTAGCGCATTCAGCAAACTGCCGCTCTCTGCCGCCTGGATGGTTGTGCCTTCGCGCCGCACAAACTGCTCTAGGTTGCCTTCCGCTTGGCGCAGTTCTCGGTCCACCTTGGGCAAAATTTGATTCAGATTCTCAATAATCCGGTCGAGCTGCTGCGTGTTGAACTGGCGACTCTGCTCCACCATACCCTCCATTAAGGCTAGGGTGACGGCCTTGGCTCGGTCTGCCTTGCCATCCTGGTAGCTGACTCGTACCCTCAGAACCGGATTGGCAGGTTCAGATCGCCTTTCGTTTTTGCCGCCACTGCTCGGCGCATCAATTGCGACACGGGCATTATTGGCTAGGGTATCGGGGGGCAGGTCTATCTGCTGCTGCAATAACCGCAAACGAGCAAATTCCAGCACGGTTGGTGATAACAGCGCCTCTTTGGTTACGGCTTGTCCCTGCTGTTGGAGGGCGGCTCCGGTTGCTGAAAAGGTATCCGGCGGCGTGCTGTAGGTCAAAATGCCCTGAGCAAGATGAGTCTCACTTGGGGGAGGTTGCAGTGCTGCCACGATGCCAGAAGCACCGGTAACAATGGCAACGCCCGCAAGCCCTGCCCATTTGTAGTGATCGAGCGCTATCAGGTATCGCTTGATAAAGGGTAGAACCATGCCGGTTACTCAACTCAGGTGTTCAGGGGATGCATCGACTTAACTGTTATTCGCTACTCTGATTCGCTGTCGGGTTATCTGCTGCCGCCTCCCGATGGACCGAACAGATCCGAAGCGCTCTCGGTCAAAGATTGGAAAAACAGCACAAACCCTAGAATGTCTCGGAAGGGCTGAGTGAAGGTATTCAGGGCATAGGTGATGCGAGCCACCAATGTCCGTCCGATGACAATCACATCGTTGTGCTCCAGAATCGGGTTCTGGGATTGTTCGCCCATTAGGGCATTTCTGCCGTTCAACTCCTGGGTTATGGCTTTGCCCTGCTGCACATCAAATCGGACTAAGGCGATCTTTCTCAAATCGGCACTGGCCAGATCTAGGGGAATGGAGGTTAAAGCATCCACAAAGCTGCTGCCGTTCGGTAATTGCAGCCTGCCGACGCTGCCGCCCCGCGCACTGGTCCCGTAGTTGAGCACACGCACGCTAATCTGAGGTTGAGCCAGGGTAGAGCGAGCAATTAGACTGCGGTCATAGCCTTCGTTGGCAGTCAGGGTAGGCACAATCACCGTATCGCCATCAGCAAGCTGCAATTCGGGAATAGTTTGGGCATCGCGCAGTGGCGTGAACAGATCGACTTCGTGCTCCACCATAGACCCATCGTCCAACTGGCGACGAATTCGCACCGTGCGCAGATCCGCTAATGTGGTTGTGCCGCCTGCGGAGATCAGCGCTGTAGACAACTGTGGTGCTCCCAGAGGGTAGAGTCCCGGTCGCACTACTTCCCCTAGCACCGTCACCTGCACTGGACGCTGCGCCACCAGAATCACATCCACCACCGGATCAACCACATAGCGGTCAAGCGCTAGCCGAATTTGCTCTCGGGCTTCCTGAATGGTCAATCCTTGCAGCCGCAGTGCTCCCACCAAGGGCACCAACATATTGCCCTCTAGATCAATCGTATTTTGAAAGCTGAGATCCGGGAAACGCAGCACATTCACAAACAGAGAGTCGCCGGGCCCGAGCCGATAGGTAGCAAACTCGGCGGCATCTAGACCCTCTGCTTCTGCTCCAGGAGATACTAATTCTCTCCGCTCAATTAGGCGCTGGCGAGCCTCTTCCAAGATCTGCTGTGGTGAAGCTGGATCGGGTGCAAACGCTGATGGGGCCGGCTGGGACGGCGCAGGGGCAGTCATTCCAAGCAATGCTAGTAGCGATAGAGGAACGGGCAAAAATCGAGGGGCCATGGGAGGAAAGCAACGATAGGGGAACGAGAGCAGAACAATCAATGAGTACGGTGCTAAGGATCAAAGACAGTTGTGATTAGGGCAGTCTGTACCTGTTGCGCCAAGGCTTCTGCCTGAGGGCGGACGGTTTCAATGTCTCCTAGCGGCTCGATTGGAATCAGCAAGCTGACGGCTACCCAGGGCAGCCGCTGGCGTTGGCGGAGCTGAACTTGCTGATCGGCCCAGAACCAGCGACTAGGAGCTGGATGTCCACCATTCGTCCAGGCATACCACTGCACTACGGCGTAGGTGCCCTGGGTTGTCCAGCCGCGTAAAAAGCGGGCAGTTATGGAGAGGGGGCGATGGGTTGCTGGATCCTTCACGGTGAAGGAGAGTGACCGCTGCGAGTCGGTGGTCCATTGGCGTTCGCCGTTGATGTCCATCCACTCGACTTGGGGCATGTCTCGCGTCCAGGTCTGGGGGCGCAGAAGCAGATACACCACATTGGCTGGAATGGCTGTGGTTGGAGTTGCGGCTCCGGCGGTGGGAACTATCCCCTGCACCGACCATTTATGGGCACCAATCTCAAGCGTTCGTTGATTCAGGGTCGTCCAGCCGGGTAGCGTTAGTCCGTCTTGTTTGAGCGCATTCAGCGATTGGGTATGGCTCAGTTCAGGCAAACGCTGCCAGGGCCAGAGTCCGGTGACGTAACTGGGCAGAATCCTGATCAGCGCGATGGCGAGAATACCCAGCACAACCAGCAGTTTTAAGCGGGATAAGCGTTGCGGCGAGGAAGTCTGGGTCAGCATGGGGAGATAGCAAAGATAGCAATCTGAGTCTGAGACGGTCAGGCGTTGAATAGGGATTGAGCGCTCGGGTTCAGTCTGAGCGACAGAGCAATTCATCAGGAGGTTGGGCAGTCTGTTAGCTCTGCCTCCTCGGGAATCCAGGTTTCCAACTTCCGCAGCAGCACCACCAAGACGCCCAGCATGGCTGCCGAGTAGAGGTCCCCTCCCCAGCTATCGTGCAGCCAGACGAAAGCCGCCTCTTGCCCGGTGCCGTGGAAGAAGGTGAGCAGGGTATTGCGGAGAATATTGGCGGCAACGCTGATGACCACAATTCCGCTATAAAACCACAGGACGCGAGCGCGACAGGTCCAGGATCCGGTCCAGTAGAGCAGGATTAGCCCCACATAGAGGCTGGTAAACAGCATCTTCAGTCCAGCGCAGTAGGGAGCCACCTCAACAATTCGGTCATTAACGAAGAGGTAAATTTGGTTAACGCTGACGTCCATGCCCAGTTGGAGCAGGATGAATCCCGCAACCCCTGCAATGAACTGCTGCAAGGGCAGGGTGTAGGGGGCAATGAGGTACGGCACTTGATTCGGCGTGGCCAACAAGACCAGCAGCAGGGGAAAGGACAGTAAACGCAACCCTGCCATACCCTTCCACCAGAGGCAGAGACCGCTCAACGTAATCACGAGGGATAGATTTACCCAATCCATGAGCGGACTGAGATAGCAGCCCACGCCCAGCAGGATCAGTCCTAACCCCCAAACGGTCGTGCGATTGGGCAATTGCTGCCAACGGTGCCGCCGTTGCCAAGTCAAATACGCGGCGAAGGGCAAGCCCAACAGCCCGTGGCTGAAGTATTCGTGTTCGGTGCTGATGCTTTTGTTGAGCCAACCATCGCTCCAGTGCACCAGTAATGGTACGTAGAGCAGTCCGAGCATTCCCAAAACAATCCATTCGGAGTGATAACGCCCTAGGGTTTGACGTCGTTTAGAATGGGTGTGCATGGTCAACGCGGCGGAAAGGCTGAACAACATAGGCTTAGCGTTCCCGAAGCGACGGTTTTGGCAACAGCAATCGGCAAATCGGCAAGGGTGAGCGTGCCCGGGTTGGGACTAGCTTGGCGACAGCTTAATCTAGGCGCATCTAGACGCCAACTCTAAAATCAATCGACAGAGCCTGGGCAAGGGGAAGAAAATTCGCCTACGCTCTAAAGAAGAGGATGTCTTTTGCTCAAAAGCATCCCTGAGTTCACCGACCTTGATGGCTTGTATGCAGGTTATTCCCGAAAACTCCCTGGTCGCTCCATCCGATGATGCTCCCGCTTTAGAAACGGTGATGCTGGATGTGGGCGGTATGAAGTGTGCTGGTTGTGTGCGGGCAGTCGAGAATCAATTGAAGCGCCAGCCAGGGGTGGTTTCAGCAACAGTGAATTTGGTAACTGCAGCGGCTCTAGTGGACTGTGAACCGGGTGTGGTGGATCTTTCAGCCCTCACTCAGACCTTGACCGATGCTGGGTTTCCGACTCAGTTGCGCTATGCCGATGCAGCATCTAAGTGCGATGCGCTCAATCCGGTGGAGCAACAGCAGCGAGAAGCTCACCACCGCCTGCGGCAACTTGTCATTGCTGCCATACTGCTAGTGTGCTCTGCTGTTGGGCATCTCGATCATTTCGGTTGGATGCCGATTCCGGGGCTGAGCAACATCTGGCTGCACTGGGGGCTAGCAACGCTGGCGCTGATTGGTCCGGGGCGATCTATTGTAGTAGACGGCTGGCGGGGTCTGCGTCATGGCATGCCCAACATGAATACCCTAGTGGGCTTGGGTGCGCTGACGGCCTATACCGCTAGTCTGGTGGCGCTCCTGGTGCCCCACCTCGGATGGGAATGTTTTTTTGATGAGCCGGTGATGCTGCTGGGGTTTATTCTTCTAGGACGCGCTTTGGAACAGCAAGCCCGCAGCCGAGCGGCTCAAGCGTTTCAGGCATTGCTGGCTCTGCAGCCAACGGTGGCTCGCCTGGTTCGTTCTGATGGGGTTCCGGCAGACGCCCCACCTGATCCCCGAGCGTTGGTTGGTCACTCAACGAGTCACACAACGATCGAGATTCCGGCGGACCGCGTTAAGGTTGGAGAGTGGTTGCAAGTGTTGCCCGGCGAAAAATTCCCGGTGGATGGGCAGATTGTCATCGGGCAGACTACGGTGGATGAGTCAATGTTGACCGGCGAAGCGACCCCCGTTGCCAAGGGTCCGGCGGACTCAGTGGTGGCAGGTAGCCTGAACCTGAGCGGCGCTATTGTGGTGCAAGCGACTCGTGTCGGTCACGATACGGCCCTGGCCCAAATCATCGCCCTCGTTGAAACCGCTCAAATTCGTAAAGCGCCAATTCAGCGTGTGGCTGATGTGGTGGCAGGCTACTTCACCTATGGCGTGATCACCATTGCCCTGCTGACTTTTTTATTCTGGTATTTCATCGGGATTCCCTTTTGGGCAGAGTCGTTGTCCTTGCACTCCCTCGGAAGCCACGTTAGCTCGATGCCGGGACCAGCTCATTCTATGGCATCTATGGCAGTATCGCCGCTGTTGCTCAGCCTCAAGCTAGCCATTGCCGTGCTGGTGATTGCCTGCCCCTGCGCCCTTGGGCTGGCTACACCAACGGCCATCCTGGTTGGATCGGGGCTGGGGGCTGAGCGGGGCTTGCTGATCCGCGGCGGCGATGTCTTAGAGAAGGCCCATCAGCTGCAAACCATTGTGTTTGACAAAACCGGTACTCTGACCTTGGGACACCCTGTTGTCACCGATTGCATCTCTCTGTTGGATACCGTCTCGCCTGCTGATGTACTGCAACTCGCCGCTACGGTAGAAAGGGGGACTCAGCATCCTTTGGCTGCCGCCATTCAGCAACAGGCGCAACAGCAAGCGTTGGCCGTGCTTCCCGCACAGGCGTTTCATACCGAGGCAGGGCAGGGCGTTTCGGCGGTGGTAGCTGATCGTGAGGTGGTGCTGGGCATGCCCGACTGGCTGAGGCAGCATCATATTACTGTGGACGAATCGGCACAAGCACAATTTCATCACCTAGCTACGGCAGGCAAAACGGTGATTGGGGTTGGCGTTGCGGGGCAACTGGCTGGGCTGATTGCGGTGCAAGATCGGCTGCGTCCCGATGCGGTAGAGACAGTGCAGCGTCTGCGGCAAATGGGGCTGCGCGTGTTGATGCTGACGGGCGATCAGCTTCCTGTTGCCGAGGCTGTTGCTCGTCCGCTGGGTCTTACTGCCGAAGATATTGTGGCGCAGGTACGCCCCGATCAAAAAGCAGAGGTCATCCGCTCACTGCAGCAAGGCGAGGATAGCGCTGCCAAATCCCTGCCGCGTACGGTCGCTATGGTCGGGGATGGTATCAACGATGCTCCGGCACTGGCTCAAGCTGATGTTGGTATTGCCCTAAACTCCGGTACCGATGTGGCTATCGAGTCGGCGGGGATTATTTTGATGCACAATCGCCTTAGCGATGTCGTGACGGCTCTTGAACTGAGTCGCGCCACGTTCAAGAAAATTCAGCAAAATCTGTTTTGGGCGCTGATCTACAATGCTCTGGGAATTCCAATTGCGGCGGGGCTGCTGCTGCCTAGTTGGGGTATCGTGCTGAGTCCAGCGATGGCCGGCGCACTGATGGCTTTTAGCTCCGTTAGCGTCGTCACCAACTCGCTACTCCTGCGGCGTCGGTTTCAATCGCAGCTATCGCTAAACTGAGGCGTGGTTCGCTTCAGAGTGGTTCGCTTCAGAATCGAGAGATGGGGATCACGGGATAGTCAAGATTTATAGCTAGTTAGAGAATTCGCGGCTTCAGGTATTCCTCTGACTATTACGAACCATGTACATTAGACTGGATGAGTTTTGCCAAATGCATGGTTGATTCTACCGGCTGGATAGCCGCTTTCGATCGAATGTTGTGGGCTCCACTCCAGACTAACCTTGTGCCTTTGCTTGCTGTTGCCTCCGAAGCAGAGCTGCCAACAGACTCCGAAGCCGAACTGGGGCCTTTGGTACTGGCAGGGGTGCTGTTGAGCCTTGTGATCATCTACTTTGCCTCCAAATTGGTCGGTGAGATTTGTGCTCGCATCAATCTGCCACCCGTGTTGGGGGAATTAATTGGAGGTGTGGTGGTTGGGGTGTCTGCCCTGAATCTGCTGGTCTTTCCGGAAGGGAGCGCTAGTGGAACCGACTCGTTCGTCATCAATTTTTTGCAAACGACAGCGGGTCTTAGCCCCGAGTTTAGCCCTGCTGCCGCCGAAGCAATTGGCGAAGTGATTTCAGTACTCTCCGAACTGGGAGTCATCATCCTGCTCTTTGAGATCGGGCTGGAGTCCAATCTAAAGGAGTTGCTGCGGGTGGGTCCTCAGGCGGCCATTGTGGCGGTGGTAGGGGTAGCGGCTCCCTTTGCTGCTGGTACCGCAGGGTTGGTGCTGTTGTTTGGCGTTCCTACCGTGCCCGCAATTTTTGCTGGGGCTGCCTTAACGGCCACGAGTATCGGCATCACTGCTAAGGTTTTGGCGGAGATCCAGCGCCTCAGCTCCCGCGAAGGGCAAATCATTATTGGAGCGGCTGTTCTCGATGACGTGCTGGGGATCATTGTGCTGGCAGTAGTATCGAGTTTGGCCAAAACCGGTGAGATTCAGATTGGCAATATTATCTATTTGGTGGTGGGAGCCGCTGTGTTTTTGATTGGCTCTATTTTGTTGGGACGGCTGCTCACTCCCTACTTTGTCACCCTGGTAAATCAGATGCAAACCCGGGGGCAACTCATTCTTTCTTCGCTGATCTTTGCCTTTGTGCTCGCCTACATTGGCGCTGCTATTCACTTAGAAGCCATTTTGGGAGCCTTTGCTGCTGGGTTGATTCTTGCTGAAACCGAGAAGAAAAAAGACCTGGAGGAGCTGGTTATCCCCATCGCCGACATTTTTGTGCCTATCTTTTTCGTTGTGGTGGGTGCCCGAACGGATGTGAGCGTTTTGAATCCTTTGGATCCTAATAACCGCGAAGCTTTGATTATGGCGACTTTCCTAGTTGTAGTTGCCATCATTGGCAAGGTGATCACCGGAGCTACGGTTTTTGGGCAGCCCGGAATTAACCGTTTGGCAATTGGCATTGGGATGGTTCCCCGAGGAGAAGTTGGCCTCGTTTTCGCGGGTGTTGGTTCAGCATCGGGAATTTTGTCCAAGCCCCTAGAGGCGGCGATCATTGTGATGGTGATCTTGACCACCTTCTTGGCTCCACCTTTGCTGCGCTTGGTCTTTCCTGAATCGGGGGCTGAGGCCGTTGAGCCAGCCCAGACCAGCTAGCGACTAGTTTGCTATGGGCAACGCCTTTCTGAAGAGCTGCTGCTTTAGGTAGAGTTGCCGCACTCTGTCGGGTAGTTGACTGGATTCCTGAGTGGATGTGCTAGACTCATCGCTCAAGACCAGTCTGATGACAGCCTTGCTGGCAATTGTCCCGAAGCAGCAGCCTGCGGGAACGGGAATCAGGATCCTGCCGGTCTCTATTCTCTATGAGGAGAGAGAAAGAAGATAAAGCTGCCAGCCTCAGTTCATTGACTGCTTCTGTCTGAGGAAGGCAGCAAAATTTAACAAGATAGAGCCACAATAAACACAGTTAACGAGTACGATTAGCGAACTTTTGGTGGTGTGAGGAATGAATGATGCAGATGGTATGGCCTATGCGGATGATGTCATGGAAGCCTGGGCGGCAACACCCTTGGGTAGCGTCTTCGGAATGAGTGGGTTCGTGACAGACTATTAAGTCGATCGTGGGAAGGTAACACGTTCACTGCGATTGAGCAGTTAGGGGAGACTCCTTTCCCGCTGCCTCACTCGACTTACCTCACGATTGCGGCTCCTCTCTTCCGGTTTTCCATGCTCAGGCAATTCTTAAAATTCTATGAATCAATCCGTTTCTCAACCCCGATTTCGGCTTGCTGAACACCACGAGCCACAGCGCGCCAGAATTGGAATTTTCGATAGCGGTGCAGGAGGGCTGACGGTTCTACGGGAACTTTATCGTCAGTTGCCGAATGAGTCCATCCTATACTTTGGCGATACGGCACGTTTACCCTACGGCACTCGCTCTCAGGTAGAAATCCTGCAATTCACTCGCGAAATTCTGTCGTGGATGTGCCATCAGAACGTCAAAATGGTGATCATGGCTTGCAACACCAGTTCTGCCCTAGCTCTGGAGACAGTCCGCTCTGAATTTGATATCCCAATTTTGGGAGTCATTTTGCCAGGCGCACGAGCAGCGGTGCAGCAGGGCCGGCGGATTGGGGTGATTGCCACCGCCGCTACAGCAGCCAGCAATGCCTATAAGCAAGCTATCGAAGAGATTGATGCTAGCGCTCAAGTCTGGCAGGTAGGATGTCCGGAGCTAGTTCCGCTGGTCGAGCATAACCGCATCCATGATCCCTACACGCGCCAAGTCACTCAGGATTATTTGGCTCCTCTACTGGAGCAAGGGATCGATACCCTGGTGTATGGCTGTACTCACTATCCCCATCTAGCTCCAGTGATCAAATCTATCCTGCCGCATTCAATTCGGCTAGTTGATCCGGCGATTTATGTGGTGCAGGCGGCGGCTCAAGAGCTAGAGTTGCTTGGGTTACGCAATACTCGCACGGCATTCCCAACTGAATTCTATGTTAGCGGCTGTGCCAGGACCTTTGCTCAGCTCTCGGTGCAGTGGTTGGGCTGTGCTCCCTTGGTGCGACAGGTAACGGTTCCGCAGCAGTTCCCCGCAGGGTTGCAAATGGCTAGCTGAGAGCAACTGAACTGAGTGAACCGCCCCAGAGTAGACGCTAACCGTTGACCCAAAACAAAACCCGCAAAAACAAATAGGTGCCCACGAGGCTGAACCTTCGGGCACCTGATCATTCGGGCATAATTCAGACAGTTTAGTTTAGACGATTTGGTCTAGATAACTTGGTCTGGATAACTTAGATAAGAATGTAGAAATAATTCAATTGGAGGACGGTCTCAGCGCTGGGGTTTGGTCGGCTGCTTGGCAGCTACACCGAGCTACACCGAATTACTCGACCAGAACTAAGCACGCGATCGCTGAACGAGCCGCAAGAGAATATAGACAGCCAAAATGTAACCTGTCGCTAGAACAGGGATAATAAAAGGAATAGGATCATACGCCATAAGTCAACTCGACTATACAAGTAACATAAGGACAGCAAATGAGGCGGAGTATCCAAGACTCGCACAAATCAGAGACACGAAGGTACCAGCGAGTCAGATGGCAGGAATACCACTACAGACTCACCAAAGACATTGCAAGCCGCTGGAATGCTAACACTGAACGGGGCATGGCCAAAGCCCTAGAACACAATGCATTCCAGATGCTTTAGTGAATCCAAGCTAAGAATTCCGTTCAGCTAACAAGATGTGCAGCCCAAGATGTTTCTCAGGAAAAATCTTCAGTTAACACATCTAACCATCGCATCAGCACGCCAGGACCGCTTGCCTCGTGCGCAACTGAGTGTATGAAATTTTGAAATTCCTATCTATCAGACTAACACAGGGACCTGAGATTTTTGGGGTTATTTTTTAATTAAGTTCATACAATTTTTGAAAAATCCCTCTAGCAGCAGAAATATAGAGCAACCCGAGACTGAGTCCCCGTTCTCAGGAACAAAGCGGTACTCGATTTGGTCGGTCGATCAGAGGAAATTACACCTAGCAAAACGCAGCCGAGAGGTCAGGAATTCTCCAGATAAGATTCCCTAGATAAATTGAGGTCAGGCTCTCGAGTCTCCAGAGGTTACCTTAAAATAGGGGTACAATATGTAAAATTTCGTAACTTAGCGCCAGAGTCAGCTCATCCATGACCTCAGCTACCTCCCTCTTTTCCCCGGTCGAAGCAGACCTGCATCTCCTAACTGAAAACCTCAAGCAGTTGGTAGGTGCGCGTCATCCGATTCTGTACGTGGCGGCGGAACACTTATTTGGAGCAGGAGGCAAACGATTGAGACCTGCTATTGTTCTGCTCGTCTCGCGGGCAACCATGGTCAACCAGGAGATTACGCCCAAACATCGACGCTTGGCCGAGATCACCGAGATGATCCATACGGCCAGTTTGGTTCACGATGATGTAATTGATGAAGCCGAGCTTCGCCGCGGTGTCCCAACGGTACACAGCAGTTTTGGTAATCGAATTGCGGTGCTAGCAGGCGACTTTCTGTTTGCTCAAGCGTCCTGGTATCTAGCCAATTTGGACAATCTTGCAGTCGTTAAACTGCTCTCGGAAGTGATCAAAGATTTTGCCGAGGGAGAAATTCAGCAGGGGCTAAATCGATTTGATACCAGCTTGACGATTGAAGCCTATCTGGAAAAAAGCTATTACAAAACTGCCTCCCTGATGGCCAACAGTTCTAAGGCGGCAGGTTTGTTGAGTGCTGTGTCTCCGGACATGGCGGTGAACCTTTACAACTACGGTCGCCACTTTGGGCTTGCCTTCCAAATTGTGGATGACATTCTCGACTTCACCAGCTCTAGCGAAACCCTAGGCAAGCCGGCTGGTTCCGATTTGAAGAGCGGCAATTTAACGGCCCCTGTGCTCTATGCGTTGCAGGAAAAGCCCTATCTAGAAACTCTGATTGAACGGGAATTTGCCCAAGAAGGCGATCTAGAGCAGGCAATTGCGATGGTGCGAGATAGCGGTGGAATTGAGCGCTCTCGCGAACTGGCAGCTCACCATGCCCAGACTGCAATGGAAAGCCTGACCGAATTGCCCGATTCTGACTCGCGGCAGGCGTTGCTGGAGCTGACAGACTATGTATTGAGCCGACTGTACTAGTTTTGGGGATGGTGAATCAGGAAACCCTAGACCCTTTAGGTTAGCTCTTGCCGACAAGCTGCGCCTGAGTAATTTCACAGCGCGTCACTTTGCCGTCGGGATCGACCAAGCGCAAGTATTTGAAGCCTACATCCTCTACGCGATAGCGCTGCCCGCCCACTTCGACAATATCGCCACAGTCGATACTGGATGGCAGCTCAGTAAACAAGCGTTCCATGTTTGCTTGACGTTCGATCAGCTCCTCGACAATAGCAAGCTGCTTCTCTAATTCCTGGATCTGGTCGCGGCGGCGAATGCGGGCTTCCCAGTCTCGATATTTCTCGCTGCCATGCAGTCCTAAATAGCGCTCTTTCATAGGCAGATCTGTTTGAATCAACATCCAGGACTTGGGCGAGAGAAAATCAGGATGGATTTTAACATTAGCAGGTGCAACGGGACCCGAATTACGAATTTCTGCCAATTTAGCAAGCAAGGCATCTCGTTCGGCTTGCAGATTCGAGCTAATCATAGGTGCTTTGTCGTTGCGTTGGGCCAGTTTACTTAAAGTTTACTTAAACAGCAGAGGATTAACCGCATGGGCAACCTTGGCAACCCTAGACGGTTCTACGGTAAAGCCTATCAAGAGTCCCCTAGGTTTGGGTCATTCTTACAGGCAAAGCAACAGAGTGATACAAAATTTCATCCGCACCGTTCGTTATCGCTCCTTTGAGCAGTATTTGTGGCTAACAGTATTGGTGGCTCAATTTAGGCAAAATCTGCCGGCGGGCCGAGACGGTTGGGTTGCAGGGTTTGGAGTGCCTGCTGTAGTAAGGTTTGAATGTCTTGACGCCGCACCTCTACCCCAGACTTTAGATTTTCTGCCGTCTCCACAAAAATGATGCTATCAATCGGCTTCATTGCTAGCATTTGAAATAGGATATGCACCACGGGCACAGGCAGGGCCACAATCTGAGGATCAGGGTTAGGAGAGCTGGCTTTCACTGCGCTGAGCGATGGAAAGGCATAGACCACATTTTTAGAAAGCTCCGGTTGGGTGCGGTTCTGGAGCGTTGTCATTAGCCAGCCCTGATCTAAGTGCTGCGGAATATAGTACTGAGGGTGCTGTAATTGGCTGGCGATTGCCTTGAGCACTGGAGCTATGGCTTGCACCGCTTCGGGCGGTACCCCATATCGAGAAGACTGATCAATGAGTTGCTGAATTTGTTGGTCTAGATTCATCTTGCTCCTGAGACCGTTGGTGTAGGTCGTGAATTGGGCAGAGTAGGACTGGTCAACCTGATCCTCAGCCGGGTTGGACCTGCTGTTCCCAGTCTAAACGGCGGCCTGGATCAACCTGCAAAGCCTACTCGTTTGCCCGCTGCCAAGCGCAAGGCACTATCCTCGTTTGCTAACGTCAGGCTGCAAAGGCAGCGAAAACCGTATCGAGTGTTGTTCCCGATCCCTGCATCGAGTGTTGTTCCCGATCCTTGCTATGGATAACCAGCCCGTCGGGAAACATACCTAAAGTGCAGGGAATAAATACAAATTTTTAGTCAATTTTTAAGGCGCAAATTCCGGTGATCGAACAGGCTTTGATGAATGGTGTTCAAATGCAATGGCGATCTCGGGTGCGTGTGTTAAGTTTGTAGCGGCAATCACCGTCAGGGGAAACACATAGGAGGAGCGTGGAGGCGATTTTTCAGCTGCTCTTCAGCGAACTAAAGCAATCCACTCAGTCTTCTGAGCAGAATTGCTATGAAGTGGCAACTCGGATCACTGCAGAGGTAGCCCGCATTTGCTCAGAAAGTCGGCGTATTCAGGCTTCAGACGATATTGATGAGGCTTCGATGTCCTTGGCACGGCATCGCCTGAATCAATGTTTGAAATACTACCAGCTCGGCTCTCATCGGGGGCGGGTTGAGCTGCATAGCACCCTCAGCGCCATTGTTTATCGCTACATTACGCCTCCACAGGTCCAATCCAGCTATCAAGCTCGGTTGACGCTCATCGAGGATTTTTTGCAAACGATCTACATTGAATCGCTGAATGCGTTTCGGCGCGAGAACCAGCTAGCTGCAACCTATCGCCCTCGCACGCTGCTAGAACTGGCGGAGTACATGGGGTTTACCGAGCGCTACGGCAAACGCCGCATTCCGCTGCCTGGCCATCGTACCCAGCAACTGATCATTCTGCGTGCCCAAACCTTTTCGCAGCAGCAGCCGCCCGAAACGATGGTGGACATTGAGCAAGCAGCAGAAGGAGCGTCTGGAGAAGCCGAGGGGCGACCGACTATCCCCCTGCCACAGGTGCGAGAACAAATGGCGCAGGAGCCAGATCTTCCGGAAGATACGCTGCGAACGGTGGTGATTCAAGAGTTGATGAATTACTTGGAAGATAAGCAGCAGCAGGACTGTGCCGATTATTTCGCCCTACGACTTCAGGATCTGCCAGCCAACGAAATTGAAGCCATTCTGGGGCTATCGGCTCGGCAGCGCGACTATTTGCAGCAGCGATTTAAGTATCATCTGGTTCGCTTTGCTCTGTCTCATCATTGGGAACTCGTTCACCAGTGGCTAGAAGCAGACCTAGAGCGCAATTTGGGACTGACGCCGCAGCAGTGGCAGTCGTTTCACTCGGGTCTCACCCCTCAGCAGCAGGAACTGTTGCGCTTGAAGCAGCAAGGCACGGAAGATAGCGCCATTGCTCAGCATTTGGGCTGCACGGTCACCCAGCTTCAGAAACAATGGACAAAGTTACTTGAACAAGCTTGGGAAATTCGCAACAATTTAATATCCGGAACAGGGGCATCAACCGATGAATAATGACGCAGAAGCCATAAATCACTTTTTGGCTTGGCTGTTGCAAGAACCAGACCCGGCTAGTTCAGCGCCATCAGGGGATCATTCCAGTCAAAAGACTGGTCCGGAGGAGTCCGGGGCAGTGGATTTGCAATTTCCTTATCTTGATCCGCTCGATTCTGAAGCAGGACCCGGAATGCCGACCGAGCTGATGGAATCGAGTGCAATTCCCTTTGAGGAAATCTCATCATTTGAACTCGGAGAGTTACCTGCTGTGCAAGATCGTTTTCATGCTTTGATAAAGCGCAGGCTGCGCGCTGAAATTGAACGTAATCCCCCCTTGTTCCCCTGGGAAACAAAACTGTGTGACTATGAATCGGAAGTGCCAGATGTCGCTTCTGAACCTGCAGCGCTGTGGGCCACGCAACTGCAAGCCCTGAATCTGCCTATTCCTGTTCCTGAGGCGCTACTGGTGCAGCTATTCGACCAGTGTCGGCAGGTGGTGCAGTCGTCTGTTAAACAGGGCGTGAAGCTGGTGCGCGTTGTCGAAACCCTGTTTCCTAATCAACCGCAAACGCTGAATCAGTTGGCAGGGCTAGTGCTCGCTGCCCCCAGCCGGAGTGGAAGCCTAACTCACTCTCGTCCGACCCTGCCAGACTCTGCTCAGGTTCCCAGCCACTACAACGTAGCCACCTCTACCCAGCAAATGGCGCTGGCACTGATTGCTGCCCGCGATCTGCTCGATCTGATGACGCTGGAATTATCGCCTGAGCATCCTCGTATCACTCGTCAGTGGTTGACGTCTACTGGTGCGCTGACACTGGAGGCTGAGTACGATCCAGACCGCCATCGGGTGCACATTCAGGGACATTTTCCCTGCGCAGGCCGGTTGAGCTGGCAAGATATTCCTGAGTCTGCTGTTGCCGCTGCCGAATGCTCTGATGCGGGTGAACTACAAGTTGAACGCTACTCGCTGCGCCCCAACGAGACCTATCTGTTGGATGTGCAGCTGAATCTGCCGGAACCCTCTGTGCTGACGTTTGCTGTCCAGATTCTGTCTGAATAGCGGCTGGGTTCACGTCTGTTTGTGATCGAAGGGTTGCTCTTTCGTTGATGTCGCTGCTTGTGGGTTTGAGTGATTTTGAGTGATTGTGAAGTGGGTTTCCCTGGGCAGACGCGGCTAGAGTTTCGAGTCACCAGTCAGGCATGATGACCAGTGAATGATGGTTATAACCGCTCAATAGGATTTGTGCATCTCAACGTGCATCTCAAATTGTGCTCACATATCCTATGGAGGTTCTATATAGGTCCTATCGGGGTCATCCTGGGCAACTAGGGTGTGAGGTTCGTTAAAGTAGGGGTTATTTGGTGCACCACCGTGTGAATTCTAAGGGTGAGTCAAGAATGGAACGTGAGATAGTCCAGGCTCAACTCTGATATTGACCCCCGGTTCGAACCCCATGTCTACCCGTCCCGTAGGGAAACCCGTTTCTCGAAGTCGCGTTGCCTTGCTCCATCTACCGTTTGGGCAGCGCCTATGGCACCGCTTTCAACAGCAGCCCCCCGTTGAACCAGAGAATTCTGTGCTGCTGCGCGTCTTGGTTCAGGCACTGGTGGCGGTTGGTATTATAGCTACGGATCTCGCTGCCGCCGATAGCGCCGATGCCTTGGGGATCAGCGCTTGGGCAGTTCCTGCAAGTGGTGTGGGAGCGGTCTGGAGCTGGTTACAGCGTTACAAACGCAATATCCCAGTTAAATTCTGCATTGCTATCGCCATGCTCCTGGCGTTGGCAGCTTTTTTTACGCGCCTGTGGGGTGAACGCAACGATACGCGGCTAGCGTTGGCAACGTTGCTCATTCACCTTCAGGTGTTTCACAGTTTTGACTTACCCCGACGAAAAGATTTGGGCTACTCTGTCGTGATTGCCCTGATCCTGTTGGGAGTGGCAGCCACCCTCAGCCAAACGCTAACCTTAGCGCCTCTAATTTTAGTGTTTCTGGGGTTAGCTGTTCCCGTGCTGATGCTAGACTACCGCTCGCGACTGGGATTAGCTCCCTCTTCCTGGCAGCGCACGCGCTCTCCTATTTCATGGCAGCCGCTCGGACGGTTTCTGCTGCTGATTGGCGGCTTGGGGCTAGTGATCTTTCTGGTGCTGCCCCGCTTTCCTGGCTATCAGTTGCGCTCTTTTCCAGTGAGTACGCCGATTCCGATGCAGGAGGAGTTCAATCCTAGTACCATTTTGAACTCGGGCTACGTGCGGCAGGGAACACCGGGCAGCGGCGGTGGTGGGCTAAACCAGGAGCAGGGACCGGGAGAACTCAACCCAGAAGTCTACTACGGCTTCAATAGTCGAATTAATCAGAATTTGCGCGGGATCTTGAAGCCGCGAGTCGTGATGCGGGTTCGTTCCCAAGCTCCTGGCTATTGGCGGGTGTTGGCATTTGATCGCTATACCGGGCAGGGCTGGGAGATTTCGCGCAATGCTGAGGAGCAGCTGCAAACCTTGGAGCGTCCAGTATGGTCATTCCGATTTACGCTGCCGTGGTCGGTAACGCTGAACCGCACGCGGGAAGTCATTCAGTCTTACACGATTGTTTCAGATCTGCCCAACTTGATTCCTGCCCTCTACGAAGCTAAGGAGCTGTACTTCCCAACCGATCAAATCGCCCTAGATGCCGAAGGCAGCCTGCGTTCGCCGGTGCCCCTATCGGAAGGGTTGACCTACAGTGTGGTTTCTGAGGTGCCTTACCGCAACCGCACCCAATTGCAGCAGGCGACGAGTCGCGCTCCAGCCGCCATTCGCGATTATTATTTGCAGCTTCCCCCCGAAGTAGCGGCGCGAGTCCAGGAAAAAACCAAGGCCATTCTGGCTGGTTCGCCCAAGCCGTTGACTACACCCTACGAGCAGGTGCTTTATCTAGCGCAATACCTGAAGCAGAACTATACTATTCAGCCGGATCTGCCTTTCTTTGCCGACAACGAAGATCTCGTCGAGGCATTTCTATTCAAGTATGAAGGAGGCTACCCCGACCACTTTACGACAGTTCTCACGGTCATGCTGCGGTCAATTGGCATTCCTGCTCGTTTAGTCATGGGGTTTGGTAGCGGCGAGTTCAACCCGCTCACAGGCTTCTATGTTGTGCAAAATATTGATGCTCATGCCGTAACCGAAGTGTACTTTCACAAATATGGCTGGTTCGCTTTCGATCCTATTCCTGGTCATGAGCTGCTGCCGGTCTCCATCGAGGAAACCGAAACCTTTGGAGTTTTGCGGCAGGCTTGGAACTGGGTCGCTGGCTGGCTGCCGTCGCCACTCACGGGCTTTTTAACTCGTCTGTTCCAGCAGCTTGTCACCCTGATTGGGGGAGTGCTCAGCGGGCTAGTGGCGCTGTTTTCTCGCGGATGGCTAGGAATTTTAGCTGGGTGCGGTCTGCTTACTAGTGTTGGCTTCTTGGGCTGGTTGAGCTGGAGGGGTTGGCGACACTGGTGCTATCGACGCTGGCTGGCGAAGCTGCCGCCTATGGAAGCGCTGTATCAGCAAATGCTACGGCACTTAGCACTCCACGGCTTCCCCAAGTCGCCTGCCCAAACCCCGCTTGAATATGCGGCCGACTGTCGAGTTCAGCAACCCATCGAGCGCGCTAAAGCCATCGACGAAATTTCCCGTGCCTATGTGGACTGGCGCTACGGAGGACAGCCTGCCGATCTCGCCGCTTTACAACGGCACCTGAAGCATCTCAAGACCCAGCTCCAGAAACCGCTGCGGCACGTTATCTGGTCGCGGCCTCATTCGATTCGTCGCTAGTGGCGAGCTTGAAAAACTCCAGGTGGTAACGGTAGAGGGCGACTGGTCGTGGCTCCGCAAAGGGATGATCGCTGGCCAGGGTTTTGAAGTAGTCTGGGTCCTGCGGAGACAGGTAAACTGCTGTGACTTGGTCAGCGGTGATGGCTGGCTGAGTGGGCTGCTCTGCGTCTGGGTGGTAGGTGTAGGCAGTGGTATTCTCCACTTCATTGAAGTAGATTTGGGGTGCACCACGAAATTCCTGCCGAAAGAATTCGCTGCTGAGAAACTGATCAGCAGTTGGAGCAGCGGTCGCGCGGTCCGTCACTGTTGAGACGAGCTGCCGGTTGTTTTTCAGCAGTGTAATCTGCCGATTGGGGTTGCGAGGATCTACCTTCACGGCTCGCACGGCTTGCTCTCCCAAATAGGCTTTGGCCAGGCTAGTGCCATTAAACGCGCGGTCGGACACAATGCCCTTCTGGGGAACAATTGCTGTCAGCCAAGACTGCACAGGTGCTTGAACAAAGCGAACCCGGAAGGCAACGGGCTGATTCAGAAACTGTCGGTTACTCTCAAAACCAGGCGTGACCTTCTCAGGAGCCAAGGGGGCCTGCAGATCCACTAGCGTCGTCGTCACCTGCCAGTTGCCCGCAAACCAGTCTGGATAAATTAAGTCGCCTCGGGCGGGCTGCACGGGCGGTTTTCCCTGCCAGTGAGGATACTGGGCTAACCGCTGGGAGAGGGGGTCTTGGGACACGGGACCTGCCCAAGCGACCCCACTGCACAAAAGCCACAGGAGAATTAACCCCACCCCCCAAAAGAGCCGCCATTGCCATTTCATAGATGTATTCTCTGATGTGTTCTCTAGCTTTTTATCAGCTTTTTATCTATTTTTTTTCTTTGGTCTCTCGCTCCTCTGCTGATCCGCCAGTCGTCTGCCTAAAGTGCCGCCATGGGAGCCGGCTGCCAGATCTCACCGTACTGCTGCTTTAGTGCTTGCCACGCCTCGACCTGACCAGGTGCATACTCGCCCGGTTTGCCCCACTGCAAGAACAGACTGAGGGCAGACTCACCCTGTTCATCGAGTAGGCGAATTGCGTAGGTGGTAAAGTTGCCTCGTTTCGCGACGCCGGTTTCAAACTTCACCTGAGCAATTTTGTCTAGATTGAGATGGAATTCGTAAAGCTCTTGGTGCAGGTTGGCATATCTTCCCTTAGGCAACTCGGCGTAGAACAAGTTCTGGATTGTGCCTCGCACTTCGAGAACTGCTGCACTGCTCGTGACAATCAGGCGCAGTAATCCTAGGGTTTCGCAGGCTTCCAAGAACTCCTTTAGGGTTGCAGTCATGGTTTGGCTCCAAAGCGATGGCAGTAGACAAGCCAATTTACAAGCCTAATTCTACAGTCCTAATCGATAGCAGAATCAATAGCAGAGGAGCACCTGCAAAGCCAAGGTTCATCTCCGAGGGCAGTTCCAAGAACAGTTCACAGAACATGTACCCAGAGCGATTGAGGTGGCTCCGCTGCCCTCTAGGGCAGCGGCGTGTTGTCCAGTCTTTTAGGCGGTCGATCCGCTGCTGCTACTCCTTCATGCCAAGTCAGGAGTTGCCCTACTTTCCTGGTCTGTCACTCTCAAGAGTCAATCTAGAGTTCATCTCAAGAGCGGATATCCGTATCGGAGCAGTAGCTCAAAAAAAATTTATACCCGGACAAACAAATTCACGCAACTCTTACAAAAGGCAGGCCGCGATTTATTTATCCCTTAAGTGCCCCACGCTAGAATCTCTGTAATAGCACTGAGATTTGAACTGTGATAGTAGCTGTGACGCATATGGGATCCCCTGTGAGGCCCCTAGTGAGACGAAATAGGGTCAATGCTGCCTAAGGTGATCGATCAATTGCGCTGATTGACTAATCGCACCGATTGATTGATCGCGCTGATCCATACAGTGCGTGAAGCAACATAGTCCAGGGTTGAAGCATCCGTCGTGTGATTCCGAGCTGAACAAACCTTTCATACCAAAACACCCGTTATGAAACTAGCGTTAGGATCTGCTCGTACCCTGCTACGGCTCACTGCTCCCCTGCTCTTTGGGGCCACCGTGGCTACCCTACCTGCCGAGGCAGCGACTCTAGCCTCGTCCCACGGGGATGCGGTGTTTGGCAACTTCTCTCACACGCCGATAGATCTCGACACGTTTACAAAAACCGATGTGAATCTGCAGACGATTTCCGGCGAGGTGAGAGGCCGAGCCAGAGCCAGAGCTACCGCCTTACCCACTGTGGGCGGCAATCTCTCGTCGAGCCGCACGGTGGGCAACGGTCGAAATTACACTGGGACAGCGAGCAGTACAGCGGGCGTGATCAATACTTTTTCAGTGGGCGCTCAAGAAACCTTTGTCTTTGATTTCCTGCTGCGGCTGCGGCTGAAAGTTGCTCTCGATCAGCCCCAGCGAGAGACGGCCTCTGCCAAGGGCCGCATCCACGTTCAGATCCTCGACCATCTCACCGGAGCGCGTCTCGACTCGTTTAAGCTGTTTGGACAGCTCGGATTGCCTGGCACCCCCAGCCCGATCCAGTTTCAGTCAAATCCTTATGTAGATTTCGCACTGTTGCGGCAGCGCTTGAGAACCAGAGGGAACCAAACCGTTGCGCTGACCACTGTTGCTGGCCGCTACTCCCGCACGTTCGACACACCCATCGAGCTACGTTTAACTGAAACTAAGCACAACCAAGCTAACGTCAGGGCGATTCCCGAGCCGTCTGCATTTGCTGGGCTGTTGGTCCTAGCTGCGCTACTGTACTTGCGGTCGATGTCTCGTAAAACAGCAGCTGCTACGCCGTCAGCAGCGCCACCAGCTGATCAGTAATCGGAAAGCCGGTTTGCTGCTCAAAATGCAGAAACATGGGGCTGGGATTGGCTTCTAGAAAGACATAGTCTCCGGTTGGTGTCCGCCGCCAGTCGATGGCTGTCCAGGTCAAGAAAAAAGCCTGGGCAATGGCTAGACACTGCTGCCAAACTGCATCGGGCAGATCGAGCGGCAGCAGTTGGGCGGCTTCGTCCTCGCGAAAGTCGAGAGCATCGCTGCGAATTTCTGCGGCATACACTGTGTTGCCAATCACGTAGGTGCGGATGTTGGTGCCGGGAATATATTCTTGCAGCGTCACGGGTGATAGTGAGAGAGCAAGGCGCAGTCGCTCCGGGTTGAGATGGTCCGCCGTCAGCCATTGGGTGTGCGCCCCACCATACACCGGCTTAAAGATCGCTCGTTTATACCGCTGGGCAAATTCACTGACCTGAATGGGGTCATTGCTGATCAGCGTAGCTGGAATGGCTACCCCGAGCTGCTGAGCAGTGCCGAGCTGCAGCGGCTTTTCCTGATGAAATTGGTACGCCTGCCAAGAATTCACCCAGCGTCCCGGACAAGCTTGCATCAGGGAGCGTAGAGCACTCATCGCATCTTGAGTCGCAATGACCTGCTGCCGAGGATCGTTCAACTGCGGCACCCACACTCCAGAAAAACTGCGCCAGAAGACGCTGTGAATCTCGGTCAACGGCAACGGCTGGGCATTGGGCAAGCGCAAACTGCCGCGGCGGGTACCCGGCTGCCACGACAGACAGAGCCGACTTGGAAACTGCTGGGTATCCCAGTAGGCAACCGAGACCCCACGCTGCTCTAGCACCTGATGTATATGGGCCGCATGGGCATCTGCTGCGTTACCCAGAATGAGCACATGCATGGGGTGTCCCGCTAATAGCTGCCTCCTTCTTCGCCGAGGGCTAGGGTCGTGATCGGCGGATGCCCCCCCTCTTCACTGAGCGCCAAGGTGGTAATTGGCGGTGTAGGCTCCGGTTTCCAGCGGGGAGGACGCGAATATCCTCCTTCTTCGCCGAGCGCCAGGGTAGTATACCGCCGCCCGCTGCCTTCTAGAGCGGTTTCATCTTGCTCAGCCACAAGCGGCTCGGCAAAATCGAGGTCAATCAATTTCAGACTCGTTAGGTCGAGGTCAAACGGATGCTGCATGACAGGCTCCTTAGAGTTGAAAAAACAAAATAGCGCTACACGAACGAGAAGATACTCAACGGATTAGTTGTAATGTTAATCGTCAGCTGATTTAGAAACAGATGTATAACTAGACGAATAGCTAGATGCAAAGCTAGATGCAAAGCTAGAAGCCCTCGATGATGAATGACTAGATACACTATCGGAAGATACCTTGACGCTAGCAGTTTGCAGCACGGTAGCCGCATCTGAAGTAATGACAACGCTTTGGACTTCTGCTGTAGCATTGCCATCCTGAGAAATGGCCTTCCGAATCACAATTCTTCGACGCATTACGCTACTCCTGCATAGGGTGATCAAATGAATCAAACGGAACTGCACTGATTTCGACCGGAACATGAACCTAGGAAAGAGTATTGTTATGAATCAGGTGATTTAGCTCGCTCTCCAACCACTCCTGGAACATGCGGTCGGTGATCTCTTGCCGCAATTCAGCATTTAATTCTGCAGCGATAATGTTTTCTACCATCAGCAGGTCATAACCCTGCTCAGAGGGCAAAGGACCCACCACTTCCCCGACCCGGGCGGCAAATACCACAGCGGCTACTTCTGGGGTCAGGCTCCATCGGTACAGTTTACCCTCATAGCCACACTGCAACCGGCGGCGTTCCTCAATATCGTATAGATGGGCTGCTTCGTAAAAGCTGATTTCATTTTCCTCGATTTGGTAGAACAGCTCTTGCGAGAGCTGCTGATAGGGAACCGTAATTTTGTAGAGCACTATCTTCTCGAAATCAAGGCGGTGTTCAGCAAAGTATCGTTCAACGTCGCGTCCGAACAGATGCTCTGCTAATTTTCGCGCCAACAGATGGTTCCGAATTCCCGCTTCCCACTCTTCGGGCGTAATCAGCTGCTCGGCCAGCCAGTTAAAGGTAGCAGCGGCGCTCTCTAAACGCTTTTCATAGCGCTGGCGATCGGCTTCCATCTGAATCTCGTCGGGTGTCACCCCAATGCCGCGCTCTTGGGCTGCTCGTGCCACAATTTGCTGGTACAGCATTTGCTGGCAGATATCCTTAAGCTTGACCTCTTGCTTTAAGAAGCTAATGATATCTTCCGATTCAAGGGTGAGTCGTGAGAACCTTACCATTGCTGTTATCATACCTTGGCGTCCCTACTTTGACATTACATTGGCATTTACGTCTCCTTGAATACACTTTTGATATGGCGTCCTGTACAGTGATAATGCATACTGGTGGGCAAATGTTGCACTAGATACCTAAATCATCAGAAATAATACAGAAATTCAAGCCAACAAAATCTAGATAAATTCAGATAAAAATATTCAGATAAAAACAGCGCTAGTTAACGTGGTGCTTCCTGTGGCATCAACCGTATTCAAGACAATGGCAACGATATTATTATCTGTTGCAGAACGGAGCAGCGTGGCATCAAGGCGACCGTTACCATCAGAATCAACTTCCTGCAAGACCAGAGTATTAAACGACAATCCTCGACCTAGCTGGATGCGATCCGTTGAGGGATTGAAATCGACGACCACATCGGCTAGCCCATGGTTGTCCGCCTCCAAGATAAACCGATCACTGCCACCGCCGCCTACCAAGACATTTCTGCCCGAGCCACCGACTAGAACATCGTTGCCGTTGCCGCCGTTGAGCAAATCATCGCCTGCTTGCCCCTGCAGCACATCATTGCCCCTGCCGCCGGCAATCTGGTCATGCCCCTGCCCGCCCCGGATTATATCGTTGCCTGCATGGCCAGAAACATTATCGTTCTGCTGCGTGCCTCGAAGTGTCTCTGGATTGCTGGTGCCAACGATGGTTCTGTCGATGGTTCTGTGGCTGGTGGGGAGGAAGTTGGGTGTTGCCAGTGCTGTAAACGTGGAAGTCTCGACGGCAGTTGTGGCGGCATTGCCCACTAGACTGGCAGTGGCTTGACTACTGCTGGCTGTAGCGCCGGGGCTGTAGGTGCTTTGACTACTGGAATAGGTTTCGCCGCTCGACGGAGTCACAATTGCCGTAGCGCTGCTGCCGGCTCCGGTGCTATCGACGGAAGCACTAGAACTGCTGGTGACGGAGCCGCCGTTACCGGAAGTGGTGCTGGCATGAGCAACGGCAGTACTGCTAGCACCCGTCGCGCTGGTGATGACCTGCACATCAGAACTGGACGTGAGCACTCCCTCTGGCGATACTGTGGTGCGATTGGCGCTGCTGGCATAACTGCTGGAATGACTACTGGAATGACTGAGGCGATTACGAACCATTGGCGTACTCATAAGGCCCTGATGTGTGGTGCGATGTATGACACTAGATATTCAAATTGCGGTAATTGATCGAGCGAGTCATCACTGTATCAAGCAATGCATGAAACAATTTATGGGTTGAGCGGCAACTTTAATTCGACTTTAATTTGACTTTAATTCGAAAATGCTTAGAAGGGCTGAGATTTCCTTAGCTAATATCTTGTTTTGGCAGACTAGCCTTCGCGTATTGGGCGTATCAAGTTACTGCTTTTAAGGACGCAACTTAGTTATTCTGCCTGACTTACATCATGCTGATTATTTCGAGAAATTATTTCGGAAGAAGAATAGAAGAAGAATATATTTTATCTGTTGAGATGTTTTGGAATATTTCAATCGTCCAAAATGATTATTTCATCATACGGGAAAATCTTGAATTTTGAAATTGATTTTGAGTCATGTCATAAAATTTCACTTTCAAATTGGACGGAATTATCTTCACCTTTTAGCAAAAGAAGTACCGCTAAAAGCCTGTATTTAAGGCTCCTAGCGGCTTCAGTGAATTCGCTATCAGGCTAGAGTTGCAAGCTCAATTTAGAACTCGACGACGTTAGCTTGATAGGTATCATTGGAGTTCTTGGCATAAGCATTGCCGAACTTGGTATAAGCATCAGCGTATTGCTTGGTGTAGTTGTCGTTGGACTGCCGGATGTAGATTTTAACGCTTGGCTTTCTGTAGTAACCAGCTCCAATCACTTCGCCAGAAACAGGTTGCAGATAGTTCAGGTCAGAGATAACCATTTCACCTTCTCCTAAATCGTGGACTTGAGTGTTTTTAGTCAACTTTGTTTGAGCTGACAGTAAACACTATATCGAGGCCAATCCCGCCTGTCCTGCCAACTTGGCAGAATCTTTTTAATCGATTGAAAGATGAAATTGCATCTATTATTGTTTTACAAATTATCTTCAAATTTGCATTAAGAACGCTAGGACTCACGCTGAATCGCTTTGTAAATCTTTTGAGAGATTGTTTGAGAGATCGGTTGTAAGACTATCGGTTTTCAGGATGTTCTGCTGATACTGCCGGTCATTCTGTTTTGCTCGGGGAATTTACCCTGGGAAGAGAGTATGGGCTGGTCGGTGCTGCTGAGCCAGCTACGACGCTGGGGTTTGCCCTGTGGGGCGTTGATCCTCCGAGTCTCTCGTAATTAGTAGGGTAATTAGTAGGGTTGCTAGTCAATCAGGCTGGTACGGTTAACCCGGTTGTCGGTCAAGCTCGTAGCGTTGCTGCATTGAGCTAGGTAGAAGTCGGCGATTAAGGTAGAATTCTCTCAGGCCCCTCTTAGTGGTAATCACCTGAGCTGCCTGCTGGCTTGTCCAGGGCTTGAATAGTCCCCCGCTGTGTTGTTTTCTAGATCCAAACTCAATCCCTCTAACCCGTTACCTCTAGTCCAATTGGTGCTCGCTGGTTCACCCATTCCCCCTATGACTGCCAAATTCATTACTGTTGATCGTTGGCTTGAATAGAGAGGCCGAAGCATGACTGCGCCACGGAAAACCGTTTTGATTGTGGACCACAATCCATCTGAGCGAGGGCTATACCGCCATTACCTGCTAGCTGAGCCAGCTCTAGCCTATGCCGTTCTAGAAGCCGATACAACCGATGCCGGGCTGGCTATCTGTCGGTCTTGTCCTCCCGATGCAATCCTGTTGGACTTTGAGCTGCCGGATGCGGGCGGAATCGCTTTCCTATCGGCATTGCAGTCTGGCTCTCTCCGGCTGCCGGTCGTCGTTGTGAGCAACCAAACGGATGCGGAGACGGCAACTACTGCCTTCAAATACGGAGCCAACGATTATCTGGTGAAGTCCGCATCGACCCCTGAAGCAGTGCGTTGCGCCGTCCGTAGTGTCATTGAAAATGCCCAACTCCGCTACGAGCTGCACTGTAGTGAGGAACGGTTTCGCACGTCGGTCGAGAATTTGCTGGACTGCTTCGGCATTTTTTCGGCGATTCGGGATGCCGACGGGCGTATCTTGGATTTTCGCATCGATTACCTGAATGCGGCGGCCCTAGAAAATAACCGAATGACCCCTGCCGATATTGGTAAACCGCTGTGTCAGCTCTTGCCGGCCCATCGCGACAGTGGCTTGTTCGACGAATACTGCCATGTGGTGGCTACGGGCGAGCCGCTGATCAAGGAATCGCTGGTGTATGCCGATGATTACAACCAAGAACGCTTGACCCGCGCCTTTGATATCCGGGCAACCAAGCTAGGTGATGGCTTTGTGGCAGCCTGGCGAGATATTACGGCTCGCAAGCAAAATGAACTGGATCTGGCTCTAGCTCAAGAGCGGTTGCAACTAGCCCAACAAGCCGCAAATATCGGCAGCTACGACTGGGATATAGTCAGTAATCGGGCGGTCTGGAGCGAGCAACTGGAAGCCATCTATGGGCTGTCTCCCGGCAGCTTTGATGGGCAGCATACTTCCTGGCAAGCGCTTATCTACCCTGACGATCGGGAACGGGTGGAGCAGCAGTTACGTCAGGCGCTGGCGCAACAGCAGCACCATTGGCAGCACGAGTACCGGATTCAGCGAGCCGATGGAGAACTGCGCTGGCTTGAAACCCGCGGCAAAATCTACTACAGCCCTGACGGACAGCCGCAGCGGGTGCTGGGAATTAATCAAGACATCACAGAGCGCAAGCGTTTAGAGCAGGCGCTGCACCAGTTTGAGGCGCGGCTGGGTGGGTTTGTGGAGTCGAATGTGATCGGGATTCTGTTTGGAGATGTGGACGGAGGGATTCACCAGGCTAACGATGAATTTTTGCGGATTGTCGGCTATGGTCGAGCTGATTTGGAAGCGGGCAGGCTGCGCTGGACAGAGCTGACGCCGGATGAATACCTGCCGCTGGATGCCGAGCGAGTGTTGGAAGCTCGCGAGCGGGGTGCCTGTACCCCTTACGAGAAGGAATATATTCGTCGCGATGGCAGCCGGGTGCCCGTGCTGATTGGCTATTCGCTGGTAGGAGAAGCTCGGCAAGAGACCGTTGCCTTTGTTCTGGACTTAAGTGAGAGCAAACGGGCCGAAGCAGCCCTACGACAGAGCGAGGAACGCTACCGCTATCTTGCTGAAGCCATTCCTAATCTAGTCTGGACCTGTAGCGCAACTGGCCAGTGCGACTACGTCAATCAACGCCTGTGCGACTACACGGGGCTGACGCCTGAGCAAGCTCATGGCCTGGGCTGGCTAGAGATTGTGCATCCGCAGGATCGCGATCGCTCCTATGCTATCTGGATGCAGGCGGTGCAAACGGGGAACAGCTATACCTGCGAGTATCGGCTGCGACGGAGCAGCGACCACAGTTACCGCTGGCATTTGGCGCGGGGGGTACCGCTGCATGATGCCAACGGTCACGTCGTGAAATGGTTTGGCACCTGCACCGATATCCACGACCAAAAGCAGCTAGAGGCAGAACGCGCCGAACTGCTCGCCCGCGAGCAAGCCGCCCGTGAAGCCGCCGAACACGCCAACCGCTCTAAGGATGAATTCCTAGCTGTGATCTCCCACGAATTGCGCTCGCCGCTGAATGCCATCCTGGGCTGGGCGAAGCTGCTGCGTACTCAGTCGCTGAGTGCGGCAGATACAGCCCGTGCCCTTGAAACCATCGAACGCAATGCCAAAGCCCAATCCCAACTCATTGAAGATTTGCTCGATATATCCCGGATGATGCAGGGCAATTTTCGCCTTCATCAAGCTCCGGTGCAGCTGGCCGCTGTGGTGCAAACTGCCCTCGACGGACAGCGCCCGGCTGCTCAAGCTAAACAGATTGCTCTCGATGCTCGGTTTGATCCCACGCCCGTTGAGGTCTTGGGTGATGCCGATCGCTTGCAGCAGGTGATTAGCAATCTGTTGTCTAATGCGATCAAGTTCACTCCAGGCGGAGGACGGGTTGATGTCAGTGTGGCAGCCGTCAGTGGGGATGGGCATTCATCCCATTCCTGGGCCCAGATTACCGTCCGCGATACCGGCAAGGGCATCAACGCTGATTTTCTGCCGCATGTGTTTGATCGCTTTCGGCAGGCGGCTGGCACGGGCAGCCAATCCCATGAGGGGTTAGGGCTGGGGCTAGCGATTGTGCGGCAGCTGGTGGAACTGCACGGCGGGCGGGTCTGGGCTGAGAGTGCCGGCGAAAATCAAGGAGCCACCTTTACTGTGCGGCTGCCGCTGCACTCACCTTCAGATTTTAGCGATCCCTCAGCAGCCAGTGACGGTAGCGAACCCTCGGCTGAACTGAAGGAACTGGAGGCTAGCTCTGCTGAGTTCACATCCGGGCAAGTGGAGTTATCTCTAACCAACATCCGGATTCTGCTGGTTGACGATGAAGTGGACAATCGAGAATTTTTGGCTCTGCTACTAGAACGCAACGGCGCAGCAGTTACGACAGCAGCTTCGGTCGCTGAGGCGCTGGTTGCCTTCCAACGTTGGCAGCCCGATCTGGTTGTTACGGATATTGCCATGCCGGAAGCTGACGGTTATAGCCTGCTGCGGCAACTGCGAGCGTTGCCCACCCCGTCGGGAGACCCCGTTCCTGTGATTGCGCTCACTGCCTATGCCAGCGAACAAAATCGGCTGCAAGCTCAGCAGGCAGGCTTTCAAGGCTATCTCATTAAACCTGCGGAACCTGCTGCCCTCATCGCTGCTATCATGGAGCACCTAGGGTTGGCAGCATCGATAGCTCCAGATGCCCTCTAGGCCAACGGCTAGGCTTCCGGCGGCGAATCGCCAGGCAAAATGGATTGGATACGACTCAGCAGTTCATCAAAGTCAATGGGTTTGCGAATAAAGCCGTCGGCTCCCACCTCAAACCCCTCTGAAGCAGTAGCCTGCATATGCCCAGTAACCAGCACAATTGGAATGAATGGCAGCCTCGGATTTTCGCGGATGCGACGAGTCACCTCATAGCCGTTCATTCCTGGCATCATCACGTCCAGCAAAATTAAGTCGGGAGGGTTGGCTTCTACCTTGGCCAAGGCCGCAGCACCGCTATCGGCAATTTCGACTTGATAACCTTCTGCTTCCAGCAGCGTTTGAAGCAAAAACGAGTTATCGGCAATGTCATCCACTACCAGAATTCGATCCGCCATACAATTCGCTCTGCAACTGGAATGAGTGAGTAAACGTTTCATGACATACCAACTGTTGAGACGCAGTTAAGATTCGATTGAGATTCGCAGGTATACCAATTATCATCCACCTACTGAATGGCTTCTACTAGAACAACCTCATTGCAGTCTTAGAGGCTGGGGATCCAGTCGGTTTGATGATACCGGCTCTAGTTGTATTATGGTTACTTATAGATTTGACTGCCTCTCTCGTTGGGTGCAAAAGCGGAACAATCCTTCGTAAGGAAGTTGTGTAAATCCTAACAGTGGTCGGTTTCTGAATGCAGGTCAGAGTACGGAGGGTGTTGATCCGACCGCTAAACCCTCATCCAGTTAAAGTTCCGGTAAAATCCGCAGGAACACCGCGCTCATAGGTGATGAACTATGCCAGGATCGGCCTAGCTGCACCGATTTTCACCTAGAGTTTAGATTGCCTATGTTAGATTGCACCACAGAAACTCCTCAATCTTCTTCCGCTCGGTTTCGCTCCGCCACCGAGTTTCCGAAAACGATCGCCTCCCTCGAACGCGCTGAGGCAGAGCAACTCTACCGTGAGATGCGGGATTGCTTGATATTTACCAATCGCAGCCGCGCTCAATTGCTGCGTCGTAATGAGGAGCACAAGCAATCTGCACTACAGCTCAAAGCTGATGTGGCGAAAATGCAGCAGCTCATTCGGGAACTCGGGCTGGAAAAGCAGCAGATCATCGCGAGCAATCAGCAGGTAGTTGCTGAACTGACTCATCAGATGCAGACGATGGCTAGACATCTGGATCAGTTGGCAGAAGCCTTTGATGGCATCGCTGATTGCAATCCCGATCAGTCGCCGATGAGTTGGCTAGCTCAGCCAGGACGTTTCATGCGCTTCATCAAGGCCATCAAAGCGATTGTGCTGTTCTGGCGCGATGACGACCTGAACCCAGGGGCAACGTCACCACCTGCTCCGCTATCGCCCTTACCTCCTACCCCGGCTGATGTAGAGGCTGATCGCAAGGAACATCCGCAGATGTACCAAGATCCAGCCTCTATAAACCGCTCTTTGCTGGATAGGTAAGCTGGTCGAGCCACTAGCATGGAGTGAGGTCCTGCTTTAAATCACTTCACCGGACTGCAAATCACAATTAAGTTGGATCACCCCATGGGCAAAAGACGGATCGCTCAGCTTCTAGAGCAGCTTAAGGACAACCAACAGCACGATCTGCACAACACGGCTGCCATTTTTACCGTGGCTCAGGTTGCCGTCAATCAGTTAGACCAGCTTGAGTCGGCTCCGCAACCCGTCACAGCCCTACCTGCTGCTGAGGGTAATCGGTCTCCGGACTTGCCTGCGGCACCAGCCACTCTGGACATTGCGGAGCTGAAACGGCGCTATGGCTCCCACAAGGAGTGTCGCCGAGCCGCCAAGCAGCGCGGCATCACCTTTCGCAAAACCCCAAGCTGGCAGCAGCTTTCGGTGGCTTTTGCCTATCTCGATGCGGTTGAGCAGATGGTTCAGGGCTATCTCAGCACCTATCCGAGTTCTGATCTCCAGGGGGTGACGCTGCAACTCAGGCTGGGTTAGGCACTGCTGGCAGGGACTAAGATGGAGAAATGGCTGTAGGGATCTCTAGAGGATTGCTACAGCACCAACTCGATTGATGACTTAAATATAGTGATGGTTACGCTATCTCCTGCCCTGAAAGCTCGTCTGGCACTGCCGCTGAAGATTGGTCAGTTTGAGGTCAATAGCCGCGTGCTGCAATCGCCCCTGTCTGGCGTGACGGATCTGGTATTCCGCCGGCTGGTGCGCCGCTATGCGCCGACCTCCATGATGTACACCGAGATGGTGAACGCAACGGGGCTGCACTATGTCAAGCAGTTGCCCAAAATTATGGAGATCGATCCTAACGAGCGCCCGATTAGCATTCAGTTGTTTGACTGCCGTCCTGACTTTTTGGCAGAAGCCGCACAAATGGCGGTGGAGGAGGGAGCCGATACGGTTGATATCAACATGGGTTGCCCGGTGAACAAAATCACCAAGAATGGCGGTGGTTCCTCACTGCTGCGGCAGCCGGAGGTAGCCGAGGCGATTGTGCGCTCGGTGGTGAAAGCTGTAGATGTGCCGGTCACGGTCAAAACTCGGATTGGCTGGAGCGACAAAGAAATTAACGCCGTCGAGTTTGCCCAGCGGATGCAGGATGCCGGTGCCCAAATGTTGACGCTGCACGGACGCACTCGCGCTCAAGGCTACAACGGACCGGCTCGCTGGGAATGGATTGCCCGCGTCAAAGAGGTGCTGTCGATTCCGGTAATTGCCAATGGCGACATTTTCTCCGTCGAGGCGGCAGTGCGCTGTCTAGAGATGACCGGAGCAGACGGCGTGATGTGCTCGCGGGGGACGCTGGGCTATCCTTTTCTCGTCGGCGAAGTAGACCACTTCCTAAAAACTGGCGAGTTGCGCCAGCCCCCTTCACCTGTAGAGCGACTGCAATGTGCCCGGGACCATCTGGAAATGCTGTGGGAATACAAGGGCGAGCGCGGCATCCGGCAAGCGCGGAAGCATATGACCTGGTACGCCAAAGGCTTCCCTGATGCAGCAGATCTGCGGGGCAAGCTGGCGGTGATCGAGAACCTGGAGCAAGGGCTAAATTTAATTGATCAAGCAATCGAGCGCTTGCAATACCTTTCCTGGGGCAGCGCAGAGGCTGAAACGCCACAGCTTGTAGAAGCCTGGTAGATCATGCAACGGGCTACTCTAGCACTTCCTTGCCCATGCGGAAGTAGCGGTAGCGCAGATACAGCCCCAGGGTAATTTGCTTCATAATCCAATAGAAGACGACCAAAATTAAAAAGGTGACAACCATCACCGCAACGGGCTGCTTGTCGGTCAGATCGTCGAGGGTGGAAATGAGGACGTTTTTAGGGACAGTGACCAAGTCCCAGCTGTTGTAGCGGCGAAATCGTCCTAAATAGATGCCCACGGCACAGAGGGCGTGCACCAGAATTTCTGCGCTCCATACCATTAAGCGGGTTGCCCCCTGCTTCTTGAGATAGTATCCCTGATTAATGATCGACACGACATAGGCTTGAAATCCGCCTAGGATGGCCAGCAGGTGCAAGGGGATAAAGACCAGCGCAATCACCCAGATCGAGATGCCATCTCGAGTGCCCCGAATTAGGTGGATAATATCGGTCAACATGTAGGGGGCATTGGGTAGAAAAGCGATAAACACAATCAAAACCGCCCACCAAAGAGCTGTTCGAGAAATTTTCTGACGGCGAAAGAGCCAGAAACTAAGTACGAGGGGAATGAATGCCAGGAATGAATTCCAGAGAATCCAACCGCTATAAACCTCAGAAAACGCTCTCAGCGATTCGTACACTAGTTCTCTCATTGCTCACCATTGGGGGTAGTTCAGCCCTACCCTAGAGTAACCTCTTTCGAATGGAGGGTCGCAAGGGGAATTTGCAAGGGTTTTGCAAGGAAACAATTAATTTTCTAAGAAGCCTAAACGCTCTTCAGCGGTAGCGCAGAAAGCAGAACAAGCAGAAATAGCAGTAGATGTCAATTAGTCGCTTGTGTAGTCGCTTATAGTTTTGCCAAGCTATGATTTGCCAAGCTATGATAAGTTTCGCTTCCAGGATGCATCGACCATGCTCGATAGTAGTCCCATGGCGGTTTATCGAAAAGCCGGAGTTGAAACAGCGGAGCAGGTGAAGCTCAATAGGCTCTACAGGTAAGCTCTGATGGCAAAAAGATGGCAAAAATTCAGTTTGCGGATCAGGTTGCAGACATTCTAGCGAGCAGAGTATCTTTACCTTTCTTCACGTACAACAGAGCGGTTGTCGGAGTACCCTTCACAGAAAATGCCTGAAACTGCTGCTAGGTCGTGATCTTGCTTGGGTCGTCTGTACATTGTGTTACAGATCGTTAAAATAATAAACCATAATTATCGCCAAGCTAAGAAGTTTCAAAGTTGTGCTTATCCCATTCCTGATATAGTTTTCATTGAACCCACGAACGGGGCAAACATAAAGATAAGATTAAAGTTGCCAAGTTCACGCTTGCCCTGATTCGCTAGGACTTTATATCAGTACGTGCTGCTGGTTAAGCCTGCGTTAGTATCCTTGCTCCTGTTTGGGAGGGGCAGGGTAGGGTTTCTACGTTCGGATCGAAGTGACTCACAGGAAGGGAAACATGTCTTATTCTCAAACCAAAACCCAGACTAAAGCTGGGTATCAGGCTGGGGTTAAAGATTACCGTCTGACTTACTACACGCCAGACTACACACCCAAAGATACAGATATTTTGGCGGCATTCCGGGTAACACCTCAGCCTGGCGTTCCTTATGAGGAGGCTGGGGCAGCAGTGGCAGCCGAATCCTCGACGGGAACCTGGACCACGGTGTGGACTGACCTGTTGACCGATCTGGATCGCTACAAGGGTCGTTGCTATGACATCGAACCCGTTCCAGGTGAAGACAACCAGTTCATCGCCTACATTGCCTATCCGCTAGATCTGTTTGAGGAAGGCTCCGTCACCAACATGCTGACCTCGATCGTCGGCAACGTGTTTGGTTTTAAAGCGCTGAAAGCTCTGCGTCTGGAAGACCTGCGGATTCCGGTGGCCTACCTCAAGACGTTCCAAGGTCCGCCCCACGGCATTCAAGTTGAGCGCGACAAGCTGAACAAGTACGGTCGTCCGCTGTTGGGCTGCACGATCAAGCCGAAGTTGGGTCTGTCGGCGAAAAACTACGGTCGTGCGGTCTATGAGTGTCTGCGCGGCGGTTTGGACTTCACCAAGGATGATGAGAATATTAACTCGCAGCCGTTCCAGCGCTGGCGCGACCGTTTTACCTTTGTGGCTGAGGCAATTCACAAGGCTCAGGCTGAAACGGGTGAAATCAAAGGGCACTACCTCAACGTTACGGCTCCTACCTGCGAAGAAATGCTGAAGCGGGCTGAGTATGCCAAAGAGTTGAACATGCCCATCATCATGCACGACTTTTTGACTGCCGGTTTCACCGCCAATACAACTCTGGCGAAATGGTGTCGCGACAATGGTTTGCTGCTGCACATCCACCGAGCAATGCACGCGGTGATTGACCGTCAAAAGAACCACGGGATGCACTTCCGCGTTCTGGCGAAGTGTCTGCGGATGTCCGGCGGTGACCACATCCACACCGGCACGGTCGTGGGCAAGCTGGAAGGTGATAAGGCGATCACCCTCGGTTTCATCGATCTACTGCGGGAAAACTACATCGAGCAAGATCGCTCTCGCGGTATTTTCTTTACCCAAGACTGGGCGTCGATGCCGGGCGTGATGGCGGTGGCGTCAGGTGGTATCCACGTGTGGCACATGCCGGCTCTGGTGGAAATCTTCGGCGATGACTCGGTGCTGCAGTTTGGTGGTGGTACGCTGGGTCACCCCTGGGGTAACGCGCCGGGTGCTACGGCTAACCGGGTGGCTCTGGAAGCTTGCGTGCAAGCCCGCAATGAAGGTCGCGATTTGATGCGGGAAGGCGGTGACATCATTCGGGAGGCGGCTCGCTGGTCGCCGGAATTGGCGGCTGCTTGCGAACTGTGGAAGGAAATCAAGTTCGAGTTTGAGGCAGTCGATACCGTCTGATGCATTGCTCTGGTTTAGAGTCGGGCATTGCTTGACTCTAAATTCACCCTCCTTACCCTATGGATCTGAAGCAAATTGCCAAGGATACGGCTAAGGTGCTGATCAGCTACCTGACGTATCAAGCTGTGCGAACGGTGATTGCTCAGTTGGATGAAACGGATCCGCCTCGCTCGCTCTGGCTGCAACGCTTCTCAACGAAGGAGCGCGTTCAAGACGGGGAGCGCTATATTCAAGAGCTCTTTCCCGAAAAGCCCGATCTAGCCTTCCGGATTTTGACCGTCCGAGAGCACTTGGCGGGTCAAATCTGCGAGTTCCTGCCAGAAATGGTGAATAGTGGCATTCAGCAGTCCAATATGGAGCATCGCCGGCGCCAGTTGGAACGCATGACGCAGTATGATCCCTCTCCTTCTGGCTCTCATCCTGAGCAGTCCGCCAGTTCGGAGACTGAAAACCCTAGTTAGCTAATCCCATCGAGAGAATATCGAGAGAACTATGAAGACCCTACCCAAAGAGCGTCGTTACGAAACCTTCTCCTACTTGCCTCCGCTCAGCGATGCTCAGATTGCGCGGCAGATTCAGTACACGATCGACCAGGGCTATTTTCCTTGCATCGAGTTCAACGAAGACTCGGCAGCAGAAATGCACTACTGGACGATGTGGAAGCTGCCACTATTCAACTGTCGCTCTCCTCAGGAAGTGCTAAGCGAAGTGCAGCAGTGCCGTTCTGAGTTCCCTAACTCCTACATTCGCGTGGTTGCCTTCGACAATGTCAAGCAGTGCCAGGTGATGAGCTTTATTGTGCACAAGCCGGGTGCAGCCGGCGGCGGCTACCGCTACTAAGCGACTGAGCAACTAAAACGTCATCGTTTAGCCCAGCCAACTGAACGAGCCTGAATTTGAGCGGGGAACGCAACCACCAAATCGTGCTAGTCACTACCGACTCAATTTGGTGATCCGAACTAACCCCATTGCCAAGCGGGAGGTGGTTGATTCTACCTCCCGTTTATCTTGAGGGGTTGTCTTAGGTCTCAGGTCTCAAGACTTACGTCACGGTAATGGTTCAGAATGCTGTGTTGGGCAGCCCAAATCATCAGGAGCCAAATTCCCGCAGTTCAATTCTGCCGCCATACTCCGCTGAGTCTACATTGGGAGCGACGCCATTCGGCACCACGTTTCTTAGCTCGATGTAGACAACTGGCTCTGGGTCCACAATGGGTGGCTGCGGCGGTACGTAAAAGAAAGCTCTAGAACTGACGGCTCCTAGCATGGTGCCTGCTCCGGCGGGAACTCCGGTCACCAGCAGGGATCGAGAACCGGGACCTTCATATTCGGTAAAGGCAATGTTGCACTCGGTAGCGCTATTTCGAAATTCAACTTTTTGCAAATTGCGCAATGCGATAGCAGGCATAGTGACTCCTGGATTAAACTTTGCAGAAATTTTTTAAACATGTGAAATACAGAGCTTCAATGCACCTTGTTATTCGTTTGTGAATTGTTTTCTGGTGGTTATGAAGGCTCTATAGATATTAGTGTGAGAAATTGAATTGAGATCCGGCAGTACCCGCAAGGGTACATTTCAACCACGTTTGTCGTTGGTTTATCGTTTATAGACTGAGTCATTGCTCAATTTGTCCAAGGTTGAGGGTGTAGAACCCGTTGCTTTGACTGCTCCTGATTACTGCTCCTGAAATAGGCGTTAGCGTTATGAGTTACTATCTGGCTCCTAGTTTTCTCGATAAACTGTCGATTCACATCACCAAAAACTACCTGAATTTACCGGGTGTCAGAGTGCCGCTGATTTTAGGAATTCACGGTCGCAAAGGGGAAGGAAAATCCTTTCAGTGCGAGCTAGTGTTTGAGCGGATGGGCATTGAGGCTGTGCACATGTCGGCGGGCGAGCTGGAAAGCCCCGATGCTGGTGATCCGGCGCGGCTAATTCGCCTGCGCTACCGAGAAGCGGCTGAACTAGTGAAAGTGCGCGGCAGAATGGCGGTGCTGATGATCAACGATATTGATGCCGGCATGGGGCGCGTCGATCAGCGGACGCAGTACACGGTGAACACGCAGCTCGTCGCTGGTACCCTGATGAATATTGCCGATAACCCGACGAACGTGCAGCTTCCGGGCAGCTACGATTCTGAGCCGATCCAGCGGATTCCGATTCTGGTTACCGGCAACGACTTCTCGACGCTCTACGCGCCCCTGATCCGAGATGGGCGGATGGAAAAATTTTACTGGGAGCCGAGCCGCAGCGATCGCATCGGCATTGTCAGCGGCATTTTTGCCTTCGATGGCGTGGCTCCGGGAGATATCGAGACTCTGGTGGATACCTTTGCCGATCAAGCGATTGACTTCTTCAGCGCCCTGCACTCGCGGCTGTATGACGAGCAAATTCGCCGCTTTATTCAGGATATTGGCATTGAGCGGGTGTCGTTACGGGTAGTCAACAGTGCTGAACCAGTGCCCGACTTTCCCAAGCCAGATTTTCGGTTGCCGCACCTAATCGAGCTGGGGCAGCAGATCGTGCGCGAGCAGCAGCGGATTCAGGAGCTGCGCTTGATGCAGGAGTATAATGCTGCTCGTCCTGATATCGGCACGGCAACTCCCCCTATACCGGCCCAGCCGTCGAGCCTCTATACCAGCAACGGTGGTGCCAGCACTCCAACTGGCTATACCCACCCCACAAGCCCTGGGCGTTCTGGCGGCGCGACTCTGCCTCCAGACCTGATGCGGGTTGCTCAAAGCATTTTGGATCAGGGCTATCGCCTCGGAGTAGAAGTCGTGGATGAGCGTCGCTTTCGCACCAACTCCTGGCAGTGCTACGCGGTGATTGCCAGCGACCGTCCTGCTGCGGCTCGGCTCGACGAAGCCCAAGCTACCCTCTCAACTTGCCTAGCCGACCACAGCAACGACTACATTCGCCTCGTGGGCATTGACCCCAAAGACCGACGGCGAACCATGGAAACCATCGTGCATCGCCCGACTAAAGCCGGCTGAAGGTTCGGATCGAACCGGCATTAAACCGAACCGCTCAATCCTCAACGGGCAATCGAGCGGTTCTTGTCATGGGTCTATTGGAGATATCCAGATTTGGGCCAGTCTAGCCGCCGCTAGCGCTGGGCATCGGCAAACGATTGATAGGCAGACTCGGGATGATACAGGTGACACTGATCAACAATTTCCCGCATCAGCGCCCAGTTGAATTGCCGTTCTGGGATCGAATCGCCCCAGTTCGCCATCAGGCTTGCGTGAGCCAGCCGCAGATTATAAGAAGGAATCGCCACCGAAATGTGGTGCGGCACATGCACGTTGATATCGTGGCAGAGCAGTTCCACCCAGCGAGGGTAGCTGCAATGCACCGTGCCTGCCAACTGAGCCTCAGCCGCACTCCAGGTTTCAATCGGACGGAACTGAATGTCGGGTGCTGTATGGTGGACGAGTGTGAAAGTGCTCATCCAGAAGTGATAAACCAGCCACGGCATCAGCCAGAACTTGACAATGCCCCAAATGCCGGTCGTCAGGAACAGTATTGGGAACAATACAGCCGCAAACACAACGACAGAGACAATCGACACCGCTACCTTAGCCCGATGACGCGGTGCAAAATTGGCGAGGTTGAAGTGCAGCACCGCCCAGTGGGCAATCGATGCCAGCCACCAGAGGCGACCCCGCAACCCCTGATAAATTTTCTGCATTAGAGGACTCTCGCCCCTGTATGTTTCTACGGTCCAAGGATGCCAGGCATTGTCTACATGCAGCTTGTTGGTATGGACATGGTGATGATCGTGCAGCAAGCGCCAGCTATGAAACGGGTAAATCAGCGGCAGCAGCAGAATATGCCCTACCCAGTCATTCACCCAACGGCGTTTGGCAAACGAGCGATGCCCGCAGTCGTGGGCTAGCACAAACCAGCCAGTGAGAGCGGTGCCGGTAAAGATCCAAGTTAGCGGCAGAAAAAACCAAGGCAAAGTAGCAATGCCGATGTAGCCTACAATCACCGCAGCCACGCTGAAGGCCACAGCTGACCAAGCCTGACGGCGGTCTTTTTGGAAACACGCTCGCGGCAGCGTTTTAATGATGTCTTTGAGCTGAACATCAGCAGCGGCTGCAGGGGGTTGGGTGGTTGCAACCATTTCCGTCGTCGCAGTCATGAATAGGAATCAGTCTCCATAGAGGAATAGGAATCAGCAGTGCTGCCGAACGCCATGTTAAAACCACCTGCCAGCCCCACCGAGGCACAAAGCAGGTTGCCATGTGCATGTGTGAATACTGCTGAGGTTTTTAAGCAGGGATACGCAAGATCCCGGACGGGGAAGCACTTAAAAAACCTTTACGTTTATACCATGTCTGGGGCATCCTTGCCCAACTCTCCGCAGAATGCCATTCAGGCTTGAATCCCCTTAAAGCGCTCTTTTGCCTGCTGAAAGGCTTCCTCCATCACAGCCTGAATGCGTTTGGCGTCGGGCTTCTTGCCGCCCATCAGGTCGCCAAAGTAGACGCAGGCGGCTTCTCCCAAGGCCCAGGTATAGGCGGCTGCCCAGGATGCGGCGATGACGCTGCCAAAGCCCGGCAGAAATTTGATCAGCTCCCGCCCGATGGCTTGTGCCAGAAATCCCCCAGCAATAGCGCTGACCACGCCTCCTGCCTGAGATGGCGTTAGGGTTTGCCCATAGAGTTTGCCCAGCAGCCCCACCAGTGACACCTGCAACGACGTTAATACCGGCATGGTGGCAAAGGGTAGTGGTACCGCGGCAAGGGTGCCTGCCATCACGGCAAACGCTAAGCTGTAGCGCCGCCCCACGTCTCGATAGAGATTGCCGAGCTGCTCTCCAACATTCGTGTCCAATAATTGGTGAATGGTGCGAGCTTCGGCTTCCGGCAGCAGATCAGCCAAGGCATCCCGGAACGCTTCGAGGCCATAAAATACTGGCGTGTAGCCGTCTTCTTCTAGCGTAAAGTCAATTAGCACGGCGCTGTCGTATAGCCCTTTCAGCGAGTCTTGCAGCGCAGCGTAGGCGCGGTTAATGTCGGCAACATCGGGAGGATAAGCAGGATGATCCTCGGTTGGCGATGGATACAGCTCGTGCAGACAGGTCACTGCCAACAGACACGGAATTTGGGGAAACCGCTGCCGGAGTCGCTGGGCAATTTGCCGCAGGCTATCGATGGCAAAATCGGTGATTTTCACAGTTAGGATCAGCACCCGCGCCCGCTGGCTGTCTTGTTCCAGTTGGGTGACTAATTCTTGAATAATCACCTCGGTGTTTTGATTGACATCTCCTAGCCCAACCGTGTCGGTGAAGATCAGCAGCGGCAGATCGGTCGTGGGATAGGTGTAGCGCTGCGTGTACTGCGTGTGGGGACGAAACCCTTGCCCGACGATCTCAGCCGAAACGCCAGTCAGGCCGCGAATAATTGAGCTTTTGCCGGTTTGGGGTTTACCAATCAGCACGGCTTCGGTGGTAGGCAGCTCTGCCCGCACTGAGGCTAGAATTTCTGCGACTTCGGCTTCGCTGACGCTGAACCACTGAGTCACCGTTCGGGCTACCTGATCCCAAGGCAGCAGTTGAGTGAAGCGCGTGGTGATGGTGTGCCAAGCTCGTCCAACACCACTCATAGTACCGCCCCAAGCCTCGGTGAATTGCCGCAACAAAGGAGGCGATGCGGAACCTGACGTTTGAGCAGTATCGTCATGCTCAGTCTGGATATGAGTTGGACTATCAGTCTGAGCATCAGTCTGGACATCAGTCTGAGCATTAGCCTGGGCATCAACCTGCAAATTGGATGCCAAAGGGGGTTGGGGATCCACGGGTTCAGTCATGCTCCTCACCGTGTGGTACTACAAATGCGGTTGATTGAGCGCGATATTCCAGCAGGGGCGAATGGCTGAATTCAATCCGGGTGACGATACCCCAATGACGAAACCTGAATTTTTCCACCCTGCCCCTCACTCAATCATAGAAAACCTATTTTGCTGCGGAGAATACTAAAACCGACTCCTACGAGGGCGGGAATCGGTTCTATGCTCCTAGTCAAGGTATTTAGCCCTACCTACGATTCTTGTATTTTGGAAATGCTGAAAGGTTGAGGGCGTCTTCTAGAGCTTGTCTCACCTGGTGATGGTTTGCCACAGTTCCTTGAGCAGGCGCTTGATTTCTTGCTCTTTGCGGGCAATGGTCGCTCCGGCTTCACCGGCTTTGACGTCATACTCTGCCTGCTTCTGCTGTACTGGGTCAATGCCGCGAGCTGTTATCTCTGCCCGCTTGGCGTTGTACCAGTCTTTAGCGTGGCTCACTTCTTGCTTAACGGCGGCGTAACGGTCACCGTATCGCTCGCTCAGAGTGCTGTCGATCTGCACCAGCCGCTCTTGCAGTTTAGACCCTTGCTGTTGCAGCTTGGCACCCACTTCACTGTCTTGAAGAAACCGCAGCAACTGCTGCATCCAAGATTCTAAAAAGGCTTCCTCTTTTGTGGGTTCAGCAGTGTGTGGTACTAGTTCAGCATTCGTTAAGGGGGCAGCGTCGGCGGCCGTTCCGGCATCTCGCGAAGGCTCAGTTTCTGCAGTGGCGTCTGGTTCGAGTACCTCAGGCGCGTCTGCCATGGGATTATCAACAATGGCAATCTGCGGTTTAGACAGTTCATCGGCTGCAGGTGACACGGGTGAAATCAAGGACTCCACTACGGTCTCATCGCTTTTAACGTCGCTGGTTTGAGTTGCATCCTGAGCAATCTCGGGCGTTGGCTCGCTGTCTTCAACGCCGTCTGCAATCACGACTTCAACCGGGACAACATCCGGATTGGCTGCAACGTGATTCGATGGCTGCTGCATGGTGGAAGCCGATTCCTGGGCAATCGAGCGGAGTTCGCCAGTTCCAGCTTTCACTTCAACCATCACCTGCGAGATTGCATCGCGTAGAATGTCTCGAACTCGCTCTAAACGAGCACTACCAACCGCTTTGGCTTTCTCTAAATCGGCGGTCAGTTGGTCTTTCTTCATGGAATTAGACATGATCTCCTCCAAGGGGTGTCTTCAATCTCTCAAACGGGTGCGATGAATGTGACCGATCTAGATCTCGATTTATTGGTCTCAATCCATCTCAATTAACAAACAGAGAGAGCGAATCAAGCAAACAACGATGCTTAGCTGCAAACCCAGCAGCATTCTCAATCTTGGCAAGCTCAACTTGATCAGGGGACTATGCAGTTAAATCAGCCGTTGAGTTTACCGTTGACGAAGTAGATACATCTTTTTTTCGAGTTTGACGATGCTCTAACAATACCTGAGTCAACTCAGATGCCAATAAAGTAATGACCATTCCATCATCCAACCATCCCAACACGGGAATGACATCTGGAGAAATATCTAAGGGGCTAACTAGATATAGCAATGATGCGACTACAATCAACCAACGATATTTAGAGTTGCGAAGAAATTTGAGAACGAAATTATAAATAGACCGAGTCAGAAATTTCATTGGGTTTGTCCTGCGCTACACCCTGATCCTGACAGATTCTCTAAAAATCAACGGGTGTGGAAAACCCTTCGTTTTTTCGCGATCGTCCCACCTGGAGCGGCCCTGCTCAAATCTAATTTTGCGGCAACGACCAATCGGATGAATTAGTGGGATGAACCTAACGGCAGCGTCACCGTGAATGTAGTTCCCTGCTTCAATTGGCTCTCCACTGTCACGGTTCCATTATGGCGTTCTACTGCCTGCTTCACCATGGCTAATCCCAATCCGGCTGCGGAGGTGCCTGTAAACGGCTCGGCATTGCTAGCCTGGTAGAAGCGCTCAAAAATGCGATCGATTTCTTTGGGTGGAATCCCAATCCCTTTGTCTTGCACTCGAATCAACACCTGAGTTGCTTGATAGATGACCTCTAGTTTCACAGAGCCTCCAAAGGGGGAGTAGCGGATTGCATTCGAGAGCAATTGGCTGATGATCCGCTGTAGCAACATCTCATCCGCCAAAATGGGGGTGACGGGCTGCCCGTGGCTAGTAAATGTTAGCTGGTAAAAGGGGGTCTCTGGCAGCCGCCACTGGTTGACGAGCGATTGGCAAAATGACGTCAGATCCAGCGGCACTGGATTAAACGGCAGTTCTTGAGGACTGACATCCGCCAGGAGCAGGGCATCTTGTAAAACACGGCTCATCTGCTTCACGCCTTCAGTGAGAATTTTCAGGTAATGGTGATGCGGACTTGCGGCTAAGTCAGTCTGGAGGCGTTCGGTGGCGGTTGTCATCACCGTCAGTGGAGTGCGTAGCCCCCGAGCCAAACTGCTAATTAGGCGGCTTTTCAGGTCACTAATCTGCTGCTCATGCGTCAGGGCAGCTTGTAATTGGGCCTGGAGATCCAGCAGCAATTGTTGGCTCGCCTCTAGCTCTGCGGTGCGTTCGCGGATTTTGATCTCTAGCTCTTGATTGAGCTGCTGAAAGGCAGATTCAGCCACCGACCGTTGCTCTACAGCTTGCTGCAATTGAGCATTCTGCTGCTGCAACTGCTGCTGTAAGCGACTCACCCGCAGATGAATTTCAATCCGTGCCAGCACTTCTACCACATGAAAGGGTTTAGTGATGTAATCGACCGCGCCGGACTGAAACGCCATCACCTTTTCCACTTCTTCGTTGAGGGCGCTCAAGAAAATGACGGGAATGGAACGCGTCTTCTCGTTCCACCGCAGCCGATCACAGACTTCGTAGCCACTGATGCCCGGCATTTTGATGTCGAGCAGAATCAGATCGGGAGGCTCTAACTGCGCCGCCTCGATGCCCAACTCGCCGCTTAGCACCTTGCGTACGGTGTATCCTGCTTTGCTCAGCAGGTCAGACAGGAAGCGCAGAGTATCTGGCGCATCATCGATGATGAGGATATCTCCTGACTCGTTGGGTGAATTAGCGCTCATATTGCGGGAACTGAGTAAGATGAATTAATTGCTGAAGCTGGAAATTTTCGACGAGCTGCAAAATGGCGGTTTTCAGCTCAGCGTGAGCGTCGGGAATCTCCTGCACTAGCTGCGCAATAACTCGTTCGTTGGCGCTGCGAGCGGCACGATTGAGCTGAGCGATCCACGCAGCTGGCATGACCTGCAAAGCCGCCGCCGTCAAAGGAGTGGACTGCTCAATTCGCCGCAAGCCGACCCCATCAGCAGCAGCCTGAGCAGCAGACAGGCTCCTCTGAGCAACCCAGGACCGCACACTAGACTGCGTTTGCTGTTTCTGCACCGTCCAGCCCGGAGAGCCGTAAATATACCGAACTCCCAAATGCTGCGCCATTTTTTCGAAAATAACTGCCTCTGAGCAGGGCTTACCCACAAAGTCATTGCAGCCTGCCGCTAGAATCTGCTGTCGTTGTTCGGCAAACACGGCTGCCGTAATAGCAATAATGCAGGTTGCATCAGGAGAGCGGTGCTGCAGCGGCGAAGGTAGCGAAGCCTGATGGCTGGGATCGGTCTCCGTTCGGCTGGGGTCCTCAGCGGAGCGGTTTGAGCGGGCAGACTCCTGCTGCCGAATTTGCTGCACAGCGGCGATGCCATCCAAGCCCGGCATTTGCAGATCCATCCAAATCAGGTGGGGAACAAAATCTGCCCACTGAGTAATGGCATCCTGCCCATCGCTGGCTTCCCGCACCTCGAAGCCGACGCGCCTTAACCATTGCCCAAGCAACTGCCGGCTGCTATCAATATCGTCCACAACCAAGATGCGGTAAGCAGGTTGACCGGGAGCCAACCCAATGACTGGGTGGACAATGGAGTGGTGCGGATTCGCAGCTCGGTTCGCTCGTTGAATCGGCAGCGTAACGCGAAACAGGGTGCCCTGTCCCAACTGGCTACGAACGGTTATTTCACCCTTGAGTAGCTCCACAAAACGACGGCTGATTGCCAGCCCCAAGCCAACTCCTTGTCCAGAGTGGCGTCCTGCTTCTGACTGCACGAAGGGCTTGAAGATCTGCTCAAGATCATCTGGCGCAATACCATTGCCGGTGTCTTCGACCTCAACGCAGAGGTGGAGAGACGAAGAAGACGGCGCACTCTGGTCAGCCGTAGTTGGTCTCAGAGAGGGGGTGATCTTGGGTGCAGCTATCGTGCTGACGCGCAAACTAACGCTGCCCTGTTCAGTGAACTTGATGGCATTATCAACAAGGTTCGTGATAATCTGTCGCAGTTTGCCTCCATCGGTATATATGTATTGAGGAACACCAGCAGCGCAACAACAGGTGAATTGTAGTTGTTTTTCTTGAGAGCGTAAATAAAACGTTTTCTCCAAAGTATCGAGCAAAAAATAGAGATCAAATTCGTTAGGCTCTACTGTAATCTGATCGGCTTCAATTTTGGAGATCGAAAGAACGTTATTGATTAATTGTAATAAATATTCTCCATTGCGATTGATAATATCAATTTGCTGTCGTTGTGTAGGAGTAATCTCAGAGTCGCAAGCGATGAGCTGAGCATATCCCAATATGGCATTGAGAGGGGTTCGCAACTCATGGTTCATGCTGGCGAGAAAATGACTTTTAGCTTGATTCGCCGCTTCAGCCAATTCTTTAGCTTGCTGCAGCTCCAGCTCGACCTGCTTGCGGTTGGTGATGTCCCGGATCATGACTAGCGCAGTGTCTTGCCCGCAGGGAACCACGCGCACCTCTTCGTATTGCAGACGTTCACCCAGTTCCACTGCCTGCTCGTAGGTTTGTATGGTGTGGGTGGCGAGTGCCTGGCGAATCGCCTCTAACTTCCGAGTGGCTGCGGCGGGGGGCAGGAGTTCCGTCAGGTGTTTGCCTACTGGATCGACTGCCGACGACACCAAATCAATGCTGAAGTTGGATTTGATGGAATCGAGATAAATCCCCTCAGCGCTGATCAGGCTCATCATATCTGGCAGCGTGGAAATAATGGCGCGATTGCGCTCCTCGCTTTGCCGCAGCGCGACTTCGGCGCGTTTGCGATCGCTAATATCAATAATCAAACTAAAATAGCCCATCACCTGAGCATCGGCATTGATATCGGGCACCAGCATGACCGAAAGATGCTGCTCTCCAGACTCATAGGGAACAGTCACCTCGTAAGAAACAGATTCTCCGGCTAGCACTCGTTCCACATAGCCCCGCACCAGATTGTAATTGACCTCTCCAACTACCTCACGCAGGTGTTTGCCACAGATCTCCTCGCGACGCTGATTGAAGCGAGTTTCATACATCTTGTTGACGAATCGATAGCGCTGTTCTCGGTCGGAATAGGAGATAAACACGGGCAAGGCATCGGCTAAGAGACGCAACTGCTTTTCGCTTTCCCGCAGTGCATCCTCAGCCAGCCGTCGAGTGGTGATATCTCGCACCACCACGATGACTTCATCGGCTGCGAATGGAACAACCCGCACTTCTTGCCAGCGAGATTGCTGATTGACCTGCAACGCATGCTCGTAAATTTGAATGCTGCCGGTGCTCAGCGCTTGCTGAATAGCCTGTATGCGCTGCTGAGCTGCCTTGGGTGGCAGAACATCCCAGATGGTTTTGCCGACCTGATCGGCTAGCGGCCGCAGCAGAGGAAACTTGGCAGCCGGTTTGATGTCGAGGTAGGTGCCATCTGCCCTCATCCGGATGATGGCATCGGGCAGCGCCGTGCAAATAGCGCGGTTCATGGCTTCGCTGGGGTGCAGCGATTCTTGAGACAGGTTACTGGGACGTTGCTGATCGCGATGGCGGCTCGGGCAAAGCAGATATCGCCCCATCAGGATGCCTGCTCCTGTTGACAACAAGATAGGAGACAGAGTCAGCAGGATACTAGACGGCTGCCTTACCTGTTGATTCACGTTCGCCAGAAGCAAAGCAGGAAACTGCAGTGTGGCAGCCGCCCTCCCTGTCCTCGATGGGTGTAGAGTAGGTTCGGAGGGGGGTTCCCTGCGGCTTCCTGACGGCTCTGTCTTGCTCGCAGCTAGTATCAGTGCCAACGTTAGATAGAGTGGCACCCGCATAAAGCCAGTCAAGAGCCGGTTGAGAGCCAAACCCAATCCACATCCACAGGGGGAGCAAGTGTTAAAAATTATGTACTTTGTGCCACAGTTCGTGAATTTCTTCTTCATCCATCTCCTCTGCGTTGGATGCGTTCATCGGAGAAAAGGAACGGTTGTGTCTATCTCCGGTTGGGCGGAACCTAGCCTTCAGCGGCTCATGACTGCGGGGTTGCAGGTGCATTCATTGGGGTGGCGGTCGTCCAGGGATTGAGCATCATCATTTCGCGATGGCGCAGGGTTGTAATTGCTACTTCCCAGGGCAGCGTGAAGGATTGAAAGGACTCCGGCGAAATCCGATCGTTGTCTAGATCCACAACGACTTCGCGCAAAATATCGAACAGCTTGACCCGAATTGCTTCCAGATCCTGAGTCGTTGCAGCAGTTTGTATCTGCTCGATCAGCGCTAGGATTTCTAGGTTGTAGGTGTCGGCGCGATTCTTCTGGCGTCCCTCTAGCCACAGGCGAAACTGCCACAGCCCAGAGGCCACCAAGACCGACACTGAAATCAATAGCCCAATCGGCTCGGCATACTCCACCAGAAAAATAGGGCGATCCTGATCGTAAAAAGCTTGGGCTCCTGGATGCAGGGGCAAGCCTAGGTTCTCTCGCGACTCAGGCAACCGCACGGTAGCAGCTCGCGGGTAGAGCGCCACTAGCTCATTGCGAAATTCGTACAGTGTGCGGGTGATCTGCTGGATCACGTCGGCATTGGCATTCGCATGGGTAATCAGCACCGCTCGCACACCCACAACCGGCAGATCGACGGGGGGTACAGGCGTTGCGCCGTCGTAGGTGCCTTTGGGAATCGTGGTGGCTTCCAAATAGGGCAACGACAGCCGCAGCGACTCTACCTGATCAATGGGGACAAGCTGGGCGCGGGTCTCGTTCAGCAATTCGCGCATTGAGCGGTTGCCCAGAGCCATAACTCGAAACAGCGCATCGACTTGGTTTTGCCGCAGGGCGGTGTAGGCTTGCTCGGGTGAAAGGCTAACTGGGGTGAAGTCGGCTTCGCGCAGATTGTAATGCTCTGCCAGTGCCCAAAACAGGGCATAGGAACCACTGCCTCGGGGCATAATCGCCACACGCCTGCCCCGCAACTGGTTGACTGACTGAATGCCTGACTCGGCTCGCGCCACCAGATGAAACACCTCGGGAAACAAATAGGCAACGGCGCGGGCATCGGGATTGCTGGGGGTATCGCTCTGGACAATGGCGAGCTGCACCTGCTGCCGATCGAGCAATTCCAAGTTCTGGCGAGAGCCTTCGGTTTCAGCAACGCTAATCCGAATCTGAGGCTGGTGACGCTCGACTACCGTTGCCAGGGCTTGGGCAAAGGCATAGTACTCCCCCTCGCGGCTGCCGGTGGCAATCGTCAACTGATGAACTTGGTTCTGGTTGCGAAACCACAGAGCGGCAAAGGTAATGGCAGCAATAATACTGACTCCAACCACTGGAAGTGTAAACTTACGTTGCACGATGGTCTCCTCTGATAGGGACTTGAGGGACTTGTTTTAGCCTGGAGGACTGCTTCAAACAGGTTAAGTTCAAGCAGGCAAGAGCAATGGCGAACAATCCGGAATTCCGATCATGCCTCGGAGGTATGATTCAATCGATACCCGTCGGTACCCCCTAATCTAGACCAGAATCTGTAGAGAATCTGTTCACCACCAAACGCTGGGGAAAAGCGCTGCATTTGCTTTAGAACTGCTCAATTGCTGGCTGTAGCGAGGCGTTTTCATCCTTGTTCGATCAGGAGGGCTGTGCTTAACTACATAGCAAACGATAGTGAATAGATAGTGAATAGACAGCGAACAAATAGCAAGTCACACTCATCAGGCAACCTAACAAAGAGTAGAAAGCCTAGTTAGGAAACCTGGTGGGGAACCCGAATTTGGGGCTGATCCGTCTCTGCCATAGCAGACCTGACAGCATTGCCTGACAGGATTGCCTGACAGCATTAATAGTCTGCATTGAATGCTGCATGGCATCAGCCCTCCCATCGTTACAGGGTGACGGTTGTAGTTCCGTAATTTTTCAGAGGGCATCCGCGTCAACATCTGGATCATCGATATCATCAACAACATCATCATCAAATAGACATCCTGCAGGAATCGCTTAGCCCCTCATCCTCTGCTCTCCGTGGGGACTCCGATTCCGGTTCCCGGTCTCAAAGGGTGAAGGCAGCATGATTGGTGCAGGAAGCCTGATACAAATCTGGTCGATCAAGCAAGGTGAAAAGGTAGGCAGTATGACAGCATGGCAGCGCTTCACGATTTTGGCGATTCTAGGGGTTGGACTAGGCGGTACAGGACTCAACCCCATGCAGCCGGGGATACCTCCAGCCGCCGCCGCTCAGTTTGAGCAGATGGAGGTGGATCAGAGCCGCTATATTGTGCTGGCAGCCCCAGCCGGCGATCTGGGCTATAAGCTGATGATTTTTGAGCAAATCCAGGATAGTCGCCCCTGCTGGAGTGAAAGCGGTAGCAACCCCTCGACGGTGGAACCCCTGCTGCTGACATTTGACTTTACCGGCATTTGCAGTCGCGCGGTCGATAGCAATGGCTACTCAGTACGGACGGCGGGGCAAGATCTGGGGCTGGAATACAGCTTGCGGCTTGTGCAACAGGGCAATCGGCTGGTGTTAATCGCCGCTTCCAATCGGGATCGCAATGCCCAGATTGCAATTGGCGATACGCAGGGCCTGCCCACGGGCTTTAGCCGCATTGTGCTGTATCCAGGCTGGCGGTTGACGCGGCGAGCGTTTAATGGGCGACAGGTGGGGCACCTCTATCTCACCCACGATCAGCCCATGCAGACGCTGCTGGCATCCGCTCCCCGGCTCACCCATTCTCCGGTAGCGGCCGTCCCTCCACTTCCAACTGCTCCAGTACCGCCACGACCGGCTCCTCCGGCGTCGAGCCATGCGGAAGCGGTGATTCCAGTGCCAACCCTGCCGCCCGCTGCGCCAAATGTGCCTGTTCCTGCAACCCCGCCGCGCACTGTGTCCACGGTGCCTCGTTCTGCCAATGCCGAGGCGACTGGAGTTTCCTCTGCTGGACCTGTCCTCAGCGGAACACTGCCACCGCCTCCCCCTCCCATTCCTGCCTCGTCTAGCTCGTTGCCTGCCAACAACACGGGCAACATGGGCGGAACAGTCTCTACTCCGCGGTCGGTGGTGGTTCCAACCGAAGCAGCATCGCAGGCAGCATCGCAGTCGGTTCTAGCTTCATCGTCTAGGGCATCGGGTTCATCCGTCACGGCGTCCGCCACCCCTGTACCCCGCTCTGTACCCCAGGCGTCGCCTGCGGCTCCGGTGCGTGTCCCCAGCACTTCAACCTCGAATGGGGCCTTGCTGCGACCGCGAGCATCTCGGTCTGGATCCTCTCAATCCCCTCGGACAACCAATCAACCTGCTGCTCCAACTCCTGCCGAGTCAGTGGCGGCTGTTCCGGTCAGCGTGGAAGAGGCGGTAGAGGATGCTGTCTATCAAGTGATTGTGCTGGCGGAAACGCAGGACTTGCAGAATCGGGTGAAGGAATTAGCGCCCAGTGCCTTTGTGACCACTCTCAATGGGCAAAACGTGATGCAGGCCGGCGTCTTCCGCGACCGGCAAGAGGCCGATCGCCTGCAGCAGCGATTGAGTCGGGCTGGGTTGCCAACGGCGGTGATTCCCGTAAGATAAGGCTAATGAAGCCGCATTAAATCAAGGTGCTATGTCAGACCTGCCACCGCGCTACTCCGATCGCCGAAATCCCCTCGGGTTTGATGAGTTTATTGCTATCTTGGTAGCCTTCGCCACGGTAGGCGCCATTCTCTTCTGGACCCTGGGACGACGCGGGGCAGACGAGCCGCTGTTGGGTGGTCTACTGTTGCCACCGCTGATGGAATCGCCCACCCCGGAAGCTCGCCGCGAACTAGAGGTCATACCCGAAGCCGCGCCACTTCCGACCGAACCTGCGCCGACGCCAGTGCCAACGCTACCGCCCACGGTGCCCACGATGCCGCCTACGGGAGTCGCGCCGGTTCCGGTGCCGGTGCCGCTGCCAGCTAGCCCGGTGCCCCCTAGGGTGGTGCGTCCAGCGCCGATTCCCGTTGTGGTGCCGCCCGCTTCGCCGGATGCAGCAGTTACCTTCCCCGATGTGCCCGAAACCTATTGGGCCTATCCGTTTATTGCCGATCTAACCCGACGCGGCATTATCGATGGCTTCCCAGACGGCAGTTTTCAGCCCGAGCAGCCGGTGAATCGGGCACAGTTTGCGGCACTGCTGAAAGGTGTGCTACCCGAAGAAGCCCGCCGCCAGCAGGCAATTGCCTTCAACGATGTCTCTCCTGAGTTTTGGGGCAGTCCCGCTATTGATGCGGCAGTCAAGGCTGACTTTCTGCGCGGCTTCCCTGATAATACCTTCCAGCCCGAGCAGCCAATCTCGCGGATGCAAGTGTTGCTAGCCCTGACAAACGGCTTCCGGTTGCCTCTAGCAGCGGATCCGGCGGCGGCACTGCAAGACGTGCAAGACCGCGACCAGATTCCCGCCTGGGCCCAACCCGCCATTGCCGCGGCCAAGAATGCGGGGCTGATGGTAAACCACCCAACGGTAGAGCAGTTTCGCCCGAATCAGGCTGCAACCCGGGCAGAGGTAGCTGCTATGCTGTATCAGGCGCTCAGCACTACCGGGCAATTACCGCCCATTGAATCGCAATACATTGTAAGACCCTGATGCTTGATTTCGAGGATTATTCCTTCACCCAACCGGCGTTTCTGGTTACGATCATCACCGAGGCAGTGATCAAAGACAGTGTGATCGCGCTGCTCAAGAATTTGCGAGTAGTCAATTACACCGTCAGCACGGTCCAGGGGGAAGGGCGGCACCTTCAGTTTTTGGCAGCCACCGAGACGCAGCCGGGAACACAGGTTGCCAATTTAGTTGAAACGCCCGTTGAGATCCGGACGCTAGTTTCCCAAGAGCTTTCTAACGTGATTCTGCATACGCTGAAGGAGCAGCGCGGCAAGTTTGCAATCATTGCCTACCGCCAGCAGGTAGAAGCGTTAGCCGAAGATCTGTAGCTGTTGCTGAGGAGCCGTGGATTCCAGCTAGCCGCGCAGAATGATCGCTAGTCCCAGCAGGGCAGCAGCGACCGCCAGAACTGTGGACGCCACTGGATGATGGCTGCGGATGGTGCCTCGGGTGGTGCGCAGGGTTTCCACGTCGATCCAGGGGATAACGCCGCGTCGCAACCAGCCGGTGACCGTCACCGTTTGCCCAAGCAACTGGGTTGGGCGGAGGCGCTGGAGCAGGAGGTTGCTGGCCACGCCGAATCGGGTGGTGAAGTGCAGCCGGATGGTGCCGGTAGAAGTGTGCAGCATTAGGTCTGGGTATAGCCAGTTGGCCAACCCCGGTCGCCCCAGGAGTTGCCCTTGCCAGCAGCCGGGTTGGCTATCCACGGGTAGAGCATTTTTCTGGCTCAGCAATCCTGCTAAATCGAGGGGGCGCGGTGCCGCCTGATGAATGTCAGGGAAAAAGGGATTGATCCGCAGCATTGTGCCCATGCTAAAGCCGAGCAAGCCGCCACCCCACAGCAGCGACGGATCGCCCCAGAGCCAGCCTAGCTCTAACCAGCGCAGCCGCAGGGCCAGCCAGCCGATGCCCCACAGCCCTAGCGCTACCGCCAGCCCAATCGGGATGCCGAGAAAGGGAGCCGCCTGCAGCAGAAATTGCCGTGTTAGGGGACCAGAGGCAGCCGAGGACGCTGATAAAGACGCCCAATCCAATTCCGGCTCAAGACGCCAGTGCCGCGCGTAGTGGGTTAGCCAGTGTAGCCGCTGCCCCAAAGGCGGATGAGACTGATTCAGCGCCAGCCAAGCGCGATAGGGATGCCGCCGATCCCATTCCAGCAGGTTAGGTGTGGGATGCTGCGGATAGACGCTGCCCAAACTGAGAGCGGCGCGATAGCTCACCGGCAGCAGCAGATCGAGCGCTTCCAGCAGCGGCGCGCTAGCTTGTTGGCGTTGAGTTGCCTCACTGATGCCCAGCGACAGTTTCAGCTCAGTGCGGATCAGGGCATTGGGATTGCCCGTGAGGTCGCTCGCCAGCCGGTCGCTGTAGTAATGCCGAATCCGCGATAGCCCTAACAGCGGCAGCCGCAGCAGCCAGTAAGCTCCGTAGCTGACGCTAGAGCCAATTACCGCCAGCGATTGCAGGACCCGGTCGTGCTGGCGATCTCCCCAGGTCGCGATTTGGCAATACGCCTGATAGGGCAACTGAGTCACCATCGCTAGGCTCGATAGAACCTGTGCATTCCCGTGGCGGAGGTGCCCAAGTTCGGCGGCATAGAGGGTTGCTAGCTCCTCGGCATTAAGCTGCCGCAGAGCACCCCGACTAACCACCAGCCGCGTGATTTGAGGCAACCAACCGTAGGTCAAGGCGAGAGGCGCATCGCTAGAGAGCAGCCGCAGGACAGGCTGCCGCCGCTGTCCAAAGACCCGCTTCAGCAGTCGCACTGCTTCCGGGCTGTATTGCCCCAGTTCCTCCAGACTGAAGGGGTGCAGCAACCGCCGCAGCAGTCGATCTAAAATCCACGGCGACGCCAGCGCCAGCCCTAGCCCCAGCAGCACGACGAACCAGGTCAAATCGGCGCGAATCACCAGTCCGCGTAGGCTAATGGGGAACGGCAGACTCAAAATCAGGCGATTCCAGATCCCTTGCAGCCAGGATACGAGCGTCGTTGCCCACCAAAACCAGGCGATGACCGTGCCCACCTGCAATGCCCAGAGCGGCGAGGCATCCACTGGTCCCAGGGTCGTCCATTTCTGAACCCGTCCGGCTTGCCGCCAGAGGTTGCGGGGAGGCAGCAGCTCCGTTACAGCCGGGTTCGGCTCCGGTAGATCGACGGGCGAATTGACCAGCGGACTTTCCAGACTTTCTAGAGGTTCACTTGCGGGTTCGATTGCGGGTTCGATTGCAGCTCTGGGTGGAGCGTCATCAGATTGCGGCGACGAGTTAGGAATCAGCGGCTCCAGCGGCTGAGAACTGGCTGCTTCAGGTTTGGCTGACCCAGCGACTCGAGATCGGCTAGAGGGGGTGGGCACAACTGTCCGAGGTGGGACTTCTGCCGCGCGGTTTCCCAGACGCGGTGGCTCGGAAGCCAGCGGTACAAAGCCAGTTTGGTCATGGGCTGGTTCAGACGAGGCATCAAGGGAAGCCCTAGACTCCGCAGAGCCTAGGGCACGAGTAAGATCGGCGAGGGTCTGGGTGGCCCATGCCTGCACCTGGGGGTGGCGATGCTGCTGGAGTTGCCGACATAGCTCAATCGCAGCGGTTTGCCGACCCGTGCGGGCATAGGCTCTCACTAATCCCATCTCTGCCTTGGCACGGCTCGCCGCATCCGGAGTCGTCTGACGCACGGCTTCGAGTTGAGCGATGGCAGTCGCATAATCTCGGCGCTTCAGGGCAGCCAGTCCGGCGTGCAGGGCCGCAGAGAGGGAATGGGCGTCGTTCATAGTGCTCAAGAGTGCTTAGGGCAGATGCGCAAGGTCTTTAAGCACTTTTAGCAGAATTTTCCAGACTCGACGCCGGAGATTTCCGCAGCGATTGCCCAACTGGGTACCAGTAGACCCCGCCAGCGATAGCGACAGCCGCCAGCAGCAGCAGCCACTCGGTAGGCTCAGGAACGGCAGTCACCGCCATGGCACTGCTGGGAGCCGGCAACTCCTGATCTTCCACTTCCCGGTTAAAGCGGTCGTCGGCTTTTTCTGCCTGCTTCAGGGCTTCTCGCTGCTCGTTGTTCACTAGCACCAGCATCGAGGAGTAGGGCGTGACAATGCCGTAGTTTTCGGTAATGGCGTGGATTGTATCCAGCTCCTTCAGCTCGTCGGGTTTGACATAGTGGCTGAGATGGGTAACCCACTGCCGGGCTGCCAAAGGCTCGAACTCAGGATTGGTCTGCGCCTCCGGCGTTGACGTTTCGCTGAGATACCAGGCATAGCCATCGACGACATTCAGCCGTGTGGTGCCACTGCCTCGGGTGGGCTGGGTGCCAATCCGCTGCATCACCGTCTGGATCTCGGTATCTGCCCCGCCAGCACTGCCCTGGATCGCCTGCAGCGTCGCATCGTCATAGGCAGGTTGCAGTCCGCCTAGATGCACCATCCACAGAGGAGCCGGCATCACTAGAGCGGTAGGGCGATCGGCAGTGAGTTCATAGCTGCCTGAGTCGGTGAGCAGTAGGATGGCGTCGTAGGCAGTATCGCCCCGCAGATCCAGAAATTGTTGCAGCATCTGGCTAGGCTGGAGAGTGCCGTAGAAGCTAACTTGCTGCAGATCCTTCGCCAGATCAAAGGATTTCAGATCGTCCCATCGCTGGGGCTGAGCTGGTGCAGTAGTCGTTAGGTAAAGGTCGGCGCGGTTGCTCGGCAAGAGCTGCCCCTGAAGCCACTGTAACGCCTGGGTGAGCTGGTTTTGGTGGGCGTTCATACTGTAGGAACCATCCACCACCACGGCAAACCGCTGATTTTGCGGCAGGCGGTAGTCAGACTGGGCAAAGGGCGTTGCCAAGACATAGGCTCCCCAGTCCAGCTTCATTTGGTGAGCGGCGGGAGCGGCTGCTTGACCAGTCAGCGGTAGGGAGGCAGGGAACCACTGGTCTTGAGCCGAAACTCGCTCACCGTTGACAATCCGCTGGGTGCGGTCGGTCCAGAAGAGATTGCGGCGCTCTAGGAGCTGCGGCAAAGCCCAACCGTTGTCCTGACGCATGACTTTGTAGGTGAGCCACAGGTGCATCCGCCCAGGATCGGCTCCCTGACCACGACCAGGAATGGGGAAAGCCCGCAGCCGGTAGTTGCGTGGACCCACCTGTTCCAGCAGAGCTGGATCTTGGCGTCGCTGCACCTCTTGGTTATAGACCTGCTGCGCCGCACCCCGGGTCGCGACATCAAAGACGAAGCGTTGTGCCCGGTCGCTGGTTTCCCCCAGCCATAGCCCCGTCATCACGGCACTCTCAGGCAGAGTGAAAAAGTAAAGAATTTCTTGCTGATCAAAGGTTTGGTTGTCGTAGACTTCGTAAAGTTCCACCTCGGCCCAGTCGCCTTGAGGCGTGACGGTGAGCTGCTGCTCGGCCAGCCAAACGCGGCGCTCGTTGATGTCGGCCAGTCCGGCTTTGGCTCCATCGCGGTCAAAGGTAGACTGGATTGCTTTCTGGATCGCTGGCTTCTCAGCCCGCAAAATCGGCGTATCGAAAAACTCGGCGTAGAGGGTCCTGGCTCGCTCGGCGTCGGCAAAGGGATCGCCCGGATAAGTAAACGGCGATAGCAGCGTGTCGTAGAGCGTCTGAATGGTTTGGGCTACGGGTTCTGGCAGCCGCACAGTGTTCTGGTAGAGGTCCTGGATATGGCGATCATTGGAGCGGGAATAGCGGTAGGGCGCAAGATAGGCGTTGATCAAGCCTTGGCGAATTATGTCTTGCTGCTGCAAGAGTGCCTGCCGCTCGCTGTGGGTTGTGGCCGGAGTATCCAGCAGTTTAAAGGCTTCGATTTGCGGTGGTCGTTGCAGGGTTAGAAACAGCGCTAGCCAGCCGGCAAACACTGCCACCACAAACGCCCCTGCCCAGACACCGTAGCGAGCGGCTAAGGCATTGAGGCTCTGCCGCCAAGCCCGCAGATAGACCCAGCTGGCGCCAACGGGAGCCGAGCAGAAGCCCAGCAACACAATCAAAATCGGCGACAAAATCAGGGAATAGACGACAACCACTGGGAGAACCGGCAGCACCACGACCAAGAAAGGCAGCACATAGAACGACATCACGGCCGCGGCGTAGAGCATCAGCGTCAGCATCAGGGTTTGCCCGGCGAGGTGCCACCAAGTCGGCAGCAGGTCCGGTCGCTGTGGCGGAAAGGGATGAGTTGGAGAGGCGGTCGCATCCATTTCCACCACGGCGGGCTGCGGAACCGGCTCGCGGCGCAGTAGCCAGTGGGCAAAGCTCACCAGCCCGAAGACGCCCGTTAGCAACAAAAATGAGGTGCCCGGCGTCAGATCGCGCAGCATAAAGAAGCGCAGAATGCAGAGCATCAGCAGCGGTGCTTCGATACCGTAGAAAAGCTGAAACAGCGACACGGCACGGCGTTGCTTGGGGAGCACTCCCACGACAGAACAGGTGGTCGGCACGCCGATTAGCCCCACAAACGGGATCAGAAAGTCAAGCGGTACCTCTCCGGCAACTGCATCAGCGAGCAGGTCCGTGCCCAGAAACGGCAGCAGCCCGATGTAGGCAATCAGCAGCAGCGAGGCATTGAACAACCAGAAAAAAATCGTGAACAGCAGCGACAGCGTTGAAGATGAGTGTGAAGAGTGAGTCTTTTTCATGCAAAAGTTCTCCTGCAAATCTAGGAGCACAAGGTTGATCCAATCGGCACCGGCTTAGGGCTGCACCTCGGCAACGCGGGTATAGACCGTGTTCAAGAACGTCTGAATTTCTGGATCCTGAGGCTGATGCGGCTGATCAAACAAGATGGACACCAGCGTCCAGGTGCGTTCCTGGTGGGTGACATCGGCCCAGAGGCGGTCGAGGTAGTTGTCGGTGGTGCGGCTAGGCGATTGGAACCAGTACGCCGCGTTCATCGAGCCGCCATCTAGGGTCAGCCAGCGCCCCAAGCCACCTGGAATCAAGGGTTGCTGCGTCATCTGATTCAGCAGAAGACCGCTGCTGGTGTAGCACACCTCTGGTGAATGGTGGGCTTGCCAAGTCGGGCTGGCCACTAGAATCATCGAGCCAGAGAGCGACCCAGACTGAAACTGCTGCTTCTCGGCGATCACGCCTGGGTGCTGCAGAAAAAAGTTTTGCTCGGCTGTAGTCAGCGGAATCGACTCCGCCTGGATGGGCGCATCCCAAGTGAGATGATCGAGAGCAGGCAGCGGTGCTGCATTTACTGGACGGGGAACAAAGCTCAATCCTAGAAAGCCAGCGCTGAGCAGCAGCGATACCAACAGCGCAGAGCGTCGCGGCACTTTCCAGCTTCGACCTGTAGTTCGACTGGTAGACGGTTTAGCCGAGCGTTCCTTCCGTTCGGCTTTAGGCACCCAGCGCAACAGTCCCCACATTGCCAGCGACACCACTGCAAACCCCATCAGCCCCAGGGGCACATGCAGCGCCTCCGCAAGGACCGGCTGCCGCGCTACCTGAATCAGCATCACCAGGGTAAGGACACGGGCAATATTGACCACAATCAGCAGCTCCAAATTTAGCAGCGCCACCAGCAGCCAGCGCCCGCCGATGCGGCGTCCTTCGATCCAGGTCAGGCTCAGCAGCAGCAGGGTGCCGGTCCACAGGCTTTTGAGGCCGCTGCACGGCAGATCCACCTGCGTGATCCCCGTGTCGAGCACAATAATGTCTTCTGAAGAGAGAGCCGGCAAATGCAGCAGGTGCAAAATCGCCTCGACAGCATGGGCGGTGAGAATCCGCGCTGGAAAGCCCAATCCGGTCGTGAACTGCACCCAGAAGGGAATGATTGTCGAGATTGCGGTTGCTGCCGGCAGACCTTTGCGCCAGAGCGCCGAATCGAGTACTAGCCCCACTAGTCCGTAGCTGCCCAGTAGAAACAGTGCCGCCGGAAGTTGCTCAAACCCCAGCAGCCAGCGCGCCAAAACGCCGCCAACAGCACACCCCAGCACTAAAAGTAACGGTGCCAGAGAAAATTCCAGCACCGTTGACTCGTTTGCGTCTGAAGCCGTATGGATCCTCTGATGAAGAATTCTTTGATGAAATCGTTGCCGTGCGAGATAAGCGATCAGCAGCAAACTGCCCACGCCTAGCCCCAGGCGATTGAACATAGACAAGTTGGGTAAGGATTGCCCCAACCAAATGAACGTCGGTCCGTTCAGATACAGCCAGCTCAGGATGATTGCTCCCCCGGCAAGAGCACTGGACCAGCGACGGGGAGCAGACCGCAGCGCTGCTGCCTCCTGCCAGCCCACCAAAGGACTATTCGCCATGCATTGCATCCTCCTACGCAATTCGGTGTGGACTTGAACCTAGGATGCCCCTGATTCTGGTCTGATTCAGGCTTGTAAAAGGCTTGCAGACAGTTCGTTGCTAGATCTGGTTACCCTGTAGCCCGAGTGACGCCGAACAGTCTTGAAAAGTTCTAATAACTCCACCCGCGGCTTGTTCAATTCCGGAAAGCGCCAGTCCGGGAGGGCAAAGCGTCTATACTTTGTTGTAGGCGTTTTAAGCAGATCTAGAGTTTGATCGAGGACAGTTACTCAACCGTTCACCTGACGCTCAGCCTAGTAATTTCTCTATGTACCGAACACTCTGGCCCGGCAAACCCTACCCCCTCGGCGCGGCTTGGGATGGCAAGGGCACCAACTTTGCTCTGTTTTCTGAACATGCTACGCAAGTGGAGCTTTGCTTGTTCGATGCCCAGGGACGGGAAACCCGGCTGCTGCTCACTGAGGTGAGTAATTTTGTCTGGCATGGCTATGTGCCGTCGGTTGGCCCCGGACAGCGTTATGGCTTCCGCGTTCACGGTCCCTACGATCCTTTAGCAGGTCATCGCTTTAACCCCCATAAACTGCTGATTGACCCCTACGCCAAGGCTATTGAGGGCGATATCGGCTTTGGTCCAGAAATTTTCGGCTATTGCTGGAATCACCCCGACGAGGATTTGTCTTTCTCGGATCTCGATGATGTTGATCTGGTGCCGAAAGCCATCGTGATCAACGAAGACTTTGACTGGGAAGATGACGAGCTGCTGCAAACCCCGCGCCACGAAACGATTATCTACGAAACCCATGTGCGCGGCTTTACCCGGCTCCATCCCGACATTCCGCCCCCTCTGCGCGGCACCTATGCTGGCCTAGCCCATCCCGCTGCCATTTCCCACTTGCAGTCTTTGGGTGTGACGGCCGTAGAGCTAATGCCAGTGCATCATTTTCTGGCCAACCCCGGTCATTTAGTTGATCGCGGGCTACGCAACTACTGGGGCTACGACTCAATCTGCTATCTAGCTCCCTATGCTGGCTACAGCGCTAGCGGCGTTCAGGGCGAGCAGGTAATTGAATTCAAGCAGATGGTGAAGGCACTGCACAAAGCCGGCATTGAGGTGATTCTAGACGTGGTCTACAACCATACCGGCGAAGGCAACCACCTCGGTCCCACCCTGTCGCTGCGGGGTATCGACAATGCCTCCTACTATCGCCTCGTCGAGGGCAGCCCCCGCTACTACATGGACTTTACCGGCTGCGGTAACTCGCTGAACGTGCGCCACCCACAAGTGCTGAAGCTGATCATGGACAGCCTGCGCTACTGGGTGCTGGAAATGCATGTCGATGGTTTCCGGTTTGATCTGGCGTCTGCCCTAGCGAGAGAGCTATACGCGGTGGATCGCTTGGCGGCCTTCTTCGACATTATTCATCAGGATCCGGTCTTGGCAGACGTGAAGCTGATCGCCGAACCCTGGGATGTGGGCGAAGGGGGCTATCAAGTTGGGGAATTTCCGCTGCTGTGGTCGGAGTGGAACGGCAAGTATCGCGATACCGTGCGCGACTTTTGGCGCGGCGAAGATAGCCTGCTGGCAGACTTTGCCTACCGCTTTACCGGCAGTTCTGATCTTTACCAGAGCAACGGCCGCAACCCCAGCGCCAGCATTAATTTTGTTACTGCCCACGATGGCTTTACCCTCTATGACCTCGTCAGCTATAACGACAAGCACAACGAGGACAACGGCGAAGACAACCGCGACGGCGAGAGCCACAACCGCTCCTGGAATTGCGGCGTGGAGGGCGATACGGACGATCCTAAAGTGCTGACTCTGCGGCAACAGCAACAGCGCAATTTCCTAGTGACGCTGATGCTCTCCCAAGGCGTACCCATGCTGCTGAGCGGCGATGAAATGGGGCGCACCCAGAAAGGCAACAACAACGCCTACTGCCAAGACAACGAGATTTCTTGGCTCAATTGGAGCTTGCAGCCGGAAAACGAAGCGCTGCTGGATTTTACGCGGCAGCTCATTGAGTTTCGGCGGCAGCATCCGGTGTTTCGGCGGCGCAAATGGTTTCAGGGGCGAGCGATCCACGGTTCCGGCGTCCACGATATTGTCTGGTTCAACCCCGATGGCGGCGAAATGACCGAAGCCCAGTGGGAAGACGGCTTTGCTAAAGCGATCGCCATTTTCCTCAACGGCGAAGAAATTGCTACTCCAGGAGCGCGCGGCGAGCGGATTATTGACGACAGCTTTCTGCTATTTTTCAACGCCCATTATGAGCTGATTGAATTCACGATTCCGCCAGGGCTACAGAACTGGGACTGGGTGGTTGCCATCGATACCCAGGTGCCCTATGTGATTTGGGAAGGCATGCGCTACACCCAAGACAAGCCGATCCCGGTCGCCGCTCGTTCGGTGGTGGTGCTGCGGCGCTTGGGGTAATCAGTGCGGCGGATGGTTATGCATGTGTTCCCGGTCCGGTCTGGCGAGCAGGGCTTTAGGATAGTTCCGTGGAGAGATGTGATGTCTGCCTCGACTACTGTAATAAACGTTAAAGTTAACGGGAGTGAGTAGACCCCGACTGGAGGCAGGATAGCTTTCCCGGTCTTCTGACCCCCTGTGTCTGCTCCAGAGATTACCTTAGAGACTTGTAAAACGATGGTTAGTCTCACGGATTGGTCCCACTCATTGGTCTTACTGAGCTATATCTCGAGATTGAGAGAACGCGATCCCTGAGTTCACCCGGTTGACCCTGAAGAACTTGCTCACTGTAAACCTCTATCCCATCTAGAAACTAGAAAGCTATGGAAATTGGCTCCCGGTATCTTGGCAACGGTCACAGTGCATTTACGGTTTGGGCACCCCACCTGAAGCAGGTTGCTGTTCACCTAGTCGAACCCGAAGACCAGCTGATCCCGCTGCAAAAAGACGACCAGGGATACTGGCAGGGCACTGCTGCTGCTGAACCCGGAGCGCTCTACTACTATCAGCTTGATGGCGACGACCGCCCCGATCCGGCTTCCTGCTGGCAGCCACAAGGAGTTCATGGACCCTCTGCTGTGGTGGACCATCAGAACTTTACCTGGAGCGACCAAGCTTGGCAGGGGATTCCCCTATCTGACTACGTGATCTATGAGCTGCATGTCGGCACTTTTACTCCTGCTGGCACTTTTGATGCCATCATCGAACGCATTCCCGACTTGCTAGAACTGGGCGTCAACGCTATTGAGCTAATGCCGGTCGCTCAATTTCCTGGCTCGCGCAACTGGGGCTATGACGGCGTCTATCTCTATGGGGTTCAAGATTCCTACGGTGGCGTTGAGGGGTTGAAGCGCTTGGTGAACGCCTGCCACCAGCAGGGCATGGCCGTAGTGCTAGACGTGGTCTACAACCATTTTGGTCCCGAAGGCAACTACATCGGCTGCTACGGTCCCTATTTCACCGAGAAGTACAAAACACCCTGGGGCAGCGCCATTAACTATGATGATGCCTACAGTTACGGCGTCCGCAATTTCATCATTCAAAACGCCCTCTACTGGTTCCGCGAATTCCACATTGACGCGCTGCGGCTCGATGCCTCGGACAATATTTTCGATCACAGCGGCAAACATCTTTTGCAAGAGCTAGCGGAAGCCACTGCCGCCTTCTCGGAGCAGCAAGGGCGGAAGTTCTACCTTACCGCCGAAAGCGACCTCAACGACGCCCGCTGGATTCGACCGGCCCACCTGGGTGGCTTTGGTCTTGATGCCCAGTGGAACGACGATTTTCATCACGCCATTCATGCAGCCGTAACTGGTGAAACCTTCGGCTATTACTTAGACTTTGGTCAACTCGATCACTTGGCAAAAGCCTATACGCATAACTTTGTCTACACTTGGGATTTTTCGCAGCATCGCCAGAAATACCATGGCAGCGATCCCTCTGCCTATTCTCCTCGGCAATTTGTGGTCTTTTGTCAGAATCATGATCAGGTTGGAAATCGCCTGCTTGGAGACCGTTTAACGCATCTTGTATCATTTGATTCGCTGAAGCTGGCTGCCGCTTCTGTAATGCTGTCACCTTCGATTCCTCTAATTTTTATGGGCGAAGAATATGCCGAGGACGCCCGCTTTCAATATTTTGTTAGCCATACTGATCCGGACTTGGTAGAAGCGGTACGCAAAGGGCGCAAGCAAGAATTTGCTGCCTTCCACGCCGAAGGAGAAGCGCCCGATCCCCAGTCGGAAGAGACCTTTCAGCAGTGCAAGCTGCGTTGGGACACCCGCCATGAAGGGCATCACCGGCAGCTCTGGTTGTTTTACCAAACCTTGATTCGCATGCGGCGCGAGATTCCCGCTCTCAGCCATGCCGATCGCCAGCAGCTCGAAGTGGCGGTGCTGCCGGCAGAGCAGGTGCTGAAGCTGCGGCGCTGGTATCACGATAGCCAAGTTTTGTGCCTGCTGAACTTTAATACGGCAGCCGTTTCGCTTACACTCACCCTACCCCCCGGTACCTGGAAAAAACTGCTGGATTCAGCCGAGGCTCAGTGGGGTGGCAGTGGTTCAGACCTCCCCGATGTTGTGCCCACGGAACGCCAAGCCCCTGTGGTGGAGCAGTCGCTGACGATGGCTCCTCGCAGCGTTGTGGTCTATGGGTCTGTCTGAGGGTTTGTCTGAAGCCGAGCTGAAAAGCAGCATTCGCCTGCCGAAACGGATTGCGATTTTGCCGAGCTAGGCGCTTCTTTTCTCTGTCGAGAGATGTTAAAGAGGTGGGAGATCCCTACCCGATGCGTTGGGAAACACCTGCTATGCTCCTTAAAGAAGAACGGCTATTCGTCTAATCGAGAATGGCGACCGCTTGGACAGTGGGAACGGCTGCCTGACAGAACCCATGTCTCCGGTGCGACCATTCCTTTGTCGTCCTTGTCCTCACACTGACTTGCTAGGTCCCACTGTTATGATGCAAATTCCCCTCGCCACCTACCGCCTCCAATTCCACGCTGGATTCGACTTTCAAGCAGCAACAGATTTGGTGACCTATTGGGCCGATCTCGGAATTTCTGACCTTTATGCGTCTCCGATTTTTACGGCTAGACGCGGCAGCACCCACGGCTATGATGTGGTTAATCCAGAGGAAATTAATCCTGAGCTAGGGGGCGAAGCAGGCTTTGAAACGCTGATTGAAGCTCTGAAGCAGCAGCAGATGGGATGGCTGCAAGATATTGTGCCAAATCACATGGCTTTCGATAGCCAGAATTACATGCTGGTGGATGTGCTAGAGAATGGTCCTGATTCCAAATATCGCAATTTCTTTGATATCGACTGGAATCATCGCTATGGCGGCATCAATGGCCGAGTGCTTGCGCCATTCTTGGGCAAATTCTACGGAGACTGTCTGGAAAGCGGCGAGCTGCAGTTGCAATACAACCAGGATGGTTTATCGATCAACTATTATGGATTGCGTTTTCCGTTGCGGATTGAATCCTACAGTCATGTTTTAATGTACGATCTGGCTCGCTTGCGTGAGAAACTGGGCAGAAACGATCCCAATTTCGTTAAGCTGCTGGGTGTGCTCTACATGATGAAATACATCCCCTCCGGGGAAGAAGGACGTGAGCGCTATGACCAGATTCTCTTCATTAAACGCATTTTGTGGGAACTTTGGAATGACTGTCCAGACGTGAAGCAATACATTGAAGAGAATATTCAAGTATTCAATGGCGAACCTGGCAATCCTGAAAGCTACAACTTGCTAGACAATCTATTGTCCGATCAATTCTTTCGCCTCTCCTATTGGAAAGTCGGCAACGAAGAACTCAACTATCGGCGGTTCTTCACAGTCAATGATCTGATTTCGCTGCGAATCGAAGATCAAGCTGTATTTGACGCCACCCACCGCTTTATTCTGGAGATGGTGCGCCAAGGCAAGTTTACCGGGCTGCGGATTGATCATATTGATGGATTGTATGATCCGGCGCAATATATCACTCGACTTCGAGAACATGCGCCAGATGTGTATCTGGTGGTGGAGAAGATTTTAGGACCCCAAGAAGAATTGCCGCTGAACTGGTCAATTCAAGGAACGACCGGCTACGACTTTATGAGCAAAGTCAATGGCGTGTTTTGTCAGCAGATCAACCAGCACGAGTTCACGGCCGTCTATGAGCAGTTTATCAACCGCTCGGTATCCTGTGAAGCACTCATTGACGAGAACAAACGCTTGATTAGCGGCAAACACTTGGCCGGCGATATTGATAATTTGGCGCACCTCCTGAAGGAGATTTCTGATCGCCATCGCTACGCCAGCGACTTCACCATGTATGGTTTGAAGCGAGCACTTGTGGAAATTCTGACACTGTTTCCGGTGTATCGCACTTATATCAGCCGGCAGGGGTCGCGCAAAGCCGATCAGGAAATTATTCGCACGGTGATTGAAAAAGCAAAAGAGAATATTCCCAACTTTCTCAACGAGCTGTATTTCATCGACAAGTTTTTGTCGTTAGAGTTTGACGATCGTCTCACCGATGAAGATAAAGAGCTGTGGGTACATTTTATTATGCGCCTACAGCAGTTTTCGGGACCACTCATGGCCAAAGGCGTGGAAGACACGGTGATGTATGTCTACAATCGCCTGCTGTCTCTCAATGAAGTCGGATCGCATCCCGGTGAATTCGGAATTTCGGTTGAAGATTTCCATACTTATAATCAGACACGCTGCACGCAATGGCCCCATGCTATGAATGCTACGGCGACGCATGATACTAAGCGTGGTGAAGATGTGCGTGCTCGGCTGAATGTATTGTCAGAATTACCCCAGGAATGGGAAGCACATTTGCGTAATTGGCATGCGATTAATGCGCCTTTAAAAGAGAAAGCGAATGGCATCGATACTCCTGATCGCAATGCCGAGTATTTCCTTTACCAAACGCTACTGGGTAGCTTTCCTTTTGATTCTGAAGATAGCTCAAACTACGTCGAGCGTGTGAAAGCTTACATGGTGAAAGCTAGCCGTGAAGCGAAGGTATATACCTCTTGGCAGCGTCCCGATGAAGCCTATGAAGGAGGCATTCTCAAATTCATCGACCGCATCTTGACTGAAACGGACGATAATCTGTTTCTTCAGGAATTTCGTCCTTTTCAACGCAAAATCCAGCATTATGGCATTCTTAATTCGCTGTCGCAAACACTGCTGAAGATCACCGCTCCCGGCGTCCCCGATTTCTATCAAGGTACAGAACTATGGGATCTCAGCCTCGTCGATCCGGATAACCGCCGCCCAGTAGACTACGAGAAACGCATCCACTATTTACAAGAGATCAAAGCTAGAGCCGAGAAAGATCTGCCGGGTTTGCTGGCAGACCTGCTGAAAACGCCCGAAGATGGTCGCATCAAGCTGTTTTTGATCTATCAAGCTCTGCAAGCTCGACGCCAGCAGCAAGAGCTGTTCCAGCGCGGCAGCTACCAGAAGCTCACCGTTGTGGGCAGCCTGAAACCTCACATCATAGCCTTTGCTCGCGATCTTGGAGAAACCCGCACAATCGTGATTGTGCCACGTCTGATGACTTCTCTAGTCAAAGAAGGAGAGTATCCCCTGGGGGAACAGGTCTGGCACGAAACGCGGATTCTGCAGGCTCCTGGCTCGTCGTCGGTTTGGCAAAACCTGATTACCGGGCAGGAGATCCAAGGCGAAGACACCCTCTGGCTGAAGGACATTCTCAACCAGTTTCCGGTGGCGCTGCTGACGGGAGTGATAGAGGTGGATTAGAAACAAGATGGGTTTAGCGACCGTTAGCGACCAGTCCCAAGACGCGAATGCGGGCCTGATTCAAGCTTTCTAGGGCTTTTTCGGCGGCGGCTCGTTCCGTTTTGTGCAGTCGCATGACCAGCAATAGACTATCGGCATAGGTCGCCAGTTGCAGCGCATCGGCCAATCCGTTCAGAGGCGGTGCGTCATAGATGACGAGATCGAACTTGTCTTCTAGACGATCGGTTAGGACCTGCATTTTGGCTGACGCAAAAACCTGAATTGGATCGATGGCAGATTCACCGCTCGGCAACACATATAGCGGACTAGCGGCCAGCGGCTGCTGAATCACATCCCGCAGTCTCACATTCGAGGCAAAAAATTCGCTCAATCCCTTAACAGCCCCTAGCTTCAGCCGGCTTTGCAGTTGCGATCGCCGCAAATCGCCATCGACGAGCAAGATCCGCAGCCCCATCAACGCTGCCGTTTGCGCCAAATACCAAGCCACGGTGGATTTGCCGTCCCCTGCCTGAGCCGAGGTAATGACAATCGAGCGAATCGGCTGACCTAGGCTTGTCTGCATTACCTGTAGATTGGTGCAGAGCAGCTTGAAGGCTTCTTCAAATTCAAACACATCATAGTCGTCGGGTTGGGGCATAAAGGGCAGGCTGCCGCTGATGCTTCGTTGCAGCGCTCTCAAGCGGGTCTTGATCTGTCGCCACAGATTTTTGCGGCGGCGCGAGCGGACGCTGTACTCCACCCCCAGGAGATCGGGCTGCAGAGGAATTACCGCCAGAATCGGCAGCTTAAATTTGCGACCTAGCGCATCCGCTGTGTGGAAGGTTTTATCTAGTTTTTCCAGCAAAAAGGCCGCTCCTACCCCTAACGCTAGACTGACAGCCATACCAATCATCAGGCTCCGAGAGGTGCTAGGAGCAATGCTGGTAGCAAACTGGGGCGGCGGTTCCACCAACTGCCAGGGCATTTCTTCTCGTGCGGCTTCCACCTGCAGCGTTTCTCGGGTTGCTAGAAATCGATCTAAACTCTCAGTCGCGATTTGCAGCTCTCGTTGCAGGTCTGTATACTGGCGAGACAATCCCGGAATCTGCTGAAACTGGCGATCGAGCTTAGCCTGGGTTTCCGCAATTGCCTGCTGCTGCACCTGCAAAATTTGAATCCGGTTGCTAATTTCAGCCGCTTTACCGCCAATTGCCCGTCGCGCTTCATTGCTGAGTAGATTCAACAAATTTGCCTGTCTTTCTCGCAAGACTTGAATCGTCAGGCTTTCCTCTTGAAAGCGCGTTTTTTCGGTCGCAATTTGAGACTCTAGCTCGCGTAACTGAGCTACGAGCTGTTGATAGGTGGGAGAGGCATTGAGGGCGGCAATCGCCCCGGTTTCTTCTTGTAGTTTGGCCAGTTCTGCTCGCGCCTGTTGCAGCTCCTGATCGAGCGTCAACTGCTGCTGAGCCAGCTGCTCCGATTGCGAAGTGACCTGCGAGCCTTTGCTTTCTGGATCCAAAAATCGGTTACTTTGGCGAAAGACCTGCAACTGCAATTGCAGCTCATCTACCCGCTTTTGCGCTGCTGCCACTTGGGCCTGCACAAAGTCTAACCCCTGACGGAGACTGGTTTGCCGCTCGTTCAGGCTATAGTCCAGATAGTCTTGCGAAAGCTGCTCTAGGACCGCCGGAACTTTGGCTGAGTTCCTACTGCGGTACTGCACCTGAATAATTTTAGTACCCCGCAATTGGGTTATTGATAGCCCTTGCACTAGCTGGCTGTAGGTTAAATCTGGGTAAAACGGACGTAGCTTCTCAACGGTGCGATTGAGCAGCCCAGGACTTTGCAACACCTGAATTTGCGTAGTGTAGTCTAGCTCGGAGCGTCTTCTGCTACTGCTACCACTGTCGATATTAGCCAATTCGGCATTGGCGCTATTCACTGGCTCCACGAGCAGCCGAAACTGACCGACATATTCGGACTGCTGCTTCAGGCTAGAATTCACGAAATAAGCCATGCTGATCAAGCCAATTCCGGCGATCACCCACCACCGCCGCCGCACCATATCCCAAATATTGATCGAATCCTCGGCAGCAGCAGGGACCTGAGCCAGCATCGGACCCCGAGCGGCTAGAGATTTAGGGACACGACCGTTTCTTTCGATGGCGAGCGGCTGCGGTTCAGAGTCTTTCATGAACTGTGTCATCCTTTACACAAGACTATCCAGCGTAGAAGTAGTACAGCAGAAATTGATTAATAGAGGTAGAAGCAGAGAATTACAGGTGCTGGATAGAACAGCTGATGGGTGATACTCAGGAGACACGGCCGTGTGCCGGCGACTGGATTTCAGACCTAGAACAAGCGGAATATGGGCAGAATCCGGAAGATTGGCTCCAGGATATCGGCAGCTCCATCGGTAATGCTGGCCAGGGTTGTGCGCCCAACTAGCACCACATCGTTGTTGTGGAGAATTGGGTTCGTTTCGGGATCTACTGGGCGATCCCAGTCTACTTGAATGCTGCGTTGGGTCAGGGTGCCGTTGGGATTGATCCGGATCAGCTGCACCGTACGGCGTGCTCGTCTGTTGAGGCCTCCGGCTGCCAGCAGAGCCTGATTGAGAGTTGTGTTCGCTGGAACTTGCACCGATCCCGGACTGGTGGCTTCGCCGACAATATTGATGTTGATCGTGCTAGGCGACACGTTGGAGCCAGTGACTCGCGCCATTTCCTCGGGGGTCATGGCTTCAGCCTTGGCAATCGTAATCCGGTCGCCCGGCTGCAAGACCAGATCCTGGCTGAGGTCCCCTGTGGTAACGAGCTGCCAGAGGTCGAGGGTAGTCGTTTGCACGGTGCCGTTGCGGGCCGTTCGTTGCACTTGCACCTTGCGCAGATTGGCTTCTGGGGTGACTCCGCCGGCAGCTTGAATGGCCTGCGTCAGCGTCGGGCGATTACCAACTGCACTCTCTAAGCGATAGGCTCCCGGACGGCCAACTTCTCCTACCAGCGCCACGTTCACAGACTGAGCCTCATTCGCAGCCAAATTAGACGCGGCCAACTGTTCGGTTTCGGCAGCATTGAGGCTGCTGGTGGGCGTCACCACGATCGTATCGCCATCGAGCAGCGTCAGGTTTTGGCTGAGATCGCCTTGCTCTAGCAGCGCCCACAGATTCACGGTAATTGTTTCAGGCGCACCGGTGGGACCAATGCGGCGAATCTGAACCTGCCGCAGATCGGCGAGCTGAGTCACACCACCCGCCGTCTGAATCGCTTGAGCCACGCTGGGAAGCTGAGCGTCGCTAGAGGTGAGCACATAGTAGCCGGGCTGTTGCACTTCTCCTGCCACGCCAATTTGTAGCGGCCGAGCCTGAGCCAAACTCACCGTGACGCGGATATTGCGCAGCTCGCGGCTAAAGGCAGCGGCAATCGTTTGTTCGGCCTGACTTAACGTTAATCCCGTCACCGAAACACTGCCAACCACCGGCAGATTCACCGTGCCATCGACCAACACCCGCTGCGGCCCGCTGTATTCCGGCACATTGAAGAAGTTCACCTGAATTTGGTCTCCCGGGCCCAAGCGATAGGACGGATCGAGGGCAGGAACTGGCAGCACGGCAGACGGCGGCATGGCGGAGGGTGGGGTTGTGGCCAGGATTGTCGGTGCTGGCTGGGTTGCGGGTTGCGCAGGCTGAACGTTAGCTTGATCGTCAGGCTGAATCTGAGGCTGAACGTCAGGTTGAACCGCGGGTGGAGTCGGAACCTCAGTTGCGGCAGAGAGGGTTGGCTCAGCGGCTGTCTGCTCGGTGGCTGGTATAGACGCCAATTGAGCCTCCGAACCGATCAGTGGGGAAGCCGCAGCAACTAGAATCGTGTCCGTGGTTGGATCGGCATCCGGCTCGACGGGCGGCAGTTCAGCAGATGGGATCGGCGACGGCTCACCCGATAGCTCTGGAGTGGGAAGCGTCAGGGTAGCGCTGACGGCTGCAGCATCCAACACCCTTGGTTCTGCCCCCGTTTCTAGGGGAGCTACTGCTTCCGGCGGAGCGACTGCTTTTGCTGGAGCAGCCGAGGGGGCCGTCGCGGCTGGTGCTGCGGTCGAAGCGGTTGCAGCCCGACTGACGGCGGCAAAGGTGCGTTCATCGAGACCCACCGACCGAGCCACAATCCGGTCCCAAGGCAGATTTAAATTCTCGGGAGCGGCAATGGCTTGAGGAACGCTCGCTGGCTGGTTAGAGAGGTTGAGGGGATTAGAGCGTGCAGAGGGTTTGGGGGTTGCAGGTGCGGCTGGCGTCTCAGCAACGAGCGACTGGGTCAGCAACGTTGGCTCGGGTAAAACGGGATTTGCCAAGAAGGATAAAGCAGGAGTCGGTAGCGCAGGAGTTTTTAAAGGCAGAGGATGGTGCTCCGTTGCTTCGAGAGCAAACGCTTCGGGTGGAGCCACCGAGGTGGGTAAGCTCGGGATTGCAGGCGCACTAGTGGGGGAAGTGGCCTGCGAGGGCAGCGGAGAGGGAGCGGGCGGCGCGGGAACACGACTGTCGCCTGTGTCGTTTAATGCCAACAGGGCTAGGGGACAGGCAGCCATCGTCGAGATCTGGATCAGGGCAGAAACACGCATCAATCGACCTGGAGATAACGACAGAATAAGGCGGATACTGGGACTTCTTACTACTACTTATTACAGGCAATGGCAGAAGGGTCAGGATGCCTCTAGTAGAAAATTAGGCAAAATAACGGTGGTCGTGTAATTTCACGCAAGATAATCGATACAGCTTTAAAAAGCGCTAGCTGAATGTGAAGCGCCAATAAATTTACCTGTAGATGCTTTGATTATTCTCTGTGAGGTTAGGTAGCATCACTCACATACGAGTAATCAGCAAGTAATCAGCGCATCTGCCGTCTCGGGTCTCTACCGTACTGAGCAGGCATTATTCCAGCATTTACCCGTTGAGCTGTTTACCGTTCGGCACGTTAATCAGGTTAGTGACTTGCTCTAGAGATTGACAAAAAGACGTTCGTTGATCGAGTTTGTCGGTATACGTTTGTCGGTATACAAGATTTGCTGTTTATCCAGGGTTGTGGCTTTGCTCCTTGCTTGCGAGCCAATGGCATCTCCAGGTAAAGTCTGCCCCAAGGTCGCAGAGATTTTAGGGCGCTCTAGGGCACTTTAGAGGGTATTTGCCTGATTGTCCCGCACTTCAGCTGTAGATCGATCAAAAGGCAAGATAATACACCCAAATAGCATATCAAAATATCAATATCCTAGGTGTATCAGGCTTGATCAGAGCCGCTAGATCGTTGGGATCGGTGGCTTGGCATCATTGTCTACACGTTGTCTACACATTGTCTACACCGACAAACTGCCCATAACTGAGTGACTGAATAGCATTTGCATGCCTTCTACCAAAACCTTCTACCAAACGATGATCTATTGAGTCTACTTTGTTAAGTCTGTTTTGTGCTGAAAAGCGCTTGGATACGGTGTTACAGTGCATCACCATGATGGTTTTGCTGTGTTTCCCTTTCCTTCACTGGACACCTAACTACCATGCTTTGGACTTGTTGTTCCCTGAGCGTATTTTCTATTGCGGTTGCTTTTGTTATTAGCTCAATCCCATCTGTTAACCGGTTTGCGCTGAAGCATCACAAGTTTGATCTTCCTTCTGCCCGCAAGATGCACCAGCGTCCGATTGTGCGCTTGGGCGGAGTTTCTATCTGTTTCGGTACGTTGCTGGCGCTAGGACTGATTGGGCTATTCGTCGACCTCGTTGCCGAAAGCAGTTTCTCAGCGGTCTTCCCGAGTAAGGTTCTTTGGGTCCTAGGCGGCAGTTTAGCCTTTTTCCTGATTGGGCTGGCGGATGACTTAATTAGCTTGTCTCCGGCGCTACGTTTAGGCCTGCAGACGAGCGTTGCAGGATTGGTCTGGCTTGCCGGCGTGCGAATTGATTTTTTGACCCTGCCGGGGATTGGGCTGATCCAGTTGGGGTGGCTGAGCTTGCCGATTACCATCCTGTGGTTGGCAGGCGTGGTGAATGCCATTAACTGGATCGACGGTTTAGATGGTCTGGCATCTGGTGTGTCGTGCATTGCTGCGGTCAGCGTGGCGATTGTCAGTTTTGCCACGGGACACCCCGAGGTTGCCTTGGTGATGCTGGCCTTGTCCGGTAGCTTGCTTGGCTTTCTCTACTACAATTTCAACCCCGCTCGTATTTTTATGGGCGATGGTGGCTCCTATTTTATCGGGTTCACGTTAGCAGGCATGAGCATCGTGGGACTGGTAAAAAGCGCCACCCTTACGGCGATTGTCCTGCCCTTTTTGATTTTGGCGGTGCCGCTGCTCGACATGGTTGCCGTGATTCTGATGCGGCTGAAGAACGGACAGTCGCCCATGGCGGCTGACAAACGCCACCTGCACCATCGGCTGCTCAACATTGGATTACCGCATCGGTTCACCGTGCTGTTTATCTACACCCTGGCCTTTTGGACCGGGAGCCTAGCGATTGCCGTAGCTGGCATTCCCAACAGCATTTTTGGGGTACTGGGTGCTACTCTGCTGCTGGGCTGTAGCTCTTGGCGGGCGTGGAATCTGGCTCAACAGAACTAGTCGCGATTTTGATTTGTTCGCCATTTGTTTACGATTTGTTCGCGGTTTTATCACAGCTTTGTTTTCTATTTGTCAATAGTTCTGTCAATAGGGTTCATCTTGCCCCGTCCTATTTCTGTTGCGACTAGCCAGCAGAGTCCTGTCCCTATCTGTGTTCCTCACGCAAAGCCCTATGAATATCAGCGATTGGCTCAAGAAGAGTTCCGAAATTCACTCTGACTTGATTAGCCCCCCCCTTGAACAGGTGAAACCCAGAGGCCGCGTTAAGGTTTCTGTCGTCAATCAATTCTTTCCGCCTGATTATGCTCCAACTGGCCAGCTCATCGAAGAATTAGCCAAACAATTAGACCGCCAAGGCGCTGAGGTGGAAGTCTTTACCGGACAACCTGGATATGCGTTTCAGTCTGAACGGGCACCCGCCTTTGAAACCCTGGGACGAGTTCAGGTCAGGCGATCGCGAACCTCGCAACTCTTTCCACATCGCATTCGTGGTAAAGCAATCAATGGGATTCTCTTTAGCCTTCGCTCATTCTTGTATTTACTGCATCCTCGCCGCCAGCAGCATGTTATTTTGCTAACCAGTGCTCCACCCTTTTTGCCGATCCTGGGTTATGTCGCGAGCTTGCTACTTGGCATCTCCTACGTGTGTTTGATTTATGACCTATACCCCGATATTGCCATTGAGCTGGGCGTGATTCCAGCCCATCATTGGCTAGCGCGGCTTTGGCAAGCGATCAATTGCCGGGTGTGGCGACAGTCTAAAGGGGTGATTGTGCTGAGTCCGGCGATGAAGCAGCGAATCGTCGAGCTGTGCCCGCAGGTGCAATCTAAGGTGTCGGTCATTCATAGCTGGGCCAATCCCGACTGGATCGTGCCGCTGCCCAAAGCCGACAACTGGTTTGCCCAAGAGCATCAGCTCGTCGAGCCGTTCACGGTGTTGTACTCGGGCAATATGGGGCGCTGCCACGATGTAGACACCATTTTGGATGCCGCGATTCACCTGCGGGATGAGCCGGTGCGGTTTGTCTGCATTGGGGCGGGTGCCAAGCGAGAAGGCTTGATGCGGCAGGTGCAGCAGCTCGGGCTAACGAACTTCCAGTTCTTGCCCTATCAGGATCGGCAGGTGCTGCCCTACTCCTTGACTGCCTGCGATCTGTCGTTGGTCAGCGTGGCCGAGGGCATGGAAAGCCTGGTGGCTCCCAGCAAGCTGTATTCGGCGCTGTCGTCGGGTCGGCCGCTGGCGGTAATCTGCCCGCCGCACTCGTACCTCAATCAAATCCTTACGGAGGCGAACTGCGGTGCCAGCTTCCGCAATGGCGACGGGCAAGGGCTAGCGCAGTTCATTCGCCTGCTGATGCAGGATCGCCCCACTGCCGAGAAGATGGGTGCGGCGGGTCGAGCCTATTTGCAGAAATCGTTTACCCCAGAAGCGATTGCCACCCAGTACTACAAAGTGCTGCGGCGGGCAGCGGGGTAACCTGCCACTCCACCCCAACCGGAGTTCACGCGGTACTCTTGTTTCGCTGTCAACCGTGAAGTCTCGGTAAACCTACGGGGTCGTACGTTGAAGTGAGGAGTGGACTTGACTAGAATTCAGGCAAGGAAATTAGCGGCGCTTCGTAATTTCCTCCAGGGGATCAGGTGTTGGCTTCTACCTTTGTGTGTAATTGATGCGACCGAGGCAGGAACATGTAACCCATCATGCGGTTGCGCTGCCTGGATGAAGGCAAAAAGCGACTTTAAACCCTTGCCTTCATTGCCCTGAATAGAAGCGGCTTGTCTGCTTCTTGCCGTCTCGGATCGCCACCTCTGAGGCTTGTCTTCAGAGATTATTCCCTGTTCACAATTGAGGTAGATAAAACCCATGAGTCTCATTTCAAAAATCTTAAAGCCATTGGCCGGTGCCGCTGCCCTAACCGCTATAGCAACAGTGGCAGCTCAACCCGCTGACGCTTTCACGTTTACCTTTGGTGGCAGTGTAGCAGGTGATAATTCGGGTCTGACTACTGCTGTAAGCGGTGCTCACGTCGTTACCTTCAACGATATTCCGGTAGGAACGGCAATCGGTAACAACGACGTTCTCCCGAATCCTCCCTCTGCTTTGCCATTCACCCTGCCGAATGGAGTCGCAACGTACAGTGCTCCTGAAGTCGATGGTCGTGTTGGAAGAGTGGTCGTTGGCAACGAGACAGGTCGGTTTAGAGCACCTGGACAAGTCATTGTGGGTAATCCTCCCCAGGATCTTGACCCTGCCCTTGACAACTTGACGAACTACCTGACTTTGGGATCGCCGCTAGAGCGTGGTCCTGTCACAATCTCCTTCCGAGGACCTGCCCGGCTCAACTACTTTGGGTTGTATTTGGGTAGTATCGACGGCTTCAACCGCATCCGCTTCTTCAACGGGACGAACCTCTTGGGTACGGTCACCGGCGGTCAGATCCTAGCGGCATTGGGACCTAACACCCCTAGTGGTCGAGTTACCCAGTATGTCAACTTTTTTGCCAGCAATAAAAGTCAGCTTTTTGACCGCATTGAGCTGATCTCAGCCAGTCCATCGCTGGAAAGTGATAACCATGCCTTCCGTGTGGTTCCCACTCCCGCTCTGGTGCCGGCTGCCCTGGGCTTTGCTGGGGCCATGCTGCGCAAGCGTAAGAAGGAAGCGGGCGTCAAGGCGTAGGGTGTAGTCTTGCCCTCACCCCAACCCCGCTCCCGTTGCGAGGGGGCTACAGACGGGCTATGCGGATTGAGTAGCCTCAGTTACGGGGTGAACGAGGCTTGGTTAGTCAAGTGCAGAAGCGCAGGGGGAAAGGGGAGCCACTCCTGCATCTGAGCGAATCCCCGACCCCCTTTTTCTGGCTTGACAACGCAATCGGGCTGTAGCGAGTTTTATCACAGATATCACTACGAATCTCAACACAATCGAGATTCTCTGTATTGCTTGTGTTCCTTTAGTTTTCTTTGGGTGATTTTTTATGGCGTCTGCTTCTACTCCCGCTTCTCTGTCTGGGACAAATCGTCCTGACCGGATAATGGGGATTTTTCAAATTATTGGGTTCGTTTGCTTGTTTGGCTTCACGCTGAATATGCTGGTGCTGTTTCTGCCGCCGCAGTTGGGTGATGCCCTCTGGCGGGTTGGCTTTTTGCAGCAGTTTGGCGATCGCAGTTTGGTGCTGCTGCTGGGCGTGGGGCTGGTGATTGCCGGCAGTTTGAATGGCCGTGGGGTGCGGCAGTTTTCGCTGTTTGCCTTGTTTCTGGGCGCGATTTACCTCATTACCTGTTTGCTCGTGGTTCGCGATACCTTGAGTTTGCGGCAACAGGCGCTCAACACCATCAGCGCTCAGGAAACGCAGGTTCAGAACCAGATTCGGAATGCTCAAGCCAACCCTGCTGCCCTAGGCGAAAATATCACGGCGGCCGATTTGCAGCGAGCCGCCCAAGAGCTGACCGGACAAGCCACCATTGCGAAGCAAAATGCCCAGACCACCGTGCTGAAAACCGGAATCACCAGCGTCATTAACCTAGTTGCTGTGGGGCTAGGGCTGATTGGGCTGGGTCGCTATGGTCTGTCTGCCCGTAAGCGGTAATTGGCCATGAGCAGAAAAATAGCCCCCTCTGCGGGGATATGGTTACGCAGATTGCAAACTTCGCATGGGCGGATAGTGGCGTTGGGATTGGTGGTTGTCGCCTGCTACCTGCCGCTGTGGTTGACGAAGCTGGTGGTGGGTGCCCTGCATGGCTCTGGCTCGATCTTTATGGCAGCTGCCCTGGGGTTGGGTCTCTATCGCCTTTGGCAGCAGCGCTCGGAGCTAGCGACCTTAGAAGCCAATGAAAGCGACCGGATGCTAGGCTATTTTCTGATTGTGGTCAGCCTGCTGCTGTTGCCCCTTGGGTTCACCACCCTGTGGATGCAGCGCCTCATCTGGCTTCAGTCTTTTGCCGGCATTGCCCTCAGCACGTGGGGAGCCAGCGTCTTTGGGCGCTATCCGATTCCGGTTTTTCTGATTGGGCTGGGGCTATTTCCCGAACCGACCGCGGTAGGGATGACGCTCTGGAAAACCTTTACTCCTCCTCAGATGCTAGAACGCCTGATGGCCTGGAGCGGCACCTTGGGCTTGCAGGCGATGGGTCAACCGGCGGTGCTGGCAGATGCCGTATCGATTGCGCTGCCTGGTGGAGCCGTCCGAGTTGATTGGGGCTGTAGTGGTTTTGACATGGCTACGATGATGGCTATTGCCAGTTTGGTGGTGGGGCTTGCCCTGCGGGAACCCATGACTAAGGTAGTACTGATGGTTGCCATTGGGATTGCCCTGGCTCTGATTGCCAATATTCCCCGCATCATGCTGCTAGCCCTTTCGGAAGCCTATTGGGGAAAAGCCGCCTTCGAGTTTTGGCATGGGCCTTGGGGCGGGCAGATTTTCGCCGGAATCATGTTCACAATTTACTATTACGTGGTGATTGGAATTCGCAAGTGGCGGATCAACCACCGACCGTCATCTGATCCTCTGTAGCGATCGACGCAGGAGCGTATAAGCGACTAAAATTTTTGCGAATTACTGTCCTCACTGGGATTAACAAAGCTTTATTCGCTGAGACCGCAGATGGATTGTGTCGAGCGGCTCCAAGTCTGCGTGTACACGATCTAAAGCTGGTTTTGCAAAAGATTTGATGGTGTCAAATGGAATACAAATGAAATAAAAATAAAAACAATTGAAAAAAGGAAATGAAATAATTAGAAAAGCATCCGGATGGACAATGGCTTGAACGAATGATTAAGTAGAACGACACAATCTGAGCAAGCTAAATAATAGGCATGTTGATGTTTGGAGTTGGGCTTTGATGGTCCTGGTGATCTCAGTCCCTCCACCGTAACCTTCGTTTAGCCCTGAATCAGGGGGAGGTCGAATTGCAGAGAAGGTGTGACCGCAATCGGAAACGTTCAAAACGACGGGCGATCTACTGCCCCATTCACGGCTGCTACCTCGACAGCGTCAGCCAAAAACACCGGCTCTACACCGATAATGCCAAAGATTTGCAGCAGCGAGGCATGGGTCGGCAGCGGGCACTGCTGCTGCTCGCTAGCCATACGGCAGTATCGCTGGAGAGCGAATGGCTCGAGGCCTTCTGGTGTGAAGACTGTCAACAGCGCCGCTGGTATCATGTCCGCAAGCTGGGCGACCGCCAGTACAGTGTCGAGCCAGCTCCCGTTGACCTGTGGCAGCAGGCCGAGAGAATGATTCATCCCGATGGCAATCCTTCGGTGGGCGAGTTTACCCGCCGCCAAGCTCGTCGCGTCGGCTATCATGGCATCAAGGATTTTGCTGCGATTCATTGAGATGGAGACTGGCGTGCGTCCTGCACTCTTCTCTGACTCCTCTCTGAAGAGACCTTGGATGTGATGAATCGTTTGAGAGGGTTTCGCCATTTTGTGCGCTATGTCTGTGGGGCAGACATCGAGGTAAATCAGTTGAACACGAATTTGGATCTCGCTCTGAAACTACACTCACTGCTGCCAAAGGATGTTGAACGCTTCTTGGCGAGTCTGAATCAAGACTGAACACTGGCAGCAGCCAACCTGACAGCTATCAGAGAATCTATACGAGAGCGAAGTGCAATCCCAAAGTTTGGGGGGCGGGAATTGGTCCTGCTCCTCCAGCGTCAGGACTTCCCACAGGGCTTCCCAGTAGACACGTCTGGCCCTGGGGCGAGCGGTCGCCGGATAGACACAAGATTGTTTTGTAGAAGTCACAGCCGTAGGAGCGATAGACCTTGCGACAGCTTCGAGCCACCCTGAACACCCCTGCTTATCGTCTCATTCGGAGAATTGTCTATCGCAACTGGGTGTTGCTAGCGATCAATTTATCAACCAACCTAGTGGGTGCGCTGCTCGAAGGTAGCACCCTCGCTGTGATCTATACAGCAGTGTCTCTGCTGTCCCAAGAAACTCAACGTCAACAGCCCCACTTGTTCAAACAGTTTTTATCCTTGGTTCCTCTCAGCCAAGGTCAACAGTTTCTAGGTTTACTGGGGCTGGCTGTGATCTTACAAACTCTGCTGGCACTGAGTAATTATGCAAACAAAGTCAGTGCGGCTTATCTATCGGCACGCGCGCAACCCCAGGTTACGGGGCAAGTCTTCCAGCAGATCATGTCCTTCAGCTTTGCTTGTGCCAGTCATTATAAAGTGGGTGATTTGCTCTCGTTTGCAGGCAGTGCAGCAGGGGCTGTGAATAGCCAAATTCAAGGAATCAATGGCTTAGTTGTCAGTCTTTCGTTTACTCTGGTTTATGCTGTCGTTTTAATCAGTTTGTCTCCTGCTCTGGCCTTGATGGCTGTTTTGCTGGCATTAGTTGTAGTAATTGTTCAGCAACGGCTGCTTCCTCGTTTGCGTGCCGCGGCTCGTCGCTTGAACTCTGCCCAAGTTGAGTTATCTAAGCGTACAACCGAAAATATCCAGGCTCTCCGGCTGCTGCATACGTTCGGTACTCAACAGCGGGCCATCGATGAGGTGCTGATTCTTCTACGTAACGTACAGCTACAGCTACAAAACCGAGCGAAGGTATTCTACCTGACCGAGCCTATTTTGGATGTTTTGCCAATTCTGTCTCTGGCAATCTTAGCTGCCCTTGCTTTTCTCATGAGCGGTACGCCAGAGCGTATCTTGCCTTTGCTACTAACATTTCTACTCGCATTGCAGCGGCTATCAATTCGCTTGAGGGGCATTACGGGCGCTTTGACTCAGCTTGCCGACAACAGTGCTCAAATGCAGCGATTGAACACTATCTTGGACAGGAGCGACAAACAATTTGTGCAGGTGGGTGGAGAACCATTTGTCTGCCTACAAACCGATATTTGCTTTGAGCAAGTTAGCCTTTCCTATACGGATGATCGAGTGTTGGCGCTGCAAAACTTGAGCTTTACCATTCCTAAAAATCAGGTTACAGCGCTGGTAGGGCAATCGGGAGCTGGCAAATCCTCGATTGTGGATTTGTTGATTGGGCTGTATCAGCCTTCAGGTGGGCAAATTACAGTCAATGGAAAAGCTTTGTGGCACTACAATCAGGCAAGCTGGCGACAGAGAATTGGTGTTGTCAGTCAAGATACGTTTATCTTCAATAGCAGTATTCTGGACAATTTGCGCTACGGCAGACCGGAAGCCACGCTAGAAGAGGTCATCGAAGCCGCCAAAGCAGCTCAAGCCCATCAGTTCATCCTAGATATGCCGGATGGCTATGAAACCATCGTGGGAGAGCGAGGCTATCGACTATCGGGAGGGCAGCGGCAGCGGTTGGCACTGGCTAGAGCCATCCTGAAGCAACCTGAGATTTTGATTTTAGATGAAGCAACCAGTGCACTGGATAGTGAATCAGAACGGTTGATTCAGCAAGCATTAGCTGAATTCCAGCGCGATCGAACAGTCATCGTGATTGCCCACCGATTATCTACCATCGTTGAAGCCGATCAGATTCTCGTATTAGAGAAAGGGCGGCTCATAGAGCAGGGAAGCCATAGAACGCTGATGCGGAAGCAAGGGCGCTATGCCCAGTATTGGAGTTTGCAATCTCAAGGAATAGCGGTTTAACTGCTGTTTTGATAGGCAGTGCATACTGAGCTGTTAGCTATTAGATTCCCTTGGGTAAGGTGAGGCAAATGATTTACGTAGTTCTTGGAATGCATAAGTCTGGAACAACTTTAATTTCTCAAATCTTGCACCATGCTGGTATTAATATGGTTGATGAACCTGATGTAGATTTATCTTATGACAGGGGCAACAAATGTGAACGTGAATCTACAAAAGCAATTAATCACGAAATTTTGGATTCAAAGGATGTTTTTAGTTTAGATATCAAATTGCCTCAAACTCTGCAAAGCAATGCAACACTGCATCAAAAAATCCAGGAAGTTATTCGCGGCTGCAACTCAAATTATGAACACTGGGGATTTAAAGATCCAAGAACTTGCCTGACCTATCCCATTTGGAAATCAGAACTGCCCGAGCACAAACTAATAGTGATTTATCGCTCTCCTGGTGAAATTTGGCAGCGTTATTGTAAAAGCCGGAAAAAATACAGCTCTAGTCCTTATGCTTACCTACAGGGAGCCTGGAAGTTCATGAAAAACTGGTGTGCTTATAACCAGAAAATCATTAGCTATTTAGAAAATACTGAGGTAGATTTCTTGGTTTTGAACTACCGGAAATTCATGACGGAAGACTCAGAATTTGCGCGTTTTCAAAAGTTTATCCAACGTGATCTTGTAGATTGTCGTGATAAGGGACTGTATCGCAATCAAGGAAGATCGGTCGCAGATGAACTGCTAAACATTTTTTGTTTTCTAGAAACGTTTCATCATCCTAATGCTATAAGTCAAAGACTGGAAAATCTGCGTTAAAGAATGGTTTTATTTTATAATGCAAGAGCGAAATATAACTGCTGTAGTCGTTACATATAATGCCGAGCCATTTATTAAGAAATGTATTAGATCCTTGTATGAATCTACTGTGAGCATTTCTGTTGTAGTAGTTGATAATCAATCTTCTGATAAGACTACTCAAATTATTACAAGCAATTTCCCTCAAGTTAAGCTAATACAATCAGCCGTAAACTTAGGTTTCGGCAAGGCGAACAACATAGGAATTAGCTGGGCACTGTCGAACCATGCTGATTTTATTTTTCTTTTGAATCAAGATGCTTGGATAGAGAAGAATGCTTTAAGTGAGCTTATAAACATTGCAGAAACATATCCTGATTATGGGATATTGAGTCCCATTCACTTTGGGTATGATAAGCAGATATGGCATAGAGGATTTAGTAAATATGTTGAGATGTTTGCTCCGTCTCTTCTTACTCAATCTAAGGCTGACTTCACTAAATCGCTAGATGTCTATGAAGTTGATTTTGTGCCAGCAGCGCTCTGGGTTTTAAGGAGTGCTGCCTTGAGAAAGGTGGGAGGATTCGATCCCATCTACTTTATGTACGGTGAAGATAATGATTTGGCAGCACGAGTACGATTGGCTGGATTAAAAATTGGAATTGTTCCTAGTGCCAGTGGACATCACATGGAAAAAGATTTTTCAGGCACTGATATTCCTTTAAAGCGTTTAGTGGCAAAGTATTTTAGTGGCTATTCTGCAATTCTTAAATATTCTAATCACAATGGGATCTACAGATACCTCTCGATTGTAAAAGCAGGAATCAAAGATGCTTGGATCGGTATTGCTCAAGCGAAAGTTAGAAAAGTCTTAGCCATCTCTATAGCGCTTTGGACTATCTTTATAAGCATTAATAAGATTGAGAAATCTCGAAGTAAAATTGCGAGTGAGGGTGCTTTTTTAGAGATTTGTAATTAAACCATATTTTCCCTCTTTAAATGAAGGAAATTAAGACAAAAAATGATGCTTTTTCAATGGCTTCGGGATCGCTTAGTTGATAAATTTTATAGATGGTTGCTTCTAGCTGAACAGCGGGCAGTCACCTATCATAATCAGCAGTGGATTACAAAACTTGGCCGGTGTGGAGCCATGCTCAACGTTAGAGGAAAAGCGATTGTAAGCGGTGCTAAATATATTGAAATTGGTGATAACGTCCATATTGGAGACCATGCATTTATCCGTGGGGAAGGTGGATTAAAGATAGGAGATAACACGCATATTAGTCGCAATTTAGTCATCTATACCGTAAACCATCAATATGAAGGTCTTCGTCTCCCCTATGATGACACTCTGATTAAAAAATCAGTCGAGGTTGGTCGGAATGTTTGGATTGGTATGAATGTTTGCATCGCACCCGGCTCTAAAATTGGCGATGGAGCAATTATCGGTATGGGAGCCGTTATATCTGGAGAAGTACCTCCCTTGAGTATTGTAGGCAATCAAAAATTCCGCATTCTTGGTTATCGCAATCCACAACACTATCAAGCCCTAGAGCATGCTAAGGCATATGGTGGCATTAATGGTCGTGCATTAGAGACATTGAACTCATGAACATTTTTGCAGTTAGAACTAGTCCACCTGTGCAGCTTGTCAAACGTCAGGTTGGAAGAATGATGTGTCGTTCAGTGAAAAGCTTTGTTTTCGTAGCAACAACTGGACGGAGCGGTAGCAAAACTCTTTATCATCTCTGTAAAAGCATTCCCGGTTGCGCTGCATTTCATGAGCCACTGCCTGAAATGAAGGGTGAGATTCTGAGGGCTTACAATCGTAACGATGAGCAAACCATGCTGAAGTTTTTCAAGAACTTTAAGCTGCCAGCTATTTATAAAGCTGCTCTTGATCACCGTTGGTACATTGAGACTAACCATACGTTCATCAAATGCTTTGCAGACGCCGCAGTTGAAGAGTTTGGTGAGCGGCTCAAAGTCATTCACATGGTTCGAGATCGTCATGAGGTGGCTCGGAGTTGGTTCAATCGAGGTTCTATCCCGGGTAAAGGAGCTAGAGGAGCTTGGCTTCTTGATCCGTTTGCACCTCGCAATTTGATCAAATTCAGCGAAATTGTTGCTCAAGACCACTGCTTTCAGCATGACTACTTCAAGTGCCTCTGGTACTGGTATGAAATAGAAGCTCGTACCGCTCAGTTTATACAGAATCATCCTCAGGTTCCTGTCCTTCATCTGAAAACAGAAGAGTTGAATGAAGTGGATGTAATATTACCACTCTTTCAAAAGTTATTTGTGGATTTTGATCAGAATAATCAGAACATTTTAGTTAAACAGATTGGTTCACGAGTGAACTCCTCTAAAAAAGTACCTCAACCTCCCGATGATATTGAGCAATCAAAAATTGACGAGTTTGATATGCTTTGTCAAGCAGCTTATTCTTCTAGCGGTTTAATTTTAATGGCTTGATTGCAAGGATCGAAAACTATGACTAGGATATCAATAGGAATATCTATTTACAATAATTCAAGCAATGTCAAGAACTTAATCAACTCCATTCGCAGCCTCACAAACTTTCCTGAAAAGTATAACATTGTAGTCTGTGATGATGGCTCAGATGAATCTGTATCTAGAAGCCTCATTGCATTTTGTGATTCCTTAGCCATTCCTTATATTCAAAATATAAACAACAAAGGTGTCCCCTATTCTTGGAATAGGCTGACGGAGTACTATGATACCGAGTATATGATTATTTTAAATGATGACACGCGAGTTATACATAAAAACTGGCTTGCTGAAGTGGTTTTTGCTTTAGATAATAATCCTGAAGTAGGAATTGTAGATTGGCGTGAAAACATCATAGATTTTAGTGGAAACGTTCTTAAACAAACAAGTTCATATCATGGTAAGTTGCCAAAAGCCAAGTTGAAACCATCAGGACCATTCTTTGCCTTCAGAAAGAATGTTTGGAAGACAATTAAACAGCCAGATGGTTCAACCGGGTTTTGGGAAGATTTAACGGCTTATCGAGAAGAAATGGATCTTGCGGCAGAATTTGCCAGTAGAGGATTTTACACGATGCAGCTTCCCTTTTACATGGAGCATTTTAAGTCTCAAACATTTAATGGAAATCCGGATTCTCGCCTTAGAAAAACCTACAGTGATTTCTTAACAGAAGAAGAGTTCTGGGGTGAGTTTTATACCTATAGTCAATTAGATATAGAAGTCAAAAAAGAGAACTCTAAACCAAAAGAGAGATTCAAGCGATTTTTCCCTTGGAAGGCATTAAAAAAGCAGCTTCCTACTAAGCTTGAATACAGTAGAGCTATGTTTGCTAAAAAATGGAAAAATAGAAATTTATTTAACATGCCTGGCGAGAAGTTTTTAAAGAGTGCAAAATCATCTCAAAAAGCTTTTTTGCAATCGATTCAAGGTATAAAAATCTTGTATCTTGATAGTGAGATGAACGTAGCCGAGGCTCATTTTTAAGATTTAATGAGTTTTAAAAACCATTGGATTTATTTCCCTGACTATGAGCGATCTGCCTCTGGCTAGCATCATTATACCGTGCTATAACGCCGAAAACTTTGTAGCTGAAGCGATCCAATCAGCTCTCAATCAAACCTATGACCACGTAGAAGTTATTGTTGTTGATGATGGCTCGACTGATCGTAGCATTGAAATCATCCGCTCATTTGGTGATCAAGTTCAGTTAGAGACAATTGATCATCAAGGAGCTTGTGCTGCTCGCAATCGAGGTTTACAGCTCAGTCAAGGAGAATTTATTCAGTTCTTGGATGCCGATGATGTTTTGTTGCCCAACAAGCTAGCAGTGCAGGTGCCGATCTTGCAGTCAGGGCAAGCCGATCTTGTATTCTGTAATGGCTATTTATTCGGTGACGAGCGCCCTCAGCGTCCAATCAAGAAGTTACTCAACCTCCCTTCTCCAGCGGGCTGTGATCCGTTTATCTATTGTTTGTCCAACGGTTTTGGCACTGAGGGACCGCTCCATCGCCGCACCTTGCTAGACAAGGTTAAGGGGTTTAGAGAAGGTTTGGCAGGTGGGCAAGAATACGACTTACATATCCGCTTAGGTGCAGTTGGAGCACGACTAACTAAACTAGATGCTTTTCTTTTTCAGCACCGTAACCATAATAGTCCTAATAGAATTACGCGAACCCAGAAACCACCAGGATTTCTAGTTGAGATGTTCATTGGTCTCGCTAAAAGTCTAGAAAAAGATTTTCCTGAATCACTTACATCAGAACGGCAGGCGGCATTGGCAGGAAAGATTTTTCAATCTTCGATCTATGCCTATCGAGGTGGTGCTGAGGAGATAGCCAATATGGGTTTTAAGTATGCCAAGGAACTTTCTGCATCATTCCCCTACAACGAGCGAGTATTCTACAAATTTCTTGCTCACTATCTAGAGCCTATGGTTCTGGAAAATCTACTTAAGCAGGCCCGATCAAGAAGAGACTCCCTGAGAAGGTTTGCTCAGTTAGTTAATCCAACTTTCTATCGTCCTACAATACGATGAAAATCGCTTTCATTACTCCTGAGTTTGTAACCGAGTCGTCCTACTCGGGAGGACTAGCAAATTATTTGGGACGAGTCACGGTTGCCCTTGCTCAACTCGGGCATGATGTTCATGTCTTTACTCGTTCTACTCAGGATGGGCAGCTCAACTTTCATGGCGTCACAGTACATCAGGTTGTTCCCCTATGGGATCGTCGGATGATCATCGATCATATTGATCCTCTTGTGCCTAACGTCTATTACAATCCCTATCAAGATCTAAAGGCAGCTTGGTGTTTGTGGCGACGATGGTTGAAGGTGCAGCAATCGCTTCAGTTTGATATTGTGCAAGCTGCCAATGTGATGGCGGTAGGGCTATTTTTTCGATGGGAGCGAAAGACTCCTGTCGTTACTCGCATGTCAAGCTATCGCCCCTTCTGGGACAGTGCCGCTGGTATTCCAATTACTGCAGGGGTCAAACTGCGCTGGTGGATGGAGCGGATTGCGGTAACGGGAACGCGCCATCTTTATGCGCCGACTCATTTTGTTGCGGGTCAGGTGCAAAAAGGCTACGGGATTTCCCACGTCGAGGTGATTGAAACGCCGTTCTTTTTAGAGCAACCTGATTCCGATTCCAGCCTGTTTGAGCAACACCTGCAAGGCAAGCCCTACCTCCTCTACTTTGGCAGAATGACCCAAATGAAAGGAGTGCATATCTTAGTAGCAGCCCTTTCCCAAGTGCTGAGACAATTTGGAGAAATGCAGGTTTGCTTTATTGGCGGTAATGGTCCAGCTCCAGACTCCAGACCTATGGCCGACTACATTCGTGACGAGCTTAGGGAATTTGGCGATCGCATCAAAATTTTGGAGTCCATGCGCCATGATAAGCTCTATCCCTTCATCCAGAATGCCAGAGTTGTTGTTCTCCCCTCACTCATCGACAACTTACCGAACACCTGCCTGGAAGCTATGGGATTGGGTAAAGTCGTTGTTGCTACTACCGGATCTTGTTTTGAGCAGGTGATTGAGAATGGTATTTCTGGCATTCTAGTAGCGCCTGGAGATACCGCCGCTCTAGCAGACGGAATTTGCCGCGCCTGGACGTTGCCAGAGCAGGATTACAAGGAGATGCAGAACCAAGCTCTGCTGAGCATTGCTAAACTGCATCCGACTCAGTCCATCCCTCGCCTTGTCGAGTACTATCAGTCCGTGATTGCTGACGCCAGTAGGAAATAAACGCAATGTCCAAAATTCTGGTGACTGGTGCAGCTGGCTTTATCGGGTTTCATCTGTGTCAAAAACTATTGGCGCAAGGATATTCAGTCGTTGGGCTAGATAACCTGAACAACTATTACGATGTTTCGCTCAAACAGGCTCGCCTTGCTCAGATACAACCAAAGCCAAACTTCCAATTTCACCTGCTCGATTTAGCCGATCGCCCCACAATAGCACAATTGTTTAACGAGCAACGCTTCGATATAGTCGTTAACTTGGCGGCTCAACCGGGTGTTCGTTACTCCTTGGTCAATCCTCATGCCTATATCGACAGCAACTTAGTGGGCTTCACCAACATTTTGGAGGGCTGTCGGCACTCCGCTGTGAACCATTTGGTTTTTGCCTCTTCTAGCTCGGTTTACGGTGCAAATACTCGGTTGCCTTTTTCGGTTCACGACAGTGTCGATCATCCCATTAGCCTCTATGCAGCAACGAAGAAAGCGAATGAGCTAATGGCACATACCTACAGTCATCTGTATGGATTGCCAGTGACGGGACTCCGCTTCTTCACTGTTTATGGTCCGTGGGGGCGACCCGATATGGCTCTGTTCAGCTTCACTCAGGCAATCTTATCTGGTCAGCCCATCAAGATTTTTAACCACGGCAAGATGCGGCGAGATTTTACCTACATCGACGATATTGTGGAAGGCATCCTTCGTTTGATGCAAAGCATTCCTCAACCTAATACTGCCTGGTCAAGCGCAAACCCTGACCCAGGAACCAGCCAAGCCCCCTACCGTATCTACAACATCGGCAATAACCAACCCGTTGAGTTAATGCATCTGATATCGGTTCTAGAGACCTGCCTTGGCAAGACTGCAATTAGAAATTTGCTGCCCCTGCAACCCGGTGACTTGATCGAAACCTATGCGGATGTCTCCGATTTAGTCAGAGATGTTGGATTTATGCCTAGCACTCCCATTGAAGTTGGCGTAGAACGATTCGTCACCTGGTATCGCAATTACTACAATGTCTAGGCCTTGCAGGAATAGTCTTCAGTCAAAATTCACGTTCGCCCTTCTCACCATTTGAAACTTCACACAGTTGCGTCTGTTCATTTCATAACCACATGGGCATTGATCCAGGTACAATACCTTAATTAGCCGACGAGTCTTTGTACAGGGTTCTGCACCATTGTCTCAGTCAGTGAAGGATCTTGGTGAAGGAATTATGACTTCCACCCGTCAGCCGTCCAGTGTCATCCCGCCCCTAGAGAATGGCGATCGCCTCACCCGCAGCGAGTTTGAGCGCCGCTATGCCGCCATGCCGGGTCTTCACAAAGCGGAGCTGATTGAAGGAGTCGTCTACGTGCCTGCTGCCCTCCGATATCGACAACACGGCAAACCGCACGGAGTCATCATGACTTGGCTAGGAACCTACGCGGCTGCAACGCCAGGGGTCGATTTTGCCGACAACACCACTATTCGCCTAGATGCCGACAACGAACCTCAGCCCGATGCCCTGCTCCGCATTGAGGAAAGCTGTGGAGGACAGTCGCGCATTAGCGATGATGATTATGTCGAAGGTGCCCCGGAACTCATTGTCGAGATTGCGTCGAGCAGCGCTTCCTACGACCTGCATGACAAGCTCAATGCCTACCGTCGAAATCAAGTCCAGGAGTATATTGTCTGGCGGGTCAGCGATTGTGCAATTGATTGGTTTAGTTTGCAATCAGAGCGCTATGTTTTGTTATCTCCAGATGCGGTAGGTGTCATTCAGAGTCGCATTTTTCCGGGGTTAGACTTGGCTGTTGAAGCGCTGCTGGCTGGGAATTTGGCGGAGGTTCTGCGGATTGTGCAACAGGGCGTAGCCAGCGATCGCCACCAAAAGTTTGTGACCCAGCTTGCAGCCCAACGTTCCTGACGTGAGGAAAAAACAATAATGTCTCTTGGTTCCCTTGTTTTGCGGGTTCGGCAAAAGTATCAGCATGGGTTTCAAACGGCTCATTTTCGCGATACGGTTCGCCCGCGCATTTTAGCTACAAAACCCATCACTCAAACGAGCGATCGCACCTGCGAAGTTCACGTTCTCACCTGTGCCAAAGACTGGCTTAATCTAATCTGGACGCTGAAAACGTTCTACCACTACTCCAAGCGTCAGTATGCCCTCTGTATTCATGACGATGGCACCCTCACCGAGAACGAGCACGCTGTGTTCCAGCACCACTTTCCCCAGGCTCGCATCATCGATCGCCCCAGTGCCGATGCCAAAGTCTTGTCAGAACTGCAAGCCTATCCCCGCTGTCTGGAGTTTCGCAAGACTAATCATCTCGCTCCTAAAGTGTTTGATTTCGCTAGCTATCTAGAGAGCGATCGCATGCTGCTGCTCGACAGCGACATTCTCTTCTTTGCAGAACCCACCGAGCTGCTGCGACGCATCGAAGATTCTAACTACTGCCTCAATACAGTTAACGGCGATGTATCCAGCGCCTACACGGTTGATCCCCAAACGGTTCAGGCCCAGTTCGGTTTTCTGGTGATTGAGCGCTTCAACTCAGGTCTGGGATTGATTCACAAGCAGTCGATGCGGCTGGACTGGATTGAAGAGTTTTTGGCACTACCTGACATTATTGGTCACTTCTGGCGGATTGAGCAAACCCTCTATGCGCTGTGCAGTTCTCGATATGGTGTTGAGTTATTGCCGGATGAATACACTGTTCGACTCGAGGAAAACAAGAAGGGTTTACCCAGCCGTCACTATGTAGGAGCCATTCGCCATCTCATGTATGCAGAAGGGATGCGGCAGCTAGTTCGGCAAGGATTTTTGAAGGCATTGCAATTATGAACAAGACAACTCACCGAGAGCAAGCGCTGCATGTCCTGATGATGCCAGACTATCGCGCCGATAACCCCTATCAATCTCTGTTGACACAAGCACTGGAACAGGAAAATGTTGCGGTTGCCTTTCCCAATGGCTATCGGCGCGTGTTCCCCATCTTTAGAGCCATGAAAGATGGTCAGCACTCGATCGATGTGTTGCATCTGCACTGGCTAGGTCCGTATATCAAAGGCGATCGATGGCCAATCAAATTCTTCTACAGTATCAAGTTTCTAATTGATATTTGGTTGATTCGATTGAGTGGCATTCGTGTAGTTTGGACGGTTCACAATTATATTTCTCATGATTCTCGGTTTCCAAGACTAGAGATAGGTCTCAGACGAATTCTTTGTAGACTTGTCGATCGAGTCATTGTGCATAACTACTCTTCATTGAAGGACATTTGTCAGCTTTACCAGTTGAGTGAAGCTAAAGCTGCTGTGATTCCGATTGGCACGTATCGTCATGTCTATGCCTCTCCAATAGACAGCCTAACCGCGCGTAAGCAGCTACAGCTTCCCTTGTCAGGACGGATTTTCTTGCATCAAGGCTTCCTTCGCCCTTACAAGGGGGTTGAAGCGCTGCTGCAAGTCTGGGCAGACCATCACACAGCTTTTGCCGGTGATACGCTATTGATTGCAGGTAAACCCTTCGATGAGGCTTACAGGCAACAGCTGATCCAGTTAGCAGCCGATGTTAAAGGAGTGATGCTTCATCTTGAGTTTATTGAAGATGATCAGCTGCATCTGTTTTTCAGCGCTGCTACGGTTGTAGTGCTGCCCTTTACTCAAATTCTGACGTCGAGCAGCCTGCTGCTTGCCATGTCGTACAGCAAGCCAGTCATTGCTCCCAAACTGGGTGGAATTGCTGAAACCCTAGCCACAGCGAATGATCTGCTGTATGACCCGAAGGACGAAAATGGTCTGCTGAACTCTCTTAAAGCCAGTAAACAGATTGATCTAGAAGAGTTGAGCCAGCGAGTTAAAGCCGCATGCGATCGGCTAAGTTGGGATGCAATCGGGCAAAAAACCCAACAGCTCTATCGATTGGCACTTCACTCCGTAGATTGATTACACACCTCAAGCCCTTGCAAATTTATTCCGCATGTCTTCTACTCTGCTGATGCTGCCGAAAGTCAGCATTTTGATACCCTGCTACAACGCAGAACGTTGGATTGCCCAAGCCATTCAAAGCGCTCTCGATCAAACTTATCCCAATAAAGAAGTGATTGTAGTGGATGATGGATCGAGTGATAGCAGTTTAGAGAGTATCAAACGCTTTGGTGATTGCATTTATTGGGAAACCCAACCAAATCAGGGAGGGAATGTTGCTCGAAATCGGTTACTTGAACTGAGCACAGGTGAATGGCTGCAATACCTGGATGCAGATGACTATTTGCAACCCACCAAAATCGAACGGCAAGTTCGATACTTATCTCATCATCCTCAAACCGATGTTCTCTACAGTCCTAGCATCTTTGAATTCTGGAATGATAGCACTCCTCGCCAGGAGGTTTTACCGATTCCTGAACCGCATGATCCGTGGATTTTATTGGCTCGGTGGTATCTACCTCAGACTGGCAGCCCTCTTTGGCGCAAGCAAGCCATCATTGATGTGGGCGGGTGGAAGCCCGATCAACCTTGTTGTCAAGAGCATGAGCTGTATTCTCGTCTACTGATGGCAAAAAAGCGATTCCTCTATTTTGCTGAAGCGGGTTCAATTTATCGCCAGTGGAGTGAAACAACCGTTTGCAAGCGTAATAAACCCGAGGTATTTCGACATCGATTGGATATTGAATCCACAATCGAGCAGTTTCTGTGGCACAGCAATCAAATGACGAGTGATCGATTGAGAGCGATTAATCAAGCTCGATTTGAGTGTGCAAGACTGATATGGAACTTCGACCCCCAATGGGCATCCGAGGTTGTAACCAAAATTAAAGCAACAGATGCACATTTTGCCCCATTAGGGCAAGCAGCACCCCAATATTACCGTCTCATCTATCGATTGTTTGGATTTAAAAGCGCTGAGCGTTTAGCAGAGCTAAAGCGAGTAGCTCTACAGACGAGCAGAGCTTTCATCAAAGCGGTCAGTAATGCCCCTTATCTTCGTGAGTCACATTGATGAACACTCTGATGAATTTCAAGATTCATTCCATTTGTGTCGTTAAAAATGAGGTAGACATTATTGAGTATTGCCTCAGAGAAGCATCTAAGTGGTCTGACTATATTTACATCTATGATGGCGACAGTACAGACGGAACTTGGGAAAAAGTGCTAGAGATGCAAAATGAACAAATTATTCCCTGGAAACAAGATGGCAAAGTTTTTCAGGAATCTCTTAGAGGTGAAGTGTTCAATGCGTTCAAGCACCAAGCGAAACCGGGAGATTGGTGGTGTCATCTAGATGCCGATGAGTTTTATCCAGAGTCACCAAGAGATTTTCTAGCTAGAGTCAAGCCGTCAAATCATGTGGTCTGGGGAGTTTCTATAGAGTACTATCTCACCGACAAAGATATTGAAGCTCTAGATTTCACTCAACCTATACCAGAGCTTCTTCCGCAACTGCGATTCTATAAAGCAGAGAATTCTGAGCCTAGATTTTTTAGACATCGTAATGGCTTGGTTTGGAGACAGGGTTCCTGGCCTGAACATATGGGAGTGGTTAATCCGGAACGCATTTTATATAAGCACTACAAATATCGCACACCTCAGCAGATTCAAAAACGACTTGACACTCGTCGTAGCAATCGGGAAAGAGGGTTTCCTGGGTGGGAACATGCCATTGAGGAGGATTGGCAACAAAAAATTGTTAGTGCTGATCGACTTAACTATGATACTCAAAATGGAGACTATAGCATTGATGTGAGTAAGTTGCCCAACCATCTTGAAACCCCCTTCAGAAGGATGCTTAAAAAGCTAATGCATGGGCTAGGTATTTGGGTTTAACTGAGAAATCACAATCAATAATGAAAAGTGATATGAGACTTTATTACTCCAATAAAAATCGAAGCTATGTACCATTTGGAAACTTTGGCGATGAGTTGAATCAATGGCTATGGAATCGTGTGTTACCAGGGGTTTTTGATAATCCAGAAAACAATTCTGACGCTGTATTTGTAGGATTTGGAACCTTACTAAATGAAAACCTACCAAAATTTAAGCAGACCATCATCTTTGGAACAGGACATGGTTTTAGTAAACCCCCGAAAATTGATGATACCTGGAAGATTTATTGTGTCAGAGGTCCTTTAACTGCAAAAGTGTTGGATTTATCACCCGACTTGGGAATTGCCGATCCCGCTATTTTAGTCAATCGATTTTATCGTTCGGAAGGCTCTGAAGAATTGAAAAAAATACACAAAGTGTCACTCATTCCTTATGCCTGGGAAATGGAAAGTAGCCCTGAAACTTTTATTCAACTTTGTCGAAAGCTTGATTATTTCTGTATTGATCCAAGATGGCCTGTTGAGAAGGTAATGCAGGGAATCAGCCAATCAGATTTAGTAATCAGTGCAGCAATGCATGGTGCAATTGTTGCAGATGCTCTTAGAGTTCCTTGGATACCTCTAAAATCGAATGCAGCAATTCCTGATTTCAAGTGGACTGATTTTTGTCAGTCTCTAGAGCTAGATTATAGAGTTAATCGCATGTATCGATTCAGCCGAATTAGTCAGGTCTTACCTTCATTTAGAGGAATAGAAATTGAATTAATGGCTGCATTTATTAGACGTTTGGTACAGCAATCTACACCTCAACTCAGTAGGGAAGATGTTTTGAACTCAAGATTAGATAGATTGGAAGAAAAGATAGAGGAATTCAAGCGAGATTTCGAGCAAGGGAAATTTGCTTGATTGAACTGAGTCTAAAAGTTATTTCTTGTGTGCAAAGTGTTTCTGGCTATTTTTAGTTAGAAAATAGATTCATTTTAGTGTTGGCAGGATCGCAAGAAATGCCATTTTTTTCTGTTATTATCCCAACATTTAATAGAGAAAATCTGATCTCTAAAGCACTGAATTCAGTAATTGAACAAAATCTTGATGACTTTGAAATCATCGTTGTAGATGATGGTTCGACCGATAGAACGCTCGATGTTCTAATAGGTTATGGGAGCCAAATTAAGATTATTCAACAAAAGAATGAAGGTCCTGGAAAAGCACGCAATCTAGGAATTGATAATGCCAAAGGCAGATATATTGTCTTTCTGGATAGCGATGACTTATGGTTCCCGTGGACCCTCTCCATTTATAAACAGATCATAACGGAGAATGGATTTCCTTCGCTTATAGCAGGTACACCGATCCAGTTCCATAACGAGGATGAAACTAAGTTTGTTCAACCTCTTCCACTAAAAATTGAAGCTTTTCCAGATTACTTTGCCTCTAGTAAGCGCTCTTTATGGCTTCAACCAGGAGCTGTGGCAATACGAGCAGATGTTCTAAGATCTGTTGGGGGGTTCACGGAACTTCGAATTAATGGTGAAGACTGTGACTTGTGGGCAAAACTGGGGACTGCCAAAGGATTTATATATATTCAAACACCTCCAGTATATGCTTATCGTCGGCATCAAAACAGTGCGATAGCTAACCATGATAAAACTTACCAAGGTATGTTTCATCTAATTGATCAAGAAAAATCTAGTCAGTATCCAGGTGCATTCAGTCGCCAACAGGAGAGACTTGAAATTTTAACCCGTCATATTAGACCTGTGAGTCTCAAAGCTGTGTATGAGTGTAAGGTTAAAATTGGTTGGGAACTGTACTTAAAAACTTTTAGATGGCATCTCTATCTCAAGCGATTTCGCTATCTCATCGCTTTTCCAATAATTGCAACTTTAACTTTATTCCTTGGTTTGTTTAGAACTGAAACAGCTCCTCGAACTTGATTTATGAAGCTTAACTTATGAATGAAAAAGCTATGCAGACGTACCAAGAATTTGAGTTCTGTCACTCGCTTCAACACATGTTAGAAGCACAAAAAGCTGTTGGCCGTACCGGAAAAACTTTTGAACGACTAGGGGCAGCATCAACGAAAAATAACCTGCTAGCGTTGAGATCGCTGATGCTTGAATTTAAGCCTCAGAGGACACTTGAAATTGGTTTAGCCTTTGGTGCTTCTTGTTTGACCCTAGCAGCCAGCCACCGAGACCTGAACCATCAAGCCGATAGACAGCATGTGGCGATTGATCCTTATCAATCAACAGTTTGGGATGATACTGGAAGATTGGCTCTACAAAAAGCAGGCTTGTTAGAATATGTTGATATACGTGAAAACCCATCCTGTGTTGTTTTGGCAGAGCTTCTCGCTAAGAAACGAAATTTCGATTTGATTTATATCGATGGCTCTCATCTTTTTGAAGATGTCTTCGTTGACTTCTATTATTCGGGACGTCTCCTTGCCCCCAATGGCCTGATGCTTTTCGATGACAGTGCCGATCCTCACATTCGTAAAGTTCTAGAGTTCATTGACTCAAATTTTTCTTCATCCTATCAAAAGCTTGATCTATCTCACTTACGTTCAGGCTTGGAAAGCATAAAATTTTCTATTGCGACAATTCTGAAGAAAAATCAGCTGACCGTTTACAAAAAAGTAGGACGTGCAGAACGGCCGTGGAATTCAAAGTTCAAAAACTTCTAAGCTGCTCTCCTGAACCTTCTACATCAATGTCGACTTGTAGGTTAACAGTTGCCATCCCAACCTATCGACGTCCAGAGGCATTGTTGAAGGCGCTACAGCAGATTTACCAGTGCCAGCCGCGACCCGATGAGGTGATTGTACATATCGATGGCAATGATTCTCTGACTGAAGCTGCACTTCAGGGCAGTGAATTCAAAGAAGTCATCATCATCAAAAACTCTGCTCAGGTGGGGCCGGGCGGGGGGCGGAACTTAGCAATTGCTCGAGCCAAAAATCCTATCGTCGCCAGCTTTGACGATGATTCCTACCCGATTGATTCAGATTACTTTGCTCGATTACTGCGGTTATTTGAAATCTTTCCCGATGCAGCCGTCATCGGCTCTGCCATTTTCCATCAAGGTGAAACCATTACCCCTGACGAGTGCACCGCAGCGTGGGTCGCAGATTTTGTGGGCTGTGGCTGTGCCTATCGTCGAGACATATTCCTGCAAACTGGTGGATATGTTCAACTGCCGGTTGCCTATGGCATGGAAGAGGCGGATTTATCCCTGCGACTGCACCACCTAGGCTGGAAGATTTTGTCCACTCCTTGGCTGCGAGTATTTCACGACACTCGCCTCGAGCACCATAGCAGTGCTAAGGTTACCGCTGCGAGCATTGCGAATCAAGCCCTTTTGACGTATCTGCGATATCCCGCGGCGCTGTGGTGGTTGGGTGCAGGTCAATGCCTTAGCCGCATTCGTTGGTTAATCCAGCATGGACGGCTGAACGGAATTCGCAGGGGAATTGTCACAATCCCAGAACTGCTCTGGCAGCACCAGACTCAACGCCAACCGCTCTCGGCTCAGAGTGTGCGGTCGTTTCTTCAATTGCGTCGCAATCTGCCAAACTCCTTCCTGCTGGAGCTTTGAGCTATAGTGAAGGGAGCAGATTGAGGGAACTGCCAATGCCTCTGACTGCCAGGGACCTGGAAAAAGTGCAAGCCCACCTACCTGACTATCCAATGGAGCTGGTGGGGGGGGAGATTATCGTGATGAGTCCGTCTGGCTATGAGTCTGATGAAGTTGCCTCAGAGTTTAGTGCCCAACTCCGCAATTGGGTGAGACCTCGCCAGTTAGGACGGGTGACCGGTGCAGGCGCGGGCTTCATTTTGCCCAACTCGGACACACGCGCTCCCGATGTTTCGTTTGTGCGAGCAGAACGGCTCCGGAGGTCTCCCAAGTCCTATGCAGAATTAGCTCCTGACTTGATGGTGGAAGTCAAATCACCTACCGATAACCTGACCAAGTTGCGAGAGAAAATCCAATCCTTTTTGAGCCAGGGAACGAGTATTGGTCTTCTTATTGTTCTTATTGATCCAGAAACCCACACCTTGGAGGTCTATCGCCCTAATCAAGCGGCCGTTGTTTTGCGGGACGGGGATGTACTAACCTTGCCAGACCTCTTGCCCGGTTGGGAAGTCGCCATCACCGATCTTTGGCCCCCAGTGTTTGACTGATGCCTAGGTTGACGAACAATCCCGGCAGAGCGAATTTTTCGAGACATTGCTCAAGACATCGATAACGCTTTACCCGACGGAGCAGATTGGCATCGACGCCTATTGCGACAGATGTCGGCTGAAATTCCAGGCATTCGTTCTGCGGTGATTTCATTGACTACCCGCCATCGCTTGGAAGATTACTGTGCTTTTCGGCATCTAGTACGAAATGTTTACACCTTTAACCTGCGCTTCGATCGCTTGCAGCCTCTAGCTGTTGATTTACCCGCTTGTTATCAAGTCTTAAAGGAAGACTGCGAACAGTTTTGTCAAGCTCTAGAAACCTAATCTGCTATTCACTTTCGGTAAGTCTGTGACTTCTCTCTCAACAGCTTCCCCCTGGATTTGCTGCCAGCTTGGGGCGCGGGAACACTATGCGATTCCTCGTGCCTTGCATCAATCTGGTAACTTGGCTCTCTTGCTAACGGATGCCTGGGTCAAACCCCACTCCCTCATCCATGCTATTCATCATCCGTTTCTTAAGTCATTACAGGAGAGGTTTCATCCCGATCTGGTTCATGCTCCTGTTCAATCCTTCACCCCTTCGCTAAGTCAGTTCGAGCTAATCCATCGCTATCGCAAAACAAACGATTGGGATCGGATGATTGCCAGAAATCGCTGGTTTCAAGCCCGCGCCCTCCGTGAATTGCAGAAGGCAGCACCCCGCATTGTCCAGTCCGGTACTTGTCCTGTCTTATTTACCTACAGCTATGCTGCCCTGGATCTGCTGCGCTATGCCAAGTCCCTAGGATGGTACACCATCCTTGGACAGATTGATCCGGGCATGATGGAAGAAAAAATTGTTCTAGAAGAGCATCGCAAACATCCCGATCTGGCTCCCGCCTGGCAGCCCGTTCCTTCAGATTACTGGTCCTCTTGGCAAGAGGAATGTCGGCTCGCAGATCGCATTGTGGTCAATTCCTCCTGGTCCAGTCAGGCTTTGCAGCAGGTGGGTGTACCTGCCGACAAGATTCAGATTGTTCCGTTGGCCTATTCTCCGCCTCAAGGGAGTGAATCTTTCCAGCGAGTCTATCCAGAGCAGTTTTCGCGCGAGCGTCCGCTGCGGGTGCTGTTTCTCGGTCAGATTATCCTGCGGAAAGGGATTGCGGCTCTGCTGGAGGCGGCTGAGTTGCTCCAAGATCAGCCCATCGAGTTCTGGCTGGTGGGGTCCATTGGAGTAGAGCGATCGCGGTTCAACCTGCCCAATATTCGTTTGATTGGCCCGGTTCCCCGCAGTGAGACAGCACAGTACTATCAGCAGGCTGATGTCTTCTTGTTTCCTACCCTCTCCGATGGCTTTGGGCTGACTCAGCTAGAAGCGCAAGCCTGGAAGCTGCCGCTGATTGTGTCCCGCTTCTGTGGAGAGGTGGTGAAAGATGGCGTCAATGGAATAGTTTTGCCAGAAGTCAATGGAAAGGCAGTTGCAGATGTAATTCAGTATTTCTTACAGCATCCCGAACATCTAATTTTTCTATCCAAAAAGCCTTATCAAGCTGATGCATATAGTCTGCCCTTTCTGGGTCAGAAGTTGTGTACAGGCTCAGTTTAGATAGCATCTAAGACTTAAACACGGCAATGGTTTCTTAACTCATTCTGGTCACTTCATACTTAACTTCATACTTAACTGAGAATGACAACTCCACCATTTCTAATTTTTGTTCATATCCAAAAAGCAGGCGGCATTTCGCTACAACGCATTCTTCGTCGTAAGTTAGGACCATCTTTGCCGCACCGTGCCGCTCGTCTTTTGAGTGGAAAAAGTCAGAATCTGCCGTTAGAAGCATCCCTTAGAGCTAAAACGCCTGAAGACCGCTATTTTGTCGGTCACTGCTGCTACGGTGTGCATCGTCTCCTCCCAACGCCCTACACCTATATCACTTTGCTGCGTGAACCCGTTTCCCGAGTCATCTCGCTCTATTACTACTCTCGGTCCAATTCCACTGCTTTTTATCACCACCATGCAGTCAATAAATCCCTGGAAGACTTTGCGCTCCACACACCGTTGATGGAGCTTGATAATGGGCAAGTGCGATTTATTGCGGGTGATCCTCACGATTGTTTTATCAACCGCACGCCTATTGGCAAATGTGACCGGAGCTTGCTCGAACTGGCCAAGCGAAATATCGAACGAGATTTTTCTTGGGTGGGATTGACAGAATATTATGACCAATCGTTATTGTTGCTAGCAAAGCAAATGAATTGGAGTCACTGTCTCTATTTACGTCGTAACACTAAACAGAAAAATAGCGACGAAACTATTTCAATATCATTGCGCAAAAAGATCGCAGAGCAAAATTGGCTTGATGTCGAACTTTATCACTACGCTCAAAAGCGTCTGTTCGCTGCTCTTGAGGAAAATCATCTAGATGATCCAGCAATTGTGGAAACCTTCCGTTCCCAAAATGAACGCTTTAACGCGTATTTTGGAGCACCTTACGCTGCGTATGATTTAACAAAAGCAATCATTCGTGGGCAATTGGGACGTCCGTTATGAGTTATCTTAATTCAATTTATTGATGCTCATCATCGATAAAAATGAATCAGTGTGATTGGCCCTTGGAGAACTCTCAAATTTAATAATGTTCAATATTCTGATTTACTCCATTGTTCCATCTCCCTATCAGCGGGATTTGTTTTATGCCTTAGCCCGTCACTCTGAGGTTGATCTGCAAGTTCTCTATCTGGAGCCTTCTCATCCCGATAATCCCTGGCCAGAGAAGCCGCTCCAGCCCTATGAGCGAGTTCTAACAGGAGGATATCTGGCTTGGGGTACCTCTCGGTTTCACTACAACTGGCATCTGCCTCGGTTAAAAAACGTAGATATTGTCATATTCAATGGCTATCAAAATTTAATTGCCCAACAGATTCTGCATACTCGCGCTCAGCAGATTCCCTGCATTTTCTGGGGCGAGAAGATGGTTGCCAACTCAACGGGAGCTAAGGGGCAGTTGCAGCAGGTCCTAGCTCAAGGACTCAACCACTGCCGCGCAATTGTGGCGATTGGCTCTAGGGCTGAACAAGACTACAGGCAGCGCTTTCCTGACAAGCCCGTCTTCAACATTCCTTACTATTGTGATCTGACACGCTTTAACCAGAATCTGCCGCACCGCCCCCGCATTCCACCCACTATTCTCTGCTGTGGTCAGATGATTCCGCGCAAGGGCATTGACTTACTGCTCCAGGCCTTCGCCCGAGTAATTCAATCGGGACTGCCAGCCAACCTGCTGCTGGTAGGTCGTGAGGCAGAACTGCCGCAGATGATGCAACCCCTGCCGGCTGACGTCAAGGATCACATTGAGTTTGCAGGATTTCAAGCTCCCGATAATCTGCCCCATTTCTTTCAACGCGCTGACCTGTTTGTTCTGCCGAGCCGCTACGACGGGTGGGGCGTTGTGGTCAACCAAGCCTTGGGAGCGGGATTGCCCATTATCTGCTCGGATGCCGTCGGGGCGGCTGCTGATCTCGTGACACCAGGAGTCAATGGAACGATTGTGCCGGCGGGCGATGTGGAGGCTTTGGTTGCTGCCTTGTTGCGCTATGTCTCCGATCCCGAGGCGATTGCTGCCGCTAGCCAAGCGTCTCTGGCGAAAGCCGCAGACTGGACACCCGAGGTTGGTGCCAAACGCTGGGTTGAAGTTTTCCAAAAGCTTACGGATTGGCCATCCACCCCCAGAAAAGAACTTTAGAGCCGTCTATTCCGTGTTCCCCTCCATGACCAGCCGCCTTCGGATTCTGTTTCTTGCCTCCTATTTCCCCAAACCCGACAATCCCCTAATGGGCACTTGGGCACTGACGCAGGCTCAGGCGCTGGCTCGTCAAGAGGTGGAATTGCGGGTGGTTTCCTTTACGTCTTGGGTTCCCAGAGCACTGGCAAAAACGTCCGGGGCTAAAGCCTACGCCAACTGTCCCGAGGTTTATACTTGGCACGGCGGCGTTCAGGTTCACTATCCCCGCTGGCTTTACTATCCGGTGCCTCCGGTCAAGCAGTGGGCGTACCGCCATCCTCAGCCCTATTTGAGTTTGGCTAAATGGTCTGCTGAGCGGTACCTCTATCAACAAATGGAGTCCTTCAAGCCAGATGTTCTTTTCTGCCACCATGCCCTACCTAATGGTTGGCTCGTGGCGCAACTGCCGCCCCAATTCTGCAAGCCGCTGATTGTGCAAGAGCATGATTTTGATGAGATTGCTGACTGTCGCCTTTATCCTCAACGCAAGGCAGCGCTGCAGCAAGTTGTCGATCGGGCATGGGCGATGCTGACGGTTTCCCACCGCATGCAGCAGAATATGCTCGAGCTGTTTCCGGCAGCGCGGATTTATACCTGCCATAACGGAGTCCATCTGCCGGACCCCAAGCTCTGGTCAACTCCTCGCCCTGAAGTCCTGAAGGACAGAATTATTATTCTCGCCTGCGCCTTGTTTGCAGAGCGCAAGGGAATTCCGACCCTAGTTGAAGCGTTCCATCACATTAGTGCAAAACATCCCAACGCGGTTCTGCGCATCATTGGTGGAGGCCCAGAGGAACAGAGGGTTAGAGAAACCATCGCTCGGCTGAAGGTGGAAGATCGAGTACAGCTTGTGGGCAAGAAACCCCATCAGGAGGTGCTGCAAGAGATGGTCTGGGCAGATTGTTTTGCTCTAGTCGGCTGGGATGAACCCTTTGCAACGGTGTATCTGGAAGCGATGGCGGCGGGCAAGCCAATTATCTGCTGCAACGATGGCGGCATCACGGATGTGGTTCAGGATGGCGTGCATGGCTACACTGTTCCGCCCCGATCGGTTGCCGCAACCGCAGAAGCGATTGATCGCATGCTGAGTAACTCAGCGCAGCGCCTGCAAATGGGGCACAATGCCCAGCGTTTAATTCAGCAGCACCTGACTTGGGAGGTGAAAGCCAAGGAGCTGATTCAGCTTATGGAAACGGCCGTCAGGAACCATCGACAACCCAGTCTATCGACCGCAATATCATGACAGAAGAACACTATCAGGGATGGCACTCAATTACCTGGTCGCATGAGGCGGATCAGGGAGAGGATGCGGAATTCGACATCGAGGAAACAGAATTCGTTGAGGATTTCCGGCTTTATACTCCGCCATCGCCCGCTATCGCAGGCACTGTTTGTTTGTTGTTTGGCATTGCATTAGGCTATAGCCTGTATCCAGCCGAACAGACACCCTCGACAATGGCGCGAGTGGCGGCAATTGCAGTCGGCGTCGCTTTTTTAGTCAGTGTTTTTTTTGATAGCCGCAAGGGGTTGCGCAATCTGTTTCGCACCGATCTACTCTGCTTGATTGGTTTGTATGGTTTGACACTGGCTGAATTTCTCTTTCCACAAGAGAAATTTGACGATATGGTTGACACTGTTGGTGTTGCCAATGCGCTCAATGTAGTGCTGGTCGGTATAGCAGGACTAGCGATTGGGCGACATCTTGTTGCTCCAAAACCAGTGCGTTCTCGATGGTTGACCTTAGATGAAATTTCTAACCAAACCCTTTTTTGGGGGTTTATTCTTTCAGCTTTCTTGGCATATTTGTATATGCTAATGTCCGTCAATTTTGACCCTATTCTCCTCATCGAGGAGATGCTGGGGCCGCGTTTCTCGCAACCGTGGTCGCGCGGTCGAATTGGAGGGTGGGGCAGTCTATTGACTGAGTTAAATTTGCTTTCCTACGTCATCCCGCCTCTAATGGCAGTGGTCTGGAACCGTCGCCAAACGTTTCCAGTGTGGCAACTAGCCATAATGACTAGCATTTTTAGTTTGGTTATTTTTCAAGCTTTTGCAGGAGGAACGCGCAATGTGTTTATTGCTCATATCGCGACGTTTTTGATGAGTTATCTACTCACACTGCCTCGTAACACAGTCAGAAATACAATTCTTCCAATTTTGGCTGCGGGTTTTATCGCAGTCTACGGCTCCTACCACATGCTCGAGTTTAGAACGATGGGGCTGCGCAATTACGTGACAAATCAGGTCTATGCTAGTGGTGAAACGCGAGAAACACTGGCAGTTGATTACAACCTAGCAGCCATTGCCCCATTGCTTGATGTGTTTCCAGAGTCGCAAGAGTTTTTGGGGTTTGAAGTTATTTCCTGGTCTTTAGTTCGCCCCATTCCTCGTGCCTTGTTTCCGGGTAAACCCGAAGGCTTGAGTATCAGCATCGAAGACATTGTAGGGGCGGAGGGATATACAATTGCCACAACGTATCTAGGCGAGAGCTACATGATGGCGGGCTGGTTGGGGGTGATTGGTATGTCTCTGTTTTTCGGGGCGTTGGCGGCTTGGTGGAACCGGATGGCGATGCGGCAGCAGTCTGACTATGCCCTTGTAGTGTATGCTCTGGGATTCTTTGCAGCGGGGATCACCATGCGCAGTATGTTTTGGCTGACAACTGCCATCCTGCCGGTGATTGCCCTGATTGTGTTCCGCAAGTTCACCTCTCGATAAATTCACCTCTCGCTAGTCGGTTTGTGATCAGTGTCATGAGTCTGTCATGAAAATTCTGCATGTCATTCCCTCGCTGAGTGCCAGTTCTGGAGGTCCGCCTCAGGTGGCTATGAATCTGGTCAAGGCACTGCGCGACTCCGGCGTTGAGGCAGAAATTGCCACGACCAATCACGATTTCCCAGCTCCGCTTCCAGTGCCTCTGCGGCAGCGGGTTGATTATCCGGTCGCCGGAGGCACGATCCCAGTTTGGTTTCTGCCCTACAATCCACCGGCTCTCAAGGAGTTTATTTTCTCCAGCGCCTTCACGACTTGGTGCTGGCATCATCTCCCTAATTACGATCTGATTGACAATCACTACCTGTTTTCCTATACCCCGACCTGTGCAGCAGCCATTGCTCGCCGTAACGCCATTCCCTACACCGTCCGCACGATGGGGCAGCTTTCACCCTGGGCATTAGCTCAGAGCAAAACCAAAAAGCAGCTCTACACTGCCCTAATCGAACGTCGCAATTTGCAGCGAGCTGCCGCTATTCACTGCACAGCCCTCTCTGAAGCCAAGGATGTTCGCAAGTTTGGGATTACCACCCCCACCCTGACGCTGCCTTTGGGGGTTCACGCTCCCGATCCGAATCCCAATGCCAGAGCAGCCCTGCGGCAGCAATACCGTCTGCCGAGGGAGGTGCCGATTGTTCTGTTTCTTTCTCGCCTCCATTACAAGAAGCGTCCTGAGCTGCTGCTGCAAACGCTGGCTGCCCTGAAAGCGCAGGGTCATTTGTTTCATGCCATTCTCGCGGGAACAGGGGAAGCCGACTATGTGGCAGACCTTCAGCGGCTAGTTCAAACCCTGAATCTCGCCGATCGGGTGTCCTTTCCGGGGCTGGTTACGGGCAAAGCCAAGGACTTGCTGCTGCAAGGTGCGGATTTGTTTGTGCTGCCCTCGTTTTCAGAAAATTTTGGGATTGCCGTTGCCGAGGCATTGGCTTCCGGGTTACCCGTGGTGATCACGCCCGGTATTCAAATTGCATCCGACATTGAGCAAGCTCAAGCGGGATGGGTGGTTCCCGGTGAAGTGCAGCCCATGGTTGAGGCGATTGCTCAACTGCTTGCTTCCCCGGATCTGCGCGCTAAACTCGGCAGCAATGGTCAACAGCTAGCCCAAACTCGCTATTCCTGGTCAGCAGTTGCTCGCCCTCTGGCCACAGCCTATCAGTGGATGATTGCGAAGAAACCCTTACCTACCGATTTGCGCCCTGATCACCTGAGTCTGGTTTAGAGCTGTATTCCTGGGTTTATCGATTGTTGACCCACTGCTTAGAGCAAAACGCAAGGCGATCAGCACTTGATGAATTCTTGATGATTCCTTATACTAAGAGCGAGATAACATCTAGGGCTATTCTGAGATTCTCTGGAATTGCCTTTTGTAGACTAAGCAACTATTTTTTTAATTGGTTTAATTGGTTATTTAATCCGTAATATTCAGGGGTGTCAATCGCTTTGGTTCAGTAGACGATTGGTTGAGTCAGGTCCAATGTCTGGCAGACGCATTAGTCTATCTTTTTAGATTGAACCCATGTTTACAGCTTATTTGAATACGCTATCAGTTTTGGAGATTGTTGACTCCGTTCAGAAAGACGGTTTTTTTTATTGTGAAACGGCTCTCACTTCTTCCTATGTTGATCGAGTCTTAGCAGATATTAATTTCGAATCAATCCTTGTCAACCATAATGATGTTGGTGTTGCCATTTCAGGAACTCAGCGCTTTCTAACGCACTGCTTAGCGAAGTCAAAACTGTCTTACGACCTGATTACCTCGCGTAAGGTGCTAGACATTTGCAACGCCTACTTCACAGATCGATATCAGTTAACCAATCACCGATTTTGTCAAACTCGTCGCCAGTTTCATATGCCCTGGCATACTGACAATAATCTTCAGAATGCCAGCCAGCTTTGTGGTAAGCATTCTATGCCAGGTCTCCTATTTTTGTTCTATCTTTCTGAGCAGAATCGTAGTCCCTTTCAGTTAATTAAAAATTCCCATCGTTGGTCGCATTACTATGCTCAGGAAATCTATCTCAGCGATCGCTGGGTTGAAACTCATCATCGCCAAGATGTATTGACCTTCAATATGCAGAAGGGTAGTTTGATGATTTGTGATATTCACGCGATCCACCGAGCTGCTCCGTTTTGCGACCGCGAGCACACCCGCAACATTCTGCTGTTTCAGGTGGATCAGGTGGGGGATCGCTACATCGGTCATGGAGAGCAGAATTTAGTCAACACGGCATTTATTGACAACCTGAGTCCAGAATTATCGAGCTATTTGGGATTTGGTACGCGACGCGACTATCCCGCCTTTCCCAACAGCTCTGTAGCCACCTTGGACATTCCCGATCTGCTGCAATTGCAGCAACAGTTGTTGCCGCTGATGCTGAAAGCCATTGCCAAAAGCCTGCTGAAAACTCTACTGCCGGGAGAACACCTGGTTGGGTTGAAACGCCTGCTCTGGAATCTCAAGTCGAGTACTCGCCCTCAATAAGCTTGCAGCCCAAGACGCTCGTGGCCAACGATCTATGAAGCAGATCAGAAGCATCCTCAAGATTGCAGCCATCAGCATTGCCGGAGGATTCCTGCTTCTCGTGGGCAGTATCTCAGTACGATTGGCAGTTGCGGCTCAGCAGGCCCCCACACCAGAAGCCATCCTTGTGTTGGGTGGTGGAGCCGGGCGAGAAGAAGCCGCCGCTACGCTGGCCAGATACTACACCGACCTAGAGGTTTGGGTTTCCAGCGGCGACAAACCGCCAGCCCCAGCCTATGCCGTGTTCCAAGCTGCGGGTGTTAACCGCGACCGGGTTCACCTCGACTATCGCGCTACCGATACCGTCACTAATTTCACGACGCTGGTGGCGGACTGGCGACGACGCGGTATTCAGCATCTCTATGTGGTGACGTCTGATTTTCACATGTCGCGGGCTAGAGTGATTGCCTTCATTGTGCTAGGGAGCCAAGGCATCACCTTCACTCCTGTCGCCGTTCCCAGCGATCGTCCGCCGGAGGAACTGCCGCGGATTCTGCGAGATATGCTGCGGTCACTGCTGTGGTTGGTTACAGGACGCACGGGAGCAAGCCTAGGAGAGCGCCTCACCAACGCCCTGAACTGAAATCATCAGATCACAAATGTAACGCATCGGCTCAGAGAGTAGAGTTTATCGGGCTGTCCCGGTTTCGTCCGCAGGTTCAGCAAGTTGATCTTCATCGGTTATCAATTCGCCTGCTCCTCTTCGGATCTGGTTCGCCCGCAGATAAATTGCGGGTGGAGGCCAGTCTACTCCAGCAGATTACAGCCTGAAATTTGCTTCCAGGGTACTTCAGTCCACTTGCCCGATTAGTCCGTGCTTTCGCTGTGGGTGGATCTTGCCTGTTCACTCACTGTTGACTAACTAAACTATTTCCGTACTCGTTTGCGGTTGTGCCGTCGTCTGACTGGTGCAGCCGCAATTTCTGCGTGCCCATTTTTGAGTTTTTGTTGATCTATTCGTTTATCTATCAAATTCACCGATGCATTCCCCAATCGATTCTGCAACTACCGCAACTGATGCTGCGGCTGGCTTTTCTCCTCGCCTCGACCGCTACACTCCAGGCTCCTATTCGCCAGGTGCGTCCTATGGGCAGCAGTTGCTCTGGTATTTTATTGGGTTGCCGCTGCTAGAGAGCCACTGGTTGCCGGTGTCGGCGGTGAAGGTTTGGCTGTTGCGCGTTTTCGGAGCGACGGTTGGGAAGGGGGTTCGCATCAAGCCCGGCGTGCGGGTCAAGTTTCCCTGGCGCTTGACGGTGGGCGATTTTGTTTGGATTGGGGAAGCGGTGTGGATTGACAATCTGGCTCCGGTAACGCTGGGCGACCACGTTTGTCTGTCGCAGGGCGTCTATCTCTGTACCGGGAACCACGATTGGAGTCAGCCTACGTTTGATCTGAAGCTGGGCGGCATCGAGATTCAAACCGGGAGCTGGATTGCAGCCCAGGCACGGATTGGTCCGGGAGTGACAGTAGGGACAGGGGCGGTGCTGACATTGGGTAGCGTGGCGGTGCGATCGCTGGAGCCAATGACGATCTATGCGGGTAATCCGGCGCAGCCGATCAAGCGACGCAGGGTAACGGCGAATTAGCTGATTACCTAGCCAATTGCTTTACGATAAAACGCCTGCATGTCGGCAAACCACTGCTGCCGCGAGTCGTCCCAGGTGTAGAACATGTGCCCGCCCTGGTAATGACGGAGGGTGAGATTGGGGCGGATCTCTGGATTCAGCTTCATCAGGTCTGCCAGGTGATTGGAGGCAAAATAGGGCGTCACCAGATCGAAAAAGCCGTGGGTGATGTAGACCTGCATGTAGGGATTGAGAGTCATGCCGACGCGCAGATCGTCTACGGCTCCGATGAAGCCCTGCTTGAAGGCACCCTTGAGGTCAAACTTCCAGGCGTTAAAGGTTTCCAGATTCAGCAGATGGTAGGTGAGGTCAGTTTCAACGCCGAGGGTATCGCGCAGGTGGCTGTTGATCGCGCCGGTAAACAGGCGATCGAGACCATCGAGAGTAGGGTCAATGCCTTCGTAGGTGATGCGATCGGGAAAGGGGTCGATGGCAGTGATTGAGGCGTCGTAGAGACCCACAATGCGCTGCTGGTCGCGCAACAGTTCGCGGGCAAACACTTCTAGCCCGATCCGTCCTGCCTGACGCTCTACTAGCGATAGCGGCAAGCCTACAAGTCCGGCGAGCTGTTGATAGACTGCCTCTCGCTCGGCCGCAGGAACGGCGTCGCCCATAGCCAGCAGGGGAATCAGCGTTTGGCGAGCAAACTGTTCGGCGGCAGCTCGGTGGGCGGCTAAATCGCCGGTGGCTCCGGCCCATTGGGCGCGGCCATGGTGGGCGGCAGCGGCAGCAAAGGACGGCAGCAAGGTAGCCCAGGACGTCAGCGTGTAGTCGCTGTTGCCGTCTAGCAGATTGAATTCCAGGGCAGGCGAGATCAAGATTGCCCCGGATAGCCCAACGCCAAATTCCTGCTGGAGCTTTTTGGCCAGCTTTGCGACCCGGAAGCCGCCGTAGCTTTCCCCGGCAATGAAAATGGGAGATAGCCAGCGCTTGCGGCGCGAGAGGAACCGCTGAATGAACTCGCCCAACGCCTTCAGGTCGCGTTCCACCTCCCAAAATTTCGCCTCTTTGGGCTTGTCGTCCTTGTCGGCTTCTCCGGACACGGGTCCCGATTTCTCAGAGGCTTTGTCTCCGCCTTTCTCGTCTTTCTCGGGCGGCAGGCTGCGACTAAAGCCAGTGCCAATTGGGTCGATAAACACCAGATCGGTAAAGCGCAGCCAACTCTCCAAATTGTCCACTAGTCGCACGGGGGGTTTGGGCAGGCTGCCATTCTCGCCAAACAGAATTCGCTTCGGACCAAGGGCCCCCATGTGCAGATAGGCGGAAGCTGCGCCCGGTCCACCATTAAACACAAAGGTGAGGGGTCGTTGGGCAGCCTCCTGCTCCGACACCAGATAGGCGACATGGAACATTTCGGCTACCGGCTTTTCCTGCTCGAACAGGGTTTGCCATTCGGCAGAGGCGGTGTAGCGAAGGGATTGATCGGACAAAACGAGAGTATGCTCACTCGTTTTAGCGGAGCGGGTTAGCGGAGTGGAGGTGTCGGACATAGAGTACTCAAAAGAGAAGCTGGCACGGCGGTTGTTGCAACTCCGCTTCGTCCAGTTCGGCCCAAGTTCAGTCTAGGCGGAATTGCTGAACGGTTCAATAGTAGATGATTCCGCTACTCAAATCGGGTGAACGATGAGAGGGGTCTGCGATTCCGCAAAAACCGATTGGCTTGGTCTGTTGTTCCCTCGCATCTAAACCGAAAACTTTACCGTAACTTTATAATCTCCCCAATGCCATCTCACGTTTGTTTAGTTTTTCTGAAGAGCTAGTGAAGCCTCTGGGTTAGTCCTGTGCTCTGACGGTAATCGTCTTTATAGTGAATATCGAAATAGTGAATATCGAGTCCTTATCGAGTCCTTAATGATAAAGAGTTTTCGAGGCGCTGCTCGTCCTGCAGAAGCCCGTCCAGTAGAAACCGCGGATTGAACTGCCAACGCACTGGGGTTTTTACCCGCTGCTTTATTTCCTTCGCTTTGGTGAGGATAGCTCTGGCGGGTATTGTGTTGCTCGTCATCTTTGGAATACATCTACCACGGGCAGAGCCGACCAGACGTGTGTCCCTAGTCTTGCTTGCAAAGGGTTGCTAAACAGCTGCACTACTTGCACTACTAACAATCAGATACTAGCAGTCAGAATGATAGACAGTCAGAGCAACCGATTCTGTAGCGCCACCACGCAGCGGAACCTGAACGGTTCGTTTTCATTCTTGCTGATCCAGGGCGGCGTTATTGCGGTGGTCCAGCTTGCTGGACTAGCAGGCCGGAGCTAAACCTAAAACGGTTGTTCATAGCGGCACCGCTCAGGGAGTTCAAGTCGGTAGGAGTCCGTCCATGCAGGAGGTTAGGGCCAACGTCATGTCAATGAAGGCCGCATCACATTCTTCAGGCTTGCCCTTTGTCTCTGTGATTATTCCGGTCCTGAATGACGCTAAGCGCTTACAGCTCTGTCTGGAGGCACTGGCGCAGCAGACCTATCCTCGGGCAAACTTTGAGGTGATTGTGGTAGACAACGGCTCCGAGCCAGAACAAGCGATTGCGCCGGTCGTTCATATGTTTGATCAGACCTTGGAGCGAGTCATCGTCGCTCACGAACCTTACCCAAGCAGCTTCGCCGCCCGCAATCGTGGCGTGTTGATGGCGAAAGGTGAGGTGATTGCCTTTACCGATGCTGACTGCATTCCGGCTGCCGACTGGCTAGAGCAAGGCGTGGCGGCACTGACCGAAACCCCCAACTGCGGCTTGGTGGCTGGGCGCATCGATGTGTTTTTCCGCGACCCGGAGCGGGCGACGCCTGTAGAACTCTATGAGGCTGTCACAGCGTTTCCGCAGCAGCAGCTCGTTGAGCGGCAGCAGTTTGGGGCAACGGCTAACGTCTTTACTTACAAAGCAGTGCTCGATCGCGTCGGGGTGTTTGAACCCTCGCTGAAAGGCACCGGAGATGTGGAGTGGGGACAGCGAGTTGCCGCATCGGGCTACCGTCAGGTCTATAGCGATCGCGCCCGAGTCGCGCATCCCGCTCGCTACTCCTGGGCAGAACTGCACAAGCGCTCGATCCGACTCGTGGGAGGGCTGTATGACCTGAGCAACTACCGAATTCGGTCCGTTTGGCGGCGGCAGCTCCAGTACGGCATCACGCTAATTGAAAACTTACTGCCTCCGGTAAACTTCATCATCAATGCGTTTAGAAACCCCCAACTGCGAGGGTGGAAGCAAAAGCTCCAAGTTTCGCTGGCGATGGTGTTCGTGCGCTATGTCAGCGCTGGCGAACTAATTCGTCTGAAGCTGGGCGGCGTTTCCACCCGCGATTGAAGGGAGCAATAGCATGAGCAGTGAGATGAGCGTTTCTAATCCTTTTGTTTCGGTGATCGTTCCGGTCTACAACGACGCCGAGCGGTTACGGCACTGTTTAATGGCACTCGAGCAGCAGACCTATCCACGCAGCCAGTACGAAGTTCTAGTGATCGACAATGGCTCCGACGCCGAACAAACTATCAAGTCGCTCGTGGCTGAGTTTCCGCAGGCGATAGCCCTTGAGGAATTGACGCCCGGTTCCTATGCTGCTCGTAACAAGGGCATCTCGCTGGCCCGGGGGGACGTGATCGCCTTTACCGATGCCGACTGTATTCCCGCGCCCACCTGGATCGAAAACGGTGTCCGAGTCCTGCTAGCTACCCCCAACTGTGGCTTAGTGGCTGGCAATATCGAGCTGTTTTTCAAAAATCCGGCGCGGCTCACTCTTGTGGAACGCTACGAGAAAATTGTGGCGTTTCAGCAGCAAGAGCATTTGCAGGAGTATCGCTATGGCTCCACAGCAAACGTGTTCACCTTTAAACAGGTAATCGAGCAGGTGGGCGCGTTTGATGCGTCGCTAAAATCGAACGGCGATTTTGAATGGGGGCGTCGCGTGGCTGCGGCCGGATACACGCAGGTTTATGCCGAAGATGCCGTGATCCGCCATCCGGCTCGCGATTCTTGGGCGGCTCTGTTCAAACGGCAGGTGCGGTTGGCGGGCGGTATCTACGATGCTCAGATTCAGAAGTGCGAACCCTGGCTGAACCGGAATAAGCTGTTTATCCGCAGCGTGGGTGAAGATTTCCTTTCGCCGATTTTGTCCATTGCCGAAGTGCTTCGCTATCCGCAGCTCAAGAGCATCAACCAGAAATTTCAGTTTTATCTCATGACGTTGCTCGTTCGCTATATTCGAGGCGTAGAGAAATTGCGTCTCAAATTTGGAGGCGTGTCGTCGCGAGGATGATTATGAAACAGCAATCACTGCGCGTGGCATTCGTCGTTAGTCATTTTCCGATGCTGTCGGAACCCTTTATTCTCAATCAAATCGCAGGATTGCTTGATCGTGGGCATGAAGTTGATATCTATTCTGAATTTCATGGTGATACAACCAAAGTTCATCCCAGCGTCGAAAAGTATCAATTGCTAGATCGCACTTTCTATTTGCATCCTGTTCCTGATGCTTTGCCAAACCGAGTTGCTTCTGGGCTGAATCTTCTGCTGCGGCAATGGCATCGCGATCCGGTCTTATTCTTGAGATCGCTTAATGTTTTCAAGCATCGCTCTTTGGCAGCCGCTGGATGGCTGCTGCATACGGCTCCTGCTCTAGCTCAAAAAACCCCCTACGACATTGTTCATGCTCAGTTTGGTACCCAGGGTTTTCGCGGCAGGCTGCTCCGCGATCTGGGTGCTCCTTGGACAAAACTCGTCGTCACCTTTCGCGGGCATGACATCAGCAGCTATGTAGATCGCTACGGGGCAACCGTGTATCGCCCCCTCTTCCAAACTGGAGATTTCTTTCTTGCCAACTGCGAGTTCTTTCGGCAGCGGGTGATTCAGCTCGGCTGCGATCCCCAAAAAATTATCGTGCACGGTTCTGGGATTGATTGCAGCCAGTTTGCTTTTGTAGCACGCTCGCTGGCCTCTCAAGAGCCGATTCGCATTGCCACCACCGGGCGACTTGTCGAGAAAAAAGGCATTGAATACAGCATTCGAGCCATTGGCAAACTGGCTTCGACCTATCCCCATCTGGAGTATCACATCATTGGCGACGGACCCCTGCGGCCGCACTTCGAGCAACTGATCCAGGACCTAGGCATTGCTCATTTGGTGACATTGCACGGGCAGCAGCCGCAGCGCGAGCTGATCCAGATTCTCAATCGATGCCATATTTTTGTCGCGCCCAGCGTCACGGCAGCAGATGGCAATCAGGATGCGCCGGTGAATGTTCTCAAGGAAGCAATGGCCATGGGGTTGCCGGTGGTGAGCACGCAGCATGGCGGCATCCCAGAACTGGTGCAAGACGGCATCTCTGGCTTTTTAGTCCCCGAACGCGATGCCGATGCTTTAGCCGAACGCCTAGAGTTTCTGATCAACCATGCTGACCGCTGGCCCGCCATGGGGCAGGCAGGACGAGCCTATGTGGAAACTCACTACAATATGAACACCCTTAACGATGAATTGGTGACGCTCTACCAACGCCTGCTGAACGCAGAACCTATCCCCCAAGCTGCTCTAGCGGCTTCTATGTCCACCTGATTCAACGAAGGAGTACCGGATGTCTGTGACCCCGACTACTACACCCGATGTTGCGCCCGATGCCATCCCCTCTCCCCAGACCGAACCGCTGGTGACAATTGTCGTTGTGCCTCGGGAGCGGTTTAGCTGTGCTCAACGCTCGCTGGAGAGCATCTACGCCCATACGACGCTGCCTTTCAAGCTCGTTTATGTCGATGGCAATTCGCCGCGCCATGTTCACCGCTATCTAGCAGAACAGGCAGAGCGGCGCTACTTTCAGTTGATTCGCACCGCCCATTACCTGACGCCCAACCAAGCTCGCAATCTCGGGTTATCCTATGTGCAAACCAAATATGTGGTATTTGCCGATAACGATGTGATTGTGTCGGATCACTGGCTCGAAGCGCTGGTGAATTGCGCCGAAGAAACTGGGGCGGATATTGTGGGTCCGCTGATGTGCCAAGAGGAACCTGTTCACGAAATTATCCACTTTGCCGGCGGAGAGTCGCATATTTGGGTGGATAACACGGGCAGAAGGCGGCTGCGCGAGAAGATGTATAAGCAGGGAAAACGGGTCGCTGAAGTGCGCGATCAGCTGCAGCGGACTCCCACTGAACTTGCCGAGTTTCACTGTGTGTTGGTACGCACAGAGGTGTTTCAGCAGGTTGGGTCTCTAGACGAACGCATGCTGAACACAAAAGAACACCTCGACTTTTGCATGACCGTGGCACAGCGAGGCGGCAAGATCTACTTTGAGCCGGCTAGTATCGTCACCTATGTGCCTGGACCGCCGCTGCAATGGTCTGATTTGCCATTCTACATGCTGCGCTGGAGTGATGCCTGGACGCTCAACAGCCTATATCGTCTGCGCGACAAATGGAATTTAGCAGAAGACGGTTATTTCCAGAACCGCTACAAAAAGGCCAATTGGCGACGCATCATGACGATCATTTCGCCGTTTGTGTATCGCGTCACCTTTGGGCGCTACAGCAAAATTCTGGAAACGATCCTGGTTCATATTGAGCGCCCCCTCAATCGCTTTCTCACCGATCGCCATGCCCAGCAGTCTAAATCCCTAAACGCCAAACCCACCGATTCTGCGCCGCCTACGGCTCTACCGCAGAGTTAGTTCTCTAGATCAGACAAGGACATATCATGCCGCCACGGGTTTATTACACGCCGGAAAGCTACCTGAAGCAGCCCTTTAAGCTATTGCGAGACATGGGGCGCGATTTATTGGCATCTCGCGAACTGGCTTGGCGGCTGATGATTCGGGATATTAGCGCCCAATACCGGCAGTCCTTTCTGGGATTGACCTGGGCGTTTCTACCTCCGATTTTGATGGCGGCCGGCTTTACGCTGGCGGGGCAAGCGCAGGTCTTTAGCGTTGGTGCCACGGATATTCCCTATCCGGCCTATGTCATGTTCGGCACGTCGCTGTGGCAAACCTTCACCGAAGCGATCAACGGTCCTGTACAGGCGGTCACGCAGGCTAAGCCGATGCTAGCGCGGGTCAACTTTCCTCGGGAAGCGATCATTCTGGCGAAGGTGGGGGAGGTGTTTTTCAATTTTGCGATCAAGCTGATCTTGATTGTTGGCTTATTCATCTACTTTCAAATTCCCGTTCAGTGGACCGTTATTCTGACTCCGGTACCCCTGATTCACCTAGTGTTGTTGGGTACGCTAGCAGGAACCTTACTCTCGCCCCTAGGAGCGCTGTATCAAGATGTGTCCAAGGGTCTAGCGTCGCTGCTTGGACTGTGGCTGTTTATAACTCCGGTAGTCTATCCGGTGCCGACAGAGGGACTGTTTGGCCTGCTGGTGCGGTTTAATCCGGTCACCCCTCTGCTTGTGACGCTCCGAGAGTTAGCGACCTCCAGCGTTCTGACTCAAGCTCAAGAGTTCTGGATCGTCAGTATTCTCACCTGGGTCGGTTTGTTCCTGACCTGGGTGGCCTTCCGGATTGCTATGCCCTATGTCATCGAGAGAGTGAGTTCATGACGACGATCCGCACCCAGCCTCGAAACACCATGATGCAACCCAACGACCGAGATGTCGTACTCGCAGTTAATCAAGTCTCCAAAAAATTCTGTCGAGATCTCCGTCGCTCGCTGTTCTACGGCGTGCAGGATATTGCCAGCGATCTCGTAGGGGTACGACGCCACAGCGAGAAACTGCGTTCCGGCGAATTCTGGGCGCTCAAAGATGTGAGCTTTCAACTGCGTCGCGGCGAAGCCTTAGGACTCGTGGGTGCGAACGGAGCCGGCAAGAGCACCTTGCTGCGCATCATCAGCGGCTTGATTAAGCCAGACACGGGTTCGGTGATGGTGGAAGGAAGGGTTGCACCCTTGATTGCTCTGGGAGCCGGATTTAATCCGATTCTGACGGGACGGGAGAACATCTACGCCAATATGTCGATCCTGGGGTTACCCACGCGGGAGATCAAACGCCGCTTTGATGATGTCGTCGAGTTTGCGGAAATTTGGGATGCGATTGATGCACCGGTGCAAAGCTATAGCTCGGGGATGGCCGCTCGCTTGGGGTTTGCCTGCGCCGTCCATATCGAACCCGACGTGCTGCTGATTGACGAGGTGCTAGCGGTTGGAGATGTCAAGTTTAAAGTCAAGTGTCATCAGCGTCTTGGTCAACTGCGCAAAAATGGTACCGCGTTTGTCCTGGTGTCCCATAACCCGCACAGCGTTCTCAATGTTTGCAATCTTTCGATTTATCTGTCGAAGGGCCGGCTGCTGGCCTTCGGGGAAACAGAATCGATTATTCGCCAGTATGAGGAAGACCTCTGTTTGAGCGGCACCGAAGCGGCAACCGGACGCATGACTTTACCCGCCAAATCCGCCGCCGAAAGCACTGGAGTCGATATCACCTCGCTGTGTTTCAAAGATGAACACGGAGAACTGCTAGCTGCTCCTGCCACGGGAGAACCGGCCTATCTTTCGGTAGAATGCAACGTCTGGGAACCCGTCGAGGCGGCAAATTTGAACTGCCAAATTACGGCCCTGTCTGGCGAGTATGACAAAGTGCTGTATTTGACGTCTGCCAGCGATAACGAGCTGCTGGATCTGCCCTCCGGTCACGTTGAGATCCAGATGCAGATGCCCTATATGGGGCTGAAGCCGGGAGTGTACAGTGCCCGGATCTCGGTTCGGCAAGGGGTGCGCTCCTACGACATTGTGGAGTCTTTTCGCTTTACAGTGAGAGCTGGCAAAAATGTCAGTCGCTGCCTGTTTTATCAGCCTCGCGCCTGGAAAACGATTCGTCATTCGGCAGCACTAAAACCCTACTGATCGTTCTCAAGATTGCTCGAAACGATTTCAGGTAATCAATCATTTGTCTATTCTGCGGTTTATCCTCCATGTCTTCTCCCACGCTGAGCATCATTATTCCGACGCATAATCGACCGCAATTGCTGCCGCTAGCGGTTCAGAGCGCGCTCAACCAAACTTTTGACGATTTCGAAGTCATTGTTGTAGATGATGCTTCTACAGACTTCGCACCCTTACCCAACGATCGCCGACTGCGGGTGATTCACCTAGCCACCTCTCGGGGAGGCGCGGGTGCCCGTAATGTGGGGACGGAAGCGGCACGGGGGCGCTGGGTTACCTATCTCGACGATGACGATCGCCTGCTGCCGCACATGGTGGCCACATCGCTAGACGCCCTCAACCAAGCTACGCTGCCGCCTCCGGTCGGGGTCATCTCTGGCATTGAAGTCATCGATGCCAATGGGCAAAGGCTAGATCAGCGGATTCCGCCAGCGGCGCGTCCCCGAGGCTGTCACTTTGCTCTAGAAGACTTGGAACCTGGCAAATCCTACAACACCAAACAAACCTTAGTGGTAGAGCGCGAGGTGATTCGCGGCATCGGGGGATGGGATGAAGCGTTTCGGTCGCGGGTACATTCAGAATTGTTTCTGCGCTTAAATCTTGTCTGCTCAATCATCGGTATCCCCGTTGTCACCTATCAACTCTACAAGCATGGCGGTAATCAGGTTTCCAAAGATCCCTTCTTACGGCAACGCAGCTTTGAACAGTTGATCCAAAAGCATCGCGCTGCCTTCGAGGCGCATCCCAAGATGTTCGCGAAGTTTGTCTGCGATCACGCTTGGATGTCCTACCAACAAGGGCAAACCAAGGCAGCACTGGTGAACTGGTGGCGAGCCATGAAACTCTCCCCAGGATATACCTTGAGCCGATTTGCCAATTCATTGCAGTAGGCCTTGCTGAAAATTGCTGAAAGTCATATAGACCCCGATCCCTTGCTCCTTCCCTTGAGAGGAGGCTTGAGAAGGAATTTGATTTTTCTCCAACCTATGGCTCTCTGTGAAGGAATGGGAGTTACATCACGGGCTGCAATACGCACCTAAGCCACGGTTTTGTATCTGCTTTGTATCTGCTTTTTGACTAGCAAACCTTCATTGGCACCTACTCAAGAGTCGCCATCGTCAAGCTCTACGAGCAGTGAATCTTAAATGCCATTGCAGTCGATCTAACGCACCTTGCACTGCATCCCCACAAATTCCTCAAAGGGTTTACCTTCGGGAATAAAATTGAGAGGCAACCCGTTCGCTGCTGGTAAAATCGCGGGAAAACCACTCCTAAGAGATCAAAATCATGACACACCGACTCCAGATTGTCACCATTGCTGCCCTGTGCGCAGCCGTTGTGGTTAACGGCACCCATGCACATGCCCAGTTCTATTCAGATGGTTCCCTGCTGCTAAATGATATTCCCTACATGGCTTTTTATGACTATCTAACGATAGGCCTTGACACACCAACCAGTGAGGTGCTGAAAACTACCCGTCCAGACCGTCAGCCAGCCCAACCTTACTTGCCAGAGACGAGTCTCCGGTTCCAACACAGCGCGGAAGTGACCAATCAGGTTCGACAGGAAGTCAGCCACCGATTCGCTCAGGCAGGCCCCAGTCTTGCACATCAGATTCACGCCGAGTTTGAGCGCGCCGATGTCGTCGGCGAGTTTCGCCGTCTGCTTGCCCGTTACGGCTACGACCCGGACAATTTGGCTCACGCGATGGCTGCTTTCTTGATCTTGCAGTGGGAGGTGGTCACTGGTGAAACCGCGAATGCGGCTCAGATGCATGGCGTGGCAAACCAAGTAGCAGATGCATTGCGTTCTTCGCCACTGCTGGATCGCATGTCGGATGCTGAAAAACAGGTCATCGCTGACAGCTTGGCGTATCAAGCAATCCTCTCGGTGTTGGTGCACAAAGACCTTGAGCAGCGGGGTGACTTCGACGGTATGCAGCGTCTTCGCGCGAGCATCATTCGCGGTGCGCAGGAGCTTGGCTGGGATTTCGAGCGGGTATCGCTGACCGCGCAGGGTTTCCAGACTCGCTCCTAAGAAACAAGCTCTTGCGCTTGGTTCTCAGGGGTTGGCTCAACCACAAGTCTAACTCCAAGTTTGAGTGCTTTTCGTTGCAGATTGCGAAGCGCTCGTTCCCGATAGCGGGCATTGGCTCATGAGTAAGAAGTGTGCGGAGACACCAAAGAGGCAATGAAAGCAGGGGAAATGCGTTTGAGGCTGCGCTTGAACTCAAAAATGGCAATATAGCCACTCAAGCGATCCTTGTGAACTCCCTTGAAGGGTCTCAAGAAATTCCTGACATCTGTCCACATCCCTTCAACTGTGTTGACATGAACTTCTCGGATGCCATCACCGTTATCATCTCTAGCCCATTCTCCTTGACTGTGACAAACAGTAGCATGAGGACGAATGACATGATTGTAACTGGCTGATTCGTCAGTGAACACTTGGCTCCCTATCACCGTGAATTGATGCACATGATTGACCAAGATTTCACCAGTAGTGTGCTTCACCACTCGCAATCGAACTTGTCCACTGCTGCGTCCAATTGTTCCAACGACTGGGGGCGGTCATTGTCATCGGTGCCTTTGCCTCGTCGCTTATTCGCTCGTTGTCGAGGGGGGTCAAATGGGTCAGTAGGCTCGGTTCCTTTTTTCCCCCGCATTTTGAAACATCTCATCGGTCTCAGTTTGAGTATCAGCCAGAGGTTCCTGCGATGGTAACTGCTTGGCTCGATCTTACAGTTGATGACGTAGGGTTAACACCGTTTTGTCATTCAACTCCAATTCACCTGCCAGGCTTTTGGTGGACTCCCCCTTGAGGATGCCTCGCCACAACAACCCAACCTGTTCAGGAGTTAGGTGATGTTGCGCTAGTAACGTGCCACTATAGAGGTTGTAAGTCTGGTCGCACACACGGCACCGATAAACTATTAACTGACTGCGATGAGTGGTTCTAAATTTTCGGGCTTGTTCGACCCCAGCTTTACAGTTGGGACAACTCAGACCATTCGGATGAAAATGCTCCACAATCCACTACGTGCATTTATCTCGATTGAGCAAATCGGTCAGGGGAAATTCTATAGCAATCTGGACATCCTTACTCCTGCACTTATTTTACATCTGAGCTAGAGATGAACACAGGGAAAGTTTTCAAGATTCACTTGACCCCGTCATCCTCAGGGCATATTGTTAGACCACGCCCCAACGGAGAGACTTGCAACTGCTCAATACACATATTCTCACATATCTGGTAGTTTAAGAGCTATCTCGATGAGTTAACTCTTTTAGTCAACAATCTGAGTCAGCTCAGGATAACCCCAGTCTGAGTATGATCCTGTGATGAAAAAACTGAGTCATATCGCTTCCACTAAGTTGATACTGTTTTTTTTAGCTTTGCTGCTTGTGACCAGCTGTACAGTGATTGCCCGCCTCAACCCACTAGCTTCCCCACCTCCCGATTATTTCCCCCTTCGCGTTGGGGATTGGTGGCAGTATCGAACTGTGGATGTGGAAGAGTCGGTTTACGGACCTGTCACTTCCGAATATCAGTTGAGCGTGGTGCGTCAGGAGGGACAAACCGATGGCACGCTCCTGTATGTATGTAAAATTGGAGCTATTGACAAGCCAAGTGAACCATACTTGCGAGAATGGTACTCTAAACCTGATGGGCAAGTGCTTGCTCATCGCCGAGATTTTGTCAATGAAGAGTATGAAGGTTATTCGTTTGAGCCGCCACGTATTGTACTCAAAAATCCGTTACAACTAGGGGATTCTTGGGCGTGGCAGGGCAAGGGAGTTTTTGGGTTACCCACTATTGAAGTGAGTCAGGTTGTCGCTAATGAAACTGTGATTGTTCCGGCAGGTAAATTTCAAGCTATCAAAGTTGAAACGCAGACAGTGCTGGAATCGCTGTCTTCTCCAAAAACTATCTCCTGGTATGCCAGTGGGGTGGGGTTGGTGAAGTCAGAGACATATTCCAACCCCGCAAGCTCTAGACCTGCCGCCCGCACCGAAGAACTCCAGGATTACAGCTTTAGAACCAAAACATAGTCCTGTTTTGTCATTATGTACTTCAGGAAAGGCTATCTTTGCAGTCTAAGACTCCTGGCTGAGTTGGCGCAGTACAACGAGACCTGTGATTTAAGGGACACAGTAGATGATGCGTTTGCTGTCATGCGGTCTAACGTTTCGGGTCAGCGGCGACAAGCAAACTTTAACTCAACACCAGTAGCTTTCAAACGTCCGCTGCATTAGGGTTGTTAGCCCTCATCTATCTGAACAATCTCTGGAGACCTCAGAGGTAAAGAATTTGATTTTCCATTTCATCGGCTGTTGTACTGTTCAAAATTGTAAGCAACCTTCGCACAATTTCTTGATATGGATTTCTGACGGCAATAATGATTCCATAGTGTAGCTTTTCCTGCTCGAAGTATTCTCGCGCCAAATCTTCAAAATCAGTTCGGTTATGAGTGAGGATAGCTGCTCTCTGACTCACAGCATACTCCAATTGCTCAGCATCAGTTTTGCCAAGTTGTCCTGCTTGATGTGCTGTTATTGCCTTAAACCCGCGAGAGCGTAGAAGAGTTGCCACAAGTACATCAACATCTTCATCCAAATAAACATGAATAAAAAGGTCAGTCATACTTTCCGAACTCGCGGATCGATTAACTCATCAGGAATTCGATTGCGCTCAATATATTCATTGATTTCTACTTGATGATCTAGGTAATAGCTAAGAGCATCAAAAACTTGTGCCAGAACAAGATGCGGCAAACGCTGGGGAATCTCTTCAGGCGAAACTCCAAGACGCCACATTTCCACGATCGCACGAACCGGAGTCCTTGTCCCTCTGATAATAGGCTCACCGCTTAGAATTTCGCTGTTTCTGACGATGTGACAATGTTCCGTTGATTGAAACATGGAGTTTTTCTCTAGGCATTCTATGCCTATTCTAGCCTGATACGAAATTGCCCCACCCAGCAGGATCTGGATAGGGCAAGATTTAATACAAGAATGCGATGAACTTATCTAGCCTTTAACGACTCGATAGATTCCATAGGCGGCAAGACCTGCTAAGGCACCAACTGCTGCCCCAACAGGACCTGCTGCTGCCCCAAAACCTGCACCACCACCAACCATACCAGCCGCAGTCACACCAGTTGCAGCGACGACACCATATCCTGCTGCCGCACCAGCACCTGCTGCACCCGCAGCTTTTGCAGCTTCATTCATAGCTTTCCTCCTAACAGAAATCAATTTTGTTGGACAAGATTAGAGTGCCCAAAACTGAGGGCTAACGGTTGCGGTCAGCGGTTGCAAGAGCCTTTAAGTTCCACCCAAGCGGCTTAAGTCAATCCGCTGCACCCGAATTGTTAGACTGCGGCTATTACACTGCTCCTCGAACTAATATGATGGTTCAGAATTCTGACTTCTCCTCTTTTTATTACGCCACACACTGACACCAAGCCCGATCAGTCCTGGTAAAAGTGTAGGCGTTGGAATAGGTTGAGGCTCAGAACCATCATTACCTTCAGGAGTTTGCATTTCTAAAGGTAAAAGACTGTCAAAGCTACTACGAAAGGTGTCTCCAACTAGGATGAATTCTGGAGCAGTATTAAACAAATTAGGTTCATCTGGAAAATTGAAGGGTATACCCGCTCCTATTCCTCTACTAGTGGGAGAACTTCCGAGACTACCTACGCTGCCAGGAAGGGGGTTGGTAGAAAAGTGATTGATAACTGTGTCTATCCAATCAGCATAGGGACTAATTCTCACCGAATAAGCTTCACTACCATATCTAGCAACATTTTCTGGTGTTGATTCTAAACCTGGACGTGGCTTCAAATGACTGATAACTCCAGCTAGCAACCTTTCTGAACCTGCATTGATAGTGAGCGGTCCCACAGGGCTAGAGCGAGGACCACCAATAAATAATCCTCCTCCACTATCACCTGGCTGAATATGGTATTCGTATGGCAAGGGAAACGGGATACCATCAAACGTATCGTTTCTAAGTCCACTACCAGTTACAAAGTTAACGGGCTGATCCCAATCAGTTCCTAGCATGAGAGGGAGACCTGTCGGATCAGCTGAATAGTAAGAGGAACCAATTTTATTAGGACCTGCTCTTTTAGTTCCCTCAGACCCTGCTATAGTTTGCTGCCCTTGACCAGTTTTCCCAAAACCAACATATACACCAATTTCACTGAGTTCCCCAGTATTACGATTCACTTGAGCAGGTGCAACATTAAGTACTGGTCTGTCCAGAGCCAATAGCGCGATGTCGAAGTTCCAAAATGATGTACCAGAAGGTGCTAACAACCACTGAGACTTCTGAAGACCTGCCTGTATACCATAATTTTGTCCTCCTACAGTAAAGACTGACCTAGAAACTCTAGCAGGTGAACCTGCGGAAGCTGCAAAAGTATCATCAACTGATTGAACACCTGTGAGACCATCAAGACAGTGGGCCGCCGTAACAGCCCATCGAGAATTAATCAGGGTACCAGAGCACAAACCTGAGCCTCCACCCTCGTACTGCAATGCAAGTCTGCCGACACTTGGATAGTCGTTAGAAAGTTGGCGGTAAACTGTATCGTCAGTACCACTTCTAATCAATCCAGCCGAGGCTGGAGGCATTATTCCAAAGCCGAATGCAGTACACAAAGCCAAACTAAGCTGCCATCTTAAAGAGATTGCGGCAGACACTTTTCGTGCAGACGTATAAAACATCAGTAATCTCCAATGCATCGATGCTAAAACACAACATTGTCAACTTTGGCAGATGCACCGATGCACAAGTTTTGAGCAGGACTAAAGCCTGCAAACTTTCCTGTCAAAAAATATCTTGTTCAGCAGCATAACACAGGCAATTTCAAGCAGTCTAACGTTCCGCTTCACCCGACGTTAGCAACCTTTCGCACTCAACCAAAAACCTCTATATGGTCGGTGTGCAAGCGGATTGTTATACGGCATGTACATGCTTCAACTCTTCATCACTGACCACCTTTGGGGTAACAATACTCAGTCTTCGGCCGCCTCGATGCCCAGTTGCTTCAGTCGCTCAAGGTTGTCTTTCATGGTCTTGAGTGCTTCTGGGGAGTGTCCCTGCCAATCCATGACCTCGCCCGTGACCCGCAGTGGCTCCTGCGAGCGGTATGATTTTGTTGGATTACCGGGGAATTTCTTGTCCGTCACATTGGGGTCATCCTCGATCGAACCCATCGGTTCCACGATGTAGATCCTTTCGCGTCCTTCGCCGAGGGCTAGTTCTGCACCCCAGATTGCCGCATCCAGGGTGGCAGTCAGATAAACGTAAGCCGCCTTCTTCCGCTGACCGTAGTTAGAGTGATAGCCAGGTTCGATCAAATCCCCCAATTTCAGGTCTGCCCGTGTGCCATGATAAAGAGTCCACTTTGTTACCTCGCCGATGACCCGCAACGGCTCCCGCGAGCGGTATAACATGGACAGATGCTTCGGAGCCTTCTGATCCGTCAGTTCGGGGGCATCTTCAATTGAACCGATCGGCTCTACAATGTAGACTCTGCCGTGACCTTCGCCGCTCGCCAGTTCAGCCTCCCAGATGGCTGCATCCAAAGTCGGAGTGAGGTAGACATAGGTTGCCAGGGAATTGCAGGACTCGATCAGATCTCCTGGATTCAGGTTTGCTTTTGTGCCGTAGTAGAACTGCTGCGAACTTAGGTCGTTGGTTGCCATAGGTTCGTTCCTCATACTGTTGGCTGCATTGAAATCACGGGATAGTTATAACTCTCCTTAACAACTAAACCATCTTTCCAATAGCCAATCGAAAGTTGATTGCTTTTGTTGTCAATGGTTTGATCACCATATCTGATAGTGAAATCGTTATACCAATTGGAAACTACAACGAAGTCATAGGTGTGATCAGCTGAGACTGCAATATCTTGACTGATCAGCTTAGACTCTCTAAACTCAACCAGCATCTCGTTAAAAAAAACGGCTCTCCCCTGGCGACAGGCTTCTTTTCCTGTAGTGACTGTACCGTCACCTTCAATCATCACAATATCTTCGGCATAGTATTTTTCCAATGCAACTGAGGTTTGAAAGGTTACAACTAGGTGGTTAATGTCTTCTAGCTTGGATTGCAGTTCTTCGAGAGTCATAGCAATAGGAGTGTTTATTTTTTGTCTAGATGCTTCTTCAAGAAGTTCTATGACAGGACAGCTATTGATTATGAACTAATCTCTCCTCAAACGAATTGTAAAAAATTGACCTTAATCAGACAGGACGACATGACAGCGGTGAAAGCCTCGTTGATCTAGATATTCGGTTGGCGTACAATCTGCAAATGCTCGAAAGTCATGAATTAAGTGCGCTTGGTCAAAATAGCCACAGGTAAAAGCAATATCTAGCCAATCAACAGGCGCTTTGACTGACAGCATCTCCAAAACTTTCTGAAATCGCTGAATGCGGCAAAATAACTTAGGTGTAATGCCAACCTGATCTCGAAATAGTTGGTTAAAATGGCGAGCACTGAACCCGGTTTGTTCAGTGATGGAACGAATGGTTAAATTCGCAGGTTGCTGAAACTGATGTAGTGCAAAATTGACAGCAGGATGGTACTTAATCGGTCGCAACATCTGCATCAAAAATTGTTCCAACACCCTGAAGCGAGTTTCTGGAGCAGATTCTTGCGCTAGGCGATCTCGCAATTCTGCGGCACGAGTTTTCCATATCTCGTTCACAGAAATCCTTTCGTTATAAAGTTCGCCAGCAGGTAGCTCAAAGAATGCTCCACCACCTCCTGGTTTGAAATGCACACCTATCACAGATATTTTGTTAGCGTCGCGAATGATGAAGTTTTCAGAGTGTGTACCACAAATCATTGCGCCATTGGTACTACCGCACTCTATTCGACTGTGACGATCGAATAGTGGAATCCTATCCTCATCCAGATTGATCACTAATTCCATTGTCCCCATTGGCAGCAACCGGGTCTGCACTGCCGACAAATTATCGCCTTCCCTCATCCAAAAAAATTCTATGAACCGCGACAGGGGTGATTTAGGGTAGTAAGTCTGATAGATCATAGATTCTGCTGATTCATTAGCTCCAACAGATAATCTTCAAGCAACCAACTCACCAAGGATCGAGCCGTATAACTCGCGCATCAGCCGCACGCGGAGCGAGCGAAGCGAGCGGAGCGTGTCGGCTGGATGCGCTTGTTAGCCGCCGTTTCCTTTTTCACAAACGCCAAGCCCCACAGGATTGACAGGTAGAAAAAGATAATGCACCCTTTGCACCAGTTCGCTTTGCCTATCAATGCCAAGCCAATCTGTCATTCTTTGAATCGGCGGAAGCCACTCTTGTTCACTCTGTGGACATTCGCAACTTTCTCGGTTTTCACCGTAGAAGTAGATGAATAGCAGTCGAGTTCTTACCGCAGGCACACATTCCTTCATCAAGAAGTACAGCACGGCTAATCGGTTGGCATACTGGTAATACGGTGTGAGCCAGTGTTCAATCGGTTGACGACAATTACCAAACGCCCTGCTCGTTTTTTCCAAAGCCGAGAGGATGAGTTGCTGGCTAACTCGGCTGGTCGCCCCACACTTGCTTTCAAGTTCTCCAATATGACCTTTAGCTTCTACCAGCAACCATTCGGTTGTGTCTCCAAAGTAGAGTTGGCCTACTGCGTCCCAATTCTGGGCATTGCCAGTTTGTGGCCAAAACGCTCTCCATTTGTCTTGAACTGGGGCATCTTGGATGAATTCCAATCCGACAAATTCTCTGTCATGTCGCAAAGGCGCATTTTCTTGAGAAAAGCCGAAGTCCAACCACTCGACGCGCTGGCCGCCTAAAACTTCTATGACCTTTTGAGAAAGATAAGCGCGATGGTATCCGAGGTGTCGCAGCAAGTGCCATTCGCTTCCGTATCCGTAACCGATTTTTCCCATAACTCTCTTGACCGAGGAAGGCGGCTAACGCCGCCGTCAGGTGCGCTGGCGCGGTGAACCAATGAATGAATCGCAGCCAAAATGCAAGCCGTCCGAGGCATCGCGCCAGCGTCACCTGCACGGATTGTTAGGTCCTCTTTTCTTTCTGAGCAACAATTTCCAACGCCTTTGCCCAGAGCAACGCCCAAAGACTGTGATGGTTTTGGCGCTGGCAGTTGCCCAGGATTTTTAACGAATGACGGCCGTTCCCCTTCCAACTATTTATCCTTACCCAAACGGCCGTTCTCACCCCAATTTTTTAACCTTCCCCAAACCGCTGCCAGCTTGCGGCAGTCGCCTTCCGGTTATTTCGTCTGGCAAAACGGCCGTTTCCACCCAAACCGCCCGCCAGTCCCAACCACGCCAACCAACAGACCTGGCTTCTCCAGCCCAAACGCCACGCCTTTCCCTAAGACCTGGCCGCTCAACCTGTCTCAACTTCGCCAAATGGCGGGCAACGACCAAAACATAGGGCAGGGGCAAAGTTAGATTTTCGAGGCGCTTTCGCTCCTAACGGCTTGCCGCTCAGCCGCGATCGGCGCTCGCGATAATCTCGATTCGGCTCATCGCGCCCGCGCCGCTCGTCGGCTGCAGCGGCTGGTTAGGCGGCGTCAACCGTGATGTGCTTGGGGCGCGGAAGCTACTGATGACTCCGGCGCGGTCCGCCGCAGCGCTTGGTCCAGGTCGGTCCAAAGGTCATCGGGGTCCTCAATGCCAACGCTGAGCCGCAGCATCGAGGGCGGCAGGTGTTCCTGCCCGGGGATCGCTGCCCGCCGCTCCATCGTCGACTCCGCCGCGCCGAGGCTGGTAGCGTGCTGGATGAGACCGACGTGGGCGCAGACGGCGTCGGCCGCCTCGACCCCACCACGGACATCGAATGAGATGATCGTCCCGAACCCTCGTAGCTGACGCCGCGCGACCTCGTGGGTCGGATGCGATACCAGGCCCGGGTATCGGGTTTTTGTCACCTGCGGGTGGCCTTCGAGTCGCGCCGCGAGGATTCCCGCCGTCTGTTGCGCCCGCTCTAGCCGCAGCGCCATCGTCCGCGCTCCTCGCACGGCCAGGAAGGCCTCGAGGGTGCCCGGCGTGGCCCCCGCCAGCTCGCGTGCCTTCCTAAGAGCAACGCGCAGCTCCGGGTCCTTTGTCGTTGCGACGCCGGCGAGGAGATCGGAGTGCCCCCCGATGAACTTCGTAGCGGACTGGACCGAGACATCGGCGCCGAGCTCGAGGGGGCGCTGGTTCAACGGGGTGGCGAATGTATTGTCCACGGCGAGGATCGCCCCAGGCTTCCGAGGCGCAGCGCAGATCGCCTCCACGTCGGCGACCACCAGGAGCGGGTTGGACGGCGACTCCAGCCAAATTAGGTCTGCATACTCGCAGGCCCGGATCCAGGCATCCGTATCGTCAACGGCGATTCTCGTGACCGTCCAGCGCTTCTTCGCCTGCCCGGCCTCAGCGAGACCAGCGACGCCCTGGTAGCAGTCGTCGGGCAGCGCCACAACCGACCCGGCAAGGACCTGGTCGAAGACGGCGGCGATGGCGGCCATGCCCGATGCGAACGCTACGGCATCGCCGCCTTCCAGGCCACCGACGATCTCCTCCAGGGCCTCCCATGTCGGCGTAGCGTCGTCGCGGGCGTACTCGCGGCGGTCACCGAGGATGAAGTTTGACGCCGGGACCGGCGGGACGTTCAGGGGAGCTCCGGGGCGTCGCTCTCGACCCGCCGACACCAGCCACGACTCTGGCCGAATCGTTCGCCTGTGACCTTCCCTTTCTTGCATTGATCTACCCCCTGCGGCGCGGTCGTATGCGTCGCTTTTGCAACGGCCGCCTAACGTTCCGCCTCACCCGCCGCTAGTCAGCTTTTGGACTCAACAACCAATGTTATACGGTCGGTGTGCAGGCGGATTGTTAGGCTGGTTGCCCAAGAACTGCCGTTAAAAAAGCTGTGACGAGCGGATGTGGAGTTTCAACGGTTGAGCGGGCCTGGGGAACAAAAAGCGTTCCGATAAAAAAGGGATGATCAGGAAGCTCAATAACTCGTACCTCACCCTCAGCGTCTGAGCCTGTCACCTGCAATGTGTGACTCTTCAAGCGAAGCACATACTCTGGATTAACTCCAAAATTACAGTAATATCTTTCAACTGCTTTCAAGGAGCTATAAATGCCAGAAATTTGAGATCCTTTGGCAAAGGTTAAATCCATTTCTCGCCCTACCAATGAGCAATCAAGCTGAGAGATAAAAAGGTGCGAGGCGTATGGATTATTCTCCTGACTTTGAGCATCTTGAAAGCCAAGTACATTTCGTGCGTATTCGAGCACTATATGCTGGAAACCTCCACAAGTTCCTAGACAAGGAATCTTGTTCTCACGAGCATGACGGATTGCCCAAAGCAGCTTGTCCATATTTTTATATGGACTACCAGGTGCAACCCAAATCCCAGCATGGGTTTCAAATAGTGATTCGTTAATATCTTCAGTTGAAATCCAGTTCCCCTCTACCTCAGCTTCCAATTGTAATCGGGAATGAGTGATTGCCGAATTAGTTGAGATATGTGGCTTGAAGGTAGGTGTATATTCTCCAAGGATTGCAATGCTACATTTCACTGCTCAGCTCTCCGATCACCGTAAGTTGACAATGCTAGCTTAATTGCTGTACCCTCATGAGTCAAATCGATTTATTTCATAAAGATTATGAAGAGAATTCATATAACTTTGTCGCAAATTCAAGCGTTTGCAACAGTTACAGAAGTTGGAAGTTTCACGCTTGCAAGTGAACAGCTAGACATGACCCAATCAGCTGTAAGTCATGCAGTTGCAGCGCTGGAAAAAGAACTTCAGGTCTCTCTTATAGAACGCGATCGCAACGGTATCTTTCTAACTGACATCGGGCAACGAGTCTTGCTCCATGCCCAAGCTATGCTTACCAGTGCGGAACACATCAGGCAAGAAACATCAGCAGCTTTGGGGTTGCAAACTGGCAAGGTTCGTTTAGGGAGTTTTCCTAGCGTCTCTGCTCATTTTCTTCCTGGGCTTCTACGCCAATTTCGACAACGCTACCCTGGTATCGAGATTGTGTTGTTTGAAGGAACTGATGATGAAGTAAGGGAGTGGATTCATACCCGTGTAGTGGATGTTGGTGCTGTTGCACTACCTGCTGAAGGTCTAGAGACTGTACCTATTGCCCAAGATGAATTTTTAACAGTCGTTGCAGCTAATCATCGACTTGCAGGACAACGTGAAATCCATATCCGCGAGCTGTTACGTGAACCGTTTATTATGTCAAAAGCAGGCTGTAAGCCTCTTATTACAGCTATGTTCCGAAAAGCAAAAATAGCACCTAAAACTCAGTTTGAAGTCATTGATTTGCGAACCATTTTTGCAATGGTTCAAGAAGGAATGGGTGTTACTATTGTGCCTGAGATGGCTCTCCCATCTGATCGTTCGGGTCTTCATGTGATGTCTCTCAGTCCTAAACAGTTTAGGCATCTTGCTTTTGCTGTCCCATCTCTAGAAGCAATCGCACCCGCTGTTGCAGAATTCCTGAATGAGGCAACAGTTTGGATGCAAGGATCAATGTAGCTGTGTTGCAGCCTAACTATATATTCACCGTCAAAATTGCGGGATAACACCCTCTATTACCAGGATT
>JACYLU010000027.1 GCA_015272325.1 Synechococcales cyanobacterium C42_A2020_086 | reverse complement strand
GCTTCCAGTTCTTTGGTGGGCACTTCGGCGAGGGAGGGGAGGAACTGGGTGAGTTTGATGTCTACGGTGCGGGTTTGAGAACTAAAGTCCTCACTACGAGCCTGGTTTGTAGTAACGACTTCAGTCGTTGCTTTACGGTAGACGGGTTCGGCGGTGAGGACGGCGACTTCCAAAAACGGCGGCGGCGATTTGCGGTTCTTCTCCATAATCTCGCGGGGAATCTGCACCAGCTTCAGCTTCACCCCCAACTCTTGCGCTAGGGCATTCACCAGCAGATGCAAATCCATCTCAAACTCCCAGGCAAGGTAATAGCACTCCCGCCCGCCTGCCCCGTCGCCGCCGCCACCCGTCACAGTTCATCAATGCTCCCAATCATCTGCAACCGCAAGCGGAACGCTGACGCGAACGGCATGGCACACCCGGCAATATCCACCTCCCGTCGGTGGCCATACTCGTCATACTTGCCCTCCCGCACCAGTTCCGTCCGGAGTTGGGAGAGCGGGTGCGGGTTGTGGGGACCGTAGGTGGGTTGCTGAGACATAATCAAGGCAAAAGGTAAAAGTAAAAAGAAGGTTGGTAGTGACGACTTTAGTCGTTATCCAATATTCACTAAAATGAACACTACGAACTTGAGCCGGGTTGCCAGGGGAGCCAATCTTCATCCAGGGCTTGCTCCAGGGTGAAATCAGGCTCTTCAGGAATCAAACGCGCATCCAACTCACTCGCATTGAGGAACAGTTTTCTGCCATTGCGATATTCCAGCCCAAAATTCTCATGAAGGTGGTTTTTCAAGCTAGGACTGTCTTTGAGTATGGCTTGAATTTGCAAGCGGAAGTTAGCAACCTCAAGCTTCCAACCTCGAAAACAATTTTCTCGTTCGGATTCCCAGTACCGTAGCTTAAGAAAATGTTCACATAATCGCATCAAATAGCTAGAAATTGCTCGTTTGTCACTTTTTCCCAAGCTCTCAATCTCCTCAATTAAATTTTCTAAGTCAAGGTTACTGAAGTCCCGTGCCCTTAATTGAGCAACAGTCTCATTCAACCAAAGTTGGTAGTCTGTGTCGTATAGTGACGCTGGTTTAGCTTTAACTTGAGGTTCCATAACTTCATTGCCTCCATCGGTGTCTTCATTGTATTGACAAAAAACGTCACACTCATTAGAAAAATCTGCGCCCACATCAAACGGGGGTCAATATAAATCAGATCCACCTTGCCCTTAAACTCTTGCAACAGCAATGCCATCACCAGCTTGTTGTCGCCCCAGAACGGCTGCGCCACGCAAGCGAACAGCCGATTGCGAAAATCATCCACACGGGGATTCTGCTGCTCAAATAACGACCACTGCCCCGTCGCCGCTGCTGCCCGTCGCGGTTCATCAATGCGCTCAATCTTCTGCATCGGCATGGCACACCCGGCAATATCCACCTCCCGCCGATGGCCTACTCGTCATATTTGCCCTCCCGCACCAGTTCTGTCCGTAGCGTTGACAGCGGATGGGGTTGTGGGGACCGTAGGTGGGTTGCTGGGTCATAGAAAGCACAGCGACGCAAAGGTCTGTCCTCAATTATAGTCGCTGCCTGAAATGCCGCCAAATCAAGCGTTTTGCAGGGTGGACTGGGCGTAATAAGCGGGGTGGGCGATCGTCCTAGTGGATATGCCAAGGGCGATTATCCTAGCGAACACGCCAAGGGCGAACGTGAGGGTTTTCAACTTTGGATGAGTGGCTCAAAGCACAGTCCCACCCCAAGACTAAAGCGAGATAACGCTGCTGTTCAGCGATTGCAGACTGACTTTGCCACTCTACGAGCAGGAACCAGCCAATCCGTTGCAACGTTGTTAGCTGAGAGGCGCACCGATCGACCTAGCTGACCTTGGCTTTGCCACCCCCACGCTATCCCAAAACCACCGTCCTCACCCACCGCACTGTGAGTGCTTTTCGACACCACAGATACCCTCAAACGACGACCTTGACCAACCAACGGCGCGGTGCTCTGCAACCCAATGCATGGCTGGGGGAACGAGTGGAAGGCCCCGTTGCGGAACCAGCTAACAAATTAATCACATGCAAATCCATTCTCAATTAATTGAAGCAGCAGGCAGAACAGGGGATGTTCAGCAGCAACCTGGATAACGAGGACTGAACTAACTCCCCTGCTAGCACTCCTCGCCGCTTTGTGGTAAAGATTGGGCTGATGTGCTGCGTCTACTGCCCCGATCCCAGCCATGACCAAACTGATCATCCAAATTCCCTGCTACAACGAAGAGCGCACCTTGGGCATGACCCTCTCTGCCCTGCCGCGACAACTCCCCGGTGTAGATACCATTGAATGGCTAATTATCAATGATGGCAGTCGCGATCGCACGGTGGAAGTGGCCAAAGAATTTGGCGTCGATCACATCGTCAACTTTTCCACCAATCAAGGATTGGCCAAGGGCTTCATGGCCGGACTGGAAGCCAGCCTGCGTGCCGGAGCCGATATTATTGTCAACACCGATGCCGACAACCAGTATTGCGCCGACGATATTCCCAAGCTAATTCAGCCGATTCTGCTAGGGCAAGCCGACATAGTGATCGGGGCACGTCCCATCTGGAACACCCAACACTTCTCGGTGACCAAAAAGCTGCTGCAAAACTTCGGGAGCTGGATGGTGCGTCTGGCCAGCAAAACTTCGGTTCCCGATGCGCCGAGCGGGTTTCGTGCCTTTAGTCGCGAAGCAGCCATGCAGCTCAACGTGTTCAACAACTATACCTACACGCTGGAGACAATTATTCAGGCGGGGCAAAAAGGCATGGTGATTACCTCGGTGCCGATCCGCACTAACCCGATGCTGCGCAAATCTCGCCTGGTGAAGAGCATTCCCTCCTACGTCTTTCGCTCTGCCATGACGATTTTGCGGATCTTCATGCTCTACAGGCCGCTGCGGTTTTTTACGCTGCTGGGAAGCATTCCCTTTACGCTAGGGACACTGCTGGGCATGCGTTGGCTGCTGCTGTTTTGGCTAGTAGACCCGACCCGCTCCCGCGCTCCAAGTTTGATTCTCGCCGCTATTTTAATTTTGATTGGCTTTCAGCTCTGGATGTTTGGCCTCGTTGCCGATCTGATGGCTGCCAACCGTCGCCTGCTAGAAGAAAACCGCCTGCGGCTGCGGCGCATGGAGCTACAGCGGCAAACCCGAGACGAATCCCATTCGCGGCGCTGAGGTGCTGTTTCCGATCCACCCTCCGCTCAAATCAAAGCAATCGCGTTGCCGGTATGACCTCTGACTTCTCTGGTTCCTGCACCTCAGAAAACCGAAGTCATCTACCCGAGTTCGGATGGTGAACTCTTGACGGACTCTAGCCGAAGCGGTCTGCCTCTGCGAGCAAGCGACAGCTCGGAGTGGACCCGGATACGTCGTGTTTGCTGGCTGCTCAAAGCTGGGACGGCACTATCCCGCTGTTCCTAGGGCACAATCAGCACCGGACAGGGCGACAGGTTGATTACGCGATTTGTGACGCTTTCGGCAGCGCCCTCTTCGGTCAACCCGAGACCGCGGCAGCCCATAATGATCAGGTCGGCTTCGATCTCGTCGGCTACATCGCAGATGGTGAAGGCCGGCTTGCCCTGCCGCTCCAATACGTCGGCTTCGATGCCCTGCTCGGAGAATAGCGCCTTTGCTTCTTCAAGTAATTCGGCAATTGCTTCTGGAGAAGGTGTGTTGCGTCGGGGGGCCTCAGCTGCCCCATCCTCGGGGGATTCTACGACCGACAAAATCACCAAACGGCTCTGATAGGTTTTCACCACGTTAGCAACAGTGTCCGCCGCCTCACGGGACTCGCGGCTTTGATCAATGGGGAACAAAACAGTCTTGAACATAGCACGCCTCACGAGGGCAAACGATCAATGCTAGAGAAATGGGACTTGCATTAGGGGACTGCAAAGGAAGTCTTTCCCTCTTTATTCTCTATTTTCTGCCTTTATCCTCAATCCTTCATCTTTTCTTAGCGTGCTAGGCTACAGAATTTTTGGAAAATCTGCATGGAGACCTTGCATCTAGGCTACAGAAGGGCCCTAATCCCCTTAAAATAACCCTAGGTAAAAAGACTCATGCAGGGGGTTCTTGTGGCGAAAAAGAGTATAGCAAACCTGTCGGCTGCCGAATTGTCGGGCAAGCGCGTTCTGGTCCGAGTAGACTTCAACGTTCCACTCGACGATCAGGGCAACATCACCGACGACACCCGCATTCGGGCCGCTCTGCCGACGATTCAGGACTTGACCTCGAAGGGCGCTAAGGTGCTACTCGCCAGCCACTTCGGGCGTCCCAAAGGTAAGGTGGTTGAGGGAATGCGCCTGACGCCGGTTGCCAAGCGGCTCTCGGAGTTGCTCGGGCAAGATGTGATCAAATGCAACGACTGCATCGGGGACGAAGTTGCCGCTGCTGTGGCCAAGATGCAAAACGGGCAGGTGGCATTGCTGGAAAACGTCCGCTTTTATGCCGAAGAAGAAGCCAACGATCCCGAGTTCGCTCAAAAGCTGGCCGCCAATGCCGATCTGTACGTCAACGATGCCTTTGGCACAGCGCACCGGGCCCATGCCTCGACAGAAGGAGTCACCCACTACCTGAAGCCATCGGTGGCTGGCTATCTCATCGAAAAAGAACTGCAGTATCTGCAAAGCGCCATTGAAAGCCCCCAACGTCCGTTGGCAGCAATCATTGGCGGCTCAAAAGTATCGAGCAAAATTACCGTGATTGAAACGCTGCTCGAGAAGGTAGACAAGCTGCTGATTGGTGGCGGCATGATCTTCACCTTCTACAAAGCTCGCGGGCTGAGCGTGGGCAAATCGCTAGTGGAAGATGAATTCCTGGAGCTAGCGAAATCCCTGGAATCTAAAGCAAAAGAGAAAGGCGTGGCACTGCTGTTGCCCAGCGACGTCGTCGTAGCAGACAAGTTTGACAAAGATGCCGATACCCAGACCGTCAGCATCGAGAACATCCCTGATGACTGGATGGGCTTAGACATTGGTCCCGACTCGGTTAAACTGTTCCAGGATGCCCTTGCCGACTGCAAAACCGTGGTTTGGAACGGTCCGATGGGCGTATTCGAGTTCGATAAATTTGCCAAAGGCACCGAAGCCATTGCCCGCACGCTAGCCGATCTCACCAAGACCGGTACCACTACAATCATTGGCGGCGGCGACTCGGTGGCTGCCGTCGAAAAAGTGGGCGTAGCCGACCAAATGAGCCACATTTCCACGGGCGGCGGCGCTAGCCTAGAACTGCTAGAAGGCAAAGTGCTTCCCGGCATTGCCGCTCTCGACGAAGCCTAATCGTCACTGAACAGCCGTCGAATGAGCGGGGATAGGACTAGGTTCTGCATAGGACTCCTGTTCCCGCTGATATTTCGTCTTGCATGCAGCCCTGGACAGAGGGATTGAGCAGAGCGAGTCATCCCCACTGCATCTATGTAGCGAAATCTATGTAGCGAATTGCTAAAATCCCTTGTCGCACCAGATATTTCTTGTCACCCTCATTAGAGGAATATCCCTTCTCTACCCATAGCGGTGCGAAGAGGGTCACGTAGCTAGTCGCGGAGTTAATCAGCTATGAGCCTGGCAGTAATCAAATTTTCGTCGGAAGATTGTGGACTATGCCACAAGATGTCCTTCTATGACCAGAAAGTAGCGCAAGAGCTAGGACTAGACTTCGTAGACGTGAAAATGCAGGACACCGCCACCTATCGTAAGTATCGCAAGATTCTGCTGACCCAATACCCGGACAAAGCGGAAATGGGCTGGCCGACCTACATCGTCTGTGATAGCCCCGAAGGCGAATTCAAAATTTTAGGTGAGGTCAAAGGTGCTCATCCCAAAGGCGAATTTCGCGAGAAACTGCAAGCGGTGGTCGGGCAAGCAAACTGAGCGTCACTCTGCTCTCCTATTTCGGAGCAGCGTAAGCAGCAGTACGACACACTACGACAATGCGGCTTCCGATGACCATGTCAATCCTTCAGAAGCCGCTGCCTGTAGTCTGTTCTTGTTGTTTTGTTGACGGTTTTTGTAGTTGGTCTTAGCAGTTCTTGGCAGAGTGCCTGCTACAGCCCAGTTTCACTATCCTGATTTCCAGCGGTAGGATCAACACCCATCGGCGAAACAATGTTGCGGAAGAGGGTAATTTGCTCGCCAAAGTCGAGTTCTTTGATTCGCTCAAAGAGCTGCTGTGCTTCCGAAGTTAGCTCGTAGTTCGGCGGCATGGGAACCACAGTCCCGTTATCCATTCCTTGAGCGAGATAGTACCAAAACAGCAGTTTAGTGGTGTCGCTAAGTGCTCCATATTCCCGAGCAATCAGGGTATTTTTGCCGACAATCAAATCGCGCTGCAACTGCAACTGCTCCTCGTGCGACATCTCCTTCACCTGATTAAACAGCGATTCGGCGATTTCAGGCGATACCGTGCTCGCTCCGGGGGCAGCCGGCGTTACAGAGTTTCCCATCTCTTTGTAAATAAAATAAAACAGCGCGAGCTGCTGATCTACCTCTAAGCTCTGAAATGCAGATACTAGTTCGCTCGACGAGTTCGACGTTGTGTAGGTCATTGCGGTCTGCCATAATTCACCGTTCGTACGGTATCAAGGTCGGGTAAAGTTACCCAACCCACTAAAGACAGAAGATGGTGACCTAACTGTAGACAGAGGTAGAACAATAAAATTGTGCTGTCAATCAGGAGTTTTGTTCCCTGAACGCCACTTTATCGGTTCAAGGATAGGTGCAGTAGAGATTAGCATAGACTCAACAAGCTATTATTGCTGCTTTTCCTGTCTATTTTCTTAGTCGCATTCTTTCTTAGTCGCATTCTTAAATTGCGTCTAGCTTGGGTTTCTTCCCGCTCAGTGCATTCACCGATCAATTGATACAGCCGCTCCTTAGGAATATCTGAAAAGAATATCTGGAAATGTTGGGCTGGCTTTAACTTCCTGGTATTGTCTATTAACAAAGATCATCCCAATAGTGACTGAACTGACTGATGGAGCCGGTGCAGCTACTTTAACGGCTTTGGCAATCGCTAGCGTTTGCCGGTATCGGTAACGCGCCAGCTTAGCTTCAGGTTGAGCCAAAAATTCCATAGCGTAACGGCGGCGATGGCAATCAAATTCGCGAGGTAGCGATTGAACCCGAAGATGTTGAACAGCAAATTCAGCAGCAGCACGTTTAGCACTAGCCCGCCTAAGCAAATCAGGTTAAACTTCAGCAGTCGCTTTAGCCGTTTTTGCCAGCCCTTCTGTTGATTAGCAATATCGCCAAAAGTCCAGCGGTCGTTCCAGAGGAAGTTGTTGATAATCGCTAATTCTGAGGCAATGATCTTGCTGCGCGTCAGCCCCCAGCCCAGCATTGCCGGGTCGCTGAGCACGTAGAGCATCGCCATGTCCACAAACACGCCACTCAGGCCGACAATGCCAAAGCGAATAAACCGCTGCATCGGGAGCTGATATTTTTGTCGCCAGTGCGCCACCCGCCCCCGCGATCGCAGCCGCAGCAAATGCAAAATGTAGTCTACATACTGCCGCCAGGTAACTTTGCTTTCGCCTTCTTTGCGCTCTTGAAACACATAGCCCACTTCTGCCACTTGAGCAATGCTGCCACGCCCTAGCACCTCTAGCAAAATTTTGTAGCCCAGGGGATTCAGCGTTTGTTCGGCAATGGCGCTGCGCCGCACCATGAAATAGCCGCTCATCGGGTCCGATACGCGCCCCACCACGCTGGGCAAGATCAGCAGCCCCAAAACCTGCGCCCCCCGCGACAAAAAACGCCGCACCGGACTCCACTCGCTGACGCCGCCTCCTGCCACATGGCGACTGGCGACCGCTAGATCCGCCCCCTGCTGAATTGCCTGCACGAGCTGCAACAGCACCTCCGGCGGATGCTGCAAATCGCCATCCATCACGCCCAGGATCTCGCCACGGGCTGCCTGCCAACCGCGGATGACTGCCGTGGATAGCCCCCGCTCCTGCTGGCGGTGCATTACCCAGAGCTGAGGATAATCTACCGTGAAGGCCAGCGCCACCTCCCAGGTGTGGTCTGGGCTGTTGTCATCGACAATGATGAGTTCGTATTGCTCTCCCAGCGCTTGATCGAGCAGATCCGTAAGCTGCCGCACCATTTTGGGAATATTCTGAGCTTCATTAAACGTGGGAATCACCAGCGACAGGATCACCGGTGTCAACGGCAGATCCTGCGGGTCGCGTTGCAGCGGCACCTTGGGAATACGCAATGCGCCCGTTGGCACGGCTAGGGATCGGGACGGGTGGGCAATCGTCATAGCAGCTCACTTACACCAAACACCAATTCACCAAACGCTGGCTCGCAAAACGGATTAATTCAATCGATTTATCCAATAGACGGATCAAAAAACAGAGCACAGGTTCCCTAGCCGCAGATCATCCGATTCAGCAATTTCGGCAATGCTTCATCCTACCTGATTGTGGGGTCTTGCACCTCACAATTGGTGCAGCAAAGGACCTGCGGACGACATTTGCACTGCGTCGCGGCTTTCATGCGGCATTGACGAGCTACCATTGTCCAGACCATAGTGGGGGTGACGTCGCGAGCTTCTGACCAGCATCCCGATGAGCAACAGCAAACCCAGAATTCCCCAGAACTGGTACTCTCTCCCCCGGCTTTGGCGATGGTGCGTACTGCTTTGTCTTATCATCGGCATCGGGCTACGAATCATTAACCTCAGTGACAAAGTGTTCTGGTACGACGAAGCCTTCACAGCGCTGCGCGTCTCGGGCTACACCGAAGCAGAGGTGGTACAGGCCGTGTCTACCGATGAACCCGTAAGGGCGGCAGTCTTTCAACGCTACCAACAGCTTAACTCCCATAAAACCCTGTTCAACACTGTGCAGGGCTTAGCCGCCGAAGAGCCGCAGCATACGCCGCTGTATTTTGTACTGGCGCGACTCTGGGCAGATTGGTTTGGAGACTCAATCACCAGTTTGCGCAGCCTGTCTATCGTTGCCAGCGTGTTGGCTATTCCCCTAATGGGCTGGCTCTGCTGGGAGCTGTTTGCATCGCCTGCTGCCGCTTCAATAGGAATGCTGCTACTGGCAGTTTCCCCCTTTCAGGTCGCCTATGCTCAAGAAGCCCGTCCCACAGCCCTCTGGACGCTGACTACTCTGCTGACTAGCGTTGCCCTGCTGCGAGCCATGCGGTCGAAGGCGGCCGTTCACTGGACAGCTTACGCCCTGGCCAGTACTGTGAATTTCTACACCTATTTGTTTTCGATCTTGGTAGCGCAGGCGCATTTACTCTATGTGGCAGGTGTAGAGCGGTTTCGGCTGCGGCGCAATCTGCGGTTTATCCTGGCGGCCCTGGGTTTGGCGACGCTGGCTTTCGCACCCTGGCTTATGGCCATTGCCCAGAATCAGTCGCAGGTGGATACCGTCACCAACTGGTTAGCGGTGGAAAATCGCTTCACGCTTCGCAGTTTCGGAAAATTGTGGGCGTACCATCTGAGCTTGCCCTTTGTCGATCGCGGTGAGTTGGTGCTGCCCTTGCCCCTGCGGGCCATGGTTAGTGCTGCCAATCTCCTTGTTCGGGTAGGCGTCCTCTATGGGCTATATCTGCTCTGTCGCCGTACGCCGCTGCGGGTTTGGTGGTTTGTCATGACGCTAATTGCGGTGCCGGCGATTGCCCTCACCCTGCCGGATTTGATCTATGGCGGTAAACGCTCAACGATTCCCCGCTATCTTGTGCCCGTTTACATTGGCTTTGAACTGGCACTCACCTACCTGCTGTCGCAGCAGCTCTGGGATAGTTCCACGGTTAAACGCTGGCAGCGGTACCTCTGGCAGGGTGTTGCCCTAGTGATTGTGCTAGTGGGCATCGGTTCTTCGGCTGCCATTGCCACATCACCCAGCTGGTGGCACAAAGTTCATAACCGCACCGTGCCCGCCCTGACCGCGCAGATTAATCAGAGTCCGGGTCCGCTCGTCATTAGTGATGCCGAAGTTGGCGATTTGTTTGCCCTGACCCACTACCTCAATCCCGACGTGCTGCTGTTAGTGCGACCGCAATGCTACGCCTGTGATGCCCATCGCGAATGGCTTGACCAGCCCTATCTGCCTCCTCTGCCCAATGGTGCAGAGACGGTGTTTCTGTTCAACCCCCGCCCTTCCGAGGCTTGGCTGACCCAGCTCAACCAGCAGCAAACCTACGACATCAAACCCCTCGCCGAGGGTTTTAACAACTGGCTGTGGCAAATCCAGCTGCCAAGCCGGTGAGGGGCTATGTACGCAATGGATACCGTCAATGCAACTGAATGGTTTGCCCAATTTCGGCTGAGCGGCGGGCAGCATCGGCGACCTGCAGCGCATACAGGCTAGCCGGCAACGACACATAGAGTGGCGTGCCTTGGGTGAGGTGATCCAGAACCATAGTCGTGTCTTTGGCAAATAGCCCGCGCCGACTGCCCATCTCCAGCGACTGCGTTCCCTCAGCCGTTACGAGCTGCCCCTGCTCGCCGTCGATCAAAATCGCGCCATTCTCACCATGAATCTCTAGGGAGCGAGCCGACTGCCACAGGGCTTCCCCCTTGCCGTAAACCACCTCTGCCACTACGCCGCCAACAAACCGCAGTTGGGCCGTGCAAAGACAGGAGGTGTAGTAGGCATCGCGATCGGCATCGACTTCGTTCGCCCTATCCCAAAAGCGGGCTTGGCAGCTTACGGTGGCTACGGAGCCAAACAGATTGGTGAGGCGATGGATTCGGGAGACTGCCCCCACCAGCGGAAAGCCAAACTGTCGGGGGTGATAAGTCCACTTTTGGGGCGCTGGGCGCTGGGCATTGAGGCTTGTGTAGCGGACGTAGAAGGGGGTGCCGATCGTGGGCAAGGCCGTCTTGGCAGCCTGATGAATGCCGCTCAGCAGCTCGATGTGCTCCACATGCAGCAGGTTTCCTTGGGCAGCGGCTAGCTCCACCAATGACGCAGCCTCTGCAAACTCCAGCGCCAGCGGATATTCCACCACAACGGATTTGCCAGCCTGCAACGCCGCTCGGGCAATTGCCGCGTGGTCGCTATTAATGCTGGCAATCACTACTAGATCAAGATCAGACCGCTGCACCAACGTCTGCCAGTCGCTCAGTGCCTCGGCCCCATACGTCTGGCTAAAGGCGGCAGTTGTGTCGGGAGTATGCCCAGCCACGGCCACTAACTCAGCGCGAGCATCGGCTTGCAGCGTTTCTGCCCTCAGTTTGGCGGCGTAGCCGGTGCCGACCAATCCCACCTGCAGCGGTTTCTCCACCCTGAATCCTCACCTGCTCAACAAAATTACTGGTTATCACCCTAGCACTAATCGGTAAGGGCTTTGTTGCAGCGCACGTTCAGGACAACGCTTTGGCTGAGCGAACGAAAATCAACCTCGGCGCTACACTGAAGAAATCTTTCGTCCGGATTTCTCTTTTCCCCGTCAATGCTGGACTGGTTACGCCTGCAAAAAGCCCTTTCTGTAGAAGCCGAGCGAGGCTTCAATGACCTGCTGGGAACTCAGTATCGCTTCAGTGAGTTTCTGAGCTTTAGCCTCAACCAGCCGCCGGTGGAACTGCCACGAGCCGACCGTCTGCGGTTGCAGCAAATTGCCGGTGAATATGCCAAATATCCGGAACTCAGCTTTGCCCAGCGGCAGCATCTAGTTGCCGAGACACGCCGCCTGCTGCATCAAGCCCGCCAGCGGTTAGAACCATCACCAGAACCATCGCCCATTGCCGTGTCCGACAGCGGCAGCTCGTCTAGCGCAACCTCTGCTCCAGCATCCGCTCCGCCGCGTCGCACTAAACGCCCCCGCACCGTTGCCCTTGCTCCCGAGCGTCCGGCGGTCAAGGTAACGCTCGATCAAGCCATTACCTACCTGCCGAGCATTGGACCCAAAAGTGCTGAGCGGCTGGCCAAGCTGGGGCTATCTACCGTGCGCGATGTGCTCTACTACTATCCCCGTGACCACATCGACTATGCGCGGCAGGTGAATATCCGGGAGCTGGTGCCCGGCGAAACCGTGACGCTAATTGCCACCGTCAAGCGATGCACCTGTTTCAATAGCCCCAAGAATGCCAAGCTGACTATTTTTGAGCTGCTGGTGCAGGATCACAGCGGGCAACTCAAGCTAAGCCGCTTCTATGCTGGCACTCGCTATCGGAATCGCGGTTGGCAGGAGCAGCAGAAAAAGCTCTACCCGGTGGGAGCAGTGATTGCTGCCTCTGGCTTAGTCAAGAAAGATAAGTACGGCACCACCCTCGAAGATCCCCAGATTGAAGTGCTGGACCACTCCAACGCCTCGATCGATTCTCTGAAAGTGGGGCGGGTCGTGCCGATCTATCCCCTCACAGACGGTGTGGGGGCGGATCTGGTGCGCAAAGCCGTGGTGGCCGCTCTGCCCGCCGTTCAGCAGCTTGTAGACCCCCTGCCTGAGGGACTGCGGCAAACGTACGAATTGGCTCCTCTGGCGCAGGCAGTGGCCGATATCCACTTTCCCCCCGATGCTGATGCCCTCGCGGCCGCCCGCCATCGCCTGGTGTTCGATGAGTTTTTCTACTTGCAGCTCGGGCTGCTCAAGCGACGCTTAGCCCAGAAGCAACAGCAGACCAGTGCTACCCTCGCCCCTACCGGAGCCTTGATTCAGCAGTTCTATGAGGTGCTACCGTTTCAGTTCACCTCGGCGCAGCAGCGGGTTGTCAATGACATCCTCACCGATTTACAGAAGCCGGTGCCCATGAATCGACTGGTGCAAGGCGATGTTGGGTCGGGCAAAACCGTGGTGGCAGTGGTGGCAATTTTGGCGGCGATCCAGGCAGGCTATCAGGCGGCGTTGATGGCTCCCACCGAGGTGCTGGCCGAGCAGCACTACCACAAGCTGGTGAGCTGGTTTAACCTGCTGCATCTGCCGGTAGAACTGCTGACCGGATCCACGAAAGCCGCCAAACGACGAGAGATTCTGGCGCAGCTTGCCACCGGAGAACTGCCCCTGCTAGTAGGCACCCACGCCTTAATCGAAGACCCGGTGGAGTTTCAGCGACTAGGGCTAGTGGTGATCGACGAGCAGCATCGCTTTGGGGTGCAGCAGCGGGCCCGCTTGCAGCAGAAAGGCAGCTTTCCCCATGTGCTGACGATGACTGCTACCCCGATTCCTAGAACCCTGGCGCTAACCCTACACGGCGACCTCGATGTCAGCCAGATCGACGAGCTGCCTCCCGGACGGCAGGCAATTCAAACCACGTTGCTCAGCGGACGAGATCGCCAGCACGCCTATGACCTGATCCGGCGGGAAGTGGCTCAGGGCAGGCAGGTGTACGTGGTGCTGCCGCTGGTCGAAGAGTCGGAAAAGCTAGACCTAAAATCCGCCATTGATGAATACCAGCACTTACAGGATGCCGTATTTCCCGACTTCCGGGTGGGCTTGCTGCACGGGCGCATGAGTTCTGCCGAAAAGGAAGACGCCATTACCCGGTTCCGCAACAACCAGACGCAGATCCTCGTTTCCACCACCGTTGTTGAAGTGGGGGTTGATGTGCCCAATGCCACCGTGATGCTGATCGAACATGCCGAACGGTTTGGACTCTCGCAGCTCCACCAGTTGCGCGGCCGGGTTGGGCGGGGGGCGGCTCAATCGTTTTGTTTGCTGATGAACAGCTCTAAAAGTGAAACGGCGCGCCAGCGGCTGAAGGTGCTAGAACAATCGCAGGACGGGTTCTTTATCTCAGAAATGGATCTGCGCTTTCGGGGTCCCGGAGAAGTGCTGGGCACCCGCCAATCGGGGCTACCGGACTTCGCCCTAGCCAGTCTCGTTGAAGATCAGGCAGTACTGGAGCTAGCCCGCGAGGCAGCCCAAAAAATCATCGAGCTGGATCCACAGCTAGAGCGCTGGTCATTGATCAAAGCTGAATTAGAGTACCGCTATCAGCGACTGCTGGGTGGCACGATCCTGACCTAAGCCAACCCTGACCTGAGCTAATCAGTCTAATCCAGTCCCCGATATCAGGTTAAGCCAATGTGAAGTTCCCAAAAACTTTCACTCGCTGAGCCTGATGCTGGCAAAGCGCAAATGTTATAGAGATGTGAAGGTTCCCCCTGTGAGCGTGGTTTACTCTTACCCCAGTTCCTTGAGATCCAGGCTAGATCGAGCTTGGGCTGCTTTTTAATGCCTGTTTGATGACCTTTGGATAACCCTGATGTGTGGCTCCAGCTCAATCTAGTTCCAGGACGTCCCCTTCTATGCCACCTTGGTAAAGATGAGTTGCGTAGCGTAGAAAGCAGCCAAGCAGTCTGCCGAGCAGTACTGCGTTTTTGCCCATGACCCCCCTTGAGGCCGAATACTCTATGACCGAGATTTTCAATCCGATTGCTCTCACCCTGATTATTCTGGTGGTGTCGCTGATTGCCTTCGCCGTGGAGTGGCTGCCGGTTGATCTAACGGCGCTAGCGATCACGGTTATCTTGATGTTGCTGGGACTGGTCAGCCCCGAGGAAGGCATTTCCGGCTTTGGCAACTCGGCTACGATTACCGTGATGGCCATGTTCATCCTCAGTGCCGGCATTGCCCGCACGGGGGTTATTCAGGTGGTGCGTGACTTTCTGCTGAAGTGGGGTGGCAAAAGCCCGAGGCGGCAAATTATTGTCATGGGGATGATTGTCGGACCGATTACGGCGTTTATTAACAACACGGCAGTCGTAGCGGTGTTTCTGCCGATTGTGGAAGACTGGTGCAAAAAGCAAAACATCTCGCCCTCGAAGCTGCTGATTCCCCTTTCCTACGCCACGGTGCTAGGTGGCATGATCACCGTCATTGGCACTTCTACGAACGTCCTGGCTAGCGGCATTTCTCAAAAGCTGGGCTACGGCGAATTTGGCTTATTCCAGTTCACCGCTTTGGGGGTTATCACCTTCGTCATTGGTCTGATATATTTAGCCTTCGCAGCACCACGGCTATTGCCCGATCGCAAAGCACCCAGCGGAGATTTTGGTCAAGATTACAGCCTCAAAGACTATGTCAGCGAAGTAATTATCACGCCGCGTTCTAGTCTAGTCGGGCAAACTCTCCGCTCTAGTGGCGTGCAGCGCAAATTCGATATCAGCGTGCTGGAGCTGATCCGCGATGGGGCCCACTTTCCCCAGCCTCTAGCCGATAAAGTGCTGGCGGCAGGCGATATCTTGATTGTGCGCGGCAGCCGGGAAGATCTGCTCAAAATCCGCGATGAGCGAGGTCTTGACATTGTGCCCGATGTCAAGTTCAGCCGAAAAGAGATGAACGGCGACTCTCTGGAAACCGAGCTGACCTCGGGGGAAGAAAAAATTGCTGAAGTTTTGATTCTGTCGAATGCTCGCTTAGCCGGTTCCACATTAAAAGATTTGCGCTTCCGGCAGCGCTACAATGCCACCGTGTTGGCCATTCGGCGCGGCGAAGAGGTGATTCGAGAACGCTTAGGTAAAGTACCGCTGCGATTTGGCGATCTGCTGCTGGTTCAGGGACCTAGGGAAAGCTTCCTGGGCTTACAAACCAGCCGCGAACTGCTAGTGCTGGAACAGCGGGATGTAGAAACCCTCCGTCAAGACAAAGCCTGGATTGCTCTGTCGATTATCTTGGGGGTGATTGTGGTTGCCGCATTGAACTGGATGCCGATCTTGGTGGCCGCACTAGCCGGGGTCATTCTTATGGTCATTACGGGCTGCCTGAAACCCGGAGAAGTGTATGGCGCCATTCGCTGGGACGTGATCATTCTGCTGGCAGGTCTGATTCCTCTCGGCATTGCCATGGAAAACTCTGGTGCTACCAAATGGCTCGCTGATCAGCTCTTGGCAGTGGGGGGCAATCTATCGGGATTCTGGATCTTGATGTTCTTCTATGTGGTGACGTCTCTCCTGACGGAAGTTTTGTCCAACAACGCTGCCGTGGTCCTGATGATTCCCATTGCCGTCGAGGTAGCCAAGGCCCTGAGCTTGAATCCGCTGGCGTTTATGTTTGCCGTCACCTTTGCCGCCTCCAATAGCTACATGACGCCCATCGGCTACCAAACCAACACTATGGTCTATGGTCCTGGTGGCTACAAATTCTTCGACTTTACGCGGGTAGGAGCACCGCTTAACCTAATCCTGGCAATCCTAACGCCGTTGCTGATTGTCTGGCTCTATGGATTGTAACTCTTTACAAGATGAGAGCAATCGTCCCGTAACCGAGCCGCAGTCAGCGCAAACTGGCAGCCAAGTGAATCATATTTGCGAAGCTGAACTGTCGAGTAGAAACCTCGAAACGAATGCTGTTGCAATCAAAAGAGATAGATTAAGAGTGCTATCGTGACAATATTTTAGTTGGCATGGTTGTAGTGTCTAATCAGGTGCGATCTGATTCACTAGAAAGCATTTGAAGATGAGCTGTATCTAAATGAATGCGAGACCATCTGAGCGGTGAATCTAGGAGTGATTTTACCAGATATTGAAGTCCAAAACTTCGATATGAGGTATATTGCCAAATATATTTCACAAGGAAGTTACCGTGAATATGTATTAGAACGATTTAATGAACTGAATGAGTTTGGGGTTTCAGGGCTTAGTCTAGCTGCAAAGTTATCTAGAGCGATCTAATCCATTGGGTTTATCTTAGGTTTCCAGATCCCGAGATGTTCTGGCTATTGTCTTGGTGTTACAGCTTGGTGTTACAGTCCAACTAGCCCAGTGCTGGCTAGTACTTCCACCACTCTACCGTCCTGATGAACGATTGCGACTTGCCACCGCCGCAGGACTAGGAAGCCCTCAGAGCGGTCACAGTAGATGTAGTTTGGATTCTCCCGGTCTCCGAAGGGCTGGTTGGTACTGCGAGAGCAGCTGAATCCCTCCCGCTCCATGAACTGCTGAGCATCATCGACCGGGGTGCCAACGGGAGTTTGGCTGAGGACGACCTCAACCATCTGTGCCGGTTCCTCAATGCCTCGCGTTATTGACCACGGGTTTGCCCAGCCGACAGTTAAAGTGAGGATCGGTACCCAGACAAGTCGCATTCGCTGCGTTTCCCTGACAGTCGGTGAGATGAACAGGGTGACTCCATGGGTGGCTAGATTGTCGAAATCACGCCGTTTTCGGGATTCACCAAGCGGAACAGCTTTTGTTTGACTTGAGCATCAAACACTTCCCACTTCATGCGGGTGTATTCCGGGCTTTCGTTAAAACCGGAGAGGAAGCCCATCGGGATCTCGAAGCCGCCAGCCATCGAGCGACCGCCACCAAAGAAGCGACCTTGTGAGTCTTGCCCAAAAGCTTCTTTGATGAACTCGTCGGGGTCGAGGGTGATTTTACTCGTCCGCAATGAGCCAATCACGACTTCTAGATCTTCATCTTCATCGTGGACAATACCGTACACCACCGCTGTATGCACGTTCTCTTCCGTCACCAGAAAATCCGCCGCTTGCGGAATGGCATCCCGGTCGTCGTAGCGCAAGTAGCCCACGCCGGCAATCGAGAAGTTGTTTTGCAGCACCCGATTGCGTAGCGACCGCTCGATTACATCCATGACGCGCTTTGAGCGGGAGGCTTGCAACACCGAGTTGAGCAACTGAGCATCATAAAATCGGCTGAGGTAGGCGGCCGCCAAGAAATCTTCTTCCTGAGCCTGCATCAAGCGATTGGTGTCCGAGCGCAGCCCATGCATTAGTGCCGTTGCACATTTGACATGCTCCGTATTGCCGCTGTCGAGCTGGAGCAGCCCCACTTGCAAATACTGCGTGAAGATCGTGGATGTGGCGCGAGTATGGGGACGCAGATCGACAAATTCGGCTTTCATTTCGCCTTGGGCAGTGTGGTGATCAATCACCGCAATAATTGGGATGTTGAGCTGCTGGATTAGCGGTGTGAGCTGGGTTGTAGTGCCTTGATTGTCGATAAACACGCAGCCTTGATACACCGATAAATCCCGCTCCCGCAGCGTCGGCGGCATCCAGCGCTGGGCTGGCAGCCCGGTGAGTCGCACTAAGGCAATATTCTCCTGATGACTGAGGGCCCCAGCGTAGACAATATCTGTGCGGATCTCATACTGCTGGGCAACCAGTTTATAAACCCAGGCGCAGGACAGAGCATCTGGATCGGGGAAATCCTGTAGCGCTACAAGGTGACGGTCGCCCCGATGCCGTTCCAACACTCGCCGCAGTGCCTCAACCTTTTGCTCAGTTAACTGTCCCGCTTGCGGCGGTAGTAAGCCGCGACTAAAATTGGGCATTGCCCGCTCTCTTGGTTCTAGCAGGTCAGCAGAAGCAGGGTCAGAGCTTACCTCAGCAGAATCCATCATCAGTGCTGAACTACCATCCTGTACAGTTAACGAATTTAAGTGCATAGCGTCTTCCAAACTTGGCAATCTAACAGTCTGTATTTGCGGTCTCAGAACAAAAAGGTTACTTCCTGTTAGTTGCTCATTTGACTCACCTCTACCTCTTGATCTTTGCAAAAAAAAGGAATTGCCGTCAGGTTTCGATCCAGATTACAACTTTTGGCAGAGTGGGCAAAGCCCCAGCAACCGGATGCATTGTATGGGAATCCCTCACCCGAAGCCTAAAAAACCCCTGACTGTTCAAGACCAGGGGTTTACGTTCCAATCACGTATTTCTGCCACTCTTGATGCACCCCGCTCTTAATATGCTTGGTGACCTCAAAGTAGAGTCCACTATGGGGTTTGTGAGGAGTTTGACGCAGCAGCATGTTGGCTTCCTTGGGCGTTCGGTTGCCTTTTTTGACATTGCAGCGAACACAGGCAGTCACCATATTTTCCCAGGAATCATCACCGCCTCGGGAACGGGGCACAACATGATCGAGGGTGAGATCATCACCGCTATACCCACAATATTGGCAAGAGTGCCCATCTCGGTGTAGGATATTGCGTCGGGTAAGGGGAATTTCCTTGTAGGGAACCCGGACGTAGTGGCGGAGGCGAATGACCGTAGGCAGAGGCATCTCGGAATATACGTACCTGCCGTTGTGTTCAACCTGTTCGGCCTTCCCCTTGATTAGCAAGACGACAGCGCGCCTCCAGCTCGTAATGTTGAGTGGCTCGTAGGACGCGTTCAATACCAGAACTTTGCCCATCGGCGATTCTAATGCAGTGCAAGTTTTTACAGATAGTAACACAATTGACGTCAGCTCTGGGCTGGTTTTGTGGCGGCGAGAGCTAAGTTTTCCTGTGCGGGAACCCAGACGATAGGCAGACTACAGCGAAGCGGTTGGCGTACCCTTCCTCTTACCCTAGCGAACCAGGTTAGATCCTGAGACTAGCACCGTAAATTCACGGTGGTTCCTCAAGAGACGAGTCGCCCATCATAGTCCTGGCATTGGAGCCGAGAACGAGGCTAGATCGGGATGGTCACTTGGATTGAAACCGTGCTGCAGGAATCAGGGCTGCGCCTAAGCACTGCAGAAATTGCCAGTATTCGCAGCCGCATGCCCCATCCTGAGAACGGGCAGCTATATGCCGATGGAGTCTTTGAAGGCGGCGGTGTACGAGGGATTGCATTTTTGGGAGCGCTGCGCTGTTTTGCCGATGTGGGCATTCGCTGGCGCAAGGTTGCGGGCACCTCTGCTGGCGCAATTACTGCGGCTTTAGTAGCGGCAGATTATTCCCTAGACGAACTAGAAGCCATTGTGGGCAGCATGGACTATATGGCGCTGCTGAGCCACAAGACCAGCCGATGGATTTGGAATGGCAACCCCGCCAAGGATTTGCAGCACCCGCTCTGGATGATCGTTTCGCTGCTGATGGCACGGCAATTGGGACAATATTCATCGCTGCCGTTCCGCCAGTGGTTGGCGCAGCATCTAGAGCAACGGGGGGTGAGAACCTTTGCGGATGTTCAGTCTAGGGGTGACTGTGAGCTGAAGGTGGTGGCGTCGGACATTACTCGCGGAGAAATGTTGGTATTGCCGGACGATTTGGACCTGGTCGATTTGACTGATCCCCAGCGTCGCTCACTCAAGGAACAGCTCGTACCGCCGCTATCCCATCGCAATCAGTTTCCTATTGCCGAAGCGGTTCGCCTGTCGATGAGCATTCCGCTGTTTTTTGAACCTGGTATCTTGGGCGCTCCCGGCACCCCCAGCGAGCGCAAAATCGTGGACGGCGGCATCCTCAGCAACTTCCCACTGTGGATCTACGACGTCAAACCCACCGCCGCTGGCCCTACCCAGACTGGCCCTCGCTGGCCGACCTTTGGGCTGCGGCTCGTAGAGCAAGACAACCCCGCAGACCGGTCGATCAAGGGTCCCTTCGACATCTTGGGCAGCATGGTCAGAACCATGATGGTGGCTCGTGACCAGTACCACGTCAATCGAGCCAATTGCGACCGGGTGATTGCTATCGACGTCACCGATGCCCAGGTCACCGCGACAGAGTTTAATCTTTCAGAAACCCAAAAGCAGATTCTCTATCGAACGGGCTATCTGCATGCCAAGACCTTTCTGCTCTATCAATGGGATTGGCAAGCGCATCTGGCACGGCGTGGCTTCGCCCTTCAGACCGCAATTTCTTAAGGTTTCTTAATGATTGCCGGAGGTGGCAGGCAAGGTTCCAAAGATCTGTTATAGTGATAAAGCTTTAGCACCTGGAGAGGTGGCTGAGTGGTCGAAAGCGGCAGATTGCTAATCTGTTGTACGGTTCGAAAGTCCGTACCGAGGGTTCGAATCCCTCCCTCTCCGTATTTAGGGCTGTGTACAGCTTGATGTTGGGCAAGTGCCAGCGACTCACCGAGCTGTAGCTGCCAATTGAGAGCCGGGATCAGAGCAGATCTTTCGTGCCAACGCTCAACTGTCAACTGCTAAGGGACCTTAGAACTCTGCCTGCGGCTATAGGTCAGAACGCCCTGTGGATAATAGCGCAGTAGCAGGTAGAGCGCGGTGAGGGCTGAGGTGAGCCGTCCTGCCTTGAGGTAGAACGTAATATCGTAGACGATATAGGGTCCATAGATTCGGCACCAGTGCTGTTTGCCTGCCTTGTAAGCCGCTTCGTAGTCTGGCTTGCCCTGAATCCAGTGCTGCTGCTTGCGAAACACCTGCAATGTTGAGTGCAAATGATGGGAGGGACGAGCGGTAGAAGACGTACTAACGTCGTGCTCTCGGTACTCTGCAATCACCTCGTTGTGGCAGTATCCCGGAAAGCGAGCCGCTGCCCGCAGACAAAAATCATAATCTTCTGCCACGGTTAAATTGGGATCAAAACCGCCAATCGCCTCAACGACTCGCCGTTGATAGATCTGACGGGCCGGAGGATGGATTGATTCTCCCCGAAGCAGATTCGGATACACTTCTCCTTCGTAGGGATGCTCTAACACAGCGCGATAAGATCCCTGCGACGGCAAGCCATGAATATCAATGTTGCGGCAGAGGCCAAACACAAAGCCGCTTTCGGGATAGGTTGTTAGCCAGTGAACGCCAAGCTCCAGCGCGTTAGGCAGCAGGCGATCATCGTGATCGAGGAACACGAGGTAATCCCCGTGGCTTTCTTGAATTCCCAGATTGCGAGCAGCCGAAACCCCCGACTGCAGCTGAAAGAGATAACGCACCTGCGGATAGCGGCTAGCAATCGCTTTGGTGCCATCAGTCGAGCCGTCATCAATGACTAGAATCTCTGATGCTGCATAGGTTTGAGCTAAAACGCTCTCAATGGCTTCAGCCAGAAAACGCTCGCCGTTATGGCAGGGAATGATGACGGAGATGCAAGCGCTCATGATGACCAAGGAGGATCAGGGTGCACAATCGAGATGTTCAGGTCAAGACAGTGGGGTGTAAGCTGTCAACGAACCAGAACCTCCAGCAACTTAGCCTCAACTCTAGCAATTAGTGATGCAAAACTCGGGGAACGCAGGCGTTGTTAGTGGGTTGGTTGTGCATGGGCGTTGGTCGGCAGAGAGTGTTGATCGGTAGAGACCGCTGGCAGGGTTCGCAGCAAAAACTCCGCTTCTGCCGCCCGATCGCCCTGGGGGTACTGAGTCACAATCTGCTGCAAGTACTGCCGCTCTCCGCTCATGGCATAGCGCGAAAACAGCAAATCGTCGATGAAGGAACTCGCTGGAAACTCTTGCTGCAATGCCGCGATTCGGGCATCGAGGGTGGCCAAATAGTCTGATTTGAGCAGCGGTTCGGGTTCGGCCGTTGAGGCGGCTAGAGTCACTGTTGATAGTATTCCCGCAGGCGGATGAATCTGACGAGTTTCGCCGAGTGGGTAGTCTTCCCATTGTCTGAGCAGCGTCGCTGCCGATTCATACAAAGCTTTTTCGCGCAGCGGAGCAGGAGTTGCCGGATCATCTAGCAACCGTTGGAACAAAGTGAGAGCAATGGCGTTCGAGCTAGCGAGCTGATAGCTGGTCCGCACTGCTTCTTCCCCTCGCAGCGCCGTGTCACACACCCAGAAAGCCCGACAGAGGGCTGGGTCTCCCCAATCCCCGGTGGGCAGATGGTAGGCACGATTGCCGTCCCAAATCGCCAAGTAGCCATTCTTCCAACCGCCTGCTCCTGCCCAATCCGCAGCGATCTGGTAAATCGCTTCCGGCGTATTTTCGCGTTGCCACTGCTGGAGACGCTGCCAGCGCTGTCGCTGTTCGGTGAGCATCTGCTGCATCGCCTGCTGAACAAGGGCTGGCTGTTGTCGGGGGTTGGGTCTGCCGCCGAACAAACGCGGGTTGTAATAGCGACCCAGCACCGTCTCGGGGATTTGCGTCAGATCGAGTCCGTCGGAGGTTGCCAAGGCGTTGGCATAGTCGTGGTGACGCGCGTAGTGAACAGCCAGCGCATAGCGAAACAGTGGTGCAATAGCCGTGCTGCGGTAGAGCTGCGGCAGTCGCTCGATTTGTGGCAGCGTTAGCCCGACATCTAGCAGCGAGCGCAGATGGGGCCAAGCCAGATAGGTGGCATCGCTATCGCCAACCTGCTGCGTCATGAGCTGTACCCACAGATCAAAGGCGGCAAAAATCTGGTTTTGCTCTTGCCAGCCGCGGGCAATGAAATAGGTCGCATCGTCGGCTCCAGGGTGATCGGGGTAGCGGTCGAGCCAGCTTTGCCAGCTTGTCGTGCGTTGAGCGGGGGACTGCTGCGCTATCTGATCCTGCACGGCCTGACTGCGCGGTTCTCCACCCCAATAGGAGCTACCTCGCAAATTGCCATACTCTCGGGCAGCCCGCACGAAACGCGACTGGGGATACGTTTCGGCAATACCCAGCAGCAAATAGTAGGCGTGGGTAGCCGCATCGACTCCAGGGCTGAAGCCATCCACATAGCTGACCAACCGCGTCAGGCTGTAGAGATCTTCGAGATTGCCGTTCAAAATAGCTTGCAGCAGCATTGCTGCTTGGGGGTCGCCGTGGCGGTCGAGTTCGGCTATTGCCCACAATCGGTCGGGAGCGGCTGCATCGGCAGCTAACGCTTGCAGAAAAGCCCTGCCGGCAGCAGATAGCTCGCCTGCTTTTATTTGCCCCAATTCCTGCACCAGAATCCACTGCTGCACCTCAACCGGCTGAGCGCGGTAATAGGTAACGATCTGCTGCACCTGTTCGGGACTAGGTGAGCTGAGAGAGGCAAACTGCTGCCACTCGGGAATTGCCGGCGGCGGTGATTCGGGAATCGGCGGAAATACAGCGTCGTATCCTAGAACCGCAATCAAAAATGAGAGATTGAACTGGTCATGGTAGGTAGGAGACGTTTCCGGCTCTAGGTTTTGGCGGGCTAGCTGAAGCAGGCGGTCGCGGGTGGTGGGATCGTTCAGTCCAAAGATTTGTTGCCAGTCGGGGCTGAACTGATTCGCGGCTGATTCTGGAGCCAACAACTGACTATCCGAAGCCGTAACCAGTGCGAAGTCATCCCGCCGTCGCCGCTGCAACTGCCGCTCTAGCCAGAGGGTCGTGTAGGGCTGCCCCAAATGGCGAATGCCCAACATGCCATAGGCTTGTCGCGTGGAATCTGCTGAGCGGGTGTAGTAGTCTAGCAGCGGGTAGGCTTTGGCACCGTACTGCTGCCAGACCGGGTTGCTGAGCTGACTATTGCCCCATTTCAACTGCATTAGGTCTTGCTGTACGGCTCGCAGAATCGGCTGCCATGCCGGATCAAAGCGGAGCTGGTCGCGGGTAGCAGCGTCGATTTCTAGGGCAGTAATCTGCTGCGGTAATTCGGCGGGGGCAATCTGCTCGGCTTGCTGGATAGCGGCTTCTGGAGTAGGCAGGGTGGGCGTCTGTCCGCGTAAGGGCAATCCTGCAAACAGCAATAGCCCGATGCTAGTCCATATCATCCTGGAACGGCTAACACCCATTCGATTCTGCTCCCTGCGATGGTTCAGCTCATAGAACGACAAAGAACAACTCTACTCTAAGCATTACTCTGCTTGACTTAAGAGACTTAGGAATAGAGGGTATCGTTGGGCAGCAGAGCGAGCAGAGAGTCTGCAACGATGCCATACCGATTTCATACCGATTTCATACCGATTCCATAAAGAGCAGCCTCACCGTTAGACGCAAGGTTTAACCGATGAGGCTGGAGACGCAGTTAGGAGGTATCTTGCATTCAACCTTAGCGGTAGAAATTCCTAAACCTTTCTCTTTTAACAAGTTCTTAAGCTCTTGGCTGAGAATCCACACCTTTGTCGCATATTTCGTCACATTCGTTACTAAACATCGTGTGTGTTGCCCAGCTATAAGTGCAAGTATAAATACTTATCTCATGAGACATCACGGCTCTATTGCACTAGCCATCATTACTTATAATCCTCGATCGGTTCATGGTCGGGCCGTTCCCCACTGAGGCAAGCGTAAATGCTAAGGTGCTAGAGGATGAACCAAACAGCCAGCGATGAGCATTTTTACTCTAAAATCTGTTCAAAAAGACTTTGGTATTAAGGAAATTCTCAGAGATGCCAGCTTTAGCTTAGGTGCAACCGACAAAGTAGGGCTGATTGGCACCAACGGCTCGGGTAAATCTACCCTGCTGAAGCTGATTGCTGGACTAGAGCCGGTCGATGCTGGGCAAATTCTGGTGAATTCTGGCGTGCGGATTGTGTATCTGCCGCAGCAGCCAGAAGTGGATGAAAATCGCACGGTTCTAGAGCAGGTCTTTGCCGACAGTGGTGAGGGCATGGCGCTAGTACGCGAGTATGAGGAAATCTCAGATCAGTTGGCTCATGGCAGCGGCAACCCCGATCAGCTCATGGCACGGCTCTCTAGCGTTACCCAACGCATGGATGCAACCGGAGCTTGGGAACTGGAAACTAATGCCAAAATTATTTTGTCGAGGCTGGGAATCACAGACTTCAGTGCTCGGGTGGGCGACCTCTCGGGCGGCTACCGCAAGCGAATTGCCTTGGCCACGGCGCTGCTGTCTCAGCCAGATGTGCTGCTGATGGATGAGCCAACCAACCACCTCGATGCGTTATCTGTGGAGTGGCTGCAGAGCTACCTCAACCGCTACCGAGGGGCACTGCTGCTGATCACCCACGACCGCTATTTTCTGGACCGAGTAACGAACCGAATTATTGAACTTGACCGCGGCGAGCTGACCGTTTACGACGGTAATTACTCTTATTACCTGGAGAAAAAAGCCCTGGCTGAAGAAGCCGAGGTCAGCAGCCAACGCAAGCATCGAGGCATATTGCGGCGCGAGTTGGAATGGCTAAAGCGCGGACCGAAAGCCCGCAGCACGAAGCAGAAAGCGCGGATTCAGCGCATCGAGGAGATGCAGACCCGCGAGTTCCGGCAGGCGCAGGGCAAGGTGGAGATCGCCACAGCCGGGCGACGGATCGGCAAAAAAGTGATTGAGCTGACCGGGATCTGCAAAGCCTACCTCGAACGACTGCCCGATGGCGAGGAACGGCTACGCACAGTCATTCAAGACTTTACCTATGCTTTTAACCCCCAGGAGCGGGTAGGCATTATTGGCGGCAATGGTGCTGGCAAGTCCACATTGATGAACATCATCGCCGGACGGATCGAGCCAGATGCGGGTAGCGTCGAGATTGGCAGCACAATCCACATCGGCTATTTCGATCAGCACTCGGAGGATTTGGCGCTCAACCCCAATCAGCGGGTGATCGAGTATCTCAAAGATGTCGCGGAACTCGTGCAAACAGCAGACGGCTCGGTGATCACGGCATCGCAGATGCTGGAGCGGTTCTTGTTCCCGCCGAACCAGCAGTATGCACCGATTCACAAACTCTCTGGCGGCGAAAAACGGCGGCTGTTTCTGCTGCGGGTGCTGATGAGTGCGCCGAACGTATTGATTTTGGACGAACCCACCAACGATCTAGATGTGCAGACGCTGGGGGTGTTGGAAGAATACCTGGAAGACTTCAACGGCTGCGTGCTGATCGTATCGCACGACCGCTATTTTCTCGATCGCACCGTGGACACGATTTTTGCCATCGAGTCGGAGGGCGTAATCAAGCAATACCCTGGTAATTATTCGGTCTATCTCGACTTCAAGCAGTCCGAATTGGACCCGAGCGAACCAAGCAAGAGGCCGGCTGCCAAACCTCAGCCCACTCCAACTCCGCCAACAGCTCAGCTAGCGGCCTCTTCGGTCACAAAACCGCGCAAGCTTTCCTACAAAGAGAAACGCGAACTCGAACAGCTCGAAACGCAGATTCCTGAACTGGAAGCCGAGAAAGAGGCGCTAGAGAAGCAACTCTACAATGATCCGCCCACAGACTTTACAGAAATGCAGTTGCTTACAGGAAAGTTGGCGGAATTGGAACAAACCATTGAATCCGCTACGGAACGCTGGTTGGAATTGGCAGAGCTGCAATGAGATATAGTTCTCGTTGACCGACAATCACAATTTTAAGCACAGCTTTAAGATGCCCGTAGAGATGATTAGAGCAGTGTGATGTCTGGCTAAGATCCTCAAATGAGCTATATCAGCAAACTCGAGAAGGTTAAGTCAGTTTACATAAAAGTTGGATAAGAGTTGGATAAGAGTTTGATTCACCCCATCAATGCGATAACTCGTTTCATCCAAGCGCCTGGTTCTTGAATCCTGGTCCACCAGGGGTCGTTTTCAAGGGTTGGTTCATTAAAACTTGTCTGGAAGACGCAAACCTTGACAGAGTTGCCGCGTTGGTTGCCGGGCTGGGGAGCACCGGCAGACCGCGACCCATCTGAAATCAGTTGCCCATCAGTGCCTGGGCAAGCCCGATGTAGAGCGGTATTCCTAAGCCAATCGCAATCGGCGTACCGATGGCCGTGGACGAGCCTATGTAGGCCGAGGGATTGGCCGACGGGATACCGGCGCGTAATGTGGGCGGTCCTGAAATGTCTGAACTGGAGCAGGCGATAACGGCTAGGAGCACGACACCACCAAAGCTAAATCCCGTAGTGTAGTGGGCAATCATGCCGAGACCAAAGGCGATGAACCCATGCAGCAGTGGTGCCACCACGGAATATACGACGTACCACTGGGCTACCTTGCGCAGTTCGCTAAGCCTTGACCAGGCCTCCATTCCCATAACCAGCATCAGAACCGAAAGCAGTCCGCGGAAGAGGGGGTCATAGAAGCTTTCATAAACACTTTCTGGTCGGGTTAGCAGTCCTAGAGCAACTCCGAGCAGCAGTGCCGATAGGGCAGAGCCTTGAAGGCTTTCCTTCACGATGGGCCATATCCTGACCCGCTTGCCTGCGGTAGTACTGGGATACCCGACTGCGGTAATGCGCTGCTTGCTGGGATACTCGCCTGCGGTACTGGGATACTCGTCTGCGGTACTGAGATACTCGTCTGCGGTAATGCGCTGCTTGCTGAGATACTCCCGCTTGCTGATGTAAATGTTGGCCACGACGATCGCAGTTACGAGCGCTGGGATGTCCATGAAGGGGTAGAGTGCGGCAGCCCAGGGTTCATACTCGATGCCTTGCGCTTCCAGTGCAGTCAGTCCGGCAGCGAGGGTAGAGCCACTCACGGCACCGAACAAACCTGCCGTTGCAAGGGCATCCACAGTTTTCACGCCCGGCAGCTTAGCCAATGTGTAGCGCCCAATGAACACAATAAGGATTCCCATGACTACGGCGAATAGCGCGGGCAACAGCATCTCTGCCAAGTTGCCATTACGAATCGCAATGCCGCCGCTCAAGCCAACTCTGAGAAGCAGCATGAAGACGATGAACTTATAAATTGCATCTGGAATTTGCAGTTGGCTACCGAGGGCAGCAATGACCATACCACCAATCAGAAAGCCGAGTGTCGGGGACTGCAACTGCGACAGAAAGTCCATGAAAAAATAGGACAAGAAATCCACTAATACCTCCTTCCGCCTCCTCTGACGAGGGGTGACTATCGTGACAAGTGATCTTTAAAGAGCAAGGGAGAAGCGCTTCACCCCTGCAACACAGGCGTTACGCGAGAACCTATCGACAGAGTGTTCAGAGAGGGCGCCCCTCCGAATAGGGCTGGAAGGTGTCGCTGTTCCGCAATACCTGTGATAGATCAAAATCTATTAATACCTAAATTTCCATGTGCTTAAGTCTATCGTTAAATTCGCAAAAATTTGTGGTTATTTTACTAAGTAATATTAAATCTAAATCATAAGTTTTCCTTTTATTTTCAGAAAACTCGTATATTTTTGGTCAGGGTAAATTGAAATTGCCGAATTTTCTCTATGCATTTTTGCTATGCTGCCCCTGTGCCGCTGCGACTACTAAAACATCTGCGGTGAGGGGGATGATAGTCAAGAGTTGCTCTGCTGTTAATCTGCTGTTAAATGGTGAATCGAAGTTTGATGACTCTACCAGTGGACAGTACCGCAAACAGCAAACCTCCCATCCCCTATGCCTCTGCAATTTGATGTTGAATAGTGGTCCTAGCCCCAAAGGCATAAGTGTTCTTTATGAAATGCTTCCGCTAGTCTGAATCCATCTCTATCCATCTTTCTCAACGGAAAGTAGTGGATTCACCAATCTTTGGCATAAACTTAAAAACATGGTTCAAGGAAAAATCATAGGGTTTTGTCTTGTTTTTTCGCAACAGAACGCATTAGGAGGTAACCCCCATGACCCAGAAAGCCAGCAAGCTCGTTATCGTTACGGAAAAGTTGCTGCTGAAACAGATCACTAAGATCATCGACGAAGCTGGAGCTACCGGTTACACCGTGGTGCCCGCTGGCGGTAGAGGCAGTCGCAACGTGCGCTCATCAGGACAACCCAACGTTTCCGACGTTTACTCGAATGTAAAGATCGAGGTGCTCACTTCCAGTCGGGATATGGCCCTGAAGATTTCGGATGAGGTTGCAACAAAGTTTTTCGATAATTATTCAGGCATCGCCTACATCTGTGACGCAGAGGTCCTGCACGCGCACGTGTTCTGACTCAAAACCCCTTGGGGGTATAGAAAACCTGTCATCCACGGTCATGTCATCCACGGCCAATGGTTGTGGAGATTTTTAAGCCAACTATGAATTCGCTGTAGATAAGCCCGAGCACTACAGTCTCGCTGACTTAGGTACGGTAGCCGGATCAGCCTTCTGAGGTTGCGAAATTTGACATCGGTTGCTGAGCGAAACTGGGTTTGACTTTCCCAATTGCGGAACTCAACGACTCGATATCGCTCGTGGTCAAATACTGCCCTCTGCCGGGACAGAGGAGTCGGTCTTCATAGGATGTAGCTATGGATGTAGCTATCTCTGCGGCTTCTGCTCCAGGCTGCGCCAGAGATACCAGGAGGCAACCGTGCGGTAGGGTCGCCAGGGCTGCCCAATGCGCTCCAGGGTGGCTTTGTTGGGTAGGTCGGGCAGGTTGTAGAGGGAGCGGACAGCAGCGCGAATCCCCAAATCATCCACGGGCAGCACGTCCCAGCGGTGTAGGCGGAAGATCAGCAGCATTTGCACCGTCCAGCGACCGATGCCTTTGATCGGCGTCAGGGTTTGAATAATGGTTTCGTCATCCAGCGTTTGCAGAGCCTCTAGGCTGGGCAGCCCATCGAGCACTGTTTGCGCCAGATCCTTGAGATAGGTGATTTTGGGTCGGGAAATGCCAGCACTGCGCAGAGCCTCATCGGGCGTATTCAAAATATCGCGAGCGGTCGGAAAGTCTGCATTGGGATAAAGCTGTAAAAAGCGGCGATGGATGGCGGCGGCGGCTTTGCCCGAGAGCTGCTGATACAAGATTGCCTCCGACAGGGCAAACAGCAGATCGCCGGTTTGCTGCTGCTGGCTCAGGGTGCAAGTTCCGACGCGCTCAATAGTCGCGGCCAAAATCGGATCGGCTTGCTTGAGAGCCGCAATGGCAGCAGTGTAATCGAGAGTTCCGGCAGAGGAGCAAGCACCAATCATTCTGTTTCTTCCTCACCTGTTCTTCCTAACGGCGGGCTGTTCTCTAGTGTGGCGCACTTTAGAATCAGGAAGGCAGAATCAGGCAGAACCAGGAAGTCCGAAATAGAATCAATACCGCATGGAATCGCCCCATCAGCTACCGCTATTCCCAGTACCCGTCGCAGCAGTTGCTACCGAGGAGCCGGTCATTACCTATGGCTGGTTGGGAACCATCGCTTGTTTTCTAGATACGCCCTTATCCGACTGGCTTGCAACGGTGCAGCAAAACTATCAGCAGCTCTACCGGCAGCGGGCTACCTCCACCCAGCAACACGCCTGGCAAGATAGCGGGCAGATTTTGCAGCAGCAGTTGGCGCACCTAGTAGCAACCCGACCCGAGAGCGCAAATTGGACGCTGATCTTTGAGTATGAGCTGCCCCGTGAGGGCGGCCGCCGTCCCGATCTGGTGCTGCTAACAGCCACGCAGATTCTAGTGTTCGAGTTCAAGCAAAAGGTGTCTCCCTCCACGGCGGATCTCGATCAGGTGGCGGCCTATGCCCGCGATCTGGCTGCCTACCATCCGGGCTGCTGGCATCGTTCTGTCACGCCGATTCTGGTACCCACTCGCCGCTCGCAGCCAGGAGAAATGCGTTCTGCCGTGCAGGTGCTTAGCCCGCAGGAGGTAGCGCCTTATTTGAATCAGGTCACCGATCACGCTCCGCCGCCCCTCGATCCGCACACCTGGGTGACGGCAGACTACGCGCCGCTGCCAACGCTGGTGCAAGCCGCCCGACGCCTCTTTCAGCAGGAACCGCTGCCCGCCCTCAAGCGAGCCTCGAGTGCCGGTATTCCCGAGCTGCTCGACTATTTGAATGCGCTGGTGCTGCAAGCTCAGAAGCGGCAAGAACGCCATCTGGTGCTGATTACTGGCGTTCCGGGAGCTGGCAAAACCCTGGTGGGGCTGCAGTGGGTCTACCAGAATCCGCTGTCTACTCAGGACAATCAAAACGAGCGTCAGGCCGTCTTCTTGTCGGGCAATGGTCCTTTGATTGCGGTGCTGCAATATGCCCTCAAGAGCCGCGTGTTTGTGCAGGCCGTGCGCAATTTCTATCTCCAGCATGAAGTGCGCCGTCAAAGTGCCCCCGCCGAGCACTTGATTGTTTTTGATGAGGCGCAGCGAGCCTGGGATGCCGAGCGCATGGCAGAAAAGTATGGCATTGGCAGTGCGGCCGGCGGAGCAGTGCTGCGGATTGCCGAGCGGGTGCCGAACTGGTGCGTTGTGCTGGGGCTAATCGGCGAGGGGCAAGAAATCCACGTCGGCGAAGAGGAAGGCATCGAGCAGTGGAATCATGGACTGGCAGCCGCTCAAGAACCGTGGCAAGTGCATTGCCCCCCCGAGCAGGCAAACTGCTTCACGGCCATTCCACCTCAACAGCGCCATGCCCACGATCGGTTTAACCTGACGACTTCCTTGCGCACCCATCTGGCAAAGCATGTGCAGACTTGGGTGGCCGCTTTGCTGCAGGGCCAGCTCGAACAAGCCGCGCAGCTCATGCCGCTGCTTCTAGCCGAAGGGTTCGACGCCTACCTCACCCGCGATCTGGAGCTAGCTAAAACCTACTGCCGCGAGCGCTACCAGGGTCAGCCCAGCAAACGCTATGGTCTGCTCGCCTCCTCGCGTGCCCGCAATCTAGCCGCCTACGGCATCCCCAACGACTACTACGCCACCTCACGACTCAACATGGGGGCGTGGTACATCGACCCGCCCGACTCGCCGCAGTCCTGCTGTGCCCTCGACCGCGCCGTGACCGAATTTGGCTGCCAAGGGCTAGAACTCGACTTTCCCCTGCTGGGCTGGGGCAATGATTTGCTGTGGCACCCAGACTCCTCCGCAAATCTTCAGCCCGGTCGGTGGCTCAGCTCGGTGCGGCAACGGCAGGTTCGTGATCCGCTGCGGCTGCGTATAAACAGCTACCGGGTTCTGCTGACCCGCGGCCGCGATGGTTTTATCGTCTTTCTGCCACCCGAAACGCAGATGGATCTCACCGCGGCCGCTCTACAAACCGCCGGACTGCGACAATTGTCCTGAATTGGGGAGGTGGGTCGAGCTGAGTTTTCCTGTCTTAGTCCCTAGAGCGCTGCAATCAACCGCTGCACCCGCCGCATCAACGGCTGGTCTTCGAGCTGCTGCACCAGAGCCTGAGCGCTGAGGTAATGCGAACGAGCAGGTTCCTTCTGCCCTAGGGTGGCATAAACGCTGCCCAGATTCATCAAGATGCGAATTTCACCGGGGCGGTCGTTCAAGTCGCGATACAAGGTCAGCGCCTGGTCGTAGCAGGTGAGCGCCTGAGGGTAGTCGGCTAGCTCGGCATAAGTAAAGCCCATATTGTGTAGCGCCAGAGCAATGCCAGACCGATCATTCATGGCTTTGCAGGTGAGCAGGATTTGATGCTGGATCAGTAGAGCCTGTTTCGGCTGGCCCAGATCGGTATAGACCGTAGCAATGTTGTTCAATGTCGTTGCTGCACCCGTTAAGTTGCGAGTGGCATGGTGGATCGCTAAGGCCTCATGGAAATAGCCTAATGACTGCTCTAGCTCGCCCAACGCCTGATAGGCAAAACCAATGCCGTTGAGCGTAATCGCTTCTCCCGAAAAGTCTCCCAAGAGCCGCCGCATTGCCAGCAGCTGGTGGTGAATCAGCAGCGCCCGCTTCGGTTGTTCTAGCTTGGTGTAGGCTAGCGCCATGTTGTTGAGGGTGGAGATTTCGGCGGCAACATCGTGCTGCTGCTGCCAGAGCGGTAGGGCCCGTTCAAAGGCATGTAATGCTGAAGTGAGCTGCCCAAGCTGACTGTAGGTTGCCCCTAGGTTTGTTAGCGCCGTTGCGACGGCCATCGGATTGTCTATCTCTTCAGCGATGGCTAGCGCCTGCAAAAAGCACTGAACTGCTGACTGCGGGCAATGGCAGGTTTTATAGGCCAAGCCAACGTCATTGAGAGCATAGCCTTCTCGTACCCGGTCCTGGAGCTGTCGAGCCAACTTGAGGTTTTGCTTGGCGAGCACTAAATAGGTCTGAAACTCACCATTACGATAGTGACGGCTGGCTTGGCTCCGTCGGTCCTCCCATTCTTGAATGGCGGACTGAATGGGGTACTGAATGGAGGGCTGAGGGGAGTCAGCGGAGTTGACATGATTCAACAGATGCATAAGCTTTGACTGAAACCAAGGATGAATAGGGGTTTTCATTAACGCAACACATTAACGCAACAGCATAGCGCGAACGATCTCCCCAAATTGGACATGATGAACATTCTCTACCTTTTGGTACACGACAACAGGAGAAAAATCAGCTAATCTCGTTCAGCTTTGGCTTCAAAGCATGCTGCTGACAGCACCGGTAGGGGCAAGCACTATCGGTAGCAGAGAAACGGCTACACGCGCCAGCCGCGGCTACCTTTTCTAATGCAATGCTGAAGAACCCATAGAAAAACTAGATGGACCAACTGCACCTATTTCGGGACCAAGTGTGCTACCATCAGTATTCGTGGATGAGGCGGGTCGGTGCCCGAGTGGTTAATGGGGGCGGACTGTAAATCCGCTGGCTACGCCTACGCTGGTTCGAATCCAGCCCGGCCCATCCACGTCGGTGCTTCTAGTGCCCGTGTAGCTCAGTGGTAGAGCACACCCTTGGTAAGGGTGAGGTCACGAGTT
>JACYLU010000026.1 GCA_015272325.1 Synechococcales cyanobacterium C42_A2020_086 | reverse complement strand
GCATCCGCGCTTGGATGGCTCCTCAAGACCAACCCCACGAACATTTTGTATTCCCAGAAGAGGTATTGCCCCGTGGTAACGCTCTCTAGTACTCCAATGATGAGCGGCCGTGACCAAGATTCCACCGGATTTGCCTGGTGGGCTGGTAACGCCCGTTTGATTAATCTGTCTGGTAAGCTGCTGGGCGCTCATGTGGCCCATGCGGGTTTGATTGTGTTCTGGGCTGGAGCGATGACTCTGTTTGAGGTCGCTCACTTTGTGCCCGAGAAGCCGATGTACGAGCAAGGACTAATCCTGCTGCCTCACCTAGCCACCCTGGGCTGGGGTGTGGGTCCTGGTGGTGAGGTGATCAACACCTTCCCCTACTTTGTCGTCGGCGTACTGCACCTGATTTCCTCTGCCGTTCTCGGTTTGGGCGGCATTTATCACGCAATTCGTGGCCCTGAAGTGCTAGAAGAGTACTCTTCTTTCTTCGGCTACGACTGGCGTGACAAGAACAAGATGACCACGATTATTGGAATTCACCTGATCCTGTTGGGGTGTGGTGCCTTCCTGCTGGTCCTAAAAGCCATGTTCTTTGGCGGCGTTTACGACACTTGGGCACCGGGCGGCGGTGACGTACGTGTCATCAACAACCCCACCCTCAACCCGGCGGTGATTTTTGGCTACCTGCTCAAGTCTCCTTTTGGTGGCGAAGGCTGGATTGTCAGCGTCAACAATATGGAAGACATCATTGGTGGTCACATCTGGGTGGGCTTCATCTGTATTGCTGGCGGTATCTGGCATATTCTCACAAAGCCCTTTGGCTGGGTGCGCCGTGCCTTCATTTGGTCGGGCGAAGCCTACCTATCTTACAGCCTAGGCGCTCTGTCGCTGATGGGCTTCATCGCCTCGACGATGGTGTGGTACAACAACACCGCGTATCCCAGCGAGTTCTATGGTCCAACAGGTCCGGAAGCGTCCCAGGCACAAGCCTTGACTTTCTTGATTCGCGACCAGCGTCTAGGTGCTAATGTGGGTTCGGCTCAAGGTCCTACGGGCTTGGGTAAGTATCTGATGCGCTCGCCCACTGGTGAGATTATCTTCGGCGGTGAAACGATGCGCTTCTGGGACTTCCAAGGTCCTTGGCTGGAGCCGCTGCGTGGACCCAACGGTCTAGATCTCGACAAGATCAAGAACGATATTCAGCCCTGGCAAGCTCGCCGCGCTGCTGAGTACATGACCCACGCCCCTCTCGGTTCGCTCAACTCGGTGGGTGGTGTGGCAACCGAAATCAACTCGGTGAACTTTGTTTCGCCTCGTGCTTGGTTGGCAACCTCTCACTTTGTGCTCGGTTTCTTCTTCCTCGTCGGTCACTTGTGGCACGCGGGACGAGCACGTGCAGCAGCAGCCGGTTTCGAAAAGGGCATCGATCGTGAGACGGAACCCGTACTGTCGATGGCAGATATCGACTAAAGCTAGCCTTTAAGGCACGCTTCTACGTTATTGAATGAATTGGCTTTGATCAATGGCTCCTGCAGAGGCGGGAGCCTTTTTCATCGTGTTGTGGGGAAAGCAACGCCATAGAATGAGAAACGGCAGCCCACTGTTCTCTCTGCCTTTCTCGTTAGATGAACAATTCTGATTTATTTGATTTGGGAGATCCACTAAAGTGGACTCCGGAGGCTGAAAGCAAGCTGAAAAATATTCCGTTTTTCGTGCGTTCTCAAGCGCGGCGACGCATTGAAGCGATGGCTCGAGCGGCCGAACTAGAGCAAGTCACTGCAGAGTTGGTTGATCAAGCCAGGCTAGAGTTTGGGCAGTAAACTTGCAAGTGGGCCTATAGCGGTTCCCCATTACTGGCTCTGTCCACCCGTGGTCATTGCCGTTAGTACCGCCTGCTGACTGACCTGCGCATAAATCGTTTTTAAATACTCCAGGGTGAGCTGAGATGCTTGATTTGCTTGATTGGCAGCACCCTCCGTCTTGAAGGGGATGGCACCCAAGACATTGAGCACCGATTCGCTGTTGGGGGGTGGTGTAATCACAACTAGCGACGGCTCAAGCTGGTCGTCATACTGCCAGAAGTCTTGCCCATCCAGGGGAGCGTCAGGAGAGGCCTCTGGGGAAGGTGTCTCGGTGGTTGCTGGCTCACCGTTGCTACTCCGCATCTGCCGCAGTGCCGCAATAATTTGCTCTTTCGTGCGTCCGCGAAGCTGAAACAGCACAAATGGATCTTCACTAAAACGGTCACCGAGCAGGTAGTACACGGCACCAATATGCTTACAGGGATTGGCAGGATCCGGGCAGGAACAGCGGCTGTGGATATCAAACTTGGTGAGGGGAAACAGACTCAATCCGTTGGCGGTAAAGACCTCTTCGATGTTCTGCGGCATTTCGCCGGCCAGCAGCTTGGCTGAAAAAATTGCCCGTTGGGACAGAGATTCAATCACATACTGCCACTGCTCGTCATCAAACGGGTCTAGAGACAGCGAAACTTTGTAGGGTTCAGGTGCTGTTCCTTGTACCAGAGCCGACACTTTCGAGCCGTGGAACTCAATTTTAAGCACGTTGCCTTCCCGAGCATAGTTGCGTGCTCGAGCGAGTCGCCGCACCCAGCCAAAGGATTCTAAAACGTCAATCCAGCGCTGGGCCCACCACTCTCGGCTTGCCTGCGTATCGTAGTCAGCCATAATTCACTGTACAGAGTTGAGCAAGAGCGATCACAATGGCGAAGACCCTATCCAATGGCTAGAAAATACCCAAACCTAGGCACCGGGTCAGTGGAGAGAGCAACCACCCCGAACGACCGTAATTTAGGGCAGGTCATCCAGCCGGGGGAAGTGGAGTGACTCGGGTTTGCGCCACCCTAATCAATACCACCCTAATTAACACCTTAATTAATAGGTTAAAGCCTTAGTACCACTGTTCCCTGAAATAAGCTGAATTGACTGCTGCCGAAAGCCCTCCCTGTGCCGTTAATCGCCGTTAATCACTGTTTTTGGAAATGCTGGTTGACATTCCTTAGGCACCCCCTTACCTCAATTACCATAACGCGCTGATAGCGTGATTGATCATTACAGTACGGAGGTAGAAATGTGCACCCTAAAATGCCCGCAACGTCCGTGACGGACGCCGCTGCGACTTCATCTGCAACTGCTCAATTGCCAAGGGGAAAAGGCGCAGACTACAGACAGTATTGGCTGGTGATTATAAGCATCGCTCTGCTGTACTTTGGCACGGCGCGGTTAGCGATGACGGCGCTGGATCTAGGGGTAGAGCCTTCTCCGGTCTGGCCGCCGGCGGGCTTGGCCTTGGCAGCTCTCGTCTGGCAAGGGCGACGAGTATGGCTCGGAGTAACCCTAGGGATTCTGCTGGTGAATTGTTCGCTAGGTGCACCTTGGATTGTGTCTTTAGGATCCACTGTGGGCAGCACGTCCGAGGCTGTGGCAGGAGCCTGGATGTTGCGACGCTGCCACTTCAACGTGGCTATGGAGCGATTGCAAGATGTGCTGCAGTTTGTGGGTGTGGCGCTGTTGGCACCGGTCTTGAGTGCCACCTTCAATACGAGCGTAGCCCGAGCCACGGGGTTTCTTAGCCTGAACCAAGTTGAGCAGAACTGGTGGACTATCTGGCTGGGCGACAGCATGGGAATCCTGGTGTTCACGCCGTTGCTGCTGACGCTGTTGGCGCAACCTGGACGCTGGCGACCTCGAAATTGGGACTTCCAGTTGCCTCAACTGCGGCGAATCACTGAAATCGGGCTTTGCTTAACGTTACTGGCAATCGTGAGCTGGATCTTGTTTCATCTGCGCATTTCGGCCGACGTGGCTCAGTACCCGATCGAGTATTTGCCGTTTCCGTTGGTGGTCTGGGCAGCGCTACGGCTCGGGCAGCCAAGCAGCGTTTTCGCCAGTTTCATTTTATCGAGCATTGCCATTGGCGGCACCGTGGCTGGCTACGGTCCCTTCGTGACGCAGGCCCAAACCGCAAGCCAAGTCGTGCTGCTGCTGCAGGCGTTCTTGGGAGTGATTACCATTACGACTCTCATTTTGGCGTCGGTCATGGCTGAACGCCGGCATACCGAAGCTCTGCTGCGCCGCAGTCAGGCTAGTTTGGCAAAAGCTCAGCGGCTCGCCCGCCTGGGAAATTGGGATTTCGATTTTGAGCGCCAGTCCTGGACTTGGTCGGAAGAACTCTATGTGTTGTTAGGGCTAACCAAAGGCTGGGTGCAACCGAGTCAAGCGACGCTCCTACAGGTTGTGCATCCCCAAGATCGGCAACGGGTACAGTACGCGATGGATGCTGCCTTGAGCCAGGGAAAACCGTACCGCATGGATTATCGATTGCTGCTACCCGACGGTACAACACGGATTGTGGAAGAGCAAGTGGTGGTTGGGCTGACTAGCGCCACAGGAACGGTGCAGGATATTACAGCTCGCAAACAGGCGGAAGCACAGCTGCAACTCACCGCAGAACGCGATCGCGTGTTGAGTGCTGTTGCGCTGCGGATTCGCCAATCGCTGAATTTGAACGAAATCCTCCATACCACGGTTGAAGAGGTGCGACAGGTTTTAAAAGCGGACCGCGTCTTTATGTGCCAGTTTGATCGCGCTGGTTCGGGCAAGGTGGTCGCAGAGTCAGTGCTAGCCGGCTGGCGATCGGCTTTAGACTGGACCACCGACGGCGCAGTCTATCCTGAGATCCAGGCTTTCTTTGAACGGGGCCAAATTTGCGTTGTTAACGATACCGAGCAGATGGAGCGCTCGCCCTTCGTTAAGCAGTATCATGAGCGATTTCAGGTGAAAGCGGGTATTGGCGTGCCAATTGTGTTAGATGCCCAATCGCTAGGGGGATCCAGCCAATCCCATCCAGTGCTGTTTACGCCAGCGGATGCTGCTCCTACGCATTTGTTCGGGTTGCTTGTTGTGCATCAATGCTCTGCACCCCGCCAATGGCAGCCCATGGAAGTAGATTTACTCGAGCAACTGGGCACCCAAGTCGCGATTGCCATTCAACAGGGGCAACTATACCAGCAGGTGCAGTCTCTCAACATGAATTTGGAACAGCAGGTGGCAGAACGAACCCTGCAACTGCAAGCAAATATGGCCAAGTTAGAAGAGATGAATGAACTTCAGAATGTTTTTTTACATGCCATCGCCCACGACTTGCGCACGACAGTCATGGGAACGCTGATGGTGCTAAAGAACTTGCAGCAGCAAGCAGGAGACGAGATCTCGGTTTCGCGTTCTGTGCTGGAGCGCATGACGCAGTCGGGCGAAGTGCAGCTCTGTAAGCTCAATTCCCTCCTAGAAGCGTACACCAACAAAACCGAAGGGATAGTGCTGAATCGCGAGCCGGTCCATCTTGGTGAACTGGTACAGGACACCCTGACGGATCTGCAACCCCTATTTCAGCAAAATCATACTGTGCTGGAGCAGCACATCGAGGAGGATTTGCCCACCCTTTGGGCGGATAGAGCACAGGTGCAGCGCGTCTTGAAGCACTTACTAATCAATGCGGTGAAGCACAATCCACCCGGAGTTCAGGTGACTTTGCAGTCGAGCATAGAACCAGATTGCCTCCGCTTTAGCATTCAGGACAATGGTAAAGGCATCAGTCCAGCCCTCCGCGATCGATTGTTTGACCTACGCATTGGGTCGTCCCAGGAACGGCAGTTGACTGGAATTGGAGTTGGTCTATGCTTGTGTCAACAAATTGTCACCGCTCACGGTGGTCAGATCGGCGTAGATAGTGAACTAGGGCAAGGCTCGCGCTTCTGGTTTACCCTACCCCTGGCCGAATCATAGGGTTATCTCGCTGGGAAATTCAGGATAAACCCTAATCATATTAAAAAAATTCAATCCAAAATCAATCCAGTAGAATGGATGCTTCCACGGCTGCTGGATCAATCAAACTGCGCACCTTGAGGTCATCATAGAATTTCTCTTGCGCCAGCTCAACCTTGGACTGAGCCGATAGAAACAGCAGCGCCCAAAACACACCGACCCGATCGTGAATTGTGGGTTGAGGTGGCGGAGCAGCTTTAGCGGTCTTAGATTTAGCCGTTGCTAGCGCCTGGACAGTAGACCATTGCTGTAGCAGTTGCTCGAACTCTAACCAATCGTTGTCTTGGCTGATCTGCTGCCAGTGCTCCAGCAAAAACTGCTCTAAAACGGCGGCAATTTCCGAGAGGTTTTCTTCATGGGCAAGTTGGGCGATTGTGCGCATCGCCTGAGTTCGCGACTGAGGGCGCGGTCGCCGAGTGCCGGTTCGTCGGGGCGGTCGATCGGCCATGGCAGCCGCCATCATATTCAGCTGAGCGATCAGCTCGTTGAGTGTGACGCGCCGCCGCGAGACGGGAGGTACAGCAGCCCGACGACGAATCTGCTGTTCTAGATTGTGCCAGGCTACTCGATGAGCAGATTCACTTTCTAAAAATTCTTCCCCCTCTGGCAGCTCATCGGGCTGGTCTGCTTCTAGACGAGCCAAGCTTTCGGCCTTCAACAGCAGCAGCATTGAAGCGTAGAGAAAGGCCTGCCCCGACTCGGACAGCTCGGCTTCGTAGGCGGTTCGCCCACCGGTTTGCGTTACTGTTGGCTGCAATTTGCTGAGAAAGCGATCGATCACCTCGATCACCTGCACATCCCAGGGATTGATCTCTCCTCGCTCTGCCAAGTCAATCAGCAGAGCAATGGCGGTTTCAGCAAGGGAAGAGGGCATAAGTAGGGCGGCGTCAGAAGGAACTACCTGATACTAACCCGGACGAAATAAATTGCTGCCAGGACGATCAGCAGTAGCAGACAAAAAGGCACCCAAAGACTCCAGAGATTGAGAGGATCAATCGATACTGTGGTATGGAGCCATAAGAAGGAGACAGGGAGGAGGTAGACCATCTCTCAAGCCCATCCGTAACCTATCTATCAACCCATCTATCGCCTGAGAGCCTATACTTGCAAGCGCTTGTTGACCATGGCTTGCAGCCGTTCTAGCGGATATTCTGCCATGAAGCTGTCCCAGGATTTTGCCTGCCCAGTCGCGTTGTATACATACAGCACGCCAGCTACGGTACGGCAGGAGGTAATCAGATCCAGTGCTCTTGCTAAATTGAGACACTGAGTGAACTCATTAGACGTGATCATCGCTTCAATTACACTATCCCGTTGTTTTATAGAAATACAAAAACTAGGACTGTCAAAGCAGAAGCGCTATGGCAGACGCCTGTTGCGAATTTAGGCTGTTGTCATAACCTCTAGCAGTCAGCACCCTTTCACGAACAGAGGTTACGCACTGCTTTAGCTATCTACTTCCTAAAGTAACTAGATTGTGGCATGTTTGCTGTGATTTAATGCTGAATTTGTCCGGCAGCAACACTTCTTAAAGAAGATAGCAAGCTGCTCGAGCCGGGTTTCAAACTGGTTGACAAGCTAGCTAAATTGCCATGCCGCTAGTTTTTAATGCCAGTTGCCGCAATGCCGCGGATAAACTGTCGCTGGCAAATTAAGAACAGCAGCACAATCGGCACAGTCGCAATCACAACGGCTGCCATCAACAGCGACCAGTCGTTCGTGAACTGCTCCTGAAACTCGGCGAGCGCCAGCTGCACCGTGCGTAATTCGGGGCGAGTTGTAAATACCAGCGGCTTAAACAAATCGTTCCATTCGCCAATAAACGTAAACAGAAACAGCGTCACCATCGCCGGACGGGCTAAGGGCAGTATCACCCGGACTAGAGTTTGCAGACGTGTAGCACCATCTAGAGCGGCCGCTTCTTCCAGTTCTACCGGAACCGTTTCAAAATATTGCTTCAGCAAAAAAATTCCAAAGCCATTCGCTGCTGTCGGCAAAATCAGCGCCCCGTAGGTATTGATCAAGTGCCCGGCTTTCAGGATCAAAAAGATGGGAATCACCAAAATTTGAAACGGAATCACCAAACTGGTGAGCAGCAACAGCAATACGCCCTGCCGGCCTCGAAACTGAAAGCGAGCTAAGGCATAGCCAGCCAACGTTGAGGTGAGAATTTGCAGCGCTGTGACCGCTAGCGCCACAATCGTCGAGTTGGCAAACGCTAGCAGAAAACGCCCCCGCGTCCAGGCAGCTTGATAATTCGCACTCGTCCAACGGGCGGACAGCAGATCAAACATCAGACCTGAAGACCCCGAACTAGCAGGTGTAAAAGACGTTAGGAGAACAATGCCCAGCGGTGCCAGAACCAGCCCAGCACCGAGCAACAGCAGCAGGAAATTCAGGATCTGGAGGAGTCGCCCGTCCCAGAGGGGCAGCGGCCCTCTCAAGCGACTCGGTTCGACGGAAGCGGCAGATAGGGACGCATGAGTTGTCAGTGACTCGCGATCTGAAGGGTCTGAACTGATGGAAGACATAGAGAAACCAAGCGAGAAAGCGTGCGTTTCATCATGGCAGCTTATGAATAATTTAAGCTGCTAAAGCCTGTTCCTATTCTTTTCCAGAATGCCTTTAAATATCGGCCGTAACCCAGTAGGGTGTAAGTTGGAGCAAGTGTAACTTCACTCAACCTTAAACCCAAGTTAGATGGGACCAAACCCTGTTCAGTCAACACCGCATTGACACATTCTTCTACTGAGGAGACAACGGAATCTATGCAGCAGCTCGAAATCAGCCCTATTGATTTCCAAAGCGAGGCTTACAAAGATGCCTACAGCCGCATCAACGCCATTGTGATTGAAGGCGAGCTAGAGGCCAACCAAAATTATCAGACGCTAGCTGAGTTGCTTCCCGATGATCAGGAGCAGCTCCTCAGTTTGGCGAAGATGGAAAATCGCCACATGAAAGGGTTTCAAGCCTGTGGGCGCAACCTGAACGTGACGCCCGATATGGACTTTGCGCGGCGGTTCTTTGCCGATCTGCATCGCAATTTTCAAGAGGCAGCCGCAGCTGGGCGGATCGTCACTTGCCTGCTGATTCAGTCACTGATCATCGAATGCTTTGCGATTTCCGCTTACAACATCTACATTCCAGTGGCGGATGATTTTGCCCGCAAGATCACCGAAGGCGTCGTGAAGGACGAATACACCCACCTCAACTTTGGCGAAGAGTGGCTAAAAGCGAACTTTGAGGCGTCTAAAGCAGAGCTAGAGGAAGCTAACAAGCAAAACCTGCCGCTGGTGTGGCGAATGCTCAACGAGGTAGAAGCCGATGCCAAGGTGCTGGGCATGGAAAAAGAAGCGCTGGTCGAAGATTTCATGATCAGCTATGGAGAAGCACTGAGCAACATCGGCTTTAGTGCCCGCGACATTATGCGCATGTCGGCTCATGGCTTGGCTGCTGCATAGCCCACCCTCACGCCCTCGTCCTGAATCTGAACTGTCAAGGCGCCTCTCGGTGCGCCTTTTTTAGTGGTTCAGTGTTGCGTGTTGCAACAATCAGGGCTGCTGTTCAAACTGAACCGTCGTTACTGTCCAGGGACCAATTGAGCGGGTCGCAGCGGGCTGTTCTAGCAGGGTAGTGGCTTGGGCAGTGGCAGCATTGAGTCGGGTTTGCAAAGTAGCGCCCAAAGCAGTCTGCCAATTCACGGCGGCAGGGCTGCCCTGACTTTCGTAGCTCCGCAGGATCCAGCGCTGTGGATCGGTTTCGCTGGGCTTAAAGGCGGTAAGAATCAGGTTATCTGGCAGGCGCAGGAAGTCGGGATTCGTCGGCAGGGGGTTGGTCGGGCTGGTCGTCGGTCGGGTTGTGACTAGCACCCGCAGCGGTTGATTCAGCTCATAGCCACGCCGCACTGTTTGGGCAGTTTGCCAGTTGCGGTCATGGGGATAGACGGCATAAGTGAACTGGTGCTGCCCTCGGTCGGAGTTGGGGTCTGGCCATTGGGAGCCGCGTAGTAGGCTGAGGCGGAGCTGGTTGGGTGTGGCATCGTAGCCGTGCTTACTGTCGCAGAGCAAGCTAACGCCATAGGAATCCTGGCTGGCAGTGTCGCTCAAATCCGCCCAACGCAGAGCAGCCACTTCCCACTGGGCGCGTTCGGCGTCGGTTTTGGGGCGGGTTGTTCGCCGGATAGCGCCGCAGGCGATCTCGTAGGTAGCGTGATCCGCGTTGATATTGAAGGGAAAAGCCGCCTTGACGAGTACCCGTCGCTCTTGCCAGTTCACCTGGGTAGCAATTTTCAGTACTGAGGAGCCTTGATCGAGACAGTAGATTTGGTTAAATACCGATTGCCCGATGCGGCGAATCACCCGAATGCGGGTGGTAATGGGGCCTCGATCTTCATAAATAATCTGCACGAGCTGGGCGGCCGGCAGCGGAAATTGCGCATACTTTGGGTCAATGTTCCAAGCATCCCAATATTGCCCGCTATCGCGAAAGGCCTGCAACTGATTGCCCCCTCGACTCAGCAAGTCGCGTTTATGGGTTTTGTCGTATAGGTTGGCTAAATTGCCAGTCACCGGATCCACAGCAGCACGGAGGCGGTCATTCTCCAGCACCAGCGGCGCATTCGCTACTGAGGGCACCGGATTGCCTGTAGCCCGCGGCAGTAGCCAGAAACAGCGGTAGCCAATGGCTGGCACTTCAGCTCGGAAAAAGATCTGACAAAACGTTTTGCCGCCTTCTCGCCAGCAGTGCGGCTGAGAGGGAATCTCGCGCCCGTTGAGATCGGCCATTTGCCAGAAGCAGGCTCGCTCATCTTGGGTCTGCTCAACGGAAACAATCACCACCTCCGATCGCGACCAGCTCAAGGGATTAAACACCGTCACCAAGCGGGCTTGCGGCTGAGGGGCGGGCGGCAGAGCAATCCGGGAGACAATGGCCTGCATCGCCTGTTGCCGAATGTTCCAGGCGGTATCTTGGGCAGCGGTCCAGTCGCGATTGGCATCCACAAACACCTGGGGAATCGAAGTGCCCGGCAAAATATCGTGGAACTGATTCAGCAGCACTTTCTTCCAGGCGGCTTCTAGTTCGGCTCGGGGATAGGGTGCCCCAGTCAGCAGCGTGCGCAGCGATGCAAACAGCTCCGCTTCGTACAAGCCATCTTCGCAGCGGCGATTGAACCATTTTTGATCCCCCCGGTTCGTGTAGCAGCCGCGATGGAATTCTAGATAGAGTTCAGAAGCCCAGGTCGGAAATTTTGATGAGGACGCCTCTCGCCGACGGAGCTGCTCCAGGTAGCGTGCGACCGTTGTAAATTCGAGCTGCGGGAAAAAGGGCGACTGCTGCCAGCGGCGAGCCAGCTCTAGCATATCGCGGGTGGGACCACCGCCGTGATCGCCAACGCCTAGCGGCCAGAGCGCCGTTGAACTGCCGGTTTGCCGCTGCCAATCGCATAGGTACCGTACCATTTTTACCGGATCCACGCCTTCCCCGATTGGGGCGGAATGCAAGCTGATCACCCGGCTGCCATCAGGAGATTGCCACCAGTGGGCCGCATGGGGAAAGCGCGTCGTATCGTTCCAGCGCAATTTTTGGGTGGCAAAGAACTCCACGCCGCCCTGCTGCAAAAGCTGTGGCAACTGCCCGTTAAAGCCAAAGGTATCTGGCAGCCAGGCTACTGTGCCCGTTTTGCCAAATGTTTGCTGCAGGTAGCGCTGCCCATACAGCAAATGCCGCGCAATCGATTCGCCGCTAATCAAGTTCATGTCCGGCTCGATCCATAGAGGAGCCACGGCAACCTCCCAACGGTCTGCTGCTACCTGTGCCCGAATCGCGGCAAACAGATCGGGTCGGTTTTGCTCGATCCAGGCGTAGAGGGCGGGGCTGGTGTGGCAAAAGGTTAGCTCAGGAAAGTCTTGCTGGAGCTGCAACACCGAGCGAAAGGTGCGCTCCGCCACCTGCCAGGTTTCGCTGATTGGCCAGAGCCAGGCCATATCGAGGTGCGCATGCCCTACCATTTGAACTGTGTGCTGCTTCACCAAGCTGCTGAAGGGCTGAAGCTGCTGCCGCAGAGTGACTAGCCCACGGTCAAAGCTCTGGCGATCGGTAACGCTGAGCACTGACCACGGCAGTTGACTAACTGCTGCTGCCACATCGGTTAGTTTCTCAGGGGCAACAACATTCAGCAGCTCTTGCAGCCCGTTCAGCTCATCAGCGACAAAACTCGGCTCTGCCGTCGGGTTCACCGCCTGCGACGCCAGCTCGTAGAGGCAGGTTGCTCGCACCAATGCTCCGTTATCATGACCAGGGCTGCGCAGCCGCAGGGTAATGTCAAAGCTGTCCCCGATCTTCACAGACCGACTGAGCAGAATTCGCGTTGTCGCATCGAATAAATCGCCTTCTTGCACTAACCTGCCATTGACAAAAATCTGAGCCAGCTCTGCCCACCAAATTAGCCCCAGCCGCAGCGTCAGCCCTTGGAGATAATAGCCCTGCAAATTGTGCGGTACGGTGATCCGTTGCCCCAGCCACAGCACGCGCCCCTTTTCCCAGGCAATGTGATTCCGCGCATTGGGCGTCAGGGCCGTCCACGCAGACCACGTGCTGGCTTGAGTAGCTTGGGACACCGGTAGTTCCCCTAAATGGCCACGCCAGCGAGACTGGATATCGAGCTGGTTCAACAACCGCAAGCGCCGAATGGCATCAGAAATAGTGCGGTTCGCGGCAGAATCCTGCACAGACGAAGGAATCGCGGAGTAGGTCATGGTTCCGGGTTAAGATCAGAGCAGTCCCAGGATAAAGGATGCCTCTGCAAACCGCGCTTCCCCTTAACGATTCTCCGTATCTCTGTCTTTATCTCTGTCTTTAATCACCATTGCCTCGCTTTCTTGCCCCTACCGTTCCATTGGGCTGTGCTGCCTGAATTGGAGTGCCTATGTCGTCTGGAGCCTATCAAAGCAAGCTATTTAACGTCCTGACTCGTCAGTCGCTGCGGTTGCGGCAACAGGCCGGGCAAGCGTGGCGCTGGTCGAGGGTGGCGGTGGTGTGGAGCGTGCAGATTGCCCTTTATCCAGTCTATGTTGCGTTTCAGAGTGTGCGGCTGTTGGGCAAGCAATTGCAACAGACAAGCCAGCGAACCCAACTGCGACTGCGATCTGCTTGGCAGTCCATGCAAAACTCGACGCCTGCACCAGCCCCCCTCAGTGCCGATACTCCAATCTGGCATGTCTTGCAGGCCGCTGAATCACTGTCGCTCCAGGGTGAACCACTCAGCGATCGGCTACCCGGCAGCACCCAATCAACTCCTGCGTTGCCTAGCGCTCAAAACGAGTCTCAGTCTATCCGCTCTATCTTGACGCAGAAACAGGCGGCTATGGCATCGAGTGCCACATCGGTGGCTCCCGTGCCTATTCAAGGCATTGCATCGCTGCTGACCACTCGCAGCTTGGTCTTGGTGACCACGGGCAACGGTATTCTAGACATTTTGACACCCGAACAGCAGTCGGCATTGGCGCGGCGCATCGTGGGCGAAATGGCTATCTACTGGCGAGAGCAACGGCTGGCGGGCTATGCTGCGGGGCGTTTGGCGTCACCATTTGTGTCGCGCTATTTGCCCCTGCCTCAGGATCGTCCTAATGCTTTGCCGCCAATTCGCAGCCTGTGGCAGACCATGGGCTGGATGCAGCGAGGCGCGGTGGCGATTTCGGTGAATTTGTTTCAAGAAGCCAAACTGGCCTGGCACCGCTCGACTCCCCATGCCCTGCCCGGCAGTCCTTCGTTGAAATCCGCGCAGCCGGTCTGGATGGAAATGGAAGCCCAATTCTATGAGACGCTAAGTCGAGCTAGCCAGCGAACCGGGCTGTGGCTGCTGCAAACGCTGCGAGCCGGTACCCAGGCATTATCGCAGCTCGCCCCCAACGCTTCGGCTCTAACTCCCCGACTGCCTGCCGCTGCGTCACTACGGGCAACTCCTAGCTGGATCGAGCGGCTCGATCGGTGGCTGAGCCGTGTATCAGGGCCAAACGGTGAACCGCCGGTTGCGCCAAAGCCGTGGCTGACGATGGAGGATTTGTTTGGTCCAGTAAAGCCAGTAGAGATCAATCGGGTGCAGGGGAGTTCGGTGCAGGAAATTCGCAGCACTGCAGGCTCGCTGCCTCAGGCTACCGCTAGTATCATGCCCACAGCAAGTTGGGAAGGGGTCGATACGGCACTGCTGGAAACGCTGACCAAAAATCAGGCAAAGCACGCTTTAGATTCGAGAACCGTGCCGTCGCTAGCCAACGCGGCTACCCAGCAACCCGCTTCGCTGCTGCATGGCACCCATCCGATGACTCAGCCGCGACTCAGAGAGCCGATCGAGCACACTCCCACTGCCCTGTCCGAAGACAAAATTGCAGCGACTGATACTGCCGAAACTATAGACCCAGACCTGCTGCCCGCAAGCTGGATCGACACCAAAGCCGAGTTGGTCACCTATGAAAAGCATCCCCTCGAACGGCTCCTGGAGTGGCTGGATCGCGGCATGCTCTGGATCGAAGAGCGAGTAGCCCAGGTGTGGCGCTGGCTGCGGCGGCAGTTTGGTTAGCCTTGAATTAGCTTTGATGAATTAGCTTTGACTCTTCATGACGAGATCGCCTTGAGGGACTGGTGGCGCAGTGGCCAACTCTGAGGTAATCAATAACTGCTGCGGAGCTTCGCTACAGAGCGCATCTTCGGCAGACCAGAGCTGCAACACCGTGGCATCAGCAGTGGTATTGAACTGACCACAATAAGCTGGCTCAGCGGAACGAGCGGACGTAGCCCACAGACGGTACACCTGACCCGACGGCAATGGCGGCAAATTTTGCGCCACAATTAGCAGTTGCCCTTGGTCTGGCGCAACCACAATACTGCCCGAGGCGGCAGCAGCATTCTCGGTGCCCTCCAGCGTATAGAGCTGTGCTCCGGGCTGCTGCAGTGTGGCAATCACGGCTCGATCGGCTAAAGCAGTCTGCCGCAGGCGGTAGTTATCGATGCCGAGCGCCAACACCGTCAAAGCAGCCACAGCACTACCAATACCAAGCCACAGGCTGCGATGCGGGCAGAGACGACGAGAGGGCTGGGGAGGCACGTCTTGAAACAGGCGTGGAGGTGCCACATCTGCTTGAGCGGCTGATAGGATTGCTTCCCGCAGAGAAGCCGGCGGTTCGTGATCGGGCAAAGCATAGGGCATCAGCGCTAGCGCCTCCTGAAGCTGCTCAATTTCTGACCTCAATTCGGCATGCTCGGTGAGCAAGCGCTGCACTGTTTCAGCCTCTTCTGGGCTGAGATTGCCCAGGGCATATCCAGCTATCAGGTCTTGCCAATGATCGGGACGGGCGGAACGGGACATAGAACAGACTCTAGATATAGTCCTGCAAGGTTTTTCGGAGTTTCAGCAACCCCTGGCGCGATCGCGTTTTCACCGTTCCCAGGGGAATATTGAGGCGTTTGGCAATTTCTGACTGGCTTAGCCCTTCATAATAGGCAATTTCTAGAATCCGGCGCTCAGACTCAGGGAGTTGTGCCAAAGCACCCCGTACCAACTGCGAGCGTTCTCCGAGAGAGGCATGCTCTAAAGGAGTTGCCGCACTCGCTTCGGTGCGAACTACACCCTGCCAACGCTGCAAAAACCGCAGTCGTGAGCCACGCGCCCGCAGCTTGTCAATGGCTCGGGAGCGGGTCATCGTCGTGAGAAAACTGCTCAGAGAGCCGCGAGCCGGATCGTAGGTGCTGCGTCGCCACAGCGTGAGAAACACGTCTTGCGTCACATCCTCAGCTTCTTCGGAATTCTCCAAAATTTTAAACGCCAAACCAAATACTAGCTTGGCATAGCGGTCGTAGAGTGTAGCCAGAGAAGCCACTTCACCCCCTTTGAGGGCGAGCAGCAAATCGAGATCGGAGGGGCTGGGGGGTGCTGTGGGGTCAAGCGCAGAGGAGTCCAAATCCATTGGGCTTTAAGAGAACAACGCTGAGAGCCAGATAGGTCCAGGACCTTGTCCCAAACACTATCCAATTCTCGATTGACTCTCTTTTATACGCTGAATGCTTCCCCTTGGATTGCTCCCCTGAATTTCTCCCTAAATGTCTTACCCCGTTCAGACCAGCAGCAAGTCCTTGTCTCTCGTCATTTTGAACCACTGCTCTTGCCTTGTCCCGCTTGGGTACTGAGCGGCAGGTTTCAGTCATCAATATTTTAGAAATATTAATATTGGTCTAAAAATATATTGGACATCTCGATACAAGTTTCCTAGCGTAGGGGTAATGTATCTCGTTTCTTTTTCGCCGCTTTCTGAGCTATGACCTTCGCTGGGTTGAATCTAGGCGATCCGCTCGTCTCAAACCTGCTCCTGTTTTCGGTAGCATTCGTCGCTGGGGTAATTAACGGCATTGCGGGCGGCGGCGGTTTACTGGTGTTTCCAACGCTGCTGTTCATGGGAACCCCGCCGATTCAAGCCAATGCAACCAACACGGCGTCGCTATGGTTTGGTACGGCAGCCAGCACGGTAGCTTATCGTCGGGAGTTACTTTGTCTGCGCTGGGAACTGCTGCTGTTGACTGCAACTAGCATTAGTGGCGGTATTCTGGGTGCCCATTTGCTCTTGCAGACGCCGCAAGCCACCTTGAACACGCTACTGCCCTACCTGATGCTAGCGGCAACCTTGGTCTTTGCACTGGGGCGTCCGCTGATGCAGGAACTACGGCGACAGCAGCTCTTGCAGGACACCTACCAACTGCCGTTACTGCTAGCACTGCTGCTGCAATTCGGCATCGCTGTTTACATCGGCTTTTTTGGCGGTGGCGCTGGCATTCTGGTGCTGGCAATGCTAGATCTGATGGGGCTGAAAAACATTCATACCATGAATGCCATCAAAACTTGGCTGGCGACCTGTACCAATGGCGTTGCCTTGATCTCGTTTGTGGCAGCCCACGCCATCCTCTGGTCTCAAGCTGTACTGATGGCTGCCGCTGCGATCATTGGTGGCTACAGCAGTGCCTATTGGGCCCAGCAATTGCCAGCGTTAGGAGTGCGGCTGTTTGTCATTGGCGTTGGTAGTGCCATCACGGTTTACTTCTTCCTAATTCCTCAATAGAAGCAAAAGCAACAGAGTGCTAGATCACCAGATCACATCACAATAGATTCACTAGATCACTCGAAAGATCATTCGAACAGATACTCGCTCTTCCGTCTACCCCTGCCCCACTGCCATGTTCGCTCGCCCCGTGCCTCTATGTTGGCTGTTCAGCCGCCGCACACACTGCCTTCAGCACATCGATAAACATGAAAACCGCCTTGGGCAGCAAAGCATTTGCCAAGATAGCCACTCCGATGGTTCGCTCCAGAGGGACCGGCAGCCGCCGCACCTGAATCTCAGCAGGAATTGGCTCTGCGGCGAGTCGCGCCATCACCGTTACCCCTAAGCCGCGCTTCACCATGCCGATCACCGTCGAGTCTTCTTTCATTTCGTAGGCAATGTGCAGCTTGTAGCCAAACTGCATGACGTGATCGATGACTGCTCTGGCATGTTCGTAGGGGGGGCTAGCCGGCGTCATGATTAGGGGAAGTCGCGTCAGATCGTCCCAGTTTAGGGGGGTCTCTGGTTCTAGCGTCTGGGGTGGCAACAGGGCTACAAATTCGTCGCGCAATAGCTTCCAGCTTTGGAATTCGGGCGGCGTTGGCAGTAGGGTCAGCCCTAGGTCGGCTTGCCCGTCGCGCAATGCCAGCTCAACCCCCGTGAAATGATCGAACTCGCTAATTGTCACACTTACTCGGGGAAACGCCTGCCGAAACTGCATCATCACCTCCGGCAGCAGATGGGTGGCAATGCTGCGTACCGAAGCCACTCGCACGACGCCGCTTTGCAGTCCGCGATCCAGACTGGCTTTTTTCTGAATCTCCTCTAGCAAGCGGAGAATCTGCTGCGCCTCCGGCAAAATTTGCTCTCCGGTACTGGTTAATAGGGCACCGTGTCGTCCCCGTACGAGCAGCACCACACCCAAGGCGTCTTCCAGGGTCGCAATGGCATGGCTGACGGTGGATTGCGTCACGCCCAGTTCTAGAGCCGCTGTACTAAAGTTGCGATGCTCTGCCGCCGCCACAAATGCCCGCAACTGCGAAAGCTTGAGTTTGCTGGCAATGGCTTCATCCATAGTTAGTTGCTCTATCGAAGTTACTCTCCCGAAGTTGCTTTGCCGAAACCCCGAGGAAACATGGAGAAGGGTAAGGCGGAAACAACACCTGCGCTTTTCCCTATTGCGTTATGCTCTCTTGATCGATTGATCGTTTGATTGGATCTTTGATCAACGCAGACGACACCTGTCTGTATCCATCGATTTTATCGATAGTGAGTATGGAACGGATGCGTTGACAGCCATTCCTAAATTCCAGTAGGGTGAGCGGCGTATACCGCTGAGAGCCACGGCTGTTCGTTTTGTTTTGACTGGTTTTGATTGGTTTTGATTGGTTTTGATTGGTATGGATCTTTTGTTGGCCTGTGCCCTGTCCTTTGGGTTGCTGCTGTTCAGCGTGGTGAAGGGTTACTTCATGGCCTATCCATTGCTAGGCACCTTGGGCATCTTGGTGCTGGTATTGCGACGGCGGGGGTTCCCGCTAACGCATCTGCTGCATTTGGGACTACAGGGTAGCCGTAAAGCGCTGCCCGTATTCACCATTTTGCTGCTAATTGGGGCGGTTACTGCGGTCTGGATGGCTGCCGGAACTGTTCCTGCCATTGTTTACTATGGTATTCAATCTATTCATCCAAATTGGTTCATCATTACATCCTTTGGGTTAACCGGCGTAGTCTCCCTGCTGATTGGCACATCCTTCGGAGCAGCCGGCACGATTGGTGTAGCGCTCATGATTATGGCGCGAGGCAGCGAGGTTGATCCCCACCTAATTGCGGGGGCCATCATCGCGGGAGCCTACGTGGGCGATCGTTGCTCTCCTCTGTCGTCGAGTGCTCATTTAATCGCCAACCTCACCCAAACCGACCTGTATCGCAATCTCAAAAATATGATGGTCACTGGCGTGCTGCCGTTACTGCTGACGGGCGGATTATACCTGATACTCTCGCGGCTGCATCCGGTCCCCTTGAGCAACAGCACTCTCACTCAGGAACTAGCTCGTTTTTTTGATCTGCAAGGCGTCGTGCTGCTGCCGGCGGGTGTGATTCTGGTGTTGGCAGGGCTGCGAATTGAGGCAAAACAGTCGATGCTGATTAGTCTAGCGGTGGCCGCAGGCTTAGCAATGGGCTATCAGCATTATTCCTTCGGGCAAGTGCTGCAATTCGCTGGATTGGGTTTTTATCTGGATGCAGAGTCTCCCATTCAGTCCATTATGTTTGGGGGAGGGGTGCTAGCTATGGCAAAGGTGTGCAGTATTGTGCTGCTCTCAACCACCATTGCCGGCATCTTGGCGGGAACCCACGCCTTGCATCCCCTTCAAGGAGTCTTGACTGCACGCTCGCGTCGCAGTGTGTTTCTCAGCACTACGCTGGTGAGCCTTGTTGCCTCTGCCTTCGGCTGCACCCAAACCATCAGCATTCTCCTGACTGAGCAGTTGGTGCGACAAAACTACCAGCCGCCCACTCATTCTGAGCAGCTTGCCTTGGATCTAGAAAATACAGCCGTGGTGCTTGCTCCTCTCGTACCCTGGAATATTGCAGGATTAGTTCCGGCTACTGTTTTAAGCGTAGATTGGCAATTTATTCCCTATGCTTTCTATCTTTACCTGATTCCCTTTTGCGTCCTAGCGTGCCTAGGGTTGCCTGCTTCTTTAAAGCGACTGAGAGTACCCCAACAGAGTAGAAACTAAGGCCAACTCGCGCTCTTTACCAATTCTTCAACTCAGAAGATGCAAACTTAAAATCTGCCTCTCTGGGAGTTTGTTAGGATATCAGCACTATCACTGAGAAGGTGATGTACTCATCAGGGTTAGGGCATTTTCAGGTTCGGATTTCATCTAGATTTCATTGCTTGGGTTTAATTTGGATTTAGATCGTTAAATGGCAGGAGTTAAATCGAGCTGAGATTCAGCAAACTGAGCGACTACTCCATTGAACGTGATGTCTTTAAGAAAAGACTTAGGTTGACGCACATCGATAGAAGCACGCGCTAATCTAGGGGGCGTGTCGCGAGTGCCGAACCGAAAAGATTGATCAAGCGGTTAGGACGATTCTCCGATGAGTATTGTATACGCCACTACCACACATTACACTCAGGAGTCCTCAAAGCGCCCTATTTTGGTCGTTGCCGCAATGATTGATTCCCGCCATAAAGTAGGCGTAGGCATCACGACTCCACCATAGAGCTGACTAGATCTGACTCATGTGCGGATCACACGCTGCCCGATCTAATGATCCGAGCGGATAAGTTGTAGTGATAGAGATTGCGAGTCTGTATTGGCGAGGTTCCCAGGGGGACTGCGTCGATTCAGGTTGGAATGACTCAATTCTCTCTGTAGATAGAGCTTCTGCGGATAGAGCCTTTGCAAATAGAGCTACGGCTGCATTGCTGGTACGGCTCAGCAAAGCTGGCAGCTAGCTGAACGGGTTGCTGCTTCAATGGCTCATTTGACCCACTGGGGTAAGGATCTATTGTTTGCAGATTTGCTTTCGGTTGCTTGTCCAACTTTCCACTGCTGCTCTACAACTACCGATTCATCCACAGCACCATTTCGCTAAGCGACTCAATCACTTTTTATTGGGCAGTGTAATCCGTCACGGTACATCCATTTTTTGATACATTGATGTGCTGCTGCGAGTCCGTTCTTTCCTAAAATCTATTCATTTTTCGAATTCAAATTTAAGTGAGTTGAGTATAACCATGGCTATAACTGAAACAGCCCAAATCATCGCTTCTCAGCGACGCACTGCGCTCCTTACCGCCGTATTCGGTTCTATTCCTCTGTTTATTGGCAAAAAACTGCGACAGCTTGCCTATCGCCGGATTTTTCGCAAAATGGGCGCATCCGTCACTATTGATCCAGATGTGACGCTGGTTGGTACTCAGTTTATGGAACTGCACGATGAAGTTGGAATCAGCAGCCACTGCTTTATCAACTGCTGGGAACCGACCAGTCGCTTTGTGATTCGCTCCCAAACTAGGCTCGATCGCGGCGTCCACATTCAGACCCACGGGGGCAGCATTGAGATTGGCGGGAACACGTATTTGGGTCCCTATGTGTGCATGGCCGGTCCAGGCGATATTTCCATTGGGCGACACTGTATGATCGCATCCCATTGCGGTATTTATGCCAACAACCACTGTTTTGGCGACCTAGACCGGCCGATGAGCCAGCAGGGAGTTACCTGCAAAGGCATTGTGATCGAGGAGGATTGCTGGCTGGGCACCGGGGTCAAAGTGTTGGATGGCGTCACAATCGGGCGTGGCAGCGTCATTGGTGCAGGGGCGGTGGTTACCCGCGATATTCCACCCTACTCGATTGCGGTTGGGGTGCCCGCCAAGGTGATTCAACGCCGCGGAGCCAGTCTAGCGGTTGCGTCGTGAAGGGAGCTGGTGCTTCCAAGTTAATGCCAATTGAATCCAAAAATCTTTAGCAGCGTCATGGCTGTCAGCAAGTAATATGGAATCGTCGAAGCCTTAGGAGGAGCAATGATTCCAGGAGAACTGCTGATTGCTGAAGGAGAGATCGAGCTGAACGCGGGTCGTCCTACCGTGACGCTGCGGGTGTCCAATACGGGCGATCGTCCAATTCAGGTTGGCTCCCACTTTCACTTTTACGAGGTCAACAAGGCTCTATCGTTTGAGCGAGAGCAGGCGCGCGGCATGCGGCTGGATATTCCGGCTGGAACGGCCGTGCGCTTTGAGCCAGGAGACGAGCGGCAGGTGACGCTTGTGCCGCTAGTGGGCAGCCGTCAAGTTTACGGACTAAATGGGTTAATCAATGGTGCTCTAGAGCCTGATGCGGCTCCCAAAGCAGGCGGAAAGAAGAAGACAGAAGGTAAAAAGAAGAAGTAATAGGTGAAGTAATCAGTACAGGGCATCGAAGCTCTGCTGGAGAAATCACCCCCCGATCCCATTGCGGTGATCGCATCTGCAGCTCGACTTTATAGCTCGACGGAGGCAACCCCATGCGATTTGACGACGTTCGTAAACTCAACCTGGATTTTCTCACTACCTTGAAGGGGGTCGTCATGCTGATGAAAGACCCCGAGCAAACCAACTCTGTCTTTGATGTGGAAGACGGCTTGCGCCACACCAAAGCGGCCCAGGTGGCTGCCGAGTATGCCAAAACCCAGCCCGGCGTCGCTGAGCTGTTCGCTGAGCGCTATCTGGCACCAACGCCCGACATCCCCGCCCTGCTACAGCTACCGCCCGACTCGCTAGGGCATGCCTACGCCAGCTATTTGCAAACCTACGGCTTCGATCCCGACTTCTACCGTAAAGAAAAGGTGGAAGATGACGTCACCTATATGTTTATGCGGATGCGACAAACCCACGATATTTGGCATGTGGTGGGCGGTTTCGGAGTTGATGTCAATGCTGAGCTGGGGTTAAAAGCATTTGAGATCGCTCAGGTGCATCGTCCTCTAGCCGCTATCTTGGTGGCGGGCGGTCTGCTGCGGACGCTATTCAAAACTCCCGAACGACTGGATGATCTGCTCGATCAAATCGCCATCGGCTATCGGATGGGAGCCAAAGCCAAACCTTTCCTGGCACAAAAGTGGGAAGAGCACTGGGAAAAACCGCTGGAGGCATGGCGAGCTGAGCTGAATGTGCAGCCCATGACGGAATATGTCCCCTAGTTACGCGCTCTACTAGTTACACACTCTACGACTTTCGCCCTTTTGCGAGGAGAAACCCGCGCGCCAGAGTTCTTGCTGATCAACCCCAACGGACGAATCCCAGTGCTGGAACTAGGGAGGTTTTGATCTCAACCGGTTTTCTGCGATTCAAACCTGGCTAGCGCGAGTGCAGCAGCAGTCTCGTTATCTACCTATTACTGCAAGCCATATCTAGCACATCTATTGGCATTCCATCCTGGTTGAACCATCCTGCCCTATAAATCTGGCTTAAGGACGAGATCAGAATTTGCTGTGAATTGTAGGATTGCAATATCTATCTCAATCGTTCAATTCAATCGTTTAATAGTGTCTAGTAGGGCAGGTATGTTAAAGCAATTTCGAGTGAATTTGCTTCCCCTTAATCCACAACTGATTGCTGTCATTTGTTGCCGGTGTGACTGCCATGACTGAGGATGGAAATGACAGCAACAAAAATGAACGGTTGGGAGTCATTAACTGAACGGAATGCGGAAGCTAAGTAGGTACATTTTTTAGCATGCTTCCAGTACGAGCTATAAGTTAGGAAAAACGGCCTTAGGAAAGAAGAGCTTATCTTATTATTAAACATAAACTAACTTACTCTTAAATATATTTGCTCAGAGATTCTGTAATCTCTTGTTGTTTGATGAGATTTAGCATGAGGTTCAGTTGGAGGATAGAAGCGAGTAGCTGAATCAAATTGATGTAGATACTGTAGATATTTAGGAGCGATACGCATGTATGTAATTCAGGTAAACCAGAAAGAATGGTTGACAGGCTTTGATAAAGGCTGGGTGACGATAACGGACGATCTGAATGAGGCAGCAGTCTACTCCACTCTGCTTCTGGCCAGCGAAGCCATCGAATTGGGACAACAGTCCTCGCCACAGCAAGAGTTTACAATCTACGCCCTCGTCCCCGATGCCTTGCAAGCAGGGCAGCGCATCATTGTACCGACTGAAGTCACGCCTGCTGCCGGGCGGCAAACACTGATGCGAGACTGAAGCTGACAGGATGGCGGGCAGATGCAGCTGACAAGACGACTGACAGAGCAAGAGCAGCTTAGCGGCACGAGTGAATGACTCGAAAGGTCAGGTTGATGCGCGGTGATGTTGGTTTAGTGGTTTTGGGAATCTGGTGTTGCCAACACTGCTGAGTTAGCCCCCGCATTAGCAACACTGTGCCATGTTCCAGTTCTAGGCTGTGCTTCCAAGATGACTCGAACTTGTGCCGCAGCCCAAAACGGCGGGTAGCTCCTAAGCTCACAGAAGCAATCACAGGATACTCACCTAGTTCTAGCTCATCATCGCTGTGCCAGCCGACACTATCGCGGCCATCCCGATACAAATTCAGCAGCACACTGTTAAACGACACCTCCGCCAATGGCTCGATCGCCGCTTTGATTCGCAGTAGAGCCGCCGTCCAGGGAGTCGGGTGCATGGTGATCCCGGAGTAAGTGTAATTAGCTGCTGCGTCGCCGTACCAAGCTGTGAGCCGAGGCAGCGGAATCAGCCGGTTGTAAAGCCGTATGGTGTCTTGCTGCCACAAAATAGTCTGATGCAGCTCGACCCATAGGGCATCTGCTTCGGCAGCACCAAACCAGCGAGGGTACAGCGTGATCTCGGCATCGGGCAAAACCAAGCAGTACGGCGAGAGTGGCTTGAACGGCTGCCGATCAACTGGTTCCACGGCGTCCCAAAGACTGAGTTGATGGTGCATTTGCTTGAGATGCATTCCTGTTTTGCTCCTGTTCCAGTGTAGGACCTGCCCAGCCGGCCGCCTGCCCTGTTCCCCTCTCCCGCCGGATTGGGGAAGCTGCCTCTGGAAGTTATCGTTTCTTAAATAACGATTCAGAGGCAGTGCATTTGGGTCAATCTTGCTCTAGTGTTATTGTCTAGCTGCTATCCCCCCAGAGAGGACGCGCCTTGTAGACAATCGGCATTGCAGCCAGTTTACAAGCTGCCTAGTCAAGAGCACCTAGTTCAAGAGCATTAGTCAGGAGCCACCCATGAGTTACCGCATGAACCGCCGCGCCTACGCTGAAACCTTTGGTCCGACGGTGGGCGATCGCGTTCGGTTAGCTGATACCAATCTGATCATCGAAGTCGAGCAGGACTTCACCACCTACGGCGATGAGGTGAAGTTTGGCGGTGGCAAGGTGATCCGCGACGGCATGGGGCAGTCTCCGATTTCTAATGCCGATGGTGCGGTGGATGCGGTGATCACGAATGCGCTGATTCTCGACTGGTGGGGCATTGTCAAGGCGGATGTGGGCATTAAAGACGGCAAGATCTATGCAATCGGTAAAGCTGGCAACCCCTATATTCAAGACAATGTGAATATCGTGATTGGACCGGGAACGGAAGCAATTGCTGGGGAGGGCATGATCCTGACGGCAGGCGGCATTGATGCCCATATTCACTTCATTTGTCCGCAGCAGATCGAGGTCGCTATCGCTTCGGGAATTACGACGATGATTGGCGGCGGCACTGGACCGGCCGCAGGCACCAACGCCACCACCTGCACTCCCGGACCCTGGAACCTCTACCGGATGCTGCAAGCTGCGGACGCCTTTCCCATGAATCTTGGCTTTTTGGGCAAGGGGAATGCTGCTCAACCCCAGGGTTTGGCAGAACAAGTAGAAGCAGGAGCAATTGGCTTAAAGCTGCACGAAGACTGGGGCACCACACCTGCCGCGATCGATACCTGCTTGTCCGTGGCGGATCAGTACGATGTCCAGGTTGCCATTCACACCGATACCCTCAACGAAGCGGGATTCGTAGAAGACACGATTGCCGCCTTCAAAAATCGGGTGATTCACACCTACCACACCGAAGGAGCCGGCGGCGGCCATGCGCCCGACATCATCAAAGTATGCGGTGAGGCGAACGTGCTGCCGTCGTCTACAAATCCCACCCGCCCCTACACCGTGAATACCCTAGAAGAACACCTCGATATGCTGATGGTCTGCCATCACCTGGATCGCGGCATTCCCGAGGACGTGGCCTTTGCCGAGTCACGCATCCGCCGGGAAACCATCGCCGCCGAAGACATCCTGCATGACCTAGGAGCCTTCAGCATGATCTCGTCGGATTCTCAAGCCATGGGGCGGATCGGGGAAGTAATTCTTCGCACCTGGCAAACTGCCCACAAAATGAAAGATCAGCGCGGTACTCTACCCGAGGATAGCGACCGCAACGACAATATGCGAGCTAAGCGCTACATCGCCAAGTACACGATCAATCCTGCCATTACCCACGGGATCGCGACCCACGTCGGCTCGATCGAAGTCGGCAAACTCGCGGATCTCTGCCTCTGGCGGCCCGCCTTCTTTGGCGTTAAGCCAGAACTAGTGCTCAAGGGTGGACTGATTGCCTGGGCCCAGATGGGCGATGCCAACGCCAGTATCCCCACGCCGCAGCCGGTGCATATGCGCCCGATGTTTGCCAGCTTTGGCGGAGCCATGACGGCCACTTCCCTCACCTTCGTTTCTAAGGCAGCTCTGAAGCGAGGCATTCCAGAGCAGCTCAATCTGAAGAAACCCGCCATAGCGGTATCCAATATCCGCCAGCTCAGCAAGCGCGACATGAAGCTGAATGACGTCTTGCCGCGGATGGAGGTCGATCCCGAGACTTATGAAGTGCGAGCCGATGGAGAGTTGCTCACTTGCGAACCGGCAACGGTGCTGCCAATGGCGCAGCGGTATTTTTTGTTCTAGGGAGTCGGCTAAACATCCGGAAACAGCACCTGAAGTCCAGCGAACTCCCGCAAAGTCAGCCAAACTTCCGGAAACCCTGCTCAGTCTATAGTTCTACAGTGGTTGCATCCAAGACAAGGAGTTATTCAACCATCAAGGACACTACCGTGAAATCGAACTTCAATCTCAATCTCGCGTTCCTGCTGGTCTTCTTTACTACCACTGGTTTCACATTGCTCTCTGGAGGGTGCTCGGTCTGGCTATCAGCTAACGACAGTTTATCTTCGCATCAAACCCGCGTTTTCGAGACCTGCAACACCACCTGGAATATGGGCATTGGCGCAATCTTCGGGTTGTTAGGCAGCAAAGCTACCGATCTGCTGCATCCCGCCCCCGAAACAGAGGATAATCCTGAAGAGAAGCCCTAATCTCTATCCTCTGCCGACCATCCTGCTTCCGCAGGAGCAGTAGCCTGTATCTTCTGGCATCGTGGAGTGGGCGGAACTCCCGCTCACTTGTCCTTTTTTGTCAGCCATTCTTCCAATTATGACTCTTCCTCTGATCGGCATCATCATGGGCAGCGATTCCGACTTGCCGACCATGCAGGCCGCTATCTCTGTGTGCGAAGACTTCGCCGTTCCCCACGAAGTGGCTATTGTTTCGGCTCACCGGACGCCCGAACGCATGGTGAACTACGCCCAGCATGCCCATCAACGCGGCCTCAAGGTGATTATTGCTGGAGCTGGTGGCGCGGCCCACCTACCGGGCATGGTGGCATCGCTGACTCCTCTACCGGTCATTGGCGTGCCGGTGGTAACGCGGCAGTTACAGGGCGTCGATTCACTCTATTCGATTGTGCAAATGCCCGCCGGGATTCCAGTTGCCACCGTCGCCATTGGCAATGCCAAGAATGCGGGGCTGCTCGCAGTGCAAATCCTCGCAATACATCAGCCCGACTTGCTCGCCAAGGTACAGCACTACCGGCAAGAGCTACGCCAAACGGTGATGGACAAGCAAGCCAAACTTGACCAACTCGGCTATCAGCGCTATCTAGAGCAGATGCCGTCATCTTAGCTAGAGCCGACGAGGCGGCCTGCGCCGGAAGAAACTAGGCGGTTTGCGTTCCTCCAGTCGCGTCTTGCGCAGACCTCCGAAGAGCCGCGTCCCCACCTGCCGGCTGACTTGCCCAACGGGGCTTACCGTCGAGGGTTCGTCCGGGGTCGGCTTTGGCTCTATAGGCTTGTCTTGCCTAGCAAAGGTTGTGACTTGAGCAGCCGCCAGCCCGCCAACGGCTCCTAGCAGAATGCACAGCTCGGCTCGCAGTCCCAGCAGAAAAAACACAACAATGAACAGGATCGCGATCTTGATGCCAACTTCAAATCCGTCTTGATCTCCCACCGTTCATACTCCCGCTTCAAGGGTGCTGTTGGTCTCAGCATAGCGGCAAACTGAGGTTTCAAGTCTAGATATCACGCTTTGACGGGCTGGTGTTTCACGGTCTGGGTTATCACGGACTGCAACTGTGGCTCAAGATCTTGAGTGGTGTCGATTGTATGCACCAGCGGCAGCTCGTCGGCCGTGAAGGGATCGAGCGATTGCTGAGCCAAGAGATCAGTCGTGGCATCCGCAATGTCGCCTGTGCGGGTCTGTAACCGTTGCTGCAATACCTCCAACGGCGCTGTGCAGTGCAGGATCTGCAGCGGCAATGCCGCCGATTTGGCCTGAACCATGGCGGCTGTTCTGAGCGTATGGCGATCGTATTTGGCATCTAAGATCACCGTGTATCCTTGCTTGGCAAGCTGGATGCCCAGATCGAGCAGTCGTCCGTAGGTTTTCTGCGTCATCTCGGGTGTATAGAGGGCGTCGTCTCCTCGCTGATCGAGAGGGATACCGCCTAGATGCTTACGAACTGCATCCGAACGAATATGCACCGCGTTCAGGCGTTGGGCGAGCTGCCGAGCCGTAGTGCTCTTGCCGGAACCCGACAGTCCGCACATCAGGAAAATTCGTCCTTGCCGAGGTTGAGCATAGTCCCAGGCCAGCCGATAGTACAGGGCAGCTGTGTCGTGGGCGATCTGCTTCTCGGCCTCAGGAACGGCCGGATCGTTCAGCAGGAACGAGGTCACTTTCGCCCGCACATAGGTTTGGCGGCTGACATAAATTGGCAGCACCTGTAACCCTTCCCAATCTCCCGTTTGCTCCACGTAGGTATTCAGAAACAGGGCACTGAGATCGGGACGCTGGCGGGCTTCTAGATCCATGACGATATACGCAACGTCGTACATGACATCTACGAAGCGGAACGGTTCGTTAAACTCGATGCAGTCAAACAGCAGCAGTTTCCCATTCCAGTAGGCAATATTGCGCAGGTGCAGGTCGCCGTGGCATTCGCGAATCCGGTCTTGCTGCATACGCTGCTGAAACAAATCTTGCTGCTCGGCAAAGAAGCGATTGCAGTAGGCTTGGGTTTCGTCAAACTGTTGCTGGGTTTGAGGACCGCCGATATACTGCGCCGTCTGCTCAAAGTTTTCGTCGAAGGCTTGCCGCACCTGCGCCACTTCCCCAAAGCTGCGGATGTAGTCATTCGTGACGGTTTGGCGGTGAAACTCAGCCACCACACGCGCCAGCTCCTGCACCAGCTCTGGGGTGAGCCGCCCTTGGTCAAACAGGGCTGCTAGCAAGGTATCCTGCGGGAACTGCCGCATCTTCACCGCATACTCCACAACCTCGCCGCTGCCGTTCAGCTCAAAGCGATCGCCAGTTTGGGTAATGGGCAGCACTTCCAGATAGAGTTCGGCGGCTGCTCGCTGGTTGAGACGCAGCTCCTCCTGACAAAAATGCTGCCGCTTCTCCAGGGTTGAGTAGTCTACAAAGCCAAAATTCACCGGCTTCTTCAGCTTATAGGCGTATTCGCCCGTCAGCAGAATGTAGGACAGGTGAGTTTGAATCAGCTGCACCGGGGACTGAGAGGGCGGGTAGAAGTCTTCTGGATATTCCACATAGGCACCCTCTGCCGACGAAGGTGGGGTGGCTTGCACTGCATGTGGATAAAACTCAGGCTGCAGCATTTGCTGAATGAGAGGGGGCAACGAGGAATCAGTCATACGACGTTTTTCAGACCGGATTGTAAAACAGCAAACGATAGGCTGAGGTTGATGGACAGAGCTATCGCTGTGCAATTTGTAACACTGCAACGAGCAGCCCGCAACTAAAAAGCCAGGGTTAAAACCCCGGCCGACCGTTCCACCAAATCGGGAAAACCATGCATACAGGCGCAGAAGCATCATCGAGATGCTGACTACAAGCAACCTGCTGAATTATCTCAGTGCGCTTAGGAGTACTTCTATGCGCTCTCCGCACCAGCTTCAGCGCTTTCTACCGCCTGTTTTGGCTGCGAAATCGTAACAACGACCCGATCAGCATCACCTAGCACTTTCACGCCCTCGGGCAGAATCAGTTCACTCACATGTAAGGCGTCTCCCATCTCTAAATTGGAAACGTTAACTTCAATCGCTTCTGGCACTCGATCGGGTGAGCATTGCACTTCTATTTCTGTCAAGACTTGCTCTAGAACGCCACCGTCACGCTTGACGCCTACGGCTTCACCGACAAACTGAACGGGCACCGTCACTTCAATTGAGGCATGGCTGCCCACTGAGAAAAAACTAATGTGGTAAAGATCACCCCGCCAGGGATGAGCCTGGACTTCTCGCAGCAGTGCTTTACCGCTCCACGCCATATCTGCGACGTCGAGCTGAATCAAAGTGTTATTGAGTGAGGCCTTCTTGACGAGCAACTCGGCGCTTTTTTTGTCTACGGTCAATGCCACAGACTCGGTGCCGTTGTGGCCATAAAGAACAGCAGGAAGCAGCCCCTGACGACGCAGAGCATTCGGCTTGCTACCAGCAGGACGGGTTTTACATGCAATCGTGAGTTCCATAGGTTCCTTGTCGAACGAGGCAGTATAGCTTGAACGTTAGAGTTGGCAAATCTGGAGGTGGGTGCCGGCCCTAGGGCAACGCACAAAGATTCAATTCTATCGCTATCCGTTCCCCTTTGTCTGCTGCTTGGTCTGCCGCTTGATCGGCCGTAGCCAAGCTGCCTACACTACACCCATTTCTTGACCGCTAAACACCGAGGACTGATTATCGGTGTCGTAGAGCAGTGCCCGTTTGGGACCGTGAATTGGATCTTCCACAATAATGGTTTGATCGCGGCTTGCGCCCAGCGAAATAATGGCAATTGGCACCTCCATCAGCTCTGCCAAAAACTTCAGATAGTCCAGGGCTTGGGGCGGCAAATCGGCAAGGGTGCGGCAATCTGCTGTGGACTGTTTCCAACCCGGCAGGGTTTTGTAAATCGGACGGCAACGAGCAAACTGACGGGCATTGCTCGGCAAATCGAGGCAGCGCTCACCGTCGAGTTCGTAGGCGACGCAAACTTGAATTTCATCTAGCTCGTCTAGCACATCCAACTTGGTAATGGCCAGACAGTCCAAACCGTTGATTCGTACCGCATAGCGACCAATCACTCCGTCAAACCAACCACAGCGGCGCTTGCGTCCGGTTGTCGTGCCAAATTCTGCACCTCGGTCGCACAGCAGTTGCCCTACTCCTCCGTCTAGTTCGGTTGGGAAAGGTCCCTCGCCCACCCGAGTCGTATAGGCTTTAGCCACCCCAATCACGCGATCAATAATGGTGGGACCGATACCAGCCCCAACGCAGGCTCCGCCCGCCACCGGATTCGAGGAGGTGACATAGGGATAGGTGCCATGATCTAGATCTAGCAGCGTGCCCTGCGCCCCTTCAAACAAAATATTGCGCCGCTGCCGCACGGCCTCATAGATGCGCAACGAGCTGTCTACCACGTGGGGTCGCAGCCGCTCGGCATAGTGCAAATACTCTTCAATCACCGCTTCTGGATCGAGGGGCGGCAGATCGTAGAGCTTCTCCAAAACAGCATTTTTGTATTGCACTGTCCAGCGCAGCTGCTTACGCAGGCTATCGGGATCCATCAGGTCAATGACGCGAATGCCGATTCGTTCAGACTTGTCGGCATAGGTAGGGCCGATCCCCCGCTTGGTGGTGCCGATCTTGTGGTTGCCGCGCCGCTCTTCTGAGGCTTGGTCAATCAGCCGATGGTACGGCATCGTCACATGCGCTGTTTCGGAGATCAGCAAGTGGGCTGTAGAAACATTGAGCTGCTCTAGCTGATCTAGCTCCTCAATTAACACCTTGGGGTCAATAACGGTGCCTGAGCCAATGATGCATTCGGTATCGGGGTAGAGAATTCCAGACGGAATCAAATGCAGCTTAAAGGTTTGACCTTGGACAACCACCGTATGTCCGGCATTAACCCCGCCCTGATAGCGAACGACCACATCCGCTGATCGGCTCAGCAGATCGGTAATTTTCCCCTTTCCCTCGTCGCCCCACTGGGCCCCAATGACAACAACGTTAGCCAAGATCTTTTTGAGAGCTAAAGTTCACACAAACTCCTATTATCATCAGCAAAGGCGGTAAGTGTCAACCTAAAGTGAACCTAAAGTGACAGTTTGTTCAATTGCTCTGACTGGGCAGTCCCCAGGCAGGCTGTAATCGCTCCTGCGATTGCTCAATCTCGCTGGACTACCCGCAATGCCCAAAATTGATTTTACGATCACTTCGTTAAAGATTTTCCGAATTTTCACGATCAGTAGCTCCGTAGGGTGTTAAAAGTTTGCTCACCTTTGCCCTCCGCTTCTAGCATCTGCGGTTGAAAGTTGAATGGTCAGAAAGGCGGAAGGTCGCGGCTTTCCCAGAAGCGGCTGCCGAAAAACAGATCACCTTTCACGCAGTTTTCATAGAGAAAATAAGTTTGTTTACTTCGCCTTTACAGCCTACCTTGCTGCTTCTTGTTAGTCTCTCAATAGGTAAATTCATGCAGTGTGGTGAGATGCAAGATTTGGAAGGCACTCAATTTTTCAATCATGTTTGTAAGCGGGTTTTGAGTGTGTTTTAGGGAGTACTGCACCCATCCTGAACCATGTGAGTGTTGACTCAATTTTTCTCAAGATTTTTCTAAAAGTGTGTCATCCCTGTGAATTCAGACAAGCCGCAACCAATCCAGAAGCCAGTTTGGACAGCAAACAGTGAAGATCACGCTGTAACGCTGCCTTTGTCAGGTTGGGGCTGGTTCCAGATTGTTCGACCGTAATTTCCCTTATTTGGAGTAGAGAGGTTAGGTGCATGAAGGCAGTCATCTTGGCTGGTGGATTGGGAACCCGTTTGAGCGAAGAGACAACGATCAAGCCAAAGCCGATGGTTGAAATTGGTGGTCAGCCGATTCTTTGGCACATTATGAAGATCTATTCTGCCCACGGTATCAACGATTTTGTGATTTGCTGTGGCTACAAAGGGTATGTCATCAAAGAGTATTTTGCCAATTACTTTCTGCGGATGTCGGATGTTACCTTCGACATGCGGTTTAACCAAATGAACATCCACGCGGGCAATGCTGAGCCTTGGCGAGTGACACTAGTGGATACAGGCGAAAACACCATGACCGGAGGACGCCTGAAGCGGGTCCGCGAGCATATCGGCAACGATACTTTCTGCTTCACCTATGGGGACGGCGTTAGCAATGTTGATATCACCAAACTGGTAGAGTTCCACAAGGCGCAAGGGCTGTTGGCAACGCTGACGGCAGTGCAGCCTCCCGGACGGTTTGGCGCCATCTCTCTTGGCAAAGAGCAAACCAAGATCACCCGGTTCCATGAGAAACCTGAAGGGGATGGAGCTTGGATTAACGGCGGCTATTTTGTACTGGAGCCTGAGGTCATTGACTACATCGCCGATGATTCCGTGATGTGGGAGCATGAACCTCTGAGCAAAATCGCCCACGATGGTCAGCTTGCCGCCTACAAGCATGATGGATTCTGGCAACCCATGGATACCCTCAAAGATAAAAACTATCTTGAAGATCTGTGGAAGAAAGATAAAGCGCCTTGGAAGGTCTGGTAACCCCACCGTTATGCAACAGCGACTCATCCAGAAGATGAGATGGCTTATTACAGTGTTTCATTAAAGGTGACACCCTTATGTACGACTTTGCGATCATCGGTGGCGGCATCGTTGGCCTATCCACCGGGATGGCTCTTAGCAATCGCTATCCCGACGCCAAGATTCTAGTGCTGGAGAAAGAGAGCCGTTGGGCATTTCATCAAACTGGCAACAATAGTGGCGTGATTCACTCCGGGGTTTACTATAAGCCTGGCAGCTTTAAAGCTAAGTTTTGTCGCGATGGCTGTCAGTCGATGGTGGAGTTTTGCCGCGAGCATGACATTCCCCACGAGGTCTGCGGCAAGGTGATTGTTGCCACCGAGGAGCGGGAACTGCCCTTGCTAGAGAATCTCTATCAGCGTGGGTTGCAGAATGGCATTCAGGTGGCTCGCATCACCGCCGAAGAGGTGAAAGAGTATGAGCCTTACGTCAACTGCTTGGCCGGCATCCGTGTCTTCTCGACTGGCATTGCCGACTATAAGCGAGTTGCCCAGAAATATGCCGAGATCATTCAGCAGCACGGCGGCGATCTGCGGCTCAGTACAAAAGTGCTGAAGATTGTGGAAACGCCAACGGGGCAGGTTTTGGAAACCAATCAGGGTAGCTTTGAAACCCGTTTTGTGATTAACTGTGCCGGGCTGCACAGCGACCGGGTGGCTAAACTCGGCAATGTGGATCCCCAAGCCAAGATTGTGCCATTCCGTGGCGAATACTACGAACTCGTTCCTGAGAAGCGCTATCTAGTGAAAGGGTTAATCTACCCGGTTCCCAACCCGGATTTCCCCTTCTTGGGCGTACATTTTACCCGCATGATCGACGGCAGCGTTCATGCTGGACCGAATGCCGTCCTGAGTTTGAAGCGGGAAGGCTACACCAAAACCGACTTTGACCTGCGTGACTTTGCCGAGGTTATGACCTATCCCGGCTTCTGGAAGCTAGCCGCTAAACACGCCGACGAAGGCATCAAGGAAATTATTCGCTCCTTCAGCAAGGCTGCCTTTGTGCGGAGCTTGCAGCGGCTGATCCCTGAGGTGCAAATGGAAGATGTGATTCCTACCCATGCCGGCGTCCGCGCTCAGGCGCTGATGAACGATGGCAAGCTGGTGGATGATTTCTTGATTATTCAAGGCAAAAATTCGGTGCATGTCTGCAATGCTCCGTCTCCCGCCGCGACTTCTTCCATTGAGATTGGCAAAGCCGTTGTGGCACAACTGCCAGCACAACCCCATTTACAAGCCACGTTGAACGTATAGACAACGCACTAAGAAGGTATAGGAATCATCATGAACGTATTGGTCACTGGAACCGAAGGATATCTAGGCTGTCTGCTGGCTCCTCTCTTACTGGAGCGGGGGCATGAGGTCACCGCTGTGGATACCGGCTTCTACAAAAGCGGCTGGCTCTACAACGGTACAGACCTGACTGCCAAAACGCTGAACAAAGACATCCGCCACATTACCCTGGATGATTTGCAGGGGATGGATGCAGTCGTTCACATGGCAGAGTTGTCCAATGATCCCACTGGGCAGTTGGCTCCCCACATTACCTACGAGATTAACCACAAGGGATCGGTGCGTTTGGCAGAACTGGCAAAGCAGGCAGGCGTGCGCCGGTTTGTCTACATGTCATCCTGTAGTGTCTACGGCGTGGCTACCGAAGGCGATGTTACGGAAGAGTCTCCCATCAACCCACAAACTGCCTATGCCGAGTGCAAGGCCCTGGTAGAGCGGGATGTGAAGCCGATGGCCGACGACACCTTCTCCCCCACCTTCATGCGCAACGCCACCGCCTTTGGAGCGTCTCCCCGGATGCGCTTTGACATCGTGTTGAACAACCTATCGGGTCTAGCCTGGACCACTAAGGAAATCAAGATGACCAGTGACGGTACGCCTTGGCGGCCGCTGGTACATGCCCTCGACATTGCCAAAGCCATTATTTGCACTCTGGAAGCCCCCCGAGATATCATCCACAATCAGATCTTCAACGTGGGCGACACCGCCAACAACTACCGCGTTAAAGAGGTGGCAGAAATCGTGGCTGAAACCTTCCCCGGCTGCCAGCTCAGCTTCGGTCAGCAAGGAGCCGACAACCGTAGCTACCGCGTCTCCTTCGAGAAAATTAACACGCAGTTGCCTGGCTTCAAGTGCGATTGGGATGCCCGTCGCGGTGCCCAGCAGCTCTACGATGTGTTTCGCCAGATCGACATGACGAAAGAGGAGTTCGAGTCTCGCGGCTTTACTCGCCTAAAGCAGCTCGAATACCTGATTCGCACCCAGCAAATTGACAAAGATTTCTTCTGGGTCAAGTAATCGAGGCTAGACCAGTGGGATGACTATCAGGTATCAATAGTATCAATAATTGATACTCAACAGATACCCACTCATTTCTGAGTGATCATTCCACTGGCTCCA
>JACYLU010000005.1 GCA_015272325.1 Synechococcales cyanobacterium C42_A2020_086 | reverse complement strand
GATGGCTCCGTTAAGTCCAACCTGCGGTCCCTTTTTCATTCATGCAACAACGCCCTTCTTTGCTAAAGAACGCTTGCAAGGATTGACCGAACTGCCCACAGGATTTTTAGAGGGTGCGCCCGATCTGGCGGTTGAAGTACTCTCTCCCGGTAATGCCGTAGAGGAAATTCACGACAAACTGGTGGAATACTTCGAGAATGGTACTCGCCTAGCCTGGATTATTCACCCTAGCGAACACTATGTGTTGGTCTACCGCTCTGCCCAAGAACCCGATCGCCTGCTGAAATCTGTTGATGCTCTAGATGGAGAAGAGGTGATTCCTGGATTTACGTTCCCTGTGGCTGATCTATTTCAAAAGCTCTCCTTCTAATTTTTATGGCCGCCTCCACCCTCAATCCCACCGTTCTCGAACCCCTGTTTGCCCCCTGGCAAGAACCCAACGCCCATCGCGTTCGGGCAGAAAAGTCCGGCGACCCTGCCGTGGTCAAACAGGGACGCAGAGCCTCCCCGATTGAGGTGGTGAATAACCTACGCTCAGCCGTGCGAGAGTGGCGGGAAGCCTTTTATATCGGGGCCAGCGACACCACGATTCAACTGCTGAATCACTGGTTTAACCGCGCCCACCGTCGTCGTCTCCCCTCCTCGGAGGGGGTAGGGGTGGGTAGTGAAGAATTCGAGTTTCGTTACTACTTCTGTCAGCGGGAAGCCGTGGAGACGCTGATCTACCTCAAAGAGGTGCGTCGGATCGAGTGCCTGTCCCAAATCATTGCCGAATTTGGTGGCGCAAATGCCGAATTACAGGCATTAGGCATCACCGAAGACGAAGATGCCTGGAGCCGCTACGCCTTCAAACTGGCAACCGGGGCAGGCAAAACCAAAGTCATGAGCCTCTGCATTGTCTGGAGCTACTTCCACGCCCTGCGGGAATCTGACTCGGAGATGGCGCGGCATTTTGTGGTGATTGCGCCTAACCTCACCGTCTACGAACGCCTCAAAGACGACTTTGGTAACGGGCGCGTGTTTGACGAAGACCCACTGATTCCCCCCGAATGGCGCGGCGACTGGAACCTGTCGGTCGTGCTACAGGACGAAGCCAGCGGTGCGGCAACGGGCGGAACGCTCTACCTCACCAATATCCATCGCCTCTACGACACCGCCAAGCGCAAAAAGAAAGCTGAAGAAGATTCCTACGCCTGGATGGGGCCAGCGGTTTCAAAAACCAAAGCCCTGGATACGGGAGCCGCCCTGCGCGATCGCATCACCGCCCATCGTCGCGTCTTGGTGCTGAACGACGAGGCTCACCACGTCTGGGATTCCGGTTCCGCCTGGAACGAAGCCATCCGCACCCTGCATGAAACCATCCTGTCCCGGAGTGGCTGCAAGCTGGTGGCCCAACTGGATTTTTCTGCCACCCCAAAAGACAACAAGGGGCTACTGTTTAAACACATTGTCTGTGATACACCCCTGGGTGAAGCGGTGGATGCAGGCATCGTCAAAACCCCGCTGATTGGGCAAGCCAGCCGCAAGTTAGTCGAACAAGCCGACGACAACGCCGCCTATCGCTGGGAACAGCATTTGCTCCTGGGCTACGAACGCTGGAAAGCCAGCCAAGCGGAATGGGAAGCCAGCGGCAAAAAGCCGCTCCTGTTCATCATGTGCGATGACACCGAAGCGGCGGATCAAATTACCCAACGTTTCAACACCGACCCCCTGTTTGAGCAACTCAACGGCAAAACCATTAACCTACACACCAACCTGAAGGGCAAACTCAAGAAAGTGGGACGGGGGAAAGAGGCACGGTATGAGTTTGTTGAAGACGAAAAAGCCATCAGCGATGATGACCTGAAGGCATTGCGAAAACTCAGCCGGGAACTGGATAGCAACGCCAGTCCCTATTTCTGCATTGTCTCGGTGCTGATGCTGCGGGAAGGCTGGGATGTGCGCAACGTGACAACGATCGTGCCTCTGCGTCCCTACAGTTCCAAAGCCAATATTCTGCCGGAACAAACCCTGGGGCGAGGCTTGCGCCGCATGACTCCCCCCGGTCAAGCCAACGAACTGGTGACAGTGGTAGAACATCCCGCCTTTGCCAGCCTCTATCAGCAAGAACTGGCTCAAGAAGGGTTGCCGCTGGAAATTGTGGAACTCGATCACGTTCCTGCCACCACGATTTCCATCTTCCCCGATGAAGCCCACAAAGATGTGAATGCCTTGAATATCCAGATTCCCACTCTTTCCGCAGGTTTTCGGATTGTGCCCAAGCTGGAAGGCTTGACGATTCAAGATGTGAAAAAGGCGTTCAAACCTTACAAGCCGTTACCGTTAGGCAAACAGGGCAACAACGAAATTCAGTATGAAGGACGACACCTGTTTACGGGCGAAGTGGTGGAGAAATTACAACTCAATCTACCGCTGTTGGCATCGGGCGTTGGTGCGGTTTCATACTACGTCAAGCAACTGGAAACCATTTGCAAATTGCGGGGACTGCATCCCGTCCTCGCCCCCCTGATCCAGACCTTTCTGGAAGAAATCCTGTTTGAGCAGAAAACCACCCTGTTCGATCCGGCTTTAGTGGCTCGATTAGCCGACTCCGACGTGGGTGAACACCTGCGGGCAGTGTTTGTTCCCCTAATCCGCAGCCGCACCACCACCACCGAAGAACGGCTAATGGTCGAACCACCCAAATCCCTGAACGCCTGGAAACCCTTTCAAGTCACTCTCAGCGAACGCCGTCCCGCCCTAGAAGCGGCTAAGACCCTGTTTAACCTCGTCACCTGCAATCGGGAGTTAGAAGTGGCAGTCGCAAAGTTTTGCGATCGCGCCCCCGATGTCGCTGCCTTTGCCAAAAACGCCGGGTCACAATGCTTGCGGATTGATTACCTGGCAAATGGAGACAGACTGGCCTTCTATACCCCAGACTTCTTTGTCCGCACGATTGATGGTCACTACTATTTGGTCGAAACCAAAGGGCGAGAAGATCTGGATGTGCCGTTGAAAGCCAAAGCGGCGATCGCCTGGTGTGAGGCTGCTTCGAGTGAAACAACTCAATGGCACTATCTCTACATTCCCCAAGGTGTGTTTGAACGCATGGCAGGCGATACCGTTGCTGAACTGGCTCGTGCCTGTGCCCCTGCTCTGCAAAATTTGATCCAATCTGAGGAATTTCAGGATTTACCGCTGTTCATGAATTTGGGGCAGGTGGATGAAGAAGCTTCTGCTGTCGATAGCCTGATTGATCCAGCCATTCTCAATGCCCTGCCTTCCCGCTATCGCCGTGCTGCCGATCAGTCTGTCATGCTCTATCGCTTCTTTGAAAACAAAGAGGGGATGAATTATGCCCCTGTTTTTACCGCTCTGTTGGGTTCGATCGATGAAGTGGCGAAAGGCTTCCTGGTACGGCGACTGCAACCAGAAATGCCCGTCACCGTAGATGACCAAAAAGCCTGGTTTGCTCCCTATCTGGGCGGCGTTGACCGTAAAGCAGAGGACTATTACCGCAAATTGGCACAAAATCTGAAACGAACGTTGGTATTTAACAATGGGCTATCACTGATTGGCTTGCTGCGATCGTGTCTGGATTATGCGCTGAATGACACAACAAAAATCGGTGGTGTGTTTGAAGCCTTACAAACTCAGTTGCGGTTTCAGGGCGGGCGCAAGTTTTTGGAAACCGTCACCCGCATCAATGACTTTCGGAACACCTACATTGCCCACCAGGAACAGGAGTTAACCGATAAAAATCTAGCTGAACAGGAACTCAAAATCTGGATTGAGGCATTGCATATGATTGGAAAGTAAGCAAGATGTAGTTGCCAAGCGAGATAACAAATCGTTGGCGTAGCCTCTCCGCAGGAGTTAGGAGCCGATCGTCGAAAGATAAAGATTATTTGTGGGTATCAAAGGTGATCTGCAGCGGATCGTCTCAATCGATACACTTCGCAGAACCGGTTCAGTAGCTTTAAGGTATTTTTGAGAGCTTGACCTGAGAATAGTGAGGGTATAAGGACAGGCATCCCTTGGAATCGTTGATGAATAACAAACGAATAACATATGTGAACAATGGAGCAATTGTAAATAATCTTTGCTGACTTGATGCGTTTTGCCCTTTCTGCCCTTGCTGCTCCAGGACTTGTTGACCTCTCAACGCTCTAGCCCGCCACAATTCTGAAATTTTGTAACAGTTTTGCGAGTCACTACTAAGGAGGGGCGATCGCTGAGTGGTAAGCTAGCAAATGCGCTTAAGATTTCGTTTGTTAAATTAACGGGGTTGAAATGATCGGATCAAACCAAGTTCCTTATTTGCTACGGGCAGCTCGGGGAGAAAAACTCGATCGTCCGCCGGTTTGGATGATGCGGCAAGCCGGACGCTACATGAAGGTCTATCGGGAACTGCGCGATCAGTATCCGTCATTTCGCGAGCGCTCTGAGACAGTGGATTTGGCAGTAGAAATCTCGCTGCAACCCTGGCGGGCCTTCCGTCCCGATGGCGTGATTTTGTTCTCAGATATTCTGACGCCGCTGCCGGGCATGGGCATCTCTTTCGACATTGTTGAGAGTAAAGGCCCGATCATCGATCCGCCGATCCGCACCCAAGAGCAGGTAAACCAACTCCGGCCGCTCGATCCGGAAGAGTCGCTGCCGTTCATCCGCGAGATTCTGCAAACCCTGCGGCGGGAAGTGGGCAACGAAGCCGCTGTGCTGGGCTTTGTCGGCGCTCCCTGGACGCTGGCCGCTTACGCCATTGAAGGCAAAGGCTCGAAAGATTACGCCACGATCAAGGGCATGGCTTTCTCAGAACCCTCGATGCTGCATCAGTTCTTGGGTCACATTGCTGATTCGATTGCCACCTATGTGCGCTATCAAATCGACTCGGGTGCGCAAGTTGTGCAAATGTTTGACTCCTGGGCAGGCCAGCTCAGCCCGCAAGACTACCGCACCTTTGCTCTGCCCTATCAGCAGCGAGTGGTGCAGCAGGTGAAAGCCACCCACCCCGATACGCCGCTGATTCTCTACATCAGTGGCAGTGCTGGTGTGCTGGAGCTAATGGGTGAATCGGGCGTGGATATTGTCAGCGTGGACTGGACGGTAGACATGGCGGATGCGCGGCGACGGCTAGGCTATGACATTGGCGTGCAGGGCAATGTAGACCCTTGTGCGTTGTTTGGCTCCAAGGCGTTTATTCGCGAGCGAATTCTGGACACGATCCGCAAGGCAGGCGATCGGGGTCATATTTTGAACTTGGGGCACGGCATTCTTCCCGGAACACCAGAAGAAAACGCTGCCTATTTCTTTGAAACCGCCAAACAGGTCGATCAGCTCTTGGCAGCAGTGTAGTTAGCCCTGCGATCAGCCCTGAAATTTGCTTTCTCCTCCCTGACCTTCCTTTCCCAAGGTTGAGATCCCGATGTTGAGATCTCAATGTTGAGAGAGGAGGGTTTTTGGCTTGCTCTTCGGCTACGCCCACCCTAGGCGATGAAAATTTGCTGCAACATCCACCTCGGCAGAAAAATTGTGAGCTACCATAGCGAACTCGTACGCCTCACCTGAGGTTTTTGCTACTTTTGCCAAGGTTTTGCTAAGGGACGAACCATGCCGCTGATTACTCCCGAGTCTACGCCCGAATCCCAAGCTCCTGCTGCGTCCGCTTCCGCCTGGGATCGCTTCTTTCGGGTCGAGGTGCTGTCACAGACGCCCAACCCGCAGCAGGTGATTTACGCCGCGATGCATCAAGACTACGCAGAAGCCTTTGTTTGGGATGAGCGCGACCGCTTCCCCGACGAGACGAAAGCTGGTCAGCTGATCATCAAGCATCTGCTGGCAGGCAACCGGGGGCACTATGGACCGCTAGAGCACCCGCAAATCACCCTCAATTGTGGCTACTTCCCCCATTCCACGATGCAGCAGATGCGGACTCATCGCGTCGGGGTCAGTTTTGATGTTCAATCTTTCCGGTATACCGGCAAGCGAATTTTAGATGTGGTAAGTGGCGAGCGCGATGTCGAAGAAGTGTTTTACCTACGCCCCGTCGGGTCCTACAGCGACCGGCAAGGCAAACGCTACGACTACACCGAAGCCCAGCGACAGCAAGATCGGGAATGGTGCCTCGAAGGCTGCCGCCGCTATCGGGAGCGCATCGAGCAAGGGTTTTCCGAGGAGCATGCTCGTGGGTTGATTCCCTTTGATGTGCGGCAACATTGGGTACTATCGGCGAATACGCGCTCTCTCATGCATCTGCTCGATCTGCGCTGGAAGGGCGATGCTCAGCTCGAAGCACAGCAGCTCTGCGAGCTAATCTGGGTGCACTTTCAAGCCTGGGTGCCCGAGATTGCCGAGTGGTATGCGGCGAATCGGATGAAGAAAGCTCGCCTTGCGCCGTAGGAAGAGGCAGGAGTTGCGTGCCATCTACCGTTGCTCTCACACCTTACAATCAGGACAGTTGTTCATCCCTTTGTGAACCATGCGGCTGAGCCTGTGCATGATTGTCAGAAACGAAGCTGCGAACTTGCCGCGCTGTCTGGAGAGTGTGCAGGGTGTGGTCGATGAGATAGTGCTGCTGGATACTGGCTCCACCGACTCAACGCTGGCGATTGCGGAGGCATTTGGAGCGAAGATCGCTCATTTCCCCTGGAATCAGGACTTTGCCGAAGCACGCAACGTAGCGCTGGAGCAGGTGACCGGCGACTGGGTGCTGGTGCTCGATGCTGACGAAGCCCTGGCAGCAGGGGTGATTCCTATCGTGCAGCAGGCGATGCAGCAGGACAATGTCCTCGTCATCAATTTGATTCGGCAGGAAATTGGCGCGGCGCAATCGCCCTACTCGCTGGTGTCGCGCTTGTTTCGCCGCCATTCCCAGATTCGGTTCTCGCGCCCCTACCATGCCCTGATCGACGACAGTGTGGCGGAGATTCTGCAGCAGGAACCTCACTGGCAGATCGTCAACTGCCCGGAGGTGGCCATTCTGCATTACGGCTATGAACCAGGCACGATTGCCAGTCGCGATAAGCTGCAGCGCGCCAAAGCGGCAATGGAGCAGTTCTGGACCGCTCATCCCGACGATCCGTACGTGTGCAGCAAGCTAGGGGCACTGTACGTTCAGATGGATGATTGGCAGCGAGGCATAGAGCTGCTAGAGCGGGGCTTGGCTACCGCTGAGGCTCCAGTACTCTATGAACTGCATTACCACTTAGGAATTGCCTACAGTCGCCTATCAGAGTTTGAGCGGGCCGAGCAGCATTATCGAGCGGCAATTGCCCAGCCCATTCTGGAGTGTTTGAAGCTAGGGGCGTACAACAATCTCGGCAATCTGCTGAAAACTCGGGGAGATCTCAATGCCGCACTTGCCACCTATCAAACCTGCATTCGCCTAGATGCCGCCTTTGCTCAGGGTCACTATAATCTCGGGCTAACGCTGAAGTCCATGGGGCAGCTCGAAGCCGCCATTACCCATTACCAAACCGCTATTCAGCTCAATCCCCGCTATGCCGAAGCCTATCAGAACCTGGGTGTAGCTTGGCTGAAACTGGGTCGAGTTCCTGAAAGCCTGGATGCCTTTCGGCAAGCAATTGCCTTGCATCAAGAAGATCAGCCCGCTGAGGCAGAGCGACTGCGGCAGGGGTTACAGTCCATGGGGTTGCCGGTATGAAACTAGCGCAGCTCGCGCAGGATTTGCCGCAGAACGCCAATCGTAACAGCCGGCAGTTCTAGCTGTGGTGTCAGTCCAACATCTTCTAGCAGATGCAGCCGCTGAATCGCTTGAGGGTTGAGGTCCAGAAACCGCTGCCCAAGTTCTGCCCGGGTGAACTGGGCTTCTTTACCCCAAAGAATCGCCGTGGGCGTTCGCAGTTGCGGGATGTGCTCTGCCAGATCGAAGCAGAGGTTGCCCCGCACGAAGGAAAGGGCGCTGTATTCAGCGTTGGGCTGCTGGGCTGAGGCTAAATAGGCATCCACCATTTCCTGCGACACCCGGTTGGCGCGAGCAAACTGGCGCTGCTCCAAAAAGCTGCGGATGCCGGCACTCGTGGCAATGGCGGTGCTGTAGATTATCCGGTCAATCACAGGAAAACTCACCACCTGCGACAACCAGGAATTGTAGGGCTGTCCAAAATCTGCTAGCCCCGAGGGAGCCACCAGAATGAGGGCTTTGAACAGCTCCGGGCGAGCCACAGCAATACAGACAATCAGTGCCGCCGTTAGCGAGGATGCGATCACGGTTGCTCCCGAACCACCTATCTGCTCCAAAAATTCCGTGAGGCTAGTGAGGTAATCGGCGATTTCGTAGAAGCGGTTGAGGTGTTCGGAGCGGCCCCAGCCCAGCAGATCGGGTGCTATGACCTGGTACTCGGGCACAAAGGCCGGATACACCTGGGACCACTCATAAGCAGAAGAGCCGCCGCCAAAGCCGTGGAGAAACACGAGCAGTGGGCGATTAGCAGCCGCTGGATTTCCTGAAATCGGATGCTCGGCGGCATAGTACACCAGTGTGCCAAGGCTAGTGGTGAGCGAGTGTTGGGCAAAGCCAGGAGGCTGGAGCATAGTACAGTGTGAGGGCGAGACAAGCAAGCGAAGCAGCTCTAGCATCAGGTCGGTATCATTCCGACAGGGTGAACATCTGTCAGTCAGTAATAATACAGGGAAAACTGAATTTGGAACTGAGTTTGGATTGTAGCAGGCGGAGATGGGTTGAGCGCTGCTGTCGTGATCTAGAGGCAGACCCTAGCAGTTAAGCAGACGTTTCGGCTTTATTAGGAAGTTTAGGAAGTAGCAGTAGACTGCTAGGTAGAATGCTGAGAGCGGATCCACCCTCTTTACCGCTTTCCTTCTGGTTCCATTCTGACTTGAACTGCCGCTAGGTTCGAGAATTTTTTAGAAGTTCTTAGCTTGCTCTTGCCTCCGTAAAATCCGTTCCGTTGAACGACCAAACGCAACAAAGAGGGGGGGGGAGGGGCAGAAACTCCCTTCCCAAAGCGGCGCGAATCCTCTACTGATCACAGAATCCTCTACTAATCACAATGTTCGTGTGTCGATATTCTCGATGCTTATCCTCCGTGTCTGTTAATGGTCGCGGTGACCGTTTCAGTAAAGGAACCTATGATGACACCCCAATCAACTCCCACACCTTGTGTTTTTCCTTTTGGTTCGTCTAGCCGTTGTGCACCAACTTCTGCAAAATCCTGGATTGATCCAACTGCTGCCGCCTTCGTCTGCGCCCAACCCTCGCTGGGAACACTGCTGCCCCAAGCCGCCTGCATTCGCCTAGAGCTAGAAGATTTACCGCGCTTTGCCACTGTGGAGAGGCAATTTGCCGACCGGGGCATTCAGTTCCGCAATGCTGTGGCGATTCATCCGTCTAATCCTGCCTACCCACCTCACTCGGGGATGATCGTGCTGCTAGCAGCCCCAAAAAGCGGCTGGCTAGAAGCAATCTTTCGGCAGCCGATGCAGTATGTTAGCGGCTACATCACTAGCTCGCGTCGCACGATTTTGCGAGCGTTTGATCGTCAAAATCAGCTCATTGCCCAAACTAGCAGCCCGGGGCCAAACCTGGCAGGATTGCATCGATATGCGCCCAATCTGAAGCTCTGCATCGAGGCATCGGGCATTTACCGCGTCACCTTCGACAGCAGCAACGGCGAGTTGACCCTCGATGACTTTGAGTTCTATGTCCAGTGAGAGCGGGCTATTGAGCCGCTAAGCTGCCAATTAGCCGGCAGTCAGCACAAACTGCTCAATGGCCGCAGCAACCCCATCCTGCTCAACATCTGGTGCCACCCAATCGGCCGCTGCCTTAACCGCCTCGGGTCCATTCGCCATGGCCACGCCAATGCCGGCATAGTGCAGCATCTCTAGATCATTAAAGTTATCGCCAATTGCCATCACCTGCTCGGGTTGCAATCCCAGCAGCTCCTCGGCTAGATACTGGACAGCAGTGCCTTTATTGACGAGCGGATGGGTCGCCTCAAAGAAGGTGGCTACGGATTTGGTCAGGTAAAGCTCTGCCGGCGTGTATTGCTGCCGCAGTCCGGTCCAGAGCGAGTCAATCAAATCAGTATCTTGACTGAGCGCCAACACCTTGGTCGGCTCAACGCTGGGGTCACTCAAGAGCTGCCGCAAATCGCCCGCCACGACTGGCTCAATTCCCGTGCGCTCGGCATATTCTTCGGATTCGCGGGACATCTCGCGGATGTATAGGCAGTCGTTGAGATAAAAGTGGATCGACAGGTGGGGCCGCAGTTCGGGCTGTTCAAAGTGGTCGAGCAATTGCCGCGCCATTGACTGCGGCACCGTCCAGTGGCGGTGGATCTGTCCACTTTGCGGTTCTTGAATCAAAGCGCCCTGATAGGCCATCAGCGGCAGTGTCGAGCCGAGATCGCGATGAAACCGCAGCGCCGAGCAAAACATGCGCCCTGTCGCAATCGCCACCTGCACCCCCTGCGCTTGGGCGGCTTGAATGGCCTGCTGCACCGCTGGCCGCACCTGATTCGATTGCCCGACCGTGGTACCATCGAGATCAAGCACCAGCAGCCGAATTTGCCCCGCAGCCACCAGTGGCGGAGACGCAAGTGGACGATCCGAGATAGACGGCAGAGAGAGGTTTGACATCATAGACATTGAGACTAGGCATTAAGAAAGGGTAGGAGAACGCAGCACAAACGACCTCCGTTAGCCTAAACAACCCCCAGGGCTGCCGTCAAATGTCTTGCATCGATTCAGTATTGATTCGGTGCCTATGCAGTCAGGACCCATCACACCTCAGCCGCTGCGCCCGCCGTCACCACTGCCTCTGCCTGCCCTTGAGGAGGCTGAATGACGAGTACCGCACAAGGCGCATGGTGCAGCACATAATTACTGACACTTCCCAGCAACGCCTCTGTAATCCCCTTACGACCGCGTCGCCCCATGATGATTAGATCAGCACCCCAGCGTTGAGCCGCTTGACACAACCCCTGGCCCGGCTCGATGGTACGATAGCTGCTCTCCGCTGCCACCCCTTGCCGAGCTGCAATCTCGCAGTACTGCCGCAAGAGCTGCTGAATATGCTGCAATTGCTCTTCAAAGCGGACATATTGCGTTTGATACGCCTGACTCACTAACTGTGGCGATAGCCCCAACTCTCCGGCAAATGGAGGCGTACTCACGACCAGATCTGCCGTCAAGCAATGAAACAGCAATAGCTTAGCCTGATTCGATTGAGCTAACTCTAGTGCCTGTTCAAACACAGCTTGGCTCAAGGGAGAGTAATCAATCGCCGCCAGAATTTTCTTAAATCCCATAGTTGCCTCTCCCGCAGCGCGAGTCCATCCTGCTATTCGATCTCTATTCAAAACCTAGCGCAACTCCCTGCTCCTGCTGCAGTTTTGCAACAAGGCTTGACGTTTCGCGCCGTTCTTATCGTTCAGCTTGCCCCCTCTAGCACCCGATCTCACCTCGTGCTCAAACCTTGCCGACTGAATCCTAGCTCAGCGAGCGCGACCTTGAAGCGCCCCCTAGCCTCAACCACAAGCTACTTTAAAGCTGCATCAAATCTTTTTTGAATCGCTACCGCAATTTCAGTTCCTGCTTGCGACAAGCATTAGAATAGACGAGTTCTAATCAACCTCAGCCTAGACAGGAGGGATGGCAGCGATGTGTGGAATTGTGGGCTACATCGGCACCCAAGCGGCGAGCGACATTTTGCTGGAAGGACTGCAAAAGCTGGAATATCGCGGCTACGATTCAGCCGGCATCGCCACGATCTGGGACGGGAAACTACACCGAGTGCGAGCCAAAGGCAAGCTGCAAAACCTCCACGATAAACTCGAAGGACTGCACATCCCCGCGACGATTGGTATTGGTCACACTCGCTGGGCCACCCACGGCAAACCCGAAGAGCACAACGCCCATCCCCATGCTGATATGGCCGAGCAGATCGCCGTCGTGCAAAACGGCATCATCGAGAATTACCGTGAGCTGCGGGACGATCTGAAAGCCAAGGGCTATACCTTTCGCTCTGAAACCGATACTGAGGTGATTCCCAACCTGATCGCTGAATGCCTGCAGCAGGTGAATACCGAAGGCAATGCCGCCTTACCCTTTGTGGAAGCGGTGCGTCGTGCTGTCAACCAGCTTCAGGGAGCCTTTGCTCTCGCTATTCTCTCAGCAGCCTATCCCGACGAACTGATCGCTGTGCGGCAGCAAGCTCCTATATCCATTGGCTTTGGGCAAGGTGAATTTTTCTGTGCTTCGGATACGCCTGCTATGGTCGCCCGGACTCGCACTGTGCTCACCCTAGAAAACGGCGAAATCGCCCGGCTGACTCCTCTGGGCGTCGAAGTTTACAACTTTGCCGGCGAGCGCCTGCGAAAAGCCCCCCGCACCCTAAACTGGAACCCGATTCTGGTCGAAAAGCAGGGCTTCAAGCACTTCATGCTCAAGGAAATCTACGAGCAGCCGGGCGTTGTCCGGGCTGGATTGGAAGCCTACCTCGACAGTGATTGGACCGCAGCCTCAAACCGCTCGCCGATTCACCTGAATCTGCCGGACGCTTTCTACGACGACATCGATCAGATCCAGATTGTCGCCTGCGGTACAAGCTGGCACGCCGGACTCGTGGGCAAGCACGTGCTAGAACAGCTCGCGGAAATTCCTACTCAGGTGCACTACGCCTCCGAATTTCGCTATGCACCTACCCCCCTCACCCCCCACACTCTCACCATCGGCGTCACCCAATCTGGAGAAACCGCCGATACCCTCTCGGCCCTGGAAATGGAGAAGCACCGCCGTGCCGAAATGGACCGCAAATTCCAGCCCAAGCTGCTCGGTATTACCAACCGTATGGATAGCACTTTGGCGCATATTGCCGATTATCTACTCAACACCCACGCCGGCATCGAAATTGGGGTTGCCGCCACCAAAACCTTCACCGCTCAGCTGATTGCCTTCTACTGTCTAGCGCTGGATCTGGCCTACCGTCGCCGCACCGTCGCCCTAGAGCGCCTAGAGCAAATTGTCACTGAATTGCGGCAATTGCCCGCCCAAATTGAATCAATTCTGGAGGTGCAGGAGCGCTACATTGAGCAGCTCGCCCACGAGTTTGAAGACACCCAAGATTTTATTTTTATTGGCCGCGGCATCAACTTCCCGATCGCGCTGGAAGGAGCACTGAAGCTCAAGGAAATTAGCTATATCCACGCGGAAGGCTACCCGGCCGGCGAAATGAAGCACGGACCAATCGCGCTGCTAGACGCCAAGGTGCCCGTTGTAGCCATCGCCATGCCCGGTCTAGTGTTCGAAAAAGTGCTGTCTAACGCTCAGGAAGCCAAAGCCCGCGATGCCCGCCTGATTGGCGTTACGCCTATGGATGACCACGAGGCAGCTGAGGTTTTTGACGATCTGCTGCCGGTCCCCGAAGTTGAAGAACTGCTGTCGCCGCTGCTCACCGTGATTCCACTGCAGTTTCTGGCCTATCATATCGCCGCTCGCCGAGGCTTGGATGTCGATCAGCCGCGCAACTTGGCAAAATCAGTGACAGTTGAGTAGGCTCCACGGGGTGTCTTGCCATGCTGTGAAGCAATAAAACGGATCGCCAATTTACAAAACGATTTGCCAATTTATAAAACCGAACGCCACTTCTGTAGTTCAAACGTGCTGCAATCCTTGGAGTTTGGGTAGAGACGATAACAAATAATCAAAGTTTAGTCGGGTTCTCTATAACCTCCTGTCCAGGCAAGCACAGAAAACTCTCGGCAGGTTCATCGTACAGTTGTGATGCCTTTTTGTGCTGCTGACGCATGTATCTACTCACCAACTCGAAACCCAATGTATAACCCGTATGGAGAGGTATTTCATCATTTTGACCGAAAAACCACTCGCCGTGACTGTAGTTGGGATCTGACAAACTTGGGACTGCTTTTGCAAAGAAATCAGGAATTTCTTCCGCTTTAAGTGCATTAGCATAGAAGGGAATGATGCTAGGTCGTAGTTCTGTTTCAAAGTGACAAGCCAATCCTTCAGAAACTAGCGCTTCAAGCAATGTATTACCATAACCAACAGTACGCCACCTCGAACAGTGATGTAACTCATGCCCTAAAGTAGTCAAGAACTCATTTTTTAGGCTTGCTGTAAAGTTAACATTATCTGGATCGGCAGCTATCATAATCCGGTCGCCAGAAGGCGAGTAACCTCCAATTCCAAATTCTGGGATGACTAATTCAGAATCAAGGTAGAACACGACATCGACATTTGAGATGGGAAACAACTCAGTTACACGTTGTACTGACAAAGCGAAAGCATTTTTGATCTGTTCTTGATAAGGCGTAAATTTATCGTGAGCATTGAGAATGTGTAACTTGATCATGAGTCCATAGGATCTAAATTAGAATAGTAGGTCTAACCGATTGTGCGTCAAATTTCAGTGGGTCGAGCTGATTGACTGACAAAAGTTATAGAGGCTAGAAGTGAGACTAGGCAAGAAGTGGAGCTTGGTTTAAGCTGACAAGTTACCACACAAACCAGTACAACCGATGGCTCCAACTTCCCAACTCTATGATGCGCTCAATGATTTTCTGCGTCAATCCGAACACCCATGGCGCGACGTGCGGACTCTGCATAGCTCTAATAATGATAACTTTGCTGCCTTATTTGGCTTGCAGCGCTTTTTACATAAATGGGGCGGTGAATATCTAACCAAATATTCAAAAGAACATATTGCATATGATTTCCTTTTCCTTCACCTTTATTCCTGTGAGCCTCCAGAGCCATTTCGTCACAATGAATATTGCCTTCAATGGCAAGAGAATTTTTTGCCTAAAGTAGAGAATATTGCTGCTACTGTGAGAAAAAGTTTCAGACGGATTGGAAGTGGCAAAGAGATTGCGTTGTGAGCGCTGCATAACAACCCTGGTGCAGCGGATTGACAGAAGTTTCCTGTTGTATACCCAAAAGGTATTGGTAACCGCTGACCAGGAACGACTATGAAGCCGTGGGGAGTGTCAAGCGGGTTTGGGCATTTGTGGGTGAGATAGTTCGGTAATTTAGCCAAACGAAGTCAACCATCCAAACTGCTGGATGAGGGCTAGCTTTCATAGAAGCCTTCTAAAAATGTGACGGATTGAGTTCTAAACGACTATCCGAGGTGTCAATGCAGTTTGCCTTTCTATTTCGTGAGAATGCGACACTGGCTCGATGCCACACTGCATACAGATTATTGTCGCACCTGCAGAATTTGCCGACAGCATTCGACTGCGTTGGTCAAGACTCGCTTCGCTACGGCGTGAATCCGGTTTCGGGTTGTTTCCGGTGGACTACCAGCTGATTGATGAGAAGATCGCGCCTCTTATGACGCCCCGCGCAACCAGCAATCAATTCATGTTCTTGACCCCAGCGTTCGAACAATACCTCGGCGAACTTTCGATTGGAGGACGGCTGGCTTACCTGGAGACAGAATATTGGGGTGGCACCGGAGGTCAGGGAGCTGCGGCCTACGAAAATGGGAATTTCTCATGAAACCGCAGTGGGGCGCTTCTGGTACTATCAATCATGCTCTCGAACTGATCGGTGTGCCAAGGCCGCAGGTAGGAGATCGATTCTCCGCCATTGGACTTGAGGTGATTAGAAGCAACGATGACCTTCTGAGCGGATCCGCTCGTAATCCACGACTGACAATGCACCCAAGCCGTCGATTAGGGCGTTTTGACTATGGCTAGATCACTCATGGTCAGATCATTCTGGTGGCTAGGGTGATTGTGAGCGATAGCAATCAGGCAAACCTTAAGACTGACTAAGGCTCAGCCCTATGAACGGCTGTGGATGGTAAGTTGAAAGTCTGAAGCAATCAGAACTCACAATTTGCCAGGGGGGTTGAGCGTGCTGAAAGTCATTCTGGTCGCTGTTGATGGCTCAGACCTATCGAAGCAGGTGGTGGACACCCTAGAGGAACTTCGCCTTCAGCCCGATACCAAGGTGGTGCTTGCCCATGTAATTACCAATTTGGGGGTTGACCCAGATGTAGCTGCAGACCGACCCCATGCCGATGTCGAAACGATTCCCCACCACCACTTAGAAAAACTGCAGGTCTATCAATCTAACCTGCCGTGCAAAAGCGAACTGGAAATTGTTACGGGTGACCCCGCCGAAGAAATCGTGCGGCTGGCAAACATTCACCTGGCAAATCTAATTGTGATTGGCAGTCGTGGATTGACTGGCGTGGATCGAATTTTGAAACGCTCGGTTAGCAGCGAAGTTGTAGAGGAAGCGCCTTGCTCGGTGCTGGTGGTGAAGCTGAAATAATGAAGACTAATCCTCACATGACGACGTTAGAAACCGAGCGGCTCCTGCTGCGGCAATTTTGCGAGTCCGATCTCGATGCCTATGCCGAGATGTCTGCCGATACCGAAGTGATGCGCTACCTCGGGACGGGGCAACCCCTCACGCGAGCCGAAGCTTGGCGCAGCATGGCGACAATCTTGGGACACTGGCAGCTGCGTGGCTATGGGCAGTGGGCGGTAGTTGAGAAAGCAAGCGGAGCGATGATCGGGCGGGTGGGCTGCTGGCAGCCGGAAGGCTGGATCGATTTTGAAGTCGGCTGGACATTGCGCCGCGCCTTTTGGGGCAAGGGATACGCCACCGAAGCAGCGAGCGCTTCTGTTGACTTTGCCTTCGAGACTCTCAACCGCCCCTATCTGATCAGCCTAATCGTGCCTGAAAATCAGCGCTCCATCCGGGTGGCCGAACGCCTCGGCGAACGGTATATGGGCAGCGGCGAAGTGCGGGGACAAACTGTGTCGATCTACCACCTCGATCGAGCTGACTGGCTGAAGCGGCCGCTTGACTAACCTATTTCTTTGCCTGTTTCGCTAGAAACAACCGCAGCCGCAGCAAGCTCAGAGTTTGCCCTAAATTCAACGGCAGCAGCGAGATACCTTCTAACGACGATTGCACCCAGCCATCGCCCCAATGCCACTCATGGAACCCATCGATGCCTTGACTCATCAGCAGCCGCATCCCGTTTGGCTCAACCTTGTCCACCTGATGCCGAATTGCTATCGGTCCTATCCAGCTCATAAATACGACTCCCTCCTGTAACCGTTCCGGTAGCCCCGCCGAGAAGGTTTGCGGTGCCAGCCATTGCCGAAAGCAGGCTGGGCGAAGCAGACTATCTCCGATTTGCGAGGCAGAGGCATCGACTTCGATCCGCAGGTTGCTCTGTTGAAACGTACCAAGCATAGGGGAATGGGTAGAAGTAAAGAGAAAAAACAAGGGTCCGCAAGGTTCAGTTTTAGCCTAACGTACTAGAGACTGCCCGTGCAGAGGCACTTGGCTACCCAAGGTTGCTCTGGCTCGGTAGAGTAAAACAGTAAATGCAGAAAACAGTAAAACAATAAACCAGTAAAAATAAACCAGTAAAAAACGTTAGCGCCGACTCAGCCATTGACTGCTCGGGTCAGTGGGTCTCGTGCCTCACTAAGATTGCCGATGAATTCAGAATTGCCCATGCCTGACTCTATCACCGTGATCGTCAAGCTGTTTGCTGCCTATCAAGAAGCCTACGGACTCCCCGAACTCACGCTAGAGTTGCCGCACGGCACCACGGTCGCTCAAATCCGCGATCGCTTACTCGCCGAGCACCCAGAGCTAGAGCAATGGCGAGACCTAACGCGCTTTGGCATCAATTTGCAGTTTGTTGAGCCTGAAACGGTAGTGCAGGACGGCGATGAGGTTGTGCTGATTCCTCCGGTGAGCGGCGGCTAGAGTTGGCTTAAGTCTTTAATGCTGATTGGTCAATCCTGCTCGAACCGCCACTCGACGGTCCCCATCTTGATCACCGCCCCCGAAACCAGGGGAACCGGCTGATGGGGAGTGAGCCGCTGCTGGTTCAGATAGGTGCCATTCGAGCTGCCCACATCGACGAGCTGGTACTGTGGCTGACCTTGAGGAGCCTGGACCCGTTCAATCCGGGCATGGTGACGCGAGCACAGTTCGTCGGTGGCTACCAGTGTGTTGTCGAGTTCGCGCCCAATGGTAAACGGAGTAACCGTCAGGGGAACGGCTTCTCCCGAGGTGCGATTCACGAGTCGGGCCGGCGGATGAGCCAGCGGATCATCGGCTAGGGTTGTGGGCGGCAGGGGAGCACGCATAGGTGACGCGGGAACTGCCTTCGAGGGCGATTTTTGAGCTGCATTCGGCGTCAACACAAAGGTTTCTAGGGCTGGAGGGGCTGAAGAGGTTCCAGCTTGGCGCGAGCGTTCGGCACCAACAATGTGCGCTTTCAGCGTCGCTTCGTGTTCGGCTTCGGCGCGGGCGGTGAGGCCTTCGAGCTGACGGACAACGCCGCGCTTCTCGGGAAAACTGATATCGCTAACCCGAACATCATCGAGGTTGAAGCCCAGCGTGTAAAAACTGTCGAGATGGCTAAGCAGATAATCGCGAATTTGCACCCGCCCAAGCTGAATGAGCTGCTCTAACTGCATCTGGTTAATCACGACGCCGAGGTTATCCTTAACGGCACTCGTGAGGGCGGCAATCGGATCCGACAATTCCAGCGCTACCCGCTTGGGATCAATTACCTGATACATGACGCTGAGGGAGATATTCACCAAATACTGATCGCGCGAGAGAAAATCGCCTTCGGAAACGACCTCCAAGCCGCGAATTTTGCCGTCTACCAGCACGATCTGTGCCTGCTCCAGGTAAGGCACGGCAAAGCTGAAGTGGCGTCCTGGTTCTAGCTTGCGCACGAGCTGCCCATTTTTGACCAGTAGCCCGGTGTAACCCGCATCAATGAAACTCATGCTCAGCCCCGCCCAGCGGTCTGGGGTGATGATTTGAATCAGGGGAGGAGAGGGATTGGCCATGCTGCACCGCTTAGGAGAAAGGCTGTCTCGTTATCATCCTAACTTTGCGGGTCAGCAGGTAGGGCAAACAAACGTTCAGTTTGGTAGGTGTCTGGAAGGCGGCTCAACCGCGCCAATGTTGCTGCCATGACAGCGGTGGTTTGCCCAAAAATGGTGAAGGCGAGGGCTTCCCGATAGACGCGCTGCGCCGGATGGTCGAGTCCGTTGGCTGCACCTCGGGAGACCGCCACCGCCGCCTGAGCACAGCGCCCGGCCAACTCAATCGCCGCCGCACGGAGAGGCAATTGGTGAATGCCCGTATTTCCGGTGGCTTGGGCAGTGTAGAAGGCGGTGCGGCAGGTGTTGAGTTCCTGCTGAAGGACATCGAGCGTGGCGGTAATGAAGGGATAGTCCGCATGCTGGGCGGCGCTCAGAATATCGAGACCGGCTTGAGCACAACCCAGCGCAAAAAACCCGTGATGCAGCACGTTTTGCCGATCGTTCTGATGAATCCAGCCAGCTGGTCGAATCCCGATCACGCGATCCTGCGGCAAGAACCAGTCGCTTAGGGTAGCGGTCACGGTGTTCGTCGATGCCATGGCGGCGAGCGGCAAGGGTGCACTAAAGCAAAGATCGCTCGGCTGTTCAGAATCTGGAGGAGGTAGCGGCACAAGACCTAACACTGCTTCTCCACTGGGCAAGGTGGCCCCCAAAATAAACTCCTGGAAGCAGCCGTATCCGGTGATCCAGGGCACAGTGCCGCTGATGCGATAGCCCCCCGCAGTTGGCAGGGCTTGAACCGCCGGTTCTCCGACTCGCCGAAGCTGCGAAAACCCCAGCCCGAGCCGTCGCTGGCCGCTGGAGAGGTGCGGCAAAATCTCCTGCTTTAGGACCTGATTGGCGCTTTGGGCAATGATTGCGGCTGCACTTTGATGCTGGGTTTGCAGAAACGCCAGCGCGCCCGAATAGCGAGCCACGAGTTCCTGAAAGGCCCGAAACGTTAGGTCATCAACGCCACTGCCTTGCCACTCCTGCGGTACGCGCAACCCCAACAGCCGTCGCTCACCTAGCTCTTGAAAGGCAGACCGCAACGCCACTGGATCGCGATCGAGCTGAGCTGCCTGCGGTGCCACCGTTTGGCGCAGATAGGTAGCTACATCCGTTAACAAGGCTGAATTAAAAACCTGAGCCACAAGAGAATCGGGCGCGACGGAGCATCCAGGCGTCATGATGAATTCAACTCACTTCGCTCTATGGGTTCTTACGGGTTCTTCTGTATTTTGACACTCTGAATCCTGGGATTCTGAATGCGGCATCACTTGCCTTAGGACAGCGACAAAAAGCAACAATTTTAATCCCGATTTTAATCCCGACAAAATAAGTCGGATATGTTTGACGGTGGATCGGGGCTGTGATACTATCTGCGAAACGGGTGGGGAACCCCGCAAACCCTGACCCATTCAGCGACTCAGGTCGCACCTGCCAACAAATCAACTCACAGCTCAACTGCAACTCTGAAAGCCAGAAACCCAAGAAGACTAGAGAAAAAGCGATGACCCAAGCAATTACCCCCACCCAACGCACCACGGCTGCCACCTTTACTGGGCTGAAGTGTAAAGAGTGCGGTGCAGAATATGAAGCCAAAGCAATGCATGTCTGCGAACTCTGCTTTGGTCCCCTAGAGGTGGTTTACGACTACAGCGCCCTCAGCCGCGTGGTGACCCGCGAGAAAATCCAAAACGGTCCCAAATCCATTTGGCGCTACCGTCCCTTTTTGCCGGTGGAAACCGACACCCCCATCGATGTCGGTACGGGGATGACGCCGCTGCTCAAAGCCAATCGGCTGGCGCGTCGCTTGGGCATCAAGAATCTTTACATCAAAAATGACGCTGTCAACATGCCCACCCTCAGCTTCAAAGACCGGGTGGTTTCCGTAGCGTTGACTCGGGCCCGCGAACTTGGCTTCACGACGGTCTCCTGCGCCAGCACCGGCAACCTGGCTAACTCCACGGCCGCTATTGCCGCCCACGCGGGTCTCGACTGCTGCGTGTTTATTCCTGCCGATCTGGAAGCGGGCAAAGTGCTGGGTACACTGATCTACGCACCAACGGTGATGGCCGTGCAGGGCAATTACGATCAGGTGAACCGCCTCTGCTCGGAAGTGGCAAACACCCACGGCTGGGGCTTTGTGAATATCAACCTGCGTCCTTACTATTCGGAAGGCTCGAAGACGTTGGGCTATGAAGTGATCGAACAGTTGGGCTGGCAGTTGCCGGATCACATCGTCGCGCCTCTTGCCTCCGGCTCGCTGTTCACCAAGATCTACAAAGGGTTCCAGGAGTTCGTGAAAGTTGGGCTGGTCGAAGGTAAAGATGTTCGGTTTAGCGGTGCTCAAGCCGAGGGTTGCTCGCCGATCGCCCAGGCGTATCGCGAAGATCGCGACTTTATCACCCCCGTGAAGCCCAACACGATCGCTAAGTCGATTGCGATTGGCAACCCGGCGGATGGGGTCTACGCCGTGGAGATTGCTCGCAAAACCAACGGCGCCATTGAATCCGTGACCGATGCCGAAATTGTAGACGGCATCAAGCTGCTGGCCGAAACCGAAGGCATCTTCACCGAAACCGCTGGCGGCACAACCATTGCTACTCTCAAGAAACTCGTGGAAGCGGGCAAGATCGATCCCGATGAAACCACCGTCGCCTACATCACCGGTAATGGCCTCAAGACCCAGGAAGCGGTCCAGGGCTATATCGGCGAACCGCTAACAATCGAACCCAGACTCGACAGCTTCGAGCGGGCCCTAGAGCGGGCGCAAACCCTGGATCGGCTAGAGTGGCAGCAAGTCCTCGTCTAGTTATTCCCTCCGTTGAGAATGCCCTCAGGTTTTATGCCCGAGGGTACTTTGTTCCGGCTTCTGCCCAAGCCTATTTGTTCAACATTCCGAACTCATCGTTTTTCTTATCGTTCTTATGACCGTCAAAGTTCTAATCCCGACGCCTCTGCAAAAGTTCACCCGCGACCAAGCCACGATTGAATGTACCGGCGGCACAATTGCCGAACTGCTCGATTCGCTAGAGCAAGATTTCCCCGGCATCAAAGCTCGCCTGTGCGACGAGCAGGGTAATCTACGTCGTTTCATCAATTTCTATGTCAACAGCGAAGATATCCGGTTTCTGGACGGTGCCAACACAGCGCTGCAAGCCGGAGACGAAGTCAGCATTGTGCCGGCCGTCGCTGGGGGCTAAACTGATGCCTTCTTGCCATTACTTCGTTTAATAGCCATGATTGGCAGAATGGAAGCCCAATTCTGGAGTGCAGTGCTGCGGAGGCGGTCGGCAACCCAGTACTATAAGTAAGACATAGTTATAAGTAAGACATAGTCCCCTAGCTTAGCGAAGGCGACTGTGACGAATGCTTGTGACGAATGCTGTTGTATGGAGCGTGAGCGGAGCCATGTCAGACGAACCTACTGCCAATCCCCCGGCTGAGGAAAAAGCGCCGACTGCCGAAAAACCTGCAGCGGAAAAGCCAGCTAGACCACCCAAGAAGGAAAAGCCACCAGCTCTGGAAGACAAACCCTTCACCGAATTCATCAACCAAGACTTTCTGCCTGCCCTGAAGCAAACGCTGGCGAAGGTTGGAATTTCCGATGCCGACTTGCAATTCGCCAAGCGCAAGCTCCCCATTGCGGGTTTAGGAGATGACGAATGCTGGCAGGTGACTGCAAAATGGCAAAACGGCAAGCGTCAGTTCACCATTATCTTTTCCAAGGAAGACATTCAGGGACCGAAGTTCTTTACCTGGGCAGACAATGGCGCTCAGCCGACCCTGCTGGAGTCCTTCATGATTGACGAACGCAAGGTCAATTTAGACTTGATGCTGCTCTACACGGTGCAGCGATTAAACGGACAGAAATGGCTGGTGATGAACTAACGGAATAGGTGTGATCTCTTCCTCTTCGCCCCTTTTCTCTGGATAAACGAGCTTCTTAAGAACGGCTGAATTCCCAGCCCTCAGGACAAGGCATCCGGGTCTTCGCCTAGTTCTCGCAGACGGGCAGCGAAGCGATCGGCGCGTTCTGCATCGGTGGGTATCCAGTTGTTGCGATCGTCATACCAGCGGAGCCACTGTTGTTTCACACCCTCAAAGGTTCCGCTCCAGAGTCCAATCCCTAGTTCGAGTTCAGGAATCCAGACGCGGGGCTGTTGCGGATCGATCGCTTGTTCCTGGTAGCGTCCGCCGACAAGCTGGAAGAATCGAAGCTGGTTGGTGTAGCGGCTGAATACGATGTAGTAAGGCACGCGCAGAATTTGTTCATAGACTTCCCACTTTCGAGGGGGTCTGGCTTCGCCGTTCTCCAGGTTTAAGCAAATATCCTCGATTGATGGATCTTCCCCTGATGGCTCGGCTTTATTGCCTAAGTCTTCCGTTTCGGTGCCCGGAGAGAGCAACTCGACGACCACAAATGGATCGACGCCTTCTTGCCAGAGGACATAGCTGGAACGTAACTCTGTGCCGTCATAAAGGCGCGGGACTCCCAGGACGAGAAACCAATCAGGTCGCTTGTACCACTGAGGATGGCGCACGTCGTAGTACAGATTCAGGTCAGTTCCGGTAAAGATGTCGGATTTGGCGTAGTTTCGGAGGCGCAATGTGGCGCTCAGAAGCTGAGGCTGGAGGTCGTGAAATTCGTCTGGCAAGCCAGGTTCCTCTGGGTTTTCGCTGGGCAAATCGTACATCGTGGGCAGCGTTTCCCGAGGCGACAGCGGCGGATTGGGTTGGAGGGGAAAGGCGGGTCGCTGGCTCATAGGTTCAGGCTGCGATCACTACCGGCTACCTCACACCTCAGAGGCAGATTGCACCACAGGCTGCGGCTGCGGCTGGAATTGGAACAGCGAGTAGACCACATTGCGGCGAATGTTGGTCATCATGTCCAGGAACAGCTCATAGCCTTCGCTCTTGTATTCAATCAGTGGGTCTTTCTGCCCATAGCCGCGCAGCCCAACCGATTCGCGCAGGGCGTCCATCTGCTGTAGGTGCTCGCGCCAGAGGGTGTCAATCTGCTGTAGCGTAAAGAACCGCTCGGCATGACGCATCAGGCCAGGACTGATTTGATCCACCTGGGCTTCTTTGATGTCGTAAGCAATGCGGGCCTGCTCATGTAGGAAGGTTTTGATCTCGCCGGTGGAGAGATCCGCGAGCTGCTCGGGTTCGAGGTCTTGCAGCAGATAAATAAATTCTTTGACCTTAGCAACAACCTTATCGAGTTCCCACTCTTCCGGCGGCAGTTCGGGGTTGATGTAGGCGTCCACGATGTCATTCATCGTGCGTTCGATGTATTCAATCACCTTTTCTTTCAGGTCTACCCCTTCCAAGACGCGCCGCCGCTCGGCATAAATCGCTCGCCGTTGGTTGTTCATCACCTCGTCGTACTCAAACACCTGCTTGCGGATGTCATAGTAGTAGGTTTCCACCTTCTTTTGAGCGCCTTCCAGTGAACGCGTCAGCATCCCCGACTCAATCGGCATATCTTCTTCGACACGGAACATATCCATCAGGCGACCCACCCGGTCACCGCCAAAGATCCGCAGCAGGTTGTCTTCCAAGCTGAGGAAAAAGCGAGTGGATCCAGGGTCGCCCTGCCGGCCCGCACGACCGCGCAACTGGTTGTCAATCCGACGCGACTCGTGACGCTCGGTGCCGATCACATGCAGTCCGCCTAGCTGCACCACTTCCTCATGCTCGGCCTGGGTGTACTGCTCGTACTCCTGACGAATCTGGTTGTAGACCTGCCGCAGTTTCAGAATCACCGGATCGTCGGTGGGTGCCTTTTCTGCGGCGGTTGCCACCTTATCTTCAGCAGTCAGTTCGGGCAGCGAACGAGCGCCATAGTGCTGCACCGCCACTTCTACCGCTGCTTTGAGTGCTTGTTCGGTCTCCTTGGAAAGCTCCGCCGGATAAATTTGGGGCGACGCCTTCCAGGTTTTCACTTTCTGATTGCCCGGTACGAACCCACGGCCGCCACCCCGACCGCTACCATCCATCACCTTGGTAACCGAGAATTCATCTTCATCCTCGGGTTTGACGATCCGCGGCATGAAGTATTCCCGCACCTTCAACCGCGCCATATAGTCGGCGTTGCCGCCCAGAATGATGTCCGTACCGCGACCGGCCATATTCGTGGCAATGGTGACAGCCCCCTTACGTCCGGCTTGGGCGATGATCTCTGACTCGCGCTCCACATTCTCGGGCTTAGCATTTAGCAAGTTGTGGGGAACGCGTAGCTCGTTCAGCAGTCGCGACAGCACCTCCGACTTCTCGACGCTAGTGGTACCCACCAACACCGGCCGGCCTATGGCGTGCATTTCCGCGCACTCCTGAGCCACCGCTCGCCACTTGGCTAGCTCAGTTTTGTAGACCACGTCTGACAAATCTTTGCGTCCGGTGGGGCGGTTCGTAGGAATGATGGTCACTTCCAGGTTGTAGATCTTCTCGAATTCTGCCTCTTCGGTTTTGGCGGTACCAGTCATACCGGCCAGCTTGGGGTAGATCAAGAAGAAATTCTGGTAGGTAATCGTGGCTAGGGTTTGGGTCTCCGGCTGAATCTCGACCCGCTCTTTAGCTTCGATCGCCTGATGCAAACCGTCACTCCAGCGGCGCCCCGGCATCACTCGCCCGGTGAATTCGTCCACAATCACCACTTCGCCATTGCGGACGATGTAGTTAACGTCTTTGATGAATAGCTCTTTGGCTTTGATGGCGTTGAACACGTAGTGCGCCCAGGGATCTTTAGGATCGAATAAATCCTTGACGCCGAGAAGCTTCTCGGCCTCGATAAAGCCTTCGTCCGACAGGATGACATTGCGCTGCTTCTCGTCTACCTCGTAGTGCCCTTCTGGATCGTCTTCGTCTTTCTTACGCCGCAAAGCCGCTGCCACGCGAGCTGCTTCGGTGTATTTCTCGCTTGGACGCTCCACCTGCCCTGAAATAATCAGCGGTGTCCGGGCTTCGTCGATCAGCACCGAATCGACCTCGTCGATGATGCAGTAGTTGAAGGGGCGCTGCACCACATCTTCGATCGAGGTGGCCATGTTGTCGCGCAGATAGTCGAAGCCGAGTTCGCTGTTGGTACTGTAGGTAATATCGCAGGCATAGTTGCGGCGGCGTTCCTCGGAGGTCATGCCCTGCTGAATCAGCCCTACGGTTAGACCTAGGAAGCGATGCACCTGCCCCATCCATTCGGCGTCGCGCCGCGCCAGATAATCATTGACGGTCACAATGTGGACGCCCTTGCCGGTCAATGCATTGAGATAGGCTGGCAGCGTAGCAACGAGGGTTTTGCCTTCTCCGGTTTTCATCTCGGCAATTTGCCCATCGTGCAGTACCATGCCGCCGATCAGCTGCACATCAAAATGGCGCATGCCCAAGACGCGCTTGCCGGCTTCGCGTACAACTGCAAAGGCTTCCGGCAGCAGATCATCGAGCGTTTCGCCGTTTTCTAGGCGCTGCTTAAACTCTGCCGTCTTCCCAGTCAGGGCTTCATCCGACAGAGCCTGAATTTCCTCTTCTAATAAGTTGATTTCAACAATGTCGTTTTTATATTTCCTGAGCTTGCGTGCGTTGGGATCACCCAGCAGAGTTTTCAACATGGCAAAGAGACGCGGTAATGGAAAATCAGTAACGAGAAGATGGCTGAGAGCCGCTTGGTACAAAGGGTTAGCAAAGATTGAGGGTGTCGCCAGAGAACCCGCCAGACATCAAGAATGGCACAAAAAAATGACCAAAGCGCAGCCCGGAATGTTAACTTCTGTACCTTACATCCTATCACTTGCATTTGAAGCTCGGAAAAGGCAGTCCAAGGTGAGAAATCCGCACTGTTCCCATGTCGCCGCTGGAGGGAACTATCTCTAGTCCAGATCAGGAAGCGGTCTCCCACTCGGGCGTCAGGCGGCGAAAATTGTACTCGGCAGCACTTGGATGACAGGCAGTACAGCTATTGGGGCTAACGGGCTGGGGAAATTCCACATTGGGATGCAGTGCCTGGAAATAGCGCGATTGTGCCAACCGAAAGGGCACCCGCTCATTTTGAACAATGGGGCGGGAATAGGTGGACAAATAGTTCCAAATCAGTTGCAGGGCAGGCTCCCGGATCGGCGCAATCTGAGTGCCGTAGTGTTGGGTGTCTTGGATTAAAGCCAACCAAGTTTGGGAGGGCATCACAGCCGGCGGCAGCCCCACATGGCAAGTGGCGCAGTTTTCCAGATACAGCTGCTGCCCAAACTGATAGCGTTCGGGAACCACATCCACGGTGCCTATGTCAGCCTCGTTCGGAGCTGTCGAGAAGGGGAAGGAAGTTTGAGCCGACGTCACTCGCGCCAGCCCCCACCCCAGAATCAGACTCCAAAGCAGCAGCAGCACCAAACCCAGCACCGACCATCGCCGACGCGAGGAGGCAGGCAGGTCCCGCGCATACGGTGAAGAGCGACTTGAACGAACGAATTTAAACACAGGCACAATCTATCGATCGAAAGCGGGCAGTTGGTTTGAAATCGAGATGAACTCAGAGAAATCATCAGAAATCCATCAGAAATCCATCAGAAATCGCAAGGACAGGACCTTGAGTCTGGACAGTGATCAACAGTGATCAGGGGATACATAGCTCAACTCCTCCAACCATTATCCTGGTTAAGGGCTGAGCGGGCGACTTCAGTTCGGCTCTTAGGTCACCCTTTCCAGACTCTTGAGAAGATGCTGGAGAGTTGTTTGAGTCCTCGCTGAGCCACACCCGTCGTTCACTAGAGCTATTCCCAAAAACAGCTTCACCCAAGCAAGTTACCAGGTTCACCAGATGATTCTGACCGTTTGACTTTGACGAGGAGACTGGAAGGCATGGATTGTCGGCATATTCAATTTTGTGTGCATGAAAGCGCGTTTGCAGAGACTCAGGACAGTTTTCGTCAGCAGCACTTGCCTCAACTGCAGGCTCTATTTGAGGAAATGGCATTTTGGGCTAGGGGTCGCCGCCTCGACGATTGGACCGTTGCTCTCATTCACAGTAAGCCAATCGTCACAGTCTGGGACCAGGAGCGTCTGATCGGCTTTGCCCGAGCCACTTCAGACGGCGTCTATCGAGCCACCATTTGGGATGTGGTGATCCACTCGGATTATCAGGGTGCTGGTCTAGGGCGAAAACTGGTAGAAACCGTGTTAATGCATCCCCATGTCAACCGGGTGGAGCGAGTCTACCTGATGACGACCCATCAGCAGCCTTTCTATGAGCGCATTGGCTTTGAGGTAAACTCCAGCACGACGATGGTCTTGTTCAATCGGCCGATGGTGCAAGAGAGCTTGCGTGTTGCCGATCTCGCTCAATCTGCCGTCGCGGAGCCATAAAAAAACCTCCCAGCAGGAGGTTTAACTCTGCCATAAGCAGATGGGTTAGCATCACAAGTCATAGGATAGTGGGTCGATGTGACAGCCTCATGGCGTTGATGTTGCAGATCTATTGAGGTTGCTTGTGAGGTTGCTTGCGGTTACTTTCACCCTATGACCTCAGGAAGCGAACGCTGCAAAGACGGCCCTCAAGTTTTGCCTCAAGTTTTGCCTCAACATTTGGGTTGTGGTGATTGCGGTGAGGAGGTCAGCCGGCAGCCCAGAAGCCAAGACGGCTCTTGCCTGTCAATTTGTCCGCAAAACATAACGCAAAACATAATAAATTTAAGAAATCTCGCGGCGTCATGGTGTTGATCTTCAAGTCCTCTACCCGAATGCAGCCCTATGTCAGTGATTGCGGTTGTCAACCAAAAGGGAGGCTGTGCTAAGTCTACAACGGCCGTTCATTTAGCCTATTGGCTGATTCATAAGCAGCATAAGGTGCTGTTAGTGGATGCCGATGCTCAGCGCTCTAGCTCGATCTGGGTAGAGGCTTTAGAGGACCCGATCCCCTGCAAGGTGATGCAGACGTCCGACGAACTCCTAGAGCAAATTCCCCTCCTGGCTAACCAATACGACTATATTGTGGTGGACGGTCCGGCCGGGTTGTCCGATGCGATGAAGGCCATTGTGCTGCGGGCAGATCTGGCTCTGGTGCCCTGCCAGCCTACCGGAGTTGATCTACGCTCGGCGGCGGATGCGATTCGGCTGATTCGGCAGGCGCAAGCCACTCGCCACGGGTTGCCCCAGTCTGCTGTGTTCCTGTCACGAGCCGTCAAGGGGACGCGGCTCAAGGACGAAACCATGGTACTGCTCAACGATCTGGGCGTGCCGATTCTGAAAACGGTGATTCACCAGCGCCAGGCCATTGCCGATACCTTTGGGCAGGCCGCCACCGTCTGGGAATTGTTGGGCAAAGCAGCCGTGGAATCCGCCGAAGAGTTTGAACAATTATTTGCAGAAATCATGACACTACTGCCATAAAGCGGCGTTACACTGGCGAAGATTGTCATCGAAGATGGATCGCGCCCCAAGGATGCAACATGCCAGAGCCTACCGCTAACCCTCAGCCAGATTTCGATCGGGCGACGCTGCTGTCATTGCTGGTTGGTGTGTCGAAGAATGCCAACTTAGCTGGCGTGAATCTGGCGGGCATCCAATTCCCTCATCTCTATTTGCCTAGCGCCTGCTTGGCAGGGGCCAACCTCAGTCAGACGGACCTGCGCTACGCCACCTTGGCCGATGCTCACCTCAGACATGCCGATCTCACTCAATCCAACCTCAGCCACGCTCAGTTGAGCTTTGCCGATCTCAGCCACGCGAATTTAGCAGCAGCGAACCTGACTGAGGCATCCCTGCGGGCCGCCATCCTAGAGCACGCCACCCTAGAGCACACCACCCTGAACCAGGCTGATCTCAGCAGCGCCAACTTGCAGAGTGCGAACCTCAGCCACGCGAACCTCCAGCATGCGACCTTGAGCAACGCCAAGCTAGACCATACGATGCTGGTGGAAGTCAATTTGGCAGGAGCTGACCTGAGTGGAGCGAGCTTGCCTAAAGCCGACCTCAGTGGTGCCGATCTCAGCGAGGCCAACCTCAGCAACGCTAAGCTACCGGGCGCGAACCTCAGCAATGCCTGTCTGCGAGGCGTTACGCTGGACGGAGCAGATCTCACAGGCGCTAATCTCGACAACATTAAGCTAGATGGAGCGAGCCTGCGTGACTCCAATCTATCGGGAGTGAATCTGGAAAATGCCAAGTTGATCCAGGCTAACCTGCGCGGCGCTGACTTGAGCGGTGCCGATCTCAGCAATGCCATACTCTTGAACACGACCATGCCCGATGGGTCAATGGGGAATCGTGTGCCCCGCGTTCAGAGTCCGCCTGAGCCAACTACCGCAACTCAAGAGAAAACAGCCCAGACACCCAGCCAGACAAATCAGCAAACGAGCAATCTGCCAGATCAGCCGATAAGGGAGCAGGAGGTTAAAACTCAGAAAACCAGTCAAGCTGCTAGCCCGCCGAAAAATCAGGACGATCACGGGAATGAGCCGCTCGCTCGTTCATCCAGCAGCCCGTCTCCCAACCCACCTGCTAGCTCGCCGCAGCCGGTCCCACAATCTCCCGCGCCCAGCAGCCCGACGACTCCAGCCTCATCGCTGCCGACACCTCCTGCCCAGCCGGGACCAACCCCTGCCCCATCGGATAGTCAGATGGCGGGTCCGCAGTCCAAGGTGCTGCCTCCCGGCTCTGGAATTAACGGGGGATACGAGCCATAACCCCAGCCAATTTTTTTAATGAGATGGAACCTAGACAAGTTCCGTGGTGACGTACCCTAAGACAGCACAATGCCCGTGCGCGGTGGAATCGCCAGAAACAGGTTGTCGGCAGTCCAGACAATTTCGGTGGCTTCATCGCTGGTGCTGTAGAGCAGGTAGCTCGGTTGAGCGCCCAGCCGTGTGCCGGCTTCTTCGAGGTCAATCTTGCCAAAGTGATCGGCAGCATTGACGGCAATGATGAGCACGTCGCCCTCAAAGATGCGAGCAAAGGCATAGGTTTGATTGTCTGCCCCTAAAAAGCGGTATTCGCCGATCCGCAGTGACAGGCGAGCATGGCGCAAAGCAATCAGTTTTCGGTGACAGTCTAGCAACTCTTGATTCCACTGCTCTGGATCGGGGAAGCTGCGCCGCGAGTCGGGGTCTAAGCCGCCGGGCAAGCCAACCTCGTCGCCATAGTAGATGCTGGGAGCACCGGGAAACGTGATTAGCAGCAGGGTCGCTAGCTTCACCGTATCGATATCGCCGTGGGTCATTGTGAGCAGGCGGGCGGTGTCGTGGCTGGCTAGCACATTAAGCTGAGTAAGCTGGATCTCCCAGGGGTAGGCATGCAGCAAGAGCTGAATTTTCTCGGCGTAGGTGAGGGCATCAATGCCAGGATAGGGTTCGTAGTCGCGGTCCTGCACCTGCTCGGGATCAACCCGATCTCCGGCGGCAAAGGCAATGGTTGCGCCGGCAAACAGGTAGTTGAGCACACCATCAAACTGGGTTCCATCCAGCCAGCGGCGAGCATCGTGCCAAACTTCCCCCACGATGTAGGCATTGGGGTTAATTGCTTTGACGCGCCGACGAAACTCCTGCCAGAATCCAGGTTCCGTGATACAGAAGGGCACATCCAGACGCCAGCCGTCGATGCCGCAGCGAATCCAGTGTTCTGCCACCCGCATAATGTACTCCCGCACAGCAGGGTTGGCATGGTTGAACTCTGGCAGCGCCCGATTGCCGCACCAACTCACATAATTGGCCGGGCGGTCGCCATCGTAGGGGGCTAGCGGCCAGCCTTCGATTTTGAACCAGTCTACCCAAGGGGAATGGGGGCCATTTTCCAGGATGTCATTGAAAAAGAAAAACCCCCGCCCGACATGGTTAAATACGCCGTCTAGCACTACCTTCATGCCGCGCGAGTGGGCCGCGTGGAGCAACTGAAAAAACGCTTCATTGCCGCCCAAAAGCGGGTCAATTTGGTAATAATCGTGGGTGTGATAGCGGTGGTTGCAGGGCGACTGAAAAATCGGCGTGAAGTAAATTGCCGTGACTCCTAAGCTTTGGATGTAATCAAGCTGGTCGATCACCCCCCAGAGGTTGCCCCCCTTATATCCCTGCAATGTTGGTTCGGACTGCCATGCCTCTAGAGATAGCGGTGCCAGACTAAACGGGGGAAGCAGCGGTCTAGCAGCAAATCGATCGGGAAAAATTTGATAAAAAACGGCATGTTTTACCCACTCTGGCGTCTGAATCTGCATAGATGCCTTCTTGTAATACCTCCATTGCTAAGACTACAGGGCTGGAGTCAGCTCTGCTGTAGTCCTATAAACTCATATCACAGGCTTTGAGCCACGGGGGATAGCTAGGGCAAAGCGAAACCTAAGATAGAGACTCGGTCTGCAGTTCGTCAATCAGCTGCTGCAGTTCCTGGCTATTGGCTTTGTACACTTCTCCGCAGAAATGACAGGTCGCTTCTGCGCCTTCATCTTTGTCGATCATGTCTTGCAGTTCACGTTCGCCCAAGATCTTCAGTGCTCCCATGACGCGATCAAACGAGCAACTGCAATGAAACCGCACAAGCTGCGCTTCCGGTAGGATCTGCAGATCCATATCGCCCACCAAATCCGCGAAAATTTGCGGCAGCGATTTGCCCGCCTGCAGCAGGGGGGTGAACCCGGTCAGGGTAGATAGCCGGGACTCTAGCTTCTCGACAAGCGATTCATCGCGGGCCGCCTTGGGCAACACCTGCACCAGCAAGCCGCCGGCTGCCGTCACACCTTCTGCCCCAACAAACACACCCACCACCAGTGCCGAGGGAGTTTGCTCGGAACTCACCAAATAGTGCGTCACATCGTCGCCAATTTCGCCGGAAACCAATTCCACCGTGCTGGAATAAGGATAGCCATAGCCGACATCTCGAACCACGTAGAGATAGCCACTGCCCACAGCACCCCCCACATCCAGCTTGCCTCTAGCATTCGGCGGCAACTCAATGCTGGGATTGTCTACATAGCCGCGAACGGTGCCATCTACACCGGCATCCACCATGATGCCGCCTAGGGGCCCATCTCCCTTGACGCGCAAGTTCACTCGCGACTCGGCTCGCTTCATGCTGGAGGCTAATAACAGCCCCGACGACATGGTCCGCCCCAAAGCGGCGGTAGCGACATAGGAGAGATTATGGCGCTGTCTGGCCTCTTCAGTTAGGCGCGTACTCACCACTCCGACAATCCGGATGCCGCCCCCGGCTGCCGTTGCTCGAACCAATTGATCTGCCATGAGAACTCTACACACTTCTTAACGTTGCATAGGTTCTATTGTAGGGTGTTCCCGGAAACAGCTAATGGGTCGCTATGGTTGCTTAGACCTTGACATGAGCCGTGACATGAGCCGTAGGGGGTGTGATTGAGCAGAAAATCGATTCACTCAGGTGATTCTCAGTCTTAGGGTATAACCTGAGTTGAAACAAACCGCTGGCAGCCGCAGGACCGTCTCAAACCCTTTATGATCTAACGAGGCTGGATCGAGACCCGATGGAGACTTGATAGAGACAGGATGGAGAGCCTGTTCCGAGCAGCAGATAAGTGTTGTTGAAGAGTGTTGTTGAGCACGTTATCGAGCGATAGTTAAAGCCATGGAGCACTATTACCACCCCGAGCACTTAGCGCAGTTCAGCCAAATTGGCCAAGGCAGCCCGGAACTCGCTGAAAAATTTTTTGCCTACTACGGAGCCGTGTTTGCCGAGGGAGCACTTTCGGTGCGAGAGAAAGCCTTGATTGCTCTGGCAGTGGCGCATACCGTGCAGTGTCCCTACTGCATTGATGCTTATAGTAAGGAATGTTTGCAGCAGGGTGCCGATCTCGAACAAATGACAGAAGCCCTGCATGTGGCAACAGCCATTCGTGGCGGGGCGTCGCTGGTTCATGGCATGCAAATGTTAGATCAGGTCAAGCAGTTGGGAATGTAAATTGCTAACCCTTGATGAATCTATTGAGCATCTATTGAGAATCCATGCTGCTAGAGATAGTTCGTTAGCCGAACCGTGGAATGATTGATGCTTTCGTTGCTGTAATTTGAATCCATGATTTAGACGCGCCGACTCACGAAACGGGACGCGGTGTTTAAATGGCATTTAAAACAGGTTTAAAGCAGACACAGCCCATCACCCGTATTTTGATGAGGATCTTGAACCAATGACTGAAGGGATAGAAATGGATACAGCAGTTGATACTCCCCAAATCACCATCGATGCTGCCCAACTCGATCTAGCAAGCCCGGCTAGTGGCCCGAAGCCCACCACCTCGCTGCTGCAGCGACGATCGCCTTTAGCCGCACCTCACTACCAGCTAGAGCGATTAGCGGCACTCGATCTCTCTCACACGCGGCAGGGAGGTCATTTTGCAGCCTGCTTAGCTGATCAAGGCTGGGAGGAGCTGCGTCCGGCAACGTTGGAGATTTTTCAAATTAATGTTGGCAAGCTGTGCAACATGACCTGTCGCCACTGTCACGTAGATGCGGGCCCAGACCGCCGCGAGATTATGACCCGAGAGACCATTGATGCCTGCTTGCAGGCCCTCGATCAAACAACGGCCCACACGGTGGACATTACTGGCGGTGCACCCGAGCTAAATCCCCACTTCCGCTATTTGGTAGAGCAGTGCGTCGCTCGGGGCAAGCAGGTGATTGACCGCTGCAATCTCACTGTGCTGCTGCTGCCGCCCCTGCACGACTTGCCGCACTGGCTCGCCGAACGGGGCGTAGAGGTAGTCTGCTCGCTGCCGCATTATCGCAAGCTCAACACCGACACCCAACGCGGCAACGGCACCTTTGAACAATCCATTGAAGCGCTACGGCGACTGAACGCAGCCGGGTATGGCTACGGCGACCCCAAGCGACGGCTGACCCTGATGTCGAATCCGGTAGGAGCTTTCTTAGCCAGCAACCAAACCAAAATGGAGCAGGAGTGGAAAGCTGGACTGTGGAAAAATCACGGCGTCTGCTTCGATCGGTTAATTACCCTCAATAACATGCCAATCTCGCGATTTTTGGAGTGGTTGGAGCAGTCGGGCAATTTGCAGCGCTATTTGGAAGTGTTGGTGAATGCCTTTAATCCAGCAACCGTGGCGGGGTTGATGTGTCGAAATACGCTGTCGGTAGCATGGGATGGACGCCTCTATGACTGCGACTTTAACCAAATGTTGGAGCTAGATATGCAGTTCCCAGACGGGCAAGCCGCTCACATTCGCAACTTTAATCCAGACTGGCTAGCCCAACGGCAAATTGTCACGGCCCGCCATTGCTTTGGCTGCACAGCGGGGGCGGGTAGCTCTTGTGGAGGGGCGATCGAGTCATAGCTTGCCGCTAAACAAGCCGAAAGAGTCAGGATTCCTACACCTCCTAACTCTTTCAACTGCGGAGAACGCTTCATTGGACTTGCTTTAGCACTATTGAGCCGCAGAACTATGCCTTAAAGCAGATGCTAACGCAGACTCACCAGTGGCTCGCTAAACCCCCTGCCGCATTTCTTGCTCTAGCTGATTCAGCAGCAGCGTATCGCCTTTTGCTCTAGCAACTTCAATGCGATGCTGCAAGCGACGCTGAATATTGAGCCGATGAACTCGCTCCAGTTCGGCGATATGAGCTGCCCGATCCGCAATCGTCCACGTGGGTTCAACGGTCGCAGGGCGCTGACGACGAGCAGTAGCAATCGGCTCAATGCTGCCTGTTGCTGTTGTGTGATAAGCAGCTCCCCGGTAGGAAAGCGTCTGCACAGGTTGTGGAACGGGGATATGGCGAGCATAGTTAAAGTGAATTTGATGACCGCGATACTGGCCAACCATGCCGCTGTCAATCAGCTCTAGGGGAACTGATTCCACGTCGTAGGGGGTACCCCGATAAGAAAGTCTCATATCTAATGACTCCTGAATGCGTCGTAAGGGATGTAGAGAGGCGCGTTCCTTCAGGAATTTTCCTTACTTCCGTCTCCAAGCCTTCATTAAGAGAGAAAAATGTCTTAACAGGCTGGAGATGAACGAATAGCAGTTTATTTCTGTATCCAATTTTACTATTTTCAACATAAGAAGGCAAATTAATTTATATAACTGGTTATATAACTGGAGATAGATTTTGGGGATAGGTTTAAGGGCTGAATCGGGACGCCACAGAATTCCAACGAGCAGCCACTCGGGAGGGTGTAGCCTACGTGACATGAATATGAAGATGACAATGGTCTGCGATGGCTCCGTCGTCTGCCTCTAGCAGGCTGCCCAAACAGGGTTTACCAACGCCCCTGTTCATCTCGGCTCACATTCAGCAGGCACTATTACGGTTTGTGACAACTCTCTCACCGTTGCGTCGGATTTGATCAGACGATGGACTGGATTGGCTTCTCTGCATTGCCAGAGAAACGCTGCCTATTTTAATAAACGTCATAAAAGGAATTCAGGGATATGGAACGTCGCAAGCTCATGAAAGCGATTGCCCAAGGCGGACTGACTGCTGCTGCCTTGGGAGTGGTGGGTGGTTGCAATAATCCAACCAACTCCCCTACTGGCTCAACCGGACGCAGCGATGGAGCGTTGCCCACCCTAGAGTGGCAAATGGCAACGAGCTGGCCCACCTCGCTAGACACGCTGTTTGGCGGAGCCAAGGTGTTTGCCGACCGCGTTGCCCTGATGACTGGCGGCCGCTTCAAAATTACCCCTCGGGCTGCGGGTGAACTGGCTCCAGGACTTGAAGTGCTGAATGTTGTTTCCCAGGGAGCAGTGCAGTGTGGCCACACGGCGTCCTATTACTATATCGGTAAAAGCCCAGTCACGGCGTTTGGAGCCAGTCTCCCCTTTGGCTTCAATGCCCAGCAGCAAAATGCCTGGCTCTACGAGGGGGGTGGCTTGAGAAAGCTACAAGAGCTGTATGCCAGCAAATTCAACGTGATTCAGTTTCCAGCGGGCAATACGGGGGCACAGATGGGCGGCTGGTTCCGCAAGGAAATTACCAGCGTCAGCGACCTGCAGGGCTTAAAGATGCGGATTCCCGGATTAGGTGGACAGGTCATGGGCAAGCTGGGAGTTACGGTGCAAACTCTGCCTGGCGGCGAGATTTTTCAGGCACTACAAACCGGTGCCATCGACGCGGCCGAGTGGGTTGGTCCCTACGATGACGAAAAGCTAGGGCTGAACAAGGTGGCGCAATTCTATTACTACCCTGGCTGGTGGGAGCCAGGCACAACGCTAGAGGTGCAGATTAATTTGAACGAGTGGAACAAACTGCCCGGTGAGTACAAAGCTGCCATCGAAACGGCAGCCCACGAAGCCAATATGACAGTCCTCTCGCGCTATGAGGCGCAAAATAACGAAGCCCTGCAGCGCTTAATTCAGAGCGGTGTGCAGTTGCGCCAGTACAGCGACGAAATTATGGCTGCCGCTGAGGATGCCTCCTTTGCCCTGTACGACGAATTTGCCGCCAAAGATGCCGACTTCAAGTCGCTGTTCGAGGAATGGAAGCAGTTTCGCAGTCGGGTTTACGCCTGGAATAAGCTGAACGAGGGCAGCTTCGAGCGCTTTACCTACGCGCAAATGCCTTCATAAAATGCCTTTGTAAAGGGTGGTAGGCTGCATCGCCGCTAGCAACATCCCCC
>JACYLU010000024.1 GCA_015272325.1 Synechococcales cyanobacterium C42_A2020_086 | reverse complement strand
CGCTTGATGATTAAACGGCTTGCTGCTTAAGGTTTACTTCACAAATCAGCTCTTATCAACAGACTTATTGTTTCAGTCCCGTAGACCGGGATTTGGGAATTGCGACGTGCTACGTGAACGAGAATTGCAGCAGATTTCTCAGCGTTTCAGTCCCGTAGACCGGGATTTGGGAATTGCGACTATAGCAATCCTTCTGAAGGTGTGTATCAGTGAAAAGTTTCAGTCCCGTAGACCGGGATTTGGGAATTGCGACTTTGTGAGGATGCATGTTTGAAATTAAGAGGATTGGTTTCAGTCCCGTAGACCGGGATTTGGGAATTGCGACCAATATTAAACCCGTCTCCTGCTAGTGAGTAGGAGAGTTTCAGTCCCGTAGACCGGGATTTGGGAATTGCGACTCCCAGCAAACCAGGAAACTTGATTGCAGACTCAGAAATGTTTCAGTCCCGTAGACCGGGATTTGGGAATTGCGACTCGCCCTAGGCGATTGGGACGCCGCGTCCATCTACAAGGTTTCAGTCCCGTAGACCGGGATTTGGGAATTGCGACACGTCAACGGACGGGCTCGCACGGTAGCGCAGTTACAGTTTCAGTCCCGTAGACCGGGATTTGGGAATTGCGACCGATGCACGAAATCGAACGAATTCCGCCGTAATGAACGTTTCAGTCCCGTAGACCGGGATTTGGGAATTGCGACGCTTCTCAGCTTGGGAGCTACCGCTCTGAAAGCGTTGTTTCAGTCCCGTAGACCGGGATTTGGGAATTGCGACCGCCACGAGAGTAGGACAGCCCGGCCTGCCGGCACGTTTCAGTCCCGTAGACCGGGATTTGGGAATTGCGACCTGTAGCGTGGGCGACATGAATAGTAGTAGGAGAAGGTTTCAGTCCCGTAGACCGGGATTTGGGAATTGCGACCTCAGCAAGGCAGATCTCAGCGGTGCGTTTCTTAACGGGTTTCAGTCCCGTAGACCGGGATTTGGGAATTGCGACTGCCCATATGTTACCGAGAGGTATAAGGTGCTACAAGTTTCAGTCCCGTAGACCGGGATTTGGGAATTGCGACGCTAAGCTGGTCAGTGATCTGGGTAACTAACGCTGGTTTCAGTCCCGTAGACCGGGATTTGGGAATTGCGACGATGGTGGTTCGTGAGACCCATTCGCCGGTTTACATTGTTTCAGTCCCGTAGACCGGGATTTGGGAATTGCGACTCGGCAGACTTGGACCATGCATTGCATGTGGCGTCTCGTTTCAGTCCCGTAGACCGGGATTTGGGAATTGCGACATCTGCCGCTGTTGCCTATGCAGCAATGATTGTCCTGGTTTCAGTCCCGTAGACCGGGATTTGGGAATTGCGACAGTACTCCTCATTGGTTATCAAGTGCTCGCACAACGAGTTTCAGTCCCGTAGACCGGGATTTGGGAATTGCGACTCACTCGATCAAATGGACTGGGTAGTGCAGAATCGTTTCAGTCCCGTAGACCGGGATTTGGGAATTGCGACCTGTAGCGTGGGCGACATGAATAGTAGTAGGAGAAGGTTTCAGTCCCGTAGACCGGGATTTGGGAATTGCGACGAGCGCCACAAAGAGGAAGTGACGCTACAGCGAAAGAGTTTCAGTCCCGTAGACCGGGATTTGGGAATTGCGACTCCTTCAGGATAACGATGTGCCAGGAACCAAGAAGGGTTTCAGTCCCGTAGACCGGGATTTGGGAATTGCGACCCTGGATCTGAGGTGTCACGCTAATGACAAACGCACTGCGTTTCAGTCCCGTAGACCGGGATTTGGGAATTGCGACTAATAGTACAGAGAGTGCTAATGCAAGTAACGTTGTGTTTCAGTCCCGTAGACCGGGATTTGGGAATTGCGACTGAACGGGTTCACCTTTGTAGCAAGCCCTAATTTCGGTTTCAGTCCCGTAGACCGGGATTTGGGAATTGCGACCTGCGAGTTCGACGCTCTAGACTAAGCTGATCCCGAGTTTCAGTCCCGTAGACCGGGATTTGGGAATTGCGACCGATAAGTATCCTCTGTCTCCCCGTTGGCACGGCTGCGAGTTTCAGTCCCGTAGACCGGGATTTGGGAATTGCGACGAGCTAACATCTGCTAGAGTAGAGAGAGCGCTCCAGTTTCAGTCCCGTAGACCGGGATTTGGGAATTGCGACCCGAAACGAGCAATGCGCTGCTCATCATCTGCAAAGTGTTTCAGTCCCGTAGACCGGGATTTGGGAATTGCGACCCGAATTTCGCATCGTCATTAAGCGAGGTTCCTAACATGTTTCAGTCCCGTAGACCGGGATTTGGGAATTGCGACTAGTGCATCCCACCCCTGTAACCCCGATCCTTGAATCGGTTTCAGTCCCGTAGACCGGGATTTGGGAATTGCGACAATCAATGAGCGAGTAGAATAGCGCTGTCCTACAGGGTTTCAGTCCCGTAGACCGGGATTTGGGAATTGCGACCGCTTTTCTCGCACTATTTGCCTACGCTTTTCCGGCAAGTTTCAGTCCCGTAGACCGGGATTTGGGAATTGCGACAAGTTCTCCATATTCTCCGGAATATCTGAGAAGCCTAGTTTCAGTCCCGTAGACCGGGATTTGGGAATTGCGACACCGTGATGTTCTTGTAGTAAGCGGGACCACTACCTAGTTTCAGTCCCGTAGACCGGGATTTGGGAATTGCGACTTGTGGTTGGCATACCTTTTGGCATTCACCATCTAGGTTTCAGTCCCGTAGACCGGGATTTGGGAATTGCGACCCGCTGTGCAGTGGACTTTAACGCCGCTCCGGGATGTTTTAGTCCCGTAGACCGGGATTTGGGAATTGCGACTTCCTGCGGGGATTTCTCGTCTAACCTGTTAAGAAAAAGGGTTTCAGTCCCGTAGACCGGGATTTGGGAATTGCGACGTTCAATTGGGGGTGGATGCTCACAAAGAGATTGAGATGGTTTCAGTCCCGTAGACCGGGATTTGGGAATTGCGACACGATCTCTCTGATCGCCCGTGGATTCTCCGATCCCAGTTTCAGTCCCGTAGACCGGGATTTGGGAATTGCGACGAGGAGGGGCGTTGCTTGGAGGGGGAATGTTATTGGCGTTTCAGTCCCGTAGACCGGGATTTGGGAATTGCGACCGTGGCGTCAACACGTCCAGCGTAGTTCGTAGCTAGATCCGTTTCAGTCCCGTAGACCGGGATTTGGGAATTGCGACTCATCTCAGACATTGCAGCAAAGCATAAGTGTGCAGGTTTCAGTCCCGTAGACCGGGATTTGGGAATTGCGACCCTTTGTCGTCCAGTGCGCCAGCGGAAACGCGCGAGTTTCAGTCCCGTAGACCGGGATTTGGGAATTGCGACACCCCGTCCCCCGAAACCCCGGGTGATTCCGGGTGTGGGTTTCAGTCCCGTAGACCGGGATTTGGGAATTGCGACTTGATCTTTTGCAGACTATATGCAGGTCGCACAGAGGTTTCAGTCCCGTAGACCGGGATTTGGGAATTGCGACAAGACATCAGAAAACATCTCAAAGATGTTTATTGGAGTTTCAGTCCCGTAGACCGGGATTTGGGAATTGCGACCTGGTTTATTCTCAGGTGTTTTAGGAAGGGCTTCCTGTTTCAGTCCCGTAGACCGGGATTTGGGAATTGCGACCAACCCGTTCCATGTTGCTCCATAGGTGACATTGTGGAAGTTTCAGTCCCGTAGACCGGGATTTGGGAATTGCGACTCACCTAATAATGTCAGTGCCTGTCGTTTTTGGTCTTGTTTCAGTCCCGTAGACCGGGATTTGGGAATTGCGACTCACATCTACAGAGGTAACGGGTGGAGCCGTAGATTTCAGTTTCAGTCCCGTAGACCGGGATTTGGGAATTGCGACTTGATTAGTTCCATCGTCTTACGACGATAGGTCAGGTTTCAGTCCCGTAGACCGGGATTTGGGAATTGCGACCAGTGCCATCGGCAGCAGCAAGGATCGGAGTTCCTCGTTTCAGTCCCGTAGACCGGGATTTGGGAATTGCGACATAGCCTTGTAACCGTAAAGGAGGCGGATCTTTGACGTTTCAGTCCCGTAGACCGGGATTTGGGAATTGCGACTATTTTTGCCATTGGCAAATTGGGAACAGCCACAGCGGAGTTTCAGTCCCGTAGACCGGGATTTGGGAATTGCGACAGCGATATCAGGGTTTTTCTCGTCGTTAATTTTGGGGTTTCAGTCCCGTAGACCGGGATTTGGGAATTGCGACTTAACAGTCGATCAAATTCAGCAAATCGCCAAAGATGTTTCAGTCCCGTAGACCGGGATTTGGGAATTGCGACGAGAAATGGGGAAGTGTTCGAAGAAATGATTAAAAAAGTTTCAGTCCCGTAGACCGGGATTTGGGAATTGCGACAAGTGGTCATTTTGAAACCATACGACGGTCTTACGCCGTTTCAGTCCCGTAGACCGGGATTTGGGAATTGCGACATCGACTCAATCGCTCTTTAATCTGAGATTTTGGTTCGTTTCAGTCCCGTAGACCGGGATTTGGGAATTGCGACGCCAAGCTTTCGGTAGGTTTAAGTCTAAATTTAGAGTGTTTCAGTCCCGTAGACCGGGATTTGGGAATTGCGACAACTATTGTCCTCTAACAACCCAAGACCTTATTGACCAGGGAGTTTCAGTCCCGTAGACCGGGATTTGGGAATTGCGACCATAGTGTTGCCAAGATTTATGAAAAACCTTGGCAAGTTTCAGTCCCGTAGACCGGGATTTGGGAATTGCGACAGCCAGTTTGATCAGCGTATCTGCCATTGTCAACATAGTTTCAGTCCCGTAGACCGGGATTTGGGAATTGCGACGAACCGATTCGCCGCACCGGGCGATCCTCGCTGTATTCGTTTCAGTCCCGTAGACCGGGATTTGGGAATTGCGACGTTGCTCCCCCAATCAAACCAAATCGCATGTTAGGGTTTCAGTCCCGTAGACCGGGATTTGGGAATTGCGACTAGACAGCACCCTCGGAGAATTCAAGGGCACAAAGTTTCAGTCCCGTAGACCGGGATTTGGGAATTGCGACAAGGGTAAAACTAGAGCATCACGGCGATGGAAAAAGGGTTTCAGTCCCGTAGACCGGGATTTGGGAATTGCGACCGACTCTGTAAAACGCAGTTTCAGTAAAGTGTATCCGTTTCAGTCCCGTAGACCGGGATTTGGGAATTGCGACTCGGCATTCTCCTTTTTTGCGAGGCGTGCCTCAAAGCGTTTCAGTCCCGTAGACCGGGATTTGGGAATTGCGACTCCCTGCTGAACCAAATCCCCGGCATGAGACAACAGTTTCAGTCCCGTAGACCGGGATTTGGGAATTGCGACTCGATTTAGCGGCTCCTATTATTCCTGGAGGACATTTGTTTCAGTCCCGTAGACCGGGATTTGGGAATTGCGACGCTAGAAACGACGGCGAGCTGGACCTATAACAGCAAGTTTCAGTCCCGTAGACCGGGATTTGGGAATTGCGACAATCATATGATTCCTGGAGAGCCTTATCCTTACTCAAAGTTTCAGTCCCGTAGACCGGGATTTGGGAATTGCGACCCTTCTCCAGAAGATTCGGCTTCAGCGGAGCTAATTGTGTTTCAGTCCCGTAGACCGGGATTTGGGAATTGCGACTCGTATCCTCTTTGATGATAATCGGTCGTTAGTTGTAGGGGTTTCAGTCCCGTAGACCGGGATTTGGGAATTGCGACTTTCTTGTAATTTTTGTGGCTTCATGCGTTGAAACGTTTCAGTCCCGTAGACCGGGATTTGGGAATTGCGACGATATAGTCTTGAATAAAATCTCGATAATCGTTTGCGGTGTTTCAGTCCCGTAGACCGGGATTTGGGAATTGCGACTTTGCTACTCGCTTAGGCTCAGTGAAAGTTGTGTCTAAGCGTTTCAGTCCCGTAGACCGGGATTTGGGAATTGCGACAAATCGCAGGAGAGACCCCTAGCAGCCCCAGGAAGGGTTTCAGTCCCGTAGACCGGGATTTGGGAATTGCGACGATTCGAGGTCCAGAGAGTCTTAGCTGCTCTCTAGGGGTTTCAGTCCCGTAGACCGGGATTTGGGAATTGCGACTTCAGGGAGAGCGTGTACTACTGCCAGATTGGGGACGTTTCAGTCCCGTAGACCGGGATTTGGGAATTGCGACGCCGTTTTAGGCGGTCCATCGCTTTTTGAGTTCGGAGTTTCAGTCCCGTAGACCGGGATTTGGGAATTGCGACCACAACGTGCAGTCGATTAAATCTAGCGCCGGACTGACCGTTTCAGTCCCGTAGACCGGGATTTGGGAATTGCGACCTGACGCTGGGGTTTGTCGCCAGCTTTTGAGCCTGGGTTTCAGTCCCGTAGACCGGGATTTGGGAATTGCGACCAACCCCTGCGTGGCGGTCAGCTGGGGCAAAGACTCGTTTCAGTCCCGTAGACCGGGATTTGGGAATTGCGACGCTATTTGGCGGCAGTAAGGAGCAGCGGTTTGGCAGGTTTCAGTCCCGTAGACCGGGATTTGGGAATTGCGACCAATGGGAAGATGTAGCGGTGATTGATTTTCAAGTGTTTCAGTCCCGTAGACCGGGATTTGGGAATTGCGACCCGTTTTAGGCGGTCCATCGCTTTTTGAGTTCGGAGTTTCAGTCCCGTAGACCGGGATTTGGGAATTGCGACGACGCCCAGACAATTACTCTGGCGGCTGGAGCCGTGTTTCAGTCCCGTAGACCGGGATTTGGGAATTGCGACTCGCTGTTTTAACCAGCAACGCCTATCTGCGGATCGTGTTTCAGTCCCGTAGACCGGGATTTGGGAATTGCGACGCTTGGGCGGCAACGCCTGCGGAGCGGTCTTTTTAGGGTTTCAGTCCCGTAGACCGGGATTTGGGAATTGCGACTCTGGGGAGCGACTGCTGGAGTCGCCTCCGGCGAAAGGAGTTTCAGTCCCGTAGACCGGGATTTGGGAATTGCGACTAGCTATCGGCGCTGAGGTCGCAAGGACCGACCAGGGTTTCAGTCCCGTAGACCGGGATTTGGGAATTGCGACCCTGCAATCCCAAGACCAGACCGTTGACACAACCGAGTTTCAGTCCCGTAGACCGGGATTTGGGAATTGCGACCTTCCAGTTTGGAAGCGTTTTTATCAAGAGTGCACACCGTTTCAGTCCCGTAGACCGGGATTTGGGAATTGCGACTGGATCAGCCCGTATCGCCGGATCGCAATAGCGCGAGTTTCAGTCCCGTAGACCGGGATTTGGGAATTGCGACCCGAAACGAGCAATGCGCTGCTCATCATCTGCAAAGTGTTTCAGTCCCGTAGACCGGGATTTGGGAATTGCGACCCAGCGACGGGTTTTCAGGCGCTGGACAAAATTCCTCGTTTCAGTCCCGTAGACCGGGATTTGGGAATTGCGACCAATCGACCCGCCCACGGCTTTGTAACTGCTGCGGTGTTTCAGTCCCGTAGACCGGGATTTGGGAATTGCGACTGGGGAGCGATTGCTGGAGTCGCCTCCGGCGAAAGGAGTTTCAGTCCCGTAGACCGGGATTTGGGAATTGCGACCATTGCGTATTTGGTTGCAAAAAGCATCGTGGCAAGATCGTTTCAGTCCCGTAGACCGGGATTTGGGAATTGCGACTTTCCTCAAGCCCGGCGTGCGGCGGACCGACGACGACGTTTCAGTCCCGTAGACCGGGATTTGGGAATTGCGACACTCCTCGAGCAGCAGAACTCGAGGGCGTCCGGGCTTGGTTTCAGTCCCGTAGACCGGGATTTGGGAATTGCGACCCTGGTGCGCCACGGCGCGTTTCAAAGGCTGAGAATTGTTTCAGTCCCGTAGACCGGGATTTGGGAATTGCGACGACAAACCGCGTGCGCCAGATCAATCGCTCAGACTTAGTTTCAGTCCCGTAGACCGGGATTTGGGAATTGCGACTTACGTCTAATATTCAGGTGCTCGTTGCCGAGGAGAGGTTTCAGTCCCGTAGACCGGGATTTGGGAATTGCGACGCCGATAGCCGAGTGCGAGAAATTCTTGGAGTTAGCGTTTCAGTCCCGTAGACCGGGATTTGGGAATTGCGACCTGTCCCGCCTGGGACTTCGACTCAGTCAGGATACGGTTTCAGTCCCGTAGACCGGGATTTGGGAATTGCGACTGGTCGGGCGGCGGACCCGGCGACCTGCATTTTGATGTTTCAGTCCCGTAGACCGGGATTTGGGAATTGCGACCTCAATTGCATCTCTTATCTTATCCACAGTATTTATAGTTTCAGTCCCGTAGACCGGGATTTGGGAATTGCGACGGTTGACTGGGCGCGAGCGCACGGGGCCGCAAATATGTTTCAGTCCCGTAGACCGGGATTTGGGAATTGCGACGGAACATCCCGTAATCGAGTATAAAGGTAAAAAGGGTTTCAGTCCCGTAGACCGGGATTTGGGAATTGCGACCGACCCCGATCCGATTCGGCGAATCCACCTGCATGGTTTCAGTCCCGTAGACCGGGATTTGGGAATTGCGACAGGCGCTAGAGACCAAGGCCCGCGAGCTGGCAGACGGTTTCAGTCCCGTAGACCGGGATTTGGGAATTGCGACATAATCCTGCAGTCCCTAGCCGGGCAGATAGGAACCTAGTTTCAGTCCCGTAGACCGGGATTTGGGAATTGCGACCGCAATCTGCGCTTTCTCCTCGGACAGTCGATTGGCGTTTCAGTCCCGTAGACCGGGATTTGGGAATTGCGACAACTGCAGCTACGCCGGCCAGCGCTCCTGCGAGGGTGTTTCAGTCCCGTAGACCGGGATTTGGGAATTGCGACATAGACCTGAAACCTTGACTCCAGCCCGTAAGTCACGTTTCAGTCCCGTAGACCGGGATTTGGGAATTGCGACAGTCGAGCAGCTCGTACTCTGAAAGACGCTGACGAGGTTTCAGTCCCGTAGACCGGGATTTGGGAATTGCGACCAACACCCGCCTATTTGCTCCGCGTGGGCAGCGAGTTTGAGTTTCAGTCCCGTAGACCGGGATTTGGGAATTGCGACCAAAATCTCAGCCGCTCTTTCGACCAACTCCAGCGGATAGTTTCAGTCCCGTAGACCGGGATTTGGGAATTGCGACAGCTGGAGTCTTATTTAAATAATTTTGACCTGAAGCGTTTCAGTCCCGTAGACCGGGATTTGGGAATTGCGACTGCCCCTGCTCCGGCCGCCAGCTCTCCCAAGGCGGTGTTTCAGTCCCGTAGACCGGGATTTGGGAATTGCGACTGGAGCTGCGTTTGCAAGAGGCGGAAGATTTTGAGGCTGTTTCAGTCCCGTAGACCGGGATTTGGGAATTGCGACGATTTGCGCTAATCTCTGCGTCCGCGGTTGCGGCGGGTTTCAGTCCCGTAGACCGGGATTTGGGAATTGCGACTCTTTCTGGAGGGCTTTGTCGCTGCCTGCCAAGCCCCCGTTTCAGTCCCGTAGACCGGGATTTGGGAATTGCGACGGCAACGTCGGCAGTCTCCTCGATTCCGGAGCTGAGGTTTCAGTCCCGTAGACCGGGATTTGGGAATTGCGACATTCTCGTAGATTGTCAGATCCGCGAAACCACAATGTTTCAGTCCCGTAGACCGGGATTTGGGAATTGCGACGGCGCGGCTTGGAATGTTGGCCAGAGGGGGCTTCTCAGCCCAGTTTTGGCAAACCTCTTGAAGAAGCACCTTACTGGCACCTATCTGCCCCTGTTGAGGGAGCCTATTTTGCCCCAAGAAAATCCTCAATCTATTTACTTGTCGAGGTTCTAGAGATTTTGGCGAACCTCCCTGGAAAATCGACCCCGCTTCGGTTTGCCAAATTTTCTTCTTCATCATCATAGAATAATTGTCTTGACTTGGCGAGGTTTTTCTGGACCATATGCGATCGTACGGCGCACGGATCCGGCATCCAGCACATAAATTCGCACCGAATCCTCATCCGGCTTAATCAGCGTTTCAATTTGCACTTGCAGCTTTGCGAATTGAACGGCAGTCAAAAAACACTCAAATACGCTGAACTGGGTCCATCGCCCATAGCCTGAAAGCAGCTTATGCAGACGAGCACGTCGCTTATTGGCAGCCTTAGTATCGGGCAGATCGTAGATGATGAGATAGAAAAGCGTCGTCATCGCAGCACCAGCGGCTTATAGGGAATTCCCTCTTGCAGGTGTCGTCCCAGCAATCGCGCCTGTAGCTCAATCGCCCGGCGGTAGGAGCAGCGGTACCCAAAGACGGGATGCTTAAACTCATCCTGCATCTTGCGATCGAACGCTTGCAAAAACCGCTTGCGGGCTTCATCGGCCAGCGTATACACGCCCAAGCTTTCGCTGAAATCGGGTTGCTGGATCTGGCGATTATTCAGCACCGACAACACCAGATTATCTGCCACCAGCGGGCGAAACTCCTCCATTAGATCCAATACCAGCGCCGGCTGCCCGTGATGCACCTCATGCAGATAGCCGATATAGGGATCCAATCCAGCCAGATGCACCGCCGCCGTTACCTGCGATCGCAGCAGCCCATAGGCAAAGCTCAACAGGGAATTAATCGGGTCAGGTGGAGGACGATGCCGCCCTAAAAAGTTCCAGCTTGTGCCAACAATCGCCGCCATGCCAGCAAAATACTCGCGAGCCGCCAATCCCTCAATGCCTCGCACTCCGTCGAGTGTAGATTGAGTCTGCACCAGTTTTTTGCGCCCTTTTACCGGCGAATCCGTTTGCCCGTGCCGATACAGCACCACGTACTGGTTGTGAATCTTGGCAGTCACGATTGCCTTCACTAGCTCTAGACGACGGCTCAGGTCGTGATATAGCCCATACTGCGCCAGCCGCAGTGCCCCATTGCGCGACTGTCCTGGTAACGCACTACCCAAATACTTGCCGAAACTCGACAGGTAGTGAATAGGCATGCCTAGCTGCAGCGCATAGACAAAGGCATCCCCCGTAACCTGCGGATTACCCATCAGCACCATCTGGTCGATCGTTTGCGCCGGAACGGACTGTTTCGTCCAGGTGCCATTTTGCTTCAGCGCAACGGTGAACGCTTCGTAGGTTTTGCTCACCACCGCGTCTGGCTGAGTGACATACAGAACTGACATCTAAACCTCACTGCGTAATTGTTTGACTTCGACAGGCAGACAAATCTCAATCAAGCTACAGGCTTGGCATTTCCGCGGGTGATCAATCGGAGCAGGCATCGGCTGCTGAGCCACCTGCTGCGCCTGCTGAATGGCGGCTTCGGTTGCCTGGCGCAGTTGCGGCGTAAAGGGCACCACTTGGCGGCGGCGGTTGGTGTGGTAAAAAATTTCGCCCTGGACAATGGTTCGTCCGGTTCGCTCTTCCAAGCACAGCCCTGCCGCACAGAGCTGAAAATGATCGTTAAGATGATTGCCCATGCGCCCCTTCTTGTACTCGATGGGGATCAATTCCCCCGCTCGTTCTTCCACGGCATCCACAATACCAGCAACCCGGAGGCGATCGCTCCAAACCCATTGATTGCGCCGAATCAGGGTATCTCCTTCCTGCACCACAGCTGGCTGATCCACATTGCGGTGCAGATGTCGTCCTAGGATAATATGCTCATTGTCTGCCATTTCGCCCAGCACATATTCCCAGTAGAATCGACGCGGGCAATATTCCCAAGCGTTCAGATATGCCAGCGGTAAATAGTCATCCATTGATTCATCTATTCATTCTTGGCGATCATTCTCGTGGTGATTCAATAATCGAGTTTGTCCCATTCCCATTGCCGTTTTGCGTCCCACACCTGCAAAAAAGGCAAAATGAGCCAGAATAGTGGCAATGCGAGCCTGCTCCGGATCGGGAAACCGGTAGCGCACCCAGCCCTGTGAACCAATTTCATCACTTTTCATTCTGAGCGTGTGAGTTTTTAGATCGAAGGCAGTAACCCATCCAGTCCAATTTTGGCGATCGAGTTTCAACCCATCGGGTGCAAACGTATTCCAACGCCGCAGTAATCCTGCAAAAACCAATTCTGGCAGGGGAAAAGGCTGGATGGCATCCTCTTGCTTAAAACTGGTTGGAGTCACAAATTCTAGCTTCAGTGCGTCCTGGGGTGTAGTCTGAACTAATTTTTCGAAGCTGCTAGAGGCAACGAGTTGAATCTGCGGACCCACTTGACACCCAGCATTGGCTAGACTGATTTCCTGCCCCAAATTGGGACATAGCCCCCACAATAGCAGACTGAACAACTCTGCTTGTAAAACAGCAACACGAACCTGAGTTTGGTGACGATTTTTAGATTGAATCGACACGGTGAACGGAGAAACGGCTGCTTGATGTAACTGTTCAGCAATCTCTAGATTTGCATTCGCAAACCATTGCAAGCAGAGTCCGTGTACTGCTCGATTCAGAGTGGGCGGTAGCGCCTGACGATGCAATAGCGAGAGTTGAATTACGAACAGGTTGTCCGTTTGAGTCTCAACTCCAATGATTTCATAATGGCGTTCCTGCCATGCAATTATATTAACCTGAGTCAATCGCCGACAAACACTCTGAAGCAATTCCGGATAAAGTTCCGGACTTGGAAGAATCGGCATTACCTTGATTGTGTTTCGCTTCGGAACGAGAGGGACCCAGAATGGCATAAACGAATCATTGTCCAACCATTCGCATAATGGAATTGCAGAATCAGAGGGCGACACTGGACGGAGAACCAATGCCAAGCCTGCAAGTCGAATTGCTTTATGAGTCGAGGTATCGGGTGTAAAGATCATAGCGGGCACTGGTTGCAGTAAGTTGAAGTGGTAAAAACCCCGATCGAACGATGCGGTCGTTTTTACCCATCTTTTTCTCAGAGAATGGGCTGACTGCCTCGAAGGTTGCCTTCTCACCCAAATCATCCATCGGCTGAATCACAAAACTATTCATTGGATCAGCAGAAAATCTGGCTTCATTAGTAACAATTTTTCCATCAGGCAAGTATTGGAAAAAGCATCCTCGCTTACCAAAGTAATTAAGCTGAGAGAAGAGAGCCTCAAGATCGTCAATGCGATCGGTTACGCCGCAGCACAGCGTTAATTTCCCTTCAAGATGCACCCATTCCCGAAACACAAAACCATCGGTTAAGGGCATGGTCGGACGGTTTTTATCAGCTTTGTCTGCGGTTTGATCGTAGTAGCGCAATTTGTAGCCGTTGCGATTCACTAGCACCCGATCAGGTGGACTGACCCGAATTTCTAAATCTCGAATCCAGGCAAACTCCTGCTTGATCCAGGCATCAAAGTCTGCCGTGTGTTTTGCTCCTTGATTTTCAAGCATCACCTTGAGCAATGCCATTTTAATTGCATAGGGCGTTGGCACAAGGCTAGCGCGGGCTGCCATGCTGGTTGCATCTGATCGCTTCAGCGAGAATAAACTGACAGGCGAGTATGCAACAGTCAACCACTTGCCTGATTTAGGTTCGGTCTTTTTACTCGTTGCCTTACTCGTTGCCTTCGCCATTGGTTGTCTCCCAGGGCTGTGTGTGTTGAATGAGCTGTTCGATCCGTTCTGCAAATTGGGCAAAGTCCTCAAAGGGATATTCAATAATCGTTCCTTCCCCATTGATGCGATTCAGGGTTTGAGCCAAGCCGCTGATTTGCCGCTGATAGCTCTCAATCTGCAAAGGGCTGATCATGGGTGCAGGGCAGCGTTTTGTGCTAACCGTGATCACTCCTTCAAAGCGATCGGGGTGCGGCAGGTGCGTGTTGCGTTTGGCTCCATTCGGCTGAAGGTAGGTATACAGCACGCTCTTGAGTAGCGCATCTAACCGCTTTTTGCGCTCAGCAGCGTCGATCGCATAGCCAAAGCTGTGAGGATTATAGCCAATCCGAAATGCTTCAATGTTCAGCACCGTCGCGTATAAACCTGAACTGACCTGCACGTTGTACGGTGTGGGGTTGTCAACGCCATACTTAGCATGAAAGTAGCTCTGGGTCTTGACTGAACCTGGGATTCCAACTACAGCACCAAATTCAATCACTGATTCGCGTTTAAGGGTTTGTCCACCTTTAACCGTCACCATAAATCCTTCCAGATCGCTGATTGCACACAAGTTGAGAACTTTGTTTGTGCGAGCTGTTAAATCAGACTCTTGATTCGTAAAGAAGGGAGTTTCTTTCGTTTCAATACTGATGTCATAGCCAATGCGATCGGGGTTAAACTTCATTCCACCCTGGGAAAGACTCAATCCTGACTCGATCGCCACCCGATGCAAATGCTCGGCTTGAATATGCTTCAGCATATCACCAGAAATCCCATTTACATACTGCGGCTCTGGATCATTTTTGTCGATAATGTAATACCGACGCGTAAGAGACTGGTTACCTTCATTACCTTCATTGTTGAGTGCATGAAGCTGCCAGGACAGCAAACCGGAAATTGAAATTGAATAAACCGGAAGCGTAGCTTGAGTCATGATTCGTGTCCTTGTATTAATCTTTGAATATTGGACTTGAGGTCGGGTAAATCCCCTTCAACAATGCGCCAAACAAGCTGTAAGTCAACCCTAAAGTACTCGTGAACTAGGATATTGCGGAATGCGATAATTTCTGCCCAGGGAATTTCGGAGTTTTGCTGAACGAATTCTTGAGATAGAGAACTGGAGGCTTCTCCGATGATTTGCAGATGATGCACGATCCAGACTTGGATCAGTTCTTCCTGATAAAAGCTGCTCTGTCCCCGAAAAGCATACCGTTCGATTTGAGCAATCGCCTCCAAAATATCGACTAACCGTTGACGATCGCTCCTCACAAAGGAATTGCCTCTCTTAAAACCTGTTCTCGAATTCGGTCTGTGAGGGCGGCTTCTGTGGCGATGTCTACCTTCCGCCCCAACAACTGCTCTAGCTCTAGTTTTAAGCCGGCTGGAAACCAGGGAGAGACGCGATCGAGCGAGTAATCTACCAATAGATCAATATCGCTTTGCTCATCTGCCTCGCCCCGCGCCACTGAACCAAACACCCGCACATTGTAGGCTCCATGTTTGGCAGCGATTGCCAGAATGGCTTGACGCTGCTCGCTGAGCAGAGCGCTAACCCCTATGCCGGAATGGTGCTGCATCGAACTCTCCTTATTCGCTTTCGTTGGCATCGTCGTCTCCAGAAGGTGCGCCGTCCGGTTCGCCTTCCAATGGTTTTCTCCATTTTGCGTAGCCATATGCCAAAAGTAGATTGGCAACAAGACTCCATTTAAAGCGTTGATCATCAAGTAGTGCTAGGAATTCCTCTAAATCTTCATTTGTAACCCAAACCCTTCTCAGCGACTTATTCTCCTTCAGGAGCTGTTCGGAAATTCGCACATTTTCATTGTCGTAGCTGGTCAGGAACGCCGAAAGTTCAGCAATGAAGTCTTGTTTGGAACCCATTTGATTGCTCAATCTTTGAGCCAGTCCATAGGTGCGCTGCCAGTCAAGTTCTACTACCCCTTCTTTCGTTTTGATTTTTCCAGCGTAAACCGTAGCACTGTTGATTGCTCTCGCAATTCTGAGAAAACCTTTGTTCTGGGTAATTTCTTTGATTGACCAGTTCTGATCGGTCTTGTCAAAGCTTCGAGTCATGATGTCTAGTCCTTCTTGAGAAAACTGTTTCGGTGCGTATTTCGCTTTTGGGTCTGCCAGTTGCCGCACGATATAATCCGCATAGCTAATGTGAAAGCGGAAAAATTGGTTGAGATCACCGCCTGTAATAAAGTCACGATAAGCATTGAGAAGTTCTCCGTTGCCTTCACTGCTCGAAAGCGATCGCACGACTGTCAGATGCTCATCGAGTAACTTCTGATAGTTTCTTACCTCCTCTGCTGTTTCCGGTCGTATCCAATCAGGCAGTCCAAGACTAAAAACTTCTTTCACGCCATAGACCTGTCCTTTAGAGCCGAAGTGCGTCCCGCTAAACCCGGAAACCATCTCTTTGATCGATGAGCTACGCGATCGCCGCCTGACGGGTTCACTGACTCCTTTAGCAGGGTGATATTTCAACAGGGCTTTGGATAATCCCAGTGACATTTCTGCATCAAAGCGGGCAACACCGTGTGCGCCACTAGGCGGACTGTATATCCTCACTTCATCTAAAATGTCTCGGTAGCTAGAAAGGCTGAGTTCTCTGGGTTCTAGCAAAACCATGCGCCAATCAAAGGCATTGTCGGAAATCTTGATTCGTTCAGCAATGCCAAACTCAAACAGTCCGATCGCAATCAGCCATAGCAACAGCCATTCCTCTTTTTGCCCACTCCCATCAACTTTGTTAGTGTCTGCCTTGGGTCGATTCACCCCCTGCACAAACGTTGGGAAAAAGATTTTTACTGCACTAACTGGAGTCGGAAGGTTTTCACCTGTGTAGGTTTTGAAATAGGCTGCTGCCTGAGAAATTTCATTGCCCTGCGATCGTTCATCGCTTTCAGCAAAGGCTTTCAAAGCAGATGCAGCTAACGCTCCAAAATGCTGCTGAATATCCCATCCAGCTTTCCAAAGCCCATTATGGTTGCGATCGTGCCGCATTGAGGTCAAAATAACGCCATTTTGAGTTCTGGCATCTGGTACTTCTATCTCGTCATCATCTGCCAGCTCTAGCTTTTCGCGTTTCAATTGACGCTGAAATTCCAGATAGCGACTGCGAATTTCGGTGTTTCGCTTGGTATCAAAGAATTTCAGTTCAGACCAATCTAAGCCTGCGATCGCCTCTGTTTTGTCTCCTTTGACGGGTTGCAAAAGGTTTTCGTACTGTAGCGTAGCAGCAACTTCCTCCGGGTCAAGTTCTTGCTCCAACTGAATCCGATAGCTCGCACCCAAATCAGTTAGCTTCAGTTTCTTCGCTTCGTGGAGTGCAAACTGAACAGCGTAGGTAAGTCGTGCCAAACCTAGCATTAAACATACATCTGTGTAAGTTCCGTACTGCTTTGGAATCTTTAAATTACAAACCATAAATTCACTGCTTCGACTTTCTAAATACTACCCGTGTTTGGAAAAAGCCATTTCCAGCTCTAATGCAACTGCACCGACCGCCCGTCACAGATGCGGAGTGCCCTAACGACCAACCAGTAAAGCTGCTGGTAAGGCAAATCAGCTTCCCCAATCTCCTTGCCAAGGGAGAATTCTTCCATCTCGTAAGTGTGCTCAAGCTGTGGGAGTTGATCGGGTAGGAGTAATTTTCCTTTGAGGCGACGGCTGAGCTGCTGCCAACTCTGCTGAATTGCCTTATTCGCTTCCGGATGGAGCTGGATTGTTGCACTGGAGTCTTCCCATCCCTTTGCCCAGGCTGAATGATGTCGCCCGGCTGCCATCTCGATTGTGTGACGAATCAAATTTACCTGCGTCTCATCTGCCCTATATTGCTCTTCCAGGACGGGAATTAAGACCGCATCTAGTAAGTCATAGGCGATAAAAGCACTTTCTACTGCATGAGATGGACGCGGATGCTGAGCCGTATAGGTTTCATAGGCTTTTTTGAAGATCTCGTTCTCAGGATGATGATCGGTGTGTGCGAGTAGGTGATTCCCTGGATTCATAATTTCGAAGTCAGGTTTTTCAGACAAGCTGCAATACAGCTCAAAAGCGGTTTTCTGCCATCCGCGCATTGCACTCTGCCACCCCACCTGAAGTTTGCCCAGATCGTGGGTAATGACTGCGAGGAATACTAAAAACTCAAATAGGGCAATGGTTTGGGGTAGCGTTGCCTGCGGAAAAAACTTACGTAAGATAAACTTTCCCCCTGCAAGCCCCAGTTCCCCACAGACGCTAGACAGCTTGACCACTGTTGGTTGCCCATCAATCAGCACCTCTCCATTGAAATCTCGTTCCCAGCAAGTCCAAATTCGTCCTAGATGCCCTAGATAGGTATCCATTTTGTAGCTGTATTCTTTACTCACCTTAGATTTCGGCTTCTTAGGTGATCGATAGTGACCTTGAATATGCACACCGATCTGCAATCCAATATCGCTGTCATAGCTCACGTAGCTTGGATTGACCACCAAGCGAATGCTCTCTGTCAGTTCTTGCTGTGTTTTAATCGGCTTTGCTTTTGGCAAGACGTATCCTTCTGCTGATTTGCTCTCTGACTCGACCTTCTTAAACAGCCAAGTCTGGTGATGACTATCTACATACTCTCGCCAAAGCTTGATTAGGGTTGTTCGAGGCAGCGAAAAAGGCTGAAGTTGTCTGACATCAACGTCTTCAGAAATATCCAGATCGATTATTGCCGCATCTTCAACCATAAACACACTGCGATTATCGACTTGACGGATTAGATTTTCGGCAACATGGCGTTTACCTCGAAACACAGCATCATCAAAATCAAGCTCAAACTGGCTCCTATTCTGCAATCGCTTTCCTGCCTGGACCCGGTCTTCTTCGCCATGCACATTGTTAATCCAGGCTTCTTCTATCGCAAAGCCCACAGGTAGATCCACTCGCCCCGCTGACCTGTGCTCTAACAGAACTGTCCAGGTTAACTCGCAGGTTTTATCAGAGTAAGGTAGGAATTGGCGGCGTTTACGATTTTCTGTTTGCGCGATCGCCTCATCATCGTCTTCAGATGCTGCCAAACCTTGGTGCTTATCGCTCACTCGCATCTGTCGATAGACCAAAACCTGGCCCGTTTCGTCTGCAAATCGTGCGCATCGTCCTGCACGTTGTAACAACGCATTCATTGGACAAAGCTGTGTATGCATTACTTGCGAAGTGATATTGATTCCAGCTTCTATAACTTGTGTTGATATCAATACATAACAAAGGCCATCATCCGTCCAATTTTTGGCAAAAATTCTTTGCAGCTTGGCTTCCGTCTGTTTTCGATCTTCAGGTAAAAAGCGCGCGTGCAGCAATACTATCTTGATTGTCTCTGGTGCAATATCGCGCAGATTCTGAAACAAGCTCTGCGACCTTGCAACAGTGTTGCAGATAACAATCACACGCTTGCGATCGTTCTGCTGAACATCCCGTAAAATTACCTCAGCGCTCAAAGGCTCTTCACAGGGAATGAATTGCCTCTGGCGACTGCCTTCAATTTGCTTTAGATCATTACCCTCAACATTGACTAAGCTCAATGCTTCCTCTGGCTTGCAATTTCTTGGTGTCACCTCCTGCTGAACCTGCTGTGTTAATTCATGCGTTAGAGTTGCAGTCATCAAAAGATAAGGTGAAACACCCTGCACCTGTTTCAACAGCTTTAGAGTGGTTGCAAAACTGCGATTGGGATCAAGCAAATGTAGTTCATCAAACACGAGATAAGACGCAAACACAACGCCTGCGTTCACATTTGCCGATCCTCGACCAACCGAATAGGGAATGCTGAGAAAGCTACTCAAGAGCTGATCGATCGTGCAAAAAACAATGTCGCCCTCAAATCTTGGATCTTCTGGATTTTCTCCCGTTTGTAGAGTTACAACTAAGGGTCGTTTAGGCGGATGCACACTTTCCCAAGTTTTGACTAGCTTCACAGCGCGATCGCGCAGACTCGTTGCCAACGTTCTCAAGGGCACGATATAAATCAGCTTGTTGGGGAAGTCCTCAACTCCCATCTGTTTCGCAAACAGAAAAGGGGCGATCGCCGTTTCTGTTTTTCCAGAACCTGTGGGTGCACGAAGCAGGACGTTGTGTAATTGAAGGAGTTTTGTGATCGTCTCGATCTGAAACTGTCTAGGTGGAAATCCTATTAGCGTCTGGAAGTTTTGCTCAATCTCGTTGCGCATCAGTTGAGTCCTTTCAATAGCATTGCTGCATTGCTTGAATTTCCTGTCGCACCATGTGCACTAGTTCGGCGGGTTCTAGAACTTTGGCTCCACTGCCGTGAAACAAGACCCAACGCTTCACTCCATTCAACCCCTTTGCGACAAAACACAGCGTCAATGAACCATCAGCATTTTCATCAATTTGCTGTGTCGGATGCCAGTGTCGTTCTCGAATATAGGGAACTGTTTCTGCGTCGCAGTAGATTGCGATTTCGCTTGGAATGCCGCTGACTTCATGCTGAAATGCCAACTCAAAATGGGCTTCGTGATCGAATGCTGAATCAATCTCAGGTTTGTCCTTCGGGATATTGGCAATATCATCTGAGGTGTAGCGAACATTTGCTCGAATCATCTAATCAATCTGGAGTCAACGTTCAAGGTGCCGAGACATACATTGATACAACCGTGAGATTTTTCAATGCTAAACGCACAACCCGGCAAAAACGCTTCCGGGTTTCTAGAGGAAAGATTAATTTTTATATAGCTGTTGTTCGGGAATCTTCAAGAGACGATGAATCCAACTTTGCCACTCTAGAGAAGATCCTTTCGGCAGCAGACTCTTAAGTACGTCAAGAATATACAGGTTGTGCAGCCAATTTGGTTAGCCACACAAATTGCTGCTGAACTCAAACGTGCCCATCAAAATTATGGCAACCTTTTGTCTATCTAATTGTCTATCTAAGTTTCTGCTGGATGCCAACGCCCATGCATTGGGGTTCACATCGGCTCCAATGATAAAGTTAGGGAATCACCTGGAGGGAATCATCCAGATATCATTGGGTATTTACATTCGTCGTGACAATTCATCATTGCCTGGGTAACACTATTCATGGACTCGCCGTTCGCGTTCATCCCTCACAAAGGAATTGCCTCCTCTAAAACCTGTTCTCGAATTCGGTCAGTTAGTGGCTCAGGAGCATCCCAACAAGCACATTAGCAGTATCTTAGGCATCAGCCCGTGGACGGTTTCAACCTATCTGCGCCGCATCTTTACCAAGCTGGGGGTGGCCTCTAGAACCGCTATGGTAGCGCGATTGATAGAGAACAATCTGCTCGAAGAAACCAAATCGCGAGGGCAGGCAGCCCGATGGCAACCCCACTCACCTTCGGGCCGCTAGAACCGAAATTGCAGTTGGTTCGGCGTCTCTTGGGCAGGGGTTTGGCTGCCTGGAGGAGGCTGCCCTGGGAGATCCACCCCTCCCGCAGGAACCCGCAGCGGCTCAGCCGGCAATGGTTGTGGGGTCGGTGGGGGAGTTGGAGGCGGTGCTGACTGAATTGGCTCTAGCGGCGATTGAATTGGCTCTAGCGGCGATTCAAAATCCCACTCTTCTAGGGTGAGCGGGGTAGACAACGCCTCGGGCGGTGCGCTGTCCTCTTGAGCTGGAATCGGTTCCGGGACGGGTTCTGGAGCAACCGATTGCCCCACCCCTCTGGGGACTAGTCCAACCGATAGTCCTGCCCAGAGCAATCCCGCCCAGGCCCATGTTGACCAAAATTTCCTGGTCCTAGGCCCTGCTAACCGAGTGACCGACGTTAGGCGTACCGTTTGCGAACTGGGTAAGCAACGCATCCTGATTGCACCTCCATAGAGGGAGAACTGATCCTGATCGTTTATCGTCTATCGTCCATGAGAAACGGTCTGCCGGTCATCGTCCGCTAGGTGCCTATTTGGTTGTTATTGGTTGCTTTGCTCTAAGCCTCCTCGCGGAGTTTGTCGAGCACCGAGCGGTCTTCCAGGGTTGAGGTGTCGCCCACCACATCTTGCCCCGCTGCCAACGAGCGTAGCAATCGCCGCATGATTTTGCCTGAGCGGGTTTTGGGCAGGGCATCGCTAAAGCGAATCTGTCCAGGACGGGCCAAAGCGCCAATTTCCTGCACCACATGCTGCTTCAGCGCTTTATCCAGCTCTTCACTAGGGGTGTAGTGTCCTTCTAGGGTAACGAATGCCACGATTTCCTCGCCGCGCAGTTCGTCCGGTTTGCCAACCACAGCTGCCTCTGCCACCGCCGGGTGCGATACGAGCGCCGACTCGATTTCCATCGTGCCCAAGCGATGACCCGAGACGCTAATCACATCGTCTACCCGACCCATCACCCAAAAGTAGCCGTCTTCATCGCGGCGGGCTCCGTCTCCGGCAAAGTAGAAGTATTGCCCATCGCGGGGGGGAATGTGCTCCCAGTAGGTGCGACGGAAGCGGTCGTCATCGCCGTATACCGTGCGCATCATGCTCGGCCAGGGGTACCGCACGACCAGATAGCCGCCTTCATTGTCGGGCACAGGATTGCCCTCGAGATCAACCACATCCGCCAGAATGCCGGGGAAGGGGCGGGTAGCGGAGCCTGGCTTTGTGGGAATGGCGCCCGGCAGTGGAGTAATCATGATGCCGCCAGTTTCCGTTTGCCACCAGGTGTCTACAATCGGGCAGCGTTCGCCGCCAATCACCCGGTAGTACCACATCCAGGCTTCTGGGTTAATCGGCTCGCCCACCGTGCCCAGCAGCCGCAGCGACGAAAGATCTCGGGAGCGGGGATGGTGTTCGCCCATTTTGATAAACGCGCGAATTGCCGTCGGTGCGGTGTAGAAAATATTGACGCCATATTTCTCAATCACATCCCAGAAGCAGCCCGGATTCGAGGCCCGAGGCGCGCCTTCGTACATCAGCGTCGTAGCGCCGTTGGAGAGTGGGCCATAGACAATGTAGCTGTGCCCGGTGATCCAGCCCACATCTGCCGTACACCAGTAAACGTCCGTATCGCGGAGATCGAAGATCCACTTCGTCGTCATGTGGGTGTAGAGGTTATAGCCGCCGGTCGTGTGTACCACTCCTTTGGGTTTGCCGGTGCTGCCCGAGGTGTAGAGAATAAACAGCATATCTTCGCTGTCCATCGGTTCAGCGGGGCAATCGCTGGAGATCCCCTGACGCAGATCGTGCCACCAGTGGTCGCGGCCAGGTTCCATAGATACGCGCTGCTGGGTCCGCTGCACCACCAGCACATTCTCGACCGTGGGCGCACCGTTGTCTTCTAGGGCTTTATCCACCTGGTCCTTTAGCGGCACAATGGCATCTTTGCGCCAGCCGCCATCTGCGGTGACAACCAGCTTGGCCTGACCGTCGTTGAGCCGATCCCGCAGAGCCTCGGCACTAAAGCCACCAAACACCACGGTATGGGGGGCACCAATCCGAGCGCAGGCCAGCATCGCGATCGCCGCCTCCGGAATCATCGGCATGTAGATGCCCACCACATCGCCTTTCTGGACGCCGAGCTGCTTCAGCACGTTAGCAAACTGACAGACTTCCCGATGCAGCTGGGCATAGGTGAGGGTGCGCGAGTCGCCGGGTTCGCCTTCCCAAATCAACGCCGCCTTGTTGCGCCGCCAAGTTGTCAGGTGACGGTCAATGCAGTTGTAGGAAATGTTTATCTTGCCATCGACAAACCACTTGGCAAAAGGAGGCTGCCAATCTAGCACCTTGTCCCATTTTTGGAACCAGTGCAATTCCTGTTCGGCTAGCTCTGCCCAGAAGGCTTCGGGGTTGGCTTTGGCGCGTTCATAGAGCTGTTCGTAGTCCTGCAAGGATTTGATCTGCGCCTGCTGAGCAAACTCGGCGGTCGGGTGAAATAAACGGTTTTCATGCAGAATCGATTCAATGGTAGGTACTGTCATAGGTCGATATCATAGACGCCAAACAAACGAGGCTATACCGCCAAGGTATCGCTTAAGTGATCATGAGCAAAACTGTAGGAGCTTGTCTGCCGGATCACACGAAACTTTAGGATTCTCAACGTTTGCTGGCCGCCGGGGGCAGAAACTGAGTAAGTTCGTGACGCAACCGGGCTAAAAACTTGACCCAGAACTCGCTGAAAACTGATTCCAATTAGTTTTTTTGTTCTATAAATAGAAAATTGTCTTAGGGTCAATTCGGGCTAGTTGACCCATCGACGTTCTTCAACGTTTTCACTATCCCAATGGTTCAAGATGATGCTGTGCTGTAGGAGTTTGGAACATATGGTCCCCATTCAGTGGATCTGGCGGATGCGATTGCTGAAGGGTCAAGAGCACCCAATGACGACGCTGGCGCTTATGGCGATGGTATGGGCAATCCCAAGTCTAGGGGGGGTATGGACAGAAGCAGCGGTTGCTCAAGATAGCGGACTGGCGGCGGCCGAATGGCATGACCTTCATCTACCTTCTGCTGAACCCCTGGCTTATGCCTCGGTTGATCTTTCTGAGCCGGAAGCGGGCGGGGCTGCGCTGAACGAGGATTGGCATAGGTTGGCGGTTCCCCAGTCGGTGGAGTACCCCGCGGAGGTGGAGTACCCCACGGAATGGACCGAGTACGCCGAAGACGTCAGCGAAGCGAATATAGATTATGAGGCGGCTGCCGTCGATGAAGCACCTTGGGTAGGCAATGCGGCAGATGAGCTGACCGCGGACGAGTCTCACCTGAGGCTAGAGGACAGAACGCTGATTAGCGCCGATGCCACGTCGGAGTTTGGGGTTGAGGGGGAACCAAAACCTCCCGTGCTGCCCGACAATGCCGAATGGGTGTCGGCCTGGGTTGAGGATCTCAAGCAATCTTCGGAAGCGTGGATCCAGATCGATCTTTCCGATCAACGGCTGATTGCCTGGGAGGGAAACACGCCGGTCTTTTCCGTGACCGTGTCAACTGGGCGGGCTTCGAATATGGAAGACATTACGCCCACAGGCGTCTATGCCATCGAAAACAAGTATCGAACCGCGCGCATGCAGGGTGAAACCTACGACATTCCTGACGTGCCCTACACGATGTATTTTTCGGGCAGCTATGCGATTCATGGAGCTTACTGGCACGACAACTTTGGCAGCCCGGTGAGCAGCGGCTGCATCAATGTCCCCGTTGAGCAGGCGGCGTGGCTGTTCAATTGGGCGACCATCGGCACTCGCGTTGTGGTGCAAAACTAAGGTCAGCACGTAGGGCTTTCCTCTCTTTCTGTGCCAAGCTGGGCATGCTAGGCCAGTGGCTTGGACCACTGCTCATCGCTTGTACCGTCGCTGAAAGAGAGGATACCCCGTGGCCCGCTCAACGCCCGTGATTCTTCGCGGCAGCCTGCTTCGCTCCATTCGAGGACCCTATGCCGCCCTGATTCTGCCCGTCGTGGCGCTGCGTAAGGTCTTCCGGCTCTGGTACGAGCTGATTGTGCATCTGATGTGGTCAGAGCTGATCGAGGGCAAGCCCGCCGAGAGTGAGCTGCTGACTCTGCTTGCCTTTCTGGTGCTCTGCCTGCTGTCGCTGCTTTCGTTTTACCTGCGTGCTTACAACAGCCTGATCCTGATCGGCTGCTTTTTGCTGTGGTTTATCGATTATCAGTTGGCTAAGGGGCAATTTTTGCGGGGGCGGGCGGGGGCATCCGTGTCGCTGGTCTGTCGCGGAGACTGGGTGCTGTGGCAGCGGCAGGCAGAAGACGGCAGCAGCGATTATTTGAAATTTGCCCGAGTCGAGGTGGCACAACTCTCGGTCCAGCGAACCTCGGTTCGGGGTGGTGCGTTTCGGGATGTGCTGGGTAGCGTCTGGCAAGTATATGTAGAGCGGCAGGATCACTCCCGGCTCTTGTTTCACGAAAGTCGTTCGCTGATAGACGCATTGAACCAGGCTAAGTCAGCCGCTCGCGCCTTTGCCGTGCCGGTGGTGCTGCTCGACAGTGAGGGATGCGGTCCCTATGCTGCGGCAGCCCTGGGTTACTCTGGTCGATCCGCTGACCCAACGCTGGCAGACATTCCAAACCCAATTCCAAACACAATTCAGTGTCACTCTAGCCCACAGCAATGGCACATTTATTCGCAGTGGCGGCTCTCCAGCACCGGGCATTTGCTTCGGCAGTTGGCTCAGCGATGTGGTTTTCTGTTTTTTACGTTGCTCGTTGCCAATCTAATGCTGATCTGGGGCGGGCTGCTGCATGGCTGGGGTGCCTTTGTCTTGGGATTCAGCGACGTCTGGGTCATCAGCCTAGCTGCTCCACTGGTGCGCTGGCGGATGTTTCTAGGGCTAGGATTGGCAGCTAGCGTTTTGCTGATCCAGGCAGCTCGGCTCAGCCGCGAAGAACACCTCTACATCACGCGCGACACGCTGACGTTTTGCCTCAACAACAAGCGGATTGCTCAAGTTCCCACCGCAGCTATCGAAGCGGTACTGTTTGTCAGGCAACCATTTCCGGCGGTGTTGGTAATCACCCCTGATCAGGCAATCGAGATTCGCGAGTTGCAGCAGGAAGGCGAGTTTCAAATGCTAGCGCTCCAGCTCAACCATGCCCTTACGGTTCTCTGGGACAAGTAACAAACCGCTGCTACGGATTCCTGCTGGCTTCCTCTGGAGCATCGGTACACCTATTAGGGCGCTGATATTTGCCGATGGTGCTCCGCTCTCTGCCGGAATCACCTGGCAAGCCTCAAACTGCATCACAACAGCCTTCCTGATGGTTTCTCTGGATCAGTCCTGACGAAACTCAAGTTTCTTGCGAAGGCGAACTCAGTGAGTAATCCAGTGGGTTCTGTCCTATCGCCAGTGACCTTAACAAACTTGTCTCGTCGGAATCTTCAGCAGCATTAGGTCGTTGATATTGAAATATCGTTGATATTTCGTCCTTGGGCTATCTGAAGCAAACAAATAGCCCATCGGAACTCGAATCCCATGGGCTATACTTACCTGCTAGATTCACTCCTCACTCCGGCATTGGATGGCTTTACTCTCTAAGACGTCTCTCCTGCCAAAAGTTTCCCGAGCGACAGAATTTTTCTGGCAATTTCCCAGCGATTTTCCCAGCAATCCTTTCGCAGGTCAGTCCAGCTGGCTCGGCGTCAGCCTGTGGCTGCTGTGGTACGGCGGAAACAGCAGTTCATCCTAGTGATTTGTGGCTAAAGGCAGCAATGGCCAGACAAGCCCAACCCACCAAAAATGCCACACCGCCCAAAGGAGCAACCGCCCCTAGCCCCTTGATTCCCGACAGGCTTAAGGCATAGAGGCTGCCGCAAAACAGCACGACCCCGCTAATAAACGCAATGCCGGTTGTGATGAGTAGCGGCTGGGCCACCTCGGCTCGGCTCAGCAACAGCGCCACCAGCAGCAGGGCCAGTGCATGATACATCTGATAGCGAGCCGCCGTCTCAAAAATCTCCAGCGACCGCTCGCTGAGTCTATCTTTGAGGGCATGGGAGGCAAAAGCTCCGGCAGCCACCGATAGCCCGCCCAAGACAGCGGCAGTGGCAATAAACAGGCGAATCATAGCGTTGCATTCTCAGCTAGGGAGAGTCTACAGTTGGCTCGGCGGGTGGGCAGGGCGCTGCTTCCAATGCTAGTTCAAAATAGTAGGACACTGTGCCCTCCGGCGTCACGTGATACTGGGCATCGAACTCACAAGCTCGCGCGTCCAGATAGGCTTTGGCGGTTTTGCCGTCGAGGCCGGTGGCCATGGCGAACTGCAGCGGAGTGATCTGCCCCTGGGTGGACTGTAGGATCTGGAAAAATGTAGCACGCAGGCAATCCTGAGCCTGTTGCTCTGCCCGACGCCGCTCGCGCCACAGTTGCCAACCACCCAGCCCTGTCAGCGGCACCCCCACCCCGATCAGGTTCGGAATGGCTTCTTGCCGGTCTTCGGGCGAGGTGCGGGGATCGAGCAGTTCAAGGGTATGCACGATCGTCACCAGTAGCCCCAAGCCCAGCGCCAGACGAGTCGCTAGTTTGCCCAGTCGTATCATAGGCAGATCGGGACTACACCTAACGAGTTGCTTCCAGTAGCCGCGAGAAGTAGAAGCGGGTCTTGGTCATCGCTTGTCGCTGAATCGTCCAGCCGCTGGCTTGCAGCGCGTTCACGATATCGGCTTCGCGGTGCAGATAGGCACGGGTGGCTTTACTGGGACCGGGAAAGAAATCGCCAATTTTCTTCAGCAGGCTGTAGCCGAGGGTTTTGGGGGCAAAGCTGAGCAGCAGCCGCGATTCGGCGAGCTGACTAAGGTGGGCAATCATGGCTTGAGCCTGCTCTTGGGGATAGTGGATCAGCACATCCAGGCAAACCACCGTGTGGTAGGTGCCGCTCAGGGTCTCCAAATCCTGCACGGCAAAGGTAGGGTTATTGCTCGTGCCCAGCAGTGCTGCCCGCTCTTTGGCTTCGCCCACCATTTTTTCGGAAATATCGCTAGCAAAGACCTGCACTCCTCGCTGCGCCAGCGGAATACTGAGGCTGCCAACGCCGCAACCCGCATCGCACAGCGTCAGCCCCTCCAAATTGCCATCGGCTTCCAGCCACGCTAGTACGGTATCGACCGTTTGCTGGTGCCCTTTGCGAATGTCGAGCTGCACTTTATTGACGTCGCCATCGCCATAGATGCGCCGCCAACGGTCGAAGCCAGTGGCGTTGAAATACTCGCGAACCACCGTTTTATCGTCTGTTTCGTTTAAGGCTGTCATGCAAAAACCGTGTCCCAACCGTAATGATCCATCATTGTCCGTTGCGATCCTTCGCCATCCCCAGACGACCTGCCGCAATTGGAAACGGCGTGGTGTCTCGCAATCAAGCATTGGAGGCGATGGGTATCCCGATAGTAGTACGATTTGGGGTCTTTTGGCGCAGAGAATGCCGACCAGCATCAGCCTCAGGACCGAAACCAAAATCAAGAATTCCAATCTTGATTCCCAAACAACAGCTATAGCGGACGACCGTTGTTTCGCCGCCAGACCCCCTAAGATGGGAAAGGAGTTATTTTCGCTGAAGCCCGATCGACCCATGGTTGCCCAATTCCCCGAGCGTCGCATGCACTGGATCCGCTGGATACTGACGCTGGGGTGGCTGCTGCTGATTGCTTCACTGTTCTACGACCCCTGGACCGTGGCGCTAACGCAGCCCGATCATCCTTGGAGTCCGCTGCGGCTATCGGAAGAGTGCGTGCAGGTACAGGGCGAATGTTTGCCGCAGGAGCCGTATCCGATCGGGGCGACGGTGTTTTGGGGCGCGGTGGTGCCGGCGGGAATTTTTATTCTGCTGGTGTTTGGGCATGAGCTGTGGCGGCGGATTTGCCCGCTTTCGTTTCTGTCGCAAATTCCGCGAGCATTGGGCTGGCAGCGGCAGTTTAAGCGCGAGAATCCCAAAACCGGGGCGGTGCGTTACGAGCTAGCGAAGGTTAAACCCGACTCCTGGCTGGGGCGCAACTATCTCTATCTGCAGTTCGGCTGGCTGTTTGTCGGCTTGTGCGGGCGGATTTTGTTTTTCAATGCCGATCGTCTGGTGCTGGGGCTATGGCTGTTGTTCACTATTGGCGCGGCGATTGCGGTCGGCTATTTCTATAGCGGCAAATCCTGGTGTCAATATTTTTGCCCAATGGCTCCGGTGCAGACGATCTTCAGCGAACCGGGAGGCTTGCTAGGCAGCAAAGCCCACATGAGCGAGCAGCGAATTACCCAGTCTATGTGCCGCACCGTATTGCCCGATGGCGGCGAGCAAAGTGCCTGTGTTGCCTGCAAAAGTCCCTGTATTGATATCGATTCCGAGCGCAGTTACTGGACCAGCCTGAATCAGCCGCAAACAACGCTGATCCGCTATGGCTATGTCGGTCTGGTGATCGGCTATTTTGTGTACTACTATCTGTATGCCGGCAACTGGAATTACTACTTTTCCGGAGCCTGGAATCGCGATCCGAATCAGCTTGCAGCACTGATGAATCCAGGCTTATATCTGTTTGGGCAGCCAATCCCGATTCCCAAACTGGTGGCTGTGCCGCTGGTGTTGGGAGGATTCACCGCCATTGGCTACGCAGTTGGGCACACCATCGAACGCTATGCTAAATCTCGCTATCAGAACTATTCCAAACTGAACTCCGATTTGGTTCGCCACCGTATTTTTGCGATTTGCACCTTTTTTGTCTTCAATTTCTTTTTCATTTTTGCAGCGCGCCCTTTAATCTTGCTGACTCCGATTTGGGTGCAGTACGTTTATGATTTAGGATTAGTATTCTTGAGTACCCTGTGGCTGCACAAAACTTGGCGACGCAGCCCTGAGCTTTATTCACGCGAGAATTTAGCCAATCGCTTTCGCAAGCAATTGGAACGATTACAGCTCGATGTCTCGCAGTATCTCGATGGGCGTTCTCTAGACGATCTACACACTAATGAAGTGTATGTGCTGGCGAAGGTGCTGCCCGAGTTTACCCGCGAGAAACGGCACGAGGCTTACAAAGGCGTGCTGCGAGAGGCGCTCGAAGAAGGCTATGTAAACTATTCCAGCAGCTTGCAAGTCTTGCAGCAGATGCGGCAAGAGCTGGGCATGAGCGACGATGAACACCGGGAAGTGCTCGAAGAACTCGGCGTTGAAGACCCCGCCTTACTTGATCCCAACCGCCAGCGCAGTCTGGAAAACCAAATTCGCCTCAACGGCTACCAGAAATCTCTAGAACGGCTGCTGCTGCTGCGCCAAACCCAGCCGGATCTGACAGCGGCCGATGCGGCTGCACAAAATGCGGCAGATCTTCGCTCATTGCGACGCAACTACTCGATTACAGCGCAAGACGAAGACTGGACCTTGCGAGGGCTAGATGCCCAAACCAGCAGCAACCAGAAGGCCGACTTCCTGCTGGCCCAGCTTACTGATTGGGCAGCCTGCGAACGGGCCTTGCAGCATCCAGCGTTGCAGCCACAGGTTGGGGCGCTCTTGCAAAGTCGGGTGGCTCGCAAGCAGGAGTTGATCGGGCAGACGCTGCTGGAGATGCTGGCTAATGCGGATACTCCAGATTTGAACCGCAACGCCCTCGGGCAGTCTTTGCGTCAGATCGCTCCCCAGGTGGCAATGAAGCTGGTGCAGCAAGAGCCGTGGCGCGACCGGCTGCCGCCCGAGATCCGGCAAGGGTTGATGCAATCTGCTCCCACTGCCGCAGGCATGGTTCCCGAGAGACCAGAGGTGCTGAGCCATCTAGAAGCGCTGCTGCAACATTACGATCCCCTGGTGCAGGCGGCGGCACTGTATCTCATGGCTCAGCTTGATGTCGAACAGGCCCAGTCTCGAGCCACCTATTTGCGACAGAACTCAAGTGGGCTAGTGCGAGAGATTGCCGATCAGCTTTTAGTGCTGTCTCAACCACCGCTTTCGGCCCTGCCCCTGCTAGAAAAGCTCGTCTATCTGGCAACCAGTGATTTCTTCCAGTTCCTGCACACGAACACATTGCTGGCACTGGCGAAGCGGGCCGAGATCCGCACCTATGCTGCCAAAGAGGTGATTACGGAAGCAGGCGACACCTGCCGCGAACTGCTGCTGCTGATCGAAGGCGACGCCACGATCTACTACCAGATTCCCGGCGGCGTGCGCACCGAGCAGCTCCACCCTGGACAAACGCTAGATGAACTGGAAGTTCTGACCCATAGCGCTTCTGAAAACACCATCCTTGCAGACAGCGAACCCACGCGGATCCTGACGGTTCCCGTCGATGCCTTTGATGATTTGCTTGATCGCGACCCGGACTTTGCGCGGCGGGTGTTGGAGTTGGAAAGCCGGCAGCTACAGCGGGTCGTGCATTCAGGTTCGCTTGCCCCAAGTTTGTCTAAGATACCCTAGGACAGCTGGGCTGATACTCACGGCTGCACTGGGTTCAGAGGCGGCATGGGGGTCCCTCGACGGCTGCCAAACGAATACGCATAGACATAGGAAAAGACACAGCCGAGCAGAAAAATTTGGCAGGTGAGAAAAATCCACAGCATGAGAATCATGACGCTGCCAATCACCCCGTAGGAAAGAAAGCGAGCACCAATCGTGATCACGCTATTGCTGACTAACTGCTGCAATCCAACCAGCAGCAGCGTCGTAATCAGCGCCCCTAGCCACACATCCCCCCAGCAGACCCGCGCCGAAGGCAAAATCTTGAACAATACGCCGGTTGCGATGCCTAAGATCAAAAACGAGGAGCTAAGCTGCAATCCTCGGGTAAGCTGCAATTCATCAACCTGAATAAAAGCGAAGGTGTCTTGAAAGTTGGCTACCAACTCCAAAATGGTCCGGATCACAATATTCGAGAGCAGTGACGTTAGCAGCAGCAGGGCAGTGCCCAGCACCAGCAGAAAGGAAAAGAGTTTGTTCAACACAAAGACCAGCACCGTCTGATGCACGGAGCCATTTTCTCCAGCCCAAACGGGCGATCGCCAAATGCGATTCACAGAATGCCTGAGAATGCCAAAGACGGCGCTCGAGGTCCACAGCAGAAATCCGAAACCAATCAGCCCTGCTCCGACGCTGTTTTCGTAGAGGGCTAGCAACGTTCCTTCGACCAAATCGTGCACCTCAGGGGGCAGGAACCGCTCAATGGCACCCCTTAGAAAAATAAACGCATCGGTATTGGGACCAATTAGGGAACCGAGAATGCTGGCGATCACCAGCAACATCGGGAACAGGGAAAAGAGAGCAAAATACGACAAAGCCGCTGCCATTTGGGGACATCCGTCTTGCCCCCATTTCATTCCCGTTTTGAATAGAAGCTGCACGGGTTTAGAGGGCAGCAGCGTCGAGCGCACATAGGGCAGCAGCTTGGATTGGAGGTATCGCATCATGGGGTTGCGGGGGAAGGTAGGCTCTCAGCAAGGCAGCATGAAGCAGCAAATCTGAACGATATTATGTCATGCCGGAATAGAGGTCATGCCGGAGAGTTGCCGCGTAGCCGTGTGTACTCACCCTCAGGTCTCTCAATCAAGGTTCAATCAAAACTGAGCTAATTAGGCGGCAGCACCTCCGCAATGGGTTTGGTTTTCTAAAGCGGTAAAATCCTAAAAAGAGCCGAACCGATTCGAGTGCGTTTGATTCGGTTTGTTGAACCTGACAACAGTGCCTGTAATGCTAGATATTCCTCAGCTCTTAGCCACCGAACTCTCCCTCAAACCGTTTCAAGTCACCAACGCCCTAGACCTGTTTGCCGAAGGAGCCACCGTTCCCTTCATTGCTCGCTACCGCAAAGAGCGCACTGGCGAAATGAACGAAATGCAGCTCCGCGAGTTGTTCGACCGCTTCATCTATCTGACTGAACTGGAAGAGCGCAAAGCCACAATTCTGAAATCCATTGCCGATCAGGGCAAACTCACCGAGGAACTGCGAACCCAGATCGAAACCTGTTTGCAGAAGACCGAACTCGAAGATCTCTACCTGCCCTATCGCCCCAAGCGCCGCACCCGCGCCACAATCGCCCGCGAGAAAGGATTAGAGCCACTAGCTGCCTGGATTCAGTCGCTCAACCAGCCTCAGGCGGCTGCCGTTGCCTTAGAATCCGAAGCCGCCAAATATATTTCCGAGGAAAAAGGCGTCAAAACGGCGGCGGAAGCGTTGCAGGGGGCGTCAGATATTTTGGCAGAGGCGGTGGCAGAAACGGCAGAATTGCGGCGCTATCTGCGGGATTACCTGATGGAGTCGGGGGTGCTGGTGTCTCGCATCAAGGCCGATTATCCCGAAGGCTCGACCAAGTTCGAGATGTATCGCAACTACCAGGCGAAGGTGAAGACCATTGCGCCCCACAATCTGCTGGCTCTCTATCGTGGAGAAGCTGAAGGCATTCTGGAGGTTGAGCTGACTTTCGACGAAGACACGGTGCTGGGCTATTTGGAATCTCAGGAAATCCGCAGCCAGCAGCGTCCCATCCGCGACTTCTACCGCCAGATGCTGAAGGATGCCTTCCATCGCCTGATGAAAACCTCGCTGATTGGCGAAGTGCGGGCGGCGAAAAAGCTAGAGGCGGATATCGAGTCGATCAAAACCTTTGAAGCCAATCTGCGGGAACTGCTGCTCTCGGCTCCGGCAGGCATGAAGCCGACCCTGGCCATTGACCCTGGCTTCCGCACCGGCTGCAAAGTGTCGGTGCTCGACCAAACCGGCAAGTTTTTGGAGTATCAAACGATCTATCCCCACTTTTCCGGTGATCAGCAGGCGCAAGCAGCTCGCATCTTGCAGCAGCTGATCGAAAAATACCAGGTGGAGCTAATCGCTATTGGCAACGGCACCGCCAGCCGCGAAACCGATGAGTTTGTCGGAGAAGTTCTGAAAACCCTAGATCGCAAGCCGATCAAGGTGATTGTCAATGAGGCTGGAGCGTCGGTTTATTCCGCCAGCGAGGTGGCCATTTCAGAATTTCCCGATTTTGACGTCACCGTGCGCGGCGCGATCAGTATCGGGCGGCGGCTGCAAGACCCGCTAGCAGAGCTGGTGAAGATCGATCCCAAATCGATTGGCGTGGGGCAGTACCAGCACGATGTCGATCAAAAGCTGCTCAAGAAAAAGCTCGACGAAACCGTGGAAAGCTGCGTCAACTATGTGGGCGTAGATTTAAACACCGCCTCTAAGGAACTGCTCAGCTATGTTTCGGGGATTTCACCAGCCGTGGCGAACAACATCGTTGCCTACCGCAATCAGAATGGGGCATTCCGCGACCGCAAAGCTCTGATGAAAGTGCCGAAACTGGGACCGAAAGCCTTCGAGCAGGCGGCCGGCTTTCTGCGCATCCGCAATGGCGACAATCCGCTAGACAACACGGCAGTGCATCCGGAAAGCTATGCCGTTGTTCAGGCCATGGCGGCGGATCTGGGCGTGCCCCTCACTCAAATCACCCAGCTCGCGGCGCGTCTCAAAACCACAGATTTGAAAAAATACACCACCGATACAATCGGCGAACCCACCCTGCGCGACATCCTGGCCGAGCTAGAGAAGCCAGGACGCGACCCCCGCGCCGAATTCCGCTACGCCACCTTCAAGGAAGGCATCAAGGAAATCAGCGACCTGAAGCCGGGAATGGAACTGGAAGGCGTGGTCACGAACGTGGCCAACTTCGGTGCCTTTGTCGATATTGGCGTGCATCAGGATGGCTTGGTGCATGTGTCGCAGTTGGCCGATCGGTTTGTCAGCGACCCGAAGCAGATTGTGAAAGTGGGGCAGGTGGTGAAGGTGCGGGTGCTGGAGGTCAACGAAGCCCTGAAGCGGATCAGCCTCTCGATGCGCTCGCCGGATGCTCCGCGCGAACGTCCTGCTGGTAAGGGCAATGGCAAGCCGGGCAAACCAGCGGCTGACCCTCCATCCGCCACAATCAATGACTTAATGGCCAAATTCGGTAAACCTCGCAAGTAACGCCCTATGCTGCAAACAGATGTGGTAATTATCGGCAGCGGCATTGGCGGCTTGAGTGCTGCGGCTCTGCTGGCCCGCTATGGCTTTGAAGTGATTGTCTGCGAAAGCCACACGATTCCCGGCGGCGCGGCCCACAGCTTTCAGCGGCAGGGCTACACCTTCGACTCGGGGCCCTCGCTTTATTCGGGGCTATCCCGCAGCCCCTCTCCTAACCCGCTGCGGCAGGTCCTCGATGCCGTTGGCGAAGAGTTGCCCTGCGCCACCTACGATACCTGGGGTTGCTGCCTGCCCGAGGGGGACTTTGCCACTTCCGTGGGAGCCGACCAGTTCTGTGAGGTGCTGGCCCGGCTGCGGGGAGATGCGGCCGTGACCGAGTGGCGCCAGTTACAAACCCTGATGGCTCCCCTGAAAGATGCTGCCGTTGCCCTGCCGCCGGTCGCCCTGCGCTGGGATTGGGGGTCCATTCGTACCGTGGGGGTCTTTGCTCCGTCACTGCTGCGGCATGCCCTGCAGGTGGCCCAACTCACGGGCGACTTTGCCCGACTCCGCGACCGGGTGATCACCGACCCATTTATTCGGAACTGGCTCGATCTGCTCTGCTTTCTCTTGTCGGGATTGCCCGCCAGCGGGACGAGTGCCGCCGAAGTGGCCTTCATGTTTGCCGACTGGTATCGCCCCAACGTGACGCTCGATTACCCCTTGGGCGGCAGTGGTGCTTTGGTGGATGCCCTGGTTCGCGGACTAGAGCGCCACGGCGGACGGCTTTGGCTGAATGCCCATGTCGAGCAGGTGTTGGTAAATCAGAATCGCGCCACGGGCGTCCAACTGCGCAACGGCAAAACCTTGCAGGCCCGCCGCGCCGTGATCTCGAATGCCTCAATCTGGGACACGCTGAAGCTGCTGCCACCCGACTCCGTACCTCGCTCCTTTCGCCAGCAGCGCCAAGCTACCCCCGCCTGCGACAGCTTTCTGCACCTGCACCTCGGCATCGACGCCAGCGGGTTGTCAGACGATCTACCCTGTCACTTCATTGTGGTCAACGACTGGAATCGAGGCGTCACTGCTCCCCAAAACGTCGTCTTGATTTCGATTCCCTCAATCCTCGACCCATCGCTAGCACCACCGGGCAAGCACGCCATCCATGTTTACACTCCCGGAAACGAACCCTACGCCCTCTGGCAGCATCTCGATCGCCGTAGCCCCGACTATGCCCAGCAAAAGCACGCTCGCGCTGAGGTGATGTGGCAGGCTCTAGAGCGCGTCATCCCCGACATCCGCCAGCGCTGCGAACTCACCCTGATCGGTACCCCCCTAACCCACGAGCGCTTTCTGCGACGCCATCGCGGCTCCTACGGTCCTGCTATTTCCGCTGCTACCGGGTTATTTCCTACGGGAACCACACCTCTAGAAGGTCTGCTCTGCTGCGGCGATTCCACCTTTCCTGGCATTGGCCTCCCCGCCGTAGCCGCCAGCGGTATGATTGCCGCCAACACCCTTGCCTCAGTAGATCAGCAGCTAACAATGCTGCGACAGGTGGGAGTAATGCGGTGAAGGGCAGAATCGCCACCTAACGTTCCCGCTCACCGGACGCAGATACCTTTTGCCTCTCATCAAGCGTCTAACGTCGTTCTGGTGGAGCGGGATTATGGGGGGACGGAACTGAGATAGAGGAGTACACTCAACCTTAGGAGTGGGAAGCAGGGTGGGAGACGACCATGCATCGGGTGACATTCAATGTCTACTAACATGTCTACTAACATATCACCTCGCCCCACCCTGGGCTTCTCCCTACAACGAAGCCATGTGCTTCGCACAGGCTATGCCAACAGAGGTTGGTGCGGCTCCGCCTTCCATAATCTGTTTGACTTGCCCTGAAAAAGTGGACAATCCCATCAGCTAAATTGCGGAGCTTACTGCTTCGAGATGCTCTGCCAAGTTCGTCAAGGTGTAGTTGATGGGGCTACTGAGCAAATATTGGCAGTAGTTCAACTTGGTGAAACTTATACACTCCACCCTTGATTGCTTGTACTACCTTATCTTGCTTCCGCGTAAGTCCTGAGTTTTTTGGCAGGGTCAGGAGTCCAACTGCCAAAACTCTTGATGCACCGCCACAATTTCCGCCTCTACCTCAGCGAAGGGTCCCCAAATCCGAATCGGCTTCTGCCCATGCTCAAAGACAACGCGGCAGGGAAGGTTCAGAGTGGGATTTTCGGGATGATTGCTTGTCATTTCCAGCAGCCGTGCTTCTGAGATACCGTACACCAATCGCCCAATATTTGCCCAATACTGCGTTCCAGCACACATCGCGCAGGGTTCTACCGTTGTGTAGAGTGTGCAGTGCCACAGGTAATCAGGATGAAACTGAGCATGGGCCGTACGAGCTAAGACTGCCTCTGCATGGTTCACTGAGTCGAGGTTTCCTTGCTCGAGCAGCACCGTCTCTTGATCGGGAGCAACCAGAATCGCCCCAAAGGGATGCCGTCCCGCAGCGCGGGCTTGCAGAGCAATTTGATGGGCATAGCGCAAGTGAACAAGCATCTGATCCCGAGTTGGATCGACGCTCGTCAGCCCAGATCTAGGAGCAGTGATATCAGGAGGAACCATAGGCAGTACTGCCCTGAGAGCCAGAAGAGGGGATGGCAACGAAGTTAGAATAGCTCACTGGCAGCCGAAAATACAGTCTTCTTTGCCGCTGATCCACGATTTTAGCACCATGCTTTTGGTAGAACCGAACGCCTGGTACGTTATCTACGCAAGCCGTCCAAGCAAGGTGAGAACACTCCTGGTATTGTGCGATTTCGATCAACCGCTGCAGTAAAGCAGTTCCGATGCCCTGCCGCCGCTGCGATGCCACTACAAACAGATCATCAAGCCACAGACTGGGCTGCGCCCGAAACGAGGAATAGCGAAAGGAGTACAGCGCAAACCCAATAACCTGCGGTGCGAGTTCTGTATCGGCTTCAGCTAGTAACACATAAGCAAACGGAGCCACATCGCCGGAGTGAACACCAGAAAACAGCGTTCGCTGCAATCGTTCCGCTGTTGCCTCTAGCGGATTATCACAAGCATTCATTGCGTCATCAAACGCAGCTTTCTGCCGAATTAATTTTAAGATAACTGATATATCGGCAGCTTGAGCAGAGCGAATAGTCATAATGAATAAGTCATAGTGAATACATTACTGTCAACAGGTTTGACTTCCGTTGTTCCTACGGACACCATCAAGCAGTTATCCAAAGTACCGCTAGAGAAGACTACCTAATCAAAAAATTAACGACGACAGAAGCAACAACAAATTAGTGACATAACACCGCAGAGTAGAAGCACAGAATTAAGACAGAGAGTTCATCTAGAATTCAACTCTCTGTTCTTAGATAGGCACTTAGCTCATTACTTGCATGTTCTATTCATTCTATAATCAGCACTCTGTTCAAGAATAGACAGAGACACGACTATAAACACGACTATAGATAGTAGCGCTGATCGAGCCACAAGCGAACTTCTGGTTCCGAACCAAAGGTAGCTGTCATTCCCGTTATTGGATCATAAACGCGGAAATAAGTATTTCCCTGGCGATCCTGTTTCCGATCAATTTTGGGTTCACTATTCATCGTGAGAAGGCGATTTAAACCGTTCCACAGACGATTCCAGAACGAGTGGAATTCTGACGGCTGCACCTGCTTCTGAGGGGATTTGACAACCCGACGCGAATCGAATGGAACAATGTTGGACTGCAAATTAGAGTGGGACGACAGTTGCTCAGTATTCATAGTTAACCTCGAGCTGGTTCTAGGAGATTCTTAGGGGGGCAGATTAGCTTGTGCTCTTTCGCTCAACCTGTGCAGTGGAGCCTGAGAGCAATAAACTGGATGTCTTCACTGTAGAAATTGTGGTCGTCAGGATCAAAAGCTTCGCGTCATAGTTGCCATGAACAAAATCGATAGAATCTAAAAATTGACGCAAAGCCAAGCGTCGAAATTGACACAATCGACAAAAGAAAGACGCTACAAATGAACACTCTGTTCTCGCCGGAGATGCTGCATGCGGGCTGCATCAAGGTTGAGTCGGTTGAAACCTGAAGCAGGCTTCTTGCAATGTCATAGAAGTGAAGTAACTTTGCTTATTGTCGTTAAAACTGATTCGTTCGCACAGATGCAATTGCGGTAAATTGTTATGGTAACAGTTTGGAAACTAGCAACTGTTATGCCTGTAATTGGGCAGAACTGTATTGCCTACCTCTGAAAGGGATTCAGAAATAAATTCAACGACTAGGCAAAATTAACAGCACTAGCGGCACTTAGCGGCACTCACAGATTCCAGATCAACTATGGCCCGATGCATGTCGGATCAACCCATGAAACTGCCCATCCTCACCCACTCCGACAAACATCTCTACGAGCAAATTGCTGACTGTCTGCAATCGCTAATTGCCGAAGGGACCCTTCAACCCGGCGACCGCTTGCCGTCGGTCCGCAAACTGCACGAGCAATGGTCGGTTAGTATTTCCACCGTGCTAGAAGCCTATCGCCTACTTGAAGATCGCGGACTGATTAGCGTCCGGCCGCAGTCGGGCTATTACGTGAAGCTCAAGTTGACCACTGCTCCCAGTGAGCCGCAGCAAACCATGCCGCAGCCCAACGCCTGCTCAGTGGATAACTCCTTGGCATTTCGGGTGATCTGCACCATTCGCGACTCCCAAACAATCAAACTGGGTGCAGCGGTGCCCAGCATGGAACTCCTGCCCTTGGCAGCCCTGAACCGAATCATGGGCCAGGTCTTGCGCCAGCAGCCGAATATGGCTCACGCCTACGATGTGCCGCCCGGCTGCGAACCGTTGCGCCATGAGATTGCTCGCCGTCTGATGCATGCTGGCTGTTCCGTCTCGCCGAAGGAGATTGTCACCACCAACGGCACCTTCGAGGGCGTCTACCTAGGACTGAAAGCCGTAACGAAACCGGGAGATACCGTAGCAATCGAATCGCCCACCTACTACGGACTGCTGGAAGTCTTAGAAATTCTACACCTGAAAGCGCTAGAGCTACCGACCCATCCCCGAGAGGGGTTGTCGCTACCCCATCTGGAGGCAGCCTTGTACCACAAACAAATTGCCGCCTGTGCGCTGGTGTCCAACTTCAGCAATCCCCTAGGAAGCTGCATGAGCGATGTGAAGAAGCAGCAGCTCGTTGAGCTGTTGACGCAGCATCAGGTGCCACTAGTCGAAGATGATGTCTACGGCGAACTGCATTTCCAGGGGAGCCGCCCCAAGGCTCTGAAATCCTTCGACCGCGAAGGGCTGGTGCTGCACTGCTCGTCGTTTAGCAAAACCCTGTCGCCGGGGCTGCGCGTTGGCTGGATTGTGGCGGGCCGCTATCAGGCAAAAGTAGAACAACTCAAGTGGGTGATCAACCAAACCACGGCGATTGCCCCCCAGCTCACGATTGCGGCGTTTCTAGCAAACGGCGGCTACGATCGCCATCTGCGGCAATTGCGCCGGGCGTATCAGTCGCAAATGACCAGCATGATCCAGTCCATCTGCGACTATTTCCCACCGGAAACCCGTGTCACCCGTCCCAGTGGCGGCCACGTCCTTTGGGTGGAGCTGCCGGTCGGCTTTGATGCTATGCAGCTCTACGAAACTGCCCTGACTCACCATATCAGCATTGCGCCAGGGCAAATCTTCTCGGTTTCCGGTGGTTACCAAAACTGTTTCCGCCTCAACTGTGGCTTGCTCTGGTCCGAGCAGGTCGATCGCGCCATGCGGATTCTAGGAACACTCATTGATCAGCAGATGCAGAGCCAGCGGTAAAGGGCCGCACCCAATCTATCTTTGTATCTTCCGTATCTATCCGTATCTCTCCTCTATCTATGCCCTAGGTCTGTTATCCGTCCTTTGCCTAGCGAGCAGCCCGCCACTATAGACTCGTCACTATAGACAAACTATCATCAACAGGATCATCAACAGGAACTCGACTTGCACCAACGGCCAGCTACTGCACACCCGATAGTGAGTACCAAGCTATTGCAAAACAGTCATCAAACTATGATCTAATCGAAATCGATCAACAGGCACACTGAAACACCCTAGAATCTATGGGAACACACGTTGCAATAGGAAATAACGTTGCGGTTTCTGGGCAGTTTCTGCTCCTGCTTGAGCTTTCTTGCTGATTCAGCCAGAGCAGAAATGACAAGAGGCGATGCGTCTAGCCGCGATCAGTGCCCTATTGCCTTCACGATTTGCATTCTCTCCGTAGTACTACGGGCCCGTCAAGTCAAGCTGCAGAGCATTCAACACAGCTTCACATGGGCATCGCCATCACTGTGCCTAGCTTCATGATGTTTTGCAACGGTTTTGCAAGGCGTTGTTGCATGAAAGAGGGGTTGCGAGCGGGAGAGGCATGGTAAATTTCA
>JACYLU010000037.1 GCA_015272325.1 Synechococcales cyanobacterium C42_A2020_086 | reverse complement strand
AAGCAAATCGAAATGGTGCTCCTAGCCCTTTAGATTGTCTTTACAAATCAGCTCTAACGCTGAAAAGTCTGACCAAAATTGATTATCACGCTCATTCTCACCGAGGAGCGACAGGTGTTGAAGGGGGAGGCTAGTTTTGTTTTCTGGGGCAGAATTCATCGTTAGTTTGCTGAATCAGGAGACAATTTAATTGGGCAGCAGTCAGATTGAATGGCTTAGGTCTGCTGACGCTCCTACGAGACTGATCAGGATTTTGTGTAAGCGGTCTAAAATCCCAGCAATACAGGAGATCGCATCATGGCATGGAAAAAGAAAGAGAGCAACCGCGTGGATGAGATGCTCGATGAACTGTTGACAGACTGCCAGACCCCAGAGGACATCCTGGGGGAATCCGGTTTACTCAAACAACTGAGCAAACGGCTGATTGAACGTGCTTTAGCAGGGGAACTAAACCACCATCTCAAGGGCGAACAGGAAGTCGAGCTTGACGAGCCGAACTCAGAAAACTAGTTTCGTAGCAATAGCCGCAATGGCTACTCGAAAAAGACGGTTCAGTCCGACCACGGCGAAATGGACTTGGCCATCCCACGCGACCGTCAGGGTGCCCAAGCACCAACGCCGATTAGCTGGACTCGACGAGAAGATTCTGGTGCTGTATGCGCGAGGGTTGAGCACCCGCGACATCAGTGCTCAGTTGGAAGAACTCTATGGGGTCACCCTCTCCCCCGTTCTCATCAGCGAGGTGACCGATACCGTCAGCGATGAGGTGAAAGCCTGGCAGGTGCGCCCTTGAGATGAGGTTTATCCCATCCTTTACCTGGATGCCTTGTACGTCACTATCCAGGTTTCCGGGCGCGTCAGCAAACGAGCCGTGTACGTGGTTTTGGGCGTCAACCGTAAGCAACCGTGTCTAAAGAATCGAGTGGAAGCCCACGTTGAACCAGTGGAAGCCCACGTTGAACCAGCGGTAGTGGAGTTTGCCATTGAGCAACCTGCCTAGGGGCAAGTAAGAGTCTCCAATGAACTCAAGCAACAGGGCATTCTGGTTTCTCCCGGTGGAGTTCGTTCCATCTGGTTGCGCCATGATCTGGAAACCTTTGCCAAGCGGCTCAAAGCCCTAGAGGAAAGTCAGCCCAGAACAACTTGATTCTCAGCGCAACTCAAAGCCCTGGAGCAGGCAAAACAAGAGCAGGAGGCACAGGGTGAGATTGAAACTGAACATCCTGGTTATCTCGGTTCCCAAGACACCTTCTCTGTTGGAACCCTCATTTGCAGATGATGGCTCAACTCTGCTTGCAGCGCCCGCTCCACGACTTGTTTGGTTAGTTGTTTCAGCAAGCCTTGCTTGCCCAGAATTTGTTCCGGGCTGGAGTAGTCGGCAAGCAGTTCATCGAGAAGTTGGTTTACTTGATCTTCAGGGCGACGACGACGAGGCATAGGCGGTCTCCTGGGGATTTGAATTAATTTTGACCGCTTACACAAACGCTTACACAAAATAATTTACAGTCTCAAGTTTGAGCTATTACAGCTTAACCACGTTTAATTGTGTCCATCTACTTAGCAAGCATTCCTTGACTGGTGGCAATCGCTTTGTAATCTTTCCACTGGCATTCCTCACCCAAAGGCGTCCTGACTCTGACTTTACCGCTATCGACACTCAACTCCTCAATCGCTCTCAACCTTGATCCAATCGATAATCTCCCCGTAACTTGTAAATCCCTCCTTGCGCAATCGCTTTTGCAATCCAGCTAAGGCATCGGGGATCATTTGAGGCGCTTTGCCAGAGGCACTCTTCACCTCCAATAACTAGGCAGTGCCGCCTTGTCGATACTTTTGCAACTAGCGCGTAATGGTGGAGTTCTATGCAAGCTCAAAATAAATTGGTATTACGCAGAGAAAGATAAATCCTGATATCCTTGATTGACAATGCTCAAATCAGCGAGTAAGGGTGGTAATAAAAGTACTTTTGTAAAGGATGCTGATAATTCATTGATATCTATAATCCGTCACCTCGCTACTCTAGTGGCAATGTCACCTGTGTTTGCAGTAGCTCTTCAAATATCCGTTTGAGTGATCCCGCGAGTGGCACAGCTAATATTAGTCCCAATGCCCCAGCTAACTGTGAACCAATGAGCAGTGAAAGCAAAATCCAAATTGGATTTAAACCAATCAGATTTCCTAAAATCCTTGGTGTAACAGTATTGTCAACGACTTGATCGATTATTAGTGCAACGATCGCCAACTCGCTCCCTAAAATGACGCTCTTAAAGCTGATAATGACTGCTGATGTAAAAATACCGATCGTGTCTCCAAACGGAACTATAGCGAGTAAACCGATGCTAGTGCCAAACACAAGCCAGTAGGGAATTTTGAGTACAAAGAAAGCTATTGTCAACGCTGTAGCCATCAGCAGAGCGATCGTGAATTGTCCCACAAAATAACTTCTAAACTGTTCTTGAAACGCAATCCGAATCTGGTTGCCGATCTCTCCTGGTAGCCACTGCAACACCCCATTCCAAAACTTCTCTCCATGCAACAGTAAGTAGAGTGTAAACACGATTGTAATCAAGACTTCTACTAGGCGATCAGCAACGCCCAAAATGATTTCAGCAGCCTGATTCGGTAAATCGGCAACTTCATCTGGAAACATTTGTGTGAGTTTTGTTGCTATCACTGTGACATTGAGGGGAATATGCCGTGCTGCAAGCCAGGTATCTAGTGCTTGGAATTGCTGGATGCCTGAGTCTAACCAAACAGGCAGACGATCGGACAGTTCTCGCAGTTGTCGAAGGAGTATCGGCAGCAGGTTAAAACCAAGAACTCCCAACAAACTCAATGTCACCAGCAAAATTAGTGCAACACTGAGGCCAGATTTAATACCAAGCTTTTCAATCTGTCGAACTGGATAACCCAATAGAAATGACAACAGCGTTGCCACAATCAGAATGGTAAACGGCGTTTGAAATGCTTGAAAGATTTTGTAGAACAGCCAAAGATTCAAGCATGTCAGAGGGATGGCAATCTCATACATCAGCCAGCGGGGGAGTTTGTCAAATCCTTGCATGGTAAATATGGAGTCATTAAATTTTCTTGTCACAATAAATCAGGGATGAACTTCATGGGTGAATAATTCTGGATGGGTCACCCTAACGATATGCCGCAGCGCAGGCAACTTGCGAGCGAACAACATCGAAATCGCCATGCAGATGCCACCGCTGAGTGCTACTTCAACAGGAATTTCCATCCATTCGATCAAACCTCCGGTTGCTAAATTACCAAAAGAAGCCATGCCCAGGAATGCCATCAGATAAAAACTCATTACCCGTCCTCGTTTATCTGGTGCGACCAGACTTTGAATTAAGGTATTGCTGCTGGAAAATTGCAGCACACTGCTAAAGCCAACAATCACCAGACAGACTACCGAAAGCCAAAGTACGGGTGAGAAGGCGAAAACGATCATTGCGGCACCGCTCACCCCGCTGGAAATGGCGACCAACCGTCCTAGCCCTCGAAGTCCTTGCCGCTGACTCAGAAAAACTGCTCCGCCTAATGCTCCGACTCCAGAGGCTGCCATGAGTAAACCGAGGATATGAGCATTCCCCTGCAATGTCTGACTGACAAAAACAGGCAGCACCACATTGGGACTCAAGCCCATAAAGCTAAGACTGGCAACGATGAACAGCAACGTGCGAATGGGCGGATCGTTCAACACATAGACGACGCCTTCTTGTAGGTTTTGCCAGATGAGTCTAGGTCGAAGCGGCGCAGTCGCCACGAGCGGAGAGGACGGCATTAATTGCATGGCGAGTAACCCAGCAATCACAGCCAGATAACTCACAGCATCAATCAAAAAGCAATAGCCGACGCCGACACTGCCAATGATCACCCCGCCTACCGCAGGTCCAATTAATCTAGCTCCGGTCACCATCGAAGAGTTCAGCGCGATCGCGTTCGTCAAATTTTCGGGGCGTTCCGCAATTTCTGGGACAAAGGCTTGTCGAGTGGGCGAGTCGATAGAATTGATCAATCCCTGGAGGATGCTCAATGCCAGAATATGCCAGAACTGAATGATACCCGTGATGGCCAGCACGGCTAATGCCAGCGATTGCAGCATCGATAGGGACTGGGTTATGAGCAAGGTTTGACGGTGGTTCCAGCGATCAACTAAAACGCCGCCAAATGGCACCAGAAGAAAATTGGGTAACTGGTTGGCGAAACTGACCAGTCCCAACAGCAGGGGAGACTGAGTTAAATGATAGGTCAACCAAACGGTCGCCACCATCGTCATCCAGGTTCCCATCAGGGATAAACCCTGTCCCATAAAATACAGACGATAGTTTCTGGATGGCGTTGTTGCATGAATGAAAAAGGGACCGCAGGTTGGACTTAACGGAGCCATC
>JACYLU010000018.1 GCA_015272325.1 Synechococcales cyanobacterium C42_A2020_086 | reverse complement strand
TGAAATTTACCATGCCTCTCCCGCTCGCAACCCCTCTTTCATGCAACAACGCCATTACAATAAGTAGGTTCACTAGGTCACCGCTCCTTTCTAAAAACTTGTCAATGAGGCAGTTATGAATATCTGGGCTGATACTGTCGCACTATCGCGAATGCAGTTTGCTTTGACTGCTATCTTTCATATGCTCTGGCCCGTGTTGACGACTGGGATGGGAATTTATCTAGTCGTAGTTGAGGGCTTATGGCTAAAAACGCGCAACTCCGATTATTACTATCACGCTCGTTTCTGGGCAAAACTTTATGTTCTCAACTTTGGTATTGGTGTTGCCTCTGGCTTGCCAATGGAGTTTCAGTTTGGCACGAACTGGGCACCATTTTCCGAAGCGGTGGGCGATTTTTTTGGCAGTATTTTGGGCTTTGAGGCCGCGATGGCATTTATGTTGGAAGCCGGATTCTTAGGCATCATGCTGTTTGGCTGGGAACGGGTAAATCCTAAAATTCATTACTTCGCTACGATCATGGTTGCCTTTGGCGCAAACCTCTCCACCTTCTGGATTTTGGCAGCAAATTCTTGGTTACAAACCCCAGCAGGCGGAGAAGTGGTGAACGGAAAGTTCATTGTCGATGATTACTTTCAGGCAATTTTGAATCCGTTTATGTTCATCAGCGTTTCCCATATGTTCTTCGCTACATTGGAAACATCGCTGTTCGTAATTGGTGGCATTAGTGCCTGGTATATTCTCAATCATCGTCATGCTGAGTTCTTTGCCCGATCGCTCAAGATTGTCGTAGCCGTGGCAATTGCTGTAGCTCCCCTGCAGATCTACATTGGACACCTCAGCGCCGAGCAGGTGGCTCACTACCAGCCGACTAAATTAGCGGCAATGGAAGCCAAATGGGAAACGAGTCCAGCAGGACAACCCGCGGATTGGAGCTTAGTGGCGTTACCCAATAACAAACTGGAACGAAACGACTGGGAAATTTCCATCCCAAACGGTTTGGGCTACATTTTGGAGTTTAAGAAAAACCTCTCTGAACCTGTCTTAGGACTCAAAGAGTGGCAGCCGGACGATCGTCCCAAAATGGTAGGCTTGGTTTACTATTCATTCCGTATCATGAGCGGTATTGGGTTTTTCCTAGCCGGATTGATGGGAGTGAGCGTAATTCAATGGCTGCGGGGCAAGTTCGCACCAGAGGCGATCGCACAACAAAAATGGCTATTGCGAACCTGGCTACTGGCGGCCCCGCTAGGTTACATTGCCGTGGAATCGGGGTGGATTGTGCGCTGCGTAGGGCGACAACCTTGGGTCGTGTATGGGCAGATCCGCACGGCGGATGGTGTGTCCAATTTACCTGCTAGTGAAGTATTAACATCGCTGCTGATCTTTGCTGGAGTGTATATGATCCTGTTTATCTGTGCGATGTTCTTTGGCAGTCGCATCATTCGTCAAGGGCCCAACCTGGAATTGCCCGTTCCAGGAATTGAGAATCAGCCTGCGGTGGAGACAGAACCGGCTGAATTTATTCCTAATCGACGCCCAGCTGAAGCTCAACAGTAGCCCTGACAACATCGAGCTATCTATTCAGAAGTAGACCTCGCTCAGCGATAAAGCGTATGGAGAACTTAGAACACTTTTTAACGCAGGTCTGGTTTGTCATTTTAGCCCTGTTCCTGTTCCTCTACGTCATGCTGGATGGGTTTGATTTGGGCGTGGGCATTCTGTCGCTGACGAGTTCCAATGAAGAACGACGCAGCATTCTCATGACCAGCTTGGGCAATGTTTGGGATGCGAATGAAACCTGGTTAGTCCTGATGGGAGGAGCCTTGTTTGGCGCGTTCCCTCTCGCCTACGGCACGATTTTGAATGCGCTGTATATTCCGATTTTCGGCATGATCTTTGGTTTGATTTTTCGAGCCGTTGCTTTTGAGTTCCGAGAACATTCCACCAACAAAGTATTTTGGAATCTAGCGTTCGGTGCAGGAAGTTTCATAGCAGCCCTGTTTCAGGGCTTTGCTTTAGGCAGCGTTTTGGAAGGGATTGCCGTAGATGAAGTCGGTCATTTTGTCGGTAGCATTTGGGATTGGCTCGATTGGCGATCGATCTTGGTTGCCCTCACACTAATTCAAGGATATGTACTAATTGGCTCAACGTATCTGATCCTCAAAACCGAAGGAGAACTTCAAAACACGCACTACCGTACCGCCAAACTAGCAGCCATTACCACCTTAATTGGTGCAGTCTTGATCACGATTGTCACGCCTGTGGTCTACGAAAACGCCAGAGCTAAGCTGTTTCATCAACCAGAAGTGTACATCTTTGCGCTGATTCCAGTACTGGGGGTCGTGTTAATTGGGCTACTGTTGCGGAGTTTGAATCAGAGAGCCGAAGTCACTCCATTTGTCTGGACGATTCTATTGTTTCTCCTCACTTTTATTGGGTTGGGGTTAGTTGTATTTCCTTATATCATTCCACCCAACATTACCATTTATCAAGCAGCAGCCGCTCCCAGCGCTCTTGTCTTCATGATCATTTTTATTGGATTTTTAATTCCAATTATGTTGTTTTACAATATCTACAACTATATTGTATTTCGAGGTAAAGTCGTTGGAGGTCATTACGCAGAGTAATGTCAAGCTCAGACGTTCTTTACGTGCTTTGTCAAGTGCAATCCACCTGAGACAAATGGTGCTTCTGGAGCCACTGCCAAGTATTTTCAGCTTTTTGCAGCCGATTTGCCCTAGTGTTGCCTGTTTTGAGGTGCAGTCCATCGGCGCATGAGGCCCAACCCCAATGATTGCCAAGACACCAAGGCAATAGAGTCTAGCAGAGCAAACAGGGTATCAAACATGAATTAAATGCTAAATTTCAGGAATGATTATCATTTTTAAATTTATTATAGGATGGTGTTTTGCAGTGAATGAGTCATGAGGAGAAAAAATGTCTCTAAACGTCAGTGAAACTCTGGTTCAACAGGCAGCGGCAGGCAATGTGGACGAACAAGCCTTTGTTGAAACGATCCGGCGATCCTTGCCCTATGCTTGGAACATTGTCGAGAAGCTGTCGTACAGCATCCACCAGAATGGCGAAGAATGGGCGAACTATGCGGTTGCTCCACCCAACGAACAGGCGCGTGGGCAATTGCTTCGCATGATGGCAGGAGATGCGATTCGGGGAGCCGTAGAGCGGCACTTTGACGTGAAGCTGGCATTCCAGAATTGCCATAGTTTGGCAGCTTTTCGGCGCGATCAGCTGGATTCTGCTGCCTATCGCAACTTCACGTCTATCCGAAATCAGATTCTCAACCAAACCCCTGAGCTGCAAGACTGTTAGAAATGTTGATGTAACCGTTCAACATTACAAGCTTGAGAAAAGGTGAAGATATCAAGATATCAACTGGAGTCCCGCATGATTGAGAGTATGAATTACCTCTAATCCTTAATCCGCTTTACGTTTAGAAAAGATACCTTTGTCGTCGCGATCAAATAATTGCTTGATGCGCTCCCATGCCTTCTTCAAGGCGTTAGTTTTCTCTTGAGATTCGCTTAGAGTCTGGTTGTAGGTTTCCACGAAGGTTTGCTGAGCCTCTTCTGACAAATCCGCTTTGATCTCGGGTGAAATTTGCTCACTTCCGACCAGTTCGCCTTCAGGTTGACGTGGAATTTGCATATCTGTAGTGGCAACCTCTTCACCCCCAGCGCTTTGTAGGAGCAAGAAGGTCTCGCCTGATTTTTCTTCGGGAACTTCTACCACTAGCAGAAATTCTCCAGCCTGCACCCGTGTTTGATAGATGGCGGCTTTATCCTGGGGCATTCCCAATGACATGAGCACTGACCCTAGTCCCGCTCCTAGCGCCCCATACAGCGCCCCACTGGTCGCTCCTAACAAGGCTGCGGCCAAGGGACCAGCTGCCACCACTGCTCCTAGAAAAGGAATAAACAGCACGCCGATCCCCGTGAGCAAGCTTAAAACAGAACCAAATAGCGAACCATAGAGCGCACCACTGGCCAGCCCATCGAGAATAACATCCTTTTTGGTCAAAAATCCCGTAATGCGAGCTTCCGATTGAAAGTTGCGACCAACGATGGAAATGCGCTCTTTGGGGACGCCGCGATCGAGCAGGCGCTGGACGGCATCCTGTAATTTTTTCTCATCTTTGAAAGCCGCAGAGACGCACTTTTCTGGGGGGTTGGCAAAGGCTGAGGTCATGGGTGCTACTCCTAGTGGGCTTGCGTTAAGAGAGGGAACCACAGAGGCACAGAGGGCACGGAGGTTGGGATGGTGTTGGAATAGCTCTGTGGAAGCGTTAGGAATGGTCTACAAAGTCGGCATCAATGACATCCTCCCCCCCGGCACTGCTGGAACGACTGCCGTCTGAAGGGCTGCTCCCGGCTTGGGCATAGACGGCACTCCCGATTTGCATCAAT
>JACYLU010000019.1 GCA_015272325.1 Synechococcales cyanobacterium C42_A2020_086 | reverse complement strand
TCATCACCTTGTCCCATGCCGCCACAAAGTCATTCACAAACTTCTGCTGCGAGTCTGCACTTCCGTAAACTTCTGCAAGGGCACGAAGCTGCGAGTTTGATCCGAAGATCAGGTCAACCCGGGTCGCAGTCCACTTGAGTTCGCCTGTTTTGCGATCGCTTCCCTCGAACTCATATTCCTCTTCAGAGGTTGCCTTCCACGTTGTGCCCAAGTCGAGCAGGTTGATAAAGAAGTCATTGGTTAACGTCTCTGGGCGATGGGTGAAGACACCGTGCTTAGAACTTCCATAGTTCGCCCCCAGGACGCGCAAGCCGCCTACCAGAACCGTCATCTGAGGGGCTGACAGGGACAGCAATTGCGCCCGATCAACCAGCAGCTCTTCAAGCGATTCGCTGTGTTTGCCGCTGGTGTAGTTGCGGAACCCGTCCGCAGTTGGCTCCAGGACGGCGAAAGACTCGACATCCGTTTTCTCTTGCAACGCATCCGTGCGTCCCGGCGTGAAGGGAACCGTCACCTCATGACCCGCATTCCTTGCTGCTTGTTCGACGCCGGCGCATCCGCCTAGGACAATCAAATCAGCAATCGAAACCCGCTTACCGCCAGTTTGCGAGCTGTTGAACTCCTGCTGGATGCGCTCAAGCGTTTGTAGCACCGTTGCGAGCTGCTCTGGCTGGTTGACTTCCCAATCTTTCTGGGGCGCAAGCCGAATCCGTGCCCCGTTGGCACCACCGCGCATGTCGGAACAGCGGAACGTTGAGGCCGATGCCCAAGCCGTCGAAACGAGCTGAGAAACCGATAGCCCCGAAGCCAGAATCTTGGCTTTGAGTGCGGCGATGTCCTGCTCATCAATCAACTCATGATCAACGGCAGGGATGGGATCTTGCCACAGGAACTCTTCTTCAGGAACCTCGGGTCCGAGATAGCGCGATCGCGGTCCCATGTCGCGGTGCGTCAGTTTGAACCACGCCTTAGCAAACGCCTCAGCAAACTCGTCCGGATGCTCAAGGTAATGCCGTGCGATCGGCTCATAGATGGGGTCCATCTTCATGGCCATATCTGCCGTAGTCATCATGGGAGCATGCCGCTTTGACGGATCGTGGGCGTCGGGCACCGTACCCGCACCAGCGCCATCCTTAGGTCGCCACTGCCACGCGCCAGCCGGGCTTTTGGTTAGCTCCCAGTCATACTTGAACAGGGTTTCGAGATAGCTGTTGTCCCACTGCGTCGGGGTGGGGGTCCAGGCACCTTCGATCCCACTGGTGATTGCATCGACGCCGACCCCCGTGTTGAACGTGCTCTTCCAGCCAAGACCCTGATCGATGATGGTGGCACCCCCAGGATCAGGACCGACATGCGATGTTTCACCCGCACCATGGCATTTGCCAAAGGTATGCCCACCTGCAACGAGGGCGACCGTTTCTGCATCGTTCATCGCCATCCGCCCGAAGGTCTCGCGAATATCGCGTCCTGAGCCGATTGGATCAGGCTCGCCATCTGGACCTTCCGGGTTCACATAAATCAAGCCCATCTGAACGGCAGCAAGGGGATTCAGCAGCACCCGATCGCCGCTATAACGCTCATTGCCTAGCCAGACTTTCTCAGAACCCCAGTAGATGTCTTCCTCTGGCTGCCAGACATCCACGCGCCCGCCCGCAAAGCCGATCGTCTTGAAGCCCATTGACTCCAGGGCACAGTTGCCCGCAAAGATCATCAGGTCAGCCCAGGAAATTTTCTTGCCGTATTTCTGCTTGATGGGCCACAGCAACATGCGGGCTTTGTCGAGGTTAGCATTGTCAGGCCAACTGTTGAGGGGTTCAAACCGCTGGCTCCCCGACCCTGCGCCACCGCGACCATCGCCAATCCGATACGTGCCGGCGCTGTGCCACGCCATCCGGATGAAGAGCGGACCGTAATGACCGTAGTCGGCTGGCCACCAGTCCTGGGAGGTGGTCATCAGTTCGTAGATATCTGCCCTTAAAGCTGCTAAGTCGAGGGTTTTAAACTCCTCAGCGTAGTTGAAGTCCTCGCCCATAGGATTTGCCTGGGATGAGTGCTGATGGAGGATGTTCAGGTTCAACTGATTCGGCCACCAATCTCGATTCCCCGTCACCTGACGAGGCTGATGTTTCCGACCGCTGCCAGCAAATGGGCAACCGTTTTCGCTCATGGTATCTCCTGTAGTGTGTTGCTATCGTGTGTTGTGCTGTACTTTTTCGTTGCTATGTCACTCTTTTTTCGGGCAGAAATCGTCTGCCACATTTTCATCAGTACGGCTGCTTGCTCCGATTCTTGACCTCATCAACCTCGTTCGCTCAGTACGGCTTGGCGTAGTCGTTGTAGCCTACATAGTTGAATTGGAGAATACAGGCAGGTAAACGCTCCTGGCACCGCAAACATCACCACGGTTCTGTGTCAGAAATTTGTCGTAGATAGGTTGTACTAACCCGTCTCCCCAAACATCCGAAAGGTGACTCGAGAAACACGCTGTCCCTCGTAGTTGAATAGCATTTGTTCAACTCCTGACTCGAATTCAACAGCAGTTAAACCCTTACTTAACAACGAGATTCCAACAACGAGATTGATGAGTAAAAACGCTACCCTGGAACAGTAACTTGCCCTCACACCCTCTGCAGCGTTGTCAACCTCATCATCAACGTCATCCATGTTCTTGAGTTTGCGCTCACAATTCAACCTATTCAAGTCGCTTCAACCAAACCGAGGTTTGGCAAAAATTGCTGATTGCGCCTAGGAACCCGAGCATTTCCAAAAGTCGTACTCGTCATGAGTTCAACTTAGGGTCAAGTGTACAGTAGATTTTTCCCAAATTGTCAATTGCTGTACAAAACGTTACGGTGGAACTATAGCCTCCGATGGCTTGCAGCTCAGTCACTGAGGATCCAGAGGATCTGTCCATCTTCTACGTTGTGAGCAAGCCTATGAAGAGTTCGTTTCTGCACAATTGGTACAAACAGTTATTTGCCTGGGGCATGGCAAAAGCCAATAATGCTGATGAGCAGGCAATCAAACTGCACGACTGTCCGGACTATGCCACGATGGCCGATCTGAAGCGATCGCTCCTCGGTCATTTGCAGGGCACTGTCTTAGAAATTGGACCCGGTGCAGGAGCAAATCTCTCCTATTACCCACCAGGCATTCACTGGATTGGGGTGGAGCCTAACCTGTTTATGCACCCTTACATTCATCAGGAAGCGAAACGTCACGGACTTACAGCGATCGAGCTATACGAAGGATGTGCTGAAACGTTACCCGTTGCAGACAACAGCATTGATACGGTAGTCAGCACCTATGTTCTTTGCTCAGTATCTGACGTTGACGCAACCTTAAAGGACATTCAACGAGTGCTGAAACCCGGCGGTACCTTTGTTTTCATTGAACATGTTGCAGCCTCAGAAAATACCTGCACACGCATCGTTCAAGATGGCATCACGCCTATATGGAAAACTGTGTTTGATCATTGTCACCCGAACCGAGAAACTGGGTTGCATCTTGAAAAGGCTGGGTTTACATCAGTCCATTATCAATCGTTTCGCCTATCTGTTCCGATTGTTAGTCCACACATTGCTGGGATCGCAGATCGTGCGTCAAGTTAGCGATGCGGTGCTGCTTCGGCCCCCAGATTGGCTCAAACTGGGCATTGCGACTATTGGCTTCAAGTAAAAAGGTATTGAGCCGTAAGGAGAAGCTCGAGTCAGCCAAGAAAGCGAAGCAAGCTTTGATGAAAGCCTGGCAACTGACTGTGGCGATTGGATTGATGTGCAGCGAGAGCTGGGCCTGATTTCGCGGGCAGAGGTCTATGAACGGCGGCATCATGTTGATGCAGAAAGGCTGCGATCCAAGGCATCGAAGCTGCCTTCAGCCCCGAGCAAAGGGTTTGGCACATCTCAGAAAACGCAGAAGAAGAAAGGCTAGATGGGTTCCGCATGAATGGCTGCCATCCCCTCTTGCTGAATCAGCCTATGCAATGTTGCAATTCGATTGGCTCCTGAATCCTTTCACTCTGGGGGACCAGCCGGGCGCTATGATAATAAGCTGCTGCTTCGAGGCAACGGCCCATGCTAGAGACTTCCCTCCCAATCCGCCATGATTGGACCAGTGCAGAAATTCTCGACCTGCTGCACCAACCGCTGCTACCGCTTGTGTATCGAGCACAAACGATCCACCGACACTATAATCCCGATGCAGATATTCAGTTGGCAACCCTGCTGAGCGTCAAAACCGGCGGTTGCCCTGAAAACTGCGCCTACTGCCCGCAGTCAGCTCATCATGAAACTGCCGTGCAGCCTCAGCCAACCCAAACCGTAGCCGATGTGGTCGCCGCGGCTCAGCGGGCCAAAGCACTAGGAGCGACACGGTTCTGCATGGGCTGGGCCTGGCGCGAGATCCGTGAAGGCAAAGCCTTTGAAGATATGCTGACGATGGTGCGAGAGGTGCGAGCACTCGGACTAGAAGCGTGCGTCACCGCTGGCATGTTGACCGATACGCAAGCAGAACGGCTAGCGGCAGCCGGACTCACCGCCTACAATCACAACCTCGACACCAGTCCGGAATATTACAACCAGATCATCACCACCCGCACCTACGGTGAGCGCCTGAAGACCCTAGATTGCGTGCGGCGGGCGGGCATTACCGTTTGCTGCGGCGGCATTATTGGCATGGGCGAATCTTGGGGCGATCGGGCCCGTCTGCTAGAAATCTTGGCTACCCTGAATCCCCATCCGGAAAGCGTCCCGATCAACGCCCTGGTGGCTGTGGCAGGAACGCCGCTAGAGGCGCAGCCGCCGGTTGACCCGCTCGATCTGGTGCGAATCTGCGCTACGGCCCGCATTCTCATGCCCACCTCCCGGATTCGCCTCAGTGCCGGCCGCACCCAACTCAGCCGCGAGGCCCAAGTGCTCTGTTTTCTGGCAGGCGTTAACTCCATTTTCTATGGAGACACTCTCTTGACCACCCCCAACCCGGACCGTAACGCCGACCGGCAATTGTTAGATGACATCGGAGCCATTTACTAGACGTTTGGTGAGACGTTTGACAAGAAAATTGACTCAATGCTAAACACAGCAATGAATACAGCGACAAATGCAGCGATGACGCTATACGAATGTCTCCGCCAAACCCAACGGCAACGCATTAGCGATGGAGCAGTTGTGCCGATTTTGCAGGGGTGCCCCTCTGATTCTCGGCAGCTAGTGCTGCTCTGGCCACAGCTAGGAGATTTTGACAGTCTTGAATATGCCTGGTGGCTACAGCGTCAGGCAGACTCATTGCACCAAGCAGGCATTATCGTTCGTGCCGTGGGCATTGGCGATCGCGCTTCCGGAGAACGGTTCTGCACCTATACCGGCTTTCCTGCCGACTGCCTATTCGTAGATCCGACCGCCGAACTGCATCGGCAGTTGCACCTTTATCCGGGACTGTCGCTCAAGCTGCCCGGGCTATCTCCCGCTCAAACCGCCTGGTTAAATCTCCTGCTGATGTGTGCGGGCATCGGTAGTCCTGGCACACTCGCTGAAGTCTGGCGTGGCTATCGAGGCGATCGCCAAGCTCCGCAGCTGATCGCAGATGAAGAAATCGTTCAAGCTCCGCCGCTGCCGCCGCTCAAAGGCTCCTCGTTTCGTTGGGCAGGCGGTAACGGGTTTCAGCGGCCGTTCGAGCTAGCAACCTTGCGCCTGCGAAATATGGCAGAAGTGCTCAGCCACTGGAAAACCTACGTGCCGAATGCAGCCTACCTCACCCAACGGGGTGCCACCTTCCTGTTTACCGCCGAAGGACAGCTACTCTACGAGCATCGCGATCGAGCCATTCTCGGCTTTGCCGCCCAGATGAGCCGACCCCTCTCATTTCTAGAATCCCTACCCGATCCGTCTTTGGATTCAGTGGCTTGATGCAGCAGCTGAATACGGTTGAATGCTGAATACAGTGGACTGCGGTATCGCCAGTGGAGAGTGCACTAGAACTGGCAACCCAGACAGGTGTCTTTTGGCTTGGCTGGTTGGGCTGCTTAACCTTAGAGGAAGCCAGCCGACTCATAGAGGAGTCGAGTTACGGCTTTAATCCGTTGCCCATAGTGCAGATCGGCGGACCAGCGCCCACTGAGCTGATCCACTTGAGGGGCTACCCCCCGGCGCAGCAGACGAAATCGAGGATCAACGCTTTCTTGCACGAGAGGTTCGGTGCTGGCATAGGCTTTTAGATGTTGGATGTGGGCCCGAACGCCGATACGAGCATCCCGAAAGCTGGCTCCTTCGGGTTGGTCGCCGACTCCTCCTAGGCTGGCAAAGTTATTTTGTTCAGGCCGGATCTGACCGCCAAACCGCAAAAAATCGGTCTCGACGCACATCTGAGCAAAGGCAATGTCGTAGTTGACCCCTTCAATCGCCGCTTCTTCCCGGTAGAGTCGCGGCAGTTCAGCAAACGCGATCAGGCTGTCTGGGTGGTGGCTTTTGAGAAACATCATGAGCTGCACCTCCGATGATGTTCCCCGTCCCATGATCCAATCAATTGGACCCGGATATCCCAAGGGAGCCGAGCGCAGCATCACCGAGTGGCTATCTTTGTCAGCACTGATTGACACATTGAACTCTCGCAGATCGATAGCCCGGACATAGACAATATTGCGGTAGCTCAACCGCCGTATTTGCGGCGTCAGGGGCAGATCCACTCCCAACTGATCAACCAGATCCACTGGTATATAGAAATTGCCGTTGGCTAAAATGCCCTCGCCATAAAACAGCGCTCCGTTCAAATTCACGTTGACTGCCGGGTAGGTTGGCGTTGGCGTCAGCAGTGCCGCAGAGGAGACCGCATGGCTCCAAACGGCCAGCCCTTCCGCGATCCCCAAGGCAACGGCTTGCCGCTGGGTTTGAATCACCTGACGGTCATCGGGATTGGTAAACGCACCCACGATCATCGTCAGCGCGGGCACAAAAATCTGCCGACAGAAAGCTGAGTACCCCATGTCCCACTGGATATCGGGTTTCACCCCTTGACTCATCAGTTGGGGCACCTGCCGCAAAAACGCTTGGAGCAACTGTTCTGCTTGGACGCGCCGCTGATCGTTGCCGGCAATGTAAAACAGCGTTGTGCCGCGAATCGTGGCATTGCGGGAGCAGTCGGCCTGCAAGTCAAGCGCCACATCGCCCGTTCGGGCCCGACTGTTGATCCAGGTGATGGCTTGCGCCGGGCTGAGGTCTTCCGGCACCGACAGCGCTTCGTACTGCAATGAGCGCAGGTATTGAACAACCAGATCTCGCAATAGAATTAACTCTTGCGCGACAATTAGGCCCTCGCTCGCTAGGGTTGGGTGAGATGGTCCAAGCCGCTCCCCGTAGCTGGATGCAACAAAGATTCGTCCCATTGGTTGTATGTCCTTGGTGTGTCCTTGAGGCGGAAGTGTTTGGGAATGCCAACGGCCCGCAGCGCCTGCAAAACAGACCTGCCCTCAAGGGGGTTGCTGCAAGCATTGGCAACTCGGGCGGCAATTCGGACTCAATATTAGCGCTCTCTGAACATTACGACGAAAAGTACGACCAGGATTCTGACGCCAGTTGTGATCCGAGGTGATTGCAGCGAGTCGTTGCTCGGTCTACCGGACTCTAGCAGGGGGCTTTGCGTTGCCCTTGAGATTGACTAGAAAAATCCTTCCTGAGATAGTGATACGAGATCAGGCGTAATTTTATACGATGTATGGCGTAAGTCATAGGAGTATAAGGGCAAAACAACTCCTCAACTGATTTAACTGCTGGTTCCCACGCCTGGTTCAAATGGTTCCAATTCCTGAACTGCCTGACGCTCTGCTCCTCGCCAATCAATCTACCCTTTGAATTCCATCTACCGATATGACACTGATGCATTCCCAACGGGCGACCCGCCGCCTAGTTCCCTGGTTTAACAAAGCATTGCTGCTAATGGCTGGCATCAGCTTCTTGGGCTTGGGTACTCCGGCGAGAGCTGCCGAGCGCGTGATTTTGAGGTTTGAAGAAACCGAGCGAACCGTCCCTCTGGCCAACATTGAATCCTTTATTGAAACGGGAACGCCCGTGAGCCAGGATCTCCAGGAATTTGTAGACCGTCATCCCGATGCTGGACGGATTATCCGCGACATCTTGAACGCAGAAATCTACATCAGCCCCTCTTTTGTCGCCCAGATTCGTCAGGGATTGGCCAGCTCAACTGGGGAGTTTGTTTTGATTCAGCTCAGTAAGCTCGTAAGCGATGCTTCAGTCCCCGATGATTTGCAGCCGCTAGAAACGGCAGTCATCAATGCCTTCGAGAATGACAATCGCCTTTCTCTGGTGGAGGTGCTTCGGGAGTATCCTCGTCCAGAGATTCGGCTCAACCTGACAGGGCTGGAAACGACCTACAACACGGTCAGAGGGTTTGTAGAGCGGGTATTGCCGGCTTTGGAGGTGGCTCGCGAATATCTGCAAGACCTGATTTGCGACTGCCCCACTCCGGCGGCAACCGATACGCCTACGACCAGCCCGCAGTCTCGTCTGCCTGGAGCCGCGATTCCAGTTGCGGCCAGAGCGGCTAACTGCCAGGACCTACCGCTTGCCGATAGCCAGCCGGGGGCTACGGCCACAGCCGCAGCTGCACCACTAATGCCTGCTGCCGCTGAGACCGATGCGCTGCCGACCGAGCCACAACGCCAGGGGAACTCGCTATGACCAGGACCCTATCATGCTGTTCTGGGCGGCAGACGCGAAAGGCAGCCCTGCGAAACTGGGGAAGTTCCCTCTTGCTCGCTGCGGCGGCTGTGGTTCTGCCGCTTGCAGGTCGGGCGGCGGCGGCAGATCGGATTTATTTCACCTATGGACCGCTCAGTCGTTCATTCTCGATCGAGGATCTGCGGACCTTTGCCGAAACCGGTGAAACAACCCGGCAATTGCGCTGGTATCTGAATTTCACGAATGCCGATCCGGATGCCGTGCGGCAGGTTTTAACGCAGAATGTGCGGCTCAACCCGGTCTTTGTGGATCAGATCACCTACTCGTTGCCCGGTGAGTTTGTGCTGTTCCAGATGGGCAGGGTGGTTCACACTAAGTCGCGGCAGGGTGCGGTGCAAATTCGAGCGTTGCGCTCGGCATTTATTCTATCGGCGGCAGACGACAACCAAATCTCGCTACTGGAGTTTCTGGAGAAATACCCAACTCCAGAGGTGTTCGTAGACGGAGTGGTTCTGGCGCGGGCTGCTCGCAACGTTCAGGGATTCATCGCTCAGATCGAGCCGACAATTGCAGTCATTCAGGAATTCCTGGCGAACTTTGTCTGCGACGAATGTGAGGTGCCGCGGCTGCGACCCCGCTAGCGAAAGTCAGCGAGGGGTGTGGGGGCGATCTTCATGCCCGCTCGCTACTGAGGCACACCCACTGCCTTCAGCGCAAAAATTTTCTCGATCACGCTGGCAACCACCTTGTCTGGCGTTGAGGCACCCGAGGTAATCCCGACCGTAATTTCACCTGCGGGCAGCCAGTTTTGCTGCACTTCCAGCTCTCGATGCAGCGGCTTGTGCTGCACTTGATTGCCCGGACCGATGCGCTCGGCGCTATCGATGTGATAGGAGGGAATACCGCGCTCGACAGCAATTTCCTGCAAGTGCGTCGTATTAGAGGAGTTGTAGCCGCCGATCACCACCATCAGATCTAGCGGCTCATCGACTAGTTTAAACATGGCATCCTGCCGCTCTTGGGTGGCGTCACAGATCGTGTTGAAGCTGAGGAAGTGCTCGTTGAGCTGGGCCGGTCCGTACTTCTTCATCATCGTATGCTCAAATAGCTTGCCGATTTGCTCGGTTTCGCCCTTCAGCATCGTGGTTTGGTTGGCAATGCCGATTCGCTCTAGGTCTCGATCGGGATCAAACCCCTCGGAGCAGGCGCGGCTGAATTTTTGCATGAATTCTGTAGCATCGCCGCCGTTGAGGATATAGTCGCAGACATACTGGGCCTCTGCCAAGTTCAGCACAATCAAGTAGGTGCCAGCAAAGGAGCTAGTAGCCACCGTTTCTTCGTGGTTGTACTTGCCGTGGATGATCGAGGTGTAGCTGCCCTTTTTGTGTTTTTCGACGGTATTCCAGACCTTGGAGACCCAAGGGCAGGTCGTGTCTACAATGGTGCAGCCGCGCTCGTTGAGCAACTGCATTTCCTGGACGCTGGCTCCAAAGGCAGGCAGAATCACCACATCGCCCTGCTCCACGCCACTAAAGTCTTTTTGCCCGGCAATCACCGGAATGAAATCCACCTGCATCTGCCGCAGCCGCTGATTCACCGACGGATTGTGGATAATTTCGTTGGTGATCCAGATACGCTCCCTCGGGAAGTGCTGCCGCGTCTCGTAGGCCATTGCAACTGCTCGCTCGACGCCCCAACAAAAGCCAAAGGCTTCGGCGAGGCGAATGGTCACCTCACCCCGCTGCAGCCGGTAGTGGTTCGACCGAATCAGCTGGATCAGGCTGCTCTGGTACTCAGACTGCATCTGGTCAGATACTTCGGCATCATGACCGAACCCTTTGCGATAGTAGTGCTGGGAATTATTGAGCGCTCGCTTAAAGGCTTTTGTATCCATGCGGGTTATCTGTTGATTTCACCTGCTTTCAGCGTACCAGAAGAGGGCAAACGGCCGTGAGCCGAGATGCGGTCTCTCCTGGCTCTCACCGCTGAACTGGACCTGTCTTTACTCATCTCTCTACTCGTCATCCTGTTTGGGTTCCAGCACCTCGCGGCTAAACACCTGCAAGGCAATACTCCAGGTTTGGTAGCCCTGCGCGTTGAGGTGCAGTCCATCGGTGCTGAGCTCCGGACGCAGATCGCCAGCGGCATTGGCAAACAGCGGATATAGATCTAGAAAATAGGCGCCTTCTTCACGGGCGATGGTTTCGAGCTGGCGATTGAGATCGCGAATCTGCTGATTGGGCAAGGTCAGCAGCCGATCCCGCCCCTCCCAAGTTGACTCTTCCGCATGGGGCAAAATTGACTGCACAACGATCTGGGCATCGGGATGGGTGGCAGCCAAGTCGCGAATAATCTGGCGCTGGTTGTCTAGCACCGTTTGCTCGCTGATGCCCCGCAGCAGATCATTGATGCCAATCATAACGAAGATGGTTTCGGGATCGGTGTCCGCGAAGGCATCTAGGCGCTTCAGCAGCCCGCCAGAGGTTTCGCCAGAAATGCCTTGGTTGAGCCAGGTGCGCTCGATTGGCAGCAGCTCCTTGGGAAACCAGAGGCTAATCGAATCTCCTGCCAGCACCGTTAGCCGTTCGGGAGATTGGGCCGCGATCACCCTGGCTTCCTGCTGCAACTGATTGACCCATGCTTCGTAGGTCAGTTGGCGGCGGGTACCAGCCTGGGTTTGAGGCAGCGTCACAGCCGTACTCGCTAGCGGTGTGGGCAGATCGGACGCGGGGGGGTGGGCAGAGGCTGAGGGCGCGGGTTGAGCCTGTCGCAGCAGCAGCAACCCCAGCAACCCCAAAGACAGCAGCCCATTGGCGACAAACAGCAGCCGCAGCCACGACGGAAGCAACCGCAGGTGCAGCAGTACCGGAGAAAATCGAAAAAAGTGGGTGATCGACCGCAGATGGCGATTGCGCATTCGCCGCATTCTGTGGGTGTTGTTCACAGGCTTCAGGGTAGTCACGATAAAGCGATAAAGACAGATCAGCAGATATCAGGTACAGAGAAAGACCATACAGCAGCAGGTCCAGAGGCGGTTCCAAAATTGAGGGTTGGGCACTGCCGCTGGAGCAGAGTCGAGCACGGGCATCCTATCAACCTGTACCGGCAAACTGAAGGGTAGTTTAGCTGAATTTGCCGAGTCAAGCCAGTTACATGGCAACAAAAAAGCCAGTGTCCAGCACTGGCTCTCTGTAGCTTCGTGAATTAGAACTGTAGATTGTAGCAGGGGAAATATAGTGCCCTGCCGGCTTAGAAGTTGCTGCTGGGAATTCCCGTTGAGCTGCTGGGTGAACTCACCGAACGGGCTACATCGCCGGTCTCCTTGAGAAACCCGCTGTAAGCTTCCATGCCATGCTCGCCGATATCCAGCCCCACCAGTTCTTCTTCTTCGCTGACGCGAATCCCCAGGGTTGAACGCAGGAGCACCCAGAAGATTGAAGACAAGACAACGATGGCTAAACCAACGGAAATGCTGCCCAGAAATTGTACCCAGAGCTGAGTGATGCCGCCGCCCATAAACAGACCTGCAGCCGGACCAGCTGAATAGAGCACATCCTGACCGACGCGAACATCAGGACCAACAGCAAACAGACCCAGCGCCAGAGTGCCCCAAACGCCGTTGCACAGGTGGACTGAGATCGCACCCACCGGATCATCGATTTTGATGCGGTCGAAGAACAGCACGGCGAAGACCACCAATACACCGGCAACTGCACCAATGACAGCAGAAGCCCACACAGGCACAAAGGCACAGGGAGCCGTAATCGCTACCAGCCCTGCCAGAATTCCATTGATGATCATCGACAGGTCAGGCTTGCCCAGTACCACCCAAGCGGTAAGGGTGGCGGCTGCACCTCCAAAGGCGGCTGCGATGTTTGTGGTCATCGCAATGTGAGCAATTAGCCAGCTCACGCCCATGGTCGAGCCAGGGTTGAACCCAAACCAGCCCAGCCAGAGGATCAAACAGCCGAGGGTGGCAATGGAAAGGTTGTGACCGGGGATTGCATTAACGCTGCCGTCCTGGTTGTATTTACCAATTCGGGGACCGAGAAAGGCTGCACCCATCAGGGCTGCCCAACCGCCCACCGCATGCACTACCGTGGAGCCAGCAAAGTCATAGAAACCTAGACCCGCCAGCCAGCCGCCGCCCCAGATCCAGTGTCCGGTGATTGGGTAGGCAATCCCGACTAGCAGCAGGCTAAAGATCAGGAAGTCTATGAACTTGATGCGTTCCGCAACTGCCCCAGAGACAATCGTAGCGGCAGTACCCGCAAAGGCAAGCTGGAAGAAGAACTTCGCCAATAGCGGCACACCCGTCCAGTTCAGGGCTGCATAGGCCCCTTGATAGGCATCCCCTGTGGCTGGGCTGTTATCTGCACCAGAGAGGAAGAACAAGCCTTCCGTGCCAAAGAACCCATTACCGTTGCCAAACATCAAGCCAAAGCCCAGCACCCAGTAGGCGATGGTGGACATGGCGAACACAATCAGGTTCTTGGTCAAAATATTGACAGCATTCTTCTGGCGGCAGAAGCCGGTTTCTAGCATACCGAAACCTGCATTCATGAAGAAAACCAGCATCGCTGCCACCATGACCCACATGGTGTCAAGCCCGATTCTGACATCGGCAGCCAACTCCTCAGCAGAAGGAGGGGCATCTTGCGCCGATGCTGCCATGCTGCCAACCAGCACAATCAATACAGCCAGCGGAATGCAGGCTTGCCAAGCCGGAGCAAGGCGACCAATTTTTCTAAGCTTTTTCTGGAAGGTGAGGAGCACAGACGCACCAAGTTGCCGATTCGGTGACTGTCTGCCCCTACTTCTCTTTTTTCTGAGTAGTAATTTAGACATTGCTGGAGGTTCCTTGAAGAATGGTTGTGTTGAACCCGGGTCCTATTGCATAGACCACAGATAGAACACCGTTCGGATAGGAGGAGCAACCGAGCACCCTACACTCCACGGTCTAGTCGGCAGCAAGGCAATCTCATCGCACCTAGTAATTGGGAGCGAGTCGCCGTTCAGCCATTCTGCCTATACTCACCCCATAAAATGGCCAGAGAGACCGGAGAGTGGCAGCGTCGGAAACGCTGGTCATGCAGAAAATGCAAGTATCTTTCAGATTTCAGCAACTCTTAACAAGTTGATTCTGTATACTAAAACACAAATTAATAGGAGCGGCTCAAATTTTATGCAGCCTTGTGTCTAGGATCACTGCTTCCATTAAACTCGAAGCCTGCTATGGCACCGCTCCAAATTTTCTACAAGAAATGTAAAGTAAGCTTCTTGACGGAGCGATCTGGGATCAACCTAGGTGAACTGCGGCGGGAAACGGCCTCATTTTTTCACAGGCGCCCAATGCTGTGCTGAGGTATCTAGGTATAAACTACTTCGTCTTCAGAACGCCAAGCCGGATCAACAATACAAAGAAAGACTAGCGGCTCACTGAGGGCTTGCACAAATTGCACAGCATTGGGGGGAATGTAGACGGCGTCACCCGGTTCGATTTGCTGCACTTCGTTGTCGATGTGCATTTCAGCGGTGCCGCTCAGAATGTAGTACACTTCAGATGTCTTTAGGGCGTGGGGCTTAGAACGTTGACCCGGAAGCAGCGTTGCGTGGGCTAGACTGTAGCGCAGCGCCACGGGCTGCTTGTCGGGATGCAGTAATTCTCGCAGCACTGTGGCATCACCTGCCACAAACTCAGGACAGCGATGCAGCTTTTGAATCAACATGGGTAGTGTGCATTGAGTTTAGGTTCATTGGGATCGCGCCGCCCCCAACCATTCCCGACCGTTCCGGCTGAGGCAAGGTGGAAGCAGCGTCAGTTATCCTGTCAGTTATCCTGGGCACGATAGGCAGTCGGTTCGTAGTCTGGGCAATTAATCGCTTCCACTGAGAGGGCGGTGCGGGGGTGGACCGGACATTTCAGATGGTAGCTACTCGTAAAAAACTGACAGTTGGCGCAGGGAATTTGGTGCATTTGTTTGGCATTTGCCAGTGCATCCCGCAAGGCTGAGCCAATGCTCCAGAACAGCAGGATCATTAACCCCCAGGCCAGAACGAAACAAGTTGGCACAAGCAAGGGCTGCAAAACATGAATCAGCCCGTGGAGAGCAGAGCGCAGCAGGACGACCATAAGGCTCACAGTAATCAGCGTTATCTCTAATCATGTCGGTCTGCAATGGCTTTGGTGATTAAGGGTTATTAAGTTATGTGGATGGGCTTGCTGAACCTCTGCCAAGCTGCTCCAGCACCCATTAAGCTGAAGCTTGGCGTTCTTCACCGTGTTGGCGGATGTCCTGCTGGCAAAACCAGCTTCGGGGCAATTCAACATTAAAAGGAGAAACATCAAGGGAGGCACTTTGATTACTGTGCTGAGATAGGCAACGAATCATTGAGATTCGCTAAGATCCTAAAGAAAGCTCGAAACTCCGACCGGAAAACTGGAGTTTATGGGATGATCGTAAGGTAAACTACTCATTTGTTGTTTAGATAACAGACAGGACGTTCAACTATGGCACTCCGACTTGGTGACACGGTTCCCAATTTCACCCAAGCCTCTACAGACGGTGAAATTGATTTCTACAGTTGGGCAGGGGATAGCTGGGTGGTGCTGTTCTCGCACCCTGCCGACTACACTCCCGTTTGCACGACCGAACTGGGAACGGTCGCTAAACTTAAGCCTGAGTTTGACAAGCGCAATGTCAAGGTGATTGCTCTCAGCGTAGACGATGTCGATTCTCACATCGGCTGGGTGGGGGATATCGAAGAAACCCAGGGTACCAAGCTCAACTACCCCATCCTGGCAGACTCTGACAAGAAAGTGTCTGAACTATATGACATGATCCACCCCAACGCCAACGCCAATGTGACCGTACGGACGGTATTCATAATCGACCCGCAGAAAAAGCTGCGCCTTACCCTCACCTATCCTCCGAGCACCGGGCGCAACTTTGATGAAATTCTGCGAGTAATTGACTCGTTGCAGCTGACCGACAACTACAGCGTTGCCACTCCGGCTGACTGGAAAGATGGTGACGATTGCGTAGTGGTTCCCTCGATCTCCACCGAAGAAGCAAAGCAGAAGTTTCCCAAGGGAGTCACCGAGGTGAAGCCGTACCTGCGCATGACCCCCCAACCGAACAAATAGCATGCCTAACGGGTGCAACTCTACTGAGTCAGGCTGGTTGAGCCTGGTTGAACCGAATTGAACCGAATTGAACAGAGAGTCACCTCTACTAGACAAGTTAGCTCATTCAGTCCGCTTCACTGACACCACAACACGCATCAATTGGCAGGGGCAACCCTGCTTTTTTTTAAGTGCGGCTTTTTTTAAGTGCGGGGCAATGATGTCTCTAAGGTGCCGTCTCAGGTGCTAGCAGTGTAGCCAATCCGTGGGCCGCCGACCCGAGCAAGCCGGAATCGCCCATGTGTCACCAGAGTATGGTAGAAACTCAAGGAGGGCGCTTGCATTGTGATGAGTTTTCTGAGTGAAAGCAGGCTATCTCTGTATCTCTGTTCATGATTGATTCATGAAATAGGCTGGCTGGGAGCGGACTGCCATCAGCGATTGCCCTTGCTGCGTTTGGGTGGATCCCCTACGGTTATGACTTCCGATGAGATTACTGAAGTTCTGACGAACTTGTTTGGTGAGGCGGTTACCGTGACCGAGCCTGACTCTTGGCAAGTCGAAGGGGATGCCCTGCGGCTGTTGGTCCTGCTCTCTGAAGACCAATCCTGGCTGCGGGCACTGGTGACGATCGTCCCGGCTCAAGAAGCGCAGCCATTTCTCGAGCAGCTCCTAGAAGCCAATTTCGACGACACCCAGGAAGCTCGCTATGCGTTGTTTCAAGGGCTGCTCTGGGGGGTGTTTCACCATCGTTTGGCAACCCTGACTCCCGAAGATTTTCAGCAGGCCGTGGCTCGATTGGTAGTGCTGCATCAGCGAGGGCTAGGCGATAGCTTCAGCAAACTCGCCGAGCTGCAAATTCGGCAAATTATTCGAGCGGCAAAGCAGCAGGGGCAATCTCTAGAGGCGACGCTGCAAACTCTCGACCGCCTCTACGAAGAAGGCGTAATGGGCGATATGAGCCAAGGGCAGCAGGTCCGCAGCGATGTCTTGGGAGCATGGCGGTATCAACTCGAGCGGCTTTGGAACGAGGTGGAGCTGTGAACCCTTGCAGGCTGCTACTTTGGGGCTATGACTTCTTTAGCAGCTCGCATATGATTGAAGTCCATGTTTCCTATCTGCGGTTGAAACTAGAAGCTCATTCTGCCAATTGATTCTGCCAATTGGTTGATCCACACCGACGGTCCATCAATCTTCCATTGATCTATAAAGTTTTGATCCACAAAGTTTCATCATGATCCATCCCTCTCTTATGCCGCCTATAACGGCACTGCCGTTGGTAGAGCGCTATCAACGGATTCGTCAGTGGAGCGACTTCCTCTGTCAGCCCCTTGCCACCGAGGATTATGTGATTCAAAGCATGCCTGATGTCAGCCCTCCCAAATGGCATTTGGCTCACACCACCTGGTTTTTTGAAACCTTTCTGCTGCTGCCACATTTGCCAAGTTATGAGGTATTTCATCCTCAGTTTGGCTATCTGTTTAACTCCTACTATGACTCCCTTGGGCAGCGGCACCCTCGTCCCCAGCGCGGACTGCTCTCACGCCCCACAGTTGAGGAGATCTACCGCTACCGGGATTATGTTGATGCAGCCATGCAGTCGCTGTTGGCTGAGCCGCTGCCAGACAGCCTGGAGGCGTTGGTTGTATTGGGGCTGCATCACGAGCAACAGCATCAGGAACTGCTGCTCACCGACATCAAGCACATCTTGGCACTCAACCCGCTTCGTCCTGCCTATCGGTCCGATTTGCCGGATCTTCCGCCGCCGGTGCCCTCTCCAGACCGCTGGCTAGATTATCCGGGCGGGCTGTTTACCATTGGTCATACCGGGTCCGGTTTCGCCTTCGACAATGAATTACCGCCACATCCGGTCTATCTACCCGATTACTGGCTAGCGGCGCGACTCGTCACTAATGGCGAGTATTTGGAATTTATAGAAGCTGGCGGCTATCAGCAGCCTGAACACTGGCTGGCTGAAGGGTGGGTAATGGTACAAAGCCAGCAGTGGCAAGCCCCACTGTATTGGGAGCAGATTGGGTCGAGCTGGTGGGTGATGACACTGGCGGGATTGCGCCCCCTAAATGAAGCGGAACCCGTTTGCCATGTGAGCTACTACGAAGCGGATGCTTATGCTCGCTGGGCGGGGAAACGCTTGCCCACTGAAGCGGAATGGGAAGCTGCGGCCGCCTCGCTGCCCCTAACTGGCAACTTTGCCGAGCATCAGTACTATCATCCTGCTCCAGCCCAAGGCAACACCCGTCCAGATCAGGTGTTCGGGGATGTTTGGGAATGGACGCAAAGTGCTTACTTACCCTATCCCGGATTTCAGCCCGCTGCTGGAGCCGTCGGAGAATATAACGGTAAATTCATGTGCAATCAAATGGTGCTCCGAGGAGGCTCCTGTGTTACTCCTCAGTCTCATATCCGCCCTAGCTACCGCAATTTCTTTCCGGCAGCAACTCGCTGGCAGTTCAGCGGCATTCGCTTAGCCCACTAGCGGTTTCTATCGTTCCACTGGTATGACCTGGTTATGACCTTATCGCTTAACTCTCGCCCCAATGTTCAGCTCTATGACCTGCATCCACCGCTGGATGATTTTTATGCTGCTGCCCTGGCAGGCTTGCAGGCAACTCCGAAAACCATGCCGCCTAAATTTCTTTACGATCAGCGGGGAGCCGAGCTGTTCGATGTCATCTGTACGTTAGAGGAGTATTACCTGACCCGCACCGAACTCCTGATTCTCCGGACCTATGCCCCCGAATTGGCTACCCTCATGGGCGACTGTGCCCTGCTCGAATTTGGTAGTGGCAGCAGCCAGAAAGTGCAGACCTTGCTCGATGCTAACCCCAAGCTGCGCACCTATGTCGGGCTAGATATTTCGCGGCATCAACTGCAAAAATCCTGTCTCGATTTGGCGAGTCGCTACCCTCAGCTAGAGGCAATTGCTATCTGTGCCGACTATACCCAACCGTTGACGCTGCCCGACCTGCCTGCGCTGCGCCATCGCTCTAAGGTGGGCTTCTTCCCCGGCTCGTCGATTGGCAATCTGGAACCTCAAGAGGTCGTGGTATTTCTGCGGCACACGGCGATGTTGGTTGGTCCGCAGGGTAGTTTGCTGATCGGAGTAGACCTCAAAAAAGAGCCAGCAATTTTGGAAGCCGCCTATGACGATACGCAGGGCGTGTCTGCTGCCTTTGCCTTCAACTTGCTGACACGCATTAACCGAGAACTTGGCGCTGACTTCCAGCTCGATCAGTTTCGCTATCGGGCATCGTATAACCCGATTGGCCGCATCGAAATGGATTTAGTCAGCCTGATCGATCAGGTGGTGCATCTTGGAGCGCATGAAATTGCTTTCCAGCAAGGTGAAGCCCTACGCACAGAAAATTCCTACAAATACAGCGTCAGCGACTTTCAAGATCTCGCCGCTCAAGCAGGATTCCAACCGCAGCAGGTCTGGACCGATCCGGATCGGCTGTTTAGCCTGCACTATTTGCAAGGGAAGTCCTGATACTCAGCCTGGGTTTGAGTTGTTCAGTTGCTCTAGCCAAAACCGCAGCAGGTGAATTTGAAACTGGGTCGCAAGCTGGATGAGCTGATCAGCAAAGATAGACAGGTCCGCATCAGCGTGTTTCAGGCATTCAGCCAGCGGTGGGTTTCAGTCCGTTGCGCCAAAGCGGGAGCGCACCCGGTAAAACGCCTGCTCGATGTTTTGCGTGTAAGGGAGAACGATCTGACGCTGCGAGTCACTGGTTCGTTGCAGCACCTCGTTCATCAGGTATCGATTCCAGCGCAGCGTCATTTCCCACGGCACTCCAACTCGGGTCATGACCATCACGCAGAGCATCAGCAGTTCTTTTTCAACGGGTGCAAGGCTGTCTTCTAGGACGCAAAGCCACAAATAGGCTTGAAACATATTGAGATCGCGCAGGCACGAGTGCTTCACCGCCGGATTATCTAACCCGCCACGGCGGCTGCGATGCTCTGGAAAATCCTGCAGCAGTTGCCGATAGACCGTCTCCGCAATGGATTCTGCCTGAGGCATTAACTGCTCAACCACCTCTAATATGGGAGAATCGAGGGAATGGTGAGCCGCTGCCGCACAAACGCGCTGCCACGGTAGCGCAACTTGTTCTTCTACAAACTTGAAGTACGGACCAATCAGCAGTTGTTCAACCGGAGTTAACTTTTGCAGCAACACTTTACCGCTGAAATTAAAATGAGTTGTCATAAAGCCCAATAAACACCAGTCGCTAGAGGACAGGTATTGCTCTTGATATTCCAGTAATAGCGGCTCGATCGCTTGCGCTAATTCTGCGATATCTGGAATTCCCCAAGTAGAGAGCGGCAAATCATGCACCATTGTTTCCCACTTCGAGAAAGTAGAGCTACTAATTAACGCCCGCTCCTGATAAAGTTTGACAAGCTCAAGATAAACAGCGATGCTAAATTGAGAAACCTGTCTTGCCTCCTGAAGATTCATGACCGTGGGAATATATTCGTGAAGCGCCCTGGCTTGAATCATGGCAAACTCGCAGTTTAACCGGATTAGCTCTTCATGCAGCTTCTGAGCGGTAATGACCCGCCCCTCTTCTGAAGAGGCTTTCAGCAGCTCGCCGAAGAAGTCAGGATCCTGCGCCCGAGGCGAGGACGACAGGTTCGGCATATACCGATTGGACCATAGTTTAACTAGGCGTTGGGTGGCAGGCGTATCGGCAATCTGACAACTCAACAGCATAACCTTGTAAAGAAATACGGCAGAAATGCAACAGCGTAACCTTGATAAAGGAAGAAATAGAAGAAACTCTATAAGATAAAAAACTCTATAAGCAGTAGAAAAGAAAAAAGAGGGTGAGCATCACCCCGAGACGCTACCCTGTCAAAAGTCGATCCGTCTAAGCTAGGACTGCATCTTGACAAGATGAAACGAGATTCAAGTATGCACTCAAAGACAGAACACACGAGGGGTTCTACAGCGCATAGAATTAGAACGCCCCGAGAACGCCCTGAGTTAGCGAGGGGCTGTAGTTGCAGCCGATAGTTGATCTGGGAAGCCGGTCGTTAAGCAGAACTCTTCTTTTCTTTCAAGGCGCTAATACAAGGGGCTAGCTCTGCACCTTACTCAGCGAAGCAGGTTTACCGAGTGATGGGGAACACTACCTTTCATAGTATACGTAGTTTTACAGAAACACAGAAACTTTACACAGCCAAAGCGGCAGGATCGCCAGTTGGTCCTCAGCTAATTCTGCTGAGCCGCAGTTGTTTTAAAGCAACTATGCTGTTAGACCAGAACTAACGATGGAGAGTCTGCCGTCCATGGCAAGCTTATTCAGCGCTGCTCTGTGAAGATCTGAGTTTTTTCCAGACTATACAAGTTTATCTCAACCCATTGTCCCAACTCAATGTCAGCATTGCAGAAATTCCTTTCAGGGCAATGGTCATCATTAAACAATAAAATAGTTCTCTAAAAGACTATGAAAACGCAACGAGATCAGAACGCAGAAAGATTAGAAAACGCTTTTCTAAATAGATTCTAGTGAGTCCATAATTCGGCTTCTCGTATATTTTCTCGTATATTTTCTTTTGCTTTGCCTCAGAGCGTTGCTTCATGGTTACCTCATGATTGCAGAAGGCTCGAGATTATTCGGAATCAAAGTCATCGGCGGATCAATATTATTTTTTTAATTGTGCCGGATTGGATTATTGTGATTAGGGTGCGACTCAGGATAACCAGGGACAATATCGCCTCATGACTGAATGATCATGACATCTAGAGCACAATCGATGCAAAAACCCACCAGCTAGAGCTGATGGGTGCATTTGGAGTGCTGCAAATGCGGACTGCTGCCAGTTAAGATGCCTAAGTATTGGGTACTGTTTTGACCTCTGTAGCCCCTTCTACCGTGAGAGCAACCTGTTTTGCTTGAGCCAGCACCCCTTCAGCGTCGGGGTTGTACTTCAACACCACCACACTGCCCGTTTGAGCAACCCATAGCCCCACTTGGTCAGAGATGTTGGCGTCGTCTAGGGCCTTGGCGACCCGTTTGGCTAAACCGCTTTCGTCAAAATTGCCATCTAGCCCAACCTTCTCAGGGGGGATAGACTTCTGAGCTGCCGCTGCCTGCACCGAAATCTTAGGTGCTGCTGCTGCCTTTTCTTCTTCCTTTTTACCGAATAGCTTGCTTAAAAAGCCCATAAACCTGTCTCCTTACGTAGTCGGTAGTGCTCTAAATGATTTCGACGTGAGGATGAGCAGTACTCAGCCCAGCACCTCTTTAAATTGAGGTCTACCAAGTAACCAAACAACACTATCGCATTGATTCCATCGCCAGAAAAGATTATTCAGTTTCTCTTCCACTTTCTTGGCTAGCACGCTGGCTCTACCTAGGGTTCTGCCCCAAAGGGTAGGCCTTAACTAGTACCCTGCCGGGATATTGTTGACTGCTGTATCCAATCTGCCGCAGAATTCTCAGCTTGGTGCCAACGAGTCGGTGCTACCCTGAAGCTAACGATACATGAGCCTAGCCATAGGCAGAGCCACTGCCCTGATTCTTCAGTTCAACCATCCCAATCGACTCCAAGAACGTGCAGGGTTGGTAGCGATGGGTCAGTACTCCCAGTAGCGGGTTCATCACCGGCTGGGCAGGACGTTCGTGTATTGGTGAAATGAACGAGCTAGGCTGGTAGTACTAGATACCCAGAGGATTCATGATTTGCTCCAGGATGGGGTAAGCAATGATGTAAACAATCGTGAATCTTAGAAATACTCTTAGAAACACTCATTGAAAGGGGAGGAGGAGACAGCTATGAACCTGACACCGTCGCAGCCCGCGTCGCAGTCAATCTCCACAGATGTGCGGCTAGTAGACTGTCGCGGGTTTGACGAAGTCAATATGAATCTGTTTCTGGCACCGGGACCCAACCCTTACCAGGATACGGAAGAATTTCTGTTCGACTGCGAGATGCGGGCAGATGAGATGCCGCGCTTTGTACGGCGGGCACTGCTGGAATTTCAGGTGCGCTCGAATCCGGACGGAATTTTACTGCTGAAGGGACTACCAATCGATCCGGGGCTGTACTACGTGCACACGCCGCTAAATGCTCAGCGTTCCCAAGAGAAAACAACCTTTGTCAGCGAACGCTGTCTGGCGATGATCGGCAGCCGCTTGGGGCATTTGGTGTCCTACATTCAGGAGAAGAACGGCGATTTGTTCCAGAATCTGGCCCCTGTGAAGGGGCAGGAAACGATTCAATCTTCCGGCGGCTCGCAGACCCGATTGCAATTCCATCGCGAGACCGTGTTCCACCCCTACGCGCCGGAGTATCTGCTGCTGTTTTGCCTGCGCCCAGACCATGACCGGATTGCCGAGACGACTTATGCCAGCATTACGCATGCGCTGCCGCTGCTTTCGGCCGAGCATCGATCCTTGCTGTTTCAGCCGCTCTACCGGACCGGCATTGATTACTCCTTCGGCAATCTGCAAACCGTGAAGGGCAATGGGCCGGTACTGCCCGTGCTCTACGGCAATCCCGACGATCCGTTCCTCAACTACGACGAGGATTTGATGGAAGCCTTAACCCCAGAAGCGCAGGATGCTCTAGATGCGCTGAAAGCTGCGATTGCCCAGGTGTATCGCGGGGTGAAGCTGGATACGGGCGATCTGCTCTGCATCGACAATCGCCGCACGGTGCACGGGCGGTCTTCCTTTACGCCGCGTTACGATGGCTTCGACCGCTGGCTGCAACGCTCTTTTGTAGTCCGCGATCTGGGGGAATCCGCTGGCGATCGCCACCTCGGGGAGCGGGTGATTCGCACGGCATTCTGAGATCTGTCTTGGATCTGCTACGACGCGGAATTCAAGACAAGGGACGGCGGACGAGGGCCCTGAGCAGCACCAGCACGGGGATAATTTCCAGCCGCCCCAGCCACATCAACAGGATCAGCACTAGCTTGCCCAGCCACGGCAGATCTGGACTGGTAACGCCAGTAGATAGCCCGACACTGCCGAGAGCTGAGGCAGCTTCAAAGAGCAGCTCCTGAAACGGGGCGATGGGCACGACATGCAGCAACACAAAAACGCCCATCGTGATAGCCAGCAGCCAAAGGATTGCCAGAGTCGCGGCAGACTCGATCCGGCGACCGGCTTCGGTTTCGCTGAGATCCTTTCCATCGAGACGATAGCGGATCGCGGGGTCTGGGGCAAAACGAAGACGCTGAAACCGCCAGCGAATAGCTTTGTAGAGCGTCACGGCGCGATTCAGCTTCAACCCCCCCACGGTCGAGCCGGCCGCACCGCCGATGATCATGGCTAGGGTGAGCCAGAGCTGAGCACTCGGACTCCAGTCTTGCAAATCAACGGTTTCAAAGCCACAGGTCCCCAGTGCCGAAACCCACTGAAACAGGCTGTCGAGCCAGAGCACAGAGCCACTCAATTCGTAGGTTTCCCAGAGCAGAATCAGGGTTCCGACCATGAGCAGCAGCCAGAGGGTACGGTGTTGCGTATCCTGCCACAGTACTGCCAATCGCCGTTCCCGCAGCAGGCAAGCGTGGATGGGAAAGCTAATCGCGCCGGTGATCATAATCGGCACGGCGGCAAGCTGGATCAGCGGCGAGTAGCTGCCCAGACTATCGTCGCGAATACTAAAGCCGCCGGTGGAGATGCCAGTCAGTCCGTGATTGATAGCATCCCACCAGGGCATCCCGGCTAGCCGCAGCAGCAGAATGCTGAGGCCACTATAGAGCAAATAGATCCACCAGATGCGGCGCACGGTGGCAGTGACGGTGCGGGCAATCTGCTTTTGACGTCCTTCGGCGCTGTAGAGCAATTCAGCGTCGGTGCTTGGCTCCACAATCGAGAGCAGCAGCACAATTACTCCTACCCCCCCAATCCATTCTGAGAAGGAGCGCCACCACTGCAAGCTATAGGGAAGCTGACTGGGGCGCTGTGCTACCGTGAGTCCGGTGCTCGTAAAGCCAGAGACCGACTCAAAGACGGCATTCCACAAATCTTGAAACGCCAGCAGCGTGGGTGATGCCTCAGGGGCACTGGCAAGCTGAACGGCAGCGAACCAGAAGGGAATTGCCCCGATCAAGGGAATCAGGCCCCAGCTCGCAGCGGCAACCATCATGGCATGGCGGAGATACACCTCTGTGGTCGTGGCAAACAGCCGATACAGCAACTGCCCTACCCCCAAGGACAGAGCTGCTGTGATCAAGAATCCGGGAATTGCGTAGAACTCCCGGAACCAAAGGCAAATCGGCAACGAGGACAGAGCCATCATGCCAGGAACATGCAGTAGCAGCCCAACATCATGCAGCATGATCTGCACTGCAGGCGATAACCCCCATCGCTGAGTCTTCACAGACCATCCACTCCCTTCAGCTCTCGGCAAACCCAGTCCAGAGCGGTGTAGAAAGGCGTCATCAGGGGGCAGCCTCCTCTCGGCGCACTTCTTCCACTCGCCCTACCTCAAAAATCAAGACAAATGGACGCCCCATTTCGCGGGCTACAAATTCCTCGAGCAACTGGACTTGGCGGGGCGTAACGGGGTCCTGAGCACGCACCTGCAAGCGCACTTCTGGTGGATTGGTTAACCAGTTGGTCTCGGTACTCAGGAGTTCTAAGCGTTGAAAGGTGACGGTGCGACTCAGCAGCGCTTGCCTAACGCTGGTTTCTAGATGAGCCTGCTGCAGCAAGCGAGCAAAACTAACGCCTAGCGGCAACAGCAGGGCTGAGGTCAAAAGCACCGTTCCGGTCAGGGCTTTGCGAGCACGGCGAAAGGAAACGTAGCCTGCCAGCAAGAAAATCAGCATACAGGAGAGGGTAATGCCCAGGAGATTCGTTAAATACAGCAGCGTTGCACCTAAGCTGAGTGCCGCATTCATCTGGGCTAGCCCCAAGCCAATCACGCAAATGGGCGGCATCAAGGCTACGGCAATAGCCGTTCCAGCAAGCGTTCCCGAAACCTTGGGTTCTACCTTGGCATAGCCGCTAACACCGCCTGCCGCCACGGCAATTCCCAAGTCCAGCAGATTGGGGGCCGACCGCGCTAGCACCTCGCTGCCATAGATAGGGAGACGCACCAGAAGCCCAATGCCGTAAGCGATGCCAATCGACAGCAGCGTTCCCACGATCACAGAAACCATGCCGTTGCGAAACAGCAGCACATTGCCCTGAAGTGCTCCGAAAGCGATACCGCGAATTGGCAGCATCAGGGGCGCAATAATCATCGCGCCAATGATCACCGCTGCACTGTTAGACAGCAAACCCAGGGTCGCAATCGTGCAAGAGCTGATGACTAAAATCACATAGGACGAATCGAGCGTAGATTCTGCCAGCAAATCGGCTCGAAACTGTTGAGGGTGCAACCGCTCGATATGGATGCGGCGGAAGCGGTTCAGGCGGTTACGTAATTGACTGAGCACACCGAGTTCTAATCCATCATGAATGCTAGGGAGTCATTCCTTGATGATTAGAATGGGAATTAGGTGTTGGCGTCATCTAGCGCAGGGGTGAGGTGCCTGGAAGAGCCGCCTTAGTAAAGCTGCAGATTTATGGAGAGTGATGGGATAGCTGGAGCCGCAACCTGCCCATGGCTCTTCCTCTGGTTGCACGCTCTACTTGCCATTTTGAGCCTGTCTCAGCCACTGCTGCAACGAATGAGTTAGATCGGGCGGCAGTTCGATAGGCAATGTGCCGGTGCGCAGATTCAGATCTCGCTGCGGGAAAGGGATTTCTACCTTGTGCTGACGCAGTTGGGCTTCGATGTTGAAATAGAGTTCGCTTTTGATCAATAGCTGCTTACTGGGTTCCGCCGTCCAGACTAGCAATTCTAATTCCAGGGCACTATCACCAAATCCTCTGAAAAAGACCTGGGGCGGCGGTTGGCTCAATACATTGGCGCTAGCTTTAGCGGCCGCTAGCAGGGCTTGCCTCACCTGTTCCACGTTGGAGCCATAGGCGACCCCAACGGGTAGGCGCAACCGCGACACTGGATTATCGTGACTCCAGTTGATTACCTCGCCAGACAAAAAGCGCGAATTGGGCACAATAATCGAGATGTGATCGAGGGTACGAATCAAAGTACTGCGGGTGCCGATTCGCTCAATCGTTCCCAGAAAATCTCCTACCTGCACAAAATCCCCGACTTGAATGGGGCGCTCGAACAGCAGCACTAGCCCACTGCCAAAGTCCTTGGCGATATCCTGTAGCCCCAGCCCAATCCCCAACCCCAGGGCGCTAGCCAGAATGGCCAATGAACTGATATCGATACCCCAAACTTGCAGCAGCACTAGTGAACCGAGAAACAGCAGCCCGTAGCGAATCAAAATTGCAATGGCTTCTCGGGCACCCCGATTGGCGACGGTCATCCGCAGCACCCGCAGTTTGAGAACATTCGTTACGGTTTTGGTGGCAATTTCTAGAGCAAAAAACAGCACCAGCAAAATCAGCAAGCTGATCACCGAGTAGCGGCTATTGCCCAGGGTGAAAATGGGGTCCATAAAGCTGCTGCTGAGAATCTCCATCAGCTGGTAGCCCCATTGCCGAGTCCAGGGGAATAAATTCATCAGATAAAAGCCCGCTCCCAGCCAAACGGCAGTGCGAGCAATAAGCAGGAGCAGACTTAGCAGCAGATTAAGTGAAGCAGGCCGATCCTCCGCGGTGCCACCGCCTGGTCTTTGAGTGACGGCATGCAGCTCTGGACGCAGAGTGTGTTGCCAAAATCGCCCCAAACCCCAGTGCAACCCGGTTGCCAAAATAAGAGCTGCCGCCGCAAACGCCAGTGCTCGCCACAAATAGTCTGGTTGACGTTGTTGCTGTGCCTGCCGAATCTGGTTTCGCAGCTCATTTGCCCAAATTCGAGCCTGAGCTAGCCGAGTGCGTCCGGGGGGCGTATCGGAAGCGGTGACTGTCAGCAGGTGGTTGCCGTTCAATACTAGTGTCGGTAGATCTGCATCCCCTCCTACTTCCACCAAAGGTGGCTCAGGGCTAGTCACTGCCTGATGCAACTGTTGATTGATGGCTTGAGCGCGTTCGGTGGCAGCAAACTCTCCCGTACTGCCGATGCGGAAAACTTCGGCCCCATCGATCACGACCGGGATTTTGGGTGGCTCCTGAGCACTAGCCGGAATCGCTAAAAGCACGGCTAGCAGCAGTGCAAATGCGGTCTGTTGCCCCCAGCATCGACGGGTGGCTCTCCGGAACGTGCGTAGCTGCCTCATCAATGGCTGTTCCTCCCTCTCCATTTGTTTCAAAGTGTAACCTGCTCTGTTTCGAGGCGCGTCTAGAAGGGGAGGTATTCATCGCCGGCGGTTTTTGAGCCACTCAGACCGGTTGTCATCTTGCTTCAGTCTTGGGGTGGGGCAGCATTTTGAGAGCCTCATTCAAGATTTGAGGTTCCTGCGCTGCGATTTCTCTAGGAGATCCTGCGCAATGGGCAAAGCCCGGCGGGAGACTATCATATCCTTCAAAATCAAAAAATCGGGGTCAGATTTCAAAGTTGCATGAGATGCCTCGAATACTCATGAGGTGCTGGCGGAGATTTTTCGGGCGATCGCAATCCTGCTGAAGGAGCGACAGGGGTTATGCCCCCTCTGGAACATGGCACTGATCGCCTCGCAGCTGCACTGGGTCTGAATCGCCACGGTCTGCGGTAAACTCAAAACCGACTTTCGCTACTCCAACCCCCTCCGCTGGAACACCTTCTCCGTACCCACGCTCACGGAGCAAAACAAAGCTGACCTCACCCGCTGTGCCGAAGACATTCTGCTGGCTTGCGAACACGACTTCCCCGCCACCATTGCCGAGATGTATGACCCCGACAGAATGAACAGCGAATTCCCCTTGGTGCGGAAAGCCCATGAAAGAAATGACGAAACCCTGGAGCGCATTTACATCGGGCAGCGGTTCAAAAACGATACGGAACGGCTAGAGAAACTGTTTGAGATGTATGTCAAAATGATCCGTCAGCAGGCATCGCCCAAGAAGTCACCCAGACGCAAAAACTAGCCATCATCAAGAGATCGTATACCCCAATCATGGGGAAGACGGTTGTGTGTTAGAAGTATTCAATGCTGTAGATGAGTCTCTAGCAGTTATTGCTGTCCCGATTTCTGTTGTAGAGGCTTTACGTCCTGACAAAATCCTGACCGTTCGTTCCTTGGTTAAATCCACTTGATACTAGCACCAATAAAAGACACGGTAGAGGACACTGCGATGACTAGCCGGCATCATTGAACAAGTCAGCCAAACGCAAAGGGAGACGATGATGATCGATAAAACCACGATTTATAAACGACTCAACCTGACACCAGAGCAAATCGCTGCTTTCTGCAAACAGCATCATATCCTGGAGCTATCATTATTCGGCTCTATTTTACGCGACGACTTCAAGGCTGACAGCGATATTGATATGCTGGTAGTTTTTGACCGCAGTGCCAACCCACACCTGAGCCTAATGGATCTAGTGGGCATTGAATATCAGCTAGAAGATATGGTTGGACGTGGGGTTGACCTGATTGAAAAGCGTTCCATTGTAGATAGCGACAACTGGATTCGGCGCAAAAATATTTTGAACACTGCTCAAGTGATTTATGCAGCAAGACCCGTCCTACCTGCTTGATATGGCTAAGCTCTGTCAAACCATTCTTCGCTTAACCGCCAACATGACTGAAGCTGAATTTCAGCAGGACGAAAGGACGCATCTAGCCATTCTATATGAGATTACAATTCTTGGTGAAGTGGTCAAGCGACTTTCAACGGAGTTTCGCAACCAGCATTCAACCATTGAATGGAGAAAGATTGCTGGAATGCGCGATCGCTTAGTTCATAATTACGATGAAGTCAAGCTCGATTTAGTTTGGGAAGTGATTAAAACAAACATTCCTGAACTGCTGGACTATATTACACCACTTCTACCCAGTAAGGAAAATTGAATACTAATAAGCACGTTGCTTCCACCTTCACCGAGCAAAACAAAGCTGACCTCACCCGCTGTGCCGAAGACATTCTGCTGGCTCGCGAACACGACTTCCCCGCCACCATTGCCGAGATGTATGACCCCGACAGAATGAACAGCGAATTCCCCTTGGTGCGGAAAGCCCATGAAAGAAATGACGAAACCCTGGAGCGCATTTACATCGGGCAGCGGTTCAAAAACGATACCGTTCGCATAGCGTTCCCGTAGGGAAAACGGCTAGAGAAACTGTTTGAGATGTATGTCAAAATGACCCGCCAGCAGGCGTCATTCAAAGAGTTAGGAAAACGCAAAACCAAGAAGAATCAGTCATGACTCCCACACTCCAGCCTATCCTCAAACAGCTTAAACAAGACCTGACCGAACTCTACAGCGATCGACTGATAAACCTCACCCTTTTTGGTTCCCAGGCCCGTGGAGACAGCGAATCCGATTCAGATATTGATGTTCTCGTCGTCTTGCGTTCTCGCTATTATGAGTTGTCGTCGCGATCCAGACTATTGGAAAGGTCGCCGCCCTCGACAAACTGGAACATCAGGGACTCAAGCAGACGATTATTGTGGTGCCGGAAAAATCGATCGGCGCTAGCTTTCACAATGAACCCCTGAGCAAATACGGCTTCTGGGCCGGTTGGCACGTCGAACCCTGTTGGAACTTCTGCGATGCCCAAAGTAAACGAAATGCCCCTGCCAAGCAAGATAACAAATCGTTGACGTAGCCTCTCCGCAGGAGTTAGGAGCCGACCGCCGAAGGGTTGTCTATATGCAAAAAAGTTATCTGCAGCGGCTCATCTCAACCGATATCCAGTTGATATCCAAAAATAATGCCGAACTTGAGTAGGCTGCCCTAGGGAGGAAAGAGCGATCGCTCATTGCTTCAGATTCCTCTTGATCCTACTGAGGGCAGCAGGGGGCGTCAGGTACCCACGCGTGTACTTTTTGGCAAAATCTTTTTGGAGACTGGGTCTAGAGGTGAGTATCGATCAATGGACTAGCTGCAGGGCAGCCGGAACCGGATCTATCTGGGAAACGGACCAGGAAACGGCAGCAGCCCTTCTTGTTGCAGTAACTGACTTGCCAACTGGCTATTGAGAGCTTGAGAGAATAGGAACCCCTGTACAAAATTGCAGCCCATATCTTGTAAAGCCTGCAATTGTTCAACTGTCTCCACACCTTCTGCCACAACGGCCATGTTCAGGCTGTGGGCAAGGGTAATGATCATTTGAATCATTTCTAAGTGGGTTCCAGTACGGATATCAACGCGCTTTAGAAAGGAACGATCAATCTTGAGAATATCAATGGGAAATTCATGTAGACGACTGAGTGAAGAGTAACCAATACCAAAATCATCAATGCACAGCTGAATTCCTAAATTCTTTAATCGCCTGAGTGTTTCAATCGGAGCAGAGATATTCTCCAGCAAATAGCTTTCTGTAATTTCTAATTTCAAGCTCTCGCCGCTTAATCCAGTGGCTTCTAAGATTTCTGCAATCCGTTCGACCAGATTGATTTGTTGCAGCTGCACAATCGAGAAATTAATATTCAGATGCAGCGATGACTGATATTGCTCCTGCCACTGACGCAACTGCTGACAGGCTGATTGAAACACCCACCAGCCCAGCGGCACAACCAAGCGCGTTTCTTCGGCTAACGAAATAAACTGACTGGGAAAGATCAGCCCTCGGGAGGGGTGGTACCAGCGGATTAGCGTCTCAAAGCTTTGCAGTTGACCTGTAGCAGCCGACAGAATGGGCTGGTAGTGCAGGCTAAATTCGTGGCGTTCGATGGCACGTCGCAGATCGTTTTCCAGTTCCAGACATTCTCTAGCGCGGATTTGCATAATCGGGTCAAAGACTTTATAGCGACCTTTGCCTTGGGCTTTGGCGCAGTACATGGCAATGTCGGCATCGCGCAACAACTCCTCTGGCTGCTGGTAGGTGTGCACACCCAAGCTGATGCCAATGCTGGCTTGCGAGTAGACCTCGATGTTGTCGAGCAACTGAAAGGGCAAGCGCAACTGTTCCTGGATGCGGCGAGCAACAGCTATGGCTTGGGAGACGTCCTGGATGTCTTCGAGCAGAATGGCAAACTCATCGCCGCCGAGTCGGGCGACGACATCGGGTTCGCGCAGACAGTGCTGCAGGCGTTCGGCGACACTGCGCAGCAGAGCATCGCCCACGAAGTGCCCGAGGCTATCGTTAATGAGCTTGAAGCGGTCCAAGTCGATGAACAGCACTGCATAGAGCGACTCTGGACTGGAACAGGGTATATCTGGTTCCCATTTGGGTTCTAATGCGGCTGCAGCCATTGGCGACGCGCCAGACGCCACACCCATCTCGGACGCTCCCTCCCCTGAAGCTGCGGTGGGGCGGGTCATGCGTTGGTTCACCCGCTGCAGGAAAGCTCGACGATTGGGCAGCCCGGTAAGCGAGTCGTGATGGGCAGCCCACAGTAATGTTTGCTCGGCTTGCTGCGCCTGCTGCCGTTTTTTGCGACTGTGCTGTACCCGCTTCAGGGTTTTCTGAATGGTGCGTTCCAAATCTTGGAAGTCGATGGGCTTGGTGAGAAAATCGAAAGCGCCCCGATTCATGGCCTGACGGATGTTGGACAGATCGCTATAGGCAGACATCACGACTGCCTGCAATGTTGCGTCAATGGCGGACAGTCGGGCAATGAGCGATAACCCATCCATCTGGGGCATATTCAGGTCGGTGATCACCATATCTACTGAGCAATCGGATTGCAGCCGATCGAGCGCTTCCAGACCATTGGCGGCAAACAGAAAATCCAGCTCTTTGGCTTGAATTTGTTTGCGGAAGCGCTGTCGGATCAATCGCTCTAACTCTTGCTCGTCATCAACTACTAAGATCCTTGGTGTCATATCAATCTAGCCTTACCCCAGGGTTGGGAACTGGATGCGTTTATCCGGTTTAGTTGTTTATTAAGGCGATCCCATCAATAGAGTTATGCTTATCCTGATTTCAGGTAAGACACACTAGGGAAATTATGGAAATTAAGCCGGTAAGCCAATGAGGAACTCCGTGAAAACCTGGGGTTGGCTAGTCACCTTTAGCGTGCCCTGATGCTGCCCCACAATCACGTCGTAGGTAATAGAAAGTCCTAGTCCGGTTCCGTCGGCGGCTTTTGTGGTGAAGAAGGGGTCGAAGATCTTAGTCTGGATCTCAGGAGGAATGCCTATTCCGTTATCTCGAATCCGGATCTCAACTGTCTCAGGGTGTCTGCGAGTTTGGATCAGCAGCGTTGGGGTGAATCCAACTGGAGACTGGTGATATTTCTCTTGCAGGGCATAGTAAGCATTTTCGATGAGGTTGATCAGCGCTCGCCCGAGGTCGCTGGCGGATACAGAGATCATCCCTACGGCTGGATCGTAGTCGGTCTGGATCGTCACGTTGAAGTCGCTATCTTGGGCGCGTTTGCTGTGGTAAGTCAAATCGAGTGCTTCAGCAACTAGCTCGTTTAGGTTCGTGGGTTTGCGCTCGCAAGGTTCGGTGCGGGTATGCTGCATCATCATGCGAATGATGCGTTCGGCTCGCTGCCCATGCTGATGAATGGCAGTCGCATTGTCTCGCAGATCGGACAAGATTTCTTGGAGGGTTGCCAGCCGCTCTGGTTCTGAATAGGGAAGTTCAATAGCAGGAGCGGGAGCCGACTCAGCGAGGGGGCTTGTTGCCGCTGTTAACTCGTCTAGGGCTTCAGCCGCCAGTTCCACCGAACTTTCTGCATAATTCATCACAAAATTGAGCGGATTGCGCAGCTCATGGGCAATGCCTGCCGTCAACGCTCCCAGCGACGCCAACTTTTCTTTGACAATGATTTGCTCCTGGGTGGCTTGCAGCTCATGCAGCGCTTGGCTCAACTCGGCTTCAACCTGACGGCGCTGCTGAATTTCTGCCTGCAACCGCTGGTTCTGCTCTTGTAAGGCTTTAGTTAACTGGCGAATCTGCAAATGGGTTTTAACGCGGGCCAGAACTTCTTCTTGCTGAAAGGGTTTGCTAATAAAGTCTACACCGCCAGCCGTAAACGCCTTAACCTTATCGGCTACTGTATCTAGGGCGCTGAGAAAGATGATGGGAATATCGGCTGTGCAGGGATTGGCTTTGAGATCCTGACAGACTTGATAGCCATCGGGTTGAGGCATCATGATGTCTAGCAAGATCAAATCGGGCGGGTGAATTCGGGCTGCATCTATGGCTAGCTGCCCATTCAGCACTTTACGCACTTTAAAGCCTTCATTCGTCAAGATACTGGACAGCAACCGGAGGTTATCGGGCTTATCATCGACCACCAAAATATCGGCTGAGGTTACCATAGAAGGCGACTCCAGCGCCAACTCCAGCCACTCTCTTCGTTCAGGCACCCAACCCCAAACGGCGTTTCCTGCGGCCGGCGCTTAAAATTCCACATAAGTTCTTAAGTTCTAATGAAGTGAAACCGAGAACAACACGACTGACCAATCAACTGACCAATCAACTGAATCAAGCTAGAATCAACACCCCGAAGCAGCAGACCCACCGCAAAGGCATATCGACTAGTCGGTTACGAGCATGCATCCTGGCTAGCACCAGTCAACCGTACTCAAAGTCAATCTGCTGCAAATCAACATTACCGTAACATTTAGGTCATTTCTCTGTCGAAATTTCTTAAGAGGCAACGATGCTGCTCATATCAATGCCGCATGATCTCTGTGGTGTTACCTAATACGAGTTGCCCCCTTAATATCGTCTAGCTCTATCGATCTCTACTGCCGCTCTCTTGCGGTTTATGCATAGCTGCACAGAATAGCAAGGGCTACCATTTGCCAAACCCTGAGACTATCTTAGGATGAGGGTTATTGCTGCCGCCATGAGGGTTGCTCGATGGAACGATGCAATGGGATCAATCAATCGGGTTGACCAAGCGATTCACCTTGGGGTTGCCCTAGCAGCAAGGCAAACGCGCGGGAATCATTGTAAGGACCACCCACCATGCTGAATTTAGCCCGTGTAGCAAACGCGGCGCAGACGTTAGCAGCTGCTCCTGCCGAGCAACTCCTCCCCGTTTTCCTGCACCTCCTCATCGAGCAAACCGAGGCCCAACACGGAGCACTGCTGTTGCCGAGCGAATCTTCAGGAGAGCAACTATGGATTTTGGCGGCGGTGGGTACGGTGGTAGATGGTGCTCCAGCAGGTTCGGGGATAGGTGCAACCATCAGGACACCAGCGATGCTGGCCACCGAGGCGGATGTACCGCTAGAGATCATTCGACAGGTTGCCCAGTCGAGCGAGCCGCTGCTGCTTCATGAAACCAGGGTCGCCGGTCAGGCTAGCGCAGCTTTCGTCGAGCGAGGATCGCTGCTCTGTGTACCTTTGGTGTACCAGCAGCAGGTGGTTGGGGTGGTGTATCTAGCCCATTCTCAGGCGCGGGCTTTTACCGTCAATCATCTACATTTCACCACCATTGTGGGAGCGCAGGTGAGCTGGGCGTTAGTGCCTGTCCCGGTTGGAAGAGGAACCTGCCCCCATCAGCAAACACAGTTGAACCCGGCGACTGAAACAGGACAGTCCCGGGCATTGACCCCTTCTCCCTGTGCGCTCGTCGAATTAAGCTCAATCGGCATCTTTCGGCACGATCGTCAAGGGCGCTGCGTGTATCTCAATGCCAAGGCAAGGCAACTGCTCGGACTGACGCTAGAGCAAGTGGAGCAAACATCAACGCAAGGATGGTTAGCCGCGTTGTCGCCGTCAGAGGCGTTTGCTCAGATGCGGAGACGCTGGCAGCAGTTTGTGCAGGATGCGCCGCAGCACCCAGAAGCAACCTACAGCGATGAAATTTGTATCCCCGATCTGGATGGTGGAGAGCGTTGGCTGCTGATCCAAGCAGAAGTCGAGCGAAACTCGGCAGGGGTCGTGGTAGGATTCAGCGGTTCCTTGGTCGATATCAGCGATTGCAAGCAGACCGAGCTAGCGTTGCAGGCCAGCGAAGCGCGATTCCGGCAGATGGCAGAAACCCTAGAGGACGTGTTTTGGGTGTATGACCCTGCAACAGAACACTTTTCCTATGTTAGCCCTGCCTACGAAGCCGTATGGGGACATCCCCCGGAAAGCGTGAATAGCGGCTTAGTGAACTGGCTAGAAACCCTGCATCCCGAGGACCGGTCGCGCGTTGACGAAGCAATGGAGCACTGCTTGGCAGGAACCAATCAAGACATCGAGTACCGGATTCTGCGACCGGACGGGGAACTGCGCTGGGTCCGCGATCGCTTCTATGCCGTTCATACTTCCCACGGGTGGCAACTGGTGGGCATTGCCGAAGACATCACCAACCGCAAGCAACTAGAAGCCGCCATGCAGGACACTGAAGCCCGCCTGCAGCTCACACTCGACCTGACGCAAATTGCCGCCTGGCGCTGGACCCCAGGACAAATGATTTACTGCAACGCCAACGGGGTGCGACTCTTAGGACTGCCGCCATCACCAGCCATTCCCTACGATACCTGGCGCAATGCCTTGCATCCCGAGGACCGAGAGCGCGTAGAACAAGCCCTCCTACAGGCGATTGAAACCCAGACGGAATTCCACTGCGAGTATCGGGTGGTCTGGCCCGACGGCAGCGTGCGCTGGCTGGAAGGCAAGGGCAGAGGGCTACAGGACTTTCAAGGGCAGTTGGTGGAAATGCTGGGCGTCGTTATCGATATTACCGACCGCAAACAGGCAGAGCTAGCGCTGCGAGCCAGCGAGATGCAGTACTGGGATATCGTAGAACAGCAAGCAGAACTGATCTGCCGCTATTTGCCCGATAGCACTCTTACCTTTGTCAACGAAGCCTACTGCCGCTACTTTGGGCGATCTCGTCAGGAGCTAATCGGTCAACCCTTTTTGTCGCTGATTCCGGAGAGCGAGCGGGCGCAGGTCATGGAGTTTCTGGCAACCCTGCAACAAAGTACTGGCCCCGTCCAGAGTGAACACTCAGCCTATCGCAGCGATGGCGAGATGCGCTGGATGCAATGGACGGATTCAGCCATTCGAGATGCCCAAGGCAACCTGCTGGAGTTTCAGTGTGTAGGGCGAGACATCACCGAACGCAAGCAGCTAGAAGCCGAACTGCACCAGATGAATCAGCAGCTCGAGCAGCGGGTAATTGAGCGGACACAAGAGCTACAGCAAAGTGAACAACGCTTCCGGGATTTGTTTGATGCCATGCCCCGCATTGCTGTGCAAGGCTACAACCGCCAGCGGCAGGTTATCTACTGGAATCGCGCCAGCGAGTCTATTTATGGCTACAGTGCCTCAGAAGCGATGGGGCAACAGCTCGAAGATCTGATTGTTCCGGTCCATTTGCGCGAGTGGGCCGTGACAGCAATCAACCAATGGCTGGAAACCGGCATCCCGATTCCGGCGGGGGAGCTAGAGCTTCAGGACAAAGCCGGCAACTCGGTGACGGTCTACTCTTCCCATGTAATGCTGATCGGACCCCAAGGTGAACCGGAGCTGTATTGCGTTGATATTGACCTGCGGGACCGCAAACAAGCCGAGTCTGCCCTGCGCGAGAGCGAAGAGCGCTTCCGGCAGCTGACCGAAACCGTCGAGAGCGTCTTCTGGATGACTGACACCGAACACCTGCTCTATGTGTCTCCAGCCTTCGAGCGGATCTGGGGTATGCCGGTTGCCCGCCTGATGGAATCTCCAGAGATTTGGCTAGACGCCCTACACCCTGAAGATCGAGAGCGCATTCTGGCTCTGCGTCCCACTCAGGTTTCCGGCAATTACGATCAGGAGTATCGCATCATTCGACCCAACGGCGAACTGTGCTGGATCCGCGACCGAGCTTTTCCGATTCGCAATTCCGAGGGCGAGGTGTATCGCATTGTAGGAGTTGCCGAAGATATTACCGCCTTTCGCTTGGCAGAACAGGCCTTGCAGGAAAGCCGTCAGTTTGCCCAAAGCATTGCCGACAGCACGCCCGATATTGTTTACATTCATGATCTGGTCGAGCATCGCAATGTTTATAGCAATCGCGACATGCTGGATGTGATTGGCTACACCCTGGAAGATATTGCTGCCAACGGGCTGGACAGAATGCTAGCCTTAGTCCTCCATCCCGAGGATTTAGAACCCTACCTCCAGCATCAGCGGCGGCTCTGTGCAGCAGCCGACGGCGAGATTTTAGAAATTGAATACCGCTACCGCCATGCCAATGGATCGTGGCACTGGTTCTACAGCCGCGATACGGTGTTCAAGCGAAATGCCCAGGGTCAGGTGACGCAGTACATCGGCACGGCCCAAGACATTACAGAGCGCAAACGGCTCCAAGCAGAGCAGGCACGGCTGCTAAAAATTCTAGAAACGGCTCCCGACTATATCGGCATGGCCGCGCCCGACGGCAAAACGCTCTGGCTCAATGCTCAGATGAAGCAGCTCTATCACCTCGTGGATGCCACGGACTTCTCGCAGCTGTTGATCAGCGATGTTCATCCTCAGTGGGCAGCGGAAAAAATCCTTCATGAAGGGCTACCTCAGGCGGCTCAACAGGGGATGTGGCTCGGTGAAACCTCCCTGCTCACCCCTGAAGGGGAAGAAATTCCGGTATCGCAGCTAATTCTGCGGCATCGCTCCACCAGCGGCGAGATTGAATATTTCTCCACGATCATGCGCGATATCAGCGAGCGCAAACAAGCCGAGGCCGCATTGCAGCAGGCTTACCTAGAACTCGAAGTGCGGGTTGAAGAACGCACAGCAGAACTGAAGCACGCCAAGGAAGCAGCAGAAGCGGCAAGTCGAGCCAAAACCACCTTCCTGACCCACATGAGCCATGAGTTGCGTACCCCTCTGAATGCCATTCTAGGCTTTGCGCAGTTGATGAGCCGTGCCCCTCAGCTCAGTGCCGAACAGCAGCAGCAGCTCGCCATCATCAACCGCAACGGCGAACACTTGCTAACCCTGATCAATGACATTCTGGAAATGTCCAAAATCGAGGCAGGACGGGTTACGCTGAACCCCAACGATTTTGACCTGCATCGGCTGTTGGCTACTGTGGAAGATATGTTCCGCCTCAAGGCTGAGTCAAAGCAATTGCAGTTGCACTGTCACTGCCCAGCCGACATTCCGCAATTCATCCGCACCGATGAAGGCAAACTGCGACAAGTCCTGATCAACTTGCTGGGCAATGCCGTTAAATTTACAACAGCCGGCCAGGTGAGTCTGCGCGTGAGCTGCGGTGGCCCACCACCTGAAGCTGTTGCCCTGCCGCTGGATGTGTCGTCTGCCAGTGCTTTGCAACCTTCCCCCCATTGCTGTTCCGGTGACCCTGCCCATGGGGTTTGGCTGTGGTTTGAAGTGCAAGACACGGGGCCGGGCATCGCGGCAGAGGAGCTTGGGCGATTATTTGAACCATTTGGGCAAACCGAGATAGGCCGTCAGTCTCAGGAGGGCACGGGGTTAGGGCTGCCTATTAGTCGTGAGTTTGTGCAGCTCATGGGGGGGGAGCTGTCGGTCACTAGCGTGCTGCACCAAGGAAGCTGTTTTCGCTTCTGCATTCAGGCGATTCGGGTCGAGCCGCCGGTGTTGCAGTCACAGCCGCGGGTGATTGGGGTCGTGCCGCAGGCGCAGCGCTATCGCATTCTGGTCGTAGAGGATAACTGGGCCAACCGACAGCTTCTGGTGCAGTTACTATCCCCGTTGGGCTTCGAGGTGCGAGACGTGGCAACCGGCAGTGAGGCAATCATCTGCTGGCGGGAATGGCAACCTGATTTGATCTGGATGGACATTCGCATGCCGGGTATGGATGGCTACGAAGCCACGCGCCGCATTCGTGCCGAGCTAGCTGCTCTACCCGAACCGCCGCAACGGGTGCCGGTAATTATTGCCCTCACCGCCAGTGCCTTTGAGGAAGATCGGATGGCGATTCTCTCGGCGGGCTGCGACGATTTTGTACGCAAGCCAGTGAGGGAGCAAACCCTGCTGGAAAAAATGGCCCACTATCTGGGTGTGCAGTATCTCTATCAGAGCAACCTGCCGACTGACGAGCTAACTGAGCGGTTGGCAACAGTCGAGCCGCTGACACCAGAGCACCTGCGAATGATGCCCGCTGCCTGGATTCAGAGCTTCCACCGAGCGGCCCAGACCGCAGATGAGGAGCTAATGCTGCAACTTCTTAACCAGATTCCGGCAGAACAAGACGCCCTTGCTGAAGCGCTCCGGCAGCTAATCTACAACTTCCGGCTGGATCAGCTGCTTCATATCACTGCGGCGGTGATGGCTGTGCAGCCTGAGGGGGCTGGGTAGCCTTGCTGTCTATGAGCTGGTCGAGCTGCTGCTGAAGCTGCTGGCGGAGTTGTTGGGCGGTGGCGTAGAGCGTGGCTCGGTCAGGCTGCGACGGGAGCTGCTGCCAAGGCTGCTGCACCGGCTGCAACACATAGCGAAGGCGAGTCCGGTTTGCCCAAACCCCCATCGAGGGAAACAGCAAAAACAGCAGCAGCAATCCTGACACCGGAAACAGCGGCATGCCAAACCAGCGAGCCAGTCGGCGCACATTCCAGGTCCAGGGGTGCAAAAACTCGTTGCCCAGGCAGACTACCGGCAGAATCGGCACCTGATAACGATGACTAAACCGGATGACGTTCGCATCAAACACCTGCAGCCGATGGCGCTGTCGCCAACCCTTGGCTAGCCCCCGCCAGCCCTCAGGAGCATAGAGCAAAACGGGTTCAGGCGAAGCTGCAGCAGACACGGACCGCAGAGCAGCAACTGCGGTTTCTACAGCCGGACGCTCGGCGCGCACCCCTCCTAGACTCTCTGCCCAACCGGCCGGCAGCCACCAGCGCAACCAAGGATGGTCGAAAAAGAGACTGTGGGACACCGGCAGGGGCAGCCAATTCCGTTGTTCGCTCAGCAGTACACCTAGGCTAATTATGTCCCACGGGAAGCACATACCCGCATGATTCAGCACAACGATGAGACCGCCAGTTGCTGGCAACAGATCCACTCGCTGGAGTTCAGCGCGAAAATAATGGTGAACGATGGGCCGCAGAACCTCTCGCCGAAATGCCTGCTGGTAGTCTAGGTCTACGACGGGTGCCACGCTCCGAGGTGCTCGACCGCCCAGCCGCAGCCATCGCAACAGCAGTGCCAAATAAAATCCGCCCGGAATCAGGAATAAGCCATATTCCAGCCCATTCCAGCCATCAGGATCGGCATGGTAGTGCTGCCAATGACGATTAAACAGAATCAACCAGCCGGGCGGATACCAGAGGCAGAACCAGTCAAATCTGCTCCATTGGTAGGGTTGAGCAGCAGGGGGTGATGAAGACTGAGCGGCTTCAGAGACGGGTGGCTCCCGGTTGACAGTGCGATTGACGGTGCGGCGGGCCCATCGTTGGCTTCCAAATGGGTTCCTGAATGGCATCCCTAGGATCCAGTCGGGCAGCAATCCTCTCCACCCTCTCCACTTCGGTTGTTGTTTGGATAAGTGCTTCATTAGGGTCCATGGCAAGTCAGTGGCAGGGTTGGCCATTCTGCCGCGTTTACGATCACTTTAACCTCTGCCCGTAGGTAGTAGAAACCCACCTACAGCAGAGATACCGCCGTGATCCGCTGGAATGTAACTGAGACAACGTGACTCTATTTAATAACCAGCTTAGGATAGACGCCAAGCCCAGCGATGCTCCGCCCACGCAAGCGCTCATCCTATGGAAATCGATATTCTTGAGTTAGGTAAGGCTCACCCAGAGCTAGTTTTATTTGTTTTACTGGCGCTAGCGTATTTGCTTGGCCGAATCAAAATTGGCAATCTGGAACTGGGAGCGCCCCCTGGAATGCTAATAGCCGGGTTGATTTTAGGGCACTTTGGCTTCAGGATTTTTTCTGGTGTAGAAACTATTGGTCTGTTTCTGTTTCTCTATGCCGTCGCGTTTCAGGCCGGGCCGGCTTTCTTTTCGGTTGTATTGTCCGATGGCCCGGGCTATATCAGCTTGGCGGCGATTGCAACAGCCCTAGGGGCACTCCTCACCGTGGCAGTTAGCCTTGCCCTCCAGTTTGATCCAGGGGTACCAGTGGGACTATTTGCGGGCGCTTTGACTACGCCTGCCGGTTTGGCCGCTGCTCTGGATGCGGTTAACTCTGGAGAAGCAGCGCTTCGCTCAGGGTGGACTTCTGAACAGGTCACGCAGAATATTAGCGTCACCTATGCCCTTACCTTCCTGGTGGCCGATATCGCTGTCATTCTGTTGGCTCGCAACCTTCCTAGGTGGTTCCGCTTTGATCTGCGCACCGAAGCCGTAAGGGCAGCCCAAGAAAAACACGTGCAAGATGAATCGACGACTCCCTCTGCTAATTGGACATTGACATTGCGAACCTACGAAGTCCGAAATGTGGAGGTACACGGAAAATCCTTGGCTGAACTGCAACATCTCTCGCAATGTACGGTACTAGCCTACAAGCGGGATGGGCTGCTAATGGAGGTTCACCCCGATATCGCCTTGCAGCCCGGAGACCGCCTCTTGCTGTGGGGTAAGGTGGAACAGCAAGACCTGCTGGATGAGCTGCTGGGAGCCGAGGTCGCTGATCAGGAGTTGCTGTCTCAGAAGATTGTGAATCGAGACATTATTATTACCAGATCCGAAGCCATCGGGCGCTCGCTACAGGAGCTAGAAATTAGGCAGCAGTATGCCTGCTACCCGATTCGCTGCCTGAGAGCCGGAGTAGAGCTTGCCCTCAGTCCAGAATTGCAGCTTGCTCAAGGCGATGTCTTGACCTTGACGGGTCCCCAGTCCCGCCTTGATCAGTTAGCGAGCCGCATCGGCTTCTTCGAGCGCGATGTTGACACTACCGATCTGGTGACTTTTGCTGCCGGGGTGATTGCCGGCTTCTTGATTGGACAAATTGGCATTGATATTGGCGGCGTTAAGATTGGTTTGGGTACCTCTGGCGGGCTGCTGCTGATGGGGTTGGTCTTGGGTTACTTACGCTCCATCCATCCCACCTTTGGACGGGTTCCCCCGGCGACGCTGTGGGTGTTTAAAGAATTGGGACTACTGTTGTTCTTGGCAGGCGTAGGCATTACAGCGGGACAGGGATTGATGGGAGCACTCCAGTCTCCTGGGCCGATTGTGTTATTGTGCAGTTTCTTTATTGCAACGCTACCTGTCATTGCAACCTTCCTGTTTGGGTTATATCAACTCAAAATGAATCCCGCTCTGCTGCTAGGGGCCGTCACGGGATCGGTAACTTGTACTCCAGCGATGGCTGCCGTTAGCAGTGATGCTAGAAGCTCAATTCCGACTATTGGCTACGCTGGCACCTATGCCTTTGCTACTATCTTCTGCGCCATTGTAGGTAGCCTGATAGCACGGTTATAGACGTTGTAGATCATTGAGGCAGGTATGCTCTATAACAATCGCCTACAATTCATTAATCTAATGGCTTGATCTAATAGATTCCATTAGTATTTGCCATGGAATTTAGTATTGCAGTTCACCATAGCCCTGACCCGATGTGATTCGTACGCAATTCACCATGCAATTTCAAAACAGTTCACAACAATAGCCTCAACGCTTCTTACCGGCATCGGGGAACAGCGTATGAATGACTCGCACTCCTGTAACCAGACAAAGCACTACCACTAGAAAACTAGCTAAGAATGGCAGTTCAATAATCATTGTCTCTACCCTACCTTAAGCACCTCAAGAGCCATTGCACAAGCCTGTGACTGGGTATTTCTACTATAAAATCTGGGTGTGACAAACGGATGACTAACCTGTGTCAATTCCTCAGTATCCGCTTTATGACTGCTAGCAGAGAAACTGCGCTATTGAGGTAACTCCCAGTAAACGAAGAGAAACAAAAACATACCGTCTGGAGAACAGACAATATGATAACCAACCAACCATAGCGGCAGCGGAGTGGAGCTGACTACGCAAAGGCAATGATCGATTTAATGCCTATTCAATTCTATAGTGACGTTTGAATTAAACAGACGTTTGAATTAAACAAGGACCCAACGCAATCCAATTATTGTTTACTTTGTTTATTCACTTTGTTAGACAATTTTTTAGAGACAGCTATTAAATTAGGTATTTCATGCAAGTATTTCACAATCAAACAAATATTTCATGATCAGAGCGACCTAGCTAGCCATGGGTTGCATAACCTGCTCAGGCACGCTGTTCTCAATCACAACTTGGCTCACATCCACCTCGCGTGTTCCTTCCACCTGATTTGCCAAAGCGATCACTTTATTGAGGCTTTCAGCTGATGCTACTTTACCCAGAAAGCTGATGCGAGCGCCATGCTGAATAATGCACAGGGTTTTGATCCAGCTAACGTCTGGGTCAGCATCTAGAGCCAGCGCCACGCGCTTTGCCAGACCCGTCAAGTCATACTCCCCCTTTACCCCCACATATTCTAGGGGCAGAGAAGGGTCATGTGCATGTAACGTATAATTTTGTGTTTGTTGACGCTCATTATTTAAACCAGATGTTGTACTTAAGGTCTGTGCGTGCTGTATCTGCTCAGATTTCACCGAATGATGCGCCATCATGGAAAAGATTCGCTGCGACCAACTCATACTGGCTTCTCTCCAAACTATCACCACAACTAATGAATCATAATCAATTCTGCTTTTAGATTACACCCAGATATCCCTTCATGGATTGCATTGAATAAAATCAATTGTGCAGAACAATCTTCTCTAGCCCGATGAGTTGGGTTGGTAGGGTGTTGCGTTAACCTATAGCTACAGCAGATGGGGTTTATTGTCCTCAGCGTTGCGAGGTTCTGTCGTCTCACTAAAGCAGTAATTTTGGAATTTACGGCAGCCCACAAAAAAAGGAGTGCTCACTGCACCCCTAATTAGAAATTAATTTCAAAGAAGAAATAATGAGTAGATGCTGGGCAGGCAGCCTCTAGCGGGATTCCGTTCCCTGATTGGGATCGCCTTCAATCTGAGGATTATCTGTTCCAGGAGCATCTGCCGCAGCTCCTTCTTTCACTTCGGTTGCCGCTCCTTGCCCGGTTCTGCGCTGGGCAGGGTCGATGGGGGTCTGTTTGCCGCCCGATGCCACTGGGGTAGACTTCGCTGCCTTGGCTGAAGGAGCTTCTACTTCCTCGAGTTCAGCTAGCCCAAAATTGTTTGTATTGACGCCTGCATAGTTAACTTTATTAAAGCGCACCACAACGGGGTATTTAATGCCGCTTTGGTCAATCGAAGCAACGGTGCCCACATCTTGGAACCAATAGGACTCTTTGCGGAGAATCCTGACCTTAGAGCCACGTTGAACCATAGGTACATTCCTTAAAACGCGAGTTTAATTCCTAGGATACAGGAAGACCCTCGCTTTCCCACCTATGAATCTTTGTAAAGCGAGGTGTGCTTGGTTATGTCACTTTTTGTTAAAAAAGAAGCGCTCCTTCTCTACGCTCTATCCTGAATGGCTGCCTGCACGCCTAGGCCAATTTGAGCGACTCAGAATCTTCAGAAAATTATGACTTCCGCTAGAGGACTCTCCCCCGACGAATGGTTACCGTGGGGAAGCACTGCACGCATGCCCGAACTGAGCGCAGTCTAACTGTAGTCAATGTTAGTTAACTGTCAGCCCGCCAATGCTTTCGCCCAGTTGCCCGCTAAGGATTGGGCAGTATGCAGTTCAATAATTCCACGATAGATTAACAGAACAGGAGTACCCTTATGCACAGCCTCACTGCGTTTCTGAAGCGCTATCGGTTCGATCGAATGCTGATCGTCTTAGCCGCAGGCGTTATTTTATTTGTAAATACTGCCTGTAGCCCGAGTTCACCCAGTGTCTCTGGCAGCGGCTCTTATACTTCCAAAGTTGAACAACCTACCGAGCTTTACGACACCATCCAAGAGCCTAAGGGCGGAATGAACGTCTATCCCGATACCGATCCTCGGCAAAGCCGCGATGATCTCTCTGCCAAGGCTAGTGAGCGCATCAGACAAGCCGAACAAAATTTAAACAAAGTTCAGAGCCGCGAAGAGCTAGCCGATGAGGTAAAAGCGGCTGCTCCCTTTAAGCAAGGCATTCAAGATGTGACTGAGCGCGTTGGCAGCACCGTTGAAGAGCTGAAGGAGGATTTCTCTGAGGGCACTGCGCGAGGAATGCAGAACCTGAAGCGCAACGCTGACCAGGCCCGTGAAGGCGTCAAGGATACAGTTGAGTCGGCGGCTGATAACCTACAAGATACTGCCGATGATGTGTCGGGTAAGGTGAATCGAGCCGCTCGTGGTGCAACTGGAACCGGAGAATTTGCTCGCGACCGGGCATAGCTCAGATAAATTTAAGCTCCCGGGATCAAGGGTTAGCTTTTGGGAAGCCGCCTCTCTAGACTTTCCAGAAGCTAATTTTTGTTTAGCTTACATTCCTACAAGTGTTGAGGTTACTCAACGTTAGGAGCCGCGGCTGCTACGGCTGCATCTACCCCACGAAATTGCCGGAAGTTTTCTGTGAACCGACGGGCTAGCTCCTGGGCTTGGCGATCGTATGCTTCGCCATTAGACCAGGTTTGTCGAGGATCGAGCAGCTCGCCGGGCACGCCTGGAACCTGCTTTGGCACCAGCACCTTGAAGACAGGATGGGGCGCAGACTCGACCTCATGCAATTGTCCGGCTAATGCGGCCGTTATCATCGCGCGGGTATAGACAATCGGCATCCGTTGCCCCACCCCATAACTACCGCCCGTCCAGCCTGTGTTGACTAGATACACCTGAGTGTGAGGATGGTGCAGCAACCGTTCTCCGAGCATCTTGGCATAGAGGGTGGGCGGCAGCGGAAAGAAACACTGCCCGAAGCAGGCGGAAAACGTCGCTTGGGGCGTCGTAATGCCGCGTTCGGTACCAGCAAGTTTGCTAGTGTAGCCCGAGAGGAAGTGATACATTGCCTGTTCGCGGGTTAGGCGAGCAATCGGCGGCAGCACGCCAAAGGCGTCAGCGGTGAGAAAAATAATAGTTTGAGGATGTTGCCCAACTCCAGAGGGTTCGCAGTTGGGAATGTGGTCCAGCGGATAGGCGGCGCGGGTGTTCTCGGTGAGACGGCCATCGTCGTAGTTGGGAACTCGGCTCTGCGGATCGAGGATGACATTTTCTAGTAAGGCTCCAAACCGCAGGGCAGCCCAAATCTGCGGTTCACGCACCGGCGATAGGTGGATCGTTTTGGCATAACAGCCCCCCTCGAAGTTGAAAATGCCGTCCGCCGACCAGCCGTGCTCGTCATCCCCGATCAGCCGCCGCTCGCTGTCTACCGAAAGACTGGTTTTCCCGGTGCCCGACAGCCCGAAAAACAGGGCCGTTTTGCCGTCAGGCCCAACATTTGCGGCACTGTGCATTGGCAGCACTCCACGCTTCGTCATATGGTAGTTCAGCAGTGAGAAGACTGACTTCTTGATTTCGCCGGCGTAGCGCGAGCCACCGATCAGGACAATTCCCCGCGCAAGGTGCAGGATGATAAACGCCTCGCTGTGCAGACCATCAGTTTCGGGAATGCCTTGCAGTCCCGGCAGGGCAATGACGGTGAAGTCGGGGCGGTGCGTCTGCAACTCGGCAGCGGTTGGTCGCAGGAACAGCTGATGGGCAAACAGATTCTGAGACGCGAGTTCGTTAATCACCCGCACCCCAAAGCGGTAATTGGGGTCAGCTCCTACGAAACCATCAAAAATATAGAGATCGCGCCCCTGCACATACTCTATTGCGCGCTGATAGAGCCGCTCGAACTGCACTTCGGCAATGGGAACATTGTGCTGGTTCCAGTCGATGTCGGCAAACGTACTAGGCTCGTTGACAATGTAGCGATCCTTCGGCGATCGACCGGTGTATTTGCCCGTCTCCACGCAGAGGGCCCCGTTGCTGGCAAGCTGACCTTCGCCCCGCCGCAGGGCATGCTCAACAAGATGCGCTACCGACAAATTGTGGTGAAGCTGTCCAAGATGCTTCATCCCGAGGGCAGCTAAACTGTGCAGCAGTGTCCCGGCAGCAGTTTCTGGCTCTAGTGCGGAGTGCCATTGCGATAAGGGGAGATGGCAAAATGGAGCCGCATCTGATGAAGGTGTCTCAATGAATGGATTGATGGGTGTCATGGTGGAAAACCTCTGGTGGATATGGGTCTCCCATCGCTAATCCCATGGCTGGGTAGAAGACCTCTTGCCGTAGCGTCAGGGGGGCATTCGAGTCACCAAAACCGGGTAATCAGCCGCTGCAAGACGTCTGATGGAAGAGAGCATATGGGTTGGAACAAAGGGTGGAATTTTCATGCAGAATAATACAGTCTCACCCAGCAGACCGAATCCTATTGACCCGCTCTTAGGTCACAGGTCTTTTGCACTATTCCTTGCCCTTCAGTCGAGCAATCGCACTTATTCAACCTACTCATATTTGTATTTTCTAATACATTTTTTCATGTTGCCAGGCGTTGTTGCATGAATGAAAAAGGGACCGCAGGTTGGACTTAACGGAGCCATC
>JACYLU010000038.1 GCA_015272325.1 Synechococcales cyanobacterium C42_A2020_086 | reverse complement strand
TGCCCGTGTAGCTCAGTGGTAGAGCACACCCTTGGTAAGGGTGAGGTCACGAGTTCAATCCTCGTCACGGGCTTTGTAAATGCTTTTTTATAAAAATTTTATAAATACATTTGCACATTTGATGCCGTTTTTTGATGGCATTCACCTTTGGGAGCAAAGGGTTGCACATTGATATCGCTGTTTTGCTGTTAATGGCTTGTTGAACATTCTTTAGAACGTTATTTGAAATTAACAGTGTGACTTGGCGAAGGTTGATAGTCACTCGACACGATTGGCAGCGGGACCGAAAACAACATTGAAAAGGATATTGGAAATCACACTGAAACAGAGGTTGCGATCCTACGGCAGTCAAAGCGCTCGCAGGAAGTGAGGTTCGCTCATGATCTGCAAAGCTATAATATTGAAATAATGCTCAATAATGCTCGAATACGGTTCAAATACGGTATCGCAGGCGTTTTATAGGCTCTTATGACCGTCGTTACCGCAAAATGGACGGTGGAGGACTATCACCGCATGATTGAGGCGGGCATCCTCGACGATCGCCCGGTCGAGTTGCTGCGCGGAGACATTGTTGAAATGGCACCGGAAGGAGAACCTCATGCGTATGCCAGCGACGAGGCAGGAGAATACTTGTCAAGGCTGTTGGGCGATCGCGCCAAGGTGCGGCAGGCAAAACCCATTACCCTTCCGAATGCCTCAGAACCAGAACCCGACCTGGCAATCGTGCAGCGATTAGGGCGCGAGTATCGATCACACCATCCCTACCCCGAAAACGTTTTTTGGATTATCGAATATTCAGACGCCAGCCTCGCCAAAGACCTGGAAACCAAAAGTAGGGTTTATGCAGAAGTGGAGATCGCCGAATACTGGGCGGTCAATCTCAAGACGTCAGAACTGATTGTGTTCCGCAACCCGCAAAATGGCGAGTATCGCTCTCAAGGGGTTTTAACAGACGGAGCGGTTCAGCCGCTTGCGTTTCCAGATGTTGATGTTTCTGTTGCAGCCATTCTGAATGGCTAAGGTTCGAGCCGGTGCCTGCTCCGATTGCCCTCCAAACTCTCTTCTCGCTCAGGTTGTGCGTCTACTGTTTGACATTGCCGAAGATTGAGAGATGCCCTACGAAACGGTCAAAACCTACTCGAAATTGGCATAGCCTGCGGAATGCAGCCTAGCCGAAGATTAATGTGCCGATTGAACGGCGATCGCGTATGATATGGACATGCTCAATTTTGGCGAACCGAAGCGAGGTCAAAATCCCTAGGAGGTTTGCCAAAAGCCTTAGAACCTCGACAGCTCAATACTTTTACGAATCTTCAGTGTGGGGCAATCGAGCGAAATTCCCTCGTGTTGCTCTCCCAAATGGACGTTTCAAAGCAGGTTTGCCAAAACTGCTCTAGAAACCCGTTTGGATAGCACGTTTCAGACGGCGCTGTTGAAACTCAAAAAATCCCGGCAACGGGACTGAAACTTTTTTTCAGGAGCGGCGTTATCTTCGCTATGAGGGCAAGTTGAAACTCAAAAAATCCCGGCAACGGGACTGAAACTCCGTCTTGAGGCGTTGCGCAGTCAACGGCAGCAAGAGGTTGAAACTCAAAAAATCCCGGCAACGGGACTGAAACATCTTGATCTGCTGCAGCTTAAAACGGTCGGTCAAGGGGTTGAAACTCAAAAAATCCCGGCAACGGGACTGAAACCCGCCCAGTAATAGGGAGATTGGGACCTCTAGACTGGGGCGAGTTGAAACTCAAAAAATCCCGGCAACGGGACTGAAACTAGGCACGCCTTAAATAGGCCGCTACCAGATCCTTGGGTTGAAACTCAAAAAATCCCGGCAACGGGACTGAAACTCTATACCGCTCGATCCGGAGCTGCTGCCCTCGGGAGTTGAAACTCAAAAAATCCCGGCAACGGGACTGAAACCAACTTATTCCAGAGCGGCTATGGACCCCTCTAATTGTTGAAACTCAAAAAATCCCGGCAACGGGACTGAAACCCCCCAACCCCCAGGAGCGGCAGCTCGCCTTGATCCAGGTTGAAACTCAAAAAATCCCGGCAACGGGACTGAAACCTGCCGCTACCCACAGAGAGCGTCGTTATTCCGTCGCGGGTTGAAACTCAAAAAATCCCGGCAACGGGACTGAAACGCAGGCAGGGCGCGTTCGCAGCGGCACGATCCGCGGTTGAAACTCAAAAAATCCCGGCAACGGGACTGAAACGCGCAGGTCTGGGGCAGATTAGCACAGGAAGCGCAGGTTGAAACTCAAAAAATCCCGGCAACGGGACTGAAACATCGGCTGATCAAGCAAGGGGCGTTCCTCTACGGCGGTTGAAACTCAAAAAATCCCGGCAACGGGACTGAAACGCTAAAACGTGGAACTTTTTGCAGATCGACAGGGTGCGTTGAAACTCAAAAAATCCCGGCAACGGGACTGAAACGGGGGCGCAGCGGGTTGCAGGCGGGCTGCGCTCTGTTGTTGAAACTCAAAAAATCCCGGCAACGGGACTGAAACAGCTAGACCACTGTCGCCACAGGGGGTTTCGGATTACGTTGAAACTCAAAAAATCCCGGCAACGGGACTGAAACGCTCGATTCGGACGATTTTGCGCAGTCGCCAGGCGTGTTGAAACTCAAAAAATCCCGGCAACGGGACTGAAACTTTTTCCGGGATTGTCTCCAGCCCGCCGCTGCAAAAGTTGAAACTCAAAAAATCCCGGCAACGGGACTGAAACCGGGCTTCTAAGCGCCCGCACCAACGACTTCCAGCGGTTGAAACTCAAAAAATCCCGGCAACGGGACTGAAACATCTGCAACGCTACTTAGAGGTCAGCGACGCGGAACTTGGTTGAAACTCAAAAAATCCCGGCAACGGGACTGAAACTATGGAAACAAATCCACATTGACGATACCGGTTGAGTTGAAACTCAAAAAATCCCGGCAACGGGACTGAAACAGATTCAAAACACCACAACTTTGCGGTTTGTTAAAAAGTTGAAACTCAAAAAATCCCGGCAACGGGACTGAAACCTGAACGGTGCCAGTCTATCGTCTCCAATCCCCCCAGGTTGAAACTCAAAAAATCCCGGCAACGGGACTGAAACCTTGAGCAGTTGGCAGCCCAGTTTGCCCAAGGCTTCGTTGAAACTCAAAAAATCCCGGCAACGGGACTGAAACTGCCGATGGCAAAAAACGACCCTAATTTACATAGGGTTGAAACTCAAAAAATCCCGGCAACGGGACTGAAACATCTGACTTGGGATATCGGTGGCAGGATTAAAGACGGTGTTGAAACTCAAAAAATCCCGGCAACGGGACTGAAACATCTACCAAATCCGCACCGAGAAAGTGTGGGGTTATGTTGAAACTCAAAAAATCCCGGCAACGGGACTGAAACCAAGACCAGCGATTCAGTTTGCTCTGGCGGCAGAGTTGAAACTCAAAAAATCCCGGCAACGGGACTGAAACGACCCACACCGCGCCGACACCCACAATCACGGCGTTGTTGAAACTCAAAAAATCCCGGCAACGGGACTGAAACACTGCGTTACTTCTGGATCAATCCTGCCCTGGATCTGGTTGAAACTCAAAAAATCCCGGCAACGGGACTGAAACATGTATAACAGCCTCAACTCTCCAAAGGGTCTTCAAGTCGTTGAAACTCAAAAAATCCCGGCAACGGGACTGAAACGCTTCTTGCAGCTTCCGCATCGAGTCAATATTTCGAGTTGAAACTCAAAAAATCCCGGCAACGGGACTGAAATACTCGAAGAAATACTCAGAATATTTGGGTCCACTCTAGATGCTGAGCAGCAAGGACCGCTCGATGCCTGACTCTAGGGAAATACGCTATCCTTAGCGGTTTCCATCAGATGTGCTCCCCAGACTTAGCGATTGACCACTTGACTTCCTCAGACCGCATGGCATAATGAGGCGGCTGTTATGTGGCATGTCGCAATGGTACAGGCTTTTCGTTCCGCTAGTCCGATGCATTTGGTCAGCTCGCACTCGGCTGATCGTGCTCCCCACGCTTCAGCGTCTCTAGAGGAATTAACGACTATTGGCTTGGAGTTCCAGCTTCCTGATCCGGCAGACGAGCAGCTAGCAGAACAGGACTTTTGGCGGCAGATTGATCTTGCCTGGCAGATCTGTGACCGTTTTGATCTGCAAACGGATATCTGGCGAGGGCGAATTTTACGATCGGTGCGCGACCGTGAAAAGCGAGGTGGGGATGGGCGCGGTACTGGGTTTCTCAACTGGCTGAAAGACCGCGAGATTAGCAAAAGCCAAGCCTATTCGCTGATTGAGCTAGCTAATAGTGCCGATACCCTGCTGGAGAGCGGCATTCTCGAACTCGAAGATGTCAATCGCTTCAGCAAGCGAGCCTTCCTAGAAACAGCACAGGCTCCTCCTGAGGTGCAGCAGCTCGTCAGCGATTGGCTGAAGGAACCATCTGCTTCTCAGAAAGAGCCACCCCGCATCACCCGCCGCGAGGTGCAGCAATTAACCGATGAATGGACGGCGATGACTTCTGATTTGCTGCCCGTGGAAATTAAAGAAAAAGCTGCCAATAGCACCATTCCTACCCGCTACCTAACGCCCCTCGTCCGAGAAATGGAGAAGCTGCCAGAAACCCACCAAGCAACGCTGCAAGCTGAAGTGGCGAGCCATCCCGATGTGGATACCGTCAAGCAGGTTACCGCTGAGGCTCGTTATTTGGCTCGCTATCTGGCGGCAGCTACCCAGGTGCAAACGTTGACCCAAGCGGAATTAAACCTAGAGCTGGCCCTAGAAGAAGCCCTGCGCATCGGCTGTCTGAACAACACGGCCGATCTGGTGAACCAAGCAGCGCAGCTAGAGCAAACCGTTGTTAAGCTCTACACAACCTGGAAACGCCTCAACGCCCTGAATGAGAGGGTTTATCTCGATAGTGGTGCCAGTACTCCCCATTTGCGGGCGCTGCTGGCCGCTCTGGAACCGTTGGCGAGTCAACAGCTAGAGGTATCGTTGGGCGATCCAGAAAGCGCCTTTGCCCGCACCGTTCGGCTGCAAATTTTCCCCGAGGAAGCCAGCGATGCCTAGCGGACTGCTCCCGCCGGGTGTAGGGTAAAAGGATACGAGAATACCAAGAATACAAGGATCTAAAACCGGTGTTGACCCTGTTGACCCTAAATCTGCCATCTTTCCTTTGGCTATGGAAAATTGCGGCTTGGTCGATGGGGGTGTCGCTGTTCGCCTACGGTTGCTTGGCGGTTACTGGCCTTGGGTTGCGCTACACTCGCCAGACAGAGCGTCGTCGTCCCCTGTGGCTGCGACCGCTCCACTTTGGCCTTGGCGGTACTCTCGTAGCGCTAGTGCTGCTGCTGCTCGCCATTGGGCTAATGGGTACGCTCGGCTACTACGGCACGTTAGGCCATTCAGGACACCTGCCGGCTGGCCTAACCGTCGTTAGCCTGACGCTGCTCTCAGCTTGGAGCGCCACTCGAATTGCTCCCCACCGGCCCTGGGCACGACCGCTGCATATTGCTGCGAATCTACTGCTGTTAGTTGGGTTTCTCAGTGTCTCGCTGACGGGCTGGAGCGTTGTGCAAAAATATTTGCCCTAACTGCATTTGCCCGAACTGCCAAAATCAGCTCGCATCAAAGCGGTGCTTTATGCTAGACAAAGAACCCCGATTGTCTATCCCTTCTAGATTTTGCCGTGTTCTCCCATCGTCGCAATTCTTCTTCGACCGAGTTGAGCCTTCCCTCAGGGCAGTCGGCGTCCGAGTTGGATTCACCTCGGGTGTTTCGGCTCTCGCCTTTGATTCGGATCACGCTGCTGCTCCTATATGTGGCCTTGACCCTGCCGCTACCCATTTTGGCTGAGGTGACGGCCGCTCCCGTGCCGCCTTGGACTCTTGTCGTCGGATTGGGGCTAGGAGCCGTGGCGCTGTATGCGGCATTGACGGAGCGAGTCCTCGTTGATGATCAGCAGATTCAAGTCACCTATCCAAGCTGGGTCCGGCTATTCTGGCGGCGGGGCTGGAGCTTGCCGTGGACCGAGATTCAGGCGCTCAAACCTCGCTCAACGGGGCAGGGCGGCATTGTCTACTATTTTCTGAGCCGATCCGGAGAAGCCTACCTGCTGCCGATGCGGATTGCTGGCTTTGCCGAATTGGTGCGGCGGGTAGAAGCAAAAACGGGCATTGACACGCGGGATGTCCGTCCGTTGGCGCAGCCGTGGATGTATTTGATTTTGCTGGGCTTTACCCTGCTGCTGCTCGCCATTGACGTTTGGACCATCAGCACTGCGGCTCAGGGCATTCCCTTCGTGGCATCGTGAGATTAGACCCGTGACTTTGCCCATCGAGCAGCTTCGTTTGGAGCAGGTGAGCCTGAAAGCAACCGTGGGCAGCCAGTACCTGCTGCACGATATTTCCTTCCAGGTGATGGCGGGGGAGCGAGTTGCCGTAGTCGGGGCATCGGGAGCGGGAAAAACATCGCTATTGCGGCTGCTAAATCGCCTTAGTGAACCGAGCCAGGGCAAGATTTACTTTGAACAGCAAGATATCCGCCAGTTTCCGGTGCAGCACCTTCGACGGCAGGTAACGCTGGTGCTCCAAGAATCGCGCTTGCTAGGCATGACGGTGCGGGACGCCTTAACCTACCCATTGCGCCTCCGCCAGCTAGCACCTGCGCTGATCGAGCAGCGGTTGCAGTCCAGCCTCGAACAACTGCACATCCCCAGTGAATGGCTCGACCGCACCGAAGTCCAGCTTTCAGCAGGGCAGCGCCAGCTCGTTTCCCTGGGTCGGGCCCTCATCATTCAACCCAAAGTGCTGCTGCTCGACGAACCTACTTCAGCCCTCGATGCGGGACGCGGAGAACATCTGATGCAAGTCTTGCGGCAGCTGTCCCAGCAGCCCACTACGGTTGTGATGGTGAACCACCAAATTGATCTAGTTGAGCAGTTCTGTGACCGTCTATTGTATTTGCAGCAGGGCAGGCTGATCGCCGATCGGGCTGCTACCCAGGTGAACTGGAACGAACTCAAACAAAACTTAATCCAGGAGAACGCTCAAGACGCCGAAGAATGGATGTAATGATAGCCGTGGACGATTCGTTGACTATCTTTGGCTATCTATAGCGGTTATGCGGTTATGCGGTTATATAAGGATAACCAGAGTCTACAGGCATAAACTGCTGCTGCCGGTCCTCTTTTGCAGAGTCCTTGAATCGAACTGAGCCATGAGTGCAACTGACAACACAGCATCGTTCCGGGATCGGGTGCAGCAGCGAGTTCAATTTAAGCAGGGCAAGCTAGCGGATGCCGATCGGGACATTCTCTTAGACCGAGAACGCTTTACCTATGGGCTGTCGAAAGCGGAAGCCGAAGCCATTCTAGATGAGGAACTCCGCGCCTATCAGCCCTCTGCCGCAACACCCGCCGCTTCAGAAGCGCATCTTGCCCCTGAGCCAAGTCCCGTACCGCCTTCTCCCGACTCAACGTCCAACCCTGTATCCAACCCTGCACCCATCTCGGAGGCTGAGCTGCACTCCGCCCCAGAATCTGCAGCCGCGACGAATACTGAGTCTAGTGCTGAGTCTACTGAGTCTGATAATGAGTCTACTGAGTCTACTGAGTCCAGCGAAGTGCCGCCAACTCGCCCCGAGCTGCTACCGGCTGCAACAGCAAAAGACCCGCAAGACACGACCACCATGCGGCCATCCATTCCTCCCGATGTCTATCTGGCTAACCTGCAGCGGTATGGGGCAGCCTATTCTCGCGCCCTGGATAAAGGCTTTCTCTTCGACGATGACACCAAAGAAGAATTACGGCGGCTAGCTCACGACCTGGAGCTGGATCCCAATGATGTAACTAAGACTGAACAGGATATTCTCAGGCAGCGGTTTAATCCCAAGGCTTCCCCGCCGCCGGCTCCTCCGGATCCTCTACCTGTGAAAGCCAATGCTGTTCAGCCGCCCCCGCCGCCCCAAATTCCTGAGAGCTACCGAAATCGACTCAGCGAGCTGAAGAAATTGCTCAATAAACGCCCACAGTGGAAACAGGCCGATGAAATGACGCTAGAGCTAATCCTATCGCTGCTCTACCACGGAAAAGACGAAAAAGATACGGAACTGGACCCGAATGTATTAGTCAATTTTGCGGCCGAGCCTTGGCAACGGGCAGTGATGCAGGAGCTGGACAAGTGCTGGCAAGCCAAGGGCAAGTTCGGTTTCCAGCGGCAACTGCAAATCTACCAGTCCATCATCCAGGCACCCGGTAGGGAACCCTCGCAAGATCTGGCTCTAGAGGAGGCCATCCAATTTGCCAAAACCGTGCAATGGTGGAAGGTGCCGCTGCCAGGATTTGGGTTTCTCAAATTTTATGATCGCCTTAACTTTACGCCTCAAGCACCGGCAGGCCACCTACCGGCATGGTGGTTTTGGAAAACTACAAAACGGAATAATTTCCGGCTGGGTGGGTTGTCTCTGCTGTCACAACGAGGGGGGTGTCGCATGGATACGGCGCTTTTGGCGGCGTTTATGATCTTTCTCAAAACCTGCGGCTTTTCTGCTCAGCCTACTGCTCAACCGACAAAGAATCTGGAGATGACTCAAGAAGAAGACAATGATGCGGGTTAATGTCGGTCAGAGTGGGTCTGTTGCTGCTTAGGGGAACGGTTTGTAGCCTACGGAATTGCGCTTTCTTGAGATAGCCCTCTACAGTAGTTGGACTGCCGTTTCTGAACCTCAGATATGCTGATCACCCCGCCAACGCTGCTGGCATTTGATTTTGACGGAGTTCTCTGCGACGGACTGCTGGAGTACTTTCAAACCGCCTGGCGGGCGTATTGTCGCATCTGGACTCAGGATACTCAACCTCCCGAGGGGCTGGATAGGCAGTTCTATCGTCTGCGTCCAGTCGTCGAATCCGGATGGGAAATGCCGGTTTTGTTGCGGGCTGTGCTTCTGGGTATTCCAGAGACTGAGATTTTTGCTTCTTGGAGCACGCTAGCACCGCAAGTGGCGCAAACCACCCAATTGTCAGCCGCTGACATTGCCGGCATTGTCGATGGCATCCGCGATGAATGGATCAGTCGCGATTTGCAGGGCTGGCTGGCGCTGCATCGATTCTATCCTGGCGTGGTGGAACGGCTGCAACAGCTGCTCAACAGTTCGGTCGATGTGGTGATTATCACCACCAAAGAGGGGCGATTTGTGCAGCAACTGCTCCAGCAACAGGGGCTTGTGTTTTCTGGTTCCCGTATCTACGGCAAAGAAGTGCGTCAGCCCAAAGCCCAAACGCTACGAGACTTGCTGCAATATTTGCAGGAGTTAGGAAAGCCCTCAACCATTTGGTTTATTGAGGATCGGCTCAAGACCCTTCAGGGTATCAAAGCCCAACCCGACCTCAGCGAAGTGATCTTGTATCTAGCCGATTGGGGCTACAACACAGCCGCCGATCGTGAGCTAGCCGCACAAGATGCCAGTATTCATTTGCTGTCCTTAGCGCAGTTTGCTCAAGCGTTTCCCCACTGGCTGGAATCGCCAAGAGAACTCAGCCTGGACCAATGAATGCCCAATGGGTATCAGGGAATATTCAATGAATGTCCAAATGAATGTCCAATAGGTGAAGCGGCTTGATCGGCTGCTTGATCGATGGACAAACCCTGTGGCAAACCTTGAACCGTCCTCTGTTCTGTTTGGAATGCTCGCAGGGCTATAGCCCTTTCCCAGAGCAGGCAAGGGCTTTTGCGGCAAGGATTAACCTCAAATTCCTTCACCTTGAGCAAGAGAAGGAACATAGAGGTAAGAAGAAAAGACAGGTCAGTTAACTTGGTGGAGTTGCTCTGGTAAAGGATTTGAAATCTACTTCTAAAAGTGCAAATCTCGGGGAGAAATAGTAGGGGCGAGCAAATTTTACATTTTCTTGAATTGAAGCTCTGATGTTCAAATCGCTGCTGCAAAATATCTCATCAAATGAATGATGTGATTTATACAATTACTCGACTCGATAATGCTGCCATCGGTACATTACCACCAGTACAAGAAGATACAAGTAGTCCTGGATGAATGTTACTTTTTTACGGCGATCTCTCGACAGAAAAGCAATGTTTCTATATAGCGGCAAATCCTTGCTCCACTATCTCTTCAGGCTATTCTGGCTCAGCAAATCCTTGATCCGGATGGCTGATCTACTGAGTTGCATCTTGACTCATCGTTGGCGAAAAAGATCCGTACGGGGTATGGCTATAGCGGTACCTCTAACCCAACTAGAACCACGCATACTGAGGAGAGAGCAATTCTAGATAACAATAGATTCGTTGTATTCGACTTAAAGACCTTGTAAAGAGTCGTTGAATCCTCATAGAGACTTTATAAAATCCTTCTCTGAAAAGTAGACAATAGTCTTACGCTTGTGATGAGTTAGTTCATGAGCTATCAATAGAGCCGCCAAAAGAGTTATTGATATTTATTCCTATTCGATTCTTGAGTTAGCAGATCGGATAAAGTTTGGGGGAATGTTAGTTTAAACAGCCAGCACCTCGATGAATAAACACCGCACAGAGAAACTGCTTTTGAAAACTTGCTTTTTTTCTGAGTTAACCCAAATAGAGGAGGACTTGGACCAGCACTCGCTAGCTAGTTCCCAATTGGCTCAGGCGTATTAAAGACCAGTCGCAACTGCACCTCTCACGATGCTCCGGACTCTCTGCGATGAGCTTTCCCTGAGATGAACCTCCGCTCCTCACCCTAACATCTGTTCTTTCCGCTATCCCTGCACACAAGGATGTTGACGCCTCAAATGAAACCCAAATCTCTAGAACACCAACTTGTCAGTTCATCAGATTTCGCGGTCTACGACTGCGAGGTTCGTCTGAAGTTCAGACTCATTGAAGATAAGCGAATTCTAAGTGACCGGGAGCATCTGCTCGAAATGCTGCTCGATGCGTTCTCCTACGGTGCAGACGAATATCTTGAGCCAGTTCAAACTGAGGTTGAGGCTCATGAAGTCCCTGAAATGGAGGCGTCTCCTCAGATGCGCCGGCAATTAATTCGCCTACGCAATTCCAGTGGAGACCTTGCCTGAGGGCAGCGTCTAGCAGATGGCAGACAAGCTGATACCTCTCACAGACCTGCCACAATGTCTTGCAAAGCCGGTTTGAGGTCAGGAAATTGATACTGAAACCCAGAAGCTTGAGTGCGCTGCGGTATCACCTGCTGTCCTTCTAGAACCACCTTTGCCGCATCTCCTAGCAAAATCTCCAAGGCAAACTCAGGAACCGGTAGCCAAGATGGACGATTCATCACCTGCCCCAGAGTTTGGCACAATTCACTCATGCGCACGGGATGCGGAGCAGTGGCATTATAAACTCCTGCCATCTCCGGTTGAGTCAGCGCCTTCAGAATCAGATTCACTAAATCATCTCGGTGGATCCAGGAAAACCACTGCCGCCCTGTGCCCAGCGGTCCGCCAGCAAAAAACCGAAATGGCAGCAGCATCTTGGCAATGGCTCCTCCTTGCCCCAAAACAATGCCAGTCCGCAAAATTACCAGCCGTGTGCCGCTATCTTTTACTTTTTCAGCTTCGGCTTCCCAGGCTTGGCAAACTTGGGCTAAAAAGTCGTTGCCGGGCGCGCTGTCTTCGTCAAAGGTCGCTGTCTCGCTGGTGCCGTAGTAACCGATTGCTGAAGAATTGACCAGCACACTCGGCCGTGGATTGGCTTGAGCGATGGCTTCGACAATTTTTTGGGTGCCCACTTGGCGGCTGGCGAGTATTTCCTGTTTGCGTTCGGGGGTCCACCGCCCTTCGGCAATGGGTGCGCCTGCCAGATTCACGACGCCATCGTAGCCCGAAAGAGCCTGCTGCCATTCACCCGATTCAAGGGGAGAGTAGAGCAAAATATTCAGGTTCGGAAACGCTGTGGCTGGAAACAGGCGTCTCGCTTGCTCGGGTCGGCGCGTTAAGACCAGAATCTGATGGCCCTCTTGGTGCAGGCGTTCTGCCAACCGGCTCCCGACGAAGCCTGTAGCTCCTGTGACCGCAATTTTCATGCTGTTTCCTCCTCCCTGATTGTCCGGACCTGCCGCTAATTTTCCCCATAGGTCATGCCGTTCGACTCGGCATAGCGATGCATGAACCGCATGAACCGCTCCCAGTGTTCATCGCGATCGATCTCCAGGCGACACTCTACCCGTTCTAGATCATCTCCCTCGGGTCCACCAAAGATGAATTTGACAGAGGTCGGTTCAATGCTGATCTTGCCTTCTGCATCGGTCAGCAGCATGCCCTTGGCAAACCGATTGGTGTAGCTTCTAAATCGTTCAATCGATCTTAAGGTTTTGAAGGTCATTAGCACGGATCGCACGCCCGTAGCCCGATTACGTCTGAGGCTAACATCGCTCAGCTCTTCGGGAATACCCTCAAAAAACTCAATCGAGGGGATCGGGTCAGACATAGCACTCACGGTCAATCTATAAGGTTCACTCTAAGGAGTTTTGAGCATTCCTGCAACCACACCCTCCCTGCCATCATGACGGCCGGTTCATAGAAAACGCCGAGGAAAGAGCTATTTCATGAATACCGGAACGGTTCATTGAGTTTGATTGCAAATATGCTGCTCTCCACATCGATTGACCAGAAGCAGGACCTGATCCTCTAAAGTGAGAGTAGCAATTATCTTGAAAGGGTCAGGTTGTTGGATCGTTGGCGGTACTTGATGGGGATGTATGGATTGAACTTGGCAAGGCAGCGCCCAGCTTGGTTAACCCAGCAACTGGGAGAACCAGTTTGAGTAACGGGTCTCTGTGGATGTCACTGGCTTCCCCATCCTTAGGACTACACATTCTGCTAGTCTCCGTTTGGCTGATTTTTGTGCTGCTGCTAGCATTGGGGTTGAGCCGTTGGCAGGGCGGTAATGCCGAGCTCACTCGTAAAGTAGTCCACATCGGTACAGGAAATGTGATTCTGCTAGCGTGGTGGCTGCAGATACCAGGAATTCTGGGCATCGCGGCGTCTGTTCTGTTTGGCATCGTGACGCTGCTATCCTATCGGTTCCCGATTTTACCGGGTATTGATAGCGTTGGTCGCAAGAGCTTGGGCACCTTTTTTTATGCCGTTAGTATTGGTGTCCTCATTGCGTTGTTCTGGACAAGTGCTCCCCACTATGCGGTCATCGGCATTTTGATTATGACCTGGGGAGATGGACTGGCAGCCTTGGTTGGGCAGCGATGGGGACGCCATCCCTACAAAATTTGGGGCATGCAAAAAAGCTGGGAAGGCTCTCTGACAATGGCGCTGGTCAGCTTTTTTATGACGAGTGCGATCCTGGTCAGCTTGCAAGGAACCGCTTGGCAGACCTGGATAACATCATTGGCAGTCGCGTTGGTCGCAACTGGGCTAGAGGCTTTTTCCAAGCTGGGAATTGATAATTTCACCGTACCGTTGGGCAGTGCCGGAGTGGCGTGGTGGCTCGATCAACTGTTGGGATAACTGGGATAACCGTGGGTTGGAGCGGCTAGACTAATGACTGCTCCAGAGATGCAGGTGAAGATGCCGCCATCTGCTGATCCAACTGCTCCAAAATTGCCAGCATCTCGCGCTCGAAGGCAACCTGTGCTCGGTTCGTTTTGCCGCCGATGTAGAAGCCGTCCTGGGTTTGCAGCGCCCAAATCTGAGAGTGCGAGATGTAGCTCATCATCACCCCTACCATGAGCAGTGCAAAGCCAGTGTAAACCACAGGAATACCCGGATCGGCTTTGATCTGTAAGCCGGTGCTGCCAATCACATCCACAATGGATAGGGTTACGCCGTTGATTTCGGTAGACATGCCGGAGCGCACCGTTGAGACCAGCCTGCCCTGCATATCGTAGAGCAGCAGCGTTCCCTGCAAATCTTTGGCAATCACAGAGAGTCCTTCACTGAGATCTGGTTTGGTGGGCAGCCAAGTTCCCCAGAGCCGCCCCGCACCGCCCGTATTCAATAGTCCCATGGGCAATTCCAGCACCGGGCTATTATTGAGCCGAAACCGAATCCCGGCAATACCCCAGTCTGCCTGATAAAATGTGACGCCCTTGTAGCGCAAGGGTTTATTGACGTGAATTGTCTGGCGATCTACCTCGGTGTGGTTGCGATCGAGCACCGAGAGGTCGGAATAGAACTGGTCAATGGTGCCGTCGGGAGTGTAGTCAATCCAGAAGCGATTGACCTTCACAGACCAATCTTTAGGAATTTGAGCAGCAGCCCAGGGTCCAGCATCAACAATATTGCGGACCTGAAAGGTCTGCCCGCTTGGCACCATTTCCTGGGCAAAGAAGCCGGTCATGGCTCCGAAGATGGCTCCCGCTAAGATCACCAGAATGCCGATATGCACCACGATCGGCCCGATTCTGCCCATCAGCCCTTTATGCGCATAGAGAGCATCGCCCTGTTGAAAAATGCGGTAGCGGCGCTGTTCGAGCAGCGGGATCAGGTCGCTCATCGATGCTTGCTCAACCTCAGCGCTAAGGGCAAATTTTTGAAATTGCCGGGGCTGGGTATAAAAGTTCCAGGTGCGAGAAAACCAGCGCAGAGCAGGCAACTGACGCTTAAAGGTGCAGGCAATGAGGCTAGAGCCAAATAGAATCAGCAGTGCCAGAAACCACCAGGTGCGGTATACGTGGTCTAAGCCCAGCGTCAGGATCACCTTCCAGCTCAGAAAGCCAAACAGGGCTGGGTGCTCGGGGTAATTTGCCTGATAAAACGACAAGGGCTGCCCTTGCTCAATCACGGTTCCCGTAACGCTAAACAGGGCGATGACCAGCAGCAGCAGAATGGCTAAGCGGAGATCGGCCAGCAGCGGAATCAGTTCTCGCTTAAAGTAGCGCTGTATAGAGTAGCGCCAATTCTCCAGCAATGAAGGCGTGGAAGGGTCTGAAGTCATGAATCGTTCCGTCTGTACTTCAATCCTGAAATCGGTATCGCTAAGGTTGGCATGGCCTAAATGCTGCCTGTTGGAAACAGTCGGAACAGCAGAGAAAAGACACCAAAGCCAATCAGCAATGCTCCGCTAGCGGGGGTAATCCAGCCGGACCAGCGCCGCAGCTCCAGCAATTTCTTGATAGATGCCGTGAAGGTGCCTGCCAAAATCAACGGAGCAACATATCCGGCGGTGTACGCAAGCAATAGCACACTACCCAGCAGCGGGTCTTGCGTAGTAGACACCCAAGCCAGCAGCGTTGCCAAAACGGGCGTACTGCAAGGAGAGGCTACTAGCCCAAAGGTTAGCCCAATGAAATAGGAGCGCACGCCTTCCGGCAAATCGGTGGAAATCCAATCCATACCGCCCCAGGACGGCAATCGTAATGGCACAATCTCTAAGAGATTCAGCCCCATCAGAATCGCAATGGCGCTAACCACAATCGGTAAACCAAGACCTACCTGACCATACACCTTGCCCACAACCGTTGCAGCAATGCCAAGAGCCGCTAGGGTTGTGGCTAATCCCAACGCAAACCAAGTGGATTGAACGGCTGCCTGCAAACGGGTTTTGGTTTCGTAGCCGCCAATATAACCAATCGTGATCGGCAGCATTGAGAGCATACAAGGTGTGAGGCTTGTCAGCAGCCCTGCCAGAAAAATCACACCAATGCTGACTAGGCTTAGGTGGGTTAATTGATGAGACACCAAGGTATCGGCAAAACGTCCCAGATGATACAGCCCAGTTTGCAGCGATTCGATCATGATTAGCTCTACGAAAGCCTCTGCCAGAATTTCTACTGTTCTTATTCTAGAGTGCCGACCGGCTGCCGTGATGCCAAGAAGAGGTGCCAGGAAGAATAGAACAGAGAATGTGAGCCTCGTCTAGCTTCCCAGTGGGCTAGGATCGAGCCTAGCGAGCACCTGCCTCATATACACCTCATGCAGAAGCCATAGAAGTTATAAAGTCATAGAAGTTATAGAAAGTGATAGAAGTTCAGTGGGTGTGCTTTCCGATGTCTGGCTTATCATCATTGCCTTCTCCCAGTTCTGCTCCCGATGGCTCTTCTGCGAATGGACCAATTTCTGCCCTAACTCCAGAGTTCTGGGAGGGGCGCTATCAGGAAGGCACGGATCGGTGGGATCTGGGGCAACCCGCTCCGCCGTTTGTGAGTTTGCTCCAGTCTGATGATGCTCCTCCTCCTGGACGAGTCGCGGTCTTGGGAGCTGGCCGCGGGCACGACGCCCTGCTATTTGCTCGGGCCGGATTCGAGGTAATCGGGTTCGATTTTGCCCCCTCTGCTATTGAGGCTGCAACAGCATCTGCCCAGCAACAGGGGCTAGCGGCTCGATTTCTGCAGCGCGATATCTTCGAGCTAGGCAGCGAGTTTCCACAGCAGTTTGACTACGTGCTAGAACACACCTGCTTTTGCGCCATTTTGCCCGAGCAGCGTGCAGACTATGTGCGCTTAGTTCAGGCAATTTTGCGACCGCGGGGAGAACTCATTGCCTTGTTTTGGGCCCATAGCCGACCTGGAGGTCCCCCCTTTGGCGTCCGCCCCGAAGAGCTAATGCAATACTTTTCAGGCGCGTTTGAGCCGCTGCTGTTCCAGCTTGCCAGCAATTCGGTAGAGAGCCGCTTTTCAGAAGAGTATCTGGCGCGATTTCGGTTGCAGTCTTAAAAGCGCAGCCATCTTGAAGTGCCCTAGAAAGCCACCGAGGACCAGCTCCTAACCATTGGAAAGCACGTTTTACCACGCAAATCCCAATCGTTAGGCTCTAGCCCTCTGCTGTTGATATCTTTACTACCTGCTAAAAGCAACAACTAAGCCGCCATAGCTTGAATGATGTAATCAAAGTAGGGAGCAGCTTCCATGGCATCTTCGGTGCTCAGTAGGCTCAACGACGCCTTTTTGAGGCAGCGAATCGACTCCACCATACCAGCCACCGGAACGCCTAGGGAGTTGTACATTTCTTTCACCCCGATCAAGCCAATCTTCTCGATCGGCTCCTTGTCTCCCGAGAGAACGCCGTAGGTAATCAGCCGCAGGTACCAGCCATAGTCTCGCAGACAGAGGGCACGCTGCTTATCACCATAGGCATTGCCGCCAGGAGCAATAAAGTCAGGACGCTTCTTCCACAGTTCTTTACTTGCTTGTTGAACGATCTTCTTTTCGTTGTCGGCCAACGTGGTTGCAATCCGCATCCGCTGATCGCCGGTCTTTAAAAACTCTGCAATGCTTTTGAGTTCGCCGCTGCTAGGGTAGCGGAGTTCTTCGTCGGCGTTGAGAATAACTTGGCTAACTACGCTCATAATTTAAGAGGATGACTATTGCAGTGATTCAGCTATCGGTCGTATTTTAGCGACTTTGGGGGACCGAAAGAAAGGGTAGCATCCAGGATTGCTAGACGGGCTAGCAATGGCAATCTCACCCTCTAGCAGCGCCCGATACCCGACACTGTTGCTGGAAACCGATACTGAGAACTGGCACTTCCTACCTAGCGCTTCAGGTGCAGCAACTCTTCTAGGGCGGCTAGCAGCTTGACACCTACCGATAGAATTTCGCCTTGCTCATTGAGCAGGAAATACCAGCTTACATTCACGCCAAACAGGGGCGTTTGCACCTTGCCCGTCACCTTGACCTCGGTCATCCCCTGTTCAACCACTTGACTGATACCCTCCCGCGGCACAAGCTTCATGCCTCGAGCTTCAGTCTCTAGATAGGTGGCAATAGCTTCTGGACCAACAATTGCCTCCTCAAACGGGGGGTAAAGCTGCCCCGTCGCGGCAAAGAGCTGGGCAGTTGCCTGGAAATCTCCAGAGTTGAGGGTGTCAAAATAGCGCAAGATAGTTGGTTCGGTGATACCTGGAATCACCAGTTCTTCTGGGCAAACATCCGCCGTTGGCATTGCCGTGTGTTCACCTGACGAATGCTTTTGATCGTCTACCTGGATTTCGCTATCTACTGCATGCCTTTGCATTGCTGGTACTAGCGCTATGCCTTGCTTCGCTGCCTTATTCAATTCTTTCTCTCCAAAGCTTCTCTGACCATATCAGCTCATGCTGGTGACTTCCCTGCCTCTATCGACAGAAATACCACACTAGTAGTGTGACTGAAGAACTGAAGAGAGGTTCAAAGGATGTTTAGGGGATGTCCAAAGAGATTGTTCAAAGATGTTCAAAGAACACTAAACGAGTTGAATAAAGGGATGCCAGAGCAACAGCAGCTGAACTGCGCCACAAAGCATCCCTTTCGTAGGTAAAACCCTATTGCTGTGAACCTAGTCAGCCAGCGGATCAACCCCCATGTTGACCACTGCCTTGCGCAGGACCGTAATTTGCTGACCCATGTCAAGCTGTTTTAACTGCTCCAACACTGCTTGCCCTGCGGCGGAGAGCTGATAGCCAGGGGGCATAGGCACCACAAATCCTTGATTCATCCACTCGGCTAACTGGTACCAGAAGGCAAGCTTTGTATTGACACTCAGGACCCCATAGGAGCGGCTCACCTGAGTATCGGCATTGGTTGCTAGGTCGCGCATGACCTGCAGTTGCTCGGCATGAGACATTTGCTTGATCTGATTGAGCAGCCCTTCAGCTAGCTGCAAACGAGCCGCACCAGGAGCAGCAGGCGTAATGGAACGACCAATTTCAGTGTAGGCATACCACAGCACGGCTAGCTGATCATCTACAGCCAACTGCTGGAATAATGCTGTAGTCGCGGCAACCGCATCTGCTTGATTGCCAGAGATGTAAGGGTTAGAGACAACAGCAGGACGGAACTCGGTTGAAAACGTCATAGTCAGTTTCACAGGAGCACGTATAAAGTGCAAACTGCCGGCAAACATTTGATTCAGTCAGTGAACTTGTGAGTTCAGACGTTTGCCTCTTGCAGTATTTGAACACTCCTGCTTTATTACCTCCTCCTCTATATTGCAATATATATTTACAAACCGCAAATAATGTTTACAAATAATTGGACTTACTCTTGCCTATGGATCGAGTTGTCTAGGCCACAGTGTGCTCCAGAATTCCTCGACTAGCGTCCGGTGTACCCTGTTGGAAAAGCATAGAATTTGTCGCGCTAATCAGTCCAAATCAGGGCATACTATCCACAACCCTTCGGATAGGGGAGCAGCCTCCTGGCGAATGCTAGGGGGCTTTGTTGGTCTGGTCAGTGGTACCCGAGGAATGCGTTAGCACTCTCTTGGTAGCGGGCATTCTAGAAGCAGCACACCATTCGATTGTTCCCCGGTCGGCTAGCCGGGGTTTTTTCATGGGAAGCGCTACCCGTTGCGGCTAACTTGCAAGCGTAAGACCTATAAAAATCTATAATTTTGATATGGACTAACCCAGCAACAGGCTCGCCCTGCGAGTGTTGGGTCTCCTTGTTTTTCCAGGTTAAGGGCATCGTTTGGTTGAGCATGGCAGATTCTTCTCGGCGGTATCACATCACTACATTTGGCTGTCAGATGAATAAAGCTGACTCCGAACGCATGGCAGGCATTTTGGAGGAGATGGGGTTTCAATGGTCAGACTCACCCGATGAAGCTGATGTCATTCTCTACAACACCTGCACGATTCGCGATAATGCCGAGCAGAAGGTTTATTCCTACCTCGGCAAACAGGCAAAACGCAAACATCTTCAGCCCGACTTGACGCTGGTGGTTGCTGGTTGCGTTGCTCAGCAGGAGGGAGAAGCCTTGCTGCGGCGGGTGCCCGAGCTGGATTTGGTGATGGGTCCGCAACATGCCAATCGCCTGCGCGATCTGCTCGAACAAGTCTTTGCGGGTAATCAAGTGGTGGCAACGGAGCCGGTACATATCTTTGAAGACATTACTAAACCTCGACGCGACAGTACCGTCACAGCTTGGGTCAATGTGATTTATGGCTGCAATGAGCGCTGTACCTATTGTGTGGTGCCCAGTGTTCGCGGAGTCGAACAATCTCGTACTCCAGAGGCGATTCGGGCAGAAATGGTGGCGCTAGGCCAGCAGGGCTACAAAGAAGTGACGCTGCTCGGTCAAAATATTGATGCTTACGGGCGAGATCTGCCCGGTGTGACCGACTCAGGACGCCATCAGCACACTTTCACTGATCTCCTGTATTTTGTGCATGATGTTCCAGGAATTGAGCGGATTCGCTTTGCGACGAGCCATCCCCGCTACTTCACCGAGCGCCTGATCCGGGCCTGTGCAGAACTGCCAAAGGTTTGTGAGCATTTCCACATTCCTTTTCAGTCAGGAGACAATGCTGTGCTGAAGGCAATGGCTCGAGGCTACACTCGCGAAAAGTATCTCCGCATCATCGAGATGATTCGGGGCTATATGCCAGATGCCTCAATCAGCGCAGATGCTATCGTTGGCTTTCCCGGTGAAACCGAAGAGCAGTTCCAGAACACGCTGGATTTAGTTGAGCAGGTTGGGTTTGACCAACTCAATACCGCTGCTTACTCTCCCCGACCGGGTACACCAGCAGCACTCTGGGATCATCAGCTGCCCGAAGACGTGAAAGCCGATCGCTTGCAGCGACTAAATCATCTAGTGGCGCTCAAGGCGGCAGAACGCTCTCAACGCTATTTGGGTCGAGTGGAAGCCGTACTCGTAGAAGATCAAAACCCCAAGGATGCCACTCAGGTAATGGGACGCACCCGCGGCAACCGCATGACCTTCTTCACTGGTTCAATTCAAGAGCTGAAGGGCCAGACAGTACCGGTGCAGATCACCACTGCGCGTGCCTTTAGCCTCACAGGAGAAAGGCTCACAGCTCCTTTGACCTTGTCCGCATGTTAGACTGCAACCAACCGCCTACCAGCGTTTGATAGAGCGTTTGGATAGAGCGTTTAATAGTACTCTCACCATTGACCACTGCCAGTATCGCAACGCTAGAACCCGGTGCTAGTTGCTCTTCTAATTCTGATTCTAGGGCTGACGCCTTCTATTATGTCGCTGTGGATGATGCGGCATGCTGATGCTCGAACCCAAACTCGTCTGCGACAGGCCATGCAGTCTACGGCAAACCGAGGCATGCCTTCGCTGCGCCTTCCCCCTGAGCATCGCTATGTGGAAGGAATTGGGTATGTCATTGGTGATTTTACCTGCCGATTTAATGCTCGCTCTAGCTACATTCGCTGTGCGGTGAACCCATCTGGGCCTTGCCAGGACTGTTCACATTACCAACCCCAGGAGGCGAACGGGTAAAAGCCCTAGGCTGTTGCAGCAACTTAGCGTGCTCCGGTGCTGGTCTCTCGACCGACCACTCGCAACCGTTGTGTGACGGCAGTAATACCGTCGTAGCGCACAATGATAGCTGAAATCCAACGCTCACCCAGCTCGGCCGGTGCTCGCCCCACTTTAAACAATCCCCCTGAAGACAATAATTCCAGCTCAATGGGAGCAGGATTCAGATAGTTCTCGATGCCAATCGGTTCTTCAATGGCCGCTCCTAGGAGCAGACGATCGCCGAGAGGCTCTTCCACAATGGCGTCGAAGTCGAATTGCTGCCCAGAGACGACCTGCTCGGGCAGGTTCACTTGCAGAGTAGGTGGATTCTTGCCCGCCGTGATTTGGCTACGCTCATCTAAAATCTCTTGCGCCACAATCTGCCGGTTCTCAAAGCGTTGGCGGGATGTGAGGACCGCATTCAAGTTGAGATCTCTGCCGCTGTTGGAATGGGTACCAGTGATGGTTGTTGTCGTTTCAGCGATAATTGCGCTGCCCTCTCGCTGCCATTGATTGATCACGGTTTTGTAGGTGAGATTAGGATAGCGCTGCCACAGCTCAGTGAGCATGGTGGGTAGATTTTCGTAGGTGAGTCCATCTGAGCTGCTAAACGAGGGGCTGTAGAACTGCATCACGGTCTCTACTTCTCCAGCTGTAGCTGCTGCGTCAATGGCGTTAATCACTTCCACTAGCTCTGCCGGGGCGGTGGTTGCTGCTGGAGGTTCAGTTTGGGTTAACCCGGTTTCTGCCCAGCTCACCGTCAATCCTAACAGCACCGAGGACAAGAGCGCCCAAAGACGGCGTCCGGATGAAAGGGGAGGATGAGCCGACTGAACGGACGAGGGCTGGAGAATGAGACCGATACGCATAGATTTAATAGATTTATAAGTTCGTGCGTCACTCAGGTGATTATAGGCTAACCTATATAGCCTGTGATGCTGCTTGTGCGTTCTTCGGCTTTTTTTGGGATGGAGTTCTTCGGTTATAGTGGGTCTCGTTATCAGGGAGCGTGAATCGTTGGTTAGTCTACCCAAGGCATCCTCTAATTCTCCAAAGCTGCTGATTGCTGCCAGCGGCACTGGCGGCCATTTATTTCCCGCCCTAGCAACAGCGGAGCAGCTTACCGATTATCACCTAGAGTGGTTGGGAGTACCCGACCGCCTAGAAACCCAGTTGGTGCCCAAGTCTTACCGTCTCCATACCATCTCGGTTGAGGGATTGCAGCAGCGGCTGGGGCTTGGCAGCCTCAAAGTTTTGGGACGATTAGGCCTAGCTATCCTGCAGGTGCGGCGCTTATTGCAGCAGGGCCACTTTCAGGGAGTGTTGACCACTGGAGGCTATATTGCTGCTCCTGCCGTGATTGCCGCTCGTTCGCTGGGGTTGCCGGTGGTGTTCCATGAGTCGAATGCGCTACCAGGAAAAGTAACGCGCTGGCTCAGCCCCTGGTGTAATGTAGTGGCGCTGGGGTTTCCTCAAGCTGCTCAGTACTTGCCGCGGAGTCACACCGTTTGGGTAGGCACGCCTGTACGCTCTCAGTTCTATCTAGCAGCCGATTGCTCTACAGCCTCTATACCCAATCTGGCAATTCCTGACGATGTACCGCTGATTGTTGTGGTGGGTGGCAGTCAAGGCGCGGTTGCTGTTAACCAGCTAGTTCGTCAAGCGGCACCGGCCTGGCTAGATGCTGGAATTTGGGTGGTTCATCTCACCGGCGATAATGATGCTGAAGCAAAGGCTCTGGTGCATGATCACTACGTGCCCCTCCCTTTCTATGACGATATGGCGAGCCTGCTGCGACGAGCGACGTTAGCCATCAGCCGAGCTGGAGCTGGAACATTAACCGAGCTGGCCGTGACGCAAACGCCGGCGTTACTCATTCCCTACCCCTATGCGGCTGAAGATCATCAAACCTATAATGCCAAGGTCTTTGCTAAGGCTGGAGCAGCTTTGCTGTATCAACAGAGCGAGCTGACTCCAGAATTATTGCAAAGCCAAGTTTTGCAGTTATTACAATCCCCAGAGCAATTGCAGCAAATGACCGAAGCGGCGAGCAAACTGGCCGTAACTGATAGTGCCGAGCAACTCGCTGCCCTTGTGAGACAGATGATTGCTACCCAAGGGAAAACCCTCCGCAAAAATATGCCTGCCATGCTGCGATGACAGGCTTGATTCTTAAACTGCTTAACCGTCTGTCTCCTCGGACCGCTCTGACAGGAAGTTTAGTTCCTCGTTGGCGACAGCAAAGGGGAGGAAGCGGCAAAAACTCCACACCGGTAAATTCAGCATATTAAAGAGAATTGCGCTGTCTGCACATCTGACGCCGCTCTCCTACGATGCGCAGCAATAAGTCACTGCGGTATAACCCTTATCCAGCGTAATTCTCCTCTTGAACCTCGACACCCGCAGGTGTGTTGGCATGAATTTTATAGGCTGTCGAACCCAGCAATTGCCGTGAGTGCTCTAACAGTTACTCGTACCGTATCATGAACTTTTTTGGGAAAGAACCCTCACTCAATTAAATGTAAAACTATGACGTTCGCAACCGTTTGTCAGATAGCTACAAAGAACCTTACTGGGGTGGCAGTCTATTGACTCATTCAAGATGTAGGTAGCGGATTAAGAGTAGGACGATTGCCTTTCGACCAGTCTTTCATCCGTACCACATTGTTGCGCTGCACCGATCTCCAGCCTGCCTTCTCTAACTGAGCGGGGCTAGCGGTCGTTACTAGTTCATAGCGAGGACAGTAAACTACCACCATATGCTGGCTACTCATCGTGACATAGCAAGGTCCCCAATCTAAACCGTCACATTCAACGCGTTGTCCTTCTTGCCAATTCATCGAACTACCTTGAACTCCACCATCTAACCATCATCTCGACTGTATGACACACGATTGGGGGGCGCTTCCTGCTGCCATATCAGCCATCTGGGTGAACGCTAATTGTTCCTCCTTTCTATCATTGCAAACTATAGCAACAATCTGGACAGGTCATGCGGCAAGAGCTTCAAGAAAGTTGCTTCTGGAGGATGCGATGAATGTGGTATTGAGCGGGTGGAAAATCTAAAGATTTCTTAATCTTTTCTGAGCAAAATTGACCTGATCGCTAATCGAGGATTTGCAGGTGGCCAACTGTGAAGCAGTAGAACCCAGCATTATCCAACGGTGCTGTTGCTTGAGCAGTGATGCGTCGAGAATACAAGGCCAGAGTCGCACTAGCAGAGGCAAGAGCAGCACCAATAGCAAACAGAACTCTAAGTGTCGTGCGTGCGGCGGACAGTTTGTGCAAAACCCCCCAGAACAAAATCATTGACCAAGCCACCAAAACCTTAATCGACAAACTGCTGTTGGAGAAGATTTCCTTAGCTGGGATTGCTAGAGTTGTTGGTATTTCAGAACCCTGGCTCTAAAACTACGTCAATCAGAAATATCAGAACGTGTCTCGTCCAGTGGAGGTGCAGGGTTTTGAATTTGCTACTCAGCCCATCTGAAGTGATTTACTCATCCCTTCTATTTGTAATTCCATTCGTTGTCATGGGATTTCAGCAGGACATCAAAACTACTCGTAGCTCATTAAGCATTTTCGGTAAAAGATTCCGTGTCAAATCTCAGACCACAAAAATAACAACCTTTTGGGGCATTCCGATTGGGCAACCTGAAGTGGGTGAGTCTGTGGATGAATGGTTTCCGGACACTACACCTCAAGAAGCGTTGGAAGGTATCTCTTGCACGACGGAAGTGCTAATCGGCAGCGCTATTAAGGGCATCTTGAGCAGCCGGGATAGAGCAAAAACGCTGCCAGGCTCCTGATAAACCCCATTAGTCAATCAGTTGCGTAGACAACTACAAAAAATGGGCGATACTGGATTCGAACCAGTGACCCCTTCCGTGTGAAGGAAGTGCGCTACCACTGTGCTAATCGCCCGTTGGACCTACCGGAGTCGAACCTCTCTTGGGTTGAGTTCAGGGTTGGCTCCGGAGTTCCATATTAACTCAAAGCAGCCCCATTTGAACCCATTTGAACAAGATCGCGGGTGAGTTTCGTGCTCTGCCGCGAAATTTGCTGGAGTGGGGCCAATTCAACCCTACGATCGGTCAGAATTTGAAGGGATACCGCTAGGGAATGTAAGAATGGATATCAAAGACGGATTTGTGGGCACCGTTGGCAATACCCCGTTGATTCGGCTCAACAGCTTCAGCGAAGAAACCGGATGCGAAATTCTGGGCAAGGCCGAATTCCTCAACCCGGGTGGTTCTGTTAAAGACCGGGCTGCCCTTTACATTATCCAGTCTGCTGAAGAACAGGGGGTGCTTAAACCCGGCGGCACAGTTGTGGAAGGCACAGCAGGCAATACTGGTATTGGACTGGCACACATTTGCAATGCGAAGGGATACAAATGCTTGATCATCATCCCCGATACTCAGTCTCAAGAAAAAATTGATTTGCTGCGGACGCTAGGAGCGGAAGTGCGCCCGGTGCCGGCGGTGCCCTATCGAGATCCCAATAACTACGTCAAGCTGTCGGGGCGAATTGCTCAGGAAATGGAAAACGCCATTTGGGCAAATCAGTTCGATAATCTTGCCAATCGACAGGCCCACTACGAGACGACCGGACCGGAAATCTGGGCGCAAACCGACGGGCAAATCGATGCCTGGGTAGCGGCGACCGGCACGGGAGGCACCTATGCTGGAGTGTCCCTGTTTCTCAAGGAGAAAAATCCTGGGGTACGCTGTGTCTTGGCAGATCCGATGGGCAGCGGTCTCTACAGCTATGCCAAGACCGGGGAAATCAAAATCGAGGGCAGTTCGGTCACGGAGGGGATTGGCAACAGTCGCATTACAGCCAACATGGAGGGTGCGCCCATCGATGATGCCATCCAGATTACCGATCCGGAGGCGCTGCGAGTCATTTACCAGCTGCTGCGGCGAGATGGTCTGTTCATGGGTGGTTCGGTGGGCATTAATGTCGGAGCGGCGGTCGCATTGGCAAAACAGCTCGGACCGGGTCATACAATTGTCACCGTGCTGTGCGATGGGGGTGCCCGCTATCAGTCGCGTTTGTTTAACCGCGAGTGGTTGGCCGCTAAGGGATTGCTAATCGATGGTATCTAGTCAGTTGCCTGCTGGTCGAGTTGTATTGATCTGCCAAAATACGGCTTGCCGCAAAGCGGGTGCAGCGGCGGTTGCAACTGCTTTTGAAGCGACTCTGCAAGCGGCTGCTATTCCAGAGGTGACACTCCAACGCTGTCGCTGTTTGGGGCAGTGCGGCAACGGTCCGATGGTGCTGGTGCTGCCCGAGCAGATTTGGTATCACCGAGTTGCGGTTGATCAGGTGGTTGCGATAGTTGAGTCGCATTTACAGCACGGTGTGCCGGTGCAGGCTTGGCTGTATCGGAAATTTCATCCTGCGTCCGGTCATCGTTCGAGAAATCGCTGAGGCGGCTCATTGAGACGCTGGACCCGCATCAAAACTGCCCGTATGACTCTCAACCTGTCACTCTCTGAAAGCGGCTATTCCTCTCAAAATTGACCTCAATCCTAGCGTTTATCAATTCCCTATAAAATTCTCTCTTCAGGGCTACCGATTCTGAGCGCTTCGCGGTTAATATGTACACTAGCGATGCCGTGCCCTAGCCAGCATCGATGTTGAATTTTATACATTTATGGACCGAAGTCCATTACCCCACAGTACATTCACTCTCTAGCCTGGTGAGCCTGTAGACTGCCAGCGCGTGGGAGTCTATAGGAGGTTGTATGCTCACTCAGGAGAAGCAGAGTTCTCTGTCGGGATTGATTGGGCCAGAAGTATCTGGCTTGAACCAAATGAAATGGGAGCTGAATCAGCTTCCGGCGATTGATGTGGGCGATTACATTGTCGAATTGCCTCCTGAACGGCGCGCTATTGCGTTTCGCTTGCTCAATAAGGACCAAGCAACAGATGTCTTTGAGTACCTACCGCCGGATGTCCAGGAGGAGCTAATCAGCTCGTTGCAGGCGGCAGATGTGCGGCGACTAGTGGAGTCGATGCGGCCGGACGATCGAGCCGAGTTATTTGACGAACTGCCCGCTCGAATTGTGCGGCGACTGCTGCAACAGCTCAGCCCCAGCGAGCGGCATGCTACTGCTACAATCTTGGGCTACCCAGAAGGCACGGCTGGGCGGGTGATGACCACCGAGTATGTGCAGTTGCGGGAAGGGCTGACAGTTGGGGAAGCGCTCGACAAGATCCGCAGCAGTGACCAGGATAAAGAAACGATCTATTACGCCTATGTCACCGACGATCAGCGGCGGCTGGTGCGGGTGGTGTCGCTGCGGCAGCTGATTTTTACGATTCCCACCGTGCTGATTCGAGATGTGGCCAGCACGCGGGTGATCAAAGCCTATACGGAAATGCCTCAGGAAGAAGTGGCACGGCTGATGAAGCGCTATGACCTGATTGCTCTGCCAGTGGTGGATCGGGAAGATCGCTTGGTCGGCATTGTCACGATCGACGATATGGTGGATGTGCTGGAAGAAGAAGCCACCGAAGACATGCAAAAGCTGGCGGGGGTCAGCGGCGGTGACGAGGCAGCTCTGTCGTCTCCTAAGGTCACCATTCGCAAGCGGCTGCCATGGCTGCTGGGAAACATTGCGCTGTATGTTGGGGCAGCCAGCGCTATTGCGCCGTTCCAGCAGGTGATTGCGCTGGTACCGGTGCTGGCGGTGGTGATGCCAATTTTGTCGAATACGAGCGGCAACGTGGCAATTCAGGCGCTTTCAGTGACGGTCCGCGGACTGGGCGTTGGCGAAGTCACCCATGCTGATACGCTGAAGATTCTGCGCAAGGAGCTGTTGGCTGGGCTGGGAACGGCCCTAGCGCTGGGGCTGACCTTGAGCCTGCTGTCGCTGATTTGGGCCGTGCCCTCGGAACGCTGGGTGGCGATTGTAGCCGGGCTGGTGATGGTAATCAATGTCTTTGTGGCGGCTAGTCTGGGAACGCTGCTGCCCATGGTCCTGAAGCGGCTAGGGCTAGATCCCGCTCTAATCAGCGGTCCCTTGCTGACGACCACGCTGGATGCCGTCGGCTTTCTCACCTTCCTCAGCCTAATTTCCATTGCGCTGCGGATTGTGGAGTCTTAGAAGAAACCCCTACCAAACCGCTAATGCTCGAAAATGCCCTGATACTGCAATAGATCGAGTGAAACAATCGTCGGCAAACACTGAAAGCACTCCTGAGCCAGGAACCAGCGGTCTTCCCGCTGCAGCATCTCCATCAGCTTGAGGCGCAGGTTCAGCAGGTAGCGCACGTCATTGGCGGCATAGCGGAGCTGTTCCTCTGAGAGGTTGGCGGCATTCCCCCAGTCTGAGCTTTGAGCCGACTTATCTAGCTCCACCTGCTCTAGCTCCTGCACTACATCTTTCAATCCATGCTTGGGGCTATAGGTGCGGGCCAGCTTGCTCGCGATTTTGGTGCAAAACACGGGCCGCACCTGAATCCCTAGGTGGTAGCGCAGCGTCGCTAGATCAAAGCGGGCAAAGTGGAATACTTTGATAATCGACTCGGCTTCTAGCAGGCGCTGCAAATTTGGCGCGGCGGTTTGTCCTTTGGCGATGCGCAGGGCCGTCACCTGACCCTCGGTATTGCAGAGCTGCACGAGGCAGAGCCGATCGCGCTGGGGCAGCAGACCCATGGTTTCGGTATCGACCGCGAGGGCGTCGGATTGCTGGTAAACCGCCAACGCCTGCTCCGACAAATCACCATCGAAAACCTGAAAATCTTGCAGCGTCATGCTTCACCCAAATTCAAGAGCTTGGCAGCTGTCTGCATGTCTTTATCGCCTCGTCCCGAGCAGTTGATGACAATGCGTGGGCTACCCGAAAGCTGGGGACAAAGAATATCCAGATAGGCAATGGCGTGAGCGGTTTCGAGAGCTGGGATGATGCCCTCGAGCCGAGACAAGAGCTGAAATGCTTGCAATGCCTGCTGATCGGTGATGCTGTAATATTCAGCGCGACCGGCATCTTTCAAGTAGCTGTGCTCAGGACCGACGCCCGGATAATCTAACCCAGCACTAATGGAGTGGGGTTCAATCACCTGCCCGTCGTCGTCTTGCAGCAGATAGCTCATGGCACCGTGCAGCACGCCGACCCGACCGCGCGTCAAGGTGGCCGCATGTTTCTCGGAATCTACGCCTTCGCCGCCAGCTTCAATGCCGATTAACCGTACGCTGGGTTCGCCGACAAATTCGTGGAACAGCCCCATGGCGTTAGAGCCGCCGCCGACGCAAGCCAGCAGGATATCCGGCAGCCCTCCCCAAGTATCCAGACATTGAGCGCGGGTCTCTCGCCCGATTACCGCCTGAAAGTCGCGCACCAGCATCGGGTAGGGGTGGGGTCCGGCCACGGATCCCAGAATGTAATGGGTGGTCTCGACATTGGTGACCCAATCCCGAATTGCTTCCGAGGTGGCGTCTTTGAGAGTACCAGTCCCAGCAGACACTGGACGCACTTCTGCCCCCATCAGCCGCATCCGGAAGACATTGAGTGCCTGCCGCTCCATGTCATGCACACCCATGTAGATAATGCACTCCAGCCCAAAGCGAGCGCAGACTGTGGCCGTTGCGACGCCGTGCTGACCGGCTCCGGTTTCGGCAATGATCCGCCGTTTGCCCATGCGCTTGGCTAGCAGCACTTGCCCCAAGGCGTTGTTGATTTTGTGAGCACCCGTGTGGTTGAGGTCTTCCCGCTTCAGGTAAATCTGAGCGCCGCTGCCGTCAGGTCGGGCGTAGTGCTGAGTCAACCGTTCGGCAAAGTAGAGCGGCGTGGCTCGACCGACATAGTGGCGCAGCAGACCGTCTAGCTCCTGCTGAAAGGCTGGCTCATTGCGGTACTGATAAAAGGCCGCCTCGAGTTCGCTGAGGGCTGGCATCAGGGTCTCGGGGACATACTTGCCGCCAAACTGCCCAAAACGACCCAGGGCATCTGGACGTTGGGACGAGCTTGGATCTAAACCGAGGGCAGCAGAAGACGCAGGAGAAAAAACCATTGACGTTACAAGCGGGAGATAATCAAACAGTCCTCATTATTATAGAGAAGTTAGAGAAGTCCTTCTTCTGCTCACACTCCAGTCTTGCGATCACTCTATGTCTAAATCCAACCGCAACGCTGCCTCTGCATCGAAAAACCGAGTTGTGTATTCGGAGTTTGGTTCCTCTAGCGACCCAGAGGCGTTCGAGTGTCCGGTTGCTGAACTGCCGCCTCACCAGCAGCAGGTGCGGGTACAGGCAACGCGAGCTGGGCGCAAAGGTAAAACGGTGACGGTGATTACCGGTTTCCAGGCAAAGCCCGAAACCTTGGCCGCACTGCTGAAACAGCTCAAGGGGCAATGTGGGGCGGGTGGCACGTTAAAGGATAATGAAATTGAGATTCAAGGCGATCACAGCCAGAAGATTGTAGAGATTTTGCTGCAGCAGGGATATAAGGCCAAGATCAGCGGCGGGTCGGGCAAGAAATAGGGCGGAAGAGCTGTTGTAGCACGGGCAGCCAAACTCCAAAAACTTTTGGGATTATCTTGAGCATTGGTTTGAGGGTGGTTTCTGCTAACCGCCATCCAGACAACAGTCGCTCTCTCCAGCAGTATCCTACAATGGTGCGGTTCCGCATAGGAGAGGACGTGACCTATGGCGTTGGCATTCACGGATCCGGAACAATGGGCGGCCGCCTATGAAGCCGCTTCTACTCAGCAGCGCTATCATCTACTGCGCGATGTCCTGGCTCAACCGCTGTCGCCGCAGCTAGTGGAAGAGCTGGATCTGGGGATGCTGCTAGTAGAGATGCAACATCAACTCGTTGCTCAGAATCAGCTTGAGCCGGCCATCGACCTGATCCAGTTTTTGCAGCAGCATCAGCCTCAGGTGTATCAGCAGGAGTTTGCCGCCCTGGATGATTTGCGCGTGCAATATGCCCTCTACCGCAATGACCCTCTGCAAGCTCAGGCAGCACTGCAGCAGTTTATTGCTCGCCCCTGCGACGACATTGAGCAAACAGTGGTGGTCCTGAACTACCTCAAATTCTACGATGCGGTCGACCTAGCGGTGGAGCTATGCCGAGCGGCTTACCCTGTGGTGGCATCGTCTCCGGCGGTGCTCCCGAGAACCGAGCTGGCGTTTAGCAGCGTGATCTGGGATGCCCACTTGCAGTTGATCCAGGAGCAGCTACAAGCCCAACAGCCGCTGGATTGGGATGGAGTTTTGGCAGAGTTGGCTGACTATGGAATGGATCGGCGCAATATGGATGAGATCGTCCAAGCGTTCCAGGAAGACACGTATGCTAATATCGGCGCTCGATTGAAGCGCAACCGAGACAAGACCTTGCAGTGGCTAGCGCTCCGGTTTTGTCAGGCGATGACGGCTCAGCAGATGAGCTTTGTTTGCAGCCATGCCATCTGGAATGCCGTGCTGGGGTTTTGGGAGGCGCGTGAGCTGCCGCCCAAGCAGAGGACGCAACCAGACACCTACTTTGCGATTTCTGCGATTCAGCTCGAGCGCTATGTGTCTCAGCAGATTGGCGGCGTTTGGTCGATGCAGCAAGCAGTTGGCGTGGCTTTGGTGTGGGGCATTCCCTACGTTTACGAGTTTCTAGCCGCTCGGCAGATCATTTCTCCCCCGGTGCAACAGCAGGCGCTAGCCGCCGCAACGAACCTGAAAGCCGCAATTCTGCATTTACCGCAGCTCTGGAAGTATGACTTTGTCCATCGTTGGCAGCCACCCAACAGCGTTTCTCCAGCGGAGGCTGCAGCAGAGGCTGCTCAATTTGCCCGCAGTTTGGCTTCCGTGTCACCCCTCAGTGATAACACTGAGAATAGGAGACCATTTTCCTTGACTGCATTGGGATCTTTAGCTCCCTTTGTGGAACGCTAACCCTAGGATCTGTCTGTACGGAAGACCGCACAAAAGTCTCTCTACCAAGGCAGAATGCCCTTCGGAGGCTATTGCACTCCGTCTTGATTTCTCCATCCTGAGGATACAGGGGGTTGCCGCAAGGCCATCGTCTCCGAACTATACTAAGGCAGACTCATGCAGGGACATTCACGCAGGCAACCCTTGCACCGATCCGGCTTTTGGCTGCCGATTGGACACCCTGGATAGACAGCGGTAAGACAGTGGCAAAATGGACGAGCAACACTCCGCATCAACGTTTAGCCCCCTAGACTGTGTGCCCGTTGGCATATGTGTATTCAGCGCCGACTACAGCATCCGGTTCTGGAATCGCTGCCTAGAACAGTGGACGGACATTCCTCGCCACCAGCTTCAGGGGCAGTCCATTGCAGCCGTGATGCCGCTGTTGGTTCAACCCATCTACCGGCAACTGCTGCATCTCGTGTTTGCTGGAGAACACACGGACCCCCTTGAATTGCCGACCAACGGCTTTACTGTTCTCGGCTTACCTGGGTCAAACGCCATTCAGCGCCTCACCGTTACGGCTTTCTCGGCCGCTGAACTCAGCTATGCCCTGCTGACGCTTGAGCGGCACTCTGATGTCACAGAGGCCACAGAGGTCACAAAAAGTGCGGCTAAGTGTTCAGCAAGTTCGAAGTCTATCCTTGAGCGCCCGTGGATTCAGACGTGGATTCAGACAGTGCTGAACGAGATTCCACTAGGAGTCTATCTCTACGATCGCGCCCAGGGACGCTTAGTCTTCGCCAATCGGTCTGCGGTGAAGCTGTTGACAGGAAATCTGCTCCCTGAGCAACTGCCCCTGGACACCTTGGTTGCCCAGCAATTGATTCATCCCGATCAGCAGGCGGCTGTTGCCGCTCATGTGCAGCGCAGCGCTACCTTGCCGGCTGGGGAAATGCTCGAAATCGAATATTGCGTCAAGCAAGCAGACGAAAGCTGGTGCTGGCTCCAGTCTCGGGAGATCGGGTTTGCTCCTGATTCCCCCCTCTCGGTCGGTTCAACCGCAACGTTGATTTTGGGTATAGTGCAGGACATTACCCAGCACAAGCAAATTGAAGCGATGCTGCATCAACAGCGGCGACGCACCCAATTACTAGAACAGCTCACAGCCGAGATTCGCCAGCATCTCGATACCCAAACCCTGTTGCAGTCTACGGTGACCCACATTGGGCAGGTGTTTCAGGTCAGCCGCTGTTTGATCCATCGCTACACGGCTACACCAACGCCCCAACTGCCAATTGTTGCTGAATATGTGGCACCCCACTGCTTCACAAGCCAAGGCTTGCAGGTTCCAGTGAACGGCAACCTCCATGCTGAACGGGTGCTTGCTCAGGATCAAGCCGTTGCCTCACCGGATGTCACGAGCGATCCCCTGTTTCAGTCAATGCTGCCCCTTTGTGCCCAATATCAGGTTCAGTCAATGCTGGCGGTGCGGACCTCCTACCAAGGGGAACCCAATGGTGTCATTAGTCTGCAGCAGTGTGATCACCAGCGGCAGTGGACGGCAGATGAAGTTGAGCTGCTAGAAGCGGTTGCGGCGCAGGTGGGTGTGGTGCTAGCGCAGGCCCACTTGCTGGATCAAGAGCGGCGGCAGCGGCAGGAACTCACCCTGAAAAACATGGCGCTAGAAGCCGCCCGCTGGGAAGCCGAAACCTCGAATCGCGCCAAGAGCAATTTTTTGGCGACCATGAGCCACGAGATTCGCACGCCCATGAATGCAGTGATTGGCATGACGGAACTGCTGCTCGACACCGACTTGACCCCACACCAGCAGGATTTTGTAGAAACCATCCGTACCAGTGGCGATACCCTGCTTACCATCATTAACGATATTCTCGACTTTTCCAAAATTGAAGCGGGCAAGCTCGATCTAGAACAGCAACCCCTCGACCTCCGCGGCTGCATTGAAGGTGTACTAGATTTGCTGGCTCCCAAAGCCACCGAGAAGCGGCTGGAATTGGCCTATGTCGTCGATGCCAGCGTTCCCCGGCAGATCATGGGTGACATTACCCGCCTACGGCAGATCTTGATGAACCTAATTGGCAACGCCATCAAGTTTACTGAGCAGGGCGAGGTGACTGTATCGGTGGTGGCTCGGCAACTGCGGGAAGACTCGGAAGCCACGGCTACTCTCTATGGCTCTGGTTCCGGTCTGAGCGGCAACGTAGGGACCATGTATGCGATTCGCTTCGCCGTTCGGGATACGGGCATCGGCATTCCCTCTAATCAGCTGAATCGGCTGTTTCAGCCCTTTAGCCAGGTCGATTCGTCGGTGAGTCGGCAGTATGGCGGCACCGGATTGGGGCTAGTGATTAGCCAGCGGCTCAGCGAAATGATGGGCGGTCGGATTTGGGTTGATAGCGAAGTGGGACGAGGCTCGACTTTCTATTTCTCAATTGCGGCACGGGCAGTCGCAGAACCGCTGCATATGACTGCCGAATCCCCCGTTTTACACCAAAAACGCTTGCTGGTCATCGATGACAATAGTGTCAGCCGCCAGAATCTGCTGATGCAGGCTCGTCAGTGGGGCATGGTGGGGCAGGGCTATGCAACGGGTCATGAAGCACTACAGCATCTACAGCACGATTCATCGTTCGATGTGGTGCTCGTGGATCACCAACTGCCGGATATGGACGGCTTGCAGCTAGCGACCGCCATTCGCCAACTGCCCATGCTGGCTGCCTTGCCCTTGGTCCTGCTGACTCCTCTGCATGTTGAGCCAGACCTGCCCATCGACCAGCTCTATTCGCTGCCCAAACCCGTGAAGCAGTCTCAGCTCTACAATACGCTCGTGACCTTGCTCACCCATAACGCTGTGAACTATGCCGGTGCCCCTGCTCGCCCGGCTGACCCAGCCACGGCACCATCGCCAGCCGCAGATCTCAAATTAGCAGTCAAACTGCCGCTGCGGATCTTGATCGCAGAAGACAATGTCGTTAACCAAAAAGTGATGTTGAAATTGCTGGAACGACTGGGCTACACCGCCGACATCGTCCACAATGGTGTAGAAGTGTTAGATGCTTTGCGTCATCAGTCTTACGATGTGGTGCTGATGGATATCCAGATGCCCGAGATGGATGGACTCACTACCACCCGTCAGATCCGGCAGCACTACCCGCCGCCACGTCGCCCCCGGATTATTGCCGTGACTGCTAGTGCTATGCAGGGCGATCGAGAAGAATGCCTGCAGGCCGGCATGGATGACTACCTGAGCAAGCCGGTACGGCCCCATACGCTCTACCAAGTTCTCAGCCAGTGTCGCCCGCTCTCAGATAACCTGGTTCCAGACAATCCCTGATCTGCTGAGCTATAGAATTTAGCCAGAGAGTCGGCTAGGGGCCCTATTGTGCCCGCCTCGTTACGAACTGCTTCCGTGCAATTGACTCACCGTTTTGCCGAAATTGGGTCATCCGCTTTGTCCTTGATTTCGTCGGCCGTAGGCTTGAAAAACTCTTTCTTTTTCAGGAAGAGCTGCTTTTTCTGTTCGGGCGTCAGCGAGGCAAACATGCTGCTCTTGGGAATTGATTTGAACAGGGCGACCAGCTTTGTTTTTTCTTCGGGAGTGAGGTTGAGGGATTTGAATGCCTTGCGCAGGCTCATCCCTTGGTTGATGGCTGTTTCTAGCTGTTTGTACTGCTCAGGATAGAGAATCGCCTCAATTTCCGGCATGACCTGCTCCTGAATTTGCTCGAATAGCGCCTTCTGTTCTTTTGAGCTTCCCTGGTTCGAGCTAGTGTTCAAACTGGGTAAGGAAAGCTGCATCAGCGGTTGAGCTTGGACCGGAGAAACAGGCATCTCCCAGCTCAAGAGCACCAGTATACCGAAGCACAGCCAAACAAAAAGACGTTTCATGAACCGCTTCATAAACCATGTTCTCCTATGTCCGCGCTTGTCGGATCTTGCTACTGGGTCAAGGTCACAACTCGGTCTCCATCTTTACTCAACTCATCTGCCACTGCCACGCCTGGAAAACCAAACCAGAAAATCAGCAGCAATACCGAAGAGATCACCAGAGCATGGAAAAGTTGGGTGAACGACTTGAGCATGAGCAGCTAATCTCCTAATCCTAACAACGTTAATACAGCGAATTTCACCATTCCAGTCAAAATTCAAATCGCAGAATAGGAAACTCCAGAGCTTGAGGAATCGCAATGTGGAAAAGTCTATCGTTAGAGCACTGAAAAGGGTGTACAGCACGATACCTGAAACCCCAGTCAGTACAGGGAATGCGGTAGAGCACTTAGGAGCTAGCGCCCTTCCCACCTCAAAACTTGTGTCTTCAGGTACAGGGCTTATTTCAGCGATTTTTTTATCATAAAGCCACGCTTGGCGTTTGTATACAGTATGCAACTAGACTATGGATTGCTATTGACTACAGGGCAGTCCTTTGAGAGCAACGGTTCCAGTTGAGATTTCGCAGGAGGTATCATGCACGCCGATTCAAATGCTATCCAGAGCAATGTCCCTGTTGATGTTCAATCAGAGCCTGCCCCGCCATCGCAGGTAGCCCCCCTCTATCCTGCGCCACCAACCGCAGGGCAAAGTGAACTGACCTACGGGTTAGAGGACCGTCCACCGCTGGCGGAAACCCTCTGGGTCGCGTTGCAGCATGTATTTGCGGCATTTGTCGGTATTATTACGCCACCGCTAGTGATTGCGACCGCGCTGGGTCTAGATCCGGCGAGTACGAGTTATCTAGTCAGCATGTCGCTGTTCGCGTCTGGGCTATGTACATTTATTCAGTGCCGACAAGTTGGTCCCATTGGCTCGGGGTTGCTGAGCCTGCAAGGAACAAGCTTCGCATTTCTGGGCCCCATCATTGGCGTTAGTACTACTGCGATGCAGAGTGGACAATCACCGCAAGAGGCGCTGGCTCTTGTCTTTGGCGTCTGCTGTTTTGGCTCTCTAACCGTGATGGTGTTGAGTTCCTTTCTGCCTGTGCTGCAACGAGTGATCACTCCCGTAGTATCCGGTACAGTGGTGCTGCTGATCGGCTTGAGCCTGATCAAGGTTGGAGTGGTGAACCTAGCAGGCGGAATGGCTGCCCAGCACGATGGAACCTTCGGCAGCTACTCGCATTTAGCCCTGGGTGGCGGCGTGCTAGCCGTGATTTTGCTGCTCAACGCCACGGGCAATCGCTATCTGCGAATGGGGGCAATCGTGATCGGTTTACTGGTGGGCTATGGTGTAGCAATCCTCTTGGGCAAAGTAGATTTTAGCTTCTTGCAGCAATTGCCCCTAGTGAATCTGCCTCTGCCCTTGCGCTATGGAATGCGGTTTGATTTCAGCGCTGTTGTTCCCTTTGTGCTGCTCTATGTAATTGTAACAATCGAATCGATTGGTGACCTGACGGCAACATCGGTTGTATCTAACCAGCCCATCAGCGGGGCAGTGTACTGGCGCCGAATCCGGGGCGGAATTTTGGGCGATGGCATCAACTCGCTGTTAGCGGCTATTCTCAACACCTTTCCTAACACAACATTCTGCCAAAACAATGGCGTCATTCAAATGACGGGGGTCGGCAGCCGGTATGTCGGCTTTTATGTAGCAGCTATTCTGGCGCTGCTGGGGTTACTGCCCTCTGTGGGGGGTGTGGTGCAAGCAATCCCGGCTCCCGTTCTCGGAGGAGCCACGTTGATCATGTTTGGGTCGATTGCCGTCACAGGCATTCACATCGTGGCTTCTGCCCCACTCGATCGGCGGGCACTTAGCATTGTGGCACTGTCACTGGCGTTGGGATTGGGTGTTGCCTATGCTCCTGAGATTCTGGAGGGCAAGCCAGCACTCATTCAGCAGGTTTTTTCGTCTAGTGTTTCCACCGGCGGGCTAACGGCCATGGTCCTGAATCTGCTGCTGCCGCGCTCGTAGGGTCTGCCGCAGTTGGGCGCTAAAAAGGCTGGCTTCTAATTACTTCTAATTAAGAGACCAGCCCTTTCTGCTACTTGCCCTCAACCGCTAGCGAAACTCTCGGCTCGTAGCGGATCGGCGTAGATGGTTTATCTCCCCTAGACTCGCGGCTCTACAACAGGCTGCGTGACCGCACGATGTTGGCGGGTGCCCACCGATGCACCCACTAGCGCCGCAACCAAGCCAAGCAAGGAACCCAACGCAAAGGACCAACCCACCGTAGCTGCATTGCCAGCAATATCGCGGGCTTGTTCAGCAGTAACGTTTGGAGCTTCGGCAGGCAAGTTACCCGTCTGGGTTTGGTTGAGGAAGTCACCAGCATTGGCGGCCACAACGCCGAAAGCCCCTGAGACGCCAGTCGTCAGTAGCCAAGCGCTGATTGCAAGCGTAGTTGCCCAAAGAATGGCACCATTCAGCAGTGCTGTGCTGCGGTTCATTGGTCCGCTGGCGCGAGCTGTAATCCAGCCACCTAGGAAGAGAGCAATCAGTAGGCTAATAATCGACCAGATGCCAACGGCTGAGCCAACAGCCCCTGCGTCGGTACGGGGAGCGCCCGAATTCGCAATGGTTGTAAAGCCGATGGCTGCACCAATGCCGCTGAGAACGAGTTGGGCACTAATAGCGGTAACCAATCCTGCTAGGATCGGACCCCAACGCACGCGGTCGTGGTAGTCTACGGCAGTAACGGCAGGCATAGTAGCCGTTCGCTCAACCACGCGATTGCGGGGGTCAGTGGGGTCATTTGTGTAAGCCATAGGTCGCTTGCTCCTCGATATTGCTCAATGTAGGCAGAGTGAATGTGATACTCATTCAAGTCATTTAAGTCATTCAAATTGTTTAACTGATAGTTCAAACAATACGAAGGAGATCGCTGCTCTACACCTGCCATAGGAGAGAGAATGGCACGTCTTAAAAAACTGTAGCTTTTCGGATAGTGCTGCAAAAGCAATGATGTTGCGCTGTGGCTGAAGCACAGGAAAGATTTTTTCACCAAAGGAAAAATAGACAGGGAGCACCGCTCGTCCTCATGCCGAAATCCTGATTTCGAGACCATTGGCGCACTGGTGCGGGCTGCCAATTTAGCGGGGAAGGCTGTAGATTGAGGCTAGGGTAATGTGCCCTAGGACATATACTAGTGAACTGTTTTTCGCTCGCATGCCGCTACGCTTGCAGTGTTAGCCCAGACGATCGTCATCATGTCTTGCTGAACGCTTATTGATCCCTCCCTATGAGTAAGCCAACGATTCTCTGTGTTGCTAACGAACCTTCGCTTCTCTTAACTCTAGAAACTGAATTACAGCGGTATTTCCCAGACTGTGCCATTGCAACGGCTGCTAGTGCTGATCAGGCAACCTATACCCTAGACACAGTGTTGGCTGCCGGGAGAGAACTGCCGCTCGTAATTGCCGATCAGCAGCTACCCGATGGGCCGGGCGATCAGGTGTTGATGCGATTCCATGCCCGCTACCCAGAGAGCTTGAAAATCCTGCTGATCGCGCCTGACCAGATCGAGGATCTCGGCAAAGGGATACAGATTGCGGGGCTGTATCGCTTTCTGGTTAAGCCTTGGCATAGTGCCGATTTGCAGCTCACCGTAGCCAGCGCGTTGCAGCAGTATCAGCAGGGGCAAGCTCTAGCACAAACTCAGCACGAACTAGCCCAAGCCCTACGCTACACCAAGCAAGACGATTTGCCCGATCTGCCGCTGCGAACGGTTGCCGATCATGCACCCGTCTTGATTTGGATGACCAATACCCAAGCCCAATGCATCTATTTCAACCAGACATGGCTCCATTTCACTGGGCGAACGCTGTCTCAGGAGCTAGGCGACGGCTGGCTCGAGGGGGTGCATCCGGAAGATCGGCAGCGCTGCCTAGATACCTTCTTGCAGGCATTTCAGAACCGGGAACCGTTTTCGATGGAATATCGCCTGCGACATGCCACTGGCGACTATCGATGGGTCTTAGATAATGGTACGCCCCACTTCCAGGATGGGCAGCAGTTTAGTGGCTATATTGGCAGTTGCGTGGATATTTCTGCCCTGAAGCAGGCTGAAGTAGCGGCCACGACCAACCTAGCCGAGGCCGAGCGATGGCGAAGTCGTTACGAAGCAGCTGGCCGAGCTAGCCGACAAATTCTGTACGACTATGACTTCAAAACCGACCGCTCGGTTTGGTTTGGGGATGCCCCAGCTATCTTGGGTTACTCAGTCAGCGAATTGGGCAGTCAAAGCATGGCGTTTTGGCTATCGCTGATCCACCCAGAGGACCGCCCCCAGTTTGAGACTGCCTATCAACTCGTTCGGTCTGAGCAGCGTTCCTTTCAAGGGCTGGAATATCGTCTGCGGTGCAAAGACGGCAGCTATGTTTGGGTGCAAGACCACAACGAAATCCTGCTAGATGAGACGGGCAAGGTCAGTCAGGTGATTGGGTTTATCGCCAATATCACCGCCCGCAAACAGGCGGAAGTAGAGCAACAACAGCTCTTGAAGCGCCTGTCAGATCTGGAATTTGCTCTGGATCAGGCGGCCATTGTGGCCACCACCGATGCCCAAGGGCGCATCGTCCACGTCAACGATCGCTTTTGCGAGATCTCGCAATACTCGCGGGAGGAACTGCTAGGCAACACCCACCGGCTGATTCATTCGGGCTATCATCCCCCTGCTTTTTTTCAAAACCTGTGGCGAACGATTTCCAGCGGACTGGTTTGGAAGGGAGAAATCAAGAATCTGGCGAAAGATGGATCTGAATATTGGGTAGATACGGTCATCGTGCCGTTTCTAGACGAAGACGGCAAGCCGTTGCAATATATGGCGATCCGATTTGACATTACCGAGCGCAAACGAGCGGAAGAGGCTGTACGCCGCAGTGAATCGAGGCTAGCAGACGCCCAGCGCATTGCTCATTTAGGCAACTGGGAATTTGACCTGACAACCCAAGCCATCTCTTGGTCAGCGGAAATGTTTCGCATCTTTGGGCAAGATCCCAGCCAGCCGGAACCTACCTATGCCGAGTATCAGCGCTTGATTCACCCCGAGGATTGGCCAGTCTTGGCACAGGCCATTCAGCGAGCGATCACCGAAGGAACGCCCTACCAAGTTGAACATCGCGTGATCCGCCCTGATGGTTCCCAGCGCTATGTCATGGGGCGGGGGGAAGTCGTTCTGAATTCCCAGAGGCAGCCGATCAAACTGGTGGGCACCGGACAGGATATTACCGAGGCTAAACGAATCGAAATGGCCCTACGCCACAGCGAAGCGCAGAATCGAGCGATTCTTGCGGCGATTCCCGACCTCATGATGGTGATCAATGCCGATGGGTATTACCTCAGCGTCTCCTATAACCAGTTCAAGGGAAAATTAATTTCATCCACGGATACGGATTTCACGGGGCGGCATGTGACCGAGGTGTTGCCGCCGGGGACTGCGGCTCAATGCTTGACAGCCATCGCTCAGGTCCTCACGACTGGAGAAGCCCAGGTCTACGAGCAGCAGATCCCCTTTGGCGATCGCATCCAGTACGAAGAGGTGCGCATCGTTCCCTATCAATCGGATCGGATCTTGTGCATGGTGCGAGATATTAGCGCTCGCAAGCAAGCCGAGCAGGAGCTGCAACAGCGAGATACCCAGCTTCGGGCCATTGCCGCCAATATTCCCGGAGGTGTCTTTCGCATCATTTACCATGCCGATGGTCGTCATTCCATGCCCTTTGTTAGTGAGGGCTATCGGACACTGCTGGGCATAGCTCCAGAGCAATTGCAGAGTAATCCCTCGCTCAATCTCGAGATGGTGCATCCGCAGGATCGGCCCATTTACGAAAATGCTGCTGCCGCCGCTCTAACCGGACAATCCACAACGTTTCAAGGTGAGGTTCGCTATGTTTTGCCCACGGGTGAAATCAAGTGGATTGCAACAACTGCTCAACTCTGTCGAGAAACCAACGGCGATGTGATTGTGGATGGCATTGACATTGACATCACCTACCGCAAGCAAATTGAGCTAGAGATGACCCAGAGCCGCGATCTACGAGAAGCCATCTTCAATGAGTCAACCGATGCCCTGTTCCTGGTTGATCCAGAGACCCTGCTGAATCTAGATTGCAATGCTCGGGCAGTCGAGCTGTTTGAAGCCGTAAACAAAGATGCCCTGATTAACATCTCAGGTCACAGACTGCAGCGGTACACCTTTACCGATGAGGAGCTGCTCCAAATTGCTCAAGATATCGAGAGGCAGGGCTTCTGGAGTCGAGAGATTGAATACAACACGCTGCAGGGCAACCGCTTCTGGGGCAATTTAGCGGCTAAACAAATTCACGTCGCCGGTAGAGCTTTGAACTTAGTGCGCATCACAGACATCAGCGATCGCAAACGGGCTGAATTGGCGTTGCACGAAAGCGAAGAACGACGGCGATTGGCATTGGAATTAACCGAGACAGGCAGTTGGGAATTTGATGTAACGACGGGAGTGGCGGTCTGGAGCGATAGCCACTATCGCCTGATGGGATTGGTGCCGGGTGAACAGCCTAGCACCTATAAAACCTGGCGCAATCGAGTTCATCCGGATGAGTTGGAGTGGGTCGAAGCTGCATTCAGACAAGCCCTGGAGACCCATTCGCTCCTAGAGGTGGAATACCGAGTTGTGCATCCGGATGGCACTGTACGTTGGGTGCTTACCAAAGGGCAAGGGCTATACGACGCCGATAACCAGCCCGTCCGCATGATTGGCGTCATGATGGATATCCACGATCGCAAACGGTTAGAAGCCGAGCTGCAGCAGCGGGAAGCCTTTTTGAACAGTATCTACAACGGTGTTGAAATCGCCATTAGCGTTGTCGATGTAGAAGCAGAGAACACCTTCCGCTTTGTTGACTTTAACCCCGCCTGTCAACGCTTGAGCGGCGTGGATCCGGCTGTCTTGCGAGGGCAAACTCTAGACGCCCTAGCTTCCTATTTTCAGGACTCGAATCTGGCGGCAACCCAGGCGCACTATCAAACCTGTGCTGCTACCGGCGAAACGGTGCAGTTTGAACTCGCCCTAACCGTTGATGGGCAAGAGCAGTGGTGGCTTGCTTGTCAATCGCCGCTGAGAGACGAAACGGGGCGGGTATATCGCATCGTGGGGACGGCAATTCCCATTACAGATCGCAAGCATGCCGAACTAGAACGACTGCAAACCCTAGAAGCGATGCAACAGCTGAATGCGGAGCTAGAACATCGCGTTCAGCAGCGGACCCAGGAATTGCAGCAGCAAACGCAATTGTTACAAACCATCCTCAACAGCATGGGGGATGGCGTGCTGGTGGCCAATACCAGCGGTGAAATTATTCTCTCGAATCCGGCAGCCGCCGAACTAGCAGGTTTAGGAATAGCAACGGTATCCGAAACAACGACCGAGGTGCAGCAGAGCATTTGGGGCATCTTTCTGCCTGATGGTACTCCCTGCGCGACCGATCAACTGCCGCTGATCCGAGCGATGCAAGGAGAAGCTGTTGATCAAGCCGAGCTGATTCTGCGAAATACTCGCCATGCAGCACCCCTCTATGTCGAGGCAACCGCCCGCCCACTATATGACTCGACCCAGCGCTTGTTGGGTGGAGTAGCTGTGCTGCGCAACGTCAGCGATCGTAAGCAGGCTGAATTGGCGGTGCAACAATCGGAGCAGGATCTGCGCACAATCTTTAACAACGTCTACGATGCCATCTTTATTCACGATCTGGATGGCACCATTCTAGATGTTAACGACCGCGCGCTCGAACTGAACCAAGCAACTCGTCAACAATTGCTCTCTGCTAGCATTGCTGATCTGTCGCCGCCCACTGCGCCGCTAGAGCAACTGCCTGCTATTTTTGAGCGGGTACATGCCGGGGAATCAGTGCGATTTGAGTGGGTCTGCCAGCGATTGAGCGATCAATCCACCTTTGACGCGGAAATTGCCCTCCGATTAGTGACACTGGGCAGTCGCTCGGTGTTTATTGCGGCGGTTCGAGACATCAGCGAGCGTAAACAAGCTGAGCAGGTTCTTTGGGAAAGTCAGCAGTTTGCGCAGCGAATTGCAGCCAGCACTCCTAATATTATTTACATCTATAATCTGGAAACCTACACAAACCTATATACCAATCGTGAATTAACGACTACTCTTGGGTATACACCCGAGCAGGTACAGGCGATGGGCGATCGGTTTTTGTCTAGCCTGATTCATCCTGATGATTTTGCTCATTTTGAGACGCTGCTCCAGCGTATACGCAGCTTGTCTGATCACGAGATCCTAGAGGTGGAATATCGGATGCGGCAAGCCGATGGCAACTGGCGCTGGCTATACGATCGGATGGCGGTATTTAAACGCGATGCTCAGGGAAGAGTAATCCAATATATTGGCGTGGTGCAAGACATTACCGACCGCAAGCAGCTAGAGTCTGAACTGCGGCAAATGAATGCTGAATTGGAACGGCGAGTCGAAGAGCGTACGCTGGATCTGGAACAGGCTATGCGAGCGGCAGAAGCAGCAAGTCGGGCAAAAAGCACCTTCTTAGCCAATATGAGCCACGAACTGCGCACTCCCCTGAATGCCATTCTTGGCTTTAGTCAACTGTTGAGTCGTGACACCCGCTTGCCTACCCAGCAGCAGGAACGCATTGGCATTATCAATCGCAGTGGGGAGCACCTGCTGAATCTGATTAACGATATCTTGGAAATGTCTAAGATCGAGGCCGGTCGGGTAACGCTCACCCCTAAAAACTTTGACCTGTTCTACCTGCTCAAGAACCTGGGAGATCTCTTCCGCCTGAAGGCCGAATCAAAAGGACTGAACTTAACAATTCAAATGAGCCAGACGCAGGTAGCCGTTCCCCGCTATATCCAGGCTGATGAAGGCAAACTGCGCCAAGTCTTGACTAACCTGCTAAGCAATGCCATTAAGTTTACTCAGTCTGGAGGTGTGACGCTGACGGTACAGGCAGCACATCAGCCCCTTTTCACGCAAACGGCCGCCGATACATCGGTCCTCGCTGACCCTTCTGCACCGGTAGATTGCCCTTGGTGGATTGGCTTTCAGGTGAAAGACACGGGACCAGGCATTGACCCCGCAGAGTACGGCATTGTGTTTGAACCGTTTGTACAGACGCAAACGGGACAACTCTCCCAAGAAGGCACCGGCTTAGGGCTGCCCATCAGTCGCCAGTTTGTACAGCTTATGGGGGGCGATCTCACGGTCTACAGCAGCCCAGGGGAGGGAGCTACTTTCCAATTCGCAATTCCTGTGACGGTTGTGCAGAGCGATGAGTTGCCAACGCAGCGTTGCCGCCGCAAGGTCATTGGGTTGGCTGCTGATCAGCCGCGCTATCGGCTGCTGGTCGTGGAAGATAATCCAGAGAACCGTCAGTTCTTGGTCCAGTTCTTGCAGCTAATTGGGTTTGAGGTTAAAGCAGCCCAAAACGGTCAGGAAGCTGTGGCACTGTGGCAGCAGTGGCAGCCTCACCTGATTTGGATGGATATGCGCATGCCGATCATGGATGGCTATGAGGCCACCCGCCAGATTCGCGCGTTATCTGCATCGGGTCATTTTACTCCCAAAATTCTGGCTTTGACTGCTAGCGCCTTCGAAGACGAATGCACGGCTATTCTGTCGGCGGGGTGCGATGATGTTGTCTGTAAACCGGCTACAGAAGCCACGCTGCTGGCAAAAATCGCTGAGCACATTGGAGTGACCTATAGTTACGAAGATAATTACGAAGAGTTGCCTGAGCCTGCATCAGAATCACTAGAACTCGCGGCGTTGATCGCACAGCCGGTCGCGGCTGTATCAAGCGAATGGCTAGCTGAGGCACTACCGCTGATGCCGGCAGAGTGGATTGTTCAGTTACAGCAGGCAGCTCGTATAGCCGATGAAGAACTGATAGTTCAGCTCATAGAGCAGCTTCCGCCCACCCAGTCCCGACTTGCCAATGGATTAAGAGCACTGGTCTATGAGTTTCAGTTAGATAAACTGATCGAGCTAAGCGTAGAGGCGCACCAAAAGCGCTGAGGCGATACTGCCCAAACTCCCTAGCCACCTTCAGATCTCCCCCAAAAGATGGGGGCTTTTAGGCCAGCAGACAGATGGAGGATGAGGCTGCACTTTCTACTGTGTTAATAACAGCTTGTTTGAAGCTTGAAGCATTGAGGTAAGACAAGATGGCATTACACAAGATTAGAGATTTCTATCCAGACTACCGAGATCAATTTGGCGATCATGATATTCTGTCCTACAGCCTGTATGCAGGGGCAGGAGATGACAAAGTTGGCTCGGTCGATGATCTGCTGGTTGATGAAGATGGACGCTTCCGCTACCTGGTGATCAATACAGGGGCTTGGATTTTTGGCAAAAAAGTGTTGCTGCCAATTGGACGCGCTCGCATCGATTATAACAACAAGCGGGTATATGTCGATGGATTGACTCGCGAGCAAGTTGAGAATTTGCCCGAGTACAACTCTGACATGACGATGGATTACGATTACGAAGAGCGGGTGCGTGGTGTGTATCGTCGGGAGTCTAATCCGGCAATGATGCAGTCCACCACGACGGTAGATCCAACTTCAGCGTCCGCTAGCATGGCAGCCGGCAGTGGAGCCGTATCTGATCGCACATTCGACTACCAAGCAGGGGCTTATGATCGCGACAGCTACCGCTACGACTATGATGCTGATCTGTACAACTTCAACGATCGGGATCAAACCCTGAAGCTCTATGAAGAGCGTCTGGTTGCTGGTTCCTCTCGCCGTAAGGCTGGAGAAGTAACGGTTGGCAAGCGTGTAGAGACCGAAACTCAGCATGTGTCTGTGCCGATTGAGAAGGAGCGAGTTGTCGTAGAGCGGGTGAACCCGTCCTCGAGCGAAGTAAGTGCAACCGTTGGCACCGATGCCTTCAACGAAGGTGAAGTGGTGCGCATGGAGGTATACGAAGAAACGCCTGAGATTCGCAAGGAAGCCTTTGTGCGTGAGGAAGTGCGGGTGCGCAAGGAAGTGGATCGCGAGGTTGTTGAGGCTGACGAAACTGTCCGTCGTGAGCAGCTCGACATCAACAAGGAAGGGAATCCGAATATCCGCGACTAGTGTGCGACTAGGGCATCACTCGCAGATCGACGAGTTCTCTGATTGAGTTCTCTTCAAAACTATCCTCTGCATTGGCAAATTCCTCTGCAGGGGATAGCTCTCATATTTTGCTTCTCTTGCTCTCTATTTTGAATCATGGCTCTTTTTAAGCTAGATGCAACTGACTCGCACTACCGCCGCACCTTTGGCGATGTCGATATTCATCGTTTTACGCTGACAAGCGATCGCGATGCCACACTAGGCAAAGTTGTCGATGTTTTGATCGACGACAACCAGCAGTACTATGTCGTGTTGGAGATCGGCTCCTGGTTTTCTCGACGGCAGGTAATGGTGCCCCTGAAAAAATTCCAGCTCTTGCCTGCTGAACGACGCATCTATGTTCCAGAGGTGAGTGCAGCAGAGTTAGAGCGCTTGCCTTCCTATCGAAGCAGTGAGGTCTCACCCTTGCAGACCGCAGGGCAAGATCAGACCGCAGGGCAAGATGTTTATGGTACTATTGCCTATCCACTAGAGGCATCTGCCCCTCTAGAGGCATCGGCTCCCTTAGAGGCACCGGTTCAAACCTGGATACCAGTGGAGATTGCTGCTCCGATCTTGGAAAGCCCTACGGCAGTAAACACTGCAGCAGAGGGTCCTCTGACGGAACCATCCACAGCTCCTAAAGCTAAACCGTCCAAGACGGTAGCTGAAGAGACAGTACCATTGCTAGAAGAACGGCTGATTGTCGATCGTCAGCGGCGCAAAATCGGTGAGGTGATTGTTCGCAAAGTGATCGAAACGCGCCTAGTGGAAGTGCCCGTGCGGCGGGAGAAATTGATCGTTGAACAGGTCAGCCCGGAACTCAAGCCGTTGGCAACCATCGATCTAGGACCTGAATTCTCTGATAGTTTGTCAGATAGCTTAAACCTGCAAGCACCCTCTCAACATGAGTTGAGTACTGCTACTGGCGAAGCTTTGCCAGCAATCTCGATTCCTGTGGCTCAACAGATCCTCAACCGCTTGGCAAAATCGACTCGTTTCCGAGAGGATAGAGTAAGGTTGGTGTTTGAGGATCGGGAACTGCACGAGCAGTATTGTCAGTGGTTGAGCGAGCAGCAGCAATAGTTCGAGAGTAATCGTTCGAGCCTAGGTTCCAAGTTAGGGTACCGAATCAGCGCAGCCGCCTCTACTGGTGATGCCGCACCGCTGAGTTGGCTGATTGGTTGATAGAACAATGCAGAACAAGCTCCCTGCTGATTTTAAAGAAACCATCAGCAGCTACAGTTTTGTAGCACCTGCGCTGTTGGTTATTGGCACCTTTATTGTGCTGCCCATTGCCTACACGCTAGTGCTTTGTGTGCATAAGGTGCAGCTTTTGGGCGAGGTGCAGTACGAGTTTGTAGGCATCCGCAACTTTGCGCGCCTCATAGCAGATGATCGCGTTTGGATAGCCCTACGTAATACGGTTGAATATGTTGCGATTGTCGTTCCTAGTCAAACGCTGCTAGCGCTGGTGTTGGCAGTGACGCTGAATGCCGGCGTTCGGGGACAGCAGATATGGCGAGTTCTTTATTTCTTACCAACGGTAACTTCCTCCGCTGTTCTAACCCTAATTTTTATGTGGATTTACAATAGCGAGGGGTTACTTAATCACATTTTAAGTCATCTCGGACTTCCTACTTATAACTGGTTGAAGAATCCAGCGGTCGCCCTCAAAAGCATTATGCTAATGAATATCTGGTCCACCGCACCGCTGTACATGATTATTTACCTAGCGGCCTTGCAGGATATTCCGCGCGAGCTTTATGAAGCTGCCAAGATTGATGGTGCTACTGCCTGGGAACAATTTCTCTATATTACGGTGCCGCTGTTGAGGCCTGTCACCTTTTTCGTGATCACAATGGGCATTATTGGCACGTTTCAGCTTTTTGATCAAACCTATATTTTTTCCAACGGCTCGGGTGGTCCCAATAATGCTACGCTAACGTTAGTTCTATTAATTTATCAGTATGTCTTTCGTGATTTACAGTTAGGTTATGCAGCGGTGATAGCTCTGCTGTTAGCACTCGTCATTATCACGGTGACGCTGCTGCAACGCTCGTGGTTCGATCATTCCCGTTGATTGCCTTAAGCTGCTATGAAATCAACGATTTTACGCCTATTAGGAACATTCCTGCTTTATGGTGGGTTGGGGCTTTATGGAGTGATCACGCTGATTCCTTTTGTTTGGGCACTCTCGGCCTCGGTGAAGCCGCTATCGGAAATTATCAGCGGTGAAAATCATTGGATTCCACACCAGTTCACTCTGGAGAACTATCAGCAGGTGTTTCTTCAGGAGCCATTATTCCTGCGCTGGCTAGGAAACAGTATCATCATTGCCGTAAGCGTGACGCTGCTGAATTTACTTTTTAATTCCATGGCGGGTTATGCGCTGGCGCGACTGCACTTCTGGGGACGTAATAGCCTGTTTTTCCTGATTTTGGCGGTTTTAGCTGTGCCGCTTCAAGTTACTCTCATTCCTACCTTTCTGATTCTGAAAACCTTAGGCTGGCTAAACTCCTACCAGGGCATGATTGTGCCTGCGATGGTCAACGCCACGTTCATCTTTATGATGCGGCAGTTTTTTGTCAGCTTTCCCAAAGAGCTGGAAGAGGCGGCTGCCCTCGATGGTCTGAATCGCTTTCAAACATTTTGGCAGATTGTGCTGCCGCTAGCTAAACCTGCCCTAGCTGCCCAAGCTATTCTGGTTTTTATGGGAAGCTGGAATAATTTTCTGCTACCGCTCGTGATTTTATTTGACCCCGATATGTTTACCCTGCCGCTGGGGTTGAATACCTTTAAGGGACAATACATCAGCTATTGGAACCTGATCATGGCTGCCTCGATGATCTTTACCCTGCCAGTCCTAGCGCTCTACGCTTTTTTCAATCGCTACTTCATCGAGGGTGTGCGGTTTACAGGCAGCAAGGGTTGAAGGATAGTCAACAAAACCTTGGGATTTACAGGGTTGAGGGGTCAACTCCCAATTCTCGCAGTTTAGCTGCGAATCGTTCGGCTCGCTGTTTTTCCTGTTCAGCTCGCTGTTTTTCCTGCTCGGCTCGCTGTTTTTCCTGTTCGGCTCGCTGTTTTTCCTGTTCGGCTCGCTGTTTTTCCTGTTCAGCTCGCTGTTGAGCAACCTCCTCGGGCAGCAACACTAGTTCCCCTGAGGGGGTATAAAACCGTAACCATGAGCAGCTTCCCGTCATTGGCTCTCGATCGATTGTTCCTTCCCAGGTTCCGAGCCATAATCCTAAGGTTTCGCACCAGAGCCAGCCGCGCTCGTTTGCCGGTAGAGGTTGATAGCCGTGGGCTAGATCGAGCCGCCAGCCTGCCAGAGTTGTGGGGTCGAACGGATCGAAAACAAAATAGTCGGGCGTGCGAAAAACCTGCTCATAGAGATCTTTTTTGACGCCGCGATCAACAGCGGCAGTACTCGGGGAAAGTAGTTCAATAATCACGTCGGGGTAGCGCCCAGATTCTTCCCAAACCACCCAGCCTTGCCGCTCGCGATTCGGATCAACCCCAAGGACCACGAAAAAGTCGGGACCTCTAAAGTCGCGGTTCATGGCTTGGTTGCGGCTGTAGTAAACAAACATATTGCCACCAACAAAGCTGTCGGGTCGGGATACCAGCGCTTGCTGAGCCGAACGAATCAACACATTCATCGCAATCCGATGACGATTACTTTCCAAGGGTTCTCCATCATCGAAGATTAAGTCAGTCGGCGGGGATGGAGCTTCCCAATCGGGCAATGCTTCAGTCTGAAGATTTAGAGCCGTCTCTGAGGTCATGTCTCATGCCTCCACCAAGGATTGCTCAATTATATCGAGGTGAAACAGTCCATTGGCAATTTGAGCAGAGTAGCTAATGGTACTTCCAGCGATGGCGGCTTCAGCAGTGGAATTGTCGTAATATTGGGCAGGTGGGAGGGACTCATGCTTCAAATCTATACCATAGCTGGAAATCTGGACAAGCCGCGGCTCCGGTGGTAGATTGAAGCCATCGCATGTCATTGGGTTAGTCATGCGCAAATAGATTGCGGCAGGTTCTGCTGTGGGATTTGTGTGTTCTCTACATCGCAGCCGCTAATTTGGAATTTTGCCTGGTTTGTGCCCCTGTTAGACAGTGTTAGACAGTTTGGCGCTAGACATTCTGGCTCAGTAGCAGTCGGCTGGATAGAGTTCATGGTGCTGAGCCACACGTGATTCAAGCTGCTGTTTGCTCTCTGCTAGCCGCTCTGGTCTGCTCTGGCATTGAGTATGTTGTTGCAGTGATTAACACTTTTTCTTTCCCAGGGTGCTCTACCGCTTCTGTACACCTTGAGGAAAGGTATATGACCTCTAATGCTTTTTCTGCGGATTCCCTGTCCCGCTCTCGGGCGGTTACTCAGGCTCCGCTACGTTTGTCGTCCACTCTGCGCCGCCAGCGTTTGACTCGCCTCGCTAGTTCCAGCGGCAATGGGTTGCGCGGTCAATATTTCGATAATGCTAATTTCACCAACCTGAAACTCACTCGCACCGATGCCGGAGTCAACTTCAACTGGCGGGGTGGCTCACCGGATCCTCGGCTGGGCAGCGACACTTTTTCGGTGCGGTGGACTGGAAAAGTGCAGCCGCGCTACTCTGAGCTATACACATTCTCGGTGCGGGCAAATGATGGAGTACGGCTGTGGGTGAACGGCAAAAAAATCATTGATCAATGGCGATCGCGTCCTACAGCGGCAACCCACCAAGGCAAAATTTTGTTGGAGGCGGACAAGCAGTATGACATTCGGCTTGACTATTACGAGAACGATGGCAACGCATTGGCGCGATTATTCTGGTCGAGTCCGCAGCAAGCCCGAGAAATTATTCCAGGAAGTCGTTTGTTCACATCTGGAACGACGCCTGGAGGACTGCCTACGGCAACGGCAGTAGCAGCCAATGTGACCGGATCAGGGGGAAGCAGCTATGATTTCACCGTTACCTATCGTGATGATACTGGAGTAGATGTCTCGTCCTTAGACAACAACGATATTCGAGTCACGGGACCCAACGGATTTAATCAGCTCGCTCAATTCGTCAGCGTGGATACTGCAACGAATGGCACTCCCCGCACCGCTACTTACCGGATTGCAGCACCGGGAGGCAGTTGGGATGCGGCGGATAATGGCAGCTATACCCTAACGCTGCAGGCCAATCAGGTGAGTGACATTAGCGGCAATCGCAACCGCACCCTGTCCTTAGGCTCCTTCCAAGCCGATATTCGCGATGCGGCTCCCATACCTGATATTTCTCTATCGCGCTATGCGGGCGGGTTGACGCAGCCCGTGGATATTGTGAATGCCAAAGACGGCAGCAATCGGCTATTTGTACTGGAGCAAGCGGGACGAGTGCGTGTTGTGCAATCGGGCGTGGTGCAATCTAGTCCGTTTTTGGATATCAGCAGTCGGGTGAAGAGTGGCGGCGAAGAAGGTCTATTGAGCCTAGCCTTCTCGCCCAACTATGCCAGCACGCGGCGGCTCTATGCCTATTACACCAATCAGAACGGTGACATTGTTCTGTCTCGCTTTCAGGCAAACGCTAGCGGCACGGCGGCGGATCCGTCTAGCGAAACGGTGCTGCTGACCATTCCTCACCCCACCTACACCAACCACAATGGCGGCAAGCTGGCCTTCGGCCCGGATGGCTATCTGTATGTCAGTGTGGGCGATGGTGGGGGCGGGGGCGATCCCGATAACAATGCCCAAAATCCGGGATCACTGCTGGGCAAAGTTCTGCGCTTGGATGTCGAGTCTCCGGGCGTGGCGACCTATGCAATTCCCGCTAGCAATCCATTTTTGGCGGCGACCGATCCCAGCGATCGCTATCGAGATGAGATCTGGGCCCTAGGGTTGCGCAATCCGTGGCGGCTGTCGTTTGACCGGCAGACTGGCGATCTGTATATTGCCGATGTTGGGCAGAGTGCGCGTGAGGAGGTCAATTTCCAGCCAGCTGCGTCTCGGGGCGGTGAAAACTATGGCTGGAAGATTCTGGAAGGCACGATTCCCTATGCGGGCGGTAGCACTAGCGGTTTGACGCCGCCGCTGCTGGAATATGACCATGTGCAGGGTGGCCGCTCTATTACTGGGGGCTATGTCTATCGGGGTAATGAATTTCAGTCGCTACAGGGCATCTACTTCTACGGCGATTTCATCAATGGCAAGCTGTGGGGAGCGCGTCGCTCGGCTGGGGGCACCGTCGAGAACAAATTGGTGAACGATACGCCGTACGGCATTTCCACCTTTGGGGAGGACGAGCAGGGGAATCTCTACGTCGCGGATTACTTCAAGGGAGATATTTATAAACTGGGCATCTGAACTAGGCATCCAAATCACGAGTCCGGCTGCTCAACATCCTATGGCAAGATGAAGGGGTGAAACCAGCGGCTAATCGTCACCACCATGCTAGGAACGATACTCGACGGGCGGTACCGAGTTGTTGAGGGACTGAGTGCCGGCGGCTTTGGCAGCACCTACATCGTTGAAGACACCCGCCGACCAGGCAATCCCCAGTGTGTCCTCAAGGTGCTCAAAACCGCGAATTCGAATCCGGAGTACCTCGCGATCGCCCGTCGCTTATTCAATAGCGAAGCCGAAACGCTGGAGCAGTTGGGCAATCATGATCAAATTCCTCGACTGCTGGCTTATTTTGAAGCCGACGGGCAGTTCTATTTGGTGCAAGAACTGATTGTTGGGCAGTCGCTTGCTGCCGAACTGTCACCTGGTCAGCGATGGAGCGAGGGGCAGGTGCGCGAGCTGCTGCAAGATGTGCTGCAAGTGTTGGACTTTGTGCATCGCTGCGGCGTCATCCACCGCGATATCAAGCCTGCCAACCTGATTCGTCGCCAGTCAGACCGTAAGCTAGTGCTGATCGACTTTGGGGCCGTCAAGCAGATGCAAACCCAACTCGCCTCGGCAGCCGATCTCACCGCCATGACGGTGGCGATTGGAACTCCAGGCTACATGCCCGCCGAGCAAGCCCAAGGCAAGCCGCGTCCCAACAGCGATCTCTATGCCCTAGGGGTCATCGCGATTCAAGCCCTCACTGGCCGCTTGCCCTCGCAGTTGCCAGAAGATAGCGCCAGCGGCGAACTTGCCTGGCAGCCCTACGCGGTCGTTTCGCCAGAACTTGCGGATGTGCTGGAAAAAATGGTGCGCTACCATCACCGCGACCGCTACCAGTCGGTGGGCGAAGTGCTGCGCGATTTGCAGTTGCTTGATTCGCTCGCGACTCCGGCGGCAGTTCCCCTGCCGTCTACTCAGATGCTCTTCAATGCGGCTGACCCCTATTCAGTGCCCTTTGCAGCCACCTCGCCTTCTGCTTCGGTCTCGAACCCCTCACTGGTAGATACTACCTCTGTGGCGCGGCTGAATCGAATTCTAGCTGTGGCTCGCTTTGCGCCTTTTGTGGGAGCATTGGGCGTGATGCTGTCTGACGGGCAAACCTGGATCACGCTGCTAGCCGTAGCGCTGATTAGTGCTGGAGCAGGACTATTCGGGCTGCGCTCGCTCTATCCGCCGCTAGCCCGCGACTACGATGCTAGCTTCACGGTAATTCTTGCCCTGGCTGGGATTCTGCTGCTGTTTCAAGATGAATACATTAAGACGCCCATCAAATTCGCGGAGTTTTTGCTCACCGGTGCCGCGTTTTTTGCCATCAGCGAGACAATCCGCTTGCGAAGTATGCTGCTGAGGCCAGCGGCACGGCAATCTTCTGGACAGTCTTCTGGGCAGTGACACCTGTAAGATAGCGGTAAGAGTCGCGGTTGCGTGGGCAAAGGATGAATCCATGTTTCGATTTGGTTCCAATTCACTCGATCTCTTGGGGATCGGTTTAGTTCTGTCGGGGGTTGCGCTGGGCTGTCTGCCGTTCCTGAAGCCGCGCTGGTTCGAGCGGCAAGATACGGTGCTGATTTTGGCGGCGCTGGTGGCGGGCAGCATCCTCTGGGCAAATAACCGCAGCCTGGATGGCACAGTGCAGTTTAGCCTGTATTTACTCACGGTTCCCGCTGTGTTCTACACGATTGAAATGATCCGGCTGCGAGCGCGGCGCTAGGGCTACGAATTCTTACGCATACTGCCGGTAAACATCGCTCGCCGCCCGATGTAGCAGCGAATGCCGATACACCAAAGCATCCAAATCCTCGGCGTAGCCACCGCCAATTACGCAGGCCACCGGGTAGCCCTGCTGCACACAGGTGGTTAGCACCTGCATCTCTCGGCAAAACAAACCGCGATCGCTGAGCGCCAATTTCCCGAGCCGATCGCCTAGATGCACATCTACGCCCGCGTCGTAGAGCACGAGATCCGGCTGCACCTGCGTCAGCAGATCGGGCAAATAATCTGCGAGGGTTTGCAGATAATCTTCGTCTTCCATGCCGGTCGGCAGCGGCACATCCAGATCGCTGCGCTGTTTGGTGCCCGGAAAGTTGACCTCGCAGTGCATCGAGAAAGTGAAGACGCGGGGATCGTCTTGAAAAATAAAGGCGGTTCCATCGCCCTGATGTACGTCTAGATCGACAATCAGAATTTGCTGGACAACGTTCTGTGTCAACAGCACCCGCGCCGCAATTGCCAAATCATTAAAGATACAAAACCCAGAACCATAGCTGGGAAAGGCATGATGGGTGCCTCCCGCCGTATTGCAGGCCAATCCCGTCTCCAGGGCCAAACGCGCCGTCAAAATCGTGCCGCCTACGGCGATGCAGGTACGGTTCACCAGTGCCGGACTCCACGGCAACCCAATGCGGCGTTGGGCTTTGCTATCAAGGGTGCCTTCGCAGTAGTCGCGGACATACTCGGGCGTATGCACTAATTCAATCCAATCGAGGGGCGGCCGCCGCGGCTGATGAAACTGCGCTGGATGAGCCACACTGTCGGCGAGCAAGGTGTCGTAGAGACGGCTAAATTTAGCCATCGGGAAGCGATGATTGGGCGGCAGTGGTGCAACGTAATCGGAATGATAAACAATCGGTAAATCCACTAAACCGAATCAAACAATAACTAAAACGAACTAACTAAACCAAAAACTAAAACAACTAAAACAAACAGAGGAGCAATGCCCCTCTGCGAACTACACTTTAGACTAAATTAGACAAAATTGCCTGGCAACCCACTAAACCGGGATCGCTTCAGGAGCGGCCAACGCTAGGATATGGTAGCAGGACGGTGTTTCTACACCAAGAACTTCATTAATTCGCTCTCGAATTTGAATATGGAGGTCTTGAATAGACGCCGTAAAGTCGTGCTTGACATGAAGGACGGCGGTCTGCTTTTGGAACTCTTTTCCGTAGTACGCCACAAAGTAGGTGTAGCGGTTGGCGCTCGGAGCATCTAGAACAAAATCTCTCATCGATCGACTTCTCCTTTGGGGAGGCTAATTGGGTAACTGGAGCTAAGGGAGGTTGAAGCTGCTCATTGAGGCTGCTCACTTCTGGGCGGTCAAGGCTCTGTCGTAGGATACCGTAGCAACAAGGAGGATTCCGGGCGAAGTGGAGGGTTGTTTCGATTTGCAATCCTCTGATGAATTGAAACGCTCCTCTACAAGCCTTAACCGTCTGGATCTAATCCTCTGAATACAAACTGGATACAGAGTAGAGCCAGCCGTTTGCCGCGTTTGGCTCTTTGTTCTTAAATAGTGTAAATGAAATTTAACGTTTTGTCCTGCTTTCATTGGTCTAATTTTCTCTTCAGTGATCATCAATTTGCACCCTGCTAACGGGTGAACTCGGTGGGTGAACCGAAGCGTGATCACAACGGTGCCGCGCTGATCCACTATGATCACACTCTAGGCAGTATTTCTAGGCGGTATTGAGGCATGTCCAGCCGCGTACTGCGTTGGTCCACCTACTCACCTGACAGACCCCAAAACAAACCCATGATTTTTCCGGACTTTGCTCAGTTTTCGGCCTTGGCGCAGCAGGGAAATTTTGTTCCGGTCTACCAGGAGTGGGTAGCTGACCTCGATACGCCGGTGTCCGCTTGGTACAAAGTCTGCGCGGGGCAGCCCTACAGCTTTTTGTTGGAATCGGTGGAAGGCGGGGAAAACCTCGGACGCTACAGTTTTCTTGGCTGCGATCCCTTGTGGATTCTGGAAGCTCGAGGCAATCGCACCACCCAGACCTATCGCGATGGCTCAGTGCAGGAATTTGAAGGCGATCCCTTTCAAGCGCTAGCCGCCTGCCTCGAACCGTACCATCCAGTGACGCTGCCAGAATTGCCGCCGGGTATCGGTGGCTTGTTTGGCTTCTGGGGCTACGAGTTGATTCACTGGATCGAGCCGCGCGTACCCATCTACCCTATCGATGCCGCCGATCTGCCGGATGGGCTGTGGATGCAGATCGACCAATTGCTGATTTTTGATCAGGTGAAACGCAAGATCTGGGCAATTGCCTATGCCGACCTGCGCGATCCGGCTACAGATCCCGAGCAGGCGTATCAGCAGGCTTGCCGCAAAGTCAGCCAGCTTGTCAGCAAGTTGCAGTTGCCCCTTTCCGGAGCCGACACCATCTTGGAATGGACGTCTCCTGAGGTGAACCGGAGCACGCAGGCTGCCCCCTTTTACACCAGTAATGTCACCCAAGCCCAGTACTGCGCCAATGTCGAGAAAGCCAAAGCCCACATTCGTGCAGGGGATATTTTTCAGGTGGTAATTTCGCAGCGGCTCTCGACAGAATACAACGGTGACCCCTTTGCCCTATATCGCTCGCTGCGGCTGATCAACCCGTCGCCCTACATGGCGTATTTTCACTTTCAAGACTGGCAAATTATTGGTTCTAGCCCTGAGGTGATGGTGAGGGCTGAGCGCAGTGACCCGGATGCGCCTCTGATCGCTACCGTTCGCCCAATTGCCGGCACTCGTCCGCGCGGTAAAACCAGCCAGGAGGATGCAGCACTAGCGGCAGATTTACTGCAAGACCCCAAAGAAATTGCCGAGCATGTGATGCTGGTGGATCTGGGACGCAACGATTTGGGGCGAGTGTGCGCCAGCGGCACGGTCAGGGTAGATGAGCTGATGGTGATCGAGCGCTACTCCCACGTGATGCATATTGTCAGCAATGTGGTCGGGCAGTTGGCTCCAGGCAAAACGGCGTGGGATCTCCTGAAGGCCTGCTTCCCGGCAGGCACGGTCAGCGGAGCACCGAAAATTCGCGCCATGGAGATCATTCACGATCTGGAACCCTGCCGGCGAGGCGTTTATTCGGGTGCCTACGGCTACTACGACTTTGAAGGGCAGCTCAATACGGCAATTACGATTCGGACCATGGTGGTGCGGCAGCAGCCCGACGGCAGTTCGATCGTTAGTGTGCAGGCGGGAGCAGGACTGGTAGCCGATTCGGAGCCACAGCGCGAGTATGAGGAAACCCTGAATAAAGCTAGGGGCATGCTGGAAGCGATTCGGTGTCTGCGGCGCTAAAGCTGCGTCATGAATAGCTGCCCCCTTCTGGCTCCAGGGTGTCTCTAGTGGCGTCAATCCTGAGCATAAACGTTGCGTATCAAAGATGTGATCTCCCTGTTTGACAGAGGCTCTAGGTGTTGAACTACGATAGGTGTTACTCGCCCTATATTGTTCCTATATTTGATCCCTGTATCTGGGTAGACGTTGGGGGAATTCCCTAAAAGCACGACACTGCCATTTGAACAGTAGCTTGCGGCGGGGGGGTATAGTAAAGTAGGTTCGTATAAATCCATGTTTGCGGTGGTGCACGCTTCTCTTCATTTCCTTAGACTTCAGATGCGGTCGCCACTTTCACGGTCACCTCATAGTTAGCAACTAATGAGCAATTTATTTTTGTCACTATATCTTGGCGTACTGACTCTGACATTTCATTCTGTTGCCGTCTTGCAAAGCTTGATGGATTCACAAACCTTGAGCAGTCATGTTAAGTAACGGTTAATCGCACATTATCTTTGACATTTAGCAAAATACGCTACAGAATCTTAACGTTGCCTTAACCGTTTTGCTATTACTTCTTTACGTGCGACTTTTATGCTGATCGTCGAACAACCATCCAATCTATAAATTGCCATGCTTCACTCCTCTAGCCTGGAAGCAAGCTCGAACCCTGACCTGCGTCAGATTCTGGAAGAGCTGTACAGAAGTCGAAATTTGCAACCCTACAGGAGTGGTCAGACGATTCGCATGTTGCCCGATGAGATTTTGGTGGTGTGCCGAGGTGTAGTGCAGTTAGGAACCCTCTATGACAGTGGAGATGAAGCCCTCTTGGGTTTGGCTTGCCCCTCCATGCCCTTTGGGCTGCCGCTGTCCTTCATTCGGCCCTATCAAGCCTCGGCACTAACCGACGTGGATTTGCTTCGCCTAACGCTGAGTGAGGTTGAGCAATCTCCCGAACTGGCGCAAAGCATTTTCCGCCATCTGACCCGTCGCCTCCAGCAAACCGAAGCGGTGCTGGCGATGGTTGGGTATCGCCGGGTAGAAGACCGGCTGCGGCATCTGCTGCTGTTGCTAAAGGAAGAAGTTGGGCAGCCTGCGTCCACTGGAACTCGCTTGAGCATTCGTCTGACCCATCAACAGCTTGCCAATGCCATTGGTACTACGCGCGTTACGGTGACTCGCTTACTGAGTCAACTGCAAGAAGAAGGCTGGCTTGTTGTCGATCACAATCGTCATATTATTCTCCCTGCCCATGCTAAGGCAGCTTGAGGTAGTCTAGCGGTTTTCCTGCTGAGCTCCAGGGGGCAGGATCGATTACCCATTCATAGGCACGTGTAGGGGCAAATTCATGGGAATTTTGCGTCAATGTATCTTTATAGAAACATTAGAGACATGATCTTCTAGAAACCTTCTAGAAGCCGAACGAAATGAAGGGGGACAGCTCCCACTCCTTTCATTTTGCTTTTCTTCTTCATTACTCCCTCTGATTCTTCTGACTCCTCTGGCGTACTGGTTTACTTGCTCGTCAACGTGAAGACCCCATCCCACGGTTCCGCCGGTGGTTCCTGTAGATAAGACTCGATGCGCTCTAGGTGAATTGCTGTGGCCCGATCGCCGGGTCGCCGCTGCTGAGCAGCATTAAACAGTCGGGCAGCTTGCTGGAACTGTCGATTTTGGTAAGCGGTGCGAGCTTGGTCGAATAGCTGCAAAAAGTCGGCAGTTGCAGTATCCAATCGATCGCTGCGATTGCCAATCAGCTCATAAATCGAGATGGGCTTGGTTTTGCCTTTGACTCGAATCCGGTCTAGCTCTCTCACCCAAATTTTGGTTTGACAAAGGGCATAGGTGAACTCACTCAGAATAATATCGCAGCCGTACTGCTTGGTGACGCCTTCCAAGCGCGAGCTGATATCAACGCCATCGCCAATCACCGTGTAATCCATGCGCTTGTGGGAGCCAATATTGCCCGACACTACCTCTCCCGAGCTAATGCCAATGCCAATGCGAATCGCCGGCAGCCCCTGAGCCTGACGCTTCTGGTTAAATTCCGCAAGCCGCTGCCGCATATCCAATGCCGACTGAACTGCCATCCAGGCGTGGTTTTCCAGCGGTAGAGGTGCCCCAAATACCGCCATTAGCGCGTCGCCAATAAATTTATCCAGCGTGCCGTCGTAGTTAAAGACCGCTTCCACCATCGTTTCAAAGTAGGTGTTGAGCAGCGATACCACCTCTGCGGCTTCCATTTTTTCGGTGAGAGATGTGTAGCTGCGAATGTCGGAAAACAGAATCGAGACGTCTTTGCGCTCGCCGACCATCAGAGCATCTTCCCCTAGAGCCATGACTCGTTCAGCTACACCCGGCGTCATGTAGCGGTACATCGTGGCTTTCATGCGCTTCTCGCGGCTAATGTCTTCTAGTACCACTAAGCCACCACGCACCTGCCCTTCGGGATTCGTCAAGGGATTGATCGTGAGATTAACGCTGCGCTCAATGATCAGCGGTGCCGTTCGATCGACAGCATCGCGGAGCGGCCCCCGCGCTTGTAGGATCAGGCTTTGCTCGGGCAGATAGTGATGCATGCCCTGCTGCAGGCTGCTTTCGAGGCGGTGCTGTAGCGAGTCGAGCGGCACAACCTCCCAGACATAGCAACCAATCAACGGCGAAGGAGACAGCGGCTGAATCTCACGGCTTTGCCCCGACCCTCCACTCACTAGTGCCAGGGCTGCATCGTTGATTGTGACAATCCGCCCCTGCATATCAGTTGAAATCACGGCATTCGACAAACTGCGAAGAATGTCTTTTTGGTATTGCCGTTCCAGAAGCACCCGCTCGAAGAGCTGGGCATTTTCCAGCGCAACGCCAGCCTGAATATTGAACGCCCGCATGAATTCTTCATCGGATGTTGTGAAGCAGCCTTGATGCTTGTTAATAAGCTGCGTGACACCAATCAAAATGCCTTCGGAATTGTAGACCGGCATACAGAGAATCGTGCGCGTCTGATAGCCGGTGCGCTGATCCACAGTGGGATCAAAGCGGGGATCTTCGTAGGCGCTCGGGATATTCAGGGTTTGCCCCGTCGAGGCAACATAGCCAGCAATACCGCGATCGGCTGGGATGCGAATTTCCATCATGGTTTTGCCGTCAGCGGTGGCCACTTTCGACCAGAGTTCGTTTTGCTCACGGTCCAACAGAAACAGTGTGCTGCGGTCGGCTTGCATCAGCACCCGCGCTTCATTCATCACCACCTGCAGGGTTTTCTCCAGTTCCAAGCTTTGCCCCAGGCAGGCAGTGGCTTTCAAGAGAGCCGCCACACCCCGCTGGTTGCGAGCAGCCACATAGAGGGAATTGCAGCTTTCTAGAATAATTCCCAGCGAGTCGGCGAATTCTCGAAATAGTTGCTCATCTGCCGCATCAAACGGCTGCTCTCCCACTTTATTGAGCAACTGCACCACCGCCACCACCTGCTGCCGCGTGCTGCAAATCGGCATGCAGAGAATGTGGCGTGTCTGGTAGCCGGTTTGCCGATCCACCTCGGGGTTAAATAGGGGATGGGCGTAGGCATCGGGAATATTGAGACACTCGCCGGTTTCTGCCACATAGCCAGCAACACCCGCACTCAGCGGCAAGCGAATTTCCAACGATTCCCCTGCCTCAGACTGGGCAATCTTAGACCAGAGCTGCCGCTTTTCTGCGTCTACCAGAAAGATCGTCGTGCGCTCGGCCTGCAGAATTTGCCCGATCTTTAGGGTCAGGGCCTCTAGAATTTGTTCCAGCAGTGGCTCTAATCCAGTATTGTTGGCAAGATTAATGGCTCGCAGAAAATGCTCAAACTCGTGCGTAATTTGATCAAGTAAGGCACGAAACTGATCAATCGAGAGATCCTGAACGCGATCGGAGAGGTTCCCTTTGCGCTCGATCTGAGAAAGCGTAGTCAGAAAGTCATCCGACATCTGAAAAAGAGTCATGATCCTTCACGGGGGCACTGTGAAGCCAACAGAAAACGCATACCGGAAGTTCGGAAGTCAAGACTCACTGCCAGTAGATAACACCCTCATCCCGCAGTGACTCAACCAACTACCCCTCGTTATAGAACATCTCGCTTCTCCTGCCCAGTCCCTCCTAGGGGGGCTGCCCTCCTGGATCGCAACCGGACCGTAATAACTAGCAGCAGAAAAGGAGCTGAGCCAGGACGCATCCAGATCAGCCCAAGGTAACCATGCTAGCGGCGATATTCGTCGCCACAGTCGCCAATGAGCTGATAGAGATTACGAGACTGACTCAGTACTGCCTCGAGCTGGGCATAGTCGTCTGTATCTAGGGCAAAGCGGAACACCTTGGCGTTGTCCTGAATATGCTGCGACCGACCTAGCCGTGCTCCCACAATCACGCCGCCGACAGCGGGGCGCTCCAACACATAGCGAACAGCCACATTAGCGATACTGACTTGATGCTTTTGGGCAATCTGGTGCAGCGTAGCGAGCAACTGCTGGAACAAATGCCAACCGCCCCAGGCATCAATCATGTTTTTGTACTTACGCAGCGAGGCGGTGTCGAGGTCCCAGCGTCCCGGCTCGGGTTGGTTGAGATATTTTTCGGTTAACAGCCCGCCGCAAACACTGCCGTAGGCAAACAGCTTGATATGGTGCTTTCCACAAAACGACGCCATCTGTACCTCGGGCCGCCGATCGATCAGCGAGTACTGCACCTGATTAGACACAATCGGAATCCCCTGATCAAGGATGATCTGCAGATGCTCGGTGTCAAAGTTGGTGAGGGCCAGATGCTTGATCTTGCCTTCGGTTTGCAGCTCGACCATGTATTTCAACGCGTCTAGATAGCCGGGATCGCGGTATTCCCACCAGTGAAACTGCATTAAATCAAGCGCAGACACCCGCATCCGCCGCAGTGAGATGTTAATGTTGTCTTCCACAATCTGCCGAGTCATCCGCGCTGGACGCGGGACCCATTTTGTGAAGGCTTGGATTTGATCCAGTGCCGCCTCGCCATGGGTGGATTGCCAGCGCTGCCGAAATTCGCCAATGAAATCCTCGGCGGGGCCATAGTGATCGGCCAAATCCCAGGTGGTAAAGCCGGCATTCATATAGTCCATCATGCTGGCAATGGCTTTATCGGGGTCAATTGAGCCGTGGGCACCCGATACTTGCCACATGCCGTTCAAAATCCGACAGATGTTCAAGTCTGGGGTAAACTGGAGTCTGCTGGATTCCGGTATACTCATGTTCTCAATTCTGTAATATTACTTAAGATTGAGTATACCGATCCCTGAGACCGGCGCGGCACCTCTCCAACAATCTGGCGAATGGGCAAAAGCGAGTTGGCACAGTTAACAGGTTGGCAAAATTAACAGATTGTCGAATGCTGTAACTGCGATCCTCGTCTATGCTGAAGGGTGGATTGCTTCAACTAAGGAAAAATAGGGAGCGCCTAGGAAATCCTTCCGTGATGCCTTGGCTGACCGCTTCGCTGGAAAAGGTGATGACTCTCTTGCTGCGTCATTCGCTGGACCTGTGAGGAAGTTGAACTTAAAGTCTCTGCCATTCATGATGCTAAAGAACCGCCTTGGAAAAATTTTGCTGCTGGCTGGAATCAGTTTATGCTGTGTAGTGCTGCTGGAAGCTGGACAAGAAATGGTGACCGCCCTTGATTTGAAGGGCAATCCAGCGGCATCCTACGCCCCTGAGACGCCGGTGGTAATCGCACCTCCTGTTGCTCCCCAGGCTGTAGCTCCATCACTCGACCCAGCTCTCAAGTTCGATGTTCAGCCGAAGGACGTTTCCAGCGCTCAGCCCAAAGCAACGACTCCCAAAAAGCAACCCCTAGCGATCAACACTGGACCGGGTGCCGAAACGGAGCAGACCATTGCTAACAATCTGCCGGAGTCAGTGGCGACTGGCACTTGGAATGGTGCATCGTTCCCGGTGGAAAATTTCCAGGCTTATACTTCTCCCTTTGGCTATCGTCAGTCTCCCGATGGCGGCTATTCCCAGGAATTTCACTACGGCTTAGACATGGCGGCTCCTGAAGGCAGCTATATTCGCAACTGGTGGGGCGGTAAAGTAGTTGAGGTTTCAGATGACAGCAACTGCGGCACGTCAGTGGTGCTGGAGTCGGGTCCTTGGCTGCATATCTACTGCCACATGCGCGGGCATGTCGAGACTGAATCCGGCAAGCGCTACATGATTGACCGTGAGGGCGGCTTGCAGATTTGGGAAGGGCAGCAGTTGCCAGCTGGTGCTCGCATTGGCCGAGTCGGCATGACGGGGCGCACAACAGGACCTCACCTGCACTGGGGCTTGAAATACGATAGCAATTGGGTGGATCCGGCACTGGTGCTGCGAGCCATGTATTTTAATCAGCAGCAGACGGCTTCGCAGCCCACCGCAGAAGCAGTGCAGTAGCGATCCGGGCAATATTTCTACCAGATCTCTGCCAGATCACCGCTATATCAATTCGCCTCCACTCGCTTACGGCTGCTTGTTAGCCTGCTTGCTAGCGGACTTAAACGGGCTGCGCTTCTTGCGAGCCTTTTCTTTGGCTTTCTCCCGTTCATATTCCAGCTCTCTCAGCTTCTTCATGATACGGCTGAAGTACTCTTGCAGATAATCTTCGAGAGTGGTCATCTCGTCGGGGCTGATGCCAAACACCGCATAGGTTTCATCCATGGGGGCAATCAACGGCTGCCCTGAAGCTATTACCTCGGTAAAGGCCAACCGATCGGCAAGATTCCAGCCCCACTGGAAAAAGCGAGCCACCTTCTCAACACTGCGCAGCAACCCGGTAGGCATCCGCGACACCTTGGCTTCCCGCCCCGAGAGTCGCTCGCAGAGACGGATAATCTCGTAAGCCCCCCATGCCTTCGGCCCCACAACCGGGAAGGAGCGATTGATCGTGTCTGGATTTTTCAGCGTAGCAACCGCGAACCGAGCGATATCTTGAGTATCCATGTAGGCGATCGGGGAACTATCACCCATCACCCAAACGGATTGCTTCTCCAGAATGGGGATAGCGTATTGCCCGATGAGACCTTGCATGAAGCCACAGGGTCGGAGAATTGTATAGTTTAGCCCCGACTCTGCTAGAAACTGCTCGGTACAGCGCTTAATCTCCATGAGCGGCACGTGGGGGTATTTCTCGGCATCCAGAATCGAAAAAAAGACGTAGTGCTCAACGTTGGCTGCCTTTGCTGCTTGAATCAGGGCTACTTTGCCCTCCCAATCTACCTGCTTGATGCTGAGGGAATCCGTCGGGCGAGTGGTTGCTGCATCAATGACTGCAGTGATTCCTTCTAGGGCAGCGGGTAGAGTGGTCGGGTCGCAGAGATCCCCATATACCAGTTCTGCTCCCCATTCCTTGAGGAAGGCAGCTTTACGCATACTGCGGACCAAACAACGCACCCTGTATCCCTCGTCCAGGGCACGACGGGTGATCTGCCTTCCCAAGGTCCCAGTAGCACCAACAATTAATACACTCATGAGGGATTCCGTAACAATTTATTAATTTTCTTAGTTTACGATATACCAAAAGCGTTGTTTTCTCCAGGGTCAATTCTGCTTTGTAGACCAGCTTTCTGCTCAATCCGCCCCAAATGATGGCGAAGTGATGGCACCGGGTTTTGGCTAGCTGTCTGAGAGGTAGTCTCAAACAGCGTTCTCTACGCTAAACACTCTCTAACCCGAAAACCCTGTGAAACCTCCAGAAGCATCAATCAAAAACCGACGGAGCGCTTCCCTTGACCGTGGCAAGGTCTTGAGACAGAGCGCTCCCAGAAGCCTGATCGGCAGGAGACAAAATCTTGTTACGCTGGAAGTATCCGGGCCGCGGCATCGCTAGGAGGTTCCTACGTTTTGCTTGTGAGAAGCCCGGATTGAGTTGCTACACTCTGCCCTATCACGGCTAACTGCGCTATTCATGTTATGAAGCCTGCAAATTCTGCCTCCGTTTCCCCTGGTTCAATCCCTAATTGTGAAGTGTTGCATCCGGTTGATCTAAGCCAGGTTCGCCAACTGCACCGAGAGGTTCTGAGTGTTGAGAAAGCTCAGCGAATGGCAGAATTCTTTAGCTTGTTGGGCGATGCCAATCGGCTGCGAATCTTATCAGCGCTGGCAGAGCAGGAGCTATGTGTGTGCGACTTAGCTGCTGTAGTCAAGATGACTGAGTCAGCCGTCTCTCATCAACTCCGGACTCTGCGAGCGATGCGACTAGTCAACTACCGTAAGCAAGGGCGAAACGTCTTCTACTACCTAAAAGACAGCCACGTGCTTAACCTCTATCGTGAGGTCGCTGAACACCTGGATGAGCCAGCAGACTAGGATGACAGCTACTCCTCGCCACCCTGAAGTCTCAACATTAGAAATCCTAGCCCTAAACCAATCAGAATCAGGGTAAAGGACAAGATTGCTGCGTTAAACATTTCGCCGCTCATTCGCTTCCGTTCTCCTCTGAAAACAACGATTAAGTCGATCTTAAAACAGTTTGGGAATGCGTACCTATGCCACTGACTCGACCTCGCTTGGCCATTCCCTTGGGCGATCCGGCTGGGATTGGTCCTGAAGTAGTGCTGCAAGCTCTTGCCACTCCTGACACCGCCTGCGACTGCAACGTGACTGTGGTGGGTAACCGTCTCCTTTTGCAACAGACGTACCAAACCCTGCGGCAAACCTCACCCAACTTACCCTTAGTAAACCCGGAACAGTTGTCTGTGCTGGAGGTGCCCCTGGAATCAGCGCTGCTTTCACAAATTAGGCTGGGCAGAGGCAATGCAGCTAGCGGTGAAGCCAGCTTTCGCTTCCTAGAAACTGCGATTTGCCACACTCGAGCAGGCGATTTCCAGGGCATAGTCACCGCTCCGATCGCGAAATCCGCCTGGCAGGCAGCAGGACATCAATATCCTGGACAGACAGAACTGCTAGCCGAGCGAGCCGGCGTCACTCGCTTTGGCATGCTGTTTGTGGCTCGCTCACCTCACACCGGCTGGCTACTGCGAACGCTGCTGGCGACGACCCACATCCCGTTGCGGCAAGTTGCCGATGCCCTAACCCCTGACCTGCTGACCCAAAAGCTACACCTGCTGATAGACACCCTGTACCAGGATTTTGGTTTGGCTCAACCGCGAATTGCGATTGCTGGACTCAACCCCCATAGCGGCGAGCAGGGGCAACTCGGGCGCGAGGAGCAAGACAGGTTAATTCCCTGGCTGCAACAAATGCAGCAGCAATTTCCCTCAGTTCAACTTGAGGGGCCTGTTCCTCCCGATACCCTTTGGGTGCGACCGGGGCAAGCCTGGTTTGGTCTAGCAGACGTTGCTTCTGCCCACGATGCGTATCTGGCGCTATATCATGACCAGGGATTGATTCCAGTTAAACTGATGGCGTTTGATCAGGCAGTTAACACCACAATTGGGCTGCCGTTTGTGCGCACCTCACCCGATCACGGAACCGCCTTTGATATTGCCGGACGAGGAATTGCCAATCCAACCAGCATGCGAGCCGCCCTTAGGCTAGCTGCCGAATTGACTCATCAACGAGCAAAACGGTCCACAGTGCTCTGCTGAGGTAGCACTCTCCTCGGGGCGCAAACTCAGCTAAGCTTTAGACCACCACATTAACAAAACGCTAAGAAGAGTCTAAGAAATCTTGAGAAACCCTAAAGAATAAATCGACGCTGAGTTGCAGAGGACCGAGACAAATTAGGCTTAAGAAAAGGGTTTGCGCAGATCAGCATCATCCAGTATCAATCAATCGGCTCCGATAGGGTTAACTAGGCTCTCATCAAACCTTAGCTTGTCGGTATCAATGACTCGGCTTAGAGATTGGAGATCACTCTGGGTGAAACTCAGTAAAGGGCTAGTGTGCCTCCAATGCAATTGGTTTCGCTTGCGCCTTCTCCCGAGCTGCCCATTGCATCTGTGCTCTCCTGACTAGTCCTTGCCTCATCGTTCGCTCAGGTATTGTCAAACTTTGGTGACTTCCGTAATGTTTATTAATATAATCATCAGGGGGTTAGCGTGAAAATAGAAATCATTCAGTATACCTGACTACAAAGGCATTTTTTCAAGCCTGAAATTTGGATTAACTTGTTGGATTACTTTGGACTGACTCTGTCCCCTGTCAGCTAGGTTGGTATCGCATCGTTATTGTTCATTGGCATCACAATTGGCATCACAGTTCACTGGCATTCCAGAATGGCTTAATCTGCAACGGCACAACAGAGGATGAATCATGCTGCAATCGGTTCAACATTCAATGGATTTACTTCAAGACGAAGCAAGGCAACTCGTGCAAAAAGGGGTCATTAGTCGCAATCAGCCTATCTATGTGCTTTGTCGGTACATTCCGGCTCGGGAGTGGGCCAGCATTGAGTGTGTGCTAGAGGACAACGATTTTCTGTTGCGCGACCGCATTGGCGACTTGCTTGGTCGTGAAGATTGGGAAAATGATTAATTCAAATTCGCATTCAACGCATTCAAACACTTGCTTAAACACTTGCTTCAAGCCTATTCCTACGCATCGTCAAGGCATCTAGGCTTTTGGCTACGTCGCTCTTATGTTGAGTCCAAGGAGGCAGTTTACTGCTCTTCCCTGGACTTTCTTCATTTGAGCCAATAATTTAAGTCAATGATTTGAGCCAATTGAAGCTGCTGATTTAGACAATCCATATCCATCCATATCTCAAGGACTATCTCAAGGATTGTCTTGCTGGCGTAACCGCTCGAGTTCTGCTCGCATCGCCGCAATTTGAGCGGTTAATTCTTGCAGGTCTTGCTGCACTTCCAGAGTGGGAGCAGAACTAGAAGGACTATCGGTTGATTCTGGAGTGGAGAAGGGCGGTGCTTCGGCAGAGCGCGGGGATGGTGATCGTTGCTGCCCCAAAAGCGCCTCTACCATGTTGCGAGCTTCTCGCTCGGTGAGTTCTCCTTTCGCTTCCCATTCCTCGGTGAGCTGACTCAGTTCCGATGTCAGCCGACTCAAATTCTCTTCCCGTCGCTGTGAGTCCTGAAGGGTTTCAATCAAAGTGGTGGTTGCGCCCAAGGTGACGCGCAATCCCTTTTGCAGTAGCTGGACAACGGTATCAGGATTTATATCAGGATTCATGAGAGTCACCGGATGAAGATTTGCAGAGGCGAATAGATACACCCGCTCTAGCACTGATTGGAGCAGATCGGCAATCCTACTGTCAATTCACAGGCAGTGTGTAGGCAATGTACACATCCATTTCATGCCTAGGTTCGCTGAACCACTCAGAACAGCCACACTGCTCAGCCGCACCTTAGCCAAACTGTTCTAGGAACTGCGCCACATCTTCGCTGATGCGAGTCAGTTCTGCTTCAGTATGCAAGCGAATGTGCTCGTCTCGCAGGGTGATCAGCACCTTGGCAGCAAAGGGAGTAGCCCAAATATTAGGGTTACAGAAGATTTCCAGAAACACCTCCCCGGTATAGCGATATTCCATCGGCGGTTGAGGGGGAGATTTGCCGGCAGCCCCCTGAGTGGCGGTTATTTTCAGGCTATTCATTAAACTGGCTAGGGCAGCTTGCAGGTCTCGCGCAGCATTGGGGCTAAAGCGAAAGGCAACGGAACCTTCCGGCAGATTAAGCTGAAGATGAGGAGAAGACATGGCTGTTCTAGTGCACTAGTTTTAATAGATTAATAGATTTATAGATTTAATAGTATTTAATGGCACCGATGAATAGCACCGATGAGAGGAGACACTGAAAAAAGCGCTGCCTCGGCTGGCGATCACCGGGCTGCTGTACGGCGGGTTTTGCTGATTACTTTAGGGCTAAACCTGTTGGTCATGGGCTTGAAGGCGGGCATCGGCTGGTGGACTGGTTCCCTGAGTTTGCTTGCCGATGCGTTGCACAGCGTCACAGATAGTGCCAACAATGTCTTGGGATTATTCACGAATCGCCTATCTTCTCCTGCACCCGACCGCGAACATCCCTACGGGCATCAGAAATATGAAGCGATCGGAGCCTTAGGCATCGCAGCATTTTTGGGCTTTGCTTGCTTCACCATTGTAGAAACGACCATTCACCGATTAATTACGCCTGCCGAGTCTGTGCAAATCACGGCTACCGAGCTGTGGCTGCTGCTGATTGTACTGGGGGTTAACATTGGTGTTGCGTTTTATGAGCGCCGCGTTGGCAAACGGATTGGCAGCCCTATTTTGCTTGCCGATGCTCAGCACACAATGGGTGATGTTTGGGTCACTATTAGCGTTTTGAGTGGCTTGGTCGGCATCTGGATTTGGAATATCCAGTGGCTAGATCTGGTGCTGGCGTTTCCGGTAGCGCTGCTTGTGCTCTGGAGCGGCTGGTCGGTGCTGCGGTCCAACTTACCCTGGTTGGTGGACGAAATGGCGATCGCCCCGGAAGCGATTTATGTGGTGGTGATGCAGGTGCCCGGAGTCGTGAATTGCCACCACATCGCCTCGAGAGGGCTTTTAGGACGACAAGTGTTCATCGAAATGCATCTGGTGGTTGAGGCACACGATGTGGCCACTGCCCACCGGATCACCGAAGAAGTTGAGGCGAAACTAGCCGAGCGATACAGTCCGGTACGGGTAAGTATCCACGTGGAGCCGATGGACTACCAATCGAATCAGTTGACCTACGAATAGCTGCTCCCGCTCAACGGGTTCTTCATTTTCTTTAAGCTTCCTAAAAGCCTTTAAGGTACCCTTAAAGGTACTGATCTAGAACGAGACTGTCCACCCCAAGCGAGTGGGTTGCTCATAAATTCGCTTCAAGGTATTGATATCTCGAACCGAAATAGCAGGCGGCTCACGGACCTGCGAGAAGTAAAGCGCGTCAGTGGGAGAAGGGCTATGTCCCCAGATCCCGAGAGCATGGCCCAGTTCGTGACGAGCCGTAGCTTGAATGTAGCGGTCGGTTTGGTTGGGGCTGAGGTAAATCGTGAAGCGGTGGCTCAACCGAGCAGTGCCGTCCGATGAATCAATGCGAAATTCATAGCGAGTTTCGGCGGCTCGCACTCGAGGCAGTCGCTCTACCAGCGAGGATGGATGGCTCGTCGCAGCAGCCGTATCGAGCGGGATAGGGCCCTGCAGCGGTGGAGCACTGTTCCAAATCGTGATGTCGGCTGCGTCGGGGGTATCAACTGGCTGTAGCGGGACATAAGTTGTCCATTCAGTAAGGGCTTGATTCACTGCTGTCAGCCACATCTGGAATCGTTCGGGAGTCGCTTCAGGGCTAGCAGACTGAACATAGACCCGAACGGGAAACTGCGACCAGATGAGGTATCCAGCCGGAGTGGGTTGAATGGCGTCGAAGTAGTCGCCCTGTTGGCTGGAGTCTTGCCACTGGGCCAACGCAGGCGGCAATGGATGAGCTTGCAGCGGCGGCAGGGTCATAGAGGCTGATACCATGTTGGGTGCTGCCGTCGGCAAAGACAGCGCTTGAGAGCGACCTGGCTCCGCCGCCCAGCCAATGCCTAACCCAATCCCCAGCCCCATTAAAACAACCCACCCCACAAACCGAGAGATGGGTTGCCGCAGCCAACGCTTTGACAATATCCGCACTTCAAGAAGACTTCAAGAAGAATAGAGTCATTAAAATTTCAGATCTCTAGCCCTTTCGCCGCACGCCTAGCTAGGCAGCAGGCGGAGTATTGAGCCAACCTGCACTTAACACAATCGTCAGACCAACAAAGATGGCAGTGAGTGTCCAGGTGACACGATTGAGGGTCGTTTCCGCGCTTTTAGTGCTGGTAAAGAGCTGAGCCTGACCGCCTAAACCGCCCAAGCCATCTCCTTTCGGACTGTGCAGTAGCACCAGCACAATCAAACCGACTGCCGCAATCGACCACAAAATCGTCACAATGCTGTTCAGCGTCATAGGACCCAACACCAACGGTTCAAATCATTGTTCAGTGGCAAAGCAAGTACAGCATTGCCTGTTCTCTTTATACCTCACAGGAGCCTCTTTATACCTCACAGGAGCATGGAGCGGATGAACTGCCGCAACGACTAGTCTGACTAGCCTACTCAACTAGAGAGAACTAGAGAGACACCCGCACCGGAGTCCGATTAGCGCGAACTTCGTACTCAGCCGGCACAATCATAGATTGTCCAGTCATCTCGGGGGGTTGGGGCAGCCCCAGAATGTTCAAAATTGTGGGAGCTACATCCGCTAGACAGCCATCGGAGCGCAGGGTCACATCTGTACCATACCCAGGAATCTTGCGCTTTTCACCTTCTACCAAGATAAAGGGCACCTTATTGGTTGTATGGGCAGTCCAGGGATTTCCCGCCTCATCCCACATCAGTTCGGCATTGCCATGGTCAGCGATGATGATCGCCGTACCGCCCATGCGGCTGACACTCTCCAGCAGCCGTCCGAGGCAAGTATCTACCGTTTCAATGGCTTTGACAGTTGCTTCCATGTTGCCTGTGTGACCGACCATATCTGGGTTGGCATAGTTGATCACCACTAACGAATAGATACCCTTCTCGATGGCTGTCACAGCGCCATCCGTGACTTGCACTGCTGACATTGCCGGAGCGCGATCGTAGGTGGCTACCATCGGGCTGGGAATCAGTAGGCGGTCTTCTCCCTCGAAGGGTTCTTCAATGCCGCCATTAAAGAAGTAAGTGACATGGGCATACTTTTCGGTTTCGGCAGTACGGAACTGCCGCAGCCCGTGCTGTGCAATCACCTGTCCCAAAATATTATTCAAATTTTGCGGCTCAAAGGCGACCAGCACCGGGAAATTTGGGTCGTATTGGGTAAAGGTGACAAAGGAGAGCGGCGTGATCAGCTCTCGCTGGAAGCCAGTGAACTCAGGGTCAACAAAGGCTTGGGTGAGCTGTCGCGCTCGATCGGGACGGAAGTTGAAGAAAATCATGCCGTCGCCTGCCTCAACCGCACCAGGGGCAATCCGCGTGGGAATCACAAACTCGTCGGTTATCTCGGCCGAATAGGAGGCTTGCAACACTTCAGCAGCGGAACGACCGTCGCCCGCACCATCCTGCGTTAGCATTTCATAGGCTTTCTGGATCCGCTCCCAGCGTCGATCGCGATCCATGGCATAGTAACGACCGCTAAGAGTTGCGATCCGACCGATGCCCGCTTGCTGGATGTAGGTTTGAATAGCCTCGATAGCCGCCAAACCATCGGTGGGGCGAGTGTCTCTGCCATCGGTGATGGCGTGGATGCAGACCTCCGCTATGCCTTGCTCCTTGGCGAGATCAATCAGTCCAAATAAATGGCTGAGATGGGAATGAACGCCTCCCTCCGAGCACAGCCCAATCAGATGCAGCTTGCCCTCTCGCTGCCGCACATCCTGACACACGCGCAACAGGGCAGCGTTGCTCAGCAGCGTTCCATCCTCAACCGCATCGCTGATGCGTACTAGCTCTTGAGGCACCACCCGCCCAGCACCAATGTTTAAATGCCCAACCTCAGAATTGCCCATCTGCCCCTCGGGAAGCCCCACACTTTTCCCAGAAGCCCGGATTAAGGTTCTAGGATAAGCAGCCCAGAGGCTATCCATAACAGGAGTGTTTGCGACCACAACGGCATTGCCATCGGCTGCTTCGCGATATCCCCAACCATCCAAAATGACTAGCACTACTGGAGAAATTGGCGCCTGTGCCATGGGTGAGTCGTCCTTCCAATGAGGTAATTTTTCAGCAATGATATCACTCAAGTTATCCGTACCGCCGACCCGAAGTCCGGAAAAGGAGAAGCATTGCTCAATGGGGCGTTTGTTCAAAGCAGGTTCAAGGTGTTCTCCCCTATACCTGAGCTTTCTTCGCTCGCTTCTGTCGCTGCTTCTCGGCTTGCTTGGCTCGCTTCTCGGCTGCTTTGGCTGCTTTTTCGGCTTCCATTGCCTCTAGCCTGGCCCGCTGCTTCTCGGCTTCGACCTTCTCTAAGTAGTAGTGGTAGTCGCCTCGATAGAGTCGCAATTCCCCATCGCGAATCTCGACAATTTTGTTGGCGACTTGAGAAATGAAATAGCGATCGTGCGAGACGAGAATAGCAGTCCCATCGTAGTTTTGCAAGGCTTCTTCCAGCATTTCTTTAGCCGGAATATCGAGGTGATTGGTCGGTTCATCCAGAATGAGTAAATTCGCCGGACGAAGCAGCATTTTTGCCAACGCCAAGCGAGCTTTTTCACCGCCACTCAACGCTGCTACGGTCTTAAAAACGGTATCTTCGCTGAATAAAAATCGCCCCAGCAATGTACGGACTTCTTCGTTTTTCCAGGCAGGAACTTCGTCATGGATGGTGTCCAAAACGGTTTTTTCTAAGTCCAAAGCCTCTGCCTGATTTTGTTCAAAATAACCTGGGATCACTTGATGATCCCCAAGCTTGACCAGGCCTTCAGTAGGCTGCTCTATGCCCATAATCAAGTGCAGCAACGTCGATTTACCGGCTCCGTTAGGACCAAGGATCGCAATGCGATCCCCGCGTTCGATCAACAAATCCGCGCCTAAAAATAAAATATTGTCGCCGTATACATGGGTGAGGTTTTTGATCACCACGACTTCCCGACCACTGCGGGGAGCTGGCGGAAAGCGGAAGTGCAGCGTTTTAACACCTGCCGTTGGCGCTTCGATGCGCTCGATCTTTTCGAGCTGCTTTTCACGGCTCTTGGCTTGGGTGCTACGAGTGGCGCTGGCCCGAAAGCGATCAACAAAAGCCTGCTGCTTAGCCAACTCCTTCTGCTGATGTTCGTAGGCGCTGAGTTGAGCTGCTTGGGCTTCTGCTTTTTGTTGTAGGTAGCTGCTGTAGTTGCCGAGATAGGTGGTCGAGATGCCACGCTCAGTTTCAACAATTTGCGTACAGAGGCGATCGAGAAACTCACGGTCATGGGAGACAATTACCATCGGCGTCACCAGCCCCTTGAGGTAGGTTTCCAGCCATTCAATGGTTTCCAAATCAAGATGGTTTGTCGGCTCATCGAGCAGCAGCAAATCCGGAGACTGCAGCAGAATCTTGGCTAGACTCATGCGCATCTGCCAACCGCCGCTAAACGATCCCACCAAGCGATCCCCATCGTCTAGGGCAAAGCCAACATCGGGCAAAATCTTTTCAATCCGGGCTTCCAAACCATAGCCGTCCAAGGCTTCAAACTGGCGTTGCAGCCGATCCAGCTTATGAATTAGATCATCCAGAGTATCAGGGGTCGCAGTCTGCATATCCTGCTGTACTCGCAGCATGGCTTCATGAACCTGATTGGCTTCTCCGAAGGCCCGCCACAGCTCTTCGCGAACCGTGCGGTTGCAATCAACATCAAACTCTTGAGTCAGGTAGGCAATATGCAGGTTTGCTGGCCGAATCACTTCCCCCGCAGTCGGTTCAATTTCCCCGGCGATGATCTTGAGCTGTGTCGATTTGCCCGCGCCGTTCATCCCGACCAAGCCGATCCGGTCACCTAGCTTGACTTCCCAGCTCACATCTTTGAGGACTTCGCCCGTGGAATAGATCTTGCTGATGTGTTCGAGCCGTAGCATGAAGTGCCCTCTTCAGTAGCCAATAAAAGTAGCCAGTCTATCGCTCAGGGAGTCGCTTAGGGATACTGCTTACTAGATAACCCATGAATGACTGAGCCATAGGAGAATTACCCAGTTAGGACCAACTTCCTCTGAGTTCCCTCAACTGTAACAAACATTTAAGACCAACAGCGCACGCGGGAAAGATGAGACAAAAATGAGACAAAAATGAAATAACAATTAAGATTTGTATCTCACCTGTGTTCCGTCGCTTCCTGTCAAGGGAGATTTGGCGTGTCTTGTCCGGATTTACTCTTGAAGTTTCTGTATAGGAATCGTAATGGCGTTCAGATTCGCTTGACGGGTCCATTATCTTAAAAGATGCCGAGATTCCCCTCCTGGATGCACCCGAATCTGGTCTATTGTCCGTTTCAAGACCGTAAATTTACGAGGCGCTACCATGACGCTCACTGTCTCTGCATGAAGGCTTGCGTGGATTTCCCCTTTCGCTGCCATGGCACCTGGGTTGGATATAAATCTTCAGAGTGTTCTTTCAGTGCTGTTAGCAATGACAACCATGCGGCTAGACGGTCATTTGTATCTCTACAACGTGCCTAGGCGGGATGCGAGGAGGAATGGCGGTGAGGCAATTGCTGCATCGGGGATTGATTATTGCAGAGTCAGCCAAGGAAGTTGAGCAGCTCAGGCAAGCCCTGCAGCTTTCAGACAACGAGACCGACTGGGAATGGATTGCTCTAACCCACTTGCCGGCTGCCTTAACACGGCAACCCCAGACCATTGTGCTCAGCGATAAGACTCCCGTTGCCCCAATTCTCGAGCAGTTGCGGCAGCAGTCGCTGTCCATTCCAGTTGTGGTTGTGCCGCTTGCTGAATCACCGCTGCCTGCCCCTCCAGAAGCGCCTGCGTCCCTACCTAATGCAGATGTTGACGGTCACCTTCCCAGCGGGTGGGTGCCGTGCAGCGAATCCCCCAGTTCAGAGCAAGACGCTCGGAATTGGCAGCAGCGAGCCGCCAACCTAACGGCACTGATCGAGCATACCCAGGATGCGGTGTGGTCCGTTGATCAGCAGTATTGCCTGATTACCTGCAATACCGCCTGTCAGCAGCAGTTCTGGCGAGCCTATGGCGTCAACCTGCAACCAGGAAGCAATCTAGTTCACAGCCTGCCATTGCCGCAGCAGTCGGAATGGACTGCCTATTACGATCGGGCCCTCGCGGGGGAGCGCTTTGCTGTAGAGCTGCATTTTGAGCAGGCAGATCTGCCTAGCGATATCGAAATTTTCTTTAACCCAATTCGAACTCAGGGGCAGATCACAGGCGTTGCTGTTTTTGGGCGAGATATTAGCGACCGCAAGCGGGTTCGCCGAGAACTGCAACATGCCAACGAGCAATTGCAAGCCGTCCTCGATGCGGTACCCGGCTGTGTCTCCTGGTTCAGCGCTGATTGTAAATATCTCGGGATCAACCGCTATCTGGCAGCCACCTTTCAATTAGATCCAGAGGCATTTATTGGCAAAGAGCTGGGCTTTATGGAATCCAGTCCCGGTTTTGCCGCCTTTGTGCGCGAGTTTATTGCGAGTTCGGTAGAGTCCAGCACGGTGGAAGTGGCCGCTCAGGTGGATGGGCAACCGCGAAGTTACCTGTTGGCGGCTCAAAAATACGCCCAGAACCAGGCAGCCGTGTTTGTAGGGCTGGATATCACCGAGCGCAAGCAGTTTGAAGAAGCGCTGCGCGAAAGCCAAGAACGCTATGCGCTGGCCATGCAGGGCGCGAATGATGGTCTCTGGGACTGGGATCTACGCACTCAAGAGATGTACTTCTCGCCTCGCTGGAAATCAATGCTGGGCTATCAAGAAGGGGAGATTGGCAATCATCCTGAGGAATGGTTTAGCCGCGTCCATCCCGACGAAGTGGAGTGGCTAGAAGCGCAAATTGCTGCCCATATTCAAGAACGCACGCTGCACTTCGAGATCGAGCACCGGATGCGGCATCGAGACGGCAGCTACCGCTGGATGCTCAGTCGGGGTTTAGCCGTTCGGGATCAAAATGACATTGCCTACCGCATGGCCGGATCGCAAACGGATATCACCGAACGTAAGCAAGCCGAGCAGCAATTGCTGCATCATGCCCTCCACGACAGTCTAACCGGTCTAGCGAATCGTGCTCTATTTATGGATCGCTTGCAGCAGGCAATTGAGCGCAGCAAGCGCTTGCCAGACTATAAATTTGCGGTGCTATTTCTCGATCTTGATCGCTTCAAGATTTTGAACGATAGCCTCGGTCATATCGTCGGGGATCAGCTCCTGATCGGCATTGCTCGCCGCTTAGAAGCTTGCCTGCGGTCAGTGGATACGATTGCTCGTTTGGGCGGCGATGAGTTCACCATTTTGTTAGAGGGGATCCGAGGCGCTGATGATGCCGACAGCTTAGCGGAGCGGATTCACCAGGCGTTGCAGGCTCCCTTTAACTTAGAAGGCCAGGAAGTGTTTACCTCGGCGAGTATTGGCATCGCCCTAAGTGAAACCGGATACGATTGCCCGGCGGATCTGCTGCGCAATGCCGACACGGCGATGTACCGCGCCAAAACCCTGGGACGCTCTCGCCACGCCCTATTTGACACCGCCATGCATAAGCGAGCCATGGCGCTGCTGCAGCTAGAGACCGATTTGCGTCGTGTTGTCACCGGATCTGATTTATTGACCCGTCAGACCGAGGAATTTCGCCTCTACTATCAGCCGATAGTGGCGCTAGCGACCGGCAAACTAGTGGGATGTGAAGCCTTAATTCGCTGGTTTCATCCCGAGCGGGGACTGATTGCGCCAGCTGAGTTTATTCCCCTTGCCGAAGACACCGGTCTGATTGTGCCGCTCGGTCAGTGGATCTTGACTCAGGCCTGTAGTCAGTTGCGGCAGTGGCAGCAGCAGTTTGCGATGATACCGCCGCTGTCCGTTAGCGTTAATCTATCAACAAAGCAATTTTCTCAACCCAGCCTGATTGAGCAAATCCGTCAGTTGCTGCTGCAGACGGAACTGCACAGTAGCCAGTTGAACCTGAATCTCAAGCTGGAAATTACCGAGAGCGCCATCATGGAAAACACGGAACTGGCTCAAACCATGCTGGAGCAGTTGAAAGCAATGGGGGTGCAACTGCTAATTGATGATTTTGGTACCGGCTACTCATCACTCAGCTATCTGCATCGCTTTCCAATCGACACAGTGAAGATTGATCAGTCGTTTGTGAGTCAGATGAGCAGCGACCACGAAAGCGCCGAAATCGTTCGTGCCATTGTCACCCTTGCCCATAACTTGGGAATGACCGTGATTGCCGAAGGGATTGAGACTGCCGAGCAACTCAGCCAACTGCGGTCCCTAGGGGCAGAATATGGCCAGGGCTATTTCTTTGCCCAACCCTTGAGCAGTGAGGCGATTGCAGGACTGCTCCAAAGTGAACCGGCTTGGCTGCCTAGCGTTTGTTCCACACCGCTGATCTAGACTGCGATCTAAACTGCCAAGAAGCGCTGAATGACCTCGTTGCTGAGTTCGCTTGTAGGACCCGAAGCCACAATGCCGCCTTTTTGCATGGCGTAGTAGCGGTCAGCCTGGCGCACAAAGTGCAGGTGTTGCTCGACTAACAGCACCGAAATACCAGTAGCAGCCACAATCCGTCGCACTGCCGATTCAATGTCTAGGATGATCGAGGGCTGAATGCCTTCGGTTGGTTCGTCGAGTACGAGTAGCTGCGGCTGCCCCATAATGGCGCGAGCAATAGCGAGCTGCTGCTGCTGTCCACCGCTGAGGTCGCCGCCCATCCGCGACAGCATTGTCTTCAGCACAGGAAACAGCTCAAAGATCTCCTCGGGGATATCCTGAGTGTTGCGGGGTCGTTCAGCCCGAGCTTCGTAGCCCAGCAGCAGATTTTCTTTCACCGTTAGCCGGGGAATCACCTCCCGTCCTTGGGGCACATAGCCGATCCCCAACCGCGCTCGCTGATCGGGGGTTTTGCCGACAATCGAGTGACCGGCGAAGGTGATGTTGCCACTGCGAGGCTTTAGTAGCCCCATAATGGTTTTGAGTAGCGTGGTTTTGCCAACGCCATTGCGCCCAATCAAGCAAACCATCTGCCCCTTGGGAACGGTGAGATCCACATCGCGTAGAATGTGACTTTCGCCGTAGTACACGTTTAGCCCCGACACCCGCAGCATGGTCGAGGCAGCATCAGGCGTCAGCACGGGGGCAACCGCAGAATTGCTTTGAGTCATGAAGTAGAACCATTAAACAACGACAAACCGAGAGAGAATACGGCGGATTCTTACTAATCATCTAAGCTTCAGCAAAGTCACCTTGCAGTGTTCCTGGGGTTTCAGGATCGGCACCCTCAACAATCTCCAGGAGCTGCGGCGCATCTTCTAAACTCACGGGCTGATCATGATGGATCTCCTGCCCAAGGTAGACTTCGATGACGCGCGGGTCGGATTGGACCTGATCAAAGGTGCCTTCGCAGAGCACCGATCCCTGGTGCAGCACCGTGACTTGGCCGCGAGCAATCTGCCGCACAAACTCCATATCGTGCTCAATCACGATAATTGAGTGGCTTTCGGCTAGGGAGGTTAGCAGTTCTCCGGTCAGCTCGGTTTCTTCATCGGTGAGGCCAGCGACCGGCTCGTCTACCAGCAGCAGATCGGGAGACTGAGCCACCAGCATGCCGATTTCGAGCCACTGTTTTTCCCCGTGGGAGAGCAGATTGGCCTTCATATCGGCTTTGTGGGACAGCCCAATAGTTTCCAGCAATCCAGATACGGTGCGTTTCTCGGCAGAGGGGGTTCGTTTCAACAGGCTAGCAAACACCGTTTTATAGCGGTTGCAGGCCAGCTCCAGATTTTCGCGGGGGGTTAGGTTGAGGTACACCCGCGGGGTTTGGAATTTGCGTCCTACCCCCATGCGAGCAATCTCGTGCTCTGAGTAGTTGCGCAGATTGCGCCCTTTAAAGCGAACTTGCCCTTCGGTGGGCTTGGTTTTGCCGGTAATGATGTCGAGAAAGGTTGTCTTGCCAGCTCCGTTGGGGCCAATGATCACCCGCAACTCGCCAGTCTCTAGACTGAAGTTGAGGTTGTTTAGCGCTTTAAAGCCGTCAAAGCTGACCGTTAGATTCTCAATCTCCAAGATTTTTGCGTTCATAGTCAACCTCAGGGTCTTCTTCTAGGCTTGGGTAAGTGGCGACTCGGTTGCGGCCCGTCAGCTTGCGGACCAGATCGACGCCTTGGGTGCGCAGCCAGCCTACGATGCCGTCCGGTAAAAACAACACCACCAGCAGGAACAGACCACCCTGAAAAAATAGCCAGATATCGGGAAACTTCTCGCTCAGCAAGCTCTTGGCAAAGTTGACGATCAGCGTCCCCAAAATTGCGCCCACTAGGGTTGCTCGACCGCCTACCGCCACCCAGATCACCATCTCAATCGAGAAGGCAATATTCATCGAGTTGGGCGAGATAATGCCGGTTTGCAGCGTAAATAGTGCTCCCGAGATTCCGGCCAGCGCTCCCGAGACGGCAAATACCAGCACCTTGAAGCCAGTGGGGTTATATCCCGAGAAGCGCAGTCGCGGCTCATCGTCCCGAATCGCCACCAGCAACCGCCCAAAACGACCGCTTGTCAGCCAGCGGCACAGCGCATAGGCCAGCACCAAAAACACAATCGTGGTCACATAAAACGCAAACTGCGTGCTGGCATTATTTACCGGCACACCAAAGATGGTTCTGAAGTCGGTCAAGCCGTTGGTGCCGTTAAACAGCTTTTGCTGCCCGTTAAAGAAATTGAAAAAGATAATAGTGGCGGCCTGCGTCAAGATCGAGAAGTAGACGCCGCGAATCCGGTTGCGGAAAATCACGTAGCCCAGCAATGCCGCTAGCAACGCCGGAATCAGCATCACGGCTAGGGCAGAAAAGGGAAACGAGTAGAAAGGCTTCCAGAACCAGGGCAGTTCCGTGACGCCATACAGGCTCATGAACTCCGGCAGTTGGCTGCTGGCCGTCGGCGGGATTTGCAGCTTTAGGTGCATTGCCAGGGCATAGCCTCCGAGGGTAAAGAAGATGCCGTGTCCTAGGCTCAGCAATCCGGTGAAACCCCAAATCAAATCAATACCGAGGGCAACGATAGCGAGGGCAAGAAACCGCCCCATCAAGTTCAGCCGGAACCCTGAAAGTAGCGCAGGAACAATCAGAATCAAAAAGAGCGCAATGGCCAGAACGATGCCGGCTTCAATCAGAAGCGACCGTCGCTTTGACCAGTCAATGCCTCGCCGTTCGGCGGCTGCTTGTACTGTCATGCTGTTTACTCAACGCTAGAGTGCCGATGCGGACCAAAGAAGAACCTCTACAGAATTGGCTTGCAATAGAGCCGTCGCTTAGGCCCATAAGCTGTATCTAGGCATCCACGGTGCGTCCCTTTTGGGGGAACAGACCCGCCGGTCTAAATTGCAAGAACACCACAATCAGGAAGAACACCAGCACCTTCGACATGCTGGTCGTGGCAAAGAATGTAAAGAAATCGGTCAATGGCTGAATCGGGGCAAACAGCAGCGCCAGAATTCCCGTGCCAATCACATAGTCCAGGATGCCGATCGTCAGCGCCCCTACAATCGTGCCTACGAGCTTACCGACGCCGCCCACAACTACCACCATGAACGTATTGACAATGTAATTCTGTCCAGTGTTGGGCCCCACCGATCCCAACAAGCTGACAGCGCAGCCCGCAATGCCTGCTAATCCAGAGCCTAAAGCGAAGGTGAGAGCATCCACCTTGCGGGTAGGAATTCCCAAACAGGCGCTCATGTTGCGGTTTTGTGTCACCGAACGAATCCGCAGCCCCCATGCCGTTCGCTGTAGGAACCAGTAAATGCCCAGCACGCAAAGCACGGTCAGCACCATGATAAACATGCGGGTATAGGGAAGCTGATAATTGCCAATCGGCAGCCCGCCTAGCAGCCATCGAGGAGCCGTCACATCTACGTTTTGCGCGCCAAACCAGGGTTTAGTCATAGCTAGACCGTAAGTTTGCGCCAGCACCGACCCCACCGCCCAGGCAATCCCAGCTGACAGCGCCAGCAGAATGGCAATCGCCCAGCCACGAATCCGCTCAAAGTCGGGACGTCGCCGCACCAGCCATAGGCCGCCAAAATACAGCAGACAAAACACCATCAGCCCGACCACCAGCACCCAGTTGACGCTCCGCACAAACTGCTGCAGCATCAGGCTAACGCCCCACGTCGCCAGCAGGGTCTCCAGCGGTCGCCCGTAGAGGTAGCGAATTACGCCCCGCTCTAGGATTAGCCCTACCAAAGCGGCGACAATGAACGCCATGATAACGGCAAAAAAGATATAGAACTGTAGCCAGGGTTCGCCCATACGCCGGAAGCCGTTTTGCACCACAAAGGTCGTGTAGGCACCGAGCATCATCAGCTCTCCGTGCGCCATGTTGATCACGCCCATCAAGCCAAAAACGATTGCCAGCCCGAGCGCTGCTATTAATAAAATTGAGCCAATACTTAGACCATTGAATACTCCATCCAGGATACTGGGTAGCACATCCCCTCCTTACAACGCAGTGATAACCATGCGGCAGTTACGAAACAGGGACTAGAGTCATTAACCGTTGCTAGCCCCTATTCGGTCATTGTGAAGTTCTAGATTTGGAATTTGCCAGGATTATCGACTCCAGTCTTCGTCCAGTCGCAGGTGAAGCCCTTGGTATCGGCGACAAACTGGTTCCAGGGCACCGGATCCACAGGACCGGGAGTCTCGTAGATGATTTCAAATAGCCCATCATCCCGAACTTCGCCAATCCGCACGGTTTTGGAGATGTGGTGGTTGGTCTTCATTTCTACAGGACCTTCAGGAGCCGCAAACTTTTGCCCGTAGGCAGCTGTCCGAACTGCCTCCAGATCGCTTGGGGTACCGGGAGAGCCGGCTTGCTCGACCGCTTGCTTCCAAATATTGACCGAGATATAGGCTGCTTCCATCGGGTCGTTGGTGACGCGGTCATCGCCGTACTTTTGCTTGAAGGCGGCAACGAAGGCCTCGTTCTCGGGAGTTTCTACGGTTTGGAAGTAATTCCAGGCGGCCAAGTGCCCCTTGAGAAACTCGGTGCCAATAGCGCGCACTTCTTCTTCGGCCACACTCACCGACATCACCGGATAGCGATCGGGAGTGAGGCCCGCGCCCTGCATCTGCTTAAAGAAGGCAACGTTGCTATCGCCGTTGAGGGTGTTGTAGATCACGCCGCCGTTCGGCAGAGCCGAGCGAATCTTGGCAATGATTGGCGCCACCTCGGTGTTGCCCAGGGGTAAATAATCTTCCCCAACTGTAGTGCCGCCTTTTGCTTCTAGCTGCGCCTTGATGATTGTGTTGGCAGTACGAGGGAACACATAGTCCGAGCCAACAAGATAGAACTCCTTGCCCTTATTTTCCAGCAGCCAGTCCACAGATGGTTCGATCTGCTGGTTGGGAGCGGCTCCGGTGTAGAAGATATTCTTTGAGCACTCTTGCCCTTCATACTGCACTGGGTAGAAGAGCATGTGGTTCTTCTCTTCAAATACGGGCAGTACGGCCTTGCGGCTGGCCGAGGTCCAGCAGCCGAAGATGACCACGACCTGATCTTCATCGATCAGCTTGCGCGCTTTCTCAGCAAAGGTAGGCCAATCCGAAGCGCCATCTTCCACAATCGCCTCGATTTGCCTGCCGCCAATGCCGCCCGCACTGTTGATTTGCTCGATTGCGAGCTGAGTGGAATCCACAACACTCTTCTCACTGATGGCCATGGTGCCGCTCAGGGAGTGCAAAATCCCAACCTTGATAGCATCCCCACTGGCGGCTGTAGTCCCGGTAGCGGGTGATGATTCTGCTGCGGGAGACTCTGTGGTGCCGGTGCCGCTCGTGGTCCCTCCTGCACAGGCTTTCAACAGCATGCTGGTTCCGAGCGTTGCCGATCCGTAGAGTAAAAACTTCCGCCGACCAAATTGCCTTGTCATCGAATTTACTACTCCTCCCTGGGGGTGAAAATACAGAGAATCTCGCAATAAGCGATAGTAGGCCCAGGATAGAAGAGAAATTGTAATTTGCTATACCGAAGATCGATTCTTACGATTTTGTTAACTCTCGTTGAGCAGAATCCGGCTCCGCCTCAGGAGAGAGATTGCCCATGTGGAGCCGAATGAAGTCGATGATCACATCTAGCCCCTGGCGCGTCTTCAGATTCGTGAACACAAAGGGGCGTGTATCCCGCATGCGGCGAGCATCACGCTCCATGACGCTGAGATCGGCTCCCACCAGCGGAGCAAGGTCAATTTTATTAATTACCAGCAGATCCGAGCGGGTGATCCCCGGTCCGCCTTTGCGGGGAATTTTGTCGCCGGCTGCCACGTCGATCACATAGATTGTCAGATCCACCAGTTCGGGGCTGAAGGTCGAAGCCAGATTGTCACCGCCGCTTTCCACAAAGATCAAATCTAACGGTCGAAACTTCTGCTCGAGCTGTTCAATCGCCACTAGGTTAATCGAGGCGTCTTCACGAATAGCAGTATGGGGGCATCCTCCCGTCTCCACGCCCATAATGCGCTCGCGCTCCAATGCCTGACTGCGCACCAAGAACTGGGCGTCTTCTTGGGTGTAAATGTCATTAGTAACGACCGCAATATTGAACTGGTCCCGCATCGCTTTGCACAAAGCATCCACTAGCGCTGTTTTCCCGGATCCCACGGGTCCCGCAATTCCCACTCGGAAAGTTTGCATAGTTCCCCCTTGATTAGCAAGTCAGATTTAGCAGTTCAGGTTCCACCTGCATGTCTTCGCATTCTAGAGGCCAGCCGGCAGCAGCAGCGGTTCTGATCACAATCGATTCAGAATTGAGCCTGAGAATGGAGTTTGTCAGCTATAGAGGCTAGCTTCTAAACAGGCGAGAATACAGCGTTTCGTGGTTCATGCTGGCCAGGGAGACGCCCCAACTACAGCCATCGAGCTGCTCATCCGTGAGGGTCAGAATAGCCTCCACCGCTTGCTCTAAGGGCAGCGACAGCCTCCGCAGCAGCAATTGTCCCTGGGTCTGCCCGAGGGGAATCAGCCGTACTCCGGCATTGATCAAATTTGCCGCCCAACTTTGCAAATAGCCCAACACTGTCGTCGCCGGATCGAGCCGCCAAACGACCGCCGCAATCGCAAAAGCAGTAGCGAAGTTGCAGGGGGCATCATCCTCTGGAAACAGGGACTGGCTCTCCGGGTGCAATTCTTTCAGCAATCGCCGTAGTGACCGCCCCATTTGCCAGCTCTGCTCGCGCAGTTCCTCGGTTTCGCGAAAGGCAGACAGCCAGTGATTCCAGTACTGCACCTGCTTTTGATCTTGCTGTACTGCGCTGTGATAGACCCGCAGCAGCACCGCTGCTTCTAGACGAATTGCCCCTGAATCTAGCTCCTGCGTCAACCAGTGCTCCAGAGTAGTCGCGTCGATAAGCTGGGCAGTTTGCACCAAGGTTTCCAACCCCTCGGAATAGGTATAGGCTCCTACTGGCAACGTGGGACTCACCAATTGCAACAGTGCCAGCAGTGATTGGGTTGCAGAATTGCTTGCGACCATTGGCAGTAAATTGAAATAAAACCCAGCAAGAACTCAATCTCGTGGGATTTAGAACAGCTGGGAAGCGCAATCAGACGAAGCTGGGGCAGCATACTCGTGATCATGGCTGTGATTATGGTTGTGATCATGGCTGTGGTGGTGATGGGAGTGGGAATGCAGCTCTGCTCGTTCGTAGGCTCCTGCTTCCGGTTCAAACGGGAGAATGGCTGTTTCAATTTGTAAACCCATCTGTTCCAGCATCGATTGCAGCACGGGATCTGGAGATAGTCGCAGGTAATCCACTGTCACTTCTAGAGGCACATGGCGATTGCCCAAATGATAGGCAGCTCGCAGCAAATCCAGCGGCGTTTTAGCCGTCACAATCATCACAGGTTCGGGTTTAGCCACAATTTTCAGATAGGTCGTTCCATCTTCCGATTGCAGTACATCCCCATGACGCAGCACCGTGCCCCTTGGCAGCCGCAAATAGAGGCCTTGCCCTTCTTCAGTCTGAAAATAATGGCGGGAGCGAGTGCGGTCTTCTGCAGTCAGAGCAAGGGTGAGTTGCGGCGCAACATGAGGTTCGGCAAGGCGCTGAGTAAATCGCAGAGACATACAGAGTTTGAATGAGAGAGTCTAGTGACTATCTAGTGACTATCTAGTGACTATCTAAAATAACTATGCGAAGTAGCTATCTGAAATAACTATCCGAAATAACTATACAAAAACGGCGGTAGCTGAACATCCAACTACCACCGCCTTTAGAACCGAAGGGTTGCAGGCAATTTCAGCTTACTCGGCTGCTTGGGGCAACAGTTCGCGGGTTTGCTCCGCACGAATTTGCACCTGTCCTTCTTCGTTGACATCCACAATTGCCGTTTCGCCAGACTTGATGCGACCCGAGAGAATTTCCTCCGCTAGGGAGTCCTCCAGCAGACGCATGATGGCGCGACGCAACGGCCGAGCCCCGTAGCTAGGGTTATAGCCCTCTTCCACCAAGCGATCTTTGAACTTCTCGGTGACTTGCAACGTGATGCCGTGCTGCTCTTGCAGGCGTCCGTAGACTTCCCGCAGCAGAATATCGCCGATGCTCTTGACTTCGTCCTTCGAGAGTTGCCGGAAGACGATGATCTCATCAAGACGGTTGAGGAACTCGGGACGGAAGTACTGCTTCAATTCTTCGTTCACCAAGGAGCGGATGCGAGTGTATTGGGCATCGGCTTCATTCTCGCCCGAGAAGTCGAAGCCAAGACCACCACCGCCCTTCTCGATCACCTTGGAACCGATGTTGGAAGTCATGATCAGCAGCGTGTTCTTGAAGTCTACCGTGCGCCCCTTAGCGTCAGTCAAGCGACCATCCTCCAGGATTTGCAGCAGCATATTGAACACGTCGGGGTGAGCCTTCTCGATTTCATCGAACAGCACCACCGTGTAGGGACGCCGCCGCACGGCTTCCGTGAGCTGACCACCTTCGTTGTAGCCGACGTAGCCTGGAGGCGAACCAATCAGCTTCGACACCGTATGGCGCTCCATGAACTCGGACATGTCGAGACGGATCATGGCTTCTTCTGAGCCGAAGAAGTAGGCTGCCAGTGATTTAGCCAATTCCGTCTTACCGACCCCCGTAGGACCCGAGAAGATAAAGCTGGCGATCGGCCGGTTGGGGTTCTTCAAGCCGACGCGAGCGCGACGAATAGCACGGGAAATGGCCTTCACCGCTTCTTCCTGACCCACCATACGCTGGTGCAGGGTGTCTTCCATGTGCAGCAGCTTCTCGGATTCCGATTCCGTCAGCTTGTTGACCGGAATGCCCGTCCAGGAGGCGACGATTTGAGCGATGTCCTCTTCGTTGACCTCAGGAGAGTCATCACCGCCTTCGCCCGATTCCGACTTCTTGTTCTGGGCAATTGCTCGGATCTCGGCTTTGATCTCCATCTCGCGGTCACGCAGTTCGCCAGCTCGATCAAAGTCTTGAGAACGCACAGCGTCATCCTTTTCCTTCAGGACTTGCCGCAGTTCCTTGTCGAGTTCTTTGGCGGCTGGAGGGAGCTGAGAGTTGATTAGGCGCACCCGCGAGCCGGCTTCGTCGATTAGGTCAATCGCCTTGTCGGGCAGGTAGCGGTCCGAGATATAGCGATCCGACAGTTTGGCAGCAGCTTCTAGCGCCTCATCAGAGATCTTCAGCTTATGGTGCTGCTCGTAGCGGTCGCGCAGACCGTGCAAAATTTCGATGGTTTCCGCCACGGTTGGTTCACCCACCATTACGGGCTGGAAGCGGCGTTCGAGGGCTGCGTCGCGCTCGATGTGCTTGCGATACTCATCCAGCGTTGTTGCGCCAATGCATTGCAGCTCACCCCGCGCCAAGGCCGGCTTCAGGATGTTTGCCGCATCAATGGCGCCCTCAGCAGCACCCGCCCCAATTAGGGTATGCACCTCATCAATTACCAGGATGACGTTCCCGGCTTGGCGGATCTCATCCATGATTTTCTTCAGGCGCTCTTCAAATTCGCCGCGATACTTGGTGCCCGCCACGAGAAGACCAATATCGAGGGTGACAACTCGCTTATCCTCCAGAATGTCAGGCACATCGCCGTTGGAGATCCGCTGCGCCAAGCCTTCGGCAATTGCGGTCTTACCCACGCCCGGTTCACCGATCAGCACAGGGTTGTTCTTGGTGCGACGACCCAGGATTTGGATCACCCGCTCAATTTCTTTCTGACGACCGACCACCGGATCAAGCTTGCCTTCGGCGGCCATCTGAGTCAGGTTAGAGCCAAACTCATCCAACGTAGGGGTCTTGGTGCGACCTTGGCTGCCACCTGCGGAAACTTCAGCCGTTTCACCCAGCATGCGGATCACCTGAGTTCTGACCTTAGAAAGATCAACACCCAGATTCTCTAGAACCCGGGCGGCTACTCCTTCGCCTTCGCGGATCAATCCCAGCAGTAGATGCTCAGTACCGATGTAGTTGTGCCCAAGCTGGCGAGCTTCCTCCAGGGATAGCTCTAGCACTCGCTTAGCGCGGGGGGTAAATGGAATTTCGACCGCAACAAAGCCAGACCCCCGACCAATAATTTTTTCAACTTCAATCCGGGCATCCTTCAGGTTGACGCCCATGGATTTCAACACTTTGGCGGCGACGCCGGTCCCTTCTCCAATCAGACCCAGGAGGATCTGCTCTGTACCGACAAAATTATGTCCCAGGCGACGAGCTTCTTCCTGGGCAAGCATGATCACCTTAATGGCTTTCTCTGTGAAGCGTTCAAACATGGCGTTCCTTTATCACCTGGTGCGAACCGGTACGCTGATTTTAGCATAGGAGAATCCTCAAGCTGTCATCCACGAACAGCAAGGAAGAGGTAGGGATCTCCGAAGGGAAGACAGGGTCTCACAGTTTCAGAGGATCACATGAATTAAGGAATGCCTAGGGAAATGCAATTCACTCCCGAAGGGAAATTCTTATGAAAAAAGTGGCTTTACGTCAAGGGGATGGGCGTAGAGTTTACCAAATGTGAGGGATGCCAATTCGGATGTGAGAGTTGCGACAGACTCCATCCGGTCTTGGCAAGCTGAGCCGCAAGAGCTTGCTGCCACTGCTGCAGATCGGTGAGGAACTCGGGGCGTTGGAGACCTTTGCGCCACAGAATTAGGGCATTTTCTCCGGTGTCTTGATAGTATCGCCGTCGTTCCCCGACTCGCTCAAACCCAAATTTTTCGTAGAGCTGAATCGCTGCCTGATTGGAGATCCGCACTTCCAAGGTTGCCCACTCTAGCTTGCGTTGCCATGCCGAGAGTAGCAGCGCATACAGCATCAGTTGCCCTAAGCCTTGCCTGCGGTAGTTTGGGTCAACTGCCAGCAGGGTAATGTGCGCTTCTTCAGCAATGGCCCAGAGGCAGCCTAGCCCAATGGGGATTGTAGGTGAGGCAAGGTTGATCAGTACCAGCAAATCGCTACTGGGGCTGTCCAACTCGCGTTGATAGCCGTCGAGTGTCCATAGCCCTCCAAGACAACGGCGATCGAGATCCACCACAGCCGGCAAAAGCGGCGGAGTTAGCGGCTGCAGAGTGAGAAAATTCACAGAAGCCAAGAAATTCAAGTCAGGATGCACAGCCCTCAATTGTACACTGGTGAATAGACATGTCAAAGGGCGCACCCGCGCCTGCACGGGAAAGTTGAGGATAAATAAAACGAAATGGTATCGACCCCTGTTACAGGTGCAGTGAACTCAGGTCGTCAATATTTGCCTGGCTCCATCACTGAAGCTGCTTCACCGAATCAATATTTGCTGCCTCTTACTGCTCGGCTCAATCCGCAGGATCACTTGGAGATCGGGGGATGTGATGTGCCGGCGTTAGTTCATCGCTTTGGCTCCCCATTATACATCCTGGATGAGGTCACCCTACGGACTGCTTGCCGCCACTATCGTCAGGCCTTTCAGTGCTACTATCCTGGCGATGCCCTCGTGATCTATGCCTCGAAAGCCTGGAACTGTCTGGCGGTCTGTGCGATTGTGGCTGCAGAGGGGCTGGGCATTGATGTAGTCTCAGGAGGTGAACTCTACACAGCGCTGCAAGCTGGCGTTGCTCCCGACACGATTTATTTCCACGGCAACAATAAATCCGTTGAGGAACTGCAGCTGGCCATTGATGCGGGCTGCAGTATTGTCGTCGATAACTGGCTAGAGCTGAAAACGCTGACACAGCTCTGCTCAGGGGGTCAGGAGCAGCCAACGAAAATCCCCATCCTGCTGCGGCTGACGCCAGGCATCGAATGCCATACCCACGAATACATCCGTACTGGACATCTCGACAGTAAGTTTGGCTTTGACCCGGATCAGCTCGATGCGGTGTTTGCCTTTGTCAGGCAGCAGCCAAGTCTAGAATGCATCGGGCTGCACGCCCACATTGGCTCTCAGATTTTTGAGCTGCAACCCCATCACGACTTGGCAGGGGTGATGGTGCAGTGGATGAGTAAAGCCGCACAGTACGGGCTGCCGGTGCGCGAACTCGATATCGGCGGCGGGCTGGGCATCCGCTATACCGAATCGGACGATCCGCCCAGCATTGACGAATGGGTGCGGGTGGTCTGCCAAGGCATTGTGCAGGCCTGCGAACGCCAAAATTTGCCCCTGCCGAGGCTGATTGCAGAACCCGGTCGCTCGCTGATTGGTTCGGCCTGCGTTACAGCCTACACGATCGGCAGCCAGAAAGTGATTCCGGGGGTGCGAACGTACGTTACTGTAGATGGCGGCATGTCCGATAATCCTCGTCCGATTACCTACCAATCGGTGTATCGAGCGGTTGTGGCCAATCGCATGTCAGCAGAAGCCACGGAAACCGTTGCGATTGCCGGAAAGCACTGCGAGTCGGGCGATATTGTGATTAAACAGACAACGCTGCCTCCGACGCAGCCGGGCGATACGCTGGTGGTGTTAGCCACAGGGGCCTACAACTACAGCATGGCCTCGAATTATAATCGCTTGGCACGACCGGCAGCTGTTCTCGTCAATGCCGGAGAAGCCAACATCATCCTGCAACGGGAAACCTATCAGGATTTAATTCAACACGATCGTCTGCCCCAGCGGTTGCATCCTACGTTATAAATCAGCAGGGAGAAGCCAAAAGATGGTAGGTGCTTGTTTTCTCCCTATTTTTTCCCGCCTAAACTTTCTTGGTTCTTTCTCCGCTTTTACTCGTTTGCTGCTTCTCCACTCGCACGGTTTACCAACGTCAATTAAATGGGATCTCAGTTAAGGCAATGGCTGATTAATCTGGGCTGGACGTGGTCCTTGCTGCTTCCCCTTATCGATGTTGGTTCAGTGCTGCTGCTGATCTACATGATTTTGGTGATCATTGGCGAGCGGCGAACCCTCTGGATGGTGCGAGGACTGATTATTCTGATGCTGGCGTCTGCCCTCAGCAGTGCCTTACGATTGCGGCTGCTCACCTTTGTGCTGGAAAAGCTGGTAATTGGTTCAGCCGTGGCGATGGCGCTGATTTTGCAGGCTGAGTTTCGCCGCTTGCTTGAGCAAATTGGGCGGGGCGAGATTTTGCAGCTGTTTCAGCCGTCTCGAGAAGCGGTTCCAAAAGCCGATAGCGTTATTGATGAAATTGTCGATGCTGTTAAGGAACTCTCCCAGAATCGCACAGGAGCTTTACTGATTCTTGAGACAGATCGTCCGATTGACGAACGAGATTTTTCCGTTCCGGGTGTTAGATTGAATGCTGAAGTTTCTAAAGAGCTGATACAAACCATTTTTCAGACCACGACATTGCTTCATGACGGAGCCGTTTTGATTCGCGGTTCGCGAGTGATTGCAGCAGGCGTAATTTTGCCGATTTCCGAGCGAACGGCATCTCGCCAGTTGGGAACTCGTCATCGGGCAGCCATGGGAATTACTGAGCGCATCGAAAATTGCGTTTGTGTGGTTGTATCAGAAGAAACAGGGTCAATTTCGCTGGCAGAACGAGGCACCCTAAACCGACCCCTTACTAGCAGCAAACTAAGGGAACTCCTGCGCGAGCGGTTCTCTCATTCCGTTGAGCGTGAAGCTGTCCTGGGTCGGCAGTTGGGAGCGCAAACGGCCGCGTTTTTGGCTCGACTCTTTGGCGTTAAATCATCAGCTTCCCGGGAGAAAAAATGACACCAAACCCGACCCTGCTGCGAGAGTTGCCCGCTGACCTAGAACGAGAGCGTCTACCCAAGCATGTGGCTGTAATTATGGATGGCAATGGGCGCTGGGCCAAAAAGCGGGGCTTGCCTCGAATTATGGGACATCGGCGCGGGGTGGATGTGCTGAAAGACATTTTGCGCTGCTGCAAAGATTGGGGTGTGCAGGCCCTAACCGCCTACGCCTTTTCCACCGAAAACTGGGGGCGTCCGGTCGAAGAAGTGGATTTTCTCATGACCTTGTTCGAGCGTGTCCTGCGGCAAGAGCTGCAGGAAATGATGGAAGAGAACGTGCGGATTCACTTTGTCGGCAACCTGCACGCGTTACCCAAATCCCTTCAGCTCGAAATTGAGCGGTCGATGGAAGAGACCCGCCACAATCAAGGCATTCAGTTCACAGTAGCAACCAACTACGGCGGCCGCCAAGAGATTCTGCAAGCCTGCCGCAGCATTGCCCACAAAGTGCAGCAGGGCTTGATCCAGCCCGACGAGATCGACGAGAGGCTGTTTGAGCGGCACCTCTATACGGCCGGCATCTCCGATCCCGATCTGATGATTCGCACTAGCGGCGAAATGCGGATCAGCAATTTTTTGCTGTGGCAGGTTGCCTATGCCGAGCTATACGTTACCGATACCCTCTGGCCCGACTTTGATCGTGCCGAATTCCACCGCGCCCTTTGTGCCTATCAACAGCGCGAACGCCGCTTTGGCAAGGTTTAATGCCGTGACCTACAGCCCAACCCGTTTTAGGAAGCTGGCACCAAGCGAATAATCCGATCGCCCCCAGCTCGCCCCGCACCATAGCCGTCATTATCGGAAGTGGTGATGTAGAGAAAGCCGTCAAGACCTTGAGCGACATCCCGCAGGCGACCATACTGCCGCTCTAGCAAGCGCTCTTGCCCAACCACCTGACTGCCATTGAGCACAACTCGCACCAGCGTTTGACCGCGCAGGTTGGCAAAGAAAAAATCGTTTTGCCACTCGGGAAAGGCGGTGCCGGTGTAGAAAGTGGCTCCTGCGGGGGCGATCGCTTCATCGTATAGCAGCAACGGCGGCAGCATTCCTGGTGCCCGCTGGTCGTAGCTAATCTCGGGCCAGCCGTAGTTTCTGCCGGCCTCTACCACATTCACTTCGTCACCGCCGCGGCGACCGTCATATCCCGAGGGGCCATGTTCAGTTTGGAACATCAGACCAGTGCCCGGTTGAAAAGCAATTCCCTGGGCGTTACGGTGACCGTAAGAAAAAACCTCCGGGCGAGCATCCGAGCGCCCCACGTAGGGATTATCGGCAGGAATGCTACCGTCATCATTCAGCCGCAGAGTTTTGCCGTTGAGATCAAGCAGATCTTGAGATCGAGGCGGATCGCCCCGCTCACCCAGCGTAATATAGAGCTTGCCATCGGGACCAAAGGCTAACCGGCAACCAAAATGGGTGGCGCCTGCGGTACCAGGAACTCCAGCAAAGATCACCTGCGGCTCGGTTAAGCCCAACTCGCTGAAGCGAAACCGGGAAACGCGAGTTCGCAGATCACCCTGATCGCCGCGAACAACGTGAGAGAGATAAATCCACTGGTTTTGCTGAAAGTCAGGATGCAGCGCCAGATCCATCAGCCCGCCCTCACCTTGATCAACCACAGGCGGCACGCCCGGAATTGGTGCACTGAGCTGTCCATCGCGCAGCTGACGCAGGCGACCCGGCCGCTCGGTAATCAGGAACGACCCATCGGGCAAAGCTTCGATCGCCCAAGGCACCTGCAACCCTTCAACGACGGTTTCCACTCGGTAGGCGTTGGCTGGAGTGGCAGCAAAGGTTTTTGGCTGGGCTGGCGACGACTCGGGTGAAGGACTAGCTGCCGGAACGGGGGAGGCTGGGTCTGAAGCTGGCTGTTCGGCGGGTTGCTCTGTCTGGGGTTGTTCTGCGTCTAAAGCCGGACCGCAGGCACTCAGCACTAACCCCGCTGTAAGCAGCAATGAGCAGCGAATCAAGTGTCTTGAAAATTTCATTCAGTTACCTTCGTTTCGTGCTTTGAACCTCTCATGCCATTCTGATGGCAGCCGCCTGACTTCAGTATGAAAAGAGGCTGAGAGGAGCCTGAGAAGAGGGAAATCCGAACTAATGCTAAGGACCTGAAAAGATGGCTTCGTCGAGATCTTGGCGGCTAAGCGAGTACTTGAAGGATCGCTGAATGTCTCGACCGTCTTCTCCCGCTCCCAGATAGCGCACGGTCAGCGAGTCGATGTCGAGACAGAGATCGGCAGACCAAGTTGCCTTTTGCACATGCCAACGATGCAGGTCGTTTTGATCTTGCTGGCACCCCTGAGAGCGCAACCATTGCTCGATATCGGGGAGGGGGTGATTGTAGAGCGGGGTATCAGCCGAAGGGAGAACCATAATAAATAGAACCCAACAGTATCAACTCAACAGCATTCGCTTATAGGTTGATCTTAACCAGTCCTGCTGCGGTTCCAGCAATTGCCTCCGCTGCTCCATCCCTGAATAGCAAAATCTCCTAAACTCCCTGAGATTACCTCAACGGTCTAACCCAGCGAAGTACCCCGAGTGAGACCAACAGCAATCACCAGCGCTAGGCAGGCCATGAAGGTTAATCCTAAAATGAACAGCGCAAACATCTCGCCGGCCGACAACGGGCGATCTGTGGGATCGAGATAGGCAGAGGAGCGGTAGGAGCGAGCATCGGCTCGCGGACGATGCAGATCTTGCAGCGGCTGAATCACCGGCACCCGAGAGTAGCCAATTTTCAGGTCATAGGCAAACCGCCGCTCTGGATTACTCAGGGTGGCGTAGGCTTCGTTGAGCTGCTGAAATTTTGCCGTCGCAATCGCGGCAGGGAGTTGGGTCGTATCGGGATGGTAGAGTTTGCTCAGCTCTCGATAGGAGCGACGGATCTGTTGTGTGGAGGCAGACGGATGTAGCTCTAGCAGGTCGTAATAGGTGGCTGTAGATTGAGGCGTTTGTGGCTCAGGCATAGTGTCCACCCACATCAGGCAATTTCGTAGCACTCGGTGCGAGTTAAGCGAATTTGCGCCAAGGTAAAAATTACGGGGATCACCCGGCTATAGTTCGTGGCAATGGAGCGCCAGCCCAGGTCCGCAAAAAACCAGACCCACATCGCTGGACCCAAAATCGCGAAGAAACTGCGAGCAGCCCCATAGCGAGCAGCACTGACCGCCATGCCCCGAGAGGCGGTTTGCAACGCCACGCGATTTTGAATTTGCACCGCTGCTCGTGCCCCCGCTTGGGCAGCCGCTTGACCGGCAATTTGGTAGGTTGCTGCCTGAACTGCATACTGTCGGGCCAGCAGGTTCAAAATCAGCGGTCGCAACACCGAGCTTACCGCCACAGCGCTACCCCCCTTGACGAGTAGACCCACCGAGTCATTGTGGGCAGAAGGAGGCAAATGGTTCATTAATTGCGCTTCAGAAATGGCGTCTTGCAACTCGTTTGTCAGCACCTGTTGGTCAGCGGCGGGCAGGCGTTGCCAGGTCCGATTCAGCAAAAACAGAAAAATTTCGATTTCCAGATGTTCAGTGGAAAAGCTCTGGGAGTAGGGAATTTTCAGGTATCGGCAGACCCGGATCAACACTTGGCGATAGCTGACTTGTCTGGTTTGCCGACGGAGCACTGTCATGCCATCGGCGGCTAGAAACCGAAACCGCTCTTCAATAGCCGCTAGCCAGCTCTCCCGATCCCGACTCTGGACTTCGATCGGTTCGGGAGTGTAAACATAGTCCAGCGGGTTAAATTTGCGTCGAAACAAAATCTCTGTCAAGGCCGATAGTTCTTCATCGGTTGCCAATTCCAACACAGCCCTTAGCTCATCCAAAGCATGATCCTCCACTGCTAATCAATTGCTAGTTCCTTGATTCGTTGATTGAGTACAGGTGATCAGTTTAGTCTCGGGAAAGACTTCGACTCAGCAGCAAATGCATCAACGTTTTTTCTAATGAATGATTAATTATTGAATTAGGAGATTGCTCAATAGACAGTGATTTGGATACCCGTTTAGAAAACAATTCCAGTTGCAACTGCCGAGCCAGTCATCTTGCATCTCGGTCTTGCCCATACACAGGCTAGCAAACTTGGCTCAATTTTTAGAGAGGAAATATAGAATCACCACGATTCGTTCCGCTTATTCTACAAAGAATAGCCTCAACCCGTCGCGAGGGGACTGTACCCCAGTTCCTCCTGACGGTAATAACCATCTAAAAACCACACGGCAACCGTTTGAAGGAACAAAACCCTTGAACACCAGCAACATCCACGTAGACATCGCAGTGATTGGAGCAGGGATCGCTGGCCTTGTGTGCGCTCAGCAGCTTCAGCAAACCGGCTATCGCGTTGTGGTTCTAGAAAAATCTCGTGGGGTAGGAGGACGAGTGGCTACCCGCCGCTTGCCGACCACCTGTGCCGATCACGGGCTGCGTTATTTTGAGAAGCAAGGCCCCCTGTCCCAAGCATGGCTGTCCAAACTAGTTCAGCAGGGCTTTATTGTGCCTTGGGAGTACCCGATTCGCCGTCTTGGAGTACCCGGCTCACCCAGTGCCGACGAGATCCTTCATCAGAGGGTTAATCAGCCGATTTCACGACGCTATTGTGCGCCAGCAGGAGCCACGGCGGCCGCCAAGTTTCTAGCGACGGGATTAGAGATTCAGCGGGGGCAACGGGTTCTGGCGGTTGCTCCCTCAGAGAACGGCTGGAGGTTTACGCTAGAATCCATCAGCCCGGATACTGCCATGCTGCCGCTCACTGCGAGCGCTGTCGTGATCGCGATTCCAGCACCTCAGGCAGAAGTGTTGCTACGGCCATTGACCCAGCACGGCTTGCCCGCGGATCTGCTCACTGCCGTAGCCGCCGTGGAGTTTGATCCCTGCATCACCGTCATCGCAACCTATAGCCCGACTAAGCTGAACTCGAACACTTTGCTTTCCGGATGGGAACTAGCACCCGCAGACGAAGCAGCCATCGCCTGGATTGGGCTGGAAACTAGCAAGCGGCCTGCCGAATCGCCGGTTGTTGTGGTACAAAGCACAGCCGAGTTCGCCCGGACCTATCTGGATAGCCTGGATCTGAATGCAGTCGGTGAGCAACTGCTCGAGCAAGCGGCCGCAATCGCTCTGTCGTGGCTCAACCAACCGGACCAATTTCAGGTGCATCGCTGGCGCTATGCTCGAGTGCGCTATCCCTGCCCGCACCCTTATCTTCTGACTCCGCTGCCGCGACTGCTGGTTTGTTGTGGTGATTGGTGTGGCGGCTACCAAGTCGAGGCAGCATTGCAGTCGGGGATCGCAGCTGCTCATGCCTTGCATGCTCAGATCAGCGGTATGGCTGCTCCTAGTCATCTCGAGCAAATCATCCACTTCGAGCAGCTACTCACTGCCCTAGCCTGAATCAAGCCAATGCTACATCGCGTCTCAGAACGGTGCTCAGTAAACAATCAAAATTAACTCTCGAGGCACCTCTCACAAGTCACCTATCAAGAGAGCCAGCTCATCTCTCAGGAATGACTCTGGGGATCGGCTGGCTCTAGCTGCTGCTATCGCTTGAGATAAGCAGGAAAGAATAGATAAATACACCAGACAAACAACTAGACAAACACTTTCAAGACTTTGGCACTGAAGTCAAGGAGCAACCACTGAACCAAGGACGCAATTCTCAATCACTGAACATGTCGGTATAACCGTCCTTCCAATGCCTATCTCTGCGGGTTGCAGCTGGTTCTAGACCTGACCGTATTCAACCAACGTTCAAGCAACCTATTCGGTCAGGTGCAGACGAAATCAAAAGAGGTTCTAGACTCTATCGAGGCGGCTGCAAGTACTCAACCTACTCTGTGGCACCAGAGCTATCCTGGCTTACATCTTGGTCCATTTCGTCAGTGTCTTCCTGAGCGCTGCCGTCGCTGCTATAACGTCTGCGGGTAAACCGACCCGAGTTAGTCCGCTTGCGGAACTTGCGGGCGTAAGCCTGGTTACGAAGTGCTTTTTCTTTTTTCTGGTTGCGGCGTTTAGCCATTCTAAACCTCGTTGGAAAGGTGGGCAATGCGAAAAGTCAAGCTTCGATGTCTGTACCTCGAATGTCTGTTGACTGTCATCTTGACTGTCATCGAGTATTAGTACAGGTATCGATCCCTGTAGAGTGACCTACAGAATTGAACTGTTCCGCAAAACGATCACTGTATCACACTTTGTAAGCTTCATGGGTGATGCTCTCAGGAGTCTCAGGGGTTTTTGGCGATCTTTCAACCCAGCGACTGGGGGCTAAGGTAGGGGCTAGAGCAAGGTCTGGGCAAAGGACAGGGCTTCCTCGGGGGAGGTGATGCGTCCTTCTGCCCGAGCTAGCTGAATCGCCTCCAGAATTTGTCCGAGTTTGGGGCTAGGAGGCAGAGAGAGTTGCGTCATCAAATCGCGTCCAGTCAGCAGCGGTGCCGGGTGAGCCACTGGGTCCTGCGGATCGAGAAATCGGGCAATTAGAGGCTGCAACAGCGACATGGGAGTTCCCGTAGCCAGCGCCAGTAGCACTAGGGCCGGAAAGGCCGCCCCAATCCCTCGAAACAGGTAGTACTGCTGTGCTAGTGATAGCGTGGGCAGCGTATAAGGAGCCATTTGCGGCAAAAACTGAAGCAGCGACAGCACCGCCTGTACCTCGGCGCGGCTGTACTTCAATCGCCACAGTTCCGGTTCGGCTTGTTCAGGCTCTGCCGATACAAGACAGGCTAGCTTGGCGATCTTCAGCCAACTCCGAGCGCTTCCAGAAACGCGCTGCTGATCTCGAAGCCAGCCAGACGGGTCAAGGGCCGGCGAGGAGTACGCTTCCTGAAGGGCAGCCGCAGCGTGATCGATTCGCTCCACGAGGGCTAGGCGTTCTGCATCGGCATGGGGCAACCAAGCTGCGAGCAGGCCATCTTGCCAAGCCAGTTTAAGCAGGGCAGTACCTTTGGCGCTGCCAAGCAGGTAGCTGAGTTCTGACTGTACCCGTTCTGCCGCCACAAAATGCAGCAGCGGTGCCAATTGTTGAATGGCTTGACGAGTTTTGTATTCCAGCGTAAATCCGAGCTGAGCTGACTGCCGGTACGCTCGCAGCAGTCGTAGCGGATCATCCTTGAGGTTTTCAATGGACACCATGCGGATCAGCTGCTGCTGCAAATCCACATAGCCATGCAATGGATCGAACAGCTCTTGTGTATGGGGATTGTAGGCAATGGCATTGACCGTAAAATCTCGATGCTCCAGATCTTCGGTCAGCGACTGCCCCACCTGCTGAGCGAAATCTGCCGTAGCCCGTTCAAACACAACTCGCGCAATCTGCCGCTCGGCGTCGAGCAAGACAAATCCAGCTCGATAGTAGTTGGCGATGGCCTTCGCTGTACTGACCGCTCCTTCGGGCAGCACAAAATCCAGATCTAAATACTCGGCCTGTCGCCCAAGCAGCGCATCCCGCACGTTACCTCCTACTAGGTACGCGGTGACTGGCAGCCAATCCAGACTGAAGGGCCAAGTCTGGGGGGAGAGCACCGAAGCCGTAGTGGGTAACGTTTGCAGGCTGGGTTTAGAGGAATAGGTGTACTTCAAAAAAATGGCTCAATTCAACGTGACAAAACAGTAAAGAAGCCCTAGAAAGCTGCTGCGACCCTGATAACAAAGCCGGATTTGAGTACCACAAACTGGGGATGCGCTTCAGGCTCAAGCAGTGAGTCTAGCAAAAAGGGGGATGCTCTGCTAAGGGGGCGCTTGCGTGGCAGCTTTGCAGCAGTTCCCTTTCATTTTGCAACATCCCTCTAGCGGGAACTCTGTTTTGGCAAAACTTGAGCTAGAGTAGCAAATAAAGTAAGGGCCAAAACTTGTTCTGCTGCTGCATTCGCGGAGAATTGCCTCATGTGTATCTGTGTGAACTGTCATTATGTCGATCGCTGCACGACGTACCATGCGGTCGAGCATCAGCACCAGCAGCCTCACCTGACTGAATCTCCTGATTTTGAGGCCACTGAACCCACGATCAATGTCAATATCCGTCAACGCGGAGACCTGATCGAGATGGAGTGGGATGTCGTGGGCTGCCTCAGCTTCAAGGAAGAAACCGGCAAATGGTCTCGCCTCCGCCCTGGCGAACTTGTTCCCACGTGACGGGAACCATCCGAGGAACCATCCCAGTCTGACGCCGCTCCGGTCAGGATGCGGTCAAGCAGGGTAGGAACTGTCTAGGATAGAAACCGAAGCGAGCAACCCGAGGCAATCGAGAGCGTTGCCCTGTGTTTATCTCGTGTTCAGCAAATCGGCTTTTCTGGACATTGCTGCCGTTCCTGCACGTTCATGACCTATTGCCTGAATCCCACCTGCTCCCAGCCGCAGAACCCAGACGATGCCCGCTTTTGTCAGCACTGCGGGACGTCGCTCTGGTTAGGAGGCACCTACCGAGCACTAGAGCTGTTGGGGCAAGGGGGGTTTGGCAGAACATTCTTGGCTGCTTCGGTGTCGGCTGACGAGTCCCCTGCCACGACACTCAACCGCTGTGTAATCAAGCAGCTATTGCCACACACCCATCCGGCGACAGCGCAAAAGACGGCTGAGCTGTTTCGGCAGGAAGCGGCTCAGTTGGCAATTCTAGGACAGCACCCCAAAATTCCTCGTTTGCTGGCGCACTTTGACCTGGCAGACGCTCACTATCTGGTGCAGGAGTTCATTCCGGGTCGCAATCTCGAGCAGATTCTAGCGGCAGAAGGACCTTTTAGCGAGGTACAGATCCGGGAATTGCTGACGGAACTACTGCCTGTGTTGCAGTTCATTCACCAGCAGCAGGTAATTCACCGCGATCTCAAGCCTGCCAATATTATCCGCACTGAGCCGGCAGGAACCCTGGCACTTGTTGACTTTGGAGCGGCCAAGCTAGCGACCGAATCGGTGCTGCAGCAAACCGGCACGATGATTGGCAGTGCCGGATATGTGGCTCCTGAACAGACCATGGGCAAGGCCGAGTTTGCCAGCGATCTCTACAGTCTGGGCGTCACCTGTATCCACCTGCTGACGGGGCTGCATCCGTTTGATTTGTATTCGGTGAGTGAAGATCGTTGGGTGTGGCGTCATTATCTGCCGCGACCGATCACGCTGGAACTGCGGCGCGTATTGGACAAATTGTTGGAGCGAGCGACGAGCCAACGCTACCAGACAGCCGCTGCCGTGCTGCAAGATCTGCGGCTCGAACCAGCTGTTGCGCTCTCGCAGGGTGCCGTAACGGACCGTCGATCTGGGCAGGGCTTTGCTGTGGCTACCGGGCAGCGCCCCCCAGTTCCCGCTCGCCCTCGCTCGTTGCGTTCCATCCCCGATTGGCAGTTCGTTCGTACCCTCACAGGGCACCGCAGCGGCGTTACGGCCGTAGCCATCAGTCCCGACGGGCATTTTCTGGCTAGCGGCAGCCGCGACCGCACGATCTGCCTGTGGGATTTGGCAACCGGAGATCTTCTAGAAACCCTGGACAACTGGAGAAATGGGCATCAAGACACAATTACCACCCTCACTTTCAGCAGCGACGGCTATATTCTGGTCAGCAGCAGCGAAGACGGACTGATCAAGCAGTGGGATCTCACCGGCGATTTGCTGAGCACGCTGCCAGGGCATGGCTGGGGCATTTCAGCGCTGGCTCTTAGTTTGGATGGGACTCAGCTCATCAGTGGCGACCAAGACGGCGTGATCCAGTGCTGGAATCCAGAGACCGAAGTCCTATTGGCAACCTTTACAGCTCATCGAGAGCCAATCAGCGGCTTGCAGCTTGCTCCCGACGGACAGCTCCTGATCAGCAGCAGCTACGACAAGCAGATTCGCCTCTGGGACCTACCCCGCCGCCGCCTGATCACCACTCTGAAAGGGCATCTCGATCGGGTCAGCGCTATTACCGTTAGCCCTCGCTGGCAGACCTTGATTAGCGGCAGCCACGACAAAACCGTGAAGCTGTGGAATCTTAATACCACAGAGCAGGTCAAGGTGATTGCTGCTCACAAAGACGCGATTACTAGCCTGGCGATCCATCCCAAGCGCCTCTGGTTTGCTAGCGGTAGCGAAGATGGCACGATCAAAGTCTGGGACCTACGCACCGGGGAACGCCTGGCAACGCTGCATCACGCCTGGGCTGTTCATGCCCTCACCTTTAGCCCCGACGGTCAGTTTCTCGTCAGCGGCAGTGCCGATGAAACCGTGAAAATTTGGCGGAGCCACTCTGGAAGCCGTTGAATGCTATAGCAGGGAATAACACTGAGCGGCGGACTGGAATGGAATAACTCAAGTGACTTACGTTTCATGTGCAAGCGTGCTGCAATCCCTAAAAGTAAGCTACGGTGCTATGAGTCAGCCACAGGCGGGGAGTCATAACCATGCAAATCTGGACTTACTGGCAAACCCATCTCGATTGCCTGACTCCATCGGCAGAAGCTTTGCTAACCGATGCGACTGCTCCATCAGCCGCTGCCCTTAACTGTAGCCTGCTGTTGCCGCTGCTAGAGCGAAGCACGACTTTGCTAGGCGGGCTGGCACTGCCTTTGTCGGAGATTGCCGCCTATCCGGATTCGTTCGAGTCGCTGGCCAGAGTTTTGCTCCAGCAGTATCTGCAACAGACCCAGCAAGAGCCGAGCTTAGCCGATTGGGTGGGGTTAATTGGGCAGGCAGTGTATCTGGATCAATTCAAAGCGGCCCTCACTCTACCCAAACTACAGTCTTGGCTGCAGCAGTTCGGGCAGCAACTAGCCTCAGAATCCGTACAGCACGCGTTGCAGGCGATGATGGATTTAGAACCCCATTTGGGAACCAATGCCGAATTCGAGGATCGAGACGCTCGCCAGGCGCTGATTGATTTTTCGACGTCGCGGCTGGGAGAGTGCTGCCAAACTGCTTTGTTCAAGCGGCTGGAATCGCTGGGTGTCAAAGCCGAGGCAGCGCGGCAGATTGCTCGGCAACTGGCAGACCAAACGGCTCGCAGACTCTATCCTGCTTTGGTTGAGGCGGGCGCTCACCGCTGGCTCGACTGGTACAATCCTGCCGATGTGGCTGCTCTAGAACGGCACCTGCGCATCGACGCTTATCTCGACGAGGTGATTCAGCCTTTACCCGAGGAGCGGGTGCTAAATGAACCCTTTCGCTTCCGAGAGCTATACGTGCCGCTGCGGGCCCAGCCGCTGCTGCTGAACGGTGAGCCGGATCTCGATCGGCCGCCCGTGCTGCTAGAAGAATGGGCCCAGGCAGTGCTGCATGATCCGCAAAAAAGCGACCGGGTGCTGTTTGTGCAGGGTGGGTTTGGGCGCGGCAAGAGCACATTTTGCCGGATGTTTGCTGACTGGCTGCGGCAGCACGAGCATCCGCGCTGGACGCCGATTCTGATTCCGCTGCAAGATGTACACCTAATCGAAAAAAACTTTGAGGAGCTGCTGCGCAAAGCCATCGCTCGCGACTTTACCCTTGACGACCCCGATTGGCTGAATCATCCTGATACGCGCTTTCTGTTTTTGCTGGATGGATTCAACGAACTGCATCTCGACAGTCGCAGCAACATCGGCCTCGAAGAATTCTTCCAGCAGGTCGGCAAGTTTCAAGAGAGCTGCGCCAGTCACCCAGAAATGGGGCATCGCGTGCTGCTGACGGGTCGCTGCTTGCTGGTACAAACTGTGGAGCGGTTGCTGCCGCCAAATCTAGAGCGCGTCGAGATTCTGCCGTTCGACGACCAGCTACAAGCTCAGTGGCTTAGCAACTGGCAGCGTCTGACGGGCACCGATGCCGCCGGTCTTCGCCAATTGATGCATCATCCCCACCTGCCAGAACGCACCCAAAATCTCGTCCGCGAGCCGCTGTTGCTTCATTCGCTGGCCGCCATGGATCGCGATGGCGACTTGCAGCTCACCTCCTTAGAGTCGCTTAGCCCGGATCAGGCAAAAGTGGCGCTGTATCAGCAGGTGGTGCATTGGGCCCTGACCAAACAGCGCCCCAACCTCCTCGAGCGGGAGTTATCCCTAGCAGAGATAGACGCACTGCGACGTATTTTGGCCGAAGCTGGGTTGGCGCTTGTACAATCGGGCGGCGAATCGATTCCGATTTCCTTAGTGGCACAGCGGCTGCATGCAGATCCAGACGCACAAACTCTGTTGCAAGAGATCCAAGCCAAGCTGAAGCCGTCGCTGCAAAATGCCCTTGTGGTGTTCTACCGACCTACCCACCAAGATGACGGCTATATCCGCTTTACCCATAACAGCTTCGGCAAAATGTTTTGCGGGCAGCGGCTGAAGGAATATTTAGAAGATTGGTCCATCACCTGGAGTCGTCGCCAGCAGCAGCAGGACTGGATTCCCACCCCCGTGATGGACGGGCAGATTTTTGAACTGCTGGGCTACGGGGGGCTGATGCCAGAAATTGCCGAACATCTGATGGTGTTGCTTAATGGCAGTCCCGAGTTTGATCTGGTGCGGCTGTTTACGCGACTAGAGCACTTCTTTTTACGCTGGTGCGATGGTCAGTTTATGGATGTTGAGTCGGAGACACTGCCGCAGAGAGAAATGCGACGACTACGCCAGCAGGCCCAATATTTGGTGCCGCTGGGTCAACGACAGGTAGATGTCTACGCCGGCTTGAACGTGATGATTCTGCTGCTGCAGCTGCACGGTAAGGCGCGTTCCAATGCTGCCTTGCAAGACACGATTGCCTTTTATCCCTGCGGGCAACAGGGCAGCGACAGCTTCGATGCCGACCGGCTGCTACGGGTGATTGGCTATAGCCACTGCGTCTCGCCCTGCGCCTTTCGGGCCATTGTCGGTCCCTATCTCAGCGGTGTGAACCTCAGCGGTGTGAACCTCAGCGGTGTGAACCTTAGCGGCGTGAACCTTAGCGATGCCGATCTGCGGGGGGCCATTCTCAGCGGGGCTAATTTGCGAGGAGCCATCCTCAGCCGCGCTAGCTTGGTGAGCGCCAGCCTCGACGGAGCCGACCTCAGCAATGCCGACTTGCGAGGCGCGAATCTGATTGGGGCCAACCTGCGGGGAGCCGACCTCAGCGGAGCCGACCTCAGTGGAGCCGACCTCAGCAGTGCCACGCTAATTGGAGCGAGCCTCAGCCGTGCCAATTTGCGCGATGCCGACCTCAGCGGAGCCTATCTGCGGGGAGCCAGCCTGCGCAGCGCCGACCTCAGCCGCGCCTATCTAATTGGAGCGAGCCTCAGTGGAGCCAGCCTTTGTGACGCCAACCTCAGCGATGTGGATCTGAGCGACGCCAACCTGCACGGTGCGGACCTCAGCAACAGCACTCTCCGAAATGCCAACCTTAGCGGGGCAGATTTGATCGGAGCCTATCTCAACGGTGCTAGCCTCTGCGGAGCCAACTTGCGCGACGCCAGCCTCAATAGCGCCGACCTGATCGACGCCGACCTCTGCGGAGCCGATCTCAGCCATGCCAACCTAATCGGAGCGGACCTCAGCGATCAGTCCATCGGAACCGTCCGCTGGAGCGAAAAAACCAAGTGGCAGGATGTGCGCGGTCTAGAAACCGCTGTGAATGTGCCCGATGCCCTAAAGCAGCAGCTCGGTTTGGAGTAGCTTGTGGAATAGCCTGCGGAAAGCAGCCACACGATAGAGGCAAGACCCAGAGCAATTTTCTAGCCTGGAAGAGTCGTGAAGAGTCGTGTCGGTCGGAAATCTTATGAATCGAACGCTGCTAACTCTCATATTGCTGGGTTTGTTTCTGCTGGCGATTGTGTCTCCGTTTGCAGCTCTGTCGGGGCTGATGCTGATTGCCGCCCTGACCATCATCTACTGGATGGGACTAACGATTGTGCGAGCGTTGGTGCAAGGCGAAGTAGATCCGGATTAACTCTGGAATTGGCGCTGGACAGCATTGCACCGTGATCTCAGGATTTGGTTCAAGCGTTTGGAATCAAGCTATAACAGGGAGGAATTAATCTGGAAAACAGCCGTGCATCCTGTGACAAGCCCAACTGCCACTCTGTTGTTGTCCTGTCCTGACCAGAAGGGATTAGTGGCCAAGTTTGCGAATTTTATCTACGCCAATGGTGGCAATATTATCCACGCCGATCAGCACACCGACTTTGCCGCGGGGCTGTTTCTTACCCGGCTAGAGTGGCAGCTCGAAGGGTTTAATCTGCCACGCGAATTAATTGGACCTGCCTTTAATGCCATTGCCCAGCCGCTGCAAGCTAACTGGCAGCTGCACTTTTCCGACGAGATCCCGCGAATTGCCATTTGGGTCAGCCGACAAGATCACTGTCTGTACGATTTGCTTTGGCGGCAGCAAGCAGGGGAACTAGCGGCAGAAATTCCCTTGATTATTAGCAATCATCCTAACCTGAAAAGCATAGCCGAGCAGTTTGGCATTGACTATCATCGTTTGCCAATTACGCCCGAAACCAAAGCCGCCCAAGAAGCAAAGCAGCTCGATTTGCTGCGGCAGTACCGCATTGATCTGGTGGTGCTAGCGAAGTATATGCAGGTGCTGAGTCCCGACTTCATTGCTCAGTTTCCCCAGATCATCAACATTCACCATTCGTTTTTGCCGGCGTTTCCGGGGGCAAACCCCTACCAGCGAGCCTTTGAACGCGGCGTCAAGATCATTGGGGCGACAGCCCACTACGTGACGCAGGATCTAGACGAAGGTCCGATTATCGAACAAGATGTAGTGCGGGTGAGCCATCGCGATCAGGTGGCGGATTTGATTCGCAAGGGCAAAGATCTCGAGCGGGTGGTGCTAGCCCGAGCCGTGCGGCTGCATCTGCAAAATCGAGTGCTGGTGTATGGCAATCGCACCGTGGTTTTTGCCTGAGATAAGCGGGATATGGAGTAAAAATTCAAGCACGAATTCAACAATAACGCTGGACAAGAGTAATTACAGTGAGCAACAGTCTGAGTAACAGCCATGGTTAAGCCCCCTCTGCGCGTCTGCATTATCTTGGGCACTCGTCCCGAGGCAATTAAGCTGGCTCCGGTGATTCAGCAGTTTCGCCAGGCTCCAGATTTCGACACCCAAGTGGTGCTGACCGGGCAACATCAGGAAATGGTGGCGCAGGTGATGGATTTGTTTGACCTGCAAGCCGAGCATGACTTAGCCATTATGCAGCACGGGCAGACCCTGACTGATATCACCTGCCGCAGTTTGCGTGGGCTAGAAACTCTATTCCAACAACTCCAGCCGCAGATTGTGCTCGTGCAGGGCGACACCACCACCGCCTTTGCCGCAGCGCTAGCCGCCTTCTATCAAAAAATTCCGGTGGGGCATGTCGAGGCGGGTCTGCGAACGGATGATTTGTTCAACCCCTATCCCGAGGAAGCGAACCGGCGGCTGATCTCCCAGATCACGCAACTCCACTTTGCGCCGACTGCCCTTTCGGTAGAGAATTTGCAGCGGTCGGGCGTGCTGGGCAGCATCCACAATACGGGCAATACTGTCATTGATGCTCTACTATCCGTGGCGGCGCGTCATCCCGATTGTCCGGTGGCTGGACTAAACTGGGACCAGTATCGAGTAATCCTGTCAACGGTGCATCGCCGCGAGAACTGGGGCCAGCCGCTGCGGGATATTGCCACCGGCATGTTGCAGGTGCTCGACAAGTTTCCCGATACGGCTCTGCTGCTGCCATTGCACCGCAACCCCACCGTGCGCGAGCCGCTGCAAGCCATGTTGGGGAGCCATTCCCGCGTTTTCCTCACAGAGCCGCTAGACTATGCCGAACTCGTAGGAGCAATCCAGCGCTGTTACCTGCTGCTCACCGACTCAGGCGGGCTGCAAGAAGAAGCGCCAAGTCTCGGTAAGCCGGTGTTGGTGCTACGCGACACCACCGAACGTCCAGAAGCCGTCATGGCAGGAACCGCCAAGCTCGTCGGCACAAATCCGGACAGCATCCTGCAAACGGCGGCCACCTTGCTCAGCGATCCCGATGCCTATCGCGCCATGGCCACGGCGATCAACCCCTTTGGCGATGGGCATGCGGCGGAACGAATTGTGCAGATCGTGCGGCAGTATTTAACGTCGAACTAGACAAGTCTCCCATTTCGCAGCTAAAGTAGCTCGCTGATCTGCTGGCGATAGGCGGTGCGGTCGAGACCATCCCCCACGGCAGCAGTAGCCGGGTCAATCGCGCGATTCAGAGCCTCGATGCGGGCAGGTACCGCCGGATGGGTACTGAGGAAGGTGGGGATCGAAGACTGGTTCAGCAGCTTGCGCATAAAGGCCACCATTTCCCCAGGCGCATAGCCAGCCTGCCGCAGTGTTGCCAGCCCAAGCTGATCGGCTTCTAGCTCATCCTGACGGCTATTAGGGCGACGTAAAGCCAGCTCCACCCCCAGATTCACAGCCGCATTCCGATCAATTCCTGCCGCCGTTAGCACGCCCTGCGCGAGCGCGTTTTCCCGGAGCTGCTGAACGGCATGCCGAGCCTCGATGTGCCCGATTTCATGCCCAATGACGCTAGCTAGCTGAGCTTCGTTGTCGGCAGTTGTGATCAGCCCAGTGGTGACATAAACATAGCCGCCCATTGTGGCAAAGGCATTCACCTGATTGCTGTCAACAACCTGGAAGGTGTAGGGCAAATTCGGGCGCCTGCTGTAGGGAACCAGGCGCTGACCAATTTGATTGACGTAACTGTTAATCGTGCGACCCGAGTAGAGCCGTAGCTCCTGGCGGGTGAGCCGCTCGTTAATTTGCCGTCCAATCGCGACTTCTTGATTGTCCGATAGCGTCGAGAGCTGAATTACCTGAATGCCCCGTAGCAGCAGCTCCAAAAACGGCACTGCCTGCGATGGGCGAGGGGTCGTGATCACAATTCCCGTCGCCATTAGAGTCGCCATTAAGCCGTACACCCAGCGGCGGCGAAAGGCGCGGTAGAAGTCAGCCAAAACATTCAACATAAATCCAAAGATCAAGTATCGATGAGATGGGCAGAGCAGAAACCGAGAGGGGGACTTAAGGGGAAACTTAGTTCCTGACGACGCTGGAGCTGCTGCTTTTGTTGCGAATGCGCCGATCTTAGCGTGCCCCCCAGCGGGCTGGAGTGGGACGGTAGACGGGCGGGGTTGCAGAAGGGGAGTTATCTGCTAGAGTGCTATCTGGTATCCGATCCGCAGACTGAATAGATGACGGAATAGATCGCAAAATGAATCGCAAAATCAGGATGGATCACTAATGGATCACTATCAGTCGGGATTGTACTCACTTCACTTAGTACTCAGTTAATCTGGCTTGCGGAGGCACCTCAGCATGGCGATCTTAGATTCTAAAGGGCGGTTATTCGGCAAAATTAGCCTTCTGGATATTGCTGCCGGGCTGATCATGTTGATGGTCGTGGTAGGGCTATTTCTGCTACCGGGTGGGTCAGGCTCCTCCGTAGCTCAAATTGGCACCACGACGAAGCCCGTTGAAATTGATGTGATTGTGCGGGGACTGACGGTGAGTAATCCCCAGGGTCTGATCACTGCTCTGCAACAGGAGAAGAAAACCAACATCATTATTCGGAATCAGCCCTTTGGGGAAGTCGATGTGCTGAATGTAAAATCCTTGCCGCGTTCGGTTGCCGTTCCCCAACCCGATGGCACAGTGAAGCCGCTGCCGGATCCCCGTCCTGAGTTGGAATATACCGTCGATATGATGGTGACCCTGGGAGGACAAGCGCAGGTGTTGGCGGATGGTCCAGTGCTGGGCGGTAGCAAGATCAAGGTCGGCACACCCATGGAGCTAGAAGGGCAAACCTACCGCTTTAATGCCCCGGTCGTTGGTGTACGAATTTTGGACCAGAAGGCCCAATAGACCTGCGAGGCTTATGTTTGAATCGCGATCGTTAGGATATCGAGGCGGCTCCGCTCAATGCTGACCCCTACCAGTTGGGCTAGAAGCTGCTGGTGCTGGTAAATGAATGTACTGCCGTCGCGCTCCAGAAAGCGCAGTTGATTCACGTTTAAGCCGCTGGTCAGAGCGAGGCGATCTTGCCCAACCTGGAAGTCCCGAATCAGTGCCAATCCCTCTCGGCTCAAGACGAACGTATCTGCCTCTGCGCCGCCGAGCAGCTGATTTCTGCCTGCACCGCCCGCCAGCAGATCTCGACCATTGCCGCCGATTAGGCGATCGGCTCCGGCATGACCCAGCAGCACATCCGCGCCGGCGTCTCCAGCTAGCTGATCGTTACCCGCCTCGCCTAGCAAATAATCGTTGCCCGCACCGCCGCTGATCCGATCCGCCTGAGGACCGCCATAAATAGCATCAAAGCCGGCACTGCCGCTGATCCAGTCTGCTCCGTCTAGTCCAAACAGGTTCTCTGCAACGCCCCTGCCATGAATGCGATCGGCGGCGGGTGTGCCCCGTCGCTCAGCCACAAAGGAATTCAGCACGGCCGCATCGGCTTGGATCAGCCCAGCTCCACTACGAAAGTTGCCCGGTGGATCGATGGCAATGGCGCTTTTCTGCAGGGCCGCCAGAATTTGAGCCGGAGTGAGTCGCCGAGAACCGCCCGCTCGTTGCAGCATCAGTGCCGCGACGGCCGCCGCATGGGGAGCTGCCGCCGAAGTGCCAAAGAACGGATTCAGCCCGCTGAAAAACCCGAAGGTCGTAGCCGTCCCGTTGGGAGCCGCAATTTCTGGCTTTTGACGGATTTCGGGCACGGCAAGACGGTTGCCTTGGGCGTCAAAGAGAATCGGCGTGCCGCCTTGCGTCGAAAAATCTTCCAGCATTGGTGGGCGAGTGCCAAACACCGGCGTTCGCGATACTCGTACGGCCCCCACGGCAATCGCACCGCGAGCATTGGGCTGTCCGTAGATGGTGGAGCCACCGCCGCCCTCCGCATCGTTGACATACTGGTAGATCACCGTGCCATCACCATTGTTAGCCGTGCTGAGCCATTTAACAAACTGCGGCGGCGTCATCAGCGGATCAACACGGCGAGCAATCACTAGATGGGCCGTTTGTAGGGCATTGGCGCGAAAGGAAAAGTATTTCAGCGGCAGCGCCGTACTCCCAGACGATAGGGACATGGCCGCCCGCAGCACTTCACCGCCGGCATCGGGCAACTGAGGCGTACCAAGCAGCAGTAGCTCCATAGCATCGGTCACTTGTCCAACCGGCTGGTCCCACGTCAGCAGCGGCTCCACTCGTGCCCCTGGAATCAGGGTGACCTCCTGAAACAAATCGATAGCGCTACCCGGATCAAAATCGTGAGCTTCGTAGAGCACGCCATTGTAGACAAAGGTGGCACCGGGACGAAAGGGGCTGGCATAGGAGCGGTTGCCATCATTTCCAGCGGCCGAAAAGTAGGCGATGCCTCGGTTGACGATCCGCGTCACCGTTTGCGCCGTCAAGCCATCTTGAAAAACTGGCGTGGCAAAGCCGATGTCATCCACGATAATGTCGGCTCCGGCGCGGGCTAGAGCAGTGATTGCTCGGGAAAAGCTGCGCTCGCTGATCACCTGGCTACGGGCATAGGCCGTATGAAACAGCAGCTCAGCACCGGGAGCTACGTCAAAGATAATCTGCATCATGGCTCGCCCCTCATCGCTGCCGCGCCGCAGATCCTTGAGGATGCGAATCGGCTGGGTATAGCGATCGGGATTACCCGCACCAGGGAGATTGCCGCTCGTAATATCCCGGGCAGCTCGCTTTAAAGCATTGAAGCTGTCTGAGATCACCCCAATCTTGATGCCGCGCCCGTCGATTGTGAAGTTGCGGCGTGCCACCTGAGAGCGCATCGCGCGATCGCCCTTGCTCGTAACCTTCGTAACCATGCCCTACCGAAATCTCCCCTGGGAACACTGATCTCTATATTTTCAACGTTCCCGTTTCCAAGTCAGGGAACCGCTAGGACAGTTCCTGATGGCTTTAGGACAGCGATGCGGCTCACTTAATCAGCTCTAGTAATCAGCTCTAGTAATCAGCTCTAGCCGAGCTTTAGCCGATCACGCCTTGCCAGTTAGCGGTGCTGGTGATTAGGTCTTCTACTTGCGATGGAGTGAGGTTGGGGTTGGCGCTGAGCAGCAGGGCGGCCACACCAGCCACATAGGGAGCTGCCGCCGACGTACCGTTGCCAAGCACGTACGTATGTCGACTCTGCCCGATACCGACCACCGGCTCGTAGCCCGTCGAAAAAATATTGACCCCAGGAGCAACGACATAATTCAGCGGCCGGTTGCCAGCTGGGTTCGAGAAGTCCGCGGCTCGTCCGCTGCGGTCGATGGCTCCCACCGCCAGACCTAGGTCTCGCCCGGCTGCAAAGGCTGGCTCGCTGGGGCGAATTGCACCCAATCGCCGCTCGTTGCCCGCCGCCATGACGACGACCACGCCCGCCTGTCGCGCCGCCTGTAGGGCCGCCTCTATTGCCGGATCTGCCAAGGATGTCGCGCTCGCTCCGTCGCCAAAACCAAGACTGACGTTGATCACATCTGCCCCGTTTTGTACAGCATAGCGGATGCCCGCCGCCACCCGGTCGCCCTGGTTGAGCATGGTGAAATTCGACAGCACCCGAATCGGCATGATCTTCGCCGCAGGAGCTACGCCGAGGTTTCGCCCCTGCACACCGACCGTCGGAGACGACACTTGCCGCCCGGCGATAATGCCCGCTACAAACGTGCCGTGACCGTCACCGAGGAGACCATCAATTGGCGTATTGTCGCGATCCACAAAATCCCAGCCGCGCACGTCATCTACAAAACCATTGCCGTCGTCATCAATGCCGTTATTGGGAATTTCCTTGGGGTTGGTCCAGATTGCGTTTTGGAACGTCGGATGGTCGAAATCAATGCCGGTATCCACAACCGCCACCGTCACCCCCTGTCCCAAATAGCCCCGCGACCATACTTCCGGTGCTTTGATGCGGTCTAAGCCCCAAAAATAAGTGGCATTGGGCTGTCCGGCAATCGGCGGATCGCTGAAGGGCACATCGGGTAAAGGTCCACTGCCAAGGGCCCGCCCCACGGCCGCGGCCGCATCCACGAGTCCATAGCCCCAGAGCGGATTGAAGCCTGCCGCATTAGGAACTGTTCCAGGACTGCCCAGTGAATTGGGTGCCCCCCCGACTGGACGCAGCACAACTCGATACTGAACCCGGTAGCTGCCGGTCTGGCGCGGGCGAGTACTCAACACCCGCAACCGATAGGGGCTGGTACTCGCATTCGTCTCAAAGGTCAGCCGCAGGGTGGTTTTGTTGACGCGAACCAAACTCAGTGGCGTCAGCGGCGTCAAACTCCTCTCGCTGAGCACCTGCATCCGGGGACGAAAGGTCCGCGACCGCAGGGTGACTTCTACTGCGCTGCCCACAGGGACACCTCTCAAAGCATAGTCATCGCTGTAGGAGCGAAGCGAGCGGCGAAACGGGTCTCGGTTTGTCAGCACACCGCGCTGCACCTGATTTGACCGCAACACCCGCCGGGTTTGCTCCCCGTCTTGCCGCCCTAAACCCACTGACAGTCGTGAAGGAATTGCCATGGTAGCATCACCTCAGTTCAACAGTTAGGGTTGCATTTCAGTGCATTTCAGATGTTCCAGGTGAATTCCCGTACCGCCCCAACCCTATCAAACCGAGCCAGTTCCCTGTCCAGAAAGCAAACCTAAAGATTGCCCACCCATCTACTCCTTCTTCTGCCGCCAAGTCCCGGAATGGGAAATGGTTCGATAGAATTCTTAAATATCCTTCTCGTCCCCAGATTTCTCCCGTGACTCTGACAGAACCCGGAAGCTACAAAGACACTGTAAACCTGCCTCAAACCAAGTTTGATATGCGCGCTAACGCCGTGAAGCGCGAGCCGGAGCTGCAACAGTTTTGGGCAGAGCACCGAATTTACGAAAAACTGTCGGAATCGAATCCTGGGGAACCCTTCATTTTGCATGACGGTCCGCCCTACGCTAACGGCGCGATCCACATGGGGCACACCCTTAATAAAGTCTTGAAAGACATTATCAACAAATACCAAATGCTGCGGGGGCGGAAGGTCCGCTACGTGCCTGGCTGGGATTGCCATGGGCTGCCCATCGAGCTAAAGGTGCTGCAAGAAATGAAGCCCGAGGAGCGGCAGGCATTAACGCCTCTAGAACTGCGGCGGCGAGCTAGAGAATGGGCGCTCGGGCAAATGGCACAGCAACGCGATAGCTTCAAGCGGCTCGGCATCTGGGGCGACTGGGAGCACCCCTACCTGACGATGCAGCCCGAATATGAAGCTGCTCAGATTCGCGTGTTTGGGCAAATGGTCCTCAAGGGCTACATCTATCGTGGTTTCAAGCCGGTCTACTGGAGTCCTAGCTCGCGCACAGCACTGGCCGAGGCCGAGTTGGAATATCCCGAAGAACACACTTCGCGCAGCGTCTATGCTGCCTTCCCGGTGATCAGTTTATCCGAATCAGCGGCCGCGATTCAGCCCTACCTCGACGGACTGGGGGTGGCTATCTGGACTACAACGCCCTGGACGCTACCCGCCAACCTAGCTGTGGCGGTGAATCCCACCCTCGACTATGCCGTGGTGGAAGTGAAAGGCTCGGCGGCACGCTTCCGCTATCTAATCGTTGCCCAAGAGCTGGTGGAACGGCTAGCAGACACCCTAGGGCTGACGCTGGTGGTGCGAGCAACGCTAAAAGGCAAAGATCTAGAGCACTCAGTGTATCAGCATCCGCTGTTCGACCGCACCGGCGAAATTCTGATTGGCGGCGATTACGTTACTACCGAATCGGGAACCGGACTGGTGCATACGGCTCCGGGGCACGGCTTGGAAGACTTTGCGGTCGGGCAGCGCTACGGACTGCCGATCCTCTCGCCGGTCAACGACGATGGCACATTCACCGATGAAGCTGGTCCCTTCGCTGGGCTGCAAACCGTTGATGAGGTGATTCGCGAAAAAGGCAAGACAAAATTCAAGCTCAGCTCGGGCAATGCGGCGGTGTTGCAGGCGCTCAAGGATGCCCAGGTGCTGCTGAAAGAAGAAGCCTATAAACACCGCTATCCCTATGACTGGCGCACCAAGCAGCCGGTGATGTTCCGAGCGACCGAGCAGTGGTTCGCCTCAGTAGACGGATTCCGAGAGGCGGCGCTGAAGGCGATCTCTGAAGTCACCTGGATTCCACCCCAGGGCGAAAACCGCATCACCGCTATGGTATCGGAACGTTCGGACTGGTGTATCTCGCGGCAGCGGAGCTGGGGCGTACCGATTCCCGTATTCTACGACGTGGAAACCAACGAGCCACTGCTCAACGAAGCTACCCTTAAGCATATCGAGCAGATTTTTGCTGAGAAAGGCTCCGATGCCTGGTGGGAGTTGCCCGTTGCAGAGCTGCTGCCCGAACCCTACCGCAGCAACGGTCGCGAGTATCGCAAAGGTACCGACACGATGGATGTCTGGTTCGATTCTGGCTCTTCCTGGGCAGCCGTAGCCGAGCAGCGACCGCAGCTCCATTACCCGGTGGATCTCTACCTGGAAGGCTCGGATCAGCATCGGGGCTGGTTTCAGTCGAGTTTGCTGACCAGCGTAGCCGTTCATGGCCATGCGCCCTATAAGGCTGTGCTCACCCACGGCTTCACGCTCGACGAAGAAGGCAACAAGATGAGCAAATCCCTGGGTAATGTCATTGACCCGCTGGTCATTGTGCAGGGGGGCAGCTTGAAGCTGAAGGGCAAGACCGAAACTGTGCCGGGCTATGGCGCTGACGTGCTGCGGCTGTGGGTGTCATCGGTCGATTACTCCAAGGACGTGCCGCTAGGGCTAAACATCCTGAAGCAGCTCAACGACGTTCGCGGCAAAATCCGCAACACGGCCCGCTTCCTGCTGGGCAACCTGCATGATTTTGATCCCGCTAAAGATGCCGTGCCCTACGAGCAGTTGCCGGAACTCGATCGCTACATGCTGCACCGAATGACCGAGGTGTTTGCCGAAGCCACCAACGCTTTCGAGACCTACCAGTTCTTCCGCTTTTTCCAGACGGTGCAGAATTTCTGCGTGGTTGATCTCTCCAACTTCTACCTCGACATTGCTAAAGATCGGCTGTACATCAGCAGCCCCAATGCAGCGCGGCGGCGGAGCTGCCAAACGGTGCTGGCCGTGGCGGTGGAAAATCTGGCACGCTCGATCGCCCCGGTGCTGTCTCACCTCGCTGAAGATATCTGGCAATACCTGCCCTACCCAACGCCTTACCAGTCCGTGTTTGAGTCCGGCTGGGTGAAACTCGAAGATCACTGGCAGCAGCCCGCCCTAGCCCAGCGGTGGCAGCAGTTCCGCCAGATCCGCGATGAGGTCAACAAAGTCCTGGAGAAGGCTCGTACCGCCAAAGACATCGGCTCCTCGCTGGAAGCAAAGCTGCTGCTTTATGTGGACGATCTGGAGCTGCGGCAAACGCTGCAATCCATGAACCCTAGCGACAGCCTCAGCCACAACGGCGTAGACGAACTGCGCTACCTGTTTCTGACATCGCAGGTGGAGTTGCTCGATGCCCCCACTCGCTTAGCGGAACTCAAGCATCAGTTGCAGTCGGACGTGCTTGGCATTGGCGTAGTTGATGCTGAGGGCAAAAAGTGTGACCGCTGCTGGAACTACTCCACCCACGTTGGAGAGTCAGAGCAACATCCACTGCTTTGCGAGCGTTGTGTCGAGGCAGTGAGCGGCCGCTTTTAATAGCCTTTAACAGCCTTTAGCCCAGACAACCTAACGCGGTAGCTCAATCACGTTTGCCTCCGGTCCGGGTGTGGCGAGATCTCCCTCCACAACCATTTGCCAGAACTTGCCTAGTCCTCCCAAGATAATCCCCCCATCTTCGACCCACCAGGCAAAAGCCAGCGGCAGATGCCCCCGAGGAGCGTTGGCAGCAAACTGGATCTGGCTGTAGGTCAACCAAGTGCCGTCTAGATGGCGCCAACCCACCGCGTCGCCTAAACGGCATTCGGCGAGGTAGGGATCGTCAGCTTGCAAGCCGCCGACCTTTTGCCAGAAGCGCTGCTGCACGCTGAAGCCAAAGCGACCGCAGCTATGCTGTACCCAGAGCTGATTGAGGATTTTGAGGGCCGGACGAGGCAGCCTAGAAAAGTCTTCCGGCCAGAGCCATCCGTCTTCGCTGCGGTTAGCGAGCTGTAGCATCAGGGTAATGGTTTCTTGATTAGCGGCTTCCCATTGACCCAGAATCAAGAGATTTTTGAGGGTGGTGAAGAGAGGATTGTGCCCGCTATCCCTCTCCTGCTTCGGTAGATAACTCATCAATTCATGGACGCTTTAAAAACACAAAACTGAATTCTTAAGTAATTTCACGCACCCTGTGGAGGCAGCATATCATAATCCGCAGGCATCTGAGTAGCCCTGTTGTGTGATGCATCGTGTTGCTATTGAAGGGTGGAGAGCGATCGAGGCAACCGAACAGACTGCCCACCAGAACCGCGACCAGGAACAAACGGCTGAGTGAAACGCTCAATGAAACTTAAATGAAGCTAAAGCCTAGAAGTAGACAGCGCTTTTTCGGGATCGCTATGCTCGAAACAATGGACTCGTTGCTGTGTTGATATGATTTGAAGCAATTGAATTGACCTAAATATTGACCTAAATGTTGAAAACAGTGATCTGAATATCTAATTCTGAATATCTAATATGGAACGACTCGCAATGCCTTCCTCAAAGAAATTCAATGTCCTGTTGATTGCAGAGCAGTGTAACCCAGAGTGGCCCTCTGTTCCCTTAGTCGCTTGGAATTACTACAAAGAACTCAATAATCACGTTAATGTTACGTTGGTTACCCACGAAAGAAATAAAGCAGCGTTACAGCGAGCTGGATATGAAAAAAATATTACGTTTATCACCGAAAGCAAAACCCTACAACGCTATTATCAGACGGTAACAAAAGCTACAGAAATACTATTCAAAGGAAAAACGAATTGGCCGCTTTATCATGTCCTGTCTTATCCAATTTACGCCGAGTTTAATCACAAGGTGTATCAGCAGTTTGGAGCGGCAATTGCTAACGGCACCTACGATGTGGTTCATGCCTTGACCCCGATGATGCCCCGCTATCCCGTCAAGGCCGTCAAAGCCTGCCAAAAGACGCCCTTCCTCTTGGGGCCGGTCAACGGCGGCGTTCCTTTTCCTAAAGGGTTTCAGGAAAAAGCCCGCGAAGAATTTGCCTACTTAAACTTTTTCCGAGCCTTGGGACGGTTCTTCATTCCCGGGTATATCGAAACCTACAAACGAGCTAATCGGATTCTGGTTGGTTCCTCCTACACCCTAGAGATGCTGAAATCCCTGTTTCGGCTTCCTGAGCAGCAGCTTAGCCTGTTCTATGAAAACGGCATCTCAGATGCGTTTCTTACCCAACCTCAACCCAACACAGCCCACAAAGAGCTGATCAATCTTATCTTTGTCGGGCGATTGGTGCCCTACAAGTGCGCCGATATCGTGATTGAAGCCATCGGTCGGCTCGATGCTTCTGTACAGCAAAAACTGTTTCTAACGATTGTGGGCGATGGCTCCGAGCGCAGCAAGCTAGAAGCCCGCGTGCAGCAACTCAACCTCGGCGAGCGAGTGCACTTTGCCGGCTGGGTGGATCACCCGACCACACTGGACTACTACAGCCAATCTGATATCTTCTGCTTTCCCTCGATTCGCGAGTTTGGCGGGGCAGTCGTCATGGAAGCCATGGCCTGCGGCTTGCCTTGCATTGTTGCCAATCATGGTGGCATTGGTGAGTATGTCACCGACGAAACCGGCTTCCGCATTGAGCCGCTGTCTCGCGAATTTTTAACTCAAGAAATGGCAGTCAAGATTCAGACGCTGGTTGAAGATGAATCGTTGCGCACCTCCATGGCGACGGCTGCTATTGCTCGCGCTCAAGAGTTTGCCTGGCAAACCAAAGTCAAGAAGATCGTCGAGATTTACCATGAACTTATTGCCGAGCAAGCACCCGCTACCTTCCTGGGCAGTGCTCAGCAGCTCCAGGTTTTGCCAGGGGTTGGCCAGTCGATGAATCAAGATCAAATTGCTTAGCGCGGCCAAAACTATCAGGTCAATCTATCAGTCAGGTCGACCAATCAGGTAACCCAAACCGTCAAATTCTTTACCTTAAATCTTTACCTCAAATAAAGTCGCTGACCGTGTTGGTGATCGAGTCAGCCCTGGCATTTTTCAAAAGGGCCAGCAGGTTGCCATTGAGCAGAACGGCCGCATCGGCACCGCGCTGTTCTGTGCGAATTTGGCCAGGGTCTAGTTCCTCGGAGAGCGCCAGAAAATCGGTGCCATCCTGAAAGTCGGTAATGATCGTCGTGCCTTTCTTCAGCGTGAGAAAGAAGGTGTCAATGCCGCTGCCACCCGTGACGGTATCGTTGCCCGCACCAGCATCGAGGAAGTCATCCCCCTGTCCGCCATTGAGTCGGTCGTTGCCGCTGCCTCCGAGCAGGGTATCGAAGCCATTATCGCCAGTCAGAACATCAGCCCCACTAGCCCCAATCAAGGTATCGTCGCCGTTTCGCCCCGAGAGGATATCATTGCCCTGAAAACCAGAAATTGTGTCGCTGCCACTCGTACCCGAGAGGCGATTGTTGTTGCGGTCCCCATTGATGATTTGCCCAATGCTCGATGCCACCACAAAATCATCGGAGTAGCTGATCTGGCTGGCGGTCACATTACTCAAGGTTGCGATCTCAATGCCGTTCCAGATCACGATCGTGTCGCTGCCAGACTGCTCGAATCGCAGTTTGCCGGGGGCGAACTCTTGCCCTAAGCCCAACTGGTCTGTGCCCTCTTCAAAATCGGTAATCGTCGTGCTGCCCTGTTTGGGCTGAAGGATAAACAAGTCATTACCACTGCCGCCCGTTAGGGTGTCGTCGCCGGCACCACCATCCAACGTATCGGCATTGCTAGCGCCCTGCAGCACATCGTCTCCTTCTTGCCCGGCTAGCGTATCGTTCCCGGCATTGCCCTTGAGAACATCGTTGCCTTTTAGCCCCCGCAGAATGTCTGAGCCTGCCAGTCCGGACATCTGATCATTGTTCTCGGTGCCCTGCAAATCGTCTGGACCGCTGGTGCCCTGGATGGTTTTGCCGCCGGTTGTGCCCCGGATAAACACATCTTGGTTGTCGCTGGAACCTGCCTGCCAGGCTACACTGAAATCGCCAGTAGCAGTGACCGCAATAGCCGTTGGCGACTCCTCATCCGAAGACGAGCTGGAGCTGACTGCAAATTCGCTGCCGCTGCGGCCATCCCTCGTGAAGCGCCGTCCCCGAATTTCGTTTTCGTCGGCCCAGACCACCGTGAAATTGCCGTTGGCATCCATATCCACCGCTGGTGTGGTTTGGTCGCCGCCAGTGGCGGTGTTAACGCGAAATTCATCGCCAAGGGGACTACCCGCAGCGCTAAACCGCTGGGCATAAATGTCGGAGCTGCCTCGTTCGCTCTGCCAAGCCACGACAAAATTGCCAGCATTGTCCATGGCTACGCTGGGGTGCAACTGATCGCCCGTAGTTTGGGTATTGACTTGCAGCTCAATCCCGACCGGATTGCCCAAGGCATCATAGCGTTGTGCAAACACCCCCAAGCCATCGCCATCTTGACCGGCGCTCGTCCACACTACAACAAACTGCCCCCGATTATTCATAGCAATGGTGGGAGCCGTCTGGGCATTCTCGGTAATGCTGTTCACGCGAAATTGCAGCCCAACTGGTGCGCCTGCGGAGTTGAAGCGCTGGGCAAAAATCCCGGTTTCACTAGCATCCTGACCAATTGTGTTCGGACTCAGCCCCCGGCTCTCAAACACGACAACGAAATTGCCGCTGGCATCCATGGCTATATCTGGGTTGGTCTGCTCGTCTTCGGTCACTTGATTGGCACGAAATTCAGCACCGAGGGGTGCTCCCGAGGCGTTGTAGCGCTGGGCATAGATACCTCTGCCGCTACCATCCTGGGTGTTGCTGGTCCACACGACGACAAACGAACCCGTGCTTGCTGCCACCGCCGGATTGTTCTGATCGCCAGTTGTGGTGGTATTGACGCGAAATTCTCCGCCCGTGGGGTTGCCGCTGGTCGTGTAGCGACGTCCATAGACGCCATCCCCGCTGCCGTCCTGCAGGGCACTATCCCAGACAATCACCGCATTTCCAAGGGCATCGGCTGCCATGGCAGGATGACGCTGATTACCGCTGACATAGGTATTGACGCGGGATACGGAAGCAAGCGATGGGGAGGTCATGGGTTTCTACTTGGCTCTACTCGTCATCGATTCAGGGTACGCCATATCTGGGGTTAGATTATTAATTTATGTGATCTAAACGCTCTATTTGGAACTAGAACCCTTTACTAGAATTGGATCGGGGTGAGGGAAGCGTTGTCTTTGCGGGGTGGTAGCGACGTTAGGATGGATTAGGATAAAATTGCAAAGCCCGGTGAGCAGCTGATGTAACCGGACTTTGAATGTTATAAGTTAAGAGTGAGATTTGCGAACCGTTTAGATTCCCTAGGCAGTTAATACTCACGGAGAGGATAATCGTGGCAGTCGAAACGATTGAACAGCGTTCAACAGCCCGGAAGCTAGCTCCTCGGTATCGGGTGCTGCTGCACAACGACGACTTCAATTCCATGGAGTATGTGGTGCAAGTGCTGATGAAGACCGTACCGAGCCTCACCATTCCTCAGGCTGTCAGCATCATGATGGAAGCGCACACCAACGGCATTGCCTTGGTCATCACCTGCGCTCAAGAACATGCCGAGTTCTACTGCGAAACGCTCAAAAATCATAGCCTCACTAGCACGATTGAACCCGATGAGTAGCGCCAGATGAGTAGCGTTAGCACAATGGTGAATGCGCACCGCTTGGTCTGAGCCTAGCCCCTAGTCGAGCAACTGTCTTGAAGTTCCAACCTGTTTCTCTTTCCCGTTATCCAGCACCCGTTCGATTGCTGGCACTGCTGGTTGTGGTAATGTTGCTCTGGCTGCCGCTAGCGCTATTGCTAGTCCTTGGGCTAGGCGATCCTGACCGCTATACTCTGCCGGTGATGGCGCTGCTATTTGCCTTGTTTCTGCTGCTGCTGCCGCTCTGGGGACGCCGGGTGTATGACGAACCGAAGCTGCTGCAGCGCTACGGGTTGGTGTGGTCGCGGCAGGGCGGCTGGGAACTGCTGCAGGGCTTTGGTATGGGTAGCGGCAGCTTACTGTTGCTATTTGGCCTGCAAGGATTATTGGGCTGGGTAACTTGGCAGCTTCCTGAGGCAACGCTGCTTCGCCTTGCGGCAGAAGGGCTGCTGGTGGCATTGGGTATTGGCTTTGCCGAAGAACTGGTGTTTCGCGGCTGGATCCTCGACGAGCTAGAGCGCGACTATAGCCCGCGGCAGGCTCTCCTGGCAAACAGCCTAATCTTTGCGATACTGCATTTTATCAAGCCGTTACCAGAAGTCATTCGCACCTTTCCGCAGTTTCCAGGACTGGTGCTGCTGGCGTTGGCGCTGGTCTGGGCAAAGCGCTCGACTCGCTCCAAAGTGCGGACCTATCGCTCAGTGGTGCTGCATGCTGGTCGCTTGGGGCTGCCAGTGGGGCTGCATGCCGGATTGGTCTGGGGCTACTACCTGATTCAGGTTGGGCAGCTTGCAGACTACACCGCTCGCGTGCCGGCGTGGGTCACCGGGATCGATGGCAATCCCTTGGCTGGCGTGACCGGACTGCTATTTCTGACGGGGCTAGCTGCCTATTGGCGACACCGTTCTCAGCTTCAAGGGCGACGTTGCGGCGATTCGGCACAGCTCTGATTGCCTGTCTTTTTGCCTGTCTTTAAGCCTCTAAATTTAGATTGCCTGCTCTGAGAACGACATGAAACTTGCCCAGAACGGCATACTAGTAGAAATACCCTCCTCTCTGCTATCGTACCCACAGATCCACTCTTGATGGCAGGTACAAACGGCAGGAGTTGGCTTCTACGGCATCCCTGGGCTGAGCTAGCAGTACTATGGCAAATCGATCGGAACCCTATTCCCTTTCTCCGGCTATTCAGCGAGTTTCGACCGCGCTGCGGCTGACGGGCTGGATTAGCTTCTGGTCACAGCTTGTGCTGGCGGTAATCTCGGCGGTGGTGCTGCTGTTTGCCGGAGCCAGCTTTGGTGCGGCCGCTACGAATCCGGCTACGGCAGGAGGCGGTGTCAATCCGGGGACCGGAGCGGGGCTGTTTCTGGCGGTGTTGGGGCTGCTAGCGCTGTTTGGAGGCGCTTTCTGGGCGTTTCGCTACACGCGTTACTCGCGGCAACTGCGGCTAGCGGGTCAGAATCGTCCGAAGCGGGGCGATGTGCTGCAGCTCCTGCGGTTCGGCTTACTCACAAACCTGATTGGCATGCTGCTGACGATTTTGGGTGCCCAGGCAATTGTGGGATCCCTTGTTGCTAAGTCCTTTGCTCAGGGGGTTGGCATCTTTACTGGCAACTTTCAGCGCTTCATCAACCCGCTCGATATTTTCCTCGTGCAGGCAAATACCAACACCATCATGGCGCATTTCATAGGGGTTGTCGCTACGCTGTGGATTCTGCGAGCCGTGAATCGCCCCTAGGGCACGTCGCTAAGGAACCCATCTGGGTAATTGCTAATGGCTCGCTGCAAAGTCGCTAGGGCGCGGTTGTAGTCGAGGATAGCTTGAAGATTATTCACCTGAGCCTGGGTCAGGGCGGCTTGTTGCCGCAGCACATCGGTCTGGGTGCCGACCCCAGCCTGGAACCGCAGTCGTGCTAGCCGCAGGGCTTCGGTGGCTTGCTCCACTGCTAGAGCAGTGGTTTGGATATTGGCAAAGTTGGCATCGAGCTGAGAGTAGGCCTGCTCGACCTGAAAGCGAATCTGGTCGCGGGTCGCCTCGAACTGGGCTTCGGCAATCGCAATGTTGGATTCTTCCCGGTTAGCTTGGGAGCGAGCTGCCCCCCCATCATAGAGGCTGAGCCGCAACCCAATGCCCAACTGGTAGTTGTAGAGAAACCCGTTGTCTTCATCTAGGTCGTTATTGAGATTAAACGCTCCCGAGAAACTCACCTGCGGCCCGAGTTGCGCCAGGGCAGCTCGACGGTTTTGCTGAGCAATATCGCGCTGAATCAGCTGTTGCTCTAGCTCCACCCGGTTCTTGTAAGCCTGAACGATGCTTTCATCCAAGCCCAATTCCCAGACACCCGCAACTTCAATGGGGTCGGCGGCGGAAATATCGATCGATTGTGCCAGATTCAAGCGCTGCACAAGCTGCCGACGGGCAATTTCGAGCTGACTGAGCTGTTGGGTTAAATCTTGGCGAGCATTGGCCACATCGACCTCAGCCTGCAGCACGTCAAATCGGGTACCAACGCCCGCTCGCTCCAAGGCCTGGGCATCGCGCAGACTCTGTTCCGCCTGCTCCAGATTGGCACGAAAAATATTGACCTGGGCACCGGCTTGCTGCAAGGCGTAGTAGTCAAGAATGGTTTCCAGAATCAGCTGCTCGGTTTGCCGCTCAACCTCTAGCTCCTGAAACCGGACCTGCCCAGCAGCGGCATTGATTAAGGCGGATCGCCTCCCGGAGGTGAAAATCGGGTAGCTCAGCTCGATCCCGGCTCCTAGCGCCGTAGAATCGCTAGTAACGATATCGGTATCGCCCGCATTGGGGTTGGGAATGGGTTGTCCGGTTTGGGGATCGAACCCAAGAATGGCTGGCTGCTGCACCGGACTTTCCTGACCCGACTGGCTGAATTGGGCCGTAGCATCGAGCGTGGGAAAGTTGGCGGCTTGGGCATTGCGCAGGTCAGCTTGGGACCGTTCTAGGGTAATGCGGGCTTCTCGCAGATCGGGGTTATTGCGAATGGCGAGTTCTACCGCCTGCCGCAGCGTAATCGGCTGGGTGCCAACAATCTCTACCTCTCCAGGTTCGGTTGGGAAAAATAGCGGATTGGGGTTGGGATCGAGGTACTCGGGGGGAGCGTCCGTTGGGGAGGCAGCTGGAGAGGCAGGAGGCTGGGGCGAGGCAGGAGCCAGATCAGGGGTTTCAATGGACTCCGGAGCTTGAGCCGAGGTATCTGTCGAGGGCGTCCGATTGGCTGATGGTGCTGGATCGGTAGCTTCAGTGGATTCTGTGACTTCTTCTTCTGTTTCTATTGCTGTGGGAGTTTGCGTCAGTTCAGGGGCAGCAGCGGTTTCTGGCAGCGTGGAGGTAGTCTCGGCTGCTGGCGCTGTCATTTCGCTGGCTCGGCGACGGCGAGTTTGATGGACACGCTGATCAGCCCGAGAGACCGGATCTGCAGCAGGAACCACGGGCACCACCGGTTGATTTAGCCGTTGCCGGACGCGCTGTTCAAATTGCAGGCGGTCTAACGAGCGCATTGGGCCCACCTCGGGCTGCCCCATTTGCTGTAGCTGTTGCTGATTGAGCTGCTGTTGCAGCTGTTGATCGAGCAGGAGCGGATTTGCAGCCGGATTTGGCAGTGGTCGCAAGCGGTTTTGATTGAGCTGGTGTTGGATCTCGTTTTGGAGCTGCAGCTGATCAAAGCGAGCATCGATGTCGCGATTCACCTGGTTGAGAGAGCGCTGCCCAATCGACAACACAGCCGCATCTGCAGAAGAGCCGGGAGAGGATGAAGTCTCCGTGGAGGAGGGGGTTGCAGATTCCGAAGTGGTCGCAGCCGGCGCGCTTGACGGGTTGAGCGGAGTGGCCTGGGCCAATAACTGGGTCTCGCGGGCAGCGGCGCGATGAGGCTGACTGTAGGTTGCGGCTGTAGCGGAGGTTTCCACCGCACCTACGGCAAGAACGGCACTCACACCTACAGCGATCAGATTGGGGGGTTGCATATTCAGCGATCTTGCGTCCAAACGGCTCACAGCGTGCGGAAATAACCTTAAGCAGAATACTGGGTGATCTAGCGTCTTGGCAATGAAATCAGCGGGATTTCCGTGGGATTCAGGAAGCCATTCTAGCCAGATTCGGCCAAAGCGGAAATCTTTTGGAGAACTCACCGTTCCCGTCTCGCCTTTGCAGTAGAATGACCTCTTGTGGAAAACTCGGCTGAACCGATTAGGCGCAGTCGAGAGGTTGGACGGACGTTCTACACCCCTTTGCTGATCCCATGCCTAAGGTTCTTGTTTCAGACCCGATTGACCAGATAGGAATCGATATTCTGTCCCAGGTTGCTCAAGTTGATGTAAAGACCAATCTAACACCCGACGACCTGTTGCAAATTATTCCAGAGTACGACGCGCTGATGATTCGCTCGGGCACGCGAGTCACGCAGGCAGTGGTTGAGGCGGGTAAGCAGCTCAAGATTATCGGTCGGGCGGGCGTTGGTGTGGATAATGTGGATGTGCCCGCTGCTACCCGTCGGGGCATTTTGGTGGTCAACTCACCCGAAGGCAATACCGTAGCTGCCGCCGAACATGCCGTGGCGATGATGCTATCGCTGTCGCGCTACATTCCCGATGCCAACCAGTCCATGAAAGCCGGACAGTGGGACCGCAAGAGCTTTACCGGCGTTGAGGTGTACAAGAAAACCCTGGGCATCGTTGGCTTGGGCAAAATTGGCGCCCATGTGGCCGGCATTGCCCGCGCGATGAACATGCGCCTGCTTGCCTACGACCCTTACCTGTCCACCGAACGGGCCGAGCAGTTGGGCTGTCAGCTGGTCGAGCTGGAATTTCTGTTTCGCGAATCGGATTACATCACGCTCCACCTGCCCAAAACCCCCGAAACCTATCATTTGATCAATGCTGACGCCCTGTCCAAGATGAAGCCAACGGTGCGGATCATCAACTGCGCCCGCGGCGGCATCATCGATGAACAAGCCCTTGTGGATGCTATCCAGCAAGGCAAAATTGCCGGAGCTGCCCTGGATGTTTACGAAACTGAACCGCTGGGCGACTCGCCTCTGAAATCCCTCGGCAAAAACGTGATTCTGACGCCCCATCTGGGAGCCTCTACCGAAGAAGCCCAGGTGAATGTAGCCATCGATGTGGCCGAGCAAATCCGCGATGTGCTGCTGGGGCTGCCGGCTCGCTCGGCGGTCAATATTCCTGGTCTGCGTCCGGATCTCATGGAAAAACTCCGCCCTTACCTGCAACTTGCAGAGACCTTGGGCAACCTCGTCAGCCAGTTGGCCGGTGGCCGCATCGATGCATTGGAAGTTCGCTTGCAGGGTGAGCTGGCGACAAGCGAGAGTCAACCCGTTGTGGTGGCAGCACTGAAGGGTTTGCTGTCGCACGCGCTGCAGGAGCGGGTTAACTATGTGAATGCCAGCATTGAAGCCAAAGAACGGGGGATTCGCGTCGTAGAAACCCGAGACGCCTCGGCCCGCGACTATACCGGCTCGCTGCACCTCACGGCCCACGGCTCGCTGGGCAAACATTCGGTGAGCGGGGCGCTGCTGGGCAACAGCGAAATTCGGATCACGAGTCTGGATGAATTCCCGATCAACGTGCCGCCAAGCCGCTATATGCTGTTCACCATGCACCGCGATATGCCAGGCATCATTGGCAAGATCGGCTCGCTGCTAGGCAGCTTCAATGTCAACATTGCCAGTATGCAGGTGGGGCGCAAGATTGTCCGCGGCGATGCGGTGATGGTGCTCAGCATCGACGACCCGCTGCCCGATGGCATCCTCACCGAAATTACTAAGGTGGCCGGCATCCGCGACGCCTATACCGTTACCCTGTCGGAAAGCATCTGAGCTAAAGCATCTAGAATCTCTAGAATCTGCAGTGCCCAGCCGCTCTACCGCGAAGAGCGCTGCATAAGCAACTGCGGCTCCACCTGCTCAACCTGGGGCAGAGCTTGTAATTGAGCCAGCTGACTCAAAGCATCGGCCATATTCCCCGAGCGTGCCTGCAACCAGCCTGCTTGCGGTGCATAGTCCAACGTCTGGGCAATCTCATAGCCTGCCTGCTGGAGAGTAGCCTGCTGCGAGGCAAGCGTGACCCCATCCCGAAAGCGAATAAACACCAGTCCGGTGGGCACAGCTAAGGTACCGCTTGGCTGCAGCGCATACACCGGACTCAGGCGACTCGCAGCCGGCTCGCGGGTCAGCGGCTGATGAAACACCGCAATGGCGTCTTCGCCTAGCAGCATTACGGCACTGGCGCGATCGGCAGCCGGCAGAGCCTCAGGTTGACCGTAGTGAACCGCATAGTACTCGGGCTGCTGCACATACCGCTGCGGCGGTGTGCCTACTTGCAACTCGGCAGGATAGGCGCGAAACGAATGTTGCCACTGGCTCACGTTGCTGATCCTCACGCTAGGAGCGGGCAAGGGCCATGCTACCAGAAGCAGCTCGATGGGAATATACAGCATGGGTCAGCCCTGAAGCACAACACATCCGGCTTGAGCAGGAGTCATACTGCCATCAACCGGATTTTTCTTGAGTCTAGCGCGGGCGGTTGCAGTCTACGCTTACCATCCGGGCTGTTTCCATGGTTGCCCGCCTTCGCTGCTCAGCAACTTGGTTTCGGTCTTCTACTGCTTTCAAGAGTGTCTCTTTTCCTGTAACACACTCCTATTCCTGCCTCCCCCAGTCATCTGTCATACTGATTCGCGGCGGCCCGGTTTTGCTGCCGGTTGCGGTATCCCTCTACCCTCGGATCACTGCGCCGGATTGGCTCCTCCCCATCCTGATGACGCTTCCGACTGCGTTAGTTTACTATCCTTCTACTATATTCTTGCACTATTCCTATCTCCCTCTCCAACTATCACATAATTTGCATAATTCTAAACGCTTGCAGCATTCGCGCTATTGCTATCAGTAACCTCCCCGCTGCTGTGACACTGACAGCAATCTGCCATCGCTTTAGGCTTCTCTCGCTCAGTCCACTACACATTACAAAGCAGGGAATATAGCGCACCATCCAGCCAATGATTTCTTGGTAAGTAGGAACCTGAGCACCCACAGATCAATCGCGGCCCAAGGAAACAAGTTCACTGAAGTACACTGCAGTCCTGACTTAGTCCGCTTTAGCAGACTTGGCCAATTAACCCGCAGTTTACTCGCGGGCAATTAATTGCTGCAGCGCATGGAGATCTTTGACCGTCTAGTGCCAGGCAAATACATGACGGTTCCATTCAATTGGTTTCCCCAGCGAGTGGGGACTCTAAGGGTAGAGCAGGCAGTGACGTAAGTTTTCGTGTTTCCATTCAATTGGTTTCCCCAGCGAGTGGGGACATGAATCATCAAAGGAGGACGCATGATTGATTTGTTATCCCAACTGGAGAAGTTTCCATTCAATTGGTTTCCCCAGCGAGTGGGGACCAACGTCTCAGTTCATTACACAAAGATGACCAAGTTAACGGTTTCCATTCAATTGGTTTCCCCAGCGAGTGGGGACTTTTCTGAAAACCCTTAACAACCGCTCGAGTATCGTCTAGTTTCCATTCAATTGGTTTCCCCAGCGAGTGGGGACACTCCCATTGAAGATACCTACGTTATTGTGCAAGGCAAGTTTCCATTCAATTGGTTTCCCCAGCGAGTGGGGACTAGGCTGTACCAACAAAAGTTAGTACTAGTAGCTACGTTGTTTCCATTCAATTGGTTTCCCCAGCGAGTGGGGACTTTGGTGGTAAAGTATTGACCCTAGCTGAGATTGACAGTGTTTCCATTCAATTGGTTTCCCCAGCGAGTGGGGACCCACCGGAGGATAGCTGGGTAATTGAACCCGGTAGAACCAGTTTCCATTCAATTGGTTTCCCCAGCGAGTGGGGACCCATGACTAACGTTAACCAAATCCAGGATGACTTGAGTTTCCATTCAATTGGTTTCCCCAGCGAGTGGGGACACAGTACTTAACCTCGGACTGTGCCATCCACACGGTTGAGTTTCCATTCAATTGGTTTCCCCAGCGAGTGGGGACCTGGAGGATAAACGTTAATCAATGTGCGTGGGTCAGCGTACCGTTTCCATTCAATTGGTTTCCCCAGCGAGTGGGGACTTCGGTAGCCGAATTGCGGCTCTTCGATCGTATTCAAAAAGAAGTTTCCATTCAATTGGTTTCCCCAGCGAGTGGGGACTTGATTTTAACTACATGCCAGATAAAAATGGCATGGAGCGTTTCCATTCAATTGGTTTCCCCAGCGAGTGGGGACAAGCTCTCAAATTCATACTGATCACGGGTTAGATTAGTTTCCATTCAATTGGTTTCCCCAGCGAGTGGGGACACCCATCAACACTTCGCCCAGGTTATTCTCACGCAATACCAATGTTTCCATTCAATTGGTTTCCCCAGCGAGTGGGGACAGTTAGTGTTGAACTCAACCCCGATAATCCTGTCCCTCGTTTCCATTCAATTGGTTTCCCCAGCGAGTGGGGACTTTCCAGTGTTTTGTTGTTAATAGAAACTGATGATTGGTTGTTTCCATTCAATTGGTTTCCCCAGCGAGTGGGGACTTTGTTGAGTCTCCACATCAACGTTTTTTAACCCTTGCCGGGGGTTTCCATTCAATTGGTTTCCCCAGCGAGTGGGGACATGAAGACAAGGACATTTGCCTTTGGTGTGGAGAACCCAATATGTTTCCATTCAATTGGTTTCCCCAGCGAGTGGGGACGGAGAATGACTTCCGCATCCTCAGGGATTACACACCTAAAGAGTTTCCATTCAATTGGTTTCCCCAGCGAGTGGGGACGTACCTACATCATCTCCACTACCATCGTAGGGGAGAATGTGTTTCCATTCAATTGGTTTCCCCAGCGAGTGGGGACAGCGTAACGCTCACCGTCTACCTGGATGAAGAGGGTGTCATTGTTTCCATTCAATTGGTTTCCCCAGCGAGTGGGGACAATGATAATTCGCGAGACTTTACCTTCGCTCATCATTTGGTTTCCATTCAATTGGTTTCCCCAGCGAGTGGGGACTCAATAGACCTGCAAACAGAGGAGGGTATAAAAGAGCTTCGTTTCCATTCAATTGGTTTCCCCAGCGAGTGGGGACTAGGATTCTCCCGAAGTGTGAACAATTGTTGGGGAAGTTTCCATTCAATTGGTTTCCCCAGCGAGTGGGGACGAGATTGTCGAATCTCCTGGAAACGGTCAGGGCGGCTCTAGTTTCCATTCAATTGGTTTCCCCAGCGAGTGGGGACCTCGTTGTTTTAGACGAATTCAATCAATTATCTTCTCCTATTGAGGTTTCCATTCAATTGGTTTCCCCAGCGAGTGGGGACCTTCGCCGTTGACCTCTATCAGCTTGCAGTCCCATTTCTCGGTTTCCATTCAATTGGTTTCCCCAGCGAGTGGGGACAAGAGGTCAGAGAAGAGGAATGGTACGTTCCCCCCGAGGCTAGTTTCCATTCAATTGGTTTCCCCAGCGAGTGGGGACACCAGACTGGACCTGGCCCCGAGTAACGTTGCTAGCGGTTTCCATTCAATTGGTTTCCCCAGCGAGTGGGGACGTTGACGATTAGCTCGCACCCGAAACGACTTTACTAATTTGGTTTCCATTCAATTGGTTTCCCCAGCGAGTGGGGACTTCTTCCACTAAGGGTCCTTCAACAAACCTACGGAGTTTCCATTCAATTGGTTTCCCCAGCGAGTGGGGACCTAGTGGTACCGTACGGTTCGGACAACCTAACCGTAATGGTTTCCATTCAATTGGTTTCCCCAGCGAGTGGGGACCCAATCAAATTAGCCAGAACCGTAGTTGCCTTATCAACGGTTTCCATTCAATTGGTTTCCCCAGCGAGTGGGGACAGGGAAATTCGAGGGTTCCGGGTTAAGCTGCCCGTGTTTCCATTCAATTGGTTTCCCCAGCGAGTGGGGACAAATTGACGGCGTAGAGGGTCGCCCTAAGCAAACTGTTTCCATTCAATTGGTTTCCCCAGCGAGTGGGGACGGTACTTAGTCTGTCTTTTGATTATGATGCCTTTTCTTAGTTTCCATTCAATTGGTTTCCCCAGCGAGTGGGGACGCCGTGAGGTCATAGGCATGCTCATCAACAGAAAAGTGTTTCCATTCAATTGGTTTCCCCAGCGAGTGGGGACCACAGCATCCAAGTATCTCTGACAACTAAGATGGACCCGTTTCCATTCAATTGGTTTCCCCAGCGAGTGGGGACGTCGACCTCACCTGATAATAGTTTTATAGCCATCCGAAGTTTCCATTCAATTGGTTTCCCCAGCGAGTGGGGACGCTTGTGCCTGCTTTACTTTTTGCCCGCATTGTACTCTACAAGTTTCCATTCAATTGGTTTCCCCAGCGAGTGGGGACTGATATTAATAGAGCTTACGTTTACTACTCCTGTTCTGGTTTCCATTCAATTGGTTTCCCCAGCGAGTGGGGACTCAAATTGCTAGGACCTAATTATCTCGAGAACCTCAAGTTTCCATTCAATTGGTTTCCCCAGCGAGTGGGGACGTTTAGTGTCCAGGGTGATGGAGTTGGCTAGCAGTGACGCGTTTCCATTCAATTGGTTTCCCCAGCGAGTGGGGACCATTGGTACCCGCGCGTGGGCAAAACAACATGCTGACACGTTTCCATTCAATTGGTTTCCCCAGCGAGTGGGGACCAGCCCCGCAGAAGAGCCAACCCGCATGTTTTCAAGCCAGCGGTTTCCATTCAATTGGTTTCCCCAGCGAGTGGGGACCCCTTTATATCCGGCTAACGCCAACAGCAAAAGCTGAGCTAGTTTCCATTCAATTGGTTTCCCCAGCGAGTGGGGACTCAAGATGCGGCTAGACCGAACTAATTTTCCTAAAGATATTGTTTCCATTCAATTGGTTTCCCCAGCGAGTGGGGACATTACCTCGAGTGTAAGGACCTACGTCTCTACAACTCTTCGTGTTTCCATTCAATTGGTTTCCCCAGCGAGTGGGGACTAATGTCCATCGGATTTGCCTCTATCATAGGCTTTTGACCGAGGGGTTTCCATTCAATTGGTTTCCCCAGCGAGTGGGGACAAAAGCGCCAGCGCTCATAAAAACCTCCTTGCTTTTGTTTCCATTCAATTGGTTTCCCCAGCGAGTGGGGACCTTTTCCTCATGGAAACACGAAAGTACACAAGCTGAGCGAGTTTCCATTCAATTGGTTTCCCCAGCGAGTGGGGACCGACGAGTTGACCAATCATTTAGGCGTGATGAACGACGGTTTCCATTCAATTGGTTTCCCCAGCGAGTGGGGACATTGATGTCGGCTGGCCTTACACTCTCGAATAATTTGTTTCCATTCAATTGGTTTCCCCAGCGAGTGGGGACATTTCATCTTCTAGATCAAACGGCAGATTCGTCCAGAATCGTTTCCATTCAATTGGTTTCCCCAGCGAGTGGGGACCTGGTCTTGCGGACAGGTCGGGGTGAGTTTCCGCAAGCAGTTTCCATTCAATTGGTTTCCCCAGCGAGTGGGGACATGAAACTAACACTACGTAGACCTGAGCTGAAGCAGTTTCCACTCAATTGGTTTCCCCAGCGAGTGGGGACCAGACAACGAAACCCTATTTCTGTTTGATGAAGGTAAGTCGTTTCCATTCAATTGGTTTCCCCAGCGAGTGGGGACCAGAACGCATTCATTTACCAACGCATTAACACCAAAGGTGTTTCCATTCAATTGGTTTCCCCAGCGAGTGGGGACGAGGAAGTGTCTCAACAGTACAACAGTGAGTACCTGTTGTTGTTTCCATTCAATTGGTTTCCCCAGCGAGTGGGGACACTATAACCCCTTACTTAACCAGTTAACCTCCCTAACGTGAGGTTTCCATTCAATTGGTTTCCCCAGCGAGTGGGGACACTCGCTAGCTATCGATCTAACTTCGTTTACTTGTTTCCATTCAATTGGTTTCCCCAGCGAGTGGGGACTATAGATCGCAGGTCTAGTAGATCGATTCGCCCTGTTTTGGTTTCCATTCAATTGGTTTCCCCAGCGAGTGGGGACAATGCGGAAGTCTCTAGATACGGATTTTTCGATTCGAAGTTTCCATTCAATTGGTTTCCCCAGCGAGTGGGGACATTCAGAATATTCAAAGACCAAGCTGAACGGATAGCAGTCAGTTTCCATTCAATTGGTTTCCCCAGCGAGTGGGGACCTGAACCGACTAGTCTGTGCGACCTCGGAAAACGTTTCCATTCAATTGGTTTCCCCAGCGAGTGGGGACCGGATCGACATTATCCATCGTGCAGACGTTTTTGGCCTCGTTTCCATTCAATTGGTTTCCCCAGCGAGTGGGGACTCCGAGCAACCGCAGCATTCCTCCTCGCAGCTCGGAATAATGGTTTCCATTCAATTGGTTTCCCCAGCGAGTGGGGACTTTGCGCATTTTGTCAAGGGTAAAGTCCAGAAGAGTTTCCATTCAATTGGTTTCCCCAGCGAGTGGGGACGGCCGCGATCGACTCTCCCCCCACAATCGTTTGAAGCACGTTTCCATTCAATTGGTTTCCCCAGCGAGTGGGGACTTTGTCCTTTGGAATAATCAGATCGTCTGGTGGCCGTTTCCATTCAATTGGTTTCCCCAGCGAGTGGGGACTGATATCCTGCCGAAACTTCACGGCGTTCTCTGTCGCCGTGTTTCCATTCAATTGGTTTCCCCAGCGAGTGGGGACTCCGCTGCTGATTGGCTCGCAGTTGTCCTGCCGCAGAGTGTTTCCATTCAATTGGTTTCCCCAGCGAGTGGGGACTGAATTGCTTCGTTTTCGGCAATCTTGAGATCGTTGGCTGTTTCCATTCAATTGGTTTCCCCAGCGAGTGGGGACAGCAAGCTTGCCGAGGCGTGGGGAGAGTCGGAGGCAGGGATTGTTTCCATTCAATTGGTTTCCCCAGCGAGTGGGGACCTTCTTGGGCAGTTCGTCTCTATACGAGGACAGCACCATTTGTTTCCATTCAATTGGTTTCCCCAGCGAGTGGGGACTACGGCCGATCTGCTGGCCTACCCAGAGCGTCGCCTAGCGGTTTCCATTCAATTGGTTTCCCCAGCGAGTGGGGACGCACAAATAGGGCGAACTTAATTGCCCCCACGCCTGCAGTTTCCATTCAATTGGTTTCCCCAGCGAGTGGGGACTGACGTAGGTAGTACGACTGCTTGGAATAACTTCTCCAAGGCGTTTCCATTCAATTGGTTTCCCCAGCGAGTGGGGACCAGCGTGAAATTGATTTCCATCTGGCTTTATTCAAACGCCAGTTTCCATTCAATTGGTTTCCCCAGCGAGTGGGGACTTTCTGTTCAAGACTGGTGCCCGTGAGGCTTGGGCACAGGGTTTCCATTCAATTGGTTTCCCCAGCGAGTGGGGACCTGTGTTATGTCCATCACACCTTGGCTTGAACACCCGGGGTTTCCATTCAATTGGTTTCCCCAGCGAGTGGGGACGTATCTAACCAAGATGCACCAACTGCATAAGGATTGCAAAATATGTTTCCATTCAATTGGTTTCCCCAGCGAGTGGGGACGGGAGAGACCACCTAAACGCCAGGTTAGTGTTGGTGCCCTTGTTTCCATTCAATTGGTTTCCCCAGCGAGTGGGGACCTGATAAGAAACTGGCAACCCGTCGGTTTTTTTCCAGTTGCAGTTTCCATTCAATTGGTTTCCCCAGCGAGTGGGGACAAGTTTTTACCTGTGGTAGACGTTGGTTTCGCCACACGGGTTTCCATTCAATTGGTTTCCCCAGCGAGTGGGGACTAACCTGAATAACTGTGAAAAGGTGTACATCAGAAACAGTGTTTCCATTCAATTGGTTTCCCCAGCGAGTGGGGACAAGATTGCGAAAGCTCTAGGGGGAGGAGGGCACAGAGTTTCCATTCAATTGGTTTCCCCAGCGAGTGGGGACATAGGGGGGGGAGGAGCAGGCGCAGCGGCAGGGGCTGTTTCCATTCAATTGGTTTCCCCAGCGAGTGGGGACACCAGAACACGGGGTGTTCAGTGGGTCGTGACAAGTGTTTCCATTCAATTGGTTTCCCCAGCGAGTGGGGACCAGGTTGTATTGCCGCAAGTGGCGCTGCGCCGCCTCTATGTTTCCATTCAATTGGTTTCCCCAGCGAGTGGGGACTAATCTTTGACAACCGGTTACTGTCATTCTACGGTGAGTTTCCATTCAATTGGTTTCCCCAGCGAGTGGGGACCAGAAAACGACCCCCTTCTAGGCGCGTATAGACACGCTTCGTTTCCATTCAATTGGTTTCCCCAGCGAGTGGGGACCCCCCCCTATTGAAACCCAGAATCTACGGGCTGTCCAGAAGTGAGTTGCGAGGGATCGGTAAAATGCGGCTGAAAATCCATTCAATTCCATCTCCAAAACGGCTGTAACCCGCTCCAGGCAAGCTATCGAGGGATCGAACGAAGTTGCGTCGTTTCAGCGATTTTGCCGATCCCTCGCGAGGCAGCCTTGGGAAGCGGCAGTTCCAATTCCCTCGCCTCCATCATACCGACTGCCGGATAGCATGACCCCCAAGTCACTACTCCCGCATCCCTAGAGCGACACAGCAGCCTATCCTTATCGTTTCGTTGCTAATCACTAAGTTTCAACACAAATTCCAGGAGAACCATTGCAGACCGCTATAACCGGGAAAGCCCCTCCGGTGAATTAAGCCCCCAGGAGACGACAGTTATGGTAACAGTGCAATACGGCGGGCAAACGGGTCCCCGCTATGAGCTAACCATCAGCGACAATCATGTGGTGGTGCGCACCAACAGCCGCCGCGCCATTATGAAAGACCAGCCCTACGAAGTGGCTCCCGTATCTCTCGCGACTCGCCGCTTGTTAGACCAATTTGAGCAGGAAACGCGATTTCGGGAAGCGGGTGTGGAAGTGCTGCGAGCCAAGCAGCCGCAATCTGATAGCCGCCTGCGCGATACAGCCCGAACTGCCCTTAAAGCCGAAGCAGACGTGGAGTTTGCCGGGCGGGTGTTGGTCGATCCGGTGGCTCAGCGCCCGGTCATCTACACTGAGAACCTATTTATTCAATTCAGTGCCGATTGCTCGCCGGCAGACTGCCAGCAACTCCTTCAGGGCAATGGTCTCACGATCAAACGCCCGTTGGACTATGCCCGCAACGCCTATTTTGTCGCTGCCCCTACCGGCACTGGGTTAGCCGTGTTTGATCTCGCCCAAAGCCTGCTACAAGAGCCAACCGTGCAGCTTTGCCATCCAGAACTAGTGCGCGAGCTGAGCCAGCGCCAAGCCTTTCCGCCGCAGTGGCATCTAAAGCCGACGACGATTAATAATCAGGCTATTGACGCCCATGCCCATGTGGAAGCCGCTTGGTCTCTCAGCACCGGCAGTAACATCATCATTGCCATCGTGGATGACGGCGTTGACCTAGACCACGAAGAATTCCGCTCTTCTAGCAAGCTCGTTGCACCCCGAGATGTCACCCGCCGCACCGACGACCCCCGACCGGGCCGAGGCGATGACCACGGCACCGCCTGCGCTGGAGTTGCTTGCGCCAACGGCAATTTTGGGGCGTCTGGAGTGGCACCCAATGCCCGACTGCTGCCGATCCGCTATGCCTCGGGCTTGGGGTCGCAGGCCGAAGCCGATGCCTTTGTTTGGGCTGCCCGCAATGGAGCCGACGTGATTTCCTGTAGCTGGGGTCCGCCCGACGGCAACTGGTGGGATCCCACCGATCCGGTGCATCAGCAGGTCGTGCCCCTACCCGACTCCACCCGCCTTGCCATCGAGTTTGCCATCAGCCAAGGACGCAACGGCAAAGGCTGCGTGATTTGCTTCGCGGCGGGCAACGGCAACGAAAGCGTGGACAACGACGGCTACGCCAGCTACGAGAAGGTGATCGCCGTCGCGGCCTGCAACGAATTCAGCCGCCGCAGCGTCTACAGCGACTATGGGCAAGCCGTTTGGTGTGCCTTTCCCAGCAATGACTTTAGCAACACCACCATCGTGCCCGGCATCTGGACCACCGACCGCTCAGGGACCGTAGGCTACAACCAAGGTAGCGAGCGCAAGGGCGACCAAGCCGGCAACTACACCAACTCCTTTGGCGGCACCTCCAGCGCCTGTCCGGGGGCAGCGGGCGTAGCGGCCTTGGTGCTGGCACGCAATCCAGAACTGCGCTGGGATGAAGTCCGCGATATTCTGCGGCGCTGCTGCGACAAAATTGACCCCGAAACCGGGCAGTACGACGAAAACGGCCGCAGCCCCTTTTACGGCTACGGGCGGCTGAATGCTCGCAAAGCCGTGGAGCTGGCCACTCCTGCCTCGCCATCGTCGCTGCTAACCTACAAAGCCACGCAAAACCTGCCCATTCGGGATTTTGAAACCGTGCAGCTGCCGCTAGAAGTAGTGGCGACCGATCCCATTCAATCCATCAAGGTGACGGTGGATCTCGACCACAGCTACATCGGCGATCTGATCGTGACGCTGAAGCCGCCTAGCTCCCTCAACCTCGCGCCACTACTGCTGCACAACCGGGCAGGCGGCAGCACCAGCAACCTCAAGCGCACCTACGACGCGGTCAGCGTTCCGGGTTTAGCCACCTGCTGCGGCAAAGTTCCCCAGGGCACCTGGATTCTAGAAGTAACCGACCAAGGCACAAGAGACACGGGCATCCTGCGTAGCTTCACGCTGGAAATCGAGGTTTGATCCAGACGAATCGCTACCGCCTTTGGTATGCCACATTACAGTGGATTTTTCCCTGGCAAATTTCTATAATCGGTGCTTGGTTAAATTCGGAAAACCCACCGAATTGGCTAAAAACTGCACCTCAGTGACCGTGAGCTGCCTGAATCTGCGGGTTCCCTGATGGTGAGACGGAATGCGTGCAGTTTCAATGGGCTACTTGATCAGGCTGGTCGTCCTCACCCCCCACGAAATCCCATCAAGAATGACCTTGATGTCCAGAATCATCGTTTTGGAGGATTGTGCAAGATGTTGTTGAATGTAAGAACGCTGCTGTTAACCACCGGTGCGACGGCTCTCGTCTCTAGTCTGACTCTGCCCGCGGCAGCCCAAACCCCGATCACCGATCAGTTTGGAGCCACGGGAACCAGCCCCAATGCAGCAACCTGGCTGGAATCAATTATCGAAGAGTACGGGCTAGCCAACGGCACGCCAATCACCGATCAGTTTGGTCTACCCCAGGAGAGCAACCTCTCCGTTTGGGTGGAAGCGCTCAAGAGCGAATATGCTCTGCAAGACTACCCCACGCCGGTTACCGATGAGTTTGGCGCAACCGGATCTAGCCCCAATGCCGAAGCGTGGCGCGAACGCATCAAGGAGGAATACGGCATCGGCGTCTAGCTTCCTCGCTCTCCAAATCAGCACTGAATGCATCCAGCCAGGGCCGGCTTGCTGACTCTGGCTGGGTTTGTGTGCTTTTTTTTCTCATATGCTCCACCCTCAAAACCAGCAACCGGCAGCGGTACAATCAAAAGGGCTTTGCTAAAAGGCTTGCTCGTTTGAGTTCATTAGGATACCAGCGTGTTAGCGGCAGTATTGTACGGTCAAGAAGATTTGCGGCTCGAAACCGTCCCCGATCCGGTCCCAGAGGTAGGAGAGATCGTGATTCGCGTGGGGGCTGCCACCACCTGCGGCACCGATCTCAAGGTCTGGCGGCGCGGGGGGCATGCTCGGATGCTGAAACCACCCACGCTGTTTGGGCACGAAGCCGCCGGCAGGATTGTTGCCCTTGGGGAAGGCGTTACCGGCTGGCAGATCGGCGATCGGGTGGTGGCCAACAACTCTGCCCCCTGCATGAGCTGCTTTTTCTGCCAAAAGCAGGAGTATTCGCTCTGCACCAACCTCAGTTTCAATAACGGCACCTTCGCTGAATATCTGAAAATTCCCGCCCCGATTGTGCAGCGCAACCTGCTGCCAATTCCACCCGACCTGCCCGACGCCCTAGCCGCCATGACAGAACCCCTAGCCTGTGTGCTGCATGGAGCCGACCGCTCTAACGTTAAACCCGGCGATCGCGTCGTCGTGTTGGGGGATGGGGCCATCGGGCTGATGTTTGTGGCAGCTCTGGTGCAGCGCTCAGCCGAGGTCTATCTGTTTGGTGGCAGCGATGCCCGCTTGCAGATCGGCGAGCAGTTTGGGGCGGTCAAAACCTTTAATCATCACCACATTGATGACATTCCCTGCCTCGTCAAACAGCTCACCGACGGCTGGGGTGCGGATATTGTCGTGGAAGCTACGGGTTCTCCGGCTGTCTGGGAAATGGCCATTGCTTGCGCTCGTCCGGGGGGCACGGTGAATTTGTTCGGCGGCTGTCCGCGTGACACCACGATCACCGTTAGCACCGAGCAGCTCCACTACAGCGAACTCACCCTCAAAGGCGTGTTTCACAGTACGCCGCACCATGTGAAAACTGCGCTAGACTTACTCAACCGTCGCCAATTTCCCTTCGAGAATCTGCTCAGCGGCCAGCAGCCCCTCTCCGAACTGGAACAGGTATTTCAAGCGATGAAAGCGCGGCAGGTGATCAAGGTCGCAATGCTGCCCTAGAAGCGAGCCAATTTCATCTCTAATCATCATCTCTAGCCATCGCTCTCTAGCCATCTATCTTCTTTACATTTTTACGTTTGTGCGTCCCTGAAGGTGAATTTATGTCAACTGGTACACGTCTTTGGTCTTTCGTGCTGGCTTCGACGCTGATGTGGTTTGCGGGTCCATCGGCTGAGGCCTGTACTCGGGCGGTCTACCACGGGCCGGAAGGTCGAATCCTGACCGGGCGGTCTATGGATTGGAAGCTCGACTGGGATGGCAATATGTGGATTTTGCCGCGCGGAGTTGAACGCAATGGCTTGGCGGGTCCACGTTCTGTCAATTGGACCTCAAAGTACGGCAGTGTTGTTGTCACCGGGTATGAGGTCGCCACATCCGATGGTCTCAATGAAGCAGGGCTGATGGTCAATGCGCTTTGGATGACGCAATCGGTTTATCCAGAAGACGATGGGCGCACGCCCCGGCTTTCGTTGTCGATCTGGCCGCAGTATTTTCTCGACAATTTTGCCACTGTTGCGGAGGCAGTCGAGCACGTGCGGGCGAATCCGATCCATGTGGTCACCGGCGAAGTTCCCGATCAGCCCGGACGGTTGGCCACCACCCATCTGTCCCTTTCCGATGCCTCGGGCGACAGTGCCATCTTGGAGTGGATCAATGGCGAGCTGCGGATTCACCACGGTCGTCAGTACCAGGTGATGACGAATGAGCCGATCTTCGAAGATCAGCTGGCGATTACGCAGTATTGGTCGCGCGTGGACGGACTGACGTTTCTGCCCGGTACCAGCCGTGCGGAAGACCGCTTTGCTCGCGCCAGTTTCCTGATCAACGCCGTGGACAAGTTTGACGATGCTCGCCTAGCTGCTGCGGCGGTGTTCAGCGTGATCCGGAATGTCTCCGCTCCCTATGGGGTCAGCATTGATGACCAGCCCAATCTCTCCACCACCCGCTGGCGGGTCGTTGCCGATCATAAGGACCTGCTCTATTACTTTGAGTCGGTGGTGTCACCCAATGTGTTTTGGGTGGATCTCAAGAACGTGGACTTTTCGCCCGCAGCCGGTGTGCGCAAGCTAGACCTCGGCCCCCGTCAGCAGAACCTATTTAGCGGTGATGTGTCGGGTCGCTTCGTGGTCACGGAACCCTTTTCCTTTATGCCCGCAGAGTGACTGACGAGAAGCCAAGCCCTATGCACCGCTATTGGATCATCCTCACTCGCTTCTGGTCCACAGCCATTGCCGCCGAGCTAGAATACCGCGTCAACTTTGTCGTAGCATCTCTCACAAGCCTCGGCAATTTGGCAGGCAGTTTGTTTAACCTGTTTTTGTTCTACCAAACCGGCTACACCTTTGCCGGCTGGAGCTGGGAAGAGGCGCTAGTGGTGCTGGGCGTGTTCACGATACTCCAGGGCGTTTCCTCTACCTTTCTAGCACCAAATTTGAACCAAATCGTGCAGCAAGTGCAGCAGGGCACCCTCGACTTTGTGCTACTGAAGCCAATTAGCTCGCAATTCTGGCTGTCTGCCCGTACCGTGTCGCCCTGGGGGCTGCCCGATCTAATCTTTGGGCTGGTGCTGATTGGCTATGCCGGCGGGCGGCTAGGCATTCCCGCTAGTGCCTATGCCCTCGGGGCGATACCGCTGCTGTTTGGACTCATCAGTCTGTATAGCCTCTGGTTTATGCTGGGTGCCACCAGCATTTGGTTCGTCAAAATCTACAACGTGACTGAAGTGCTGCGTGGCCTACTAGAAGCGGGGCGCTTTCCCATGGCTGCCTATCCGGTTGCCTACCGCTTCTTTTTCACGTTTGTTGTGCCAGTCGCCTTCTTGACTACCGTTCCCGCTGAAACCTTGCTAAACCGCACCCAATGGGTCTGGCTGGGTGGAGCGGGTCTGCTGGCACTGGCACTGCTGCTGCTGAGCCACAGCTTCTGGCGATTTGCCCTGCGGTTTTACACCAGCGCGTCTAGCTAGGCCCGCTCCAGCGGGTCTCTGCGAGTGACTAGCGAACGCCCAACAACTCCACGTCAAAAATCAGCGTGGCATTGGGAGGAATCACGCCACCGGCCCCGCGAGCACCATAGCCCAACTCCGGCGGAATAATCAGGCGACGCTGCCCACCGACTTTCATTGTGCTCAGGCCTTCATCCCAACCTTTAATCACCTGCCCTGCCCCAATGCGAAACTCAAAGGGACGATTGCGATCGCGAGAGCTATCAAATTTCGTGCCGTCTTCTAGCGTGCCAGTGTAGTGAACCTTGACAGTTTGCCCGGTCTGCGGCATTTCGCCCGTTCCTTCCACGATCTCGACATATTGAAGACCGGACGCTGTAGTAATGACCTCTAAGTTTTCTGAGTTTTCGTTTGGCATCAGTTCGGCTGCACTAGAGTCGGGGGTTTGGGCGAGCAGTGGAGCCACTGCCGTTGTCTTGGGCGCAGGTGTCAGCGGCGCAGCAACAGCATCCTGACTACGGTTCGTCCATTGAGCGACCACCAGAAACACCACGCAGATCACCATTACGCCGAAGCTAATTAAAATGTCCCGCATCAATCCTCCTGAACAGTTTGGGAGTGAGATTAGGGTGGACAGAGAACTGCAACCCAATCCCCAGTGTACTGCTTTAGGAGAGTGCGCATGCAGGTTTGTCCAACGTAAGCGCGATGCCAACCGCTAACGCCAGAGTTTGTTCTCCAGATCCCGCAGCTGTCGCTCTAGCCGGTCGAGCCGCCCCCGCAGTTCGTCCATTTCGTTTTGGCGCGGTACGCCTAGATCCTGCAAAATATTGCGGAGCTGCCGCTGAGCCTGGGCTTCCCAGTTGGTATGTTCCGACTTCAGCTGCTGCATCAGGTCGTTGATGAAGCTGCTGGCTTGCTCTGGGTCTAGCTTGCCGTCTCGCACCCACTGGTCACCCACTTCCCGCAGCCGATCGGCGACTAACGAAGTGGTGCCGATGCCAATCATTAATAGCTGTCTTAGCAAATTGTTGCTATCCATTGTGTGTCCTGAATGGTATTTCCTGAATGCTTTACCCGAAGGAAGAAGCCAGACGAGTAGGCGGCTGACTATGATCAACTCGGGCTGCTCTCAGCCTACCGTTTTATTCTGGCAAATTTGCCGCTGCCCGTTTCCATAGCAACCCCGGCGGACTGCTACACTCGTCAGGTGGTGATTGCCTCCCTAGCAGACCAGACGCCACCCTCGACTGGTGCAGTCTACAGGGCTAACAATTAGGCTAACAATAGGCTAACGATATGGTAGTTGAATGGTTAAAAGTGCGGGTGACTCCTGAACTGCGCGAGCAGTTTGTCCAGAAAGATGCCGAGCTGTGGACGACCGTTCTGGCCCGCTATCCCGGTTTTGTCAGTAAAGAAGTTTGGATTAGCCCCGGCAATTTAGCTGAAGTGGTGGTGGTGATCCACTGGGAAAGCTTCGAGCAGTGGCAGGCCGTGCCCAAATCGGTCTTGGAGCAGGTGGAAGCCGACTTTAATGCCGCAATGGGAAACACCTACACCATCGTAGAATCGAACCGCTATCAGGTGCGCAAGCGGTATTAGCGTTAGGCTAGGATTACCAGTCTTGGTCAACGTCCTAGTCGCAACCACTGGACGACGTTGTTGATCATCTTGCCTAGATTTACCGATGCCGCCGATGCCGACCTGTCCCCGCTGTCACCAAGCCGTTGACTCGCAAGCCATTACCTGCCCCTACTGCCGCACCGCCCTAAAGGCCTATGGGCATCCGGGCATTCCTTTATATCGGGCAGTAGAGGACGAATACCTGTGTCAAACCTGCACCTACGATGAGGATAATACCTGTAACTTTCCTCAGCGTCCCTATGCCAAAGAATGTACGCTCTATCACAATCGCCTGCATCCCCCCGAGCGATTGCGCTACCGGCTGAGCTGGCAGGCAACGCTTCGAGGCTGGCTACAGCGCCACACAGGGCTGCTGATTGTGCTTGGACTCCTGGGAGTGAGTCTGATCGTAGCCATGGCGAATCGTTGAAAGCTTCCTCTGTACTCTATCTATACTCCCTCCATACCCCCTCCGTAAGATAGACAGAAAGATAGACGGACATCGCATTTGAGGATTGCAAAAATAATTAAGGAGGAATAGGGTAGCTCAGCCTATCCGCCAGTAGAATCAGTGACAGTGTAATCAAAGTATCATGGCAAATCCAGCAGGAGTAGAACCAACCTCCCAACACGCGAGCGAGCGCATCCAAGTGGAAGCTGAGCGTATGCTGGATGTGCAGTTGCTCTTGGAGAACCTGCTGATTCGCGAGGAAGAAACCGCCAAACTGATTCTTGACCGGCTCTATGACGTGGCTTCCGTGAATTGGATCAACCGGAATGTTCCCTATCCGTCGATGAATCGGTTCACTCGCTGGGTTGCCAAATTCACTAAGCCTGCCTTTAAGTGGGTTGCTCTGCGCTGGGTGAAGCGCAATGCCCCGCAGCTGATCACCGACTGGCTCTACACGCAGGTCAAATTTCAGCCCAAGCAGTCGCTGCCGGCGCTGCCTGAGGACTCCTCAAGGCAATTGGCAGTGGCTAATAAAATCGCCAGATGTGAGACCGAAATTTCCCAGTTGCAGTCGCGCATTCGGCTGCTTAGCGTCTTGCTGGTGGTGGTTACCTGTACCTTGGGGGGCGCGATTATTTGGTCATTGCGCTTTGCAAAGCCGAACGTAGACTTGGCTCCACTGCAAAGCACCTGGCAACGGACAGGCGAACCCGTCCCCCGCCTGCGTCCCGAGCGCTGAGTCTAGGGCAGCACCGAAACCCGATTCCTTAGATTCCTTGTAACCTGTTTCGTCCTAATCCTAACTGGAAATGGCGTCCCGCAGCTCTCGATAGACGCGCCCCAGATCCGCTAACTGATAATGAGCATTGAGTCCACTCGGGTTTGGCAGCACCCACAGCGTTGCTCCCTGACACGTCGCTGCTTGCGGTCCGAGGGTGGCCTTGGGGCACTGGAACGCGAGGCGATAGGCGCTAATGCCCAACACAGCTAGAACGCGAGGTCGGTAGTGTTGCACTTTCGCAGCAAGCGATCGATATCCGATTACTAATTCGTCGGGAGTCAGTTCGTCAGCACGGGCGGTGGCGCGATCGACCAAATTGGTAATACCGTACCCAAGCTGCAGCAGCGCTCGATCGTCGCTTGGATCAAACACCCGATCGGTAAAGCCAGCTGCATACAACGTTTTCCAAAAGCGGTTACCAGGACGAGCAAAATGATGGCCAACAACGGCACTATACAAGCTGGGATTAATTCCGCAGAAAAGCACCTGTAGATCCGCGGCAATGATATCGGGAACAGTTTTGTTGACGGCAGCTTGAATCTCAGCTTTGCTGGGTTTGCGGCGAGTCATAGGGAGGTCTCACAGGCCTTGCTTTAGTGTGCCAGGTCAGCATGCCAAGATCTACCGCCGTTGAATTGACCGCTAGAGGTGGCAATCTGCGGAAAGCGGATGCAGGAGATCGCGTCACCGCGTACTGAGATGCAACTGAGGTTCGATTCTTGCGATTCTTTCGATTCCACTGAGATTCGCCCTAGAAGATTTGCTGGAGAAGGATTGGTGCTCAATAAGCAAATTATCAATTTTTCTGATTAAATTACCCTTTAACTATAAGTCTACTTGAAGTTATGCTAAGCAGTATTGCATTAACTTCACTGCATTAACTTCAAACTGCATTAACTTCAAGGAGCGTGATTATGCAGCCCTTATCGTCCTTCACCTCCCGTTACGAATCGGTCAAACGCCAGCAGGTGGTTCGAGCATTGGAAACGGTTCAGGATTTGATCGTGGTTTCCCTCTGCTTTGGGTTATTTAGCTTCATGCTGATCCAGCTCCGCGAGATGTTTTTGTCGCTGCTGCCCCCGCTCGACTTTCCGGCGGTCACGGCAGATATCTTGTTTTTGCTGATTCTGGTCGAGATGTTTCGCCTGCTGATTATCTACCTGCAAGAGCAGCGCGTGTCAATTGGGGTCGCTGTGGAAGTGTCGATTGTTTCAATCCTGCGTGAGGTGATTGTGCATGGAGTGCTCGAAGCGCCCTGGACGCAAATTCTGGCGGCTTGTTCGCTGCTGCTAGTGTTGGGGGCGTTGATGGTGGTGCGAGTCTGGTTGCCCCCTACTTTTGAAGGCATCGATCCTGAGCATGTGCTGTCGGTGCGGCGAAACCGCGAATTGTCTTTGCAGGCTCAGGCCGAGGCGGACTCTCCCTTCATGCCCTCTGAAGAGTCGATGGTGCTGAATGGCATGATCTCGGAACCCGCATCGAGAGCGAGCAATCGCAGAATCTAATCCTTGGTTTGCAGGGGTCAGTCCCGTTGAGGGTTATCGTTAGAAGTGAGGAGCAATGCACAGGACCGATCAAAGAAGGAATTCGGCGGGGGCAACGCTTCATCGGCTGGAGGACTTCCTGCATGGTGCAGTTAGGAGGATATTGTCATGTCGGACCATAAACAGCGGGATGTTCAGGTTGGCGAAATTGCTGAAAGTACGCTGGTGCTGCGATCGCGCACCTGGACACGGCTCAGATTTGAGGTGGAATATGCTCGCCAGCGGGGCACCACTGCCAATTCTTACCTGATTCAAGCGCCCCAAGTCGCGCTAATCGACCCCCCTGGGGAATCGTTTACCGATATTTTCTTGGAAGAGCTACAGCAGCACCAGTATTACCAGCGAATTAGCTACATCATCCTGAGCCATGTCAACCCCAACCGGATTGCGACCCTGAAGCAGCTTTTGATGCTGGCTCCCTATGCAACGGTGATCTGCTCGAAGCCTGCCGCCAACGTGCTGCGATCTGCCTTTGCCGATCAGCCGCTAGACAGCCGCACCCTGCAAGACGAAGAAGCGCTCGACTTTGGCATTGAGTATGGAGCTGACCGCAGTTTCAAGCTGCGTGTGGTGCGGGATGAGGATGTCCTCGATCTCGGCAATGGGCATGCCTTGCAGTTTCGCTTTGTGCCGACGCCGCGCCATCCCGACGAACTCTGTACCTACGACCCGGCAACTGGCATTCTCTACACGGATAAGCTGTTTGGGGCCCATCTCTGCGGTGATGATCTCTTTGATGCCCACTGGCGCACCCTCAGCGATGACCGCCGCTACTATTTTGATTGCTTGCACGCCGCCCAGGCTCCGCAAGTTGAAGCTGCCCTCGACAAGCTGACGCCCCTCTCTGCCAAGCTATACGCGCCGGGGCATGGTCCACTAGTGCGCCACAGCCTCAGCCGCCTAACGCTCGACTACCGCGATTGGTGCCAGCAGCAGCAAAACCGAGAATTGACCGTGGCGTTGCTCTACACGTCTGCCTATGGCAACACCGGCACCCTAGCTCAAGCGATTGCCCAAGGCATCACCCAGTCTGGCGTGGCGGTGAACACCATCAACTGCGAGTTTGCTGAACCCGCTGCGATTACCCGCGCCATTGAAGAATGCGATGGTTTCATCATTGGTTCGCCAACCTTGGGAGGTCATGCTCCGGTACAAATCCAAACTGCTCTGGGAATTGTGCTGTCCAGTGCTACAAAAACCAAGCTGGCCGGTGTGTTTGGCTCCTATGGCTGGAGCGGAGAAGCCGTAGATTTGCTAGAGACCAAGCTGCAAGATGCCGGATTCCGCTTTGGCTTTGAGCCGATCCGCGTCAAGTTCAAGCCAACGGAAGAGCAATTGCAGCAGTGCGAGGCAGCGGGCGCCGAATTTGCGCAGATCCTGAAAAAATCCAAGAAGGTCTGGAGTCCTCGTCAGCAGGTGGCCGATGCTCAAAGCGATCGCACTGCTCAGGCTGTGGGGCGGATCACAGGTTCCCTCTGCGTCATCACGACCCGGCAAGCCGATCGCCATCAGGGCATTCTCACCTCCTGGGTGTCGCAAGCCACTTTTAATCCGCCCGGTATCACCATTGCCATCAGCAAAGACCAAGCCAACGCTCTGGCAGACGAAGGTAGCCCCTTTGTGCTGAATATTTTGAAAGAGGGGCGCAACGTCCGCCGCCACTTTATGAAAACTATTGCTCCCGGCGAAGACCGCTTTGCGGAAATGCTGACTCATCCAGCAACCAATGGCTGTTTGGTGCTCGATGAAGCCTTAGCCTACCTGGAGTGCACCGTGCAGAACCGCATGGAATGTAACGATCACTGGTTGATCTATGCCACCGTGGATAATGGCAAGGTGCTAGAAGCCGTGGGAGTCACGGCGGTGCAGCATCGCAAGTCAGCCACCTATTATTAAGGCAGATTGGGTGACATTCCTCAGCGAGTTGAAATCCCAGGCATGCTATACCTGGGGATCGATCGCCTTATCGGGGTTGCTCATGAGCCGTCTCAGTTTCAAGTTGCATTGCGGCCGCCAAGGTCTCTATGGGGTGCGCTTGGGGGTCTTGCTGGGGGTCTTGCTGGGGACACTCGGACCAGCGGTGATGCCGGTGCCAGGTGCCGCTCAGGATTATGTGCCGCCCGGTCGGGGGTTGCCAGGACGTCGCGAAGGGGGAGGAACGCGGGGAGCCTGTTTGCCCGCCCAGTCGCCTCAGCCCAACTCGCTGCCGCTTACGGCAATGATTCCCAACACCAATTTTGGGTTGACTATAGCCGAATACCCGACGCTGTTTTGGTATGTGCCCGAGAATTCTGCTGCCGCTGCGGAATTTATCCTGCTGGACCATACGGGGACCGAAGTCTACCAAACCGTTGTGCCGATTGCTCCCCAGCCAGGTGTGATCCGCCTGCAGCTTCCCCGAGATGGCAGCCTGCCGCCACTGACCGTTGGCAAAGATTATCAGTGGTTTTTTGCCCTGATTTGCGACCCGCTCGACCGCTCAGCCGATGTGCTCACGGAAGGCTGGATCCAGCGCGTTGAACCTAGTGCTGCTTTGGTGAACCAACTGGCCGCTGCTGCCCCCGAAACGCAGCCCACAATCTACGCCCGTTCCGGCATTTGGTACGAAGCAATTGCCACTCTAGCCACCCTGCGCTATGCTCAGCCAGACAACACCGAGCTAGCAAGCCAGTGGCAGTCCCTGCTGCAATCGGTAGGGTTAGGAGAGTTAGCAAACCAGCCGCTGCGGTTAGACTAGCCAGCCGACGCACTGCCGATAATAGCCATTTTGCTGGAGCTTTGCATGAATAACGCCTCGGTTCAGCCGTTCGGTCCGCCAGTCGGTCCGCCGCTTATGTCCTCCCCATCGCGGGTGTGGTCCGGTCAGTTAGAGTTAGAGTTTACGCGGCGGCAAGCTAAAACCTGGCTCAGCCGCAGCCGGGTGCAGGCTCCGTTGAAGGTGCAGCGGCCGTTTTACCCAGAAGGAGATGCCATCTGCCATAGCGTCATGCTGCACACCGCGGGCGGCATTGTCGGGGGGGATGAGCTGGCGGTGAACCTGCTTGTGCATCCGGAAGCACAGGCTCTGGTGACGACGGCCGCCGCCACCAAGGTTTACCGCAGCAATGGCGCTACTGCTCAGCAAACGGTTCACATCGATGTTGCAGCGGGTGCTTGCCTAGAGTGGCTGCCGCAGGAAACGATTGTGTTTAATGGAGCACTCTACCGGCAGCGCCTGCAGGTGAACCTAGCCGCAAACGCCCGATGGCTGGGGTGGGAGGTGACTCGTCTGGGTCGCAGTGCCCGCGGCGAGCAGTTTCAGACCGGACTCTGGTGCTCGCACATTGAAGTATGGCAAGCCGGCCAATTACTCTGGGTCGATCCGCAGCGCGTGCAGGGCGGCAGCGAGATGATGCACAGTCCGCACGGGTTGGCCGGGTGCCCGGTGATCGGCAGCCTAGCGTGTCTGGGGCAACCCATCTCACCCGAACTCGTCGAGAAGGCGCGGCAGCTCTGGCAACCCGGTGCAGACGCAACTATCAACGCAACTATCAACGCAACCGTCGGCGTGACCCGACTGCAATCTGGCTTGCTCTGTCGCTATCGCGGCACCTCAACCGCTGCGGCACGACACTGGTTCATCCAGGTTTGGCAGCTCTTGCGGCAGGACAGCCTAGGCAGCACCCGCAGGTCAGCTTGCTTGCCGCGGGTCTGGCAGCTCTAATGCAGTTCTCATCAGGGCTGGATATTCAGTGCCAATGTCACCGCACCGATATCAGAGCTGGCATTGTGACGGCTTACTTTGGCTTGCTTTTCTTAGGATTCCAGGGAATTTGCTCCTTCAGGGGTGCTCGGCTGACGGTGAAAAAGCACTCTACAAACCCCCAGTAGTCTTTTTTGCTGCCTTCGGCAATGTTTGTCACTTGTAGCGGCAGACGCAACGAGAATTTCAGCGGCTCTCGCATCGTCATAAAGTTGGTGTAGGTGGTCTCTAGCTTCTCAAACTTTGCCTTATCTTTTTCAGTCTTGGGTCGCTTTCTGCGATTCGCTATAACCTCCTCGCGCAACCCAACTACATCGACAATGGGTGTGCTGGGTTCCAGCGCCCCTGATTCAGCGTTGGGTTTAAAGTTCTTTTCCGGAACGAGTTTCACCGTCACACTGCCTTTCGGCATAATTGTCGTTGACACTTGTGCCTTGCTTAAATCGCTGCTCTGCAAATTATCGACAAATCGAATCACTCGCCGGTCGTTACCGTCAAACGAGGTTAGCGACCCCTTATCCCAATCGATAGTGATGGTTGCAGTCCGTGCCGAGTTCTTAATCGTCGCTTCCAGCTGTTTCGGCTGCTCTTCAAACTTGAAGCGCTGATCGTCTTTGAAGCCAAACTCCAGCTTGACGTAATCCTGAAGAAATTCAGGATCAAACTCGGGTTTGCCCACCAGCGTGATCATGGTTTTCTCTTCCAGGCTTTGGAACGCTTGGTAGAGGACATAAGCCACACTCAGCAAATAAACCACCAAGAGAATCAAGTCGGTCTGGCTCATGACAGGCAACGTCAGGAAAAGGGGCAACTTGATTGTAAATCCTGAATTTTGCTGCGCTGCTTGGAATTTGTGAGTCAGTTTCTAGGAGGGCGCTAGTTCTTCCTATAATTCATCTCCACTTGAGTATCTAGCAGGGCATCAAGAGCTAGCCCTAGCTGCTAGGCTGATTCGATGCGCTGCCGTACAATGAGGAACAGCACTTCATCGACAGATTGCAAAGAAGATTGCAAAAAAGATCGCAAAGACCGACAGTCGAGATCGGCCGTCGAGATCGACAACCAAGAGCAGCCAAGACCGACGATCGACAGCATCAGATCAAACGCAAAAGACTAGATTGATCAATTGAGGTGAAATCCTATGCATGACATTGGTTCTGCAATCGGTTCTGTGATTGGCTCGCTGACGGGTTCCCTAGCCGGAGCAGTCATTGGTTCAGTAGTAGGGGCGATGAATGGCTCGATCGTCACGTCCCTCGTTGGCTCGTTGGCGGGTTCGCTGGTCGGGTCGATTGTGGGTTCTTACGTCGGGGCTGTATTGGGTGCCGTCGTTGATCAGGCACTCGAACCGCTCTGGCAAGAGTCCTCATTGCAACCGGGACCCCGCCCCATGAAGTCCGCCGCCGTCGTTGACTAGTCGTTGACTAACTAAGGGAATGAGGCCAGGTCACTGAGGCTAGCCCCTAAACTTAACCCAATTGGGAGTCTGGCTGGGAGGCTCCCTCATTGACTCATTGATCACTCATTGGTGCTCACTGTTCGATTAACATCTGGGTTCGATTAACATCTGGTCGCATCAAGGGCTAAATTCAGACGATCTGAAACTCCTTTAGGGCCGGCAAAAAGTTTTTGTTCTCGTGCTGCGAGCGGCTGAGCTTGATTAAGGCAAATCGCTGTAGGGGAGTCAGGTTTGCCCATTGGTCGAGATGAATAGTCGCCCCAACGCTTTCCGCCTGCAACTGCACGCTTTCGGGGATTATCGTTGCATCGAGCCAGGCCGGCGACGCTTCAATCGGCAGATCGCTCGGCAGTTCTCCCGCATGGGCCTGCACCATAGCCCGCAGCCGCTCTCGATAGGCTTGTACTTCGGCCTCGGTAGAGCAGGGTCCATCTACAAGCTGTTGCCGCTCTGCTGCAGTCAATTGATGCCAGTGGGGCAGCTTGAGTTTGACACCGCAGCAGTCGAGCTTGAACCGCACCTGCATCGGGATACAGCGTAGGGAATCGACAAAGTCCGATTCAAATTGAAAGAATTGGCTCATGGCATTGGCTCATTGCTCTAATCAGCCCGCACCGAGTTGACCGACAGCGACTCCGGGAGATGATCAGGCACATGCACAAACTGCGACGCCTGGGCAGGAGATGGCGGGTAGGGCTGATGCAGCCGGATCAGTTGCGCCAGGGTTTGTTTGAGCTGGGTGCGCGGCACAATCGTATCGACAAAGCCGTGGGTCAACAGATATTCCGAGGTTTGAAAGTCATCGGGTAGCTTTTCTCGCAGGGTTTGCTCCACAACCCGCCGACCCGCAAAGCCAATGGTTGCCTTCGGTTCTGCCACGATAATGTCGCCTAGCATCGCGAAACTCGCCGTCACGCCGCCAGTGGTAGGATGTGTCAACACCGGCACATAGAGCAGCCCTGCCTCTCGATGACGCTCTAGCGCCGCCGAAATCTTAGCCATCTGCATCAGGCTCAGCATCCCTTCCTGCATGCGGGCACCACCCGACGCACAGACAATCACCACCGGCAGCCGCTCTCGAGTCGCCCGTTCAATCAGCCGCGTCAGCTTTTCGCCCACAACGGAACCCATGCTGCCACCCATGAAGCGAAAATCCATGACGCCCAGTCCTAGGGGCAGCCGATCAAGCTGACCAAGGCCAGTTTGCACCGCATCCCGCAATCCGGTTTTATCCTGGGTTTCTCGCAGCCGGTCTTGATAGGCTTTGCGGTCGCGAAACTTCAGGGGATCAACTGGGCAAAGGTCCTCATCGAGCGGTCGCCAAGTGCCTGGGTCAATCAACTGCTGCACCCGCTGGTCGGCAAAGATGCGCAGGTGATGCCCACAGTCTGGGCAAACCATTTGGTTCGTTCGCAAATCCTTGGTGTAGGTGAGGACACCGCAAGCAGGACACTTACTCCACAGACCATCGGCAATCTCGCGCTCCTGCCGTTCCTTAGACAGAGAGCCGGATTTTCGTCGATTCGCAAACCAGTCAAATAGGGACATGAGCCTTCAACCGTACAAATTGAGGTGAGCATCAGCCCTGGACGAGAGCATTTCCAAGCGGCTTTGAGCTTGGTTCGACCCTCTAGCCGCCACAGTGCAGAACCGTGACGCGCTCCAGTCTGAACGTCCTCACTCCAGCGCCTTGTCGAGATCCTCTTCTAGGTCGTCGTCAATGGGGTCGTCTATAGGACTGAGGAGCAGCAGCGCCGTCCATCGATCTTGAGGACGAACCTGCAAGGCAGCAGGGACACCGCATCCAAAATGGGCTGCTATGCCTTGAAGCACAACACGCGCAGGAATGCCATGCGCAGCGAGCATTTGCTGCATCAATTCCGCTTCCCAACGAGTGCTAGCCGTTCTGATAGTGATCCAGGTCACAGGACTATCTTATCAGACGAGGGAAACCCCAACAGGATGATGTGGATTGATCATACCGTGTCGCGGACCGAACGGCGAAACAGCAGGCAAATAGTTGCTAAACCGTTGCCAAACCGTTGCTAAACGCTAGCGCAACCTCATTCAAAGGCAGCCCTGCTCAAGGCACCGTCGGGAAAAACAAGCTGAGGTAGGTCGCGATCAGCGCATCGCCAAAAAACGTCGCTAGCACCGCTCCTCCTGCCAAAAACGGGCCAAAGGGCATTGGCTGCCGCCGACTCAGCACTCCTAAGGCAATGCCGCCTCCGCCTGCAAACGCCCCGACCGCACAGGCTAGAAACCCCGCCACCAGCAGCAGCTTCCAGCCGAGCCACGCCCCCATCATTGCTGCTAGCTTGGCATCGCCGCCCCCCATCGCTGTTTGCCCAAAGGCGATTGATCCGCCAATGGCAATCAAGTCAAACAGCCACAGCCCTACCACGGCTCCCCCAATTCCAGTCATCAGATAGCTCGCCGCCCCCGCTACGCTAGCCGTGGTCACAGCACCCCATATCGCCTGAAAGACGAGTCCGGCCAGCAGTCCAGATTTGGTTAGAGCATGGGGCAGCGTCAGAGTGTCGAGATCGATCAGCGCTAGCGCCAGCAACCAGCTAAAGAAAGCCCAGTAGCCCACCGTAGGCAGAGAGAGACTGAACGCTTGAAATACCAGCACAAACAAAATACCTGTCGCCGCCTCTACCAACGGATAGCGTGGTGAAATCCGTCGTTTGCAAAAGCGGCAGCGCCCCTTGAGCCACAGCCAGCCCAGCACCGGCACATTATCGTAAGCGTTGAGCCGCCGCAAACAGTAGGGACAGCGCGACGGCGGATACAGCAACGATAAACCCGCCGGCAGCCGATAGACCACAACATTCAGGAAACTGCCGACCGCCGCTCCCAAGGCAAAAACTAACAGCGTCAGGCAGCCGGAAAGCAGAAGCTCCATAGGGGTGTCTGAGGTGTGTTTTATCTATTTCCGAATCCAGGATGCCCTACTTTTGGCTCTACTGCTGCCCAATTCTGCTGAACGGTGAAGTCTGCAGCGGCTAGACGATGTGAACGTTGTTATCAGTGACAGCCCCTGCCCGGTTTCAATGCCCACGTCCGGCTCCAAGATACAGCTCACCCACCTTCGGATCATTCAGCAAATCGGGGCCGGAGCCTTCAAAGCGGTCGCGTCCGGTTTCCAGCACATAGCCCCGATCCGCCATTGCCAGGGCTTTGCGCGCATTTTGCTCGACCAGAATAATTGAAATTCCCTCGCTGTTGATGCGCTTGATCAGCTCAAAGACGCTATTGACGAGCTGTGGAGAGAGGGCAGCCGAGGGTTCGTCTAGGATCAGCAGTTTGGGTTGCAGCATTAGGGCCCGGCCCATGGCGAGCTGCTGCCGTTCTCCACCCGAGAGCGTGCCTGCCCGCTGCTTGCGCCGCTCGACAAGGCGAGGAAATAATGCATAAATGCGGTCTTTCAACTCCTTGAGGGAACCGCTGCGCACAAAGGCACCCATCTCCAGATTTTCATCTACCGTCAGCGAAGGAAAGACATTGGCGATCTGCGGCACATAGCACATGCCCCGCTGCACAATTTGGTTCGACTTCAAGCCCACGATATTCTTGCCGTCAAACACAATCGTGCCGCGACGGGGGGTCAGCAGCCCAAAGATTGTCTTCGCCAGCGTCGATTTGCCCGCCCCATTGGGACCGATCACGACCACTAGCTCACCAGGGTAAATCTTGAAATTGACGCCCTGAAGAATATCGAGATCGTTGATGTAACCAGCGTAAACATCTTCAACGCGTAACAGAGGGGCAGGATCGGTCATGGTGGAGAAGCCAAACGCTTGAATGATAAAGAAGGCTTGAGGAAGCAGGGGCTAGGGCGTGTTTTGCAGCTCGGGGCGCTCTTCCGGAACGATAGCACCTTCAACTGGGCAGACTTGCAGGCAAATGCCGCAGTCGATGCAGGTGCCGAAATCGATCCAGTACCAGTCAGTACCCTTGGCGTTTTTGCCAGGACCCTCGTGAATGCAGGCCACTGGGCAAGCGTCTACGCAGTCGGCTACGCCCTCGCAGGTGTTGGTAACAATCGTATGCGGCATAGTGTTCTCTCAAGAATCCCAAATTTTAGTGTAGCGTTCCGCTATGCACGGAACAAAAGCCAGTCCGGAGAGAGAAGGCTCGAGGCAGAAAAATCAGCCCTGTGGGGAGGAATAGCAGCCCACTTATGGGAAACTACCCTTTATCATGAAAAGAGTTTAAGAAACGTAAACAAAGAATTGTGACTACTCAGGTTTCCCGCTCGACAGCAGCACCGTTCGCCTCTCTCGAAACCCAGTTCTGGACTTGGCAAGGTCATCGCATTGCCTATGCAGCTCAAGGCACTGGCATACCGCTGATTCTGATCCATGGCTTTGGAGCCTCAATTGGGCATTGGCGGCGCAATATTCCCGTATTAGCCGAGGCAGGCTACCGGGTTGTTGCCATTGATTTGCTGGGCTTCGGCAAGTCCGATAAGCCGGTGGCTGACTACTGCATGGAACTCTGGCAGGACCTGCTACGCGACTTCTGGACGGCGCATGTCCAGGAGCCTGCTCTATTTGTGGGTAACTCGATTGGGGCACTGCTCAGCCTGATGATGCTGGCGAATCACCCCGAAATGGCACGAGGCGGTGTGTTGCTGAATGCGGCGGGTGGCTTGAACCATCGCCCGGAAGAACTGCCGCTGCCGCTGCGGGTCGTTATGGGCACCTTCACGAAGGTCGTTAGCTCTGCCTGGATAGGTCCTTTCCTGTTTCAGCAGATTCGCAGCAAGCCCCGCCTGCGCCGCACGCTCCATCAGGTGTACCACGACCCGACTGCCGTCACCGATGAGCTGATTGACCTGATCTATGAACCCTCCTGCGATAAGGGCGCTCAAAAAGTCTTTGCGGCCATTCTCACTGCCCCTCCCGGACCCAAACCCGAGGAACTGCTGCCCCGCATCAACCAACCACTGCTGGTACTCTGGGGCGAAGCCGACCCCTGGACGCCGATCAGCGGCGCTAAACTCTACCGAGAATTGGCTGAGCAGTCAGACCGCGTTCAGTTTATCCCGATTCCCAACACAGGTCACTGCCCGCACGACGAACGTCCTGACGTTGTGAATGCCCACGTGATCGACTGGCTCAGCGCCACCTTCCCACAGGCATAACGGCTCTAAAGTCAGCCAAAGTTCCAGAAGAGTTCCAGCCTCTTGAGGTAGTCTGAAGGATGGTCTGCGGACACTCATTCCAGATACTGATGCTAGGCGTCCCGCAATTGTCCTGAATTCAGGTAGGAACTAAGGTCTATGCTGGCAACCCGACTTCACACCTGGCTCATCGGCAAACCCAACCGCTCATCCATTGGCTTTTGGTTGGGAGCCAGTTTACTGGTGTCGCTGCTCTATAGTCTGCCGGCTCTGCGAGACGCCTTCAGCAGTGCTTACGTGATCCAAGACGATGCTCGGCAGCATGTGTTTTGGCTGCGGCGGTTTCTCGACCCCGAGCTGTTCCCCAATGACCTGATGGCAGACTATTTTCAGTCAGTGGCACCCTGGGGCTACACGACGCTCTATCGGCTGTTTGCTATTCTTGGGGTCGATCCGGTTTTGCTGAGCAAGCTGCTGCCGCCGGTTCTGGGACTAATCACCACCGTTTACTGCTTTGGGGTGGGCATCCAGATCCTGCCGCTGCCGATGGTCGGGTTCACCACCGCCACCCTGCTGAATCAAAACCTGTGGATGCGGGATGATCTCGTGTCGGCAACGCCGGGAGCCTTTTTCTACCCGATTTTTCTGGCGTTTTTGTACTATCTGCTGCGGGGGTCGCTGCTGCCCTGCTGTATAGCAATTGCGCTGCAAGGTTTGTTCTACCCGCAGGGGATTTTTCTTTCGGCAGGTGTCCTGCTGCTGCGGCTAGTAGATTGGAGCAACAAACGACCGCGGCTAACGCAGGATCGGGCAATCATTCGGCTGAGCTTGGCTGGGCTAGCGGTTGCGGCGGGGGTGATCGGACTCTATGCCTTGAAATCCTCGCAGTTTGGGGAGGTGATTACGCTGGCAGAAGCGCGGGCGTTACCGGCCTTTACCGCTCCTGGCTGGTCCGCCTTCTTTAGCGATGACCCCATCGAGTTTTGGTTCTGCGGCAAACGCAGTGGTCTAATGCCTACCGAGTGGTGCGATCTGGCCAAATCCCAGGACCACTTCAATTGGGGATTGCTGCTGCTGCGGTTTCCCCCACTGGGGCTGGGGCTACTGCTGCCGCTGCTGATCGTCTGGCGGAATTCCTGGCCGCTGGCTCAGCAAATTTCTGCCGCCGTCTGGATTCTGCCGCAAACGCTGCTGGTATCGCTGCTGATGTTTTTGATTGCTCATCCGATGGCGTTCAAGCTGCATTTGCCGAATCGCTACAGCGAGCATAGTCTGCGGATTCTGCTGGCGTTGGCGGCCGGTGTTGCCTTGGTGGTTTTGTGGGACGGAGCGATGCGGTGGCTGTTGCAGCGTGGTGATTCCTCGCGAGTATGGCTGGCGTTGGGGTTGACGGCGATGGTCAGCAGTAGTCTGATCTTCTACCCATTTTCTCTAGAAATCGACAATGCCCGCTTTCCCGTCACTGGCTACATCGAAGGCGAGCATCCCGGACTCTACCAGTTTCTCGCGCAGCAGCCCAAGGATATCGTGATTGCCTCGCTTACCGAAGAAGCCAACCAGCTCCCCTCCTTTGCTCAGCGCTCGCTGCTGGCCGGCGGCGAAGGCTACCTGCTGCCCTACCATCCGCACTATTTTGCTGCCCTCAGTCAGCGGTTGATAGACCTCTTGCAAGCCCAATACAGCCCGAATTTGCAGCGCGTCAAAGATGTGATCCAACGCTACGGCATCGACTTCTGGCTGCTCGATCGCGATTCTTTCTCAGCCGACTTCAGTGACTCTAAAGCCTACCGCAGCTCGCTCTTTGCCCAGTTTCCTGAGGTCGCGCCGTCGATTCAGGCTCAGTTGCAAGCTGGTACTCTTCCAGCCCTAGAGGACGCTGCCAAAGGCTGTGCTGCCTATCGCGAACCGGGAGTGCGGCTACTGCGAGCAGAGTGTTTGATGAGGAAATGAGTCCGGCTTATTGGCTCTTCTCCGCCCGCCACAACCGATCCACCACGTCATCGGCATCGGTTGTATCTCGGTAGAGCAGCGTTAGCTCATAGCCGCGCCGGGTAAAGATGCGCTTGGTGGATTCTTCCGGGTTGAGCAGAAAGATCGGGTCATAGCCGCGAGCCACTCGAATTTTGCGCGGCTCTAGGGAAAGCTGTAGATGCACGTCTGGGTCGAGCCAGCGACTAAACGCCAGGGTGTCGGTGACTGAGCCATCGCTGATCACCAAGGGATTGGCAGCTTCGTTGATCAGAGCACTGACAATCGGGTAGTAGCTGCTGCGGGGCACGCTCTTGTTCCACCAGACCACCGCTTGCGAACTGACTATGCAGGAGGCCAAACCGCCCACCACCAGCAGCCCCAGCACGCCGCGCCAGAAGTGCTGTCTCCAGGTACGTCCCCACAGCCCCTGCAGGGCAATCTGAGCGGCAAAGGCGAGCTGGATCCCCAGCATTGTGGGAAACAGATAGCGAATCCGCAGTGAGGCACGACCGCCCAAAATGACGTCCGGCAATGCCAGGCAGAGAAACGGCACCGCCACCAGCAGCACCACAAACAGCCAGCTTCGCTTCGGGGTGATGCGCGGCAGCAGCCCCACCGCCACGCCACAGAGCACGCCAACCAGCAGATTGGCACTGCCTAGCTCGCGCCCAAAAAACGCCAGACTCGAGTTCAAAAACCAGCGGTTCACCATGTAGCCAAAGGAATAGCCCTCGGTGAGGGAGCGTGTCGATTCCTGCACTTTGGGCAAATTGTGGATCAGCAGCGCCAGCCAAGGCGTGAAGGCAAGCAGCGCTATAGCCGTCGTCATCAGGTAGGCTCGCGTCGTGGGGCTACGCCATTTCTCGGTGAGCAGCACATAGAGTCCGTGGGTTAGAATCATTACTCCGAACAACAACTGCGTGTAGAGTCCCGCAATCAGCGATAGCCCATAAAGAATCCAGTTTTGCCGCGACGGAGTTCGCAGCGACCGCAGCAGCAGCGCACTCGAGAGTAAAATCATCACCGTCCACAGGCTATAGGGACGCGCTTCCTGGGCGTAGAGCACATGCAGCGGCGTAATCGCATACAGTCCGACGGCCACCCAGCCTACGGCGAAAGACTGAAACAGCTCCCAGCAGAGCCAGAACAGGCACGGCATCGCCAAAATACTGAAGATTGCCGTCAACGCCCGCATTGTCGCTACGGAATGCCCGACCACCCCAATCCAAGCTCGCGACAGCAGAAAATACAGCGGCGTGTGTTCGGCGGTGCCCGTCAGCGCGGTCCAGGTATCCGACCAGCCGCGATCAGGACTCAAGCGCTGGAACCGCATCAGCTGATCCGCCGTGATCACCTCTCCTGTGAACGCCGTTTCGATCACCTCGGTTTTGGTGTAGCCCAGGGTGCGCAGCGAGGTATTCGTTTCGTCGATCCAGTACACCTTGCGATCGAGATGGTAAAACCGCAGAAAAATCCCCAGCACCAGCAGAATAATCACGCCATAGCGCCACCCGCTCGGCAATGTCCGCCAGCCCCAGTTTTTGTTGATCATCGCCTCAGCCCCCTCGACACACCACTCGACACACCAGATGCCTGGCAGTTTAGCGGATCTAGAGGGACAAACCAAGGGCAGTCCAGTCCAGACAATAGACTCGGCGAGGTAGATGAATCTAACGGCTAAGGGTGGTTTAATGGGGCGTAATTCTGCGTGTTAGGGTGTGGTGTGATGGCTTCTCTGGATGCGTTTCTGTTTACTCCGGTAGCGAAAACCTCGCGCTGGCGGCGGCTGTTTTGGTTGAGCATTTGCCTCACCTACACGCTGATTTGGGGGATTGTGGCGGCGCAGGAAGCCTTTAGCTTCCCCTACACCGTGCAAGATGATGCCCGGCAGCATGTCTTTTGGATGCAGCGGTTTCTCGATCCGAATTTGTTTCCGAATGATTTAATTGCCGACTATTTCCAATCGGTGGCTCCCTGGGGTTATACCCAGTTCTATCGCCTGTTTGCCGGGCTGGGGGTAAACCCGCTGCTGCTGAGCAAGTTGCTGCCCCTGCCCCTGACTCTCGCAGCCACTGCCTATGGCTTTGGTGTCGCTGTCCAACTTCTGCCGATTCCCTTGACCGGCTGTTTGGCAGGCATGCTGGTGAGCCAGACGATCTGGGCCCACGAAGACGTAATTTCCGCCAGTCCTCGCGCCTTCATGCCGCTGATCTTTCTGGCGTTTTTGTACTACCTGCTGCGACGGCGGCTGTTGCCCTGTCTGGTGACGATCGGGCTGGAGGGCTTGTTCTACCCGCAGTATGTGTTTGTGTTTGCCGGACTGCTGCTGTGTTTGCCATTACGCTGGCGGCGAGGGCTACGGCTGTCTCGGGAGCGGCAGGATTATTGGTTTAGCGCGGCCGGGCTGGTTGTCGCCTTTTTGGTGCTGCTGCCCTTCGCGTTGTCGGCGTCGGTCTTCGGTCCCACAATTACGGCGGCGGAGGCGCGGGAACTGCCGGAGTTTTACCTTGGCAATCGTAGCTCCTTTTTCAGGGACAATGCGCTGATTTTCTGGCTCACCGGCTTTCGCAGCGGTATTTTTCCCTCTTTTGCACCGCCGATCATAGCCCTGGGGATTCTATTGCCCTGGCTGCTGCAGCGTCCTCAGAAGTTCCCCTTAGCCACTCAGGTCCACCGCAAGGTGATGATTCTGCCGCAGATTGCGGTCGTCGGGTTGGTACTGTTTGGGCTAGCGCACGCGGTGCTGTTCAAGCTGCATCTGCCGAGTCGCTATACCACCTACACGCTGCGCTACGCGCTGATCTTTGCCACCGCCATCACTCTGACGCTGCTGCTAGAAGCCGGATTGCGCCGTTGGACTCGATCATCTTCGCTCCTGCCGCGCCTAGGAATAGCCGCCCTCACCGTTGCCTTAGCGGGGCACCTGCTGCTGCTTCCCACCTACACTACCGAGTTTCCAGATCACAACTATAGGACCGGCGAGAATCCGTCGCTCTACAACTTTTTTGCCCAGCAGCCGAAAGATATTCGCATTGCCTCGCTGCTGCGGGAAGCGGACAATCTGCCAACTTTCTCTCAGCGCTCGGTGGTGGTGGGGCGTGAGTTTGCCATTCCTTATCACGTGGGCTACGCTAATCAGTTTCGTCAGCGAGCGATGGATCTGATCCGGGCGCAGTACACCCGTGATCCGGCAGAGCTTCAGCGCGTCATCGACACCTACCAAATCACATTCTGGTTAATTGAACCCGAGGTGTTTAAGCCGAGATTCCTGCGGCAGGAGTGGGTGCGGCAATATCCCACGGCCACGAAACCCGCCATTCGCAACCTCAATCGCGGCGTACCTGTGCTGCAACAGCGGGCTGAGGGCTGTACGGTGTTTCGGGCAAAGAATCTGTCGGTAGTTGACGCCACCTGTCTTGTGGCTGATGTCGTTGATGCAGAGCCGTCAGCGTCCGGCGGTACCTTAAGATGAAGGATAGTGAAATAGATCAACCCGCTGAATGGCAGTACAGCAGCATGGATATCACAGAATTTTTTCAACAAAGTTCCGGTAAATGGTTTTCTCAGCGCACAAGTCACCACTTGGCGTTTAAACAATCCGAAGGTGGCAAGTCCGATCTGGTGATTGAGCTACTAGCAAAAGATGACCCGGCAGTGATTCAGCTCTGTCAGCAGTATGAGGTGGACCCAGAACTAGCGCTCTGCGGTGCTCGCGTCACCTGGGACGGCACGATGGAATGGGACGAAGAGAAGCATGCCGGCTCAACAGTTCTCGTGCCCGTTGCCGATCCGGAAAATGTGAATCAAGGCAAGCTGCTGCGGGAAATGGGCTATGCCGAGAAAGCGCCGGTGGCTGGTCGCTATGTCATGGGTAGCGACGACGCCCTGACGCTGATCACCGAGTACGAAACTATGTACTCCGAAGAGCGGCTGTGGTTTGCCAGCCCCAACCTGCGGCTGCGCACCAGCATTCTGAAGCGGTTTGGCGGCTTCAGCATGGCATCTTTCTGCTCAGAGATTCGCCTCGGCGGGCTGTCCACTCCCTCTACGGTTGAATCTAAGTGAGTCTAAGCCTGAAACCAAAACCAAGTCTGCTGCATTGTAGAGCACACCATACGGTAAGGGCTGAGCATTCCTTTCCAGAGGATCACTCGAATGCATTGCCCTTACCAACCAGAGGTTAGCCCTCTAGCTTTTTCTGGAGGAGCTGATTCGTCAGCTTAGGATCGGCTTTGCCGCCAGTGGCTTTCATCACCTGTCCGACAAAGAAGCCGAGCAGGTTTTTTTTGCCGCTGCGGTATTTTTCCAGCTCGCCCGGATTGGCAGCCAGAACCGTGTCGATAGCATCTTCGATCACTTTGGGGTCGGAGATTTGCACCAAGCCTTTCTTCTCGACGAGTGCCTTGGCAGAGCCGCCCTTAGCCAGCAGTTCCGGCAGGATGTCTTTGCCGATTTTATTGCTAATCGTGTTGGCTTCGATGAGCTTGATCATCTCGGCTAGCGACTCGGGTTGCAGCTTCAACTCGCGGATGCTCAGCTTCTCGGTGTTTAGATAGGCGCTGATATCGCCCATGATCCAGTTGGCGGCAAGCTTGGGGCTAGCTCCGGCGGCCACGGTCGCTTCAAAGTATTCGGCAATGGCGCGGTCGTCGGTGAGCACCCGGGCGTCGTAGGGAGACAACCCCAGTTCAGTTTCGTAGCGACGTCGTTTCTGGGCGGGCAGTTCCGGCAGCTCGGCCTTCCAGATTGCCAACTGTTCCGGCGAGACTTCGATGGGACCCAGATCTGGTTCGGGGAAATAGCGGTAGTCGCTAGAGCCTTCCTTGGTGCGCATGCTGACTGTTCGCTGGCTGGCTTCGTCCCACAGCCGCGTTTCCTGGATGATCCGCTCGCCGGCTTCCACAGCTGCCACTTGCCGCTCGATCTCGTAGTCGATCGCTTTCTGAATGGCGCTGAAGGAGTTCATGTTTTTGATTTCTACCTTCGTGCCAAACTTATCTGACCCGACGGGGCGCACGGAAATATTGACGTCGCAGCGCAGCGAGCCTTCCTGCATATTGCCGTCGCTGACGCCGAGATAGCGAACAATCCGCCGCAGTTCTTGGGCATATTCTGCCGCCTCTTGTCCAGAGCGCATATCCGGTTCCGAGACAATTTCGACTAGCGGTACGCCCGCCCGGTTGTAGTCCACCAGCGAGTAGGTAGACCCCGAGAGACGATCGCTGCCGCCATGTACGAGTTTGCCGGCGTCTTCTTCCATGTGCAGCCGCGTAATGCCAATCCGCTTGCGGATCGGGTTGCCGTCGGCATCTACCAGTTCGATCTCCAGCCAGCCGTGCTCGGCGATCGGCAAATCGTACTGCGAGATTTGGTAGTTCTTGGGCAGGTCGGGATAGAAATATTGCTTGCGGTCGAACTTGCTGTAGGGGGCAATCTGGCAGTTGAGTGCTAGTCCAGCCTTAACGGCGTATTCCAGTACCTTCTGGTTGAGCACGGGCAGCGTTCCTGGCAACCCCAAACAGACTGGGTCAATGTTTGTGTTGGGGTCGGAGCCAAACTGCGTTGAGCTGCTGGAAAAAATTTTGGTTTCGGTGCTGAGCTGGCAATGGGTTTCTAGACCAATAATGGCTTCATATTTAGTTTTGACTGGAGTCGCAGGTGTCATGAAAATCCCATTTAAGCAACGATCGAATGGCTCTATTGTAGAGGACTGGCGTCGGTAGTGAGCTGGAGAGGAAACCGTCAGCTAGCTGAGAATATGGCTGCAGCGGATCCCGGCTGTGAAAAAATGCAATTTCGGATATCCTGGTTTGCTGACGTAGCACCCTGCATTAATGTTATTGCTTCTTCGCTCCTTGCTATGGTGAAATCTCCCACCTCTAAGCCTCCGGCTCCCTTAAAACGGTTGACTCAGCCGCTGGACCGCACCGCTATTCTCTTGATGCTGGTGCTCAGCATCGTGATTAGCCTGCTGCTGCTCAAGGGCGACCGTACTGCTGCCCGTGTGCGCGACTTTAGCTGGCAAGACCGGCAAGTGGGAGCCGAAGACACCGCTTTTATTTTGGCCTTTAGCCGTCCGATGGATCATGCCAGTGTGGAGAACAATTTAAGAATTGAACCGCCGCTGCCGGGGAAGTTTAGCTGGGCTGGACGGCGCATGGCCTACACGCTGGAAACGCCGGCCCCCTATGGCAAAACCTTCGAGCTGACACTGACAGGGGCCCGCGATCGCTTTAGCTCGGCTGATGATCCGCGCACTCAGATGCGTCCCTTTACGGGGCAGTTTCGCTCGCGCAATCGGGCGTTTGTCTATCTGGGCGTAGAGGGGCAGGAAGCAGGGCGCTTGGTGTTGCAAAACCTCACCCAGCAAGAAAAGCGGATCCTAACACCGGAGACGCTCGTCGTCATGGATTTCGAGCCGTATCCCGAGGGCGACCGAATTCTGTTTTCTGCCACCGAACGAGCCGCGCAAAATCAAGGCATTTTAGACCAGCAGCTCTACACGGTCACCACCGGCATTTCCGTTGCGGCTCCGCCGCTGTTGGGCGTCCCATCTAGCCCTAGTCCGGTCTCCAAACCCGATCAGCCGCCCGGCGTCGTGGAGCTAGTGCTGGACAGCAGGGAATACCAGAACCTGAAATTTGACCTGTCGCCCGACGGCAAAACCATTGCCGTGCAACGGGTCAATCGTCAGAACCCGGCAGACTTTGGGCTGTGGCTTGTGCGCTCAGGACAGCCGCCGCAGCAGGTCAACACCGATCCAGGAGGCGATTTCCTGATTGCTCCCGATAGCCAGTCCATTGCGATGTCTCAGGGGCAGGGCATGGCGATTCTGCCGCTCGATCCGCAACATGCCGAAACCCTAGACTTTTTGCCGAAATACGGCGTCATCCTCAGCTTTGCCCGCGATGGGTCTGCGGCTGCCATGGTCAAGTTCAACAGCAATCCCCAAAAACCGACCCGCTCGTTATTCTTGGTGACCAACCAGGGCAACGAGAAAGAGCTGCTGACGACCGATGGCTCGATTCTCTTTGCTGAATTCGACGCAGCAAAGCGCAACCTCTACTGCCTCTACACTAAACGTCTAGATACCGAAGAATACCTAGAGGAACCGTATCTGGCCGCCATTGCTCTGGAAACCACTAAGGTACTGGATCTGCTGCGGCTGCCGATCCAGCGGGACATTCAGGTGAGCTTGGCTCCTGATAACTTGGGTATTCTGTTTGACCAAACCGTGACTAGCAGCGAGCAAACCTCAGGAGGACTCTTCCGCAGCAGCGATGGCAAGGCGATTACCTCCAGCCAGCTCTGGTTCCTGCCCATTCTGCAAGATGCTCAGGGTGTACCTCAGCCCACCGAACCCGAAGCGCTAGGTATCAAAGGAATACAGCCGCGCTGGCTACCTTAAACCGACCCAAGCCCTAATTACACCCGGCAGGACAATATCGAAGGCAATGGATTTGGTGCTATGGGTGAGGCATTATCAGGTGAAGCTCTATCAAATACTGCTTGCAACGCTGATGAGAATGCCTGTCTGTGCCGGGGTGATATTTCCTTTGCATTCGGCTCAGAATCCTCTACCTTAGTCCAATTTGGGCATCGGGGCAGAGTCCGCTATGATGATCAGGATACGTAATGAACGTCACTTCTCCCTACGGAGACCCCGTCGAGGATTTGGTTATGAGAAGATTCCGCCGTTTGCTCATTTTGCCTATCCTGGCTCTGCTGACCGCCACAATTTTGATTGCCTGTGCCGGAGGTGGCACCGGAGGCAATGGTGCAGATACACAAACCCCGATTCGAGTTGGTTCTAAGGATTTTACAGAAGCGTTTATTATTGGCGAGATGTACGCGCTGGTGCTAGAGAAAGCTGGGTTTCCAGTGGAGCGCAAGCTGAATCTGGGAGGCACTCCGGTGGCACAGGCAGCCCTCGAGAGCGGCGAGATCGACCTCTACCCCGAGTACACCGGCACCGGATTGCTGACGATTTTGAAGCTCCCCCCCAGCAGCGATCGCCAGGAGGTGTTCGAGAAAGTTTCCTCCGGCTACAAAGAAAAGTACAACTTAGTGTGGCTGGATCCTGCCCCGATGAATAACACTCAAGCCCTAGCCATGACCCAAGAAGGCTCTCAGCGGTTTGGCATCAAAACCATCTCCGATATGGCAGCGAAGGCCGATCAGCTCGTGATGGTGGGTCCGCCGGAATTTGAGGTGCGGGAAGATGGGTTGCCCGGCATCAAGCAAAAGTACGGCAACTTTGAGCTGAAGGAATACAAAGCTGTGGATCCAGGGTTGCGCTATAAGGCTCTGACTGATGGGGAAGCGGATGTCAGCGTTGCCTTCGGCACGGACGGCGAAATTGCTGCCTTCAATCTAGTGGTGCTGGAAGACGATAAACAGCTTTTCCCGCCCTATCAAGTGGCGCCGGTAGTGCGACAGGAAGCCCTCGACACCCATCCGGGTTTGGCAGAAGCGCTGAATGCTTTAGCTCCCAAGTTAACGAACGAGACCATGCAGCGGCTCAACTTTGAGGTCAGCGGCAACCAGAAAGAGCCTGCCGACGTCGCCAAGACGTTTCTCACGGAAGAGGGGCTGTTGTAAGCATCACAATTCATGGCTTCACAAATTCACAAACGGCAGAACGAGCTGATGTAGACCGCAACTGTGTACCGCACTGAAAGAGCATGAAACACCAATTAACTAGGCTTAACTAGGCTAATGAGAGGCACACTGTGAGCACAATCCGTTTTGATCAGGTTTCCCTCAAATTTCCAGGTGCTTCTCGTCCGGCGGTTGATCGGTGTAGCTGCGAGATCGAGTCGGGTCGGCTAGTGGTGATTCTGGGACCGTCAGGCTGCGGCAAGACAACGTTGCTGAAGATGGTGAACCGGCTGTATGAGCCGACTTCAGGGCAAATTCTTCTCGACGGGGAAGACATTCGCCGCATCAAAGCTACTGCCCTGCGGCAGCGCATTGGCTACGTGATTCAGCAGTCGGGGCTGTTTCCCCACATGACGGTGGCGCAAAACATTGCCGTGGTGCCCAAGCTGCTCGGCTGGCCGCGACCGCAGATTCAATCCCGCATTGACGAACTGCTGACATTGGTGGAACTGCCGCCGCTAGAATACCGCAACCGCTACCCAGCCCAGCTCTCGGGCGGGCAGCAACAGCGAATTGGCTTGGCTCGCGCCCTAGCCGGCGACCCGAAGGTGATGCTGATGGATGAACCCTTTGGAGCTATTGACGCTATTACTCGCACCAGCCTGCAAGACGAAATTTTGCGGTTGCAGCGGCAGCTCCAGAAGACGATTTTGTTTGTCTCCCACGATGTCGAAGAAGCACTGCGCCTTGCTGATTACATTCTGATCATGCAGAGAGGGCAGATTGTGCAGTATGACACGCCCTTCAACGTGCTCACTAAGCCGGCCAATGAGTTTGTCTATAACTTGATGGGGGCAGACGATATGGTGCGTCAGCTTGGGCTGCTGCGGGTTGAAACGGCGATGATCAACACCCCTGAACCTGCCCTACTGAACGGTGGTCCGACGGTGGATCGTGGCGATAGCCTGCGGCATGCGCTGTCGGTGATCCTGAAAACTGGTGCTCCGAAGCTAACTGTGGTGGATCAGGGTGCCCCTGTCGGAGAGTTGACCCTAGAGCATATTCGCGATTCGGCCAGCGTGGCGGCGAGTGCGTAGCTTAGCTGAATTCACGCGGCTTCCTTCATCCTGTTTCCCTTGCCGTGGCACAATGATCCAATTGGATTCATGACCATTTGCCAAGGAACACCATGATGCATTCCACGCTACAACACGCTTTTCAGCACGGCACTGCCCTGAAAGTGATTAGCGGTCTCACCAACTTTAACCCTGAGAAAGTGGCAGCCACCGTGAAGGCAGCCGATCGAGGTGGTGCTACCTTCGTTGATATTGCTGCTGACGCGGCGCTGGTGCGTCTGGCCAAACAGTTGACCAACCTGCCAGTCTGCGTCTCTGCTGTTGAACCCGAGCAGTTCATCGCGGCCGTTGAAGCCGGAGCCGATTTGATCGAGATTGGCAACTTTGATGCTTTCTATGCCCAAGGACGCTGCTTTGAAGCCGCCGAAGTCCTGGAACTAACCCGCCAAACCCGAGCGCTGCTGCCTCAGATCACCCTGTCGGTGACGGTACCCCACATTCTGGAGCTGGATCAGCAGGTGCAGTTGGCAGAAGCGCTAGTTCACGCCGGAGCAGACATTCTACAAACCGAAGGCGGTACGAGCAGCCAGCCAGTTCATGCCGGGACGCTGGGACTGATCGAAAAAGCAGCTCCCACCCTGGCCGCCGCCTACGAAATTTCGCGGGCAGTTGATGTGCCGGTGATCTGTGCCTCGGGCTTATCGAGCGTCACAGCTCCCCTCGCCATTGCTGCTGGTGCCTCGGGTATTGGTGTTGGTTCCGCGATCAACAAGCTCCACAGCGAGATCGAAATGATTGCCGCCGTGCGCAGTCTCGTGGAAGCGCTGGCCACCGTTCGCCGCACGCAATCTGTAGCTTCCTAGGCTCGAAATCTAGGATTGAAATAAGTTGACAACGCGATGAGGAGGGGTGGCGCAGCTTCCCTCCCTCGCTAGTGGGCCTCGCTATAGCATTTCTGGGTCAATGCCCTGTTGTCGTCAGCGATCGGGCAATCGCTATGCCAGGCTGGTTTTCAGCAGGCTGGGTATCAGGTCTTGCAGTTCCTTATCCACGGGCATTTCGTCGGAGTTGGGCAGTTCTTCTGAATACGGCAAACAGAGCGTGGGGGCGTAGAAGAACATGGCAGCAGGCAGAACCCTACGCCTTGCATTATGGCGCGGCTCTAGGTTCTACTTAGGTCCAGAATTTGAGTCTAGAAAAACAAGAGAACTGTGCTGCATGGCTCCTAACCCCGATCGCTGCATTACCTACAGCCCTGCTTACACGATCGTGCCCACCTACGAGTGCTTCAATCGCTGTAGCTACTGCAACTTCCGCGTCGATCCCGGCGCCGATGAATGGCTGACGCTGGTGCAGGCAGCGCAAATTCTGCAATCCCTGAAAGCCCGAGGCGTGATTGAAATCCTGATTCTCAGCGGCGAAGTGCATCCCCGCAGTTCCCGTCGCGCCGCTTGGTTGCAGCGAATTTATGACCTAGGCGAATTGGCATTGTCCCTAGGATTCTTGCCGCACACCAACGCCGGACCCTTGAGCCGTGAGGAGATGGCGCGATTAAAATCTGTCAATGTCTCGATGGGGCTGATGCTGGAGCAACTCACCCCAGACCTGCGGCGGACCGTGCATCGCCATGCCCCTAGCAAAGTTCCCGAGCTGCGGCTACAGCAGTTGACCTGGGCGGGAGAACTGCGGATTCCCTTCACGACCGGTCTGTTGCTGGGCATCGGCGAAACCGAGCCGGATTGGATCGCTAGCCTGCAGGCCATCGCTCAGATGCACAACCGCTGGGGACATATCCAGGAGGTGATTTTGCAGCCCCACAGCCCCGGACAGCAGCAAACTTGGCAGGGAGAGGCATTTCCCTTGCCGCAGCTGGTGAGAGCCGTAACGCTGGCTCGGGAGATCTTGCCCGACGCGATTACGCTGCAAATTCCGCCGAATCTCGTGACCCAGCCCGATCTGCTGCGGCAGTGCTTAGCTGCGGGTGCTCGCGATCTGGGCGGCATTGGTCCTAAAGACGAGGTGAATCCCGACTATCCTCACCCCCGCAACGATGCCCTAGCTGAGCTGTTGCACCGTCAGGGCTGGCAGCTAGTTCCCCGATTGCCTGTTTATCCGCAGTACGATAGCTGGTTGTCGGATCGACCCAGGGCAGCCGTGCAGCACTGGCGCAATCAATTGACAGCACTCAGCTCTGTCGGCACAAGATAAGCCACTCGCCGCACTTCGGTTGTAAAGCGCCCGTCGGGGTAGAGCGTCAGCAGTCGAAATCCGGGCTGCAGCTCATCGAGGGTAAACTGCCGCTGTTTGGGCTTGAACTGCACGCAGGTCGAAGGCGTTCCCCAATACTGCACGCCCTGCCGCTCACTGGAAAACTCTTGATGGATATGCCCAAACAGCACAATTTTCACCTGCGGATAGCGATCTAGCACTGCATAAAAGGCGTCCGGGTTGCGCAGCCCAATGTCATCCATCCACTGCGAGTGAATCAGCGTCGGTGGATGATGCAGCGCCACTAAGGTGGGCAAGTTTGGAGCTGCCTGAAGCTGGTGCTCTAGCTCGGTCAGGGCAGCGGCAGACAATTCTCCAGCAACTTCGCCGGCTAGCGTCGAGTCCAGCAGAATAAAATTCCAGCCACCCTGCTGGAAGGACTTCTGAGGCGAAATTAGCGCACTTGCCAACACCTGAGCCATCGCCTCTTGATCCTGATCGTGGTTGCCCGGCAGCCAGTAGGTCGGTAGTTCCAACGTTTCGACAATCGAGCGCAGGTGCTGATAAGAAGCGACCGTTTCATCTTGAGACAAGTCGCCCGTGAGCAGCAGCAGATCAGGTTTAGGAGTGCAGGAAGCTACAGCAGCAACCACAGCCTGCAACGAGGCGGCTGTCGGCAGCCCTAGCATAGTTTGCTCTAGATCGGCAAACAGGTGAGTGTCGGTGAGCTGCACCACCTGCAAAGCGGGGGAAGAGGTCATGGCGGAAAACTCAAGCGACTTTTCTATTCTCTTATTTACTTATTTACTATTGCCATTACTGCTATTACCCGCTATCCGGCTTCTGGTTTTCCACAGATTTCCCCTCGGATCTGCTCGCCTCAAAACTAACCCGACCAGAGGCCGGGTGCACGCTAGGCGCAGCAACGCTGACTAGTCTTCGAGAACGCGACGAATGCGGCGTTCTAGCAAGTCTAGGTCGAGTCCCCCTTCATCTCGGCTAATGCGGCGCACCGTGGAATTCACCTTCGACAGGTCCTCTAGCAGGTCTTGCAAAATCTCCTGCTGCTGCCGCGCCTGCACCACTTCGCGGGGTTCCTGAACCAGATCGCGCACGATCGTCTCTTCTGTGCGGGACGCCACTAGCGGATTTGCCTGCCCTTCTAGATAGACAAAGGTGCGCCGTCCGGGTCCACGTTCTTCTTCAACGGGCAATAATGCTGTCACTTGGTCCGAGCGCACGTACTTCCCAAAGCCCAAGTGAACCAGCATGGACGACTGAATTTTCATGGCTTCTGCCTATAATTCTCTCTTCTCAACTTCTAGTGTATCGCTGTGGTGATTGCCTGAATTCCATAAGAGAAGAGGGTTTCACACCCTTTGAGGTACGGATATACCTGGAAAATTAAGCGGTCACTTGCGAAACCTGTCCCAAGAATCACCCGCCTAAATGCAGCCGATTTCCTGCCAAGATGGGGTGACGTGAGTATGGCAGAAGAACGCCCCTATGACCACCCCTGAGCCAGCAAGCGATGAATTTGTGCCCTTTACAGCTCGCCTGATGGCGGCAATGCGGGCGCAGGAGACGAATCGTCCTGATCGATTGTTTAGCGATCCCTTTGCGGCGATGCTAGCCGGCGAGGAGGCAGTTGCCATGATGCGGCAGCGCCTCAGCGACAACGACCTTGCCTATGTAGCCGTGCGGACGCGCTTCTTCGACGATTTTTTGCTGAGTAGCCCTGCGGGTCAGGTGGTGCTATTAGCAGCCGGCATGGATACCCGTGCCTTTCGCCTGCCTTGGAATCGCACCGTCACCTGCTATGAGCTGGATCAGCCCGCCGTGCTGAATTACAAGAACGCCCTGCTATCGGAGATGACGCCCACCTGCCAGCGCCACACAATCGGTGCCGATCTCACTCAGCCCTGGATGCCTCTGCTGTTGGATCGGGGCTATCGGCCGGAGTCGCCGTCGATTTGGCTAATTGAAGGGCTGCTGATGTATCTCAGCGACCTGGACATGCGCAAGCTGCTGCATACTGTCTCCGATCTAGCCGCTCCGGGCAGTCGCCTAGGACTGGATGTCGTCAACTCCCTGTCGCTCGACTACGCCCCCTATAAGGGCTATTTTCGATCCGGCGTGGATGAACCCGAGTCACTCTTAGCAGAATATGGCTGGGATGCCGTCGCCGTGCAGCCGGGAGACGAAGCCGTCAACTACAGCCGCTATCAACAGCAATTTCCACCTCGCGATGTGCCGGGAGTGCAGCGAGCGTTTTTGGTGACGGCGGAACGGCGCTGAAAAGAAAAGATTAACTAATTGACTATAGGACGGCAAATCCCAAGCCGCTGTTTTGTTTGCCCGATATGTTTACACTAGAGGACGATGTTGCGTGGTTTAGCCCTGTGTCGCACCCGTCTTCTGAGACATTTAATGCTGCAACTCTACAGTCCCTACAGCGCTTGATTGAGGTGGTAGCCCAACTGCGGTCCCCGGAAGGCGGCTGCCCCTGGGATTTGCAGCAGACTGCTGAAACCTTGATTCCCTATGTGCTGGAAGAAGCCTACGAAGTGGTAGACGCGATTCGGCAGGGCAACCCCGAGGCAATTGCCGATGAGTTAGGGGATTTGCTGCTGCAAGTGGTGTTGCAGGCGCAGATTGCTCAGGACGAAGGACAGTTTGATCTGGCAACGGTGGCTGATGGCATTACCGAGAAGCTAATTCGCCGCCATCCCCATGTGTTTGGCAATGTACAGGTGGAAAATGCCGACGAGGTGCACCGCAACTGGGAGCAGATCAAAGCTCAGGAAGAGCAAAGCCGCACTGAAACCGCATCCCTAGCGCCCCGCCTCCATCGCTATGCCCGCTCGCTACCACCCCTCACCGCTGCCATGAAGATTTCTCGCAAAGCTGCCGCCGTGGGCTTTGAGTGGGACTGCATCGAGGGCGTCTGGGACAAATTCCACGAGGAGTTGGGCGAATTCGAGCAGGCGCTGCGGCAAGAGACCAAGGCAGAGCAGCAGGCAGAGCTAGGGGATCTGCTGTTCACGATTGTCAACTTAGCTCGCTGGTATGATCTAGACCCCGAAGCGGCTCTGCAAGGCACTAACCAACGATTTATCCAGCGGTTTAGCTATGTGGAGCAGGCGTTGGGCGGGCGTTCGCTGACCAACTCCTCGCTCGAAGAGCTGGAGCGCATCTGGCAGGAGGCCAAGCGGCAGTCAATCCAACCGGGTGAGGGATCGGCTGGGGAATGAGAAACTGCTGTCTTGACGAAGGAGTGACCCAACTGAGCACGCTCAGCCAATCAGCCCTGAACGCAGGGCCAGCACCGCTGCTTGAGTGCGGTCATCAGCGCAAAGCTTGTTCAAAATATTGCGCACATGAGTTTTCACAGTGCCGACTGTAATGTAGAGCTTTTCGGCAATCGCCGCGTTGCTGCAGCCTGCCACAATCAGCTCCAAAACTTCCAGTTCCCGCTCCGTCAGGGGATAGCTTTCCAAAAGCTGCTCGTACTCGGGTTCCACTGCGCCAATGGCTACTTTCTTATCTTGGGCGGCGTTGCCACTTGCGGGAGTTTGCCGTACCTGTCGCAGCACGATACTGGCGATGGCTGGATCAATCCAGGAGTTGCCACCGTAGGTAGACTGTAGCGCTTCCACCAGGCGATCGGTGCTAATGTCTTTCATGCAGTAAGAATCTGCACCCGCTGCAAAGGCCGCCAACACCGAATCTTCACTGTCATGCATAGTCAGGATCAGGACCCGGGTTCGCGGCTCTTCGTCGGTTAACTGGGCTTTGAAGCGACGAGTCAGCTCAATGCCGTCCATATCGGGTAGACCAATATCGACAATGGCGATGTCCGGTTTAGAGGTTTCCAGCAGCTTCAACCCCTGCATGGCATTGGCGGCTTCTCCTACGACCCGTATGCCTTCCTGCCGCTGTAAAGCAGCTTTTAGTCCCACGCGAGTCAAATCGTGATCCTCGATCAGTGCAACAGAAATTTCGCCCATCGTAACTACCACTACTCCACAGTCTTCATTAAGGGTTAGGCTGAACCCGAAACCCAGGTTATTTATTCTTCTGAATTATGGGCGATGATCCTCTCTTGCGCTTCCTCCAATAGAGAGAGAGGGATGTCAAGGCAGAGAGCACCCAATTCTACCGGGAGGTATAGAGTGTGTTGTTTATCTGCTGTCTTTAAGAATAGCCTGTTTTCTAGCTATGGAGAGATTGAATTCAAACCCCAACTGTGCCAGTTAGATCGCCAGTTTCTAATTCTTCTCTCTTGAGGCAGAGAGGAGAACTCTCGCTCGTTGATTAAGATGGATGCAATGTTAAAAGATTCTAAAGTGGTGATGGAGTGAGAAAATTGAGCAATGTGTCTAGGATAAGGGGTGCAATGCTAAGGAAGAGCATTCTAGATATTCAGAAGGATATTCAAAAGATGTTCGTATAGGAAACTACATACAGGAAACCCTATCATGAGGATTGAGTTGAGATCGCATCAATCGCTGTAGCCATAGTGACCGAGTGGTGACTGGATTGGCAGCAACTGTTAATACAAATAATACGAGGTTGTTTCTGCTATTTCTCTAAGGTGATGTATGAAAGCGATACATGAGATCGCAGAACTGTTCAATAATCGTTTATATCATCCGGCATTTGATTTAAACTTGCTTTGATCAGTTTGATCAATGTGTTTTCCATTCAATTACTGAGTAGTCAATCATTGAGTGAATTGCATTAAATTATTCAAAATAATTTAATTGCCTTATTTGGGTTTATGGGAAGTCATTATTCAGTGTGCATTGTGTCGTTTATTAAGCCGTGTTAGCTATGTCTCTTGTAAATGCTCCTGTAATTGATCGCATCCTGGCAGTGGATGATTCGCCGGACAATCTGTTTTTGGTCCAAACCATCCTGGAAGACAAAGGCTATCAAGTGAGTTTAGCCGAAGATGGCATGACCGCTCTTGCCATGATTGAGAAGTCACCTCCTGATCTGCTGCTGTTGGATGTGATGATGCCAGGTATGGATGGCTATGAAGTGACTCGTCGCGTCCGCCAGAATGCCGATCGCTGGGGGTTCATTCCGATCTTGCTGATTACGGCACACCAGCAATCCAGCGTTGTAGAAGGTTTAGATGCGGGTGCAGATGACTTTATCCGCAAACCAGTAGACGTGGACGAACTGCTGGCGCGAGTGCGTTCCCTGCTGCGGCTCAAACATAGCATCGACGAACGCGAGCAAATGGCACGGCAGCGCGAAGATTTTGTCTCGCGTTTAACCCACGACTTGCGCACGCCTTTGGTAGCAGCCGACCGAATGCTGAATTTGTTTTTGCAAGACGCCTTTGGTCCAACGCCAGCCGACATGCGAGAGCCGCTTGAGGTGATGATTCGCAGCAACAAAAATTTGCTGCAGATGGTGAATACCATCCTAGAGGTCTATCGCCATGATGCGGGTAGTAAAACCCTGACCTTTGCCGCTTGCGATCTGTATGAGCTGATTGCGGAGGTCATGCAGGAGCTACACCCTTTGGCAGCAGAACGGGAAATTGCCCTCACGATGGACATGGTGGGAACAGAAGGCAACCCACAGCCCGCTCCCAATCAGGGGCTAATAATTTGGGGCGATCGGCTGGAACTGCGGCGCGTCTTCACGAATCTTATAGGCAATGCCATCAAGTTCACCGATCAGGGGTCTGTAACCATCGACCTGCGGGCAGAAGCCAATGCTGAAGCACCCTCTACCACCCAGTGGGTCAGCGTCACTGTGAAAGACACCGGTGCTGGCATTCCCCCAGAGGATCAAAAATCTATTTTTGAGCGCTTCCGCCAAGGCGACCACAAGCGGGCAGGCAGTGGATTAGGGCTGTATTTGTCGCGGCGAATTGTGGAAGCCCATCACGGCACGATTACTCTACAGTCGCAGGTTGGAGAAGGAAGTCAGTTCACGGTGCGGTTGCCACGCCAAAGGACCTAGGAGCGGGTCGAGCCATTGGAGCTGCTACGGCATGAGACCATCCACTGCGTCTCGTAATTGGACCTATTCCGGCAGAAACTCATCGTCTAGCGAAGAGCGGAAGAAGAAACGGCAGCCTCCGGAAGTACAGGGAGCATGGCTCGAACCAGGGTAGGAGCGGATATAATCGCCGGCGCCATACACCTCTTCGCCAATCACCAGATCGCCTTCCAGCATAAAAATTTCCTCAACGGCTGCATGACGGTGTAGCGGATAGCAAGCCCCTGGCTCTGCCTGCAGAAACCCTACAACTTCGCGCTTCATTTCGTCGGTATGCACAATGGCAATCCGAATACCGGGCACAGCATGGGGCTGCCAGTGCAACTCCTGGGCACGGATAGCCTGATGAGTAGCCGGCGCAGCACTCACAGCACTAATGGATCTCGTGGCAGGGTCATCAAACGCATGATCAGCGGGTACCTCTTGGGAAAGCCGGTTGAATAGTCGCTCTTTGAGGAGGGGCAATGGTGTGGCGGGCGATACCGGAGCGCCATAGGCGAGATCCTGTACCGTTGCCTGATACGCTACCAGCTCCTCGGCTAACTCAGGTTCGGCCGCAATTTGCTGCTCTACCCAGTCGCGCTCGGCCGCACTGAGGACATCAAGCGCGTAGAGGGGCACTAGTTCACAAAAGCAATCATTCTCCCTATCCATTCCCAATTAGCTACCCCCAAGTTGTTCTACCAGTAGGTTTATTAGTTGCTCTATCAGTTGTGCGACGAGCGATCACCATCACGATCACCATCAGGTACGAATTTGAACGGACTTTGACCGACCTTACTTCATCCTAACTGAGTTCGAGGTTGTCCGGGGTTCAGCTCGCGCCAGCATTGCTGCTGATTCAGGTTGCTTGCGCGGTCTCGTGGTTCAGACGACGCTAGAGCTGCTCGTTCGCAATGACAGGACTGTTTATGAATTGTCGATTCGAGGTGATTCGAGTTAATTCAACAAATACCATCCCAACTCAATCTACGCTCGCTGTTGCAAGTTGGATCGCTTTTACGGGATGAAATTCGGTATAAGATGGCACCAACCGGCGATCTGACATGAGCAATCAGATGGAGATCTTTTACGATCAGCAGTAGCTGCCTTGGGTGAGTCCAACCCATCTTGAGAGCTGAATCGAGTCTGAACTCAGTAGCCATGAGCGAGCCAGAACCTAGTGCATTATTGTCTACGTTGTCTACGCCTGACCCCGAAGACTGGAAGTGGCGCTTCTGGCCGGTGCTGCCCCTCTATCCCTACGGCACTCGCCGGACGCTCCGCACAGAGGTTGTCCCAGACCGCGTCTGGACCTTTGACCAAATGCATGGCATTCTCTACGCGGTGGTGCCGATTCGGATGACGGTAGTGCGGCTGAAATCCGGTGGCTTGTTTGTCTACGCGCCGGTTGCCCCGACTCGCGAATGCCTGCGCTTAGTTCAGGAGTTGGTCGATCGCTATGGCGAGGTGCAGACGATTTTGCTGCCCACTAGTTCAGGGCTAGAACACAAAATCTTCGCCGGACCCTTTGCCCGCTGCTTCCCCCAGGCCCAGGTGTTTGTGGCACCACACCAGTGGAGTTTTCCCTTCAATCTGCCGCTGAGCTGGCTGGGCTTCCCATCAGAGCGCACCCAAGAACTACCCAGCGACGGCCGCTTCGCTGCTTTAGGTGGCGAGCTTGATTACGCTGTGTTGGCTCTCGATCTAGGGCGGGGGGCCTTTGTAGAAGTTGCCGTGTTTCATCGACCGACGCGCACCTTATTACTGACGGATGCGGTAGTCTCGATACCATCGGAGCCGCCGCCCATTGCTCAGCTCGACCCCTACCCGTTGTTGTTCCACGCCCGGGAAAGTGCCCTTGACCCCATTGTTGACACTGAGGAAAATCGCCGCAAGGGTTGGCAGCGCATCTCGCTGTTTGCCATCTACTTTGGTCCCAGCAAGGTAGAAACTCTAGGACTGAAGCAAATGCTGCAGCAGGCGTGGCGAGCCAGTGATCGCTCTCGCAAGGCTTACTTTGGGCTTTATCCGTTTCGCTGGCAGTCCGATTGGCAGCAGTCATTCGTGGACCTGCGTGGGGGAGGGCGTCCCTTGGTTGCCCCGATTCTGCAAACTCTGATTTTTCCCCAGGACCCACAGCGGGTTCATGCTTGGGTGCAGCGGGTGTCTGCCTGGCCGTTTGAGCGGATCATTGCTGCTCATTTTGATGCCCCCATTGCCGCTACGCCGCAACAGTTCCGGCAGGCTTTTGCGTTTCTAAACCCCAAACCCGAGGGTCACGTTGATCACCCGTTACCCCAAGCTGACCTCAACTATGTGCGCTCGATTGAGGCTGCTCTGGTGAAGTGGGGTATTGCGACGCCCCCTCGTCAGGCATGATGGATGCTAGGTCAGCTTCATCGGGTTTAGCATGGCTAAGTGTGAAATCTCAGGTAAAGTCGAATCGCTGCCAGCCAAATCGTGATTTGCAGGTTGCTTCAGTGCAGGTTGCATAAGAGCATTCGCTCAACCGTTCGCTCAACTGATAGATTGCACCCCCTATCTCAGGGCAGATAATGGACTCAGAGTGTCATACTGAAATACTGCCTGAATACTGCCTGAATTGAGTTGTTCATTCTGAGTTGTTCATTCTAGAGATGCTGCTCTAGAGACGCCGCTTGCTTGGTCCATGCAACTCAAGCCTTGTTCGGTCAGCCTGATTCCAGTCAGCCTTTGCCCAATCAGCGTCCAATCAGAATGCCTCGTTGTTGCTACCCCGTTTGTAACGTGTTGGAACAGGACCCCTATGACCTCCGAGCGGATTGTTTCATTAAGCGAGTACCATCGCCTGCCTCAGGAAGCCCTGCCGGCTGATTTCTACAAGCGTCAATTTGAGTTGGTTTGCAACAACGCTACACTGGCTTTGTTCATCATGGATGAGCGTCAGCACTGTATCTACATGAATCCTGCAGCAGAGATTCTCACCGGCTATACTCTCCCGGAAACCCAGGGTCGCCCGCTGCACGATGTGATTCACCACACGCGCCCTGATGGCCGCCCCTATCCTCTGAGCGAATGTCCCATTGACCGGGCATTTCCCCAAAACAATCAAGAGAAGGGAGAGGATGTGTTCATCCATAAGTCAGGCTACTTTTACCCAGTTGCCTATACCGCTAGTCCTATCCGCGAAGGCGATCGGGTGATCGGCACAGTGATCGAAGTTCGAGATATCACCCAAGAAAAAGCGGCTGCCCAACGAGAGCAAACCCTGCGCCTAGAAGCAGAAGCTGCCCAGCAGCGGGTAGAAACAATTCTGTCGAGCATTCACGATGGCTTTTACGTGCTTGATCGCGACTGGCAATTTACCTATGTCAACGATCGCTATTGCGATATGGTTGGTATGTCCCGCTCGCAGCTCTTGGGGCAAAACATTTGGCAGCTCTTCCCAGAAGCGGTAGAAACTGAAGCCTATCACCGATTTCAGCAGGCCATGACCGCCCAAACACCAGTGCAGTTCGACTACTTCTATACCCCCTGGCAATGCTGGCACGATCACCGCATTTACCCCTCACCCAGCGGGTTGACTGTTTTCTTGGCGGATATCACCGAGCGCAAGCGTGTGGAAGCAGAACTGCGGCAAAAGAATGCCATTCTAGATGTGATCAATGAATCTACACCCACCCCCATTTTTGTTAAAGATCGGCAGGGACGGATTATCTTCGCCAATCCTGCGACCCTACAGGTGTTGGGCAAATCAGCTGCTGAGGTGATTGGCTACCGCGATTGCGATTTCTATCCCAACCCAGACGATGCAGCTCGCGTCATGGAAAATGATCAGCGAATCATGACCTCAGGCCAGATGGAAGTTGTGGAAGAATCGCCGGACGGCGTTCGTACTTTTTTGGGGATGAAAGTGCCTTACCGGAATGAAGCCGGAGAGGTCATTGGTTTGATTGGCATCTCGAACGATATTACCGAGCGAGTCCAGTTTGAGCGCGATCGGGAACAGCTCTTGCAGCGCGAACAAGCCGCTCGAGAGGCTGCCGAACAGGCCAATCGCCTCAAGGATGAATTTTTGGCGGTTCTGTCCCATGAGCTGCGGTCGCCTCTCAACCCAATTCTGGGCTGGGCAAAACTCCTGCAAACCGGTGGACTCGACGCTGCCAAAACCCGACAAGCGCTAGCGACCATCGAACGGAATGCCAAACTGCAAGCGGAGCTGATCGAAGACCTGCTCGATGTCTCGCGAATTCTGCGCGGCAAATTCAGCCTCAGCGTCAGTTCGGTTAATCTAGTAACGACAATTCAAGCCGCGCTGGAAACGGTGCGCCTGGCGGCCGAGGCCAAATCCATTACTCTAGACGCCCAGCTTGATGCCACCGTCGCTTCCATTTCCGGCGATGCTACTCGCCTGCAACAGGTCGTCTGGAATCTGCTCTCTAATGCCGTGAAGTTTACGCCCTCCGGAGGACGGGTGCAGGTCAGGCTGGAGCAGATTGGACAAGGGGAAGCGGGGAGGTGTGCAAGCAGCGATTGGAACGGGGGCAATCGGAACGGGGATAAGACCGCAGCCGCGTCTGCGACAACGGTCCGAGAGCCATGCCACCCCGCTCTCTGCCGCTCCTATGTTCAAATCGTTGTTACCGACACCGGCAAAGGCATCACGCCTGATTTTCTGCCCCACGTGTTCGACTACTTTCGACAATCGGATAGCGCAACTACCCGTCAATTTGGTGGACTGGGGCTGGGACTAGCGATTGTGCGTCACCTTGTAGAACTACACGGCGGCACGGTCAGCGCTGCTAGTTCGGGAGAAGGGCAAGGAGCCACATTTACAGTGAAGTTGCCGCTGCTGGTACAGAACTCGAGCAGCGAAACCCTGATCCAGCCTGCTCTTCCTGCTTCCGATGTCCCCTTGACCGGCTGGCACATTTTAGTTGTGGATGACGACCCTGACTCCCGCGAGTTTGTGGCTTTTGTTCTGCAACAGGCAGGAGCGGAGGTAACCACTGCTGCTTCCGCTCGCGAAGGTTTGCTGTCGCTGCAACAGTGCCAGCCAGATCTGCTGCTGAGCGACATTGGGATGCCCGAGATGGATGGCTATCAGCTGATGCAGCAGGTGAGATCTCTGCCACGCGAGCAAGGAGGACACATCCCAGCACTTGCTCTCACAGCCTATGCCGGAGAGTTGAATCAGCAACAGGCGTTGCAGGCTGGATTTCAGCATCACCTAGCAAAACCAATCGATCCGACCCAACTGGTTGAGGTTGTTGCTGAGCTACTGCGCCAGTCCTGAGTAACTCTTGAGTAACTCTTGAGCAACGGCTGCCCTGATCGGTGCCGCAGCATCCTGTCTGGAAACAGCTTGCTAACATTAACGTTGGGTTAATCCAGGGGGTGACCTCTATTTAATTGTTGAGATAGAAATTTTAGTTTTCTAAAAAACCACCATTTAGCGACATTTATCGTCTACAGTATAGAACTTAATCCAGCCTGTACAGGTCGGTCTGGCTTGATAAAACCCCGGGGTACTCATACCGTTGAAAGTGTTGTCGAAGCGTTGTCATAGAGAAGTATTGGCATTAACTGCCTGACTCACTTGTGCCTAACTAATTGCTTAGCTGATGGATGAACTCGCTGATGAACCTAAGCTGACGGACCAGCTAGCAGAAGCGGTTTTGCTGATTTGTTGTGCTGATTCAGATTCGCTCGTTGAGCTTTGTTCTTGAGATTCGATCAGTCACGTTTGCCCCTGTGGCTCAAACCATCGGGTGATGATCGCTCAAATTTGATCAAATTTGATACTGCATGGAGTTTCAGTAAGGCCGCTTTGGATTACTGAAATCAAGTCATTGTGTGCTGGGAAGCGGTCGCGAATCACGGCCAGCTGGATTGATTTCGCTACCGTCGGCTTCCCACGAACCTTGTTGTGCAATGTATTGCAGCGTTAGTGTATGGGTAAGAAAATTTTTGTCAAACTTGAGAATGGGTATCAAGTTGTCAAGGAATCGAAGCTCAAACATGAGAAGATTCCACCCTCTAAAAAACCCCAGCCGGGTGTTGGGTGGTTCATCCTCTGGACGTATCTAGGTCTAATTGCAGCGTTAGCCTTAGCGAATTCCTTTCCTGGTCGATCCAGCCTATTTCCGTCAATAGATACCCATCCCGATCCATCTCGGCCCTTGCCGTCTTGTCCCGATCCTCAGGTCCCCTTTTGCTAAAATAGGATGGAACGAAGCATGGCACAATAGAAGCACAATAAAAAAATGCTCTGTTGAAGCGGTGATCAGCTCGCGTGCCCAGCTTCCTTCCATCCTTTATTCGCCTACGGCACTTGCTGCTGCGTTGGCAGGCGCTCTTGGCAAGTGGATTCCTGATTCGCTTGGGTATAGCAATCGGTTTACCACCAGGATTCGACGAAGCCTATTACTATCTCTATACGCTGCATCCGAGCTGGAGCTACTTTGATCATCCACCTCTAGTGGCGCTAACTACAGGCTTTGGAGTCTGGATCACGGGCAGTGTGTCTCCCTTAACGATTCGGTTGGGGACGGTACTGCTCTATACTGGCACGTTACTTATTCTTTATTTCACATGCTGCAAACTGTTTACTCCAAGCATCGCAGAACGATTGCTGGTCGTTGTAACTCTGATTCCCATTTTTACGTTGGGATTTGGTGTCTTAACATTGCCAGATAGTTCTCTGATGTTTTTCTGGTCTGCCTGTCTATACTGCTGTACGCAGGAGTTTTTTCGAGAGTATCCGTATCGACCCACCTATCGGTTGGCGGTGATTGGCCTCCTAGTTGGACTAGCTTGTCTCGGCAAATATCATGGGTTTATCCTGGCAATCGGGCTTCTCGGATTCTGCTGGAGCAGCCGCCAACATCGCAAAGCCCTTTATTCGCGGTGGACTCTGGCTGCCCTTGGGCTGTTTGGGTTGGCAATTGCCCCTGTACTGATCTGGAATGCCCAACACGAGTGGATTTCGTTACGGTACCAATCGGGACGGGCAGTGCCAACCACCTCCTATCAATTGCTGCAATCGCTCGCTACTTGGGGGTTGGGAGTCGCCTATTTGTTCCCATCATTGGGACTGCCGATTTGGTGGGCCATCGCTCGGGCAATCCGCACCCAACTGCGGACAATCTGGTTGACCATCAGACCGGCCCACTGTCCAAAGTATTCTCCGTCTGCGCGATCCGAGTCTTGCTCAGAGTTCTGCTCAGATCAGCCCTCAGTCCGGCTCAAACAGCGGTTCCTCCTCTGGATCTCGCTGCCGCTGATCGGGTTGTTTCTTTATGTCGGCGGCTATCAGCCGATTCTGCCGACCTGGCCAATGCCCGGCTTCTGGGGAGCTACCCTGCTGCTTGGATACCAAGTCGAGCGTTGGCGTCCTAAGACCCTCTGGAGCTGGCTAGGAGGGTCCGGCATTGTGATTGCCCTGCTGCTGCTGCTCGGCTTATCCCATATCCGGACCGGCAGTTTGCAAAAGCCTCATGGCTGGCTGGGTGAGTGGATTCCTGTTGCCACCGATGCGTCTACTCAACTGATCGACATTCAGCAGTTGCGGCAGGGCTTTCGCGATCAGCCCCAGGTTTTGCAGGCGCTGCAGCAAGCTGACTTTGTCTTTACCAATCAAATTTTTATTGCCGGTCAGGTAGCCATGGCGATCGCGCCCCTCACTCATCACCCGATCACCTGCTTTAGCGACGATCCGCGCGGGTTTGCCTTTTGGTCGGATGCCAGCGACTGGCTCGGAAAAACCGGACTTTACATCACCTCCGCCACCTTTGAACAGGAATCTGTAGCCCATACGCCGACCCGTCTCAGCCAAAATGCTGTCAATGCCACCTCAGTCGCCCTGCCCTATCAGGACTATTTTCAATCGGTGACGGCGATTGGTGAAATTCCGCTGCGGCGGCGGGGAGTCATCGTAGAAACCTTCAAGCTATTCCGAGCGGAGACACTGCTGCGCCCCTACCCCCGTCCCTACGGCAGTTAGGGCAATCTGAGAAATAGAACCAAACAGAACTATTGATAGAACTATTAACGCGCCCTGGAGGACTCGAACCCCCGACATCAGGTTTTGGAGACCTGCGTTCTACCAACTGAACTAAGGACGCTAGCAAACGCGGAATTAGTGCGGCTTCAACGCTTCTTAATCTAGTGTATCAGGGTATGGGTCGATGTGGGTCGCAAACCATCATCAAGCCATCAAGAAGCCATCAAGTCAAGAGGTTGCCCTCGACCGAATACCTAGCGATCAAGCCCTCTACCCGTTTCAACCCGAAGCTCTCTTTAACCGAGTTGGAGTCAGGAATAGACGGAAGGCAATGGAGACAGCCCACAACCATCACAAAATCAGCGCACTGACAATCATCAAAACTCAGCACTGCGCTCTCCTTATCTCTGAAAACTCGCTAGACCCAAGGGGCATTCCTCAAACAAGACTGACAGCTAGGCTTAAAGTGGGCGATCGAAGCGCTGCTTGAGGCGAGTTGCCTTACCGACGCGATCGCGCAGGTAGTAGAGCTTAGCTCGACGAGCTTTACCCCGCCGCAACACTTTAATGCTGGCAACGCGAGGCGAATGCACCAAGAAGACGCGCTCCACGCCAACGCCCTGAAAAATTCGCCGAACGGTAATCGTTTGGTTGATGCCTCCATTCCGCATTGCAATCACAGTGCCCTCGTAGGGCTGAACCCGCTCTTTGCCGCCTTCCTGGATCACTACACCGACTTTGACCGTATCGCCAACATGGATCACGGGCAGATCATCCTTGAGCTGCTCCGCCTCAATAGAACGGATAACTTCCTGAACGTTCATTGGATTTGGTAAAAACTCACAATCGTTTATCTTAACCTATGAACAAGGGAATGGTAAACCTCCAAGTTGGATATGAGTTGGGTTGGGCGTTCTGACTTCCCCGGTTCATCAACAATGACTAAACAACTTCCCGAGCTGAATTGCAGGTACATTCAGGTACATTACAGAAATAGGGACTGAAATAGACAAAGCGTCAATAGAGTGTACAGAAGCGTTCAAAATACGAGTACCTTCTGCTGAGGCGCGAGCTTGTTAGACGAGCTTGTTAGAAGTGATTGAGGTGACTGAGATGGATCGCGGCACGATGACTGTTCGATTGAGCATCAGTTTGGTATTAGGCATTCTGCTCTGGCTAGGTGGGGCAGTGCTGCCTGCGGCGTCTTGGGCAGCGGTGGCACCGAGTCAACAAACGGCCATTGAGGTGGCGATTCATCTAGGGACCGCAGCTGGAGAACTCAAGTTTGTGCCAGATCAGCTCGATTTTCAGGCGGGGCAGCGCTATAAGCTGGTTTTAGACAACCCTAGCCCTCAAAAGCATTATTTCACTGCTAAAGATTTTGCCGACGTGATCTGGACGCAAAAAGTGGATGCCGGCAATGTGGAAATCAAAGGGGCGATCCATGAGCTAGAGCTACGTCCTGGTTCAAGGGCTGAATGGGTGTTTGTGCCGCTAAAGCCAGGTGTCTACGAACTGTACTGCTCGATTCCAGGCCATCGGGAAGCCGGAATGACCGGTAAACTGATCATCGGCAGCTAGCTCAATCGGCATCAGGTTCTGGGTAGGGGGCTAAGAAGTTGTTAGGATAAAAATCACGGCTTTTCTCAGCAGTCCATGAATATCCTCACCAATCTAATTCCTAAGCCTGCAGCTACTCCGCGCCCCAAGCGCCAGCGTCGTGGCATTGAAATCAAATCGCCTCAAGAAATTGCCATTATGCGGCAATCGGGTGCCATTGTGGCAACGGTGCTGAAAGAAATCTCCCAACTCGTTCAGCCTGGAATGACCACCGCCGATCTGGATGCCTACGCTGAAAAACGAATTCGCGAGATGGGAGCCGTACCCAGCTTTAAAGGCTATTATGGCTTCCCGGCTTCCATCTGCACCTGCATTAACAACGAAGTTGTGCATGGCATCCCCCACCCCAAGAAGGTGATCCATCGGGGTGATGTGCTGAAGGTCGATACGGGCGCTTACTTTGAAGGATTTCATGGCGACTCTTGCATCACGATTGCCGTGGGTGAGGTGTCTGCCGCTGCTGCTACCTTGATCCGGGTGGCAGAGGAAACGCTCTACAAGGGTATTGAGCAGGTCAAAGCTGGCAAAACACTGCTCGATATTGCCGGGGCGGTGCAGGATCACGCCGAAGCCAATGGCTTCAAGATCGTCGAAGACTTCACCGGGCACGGAGTTGGGCGCAACTTGCACGAGGAGCCATCAGTGTTCAATTTCCGCACGCACCAGATGCCCAACGTCAAGCTGAAGGCAGGCATGACGCTGGCGATTGAGCCGATCCTGAATGCCGGCTCTAAACACACGCGTACGCTAGCCGATCGCTGGACGGTGGTGACGGTGGATCGCTCGCTTTCAGCGCAGTTTGAGCATACGGTTCTGGTCACCGAAGACGGCTACGAGATCTTGACCGACCGCACCAAGGTTTGAATCGGCTATTTGCCCTGATACTGCCTCGCGGCGAGAGCAATTGCCAGCGGGAAGATGCGATGCTCCTGTACCTGAATTCGCTGATGCAAGGTTTCTGGGGTATCATCGGGCAGCACGGGCACCGCAGCCTGCATAATAATCGGACCGCTGTCCACTTTTAGTTCCACATGGTGAACTGTACAACCAGTAATTTTGACCCCGGCTGCTAGCGCCTGCTCAATGGCGTGGGCCCCTGGAAAGCTGGGCAGCAAACTGGGGTGAATATTGAGGATGCGCCCCGAAAAGGCGTCAATCAGCACTTGGGTCACAATCCGCATCCAGCCAGCCATAATCACCCAGTCCACATCATGCTGCTGCATCGTCTCCACGATCGCCTGATCCAAGGCTTCGCGGCTAGGGTAGTCCCGATGGTTGAGCAGCACCTTAGCGATACCCAACCGCTCGGCACGGGCAGCCACTTTGGCAGTGGGGTTGTTGTAGACCAACACTTGCATCTGGGCATTGAGCTTTCCCTCGGCAATTGCATGGGCGATGGCTTCTACATTGCTGCCACTGCCCGATGCCATTAGCCCCAATTTCAAAGGGGGAGCTGAGTGATGGTCAGCTGGAACTTGAATCGGAGAGATTAAACTCGAAGAGGAAAGCAACGACTCCTGGGCCGCAGTCAAATCTGCCATTGATTTCTCTAGACTGAACGCTACCTAGAACTGAATCTACCTAGGAACAATAAGGAACAACCTATTAGTCCTCAAGCCAGCATATCTTCCTAATCATGCCACTGAATCTGAGGGCAGAATCAAATCATCCTGGATGGATTAAAAGAATCAGTCAGCAGATGAATCAGCCAGATGCCAGTCGCTTGGTTTAGGAGGACCACAACCAGTGACTATAACCAGTGCTATGCTGCTAACGATTGGAATATAGCCGTAGCCCCAAGCAAATTCGCATGAAATCTGCTCTCTCTTCTGAGTCTCGTGATTCTGAGTCTCGTGATGCGCTAACTGCCTGGCTGTTTTTACTGCCAGCCCTGCTCTTGTTGAGCGTGTTTGTGTTCTACCCTATGGCTTACCTGGGCTATCTCAGTTTCACGAGCGGCAGTTTTACCCGAGCTGGGGTGCACTGGGTGGGCGGACGCAATTATCTACGACTGCTGATTGATCCAGAGTTTGGACAGGTCTTAGGTAACACGGCTTACTTTACCATCGCTACGGTGATCCCAAGTGTGGTCCTGCCGCTGGGGTTAGCTGTTTTATTAGACCGCCTGCCGATCGGGCGTGGGTTGTTGCGCACTGCTTATTTCATTCCGTCGATCACCTCTTTGGTGGCTGTTGGATTGGGTTTCCGCTGGCTGTTTCAACCCGAAGGTCCGGTCAATGGACTTTTGCAGGAGTTGGGACTGTCACCCGTTCCTTGGCTCAGCAGTACCACCTGGGCCATGCCGGTTTTGATTCTACTCAGTACCTGGAAGCAGCTCGGCTTTAATCTAGTGGTCTTTTTGTCCGGGTTGCAAACCATTCCCAGCAGCCGCTACGAGGCTGCCGAACTGGACGGTGCCGGACCGTGGCAGCAATTCTGGCACATTACCTTGCCGGGGTTGCGTCCTACCCTTGTCTTCGCCGTGATCACGACGGTGATCTTTACGCTGCGTAGTTTTGAGCAACCCTATGTGATGACCAACGGCGGACCGCTGAACTCCACTAATCTGTTGGTGTTTTACATCTACCAGCAGGCTTTTGCCCAGTTTGATCTCGGTTATGCCGCTGCTGCCACAACGATCCTGCTGCTGATTACCCTGGTGCTGGTTTACCTGCAGCTGCGCATCTCCCGCGAAGCAGAATAACATGCCAAAACTCCGCCCATGAGTCAGAATGCCGACATGCTGAAGCGCTCTCGTGAACACTGGACAGAACGCCAAATCGACCTGCTCTGGCAGCTAGTTTGGCTGTTCGCGGCGCTGCTGCTGCTGACGATCAACCTGGGAGGTGTGCCGCTGAAGGACTGGGACGAAGGCTTGGTGGCCCAGGTCGCTCGCGAGATGCATCAAGCCTCGTTTGATCAATACCGATGGCTCTATCCAACGCTGTGGGGCGCACCATATTTCAACAAACCGCCCTTAATACACGGGCTGATCGCTCTAGCCTACCGCTTGGGGGGCGTCACGGAAACCATGGCTCGCCTGCCGAGTGCGCTGTTAACGGCGGTCTCGGTGCCGCTGTTCTACCGTTTGGCTCGTGAGGTCTTTCACCGCCGCCTGCCGGCCGTGTTTGCGGCGATGGTGTATCTGACGTCGCTGCCGGTGATCCGCAATGGTCGTTTTGCAATGCTGGATGGAGCCATTCTCTTCTGGCTGATCCTGATGATGTTCTGTTTACTGCGGTCGCGTCGCGATTACCGCTACCTTCTGGGGGCCGGGCTTGGGTTTGGCGGGCTTTGCCTCACTAAGGGGGTGCTGGTTGGCGTGCTGCTGGGTGGCATTGGGCTTGGGTTTTTGGCGTGGGATACGCCGCGACTGCTCAAATCTCCTTTTCTGTGGTTGGGAATTGGCATAGGCAGTGTGCCGGTTGCTCTCTGGTACGGAGCGCAGTGGTTGCACTACGGCTCGGCGTTTTTAGGCAATAACCTAGTCGAACAGTCGCTCCAGCGCATCTGGACAGATGTAGAAGACAACGGGGCACCACCCTGGTATTACCTGCTCGAAGTCCTGAAGTACGGTGCACCTTGGCTGCTCTTTTTGCCGCTAGGCTATGGCGAGGTTTGGTCGAACCGCAATTTGAGCTGGGCCAAACTGGCACTTGTCTGGAGCGGAGTTTACTTTGTGGCGATCTCGCTGATGGCTACCAAACTCCCGTGGTATGTACTGCCCCTGTTTCCAGCCTTGGCCCTGGTGAGTGGTGCTCAACTCGCTGAATTTTGGCAGCGGGGGCAGCACAACGGCATTCGACAGTTGCCACCAGTTCCCTATTCCCGGATTTGGGTCGGGCTATTTGGGCTATTGGCGCTAGTAGGCTGGGCAGGTGTGCTGTACTTTAGTTACTGGAGTACGCCGCCAGAGCCATCGTTGGTGCTGGTCTTTGCGGCTGTTGGCATGACGTTTAGCCTAGTTGCCGTCTTGATCGCTCGCCAGAATCCGCAGTTCATCCCGCTGCTTGGTTGGGGAACCTTTGTGGCGCTTTTGCTACTCATGCAGTCTCCTCACTGGGCCTGGGAGGTGGCGGAAGCGTACCCAGTGCAGCCGGTAGCCAGCTTAATTCAACGGCATGTACCTGCCGGTGTGCCCATATTCACGTCCTATCCTTACCACCGTCCGTCGCTGAATTTCTATAGCGAACGCCGTGTGAACCCAGCCTCAGAACAAGAACTACGCCGAGCGTGGCGACGCGAATCTCAGCCGTTTCTGCTGCTGGATGCCTCCGCCCTCGCAACATTGAACCTAAAGCGATTGCAGGCTGTCGGTGCTGTGGAAGAATGGACATTGGTTACCAAGAAATCAAGCACAGCCGCCCACCTCCCAGATCCGATTCCCTAGCAAGGAACGCAAGGAACGATTGTTGCATTGCACTCAGCCGCAGCGGCAGGTTGGATTTGCCCTGTTGCAAGACAGCCCATTCCCTTCATCTCATACGACATAGGCACACACCATGAGCGAAGAAAAAAAACAGCAACCTGCAACCGAGCAGCCACCCTTCTCGGAGCCGGAACCAGCTTTTGGTTGGACAAATTACGCTGAAACCATCAACGGTCGCTTTGCCATGATTGGCTTCGTGGCATTGCTGCTGCTGGAATTGTTGACGCGCCAAGATTTCTTTACCTGGCTGGGGCTGCGTTGAAGCAGACACGTTCACTCATCCTCGTGATTCCGCGTTTGGAACATGGGTCAATGCGTCTTTTGATGCACAACAACTGTTAATTTTTTGTAGTACAAGCTACGGTTTGACCTGTTGCTGTTACCTTGAAAGAAGAAGATTCTCTACAAAAATCTGTCAAGGATGTTCGCTATTCATAAAAACCGTCGTGAGGCTCTAGCACAAGCTGCTCAACTGCACCGGATGAATCTGCGCAAAAACCTAGAGCGCCGTATGGAAGTAGCCAAAGCCAGAGGGGATGAGCATCTTCTGCGATTGTTGCAGGCTGAAGCCGATTATCTGGGTTAGGTGTTGGGCTAATATTGCTCTCGATTCCACTCAGATCCCACCCGGCGATTCTCTTCTATCGCGCCGAACTTGGGATCAGCCATGTACAGAAGATGTGCTGAACGGGCTATTACCCTGAACACAGGCGTCTAGCGGTCAAACAACGCAGCGATAACGTAACGTATAGAACATATAGAGGCGAAGTCAGATCAGATGATCACCACTCCGCCTCTTGTTAGTTTTTTTAGTTTTGATGAATGAATGGGCATTGGCTTTAGGGGTAGGCCTGCGAAGGCCTACTGCACCATCAGTCTGTAAGTGCCGCGTCCAGTTCGATCAAAGGCATTGGCGATGATGCGATAGGTGCCGGATTGGGGTAGGGTAATGGTCACCGCTGAATTGGTGTTGTTGGGGGCAATGTTATTGTTCTCAGCAATGGGACGACCATTGGCATCGAGCACAATCAGGTAAGTATCAAAATCGTCGCTTTCTAGCGAAATGGTAACCGATTGACCCGCATTGCCCTGAAAGCGATGCTCTTGGTATAGGCTGCCGTCAGATGGCATAACCGATGATTCGGGTCCCAGAGTGCCCTGTTCTTGCAACAGCATCGGGGCGGATGGATCAATCAAACGAGGATTAGCGCTTTGTTGTTGAGGTCGCTGCTGCCGAGGCGGGCGAGGTCCTATCCTGCTCGTTGGGGGGCTGGTTGGGGAGGGAACAGCACCCGTGGCCAAGCGTAAATTGTAGTTTCCCGTTTCGCCCGATTGGTAGGTATTTGCCAGGACCGTGTAAATTCCATCAACGGGTAGGGATGCTTGTAAACGGGCATTTGAACCCCCGCCACTATCATCATCCTGAGCCAGATCTCGCCCATCGGGAGCGAGCAGAATCAAGTAGGCATCAAACTCGGTGCTGCTCATCTCGATCACGACTTGCTGCCCGGCCCGTCCTTCAAAGGTGTAGGCATTGAAGTAGCTATTGTCTGCCGGTAAGACGCCACTCGTATCGTCTAGGCGACCCTGAATCGGAGCACCATTCAGAGTAACGCGCTCGGCTCGCTGTCCGCCGCCCAAAATGGGTGACTGCTGAGCAACCCGAGGGGCAGTGCCATCGCGAACGGCGGCAAGAAAGGTTTGCACTCGATCGACCGAAATTGCGAACCCAATGCCAATATTGCCTGCTGCCCCTCGCGGAGAAAAGATAGCACTGTTGACGCCAATCAGTTCACCTCGGCTGTTGAGCAAGGGTCCGCCCGAGTTGCCTGGATTGATTGCCGTATCGGTTTGAATTAGGCCACGATTGGAGTCAATGCGGCTCACAATGCCCGTCGTAAAGGTGCCCTGAAATTGCCCAAAGGGATTACCAATCGCGAAAGCACGTTGCCCAACCGCCACCGAGCCAGGAGGTGCGAGCTGCAGGGTTGGCAAATCGGTTTGTCCTTGTATTTTGACAGCAGCAAGGTCCAATCCCGCTTCTCCAAAGGCAATGACCTCGGCATCAAACTTGCGGCCGTCAGCTAGCGTCACCCGAACAGTTTGAGAGCCACTGACCACATGGGCATTCGTCAAAATCAACCCGTCGGGGCTAATGATGCTGCCACTACCGGATCCGTCGCGGGTGTCAATCGACACGACTGCTGGACTCGCCACCTGATAAACGCGGACATTCACAGCTTCTTCCGCATCCTGTGCCCAGGCTTGCCTAGAGGCAGGCTGCCCCCCTTGCGGCAAACTCAGTAGCTCAACAGGAGTAACAGCATTCAGAAGATTTAGCCCTGCCGCCATTGCAGCAGCAGCAAAACCAGAGGAGGTGAGACGGAATTTGATATTCATGCTGAAAGTATGACTCAACTGACTATGCAATAAGGCTAAAAGTGAGGTCAATCGACTGAGGAAATGGCTTCATTCACTCCTAACCCTGCCTTCATACCCATGCTCTCTGAAAAGACCTCACACCCAAGAGGTTCTGACTGTACGTGCTGCTGAACAATCTCGAAAAGACGCAGCAGCAATGGGGCAAATCTACGGCACCATATCCATTACTGCCTATGATGCCCCATAACTGTCAATAGCAACTTTTTAATAATCCTAAAGGACCTGACCCCTTAGGCACAGATTAGGCGGATACAGAGTCACCATCGGCGCACTCCTAACCACACTATGCCAACAGTCAGCAGGGTCGATACAAGAAAGGACAGACCTTGGCCTGCCCTACCAACGGATGATTGAATGCCTTAACAATTTATAGACTGCCTATCGTAGAGGAGGACTGACGAGCCTCCGGCAGGCTGCTTCTAAAACGCCTAAGATACAAGCTCAACCCCAATCGTCCCGAGGTTGGTCGCTGTCCTCAGGATAATCGACCGGCTGATAATCTACGTAGTCAGCGGCTTCCGATGCCATTCCACCCCCTCGACGGCGCGGAGTTGGACTAGCCGGGCGGCTGCGACGGGGCGGACGCGAGGAGAGTTCGGGGTCGCGAATGGTCTCCCGCATTCCAGCTCCAGAACGGGACGAACTAACATCGCTCTCGCGAGCTGAACGGTCGCCATCATCCCAGGCTTCCCAGCTATCGGAGGAACGCTCAGGCGGCAAAGGACGGCTGCTGCGCGGTCGCCGAGGACGATCGCTTGAGCTGTAGCGCTCATTGCTGCGGCTAGGAGAACGCCGGCGTGTATCATCGTATTCGTCCATGTCGTTTGGACGACCATCTCGACCTCCCCGAATCCGGCGAGTGACCGTTCGCTGCTCTTCTAGGGGGGTGAGTTCATCTAGCTCTGCTCGATAAACGCGACTAACCGGACGCTCATCATCCACAACCGGCGTAGAGCGCTTAGCTTGCTCGGTCGCAATCGCCCGCAACCGAATTGCTTCTACGGCAAACCAGACCGCAGAACCGGCCGAAAGAAACTGAGCAAACTGCAAGATGGGATCGAGTCGCCAGCTTTGAAAGATCAAAATGCCGCCGCACAATAGTGCCACTGCTGCAAAGAAAATGTCTTGATCGCGTGCCAGGGTGGGGCGCATTGTCCGCAAAAAGTACAAACCCACTCCTGAGACCGCAAGGGCAACACCTAAGATGCCGCCAAGTCCAAGGCTCCAGTTCAGCATTGCAATTCTCCGTTGATATGTCCCTATGGTAACGACTTCACGCCCGAAACTCCACTAGCAATTCCATTGAATCATCTGAATCGTTCGGTTGCGCGAAAAGTCAGCACCATATGCTCAGCAAGCATCAACCGTAGGCGGCTTCGCAGCCCCAGGACGCAAGGACAGCAACAGCTCCATGAGTTCGCGGTTGACCCGCTGCGACTCTTAATGCCACTCTCGACGCTCAGCCTTCAAGTTCAGTTTTCAGAAAATTCTCAAAAGTCGGGATGACAGGATTTGAACCTGCGACATCCTGCTCCCAAAGCAGGCGCGCTACCAAGCTGCGCTACATCCCGTTACGCTAGATTATTATATCTTGCTTTTTCACATCTCGGGAGACGTAGGTTACAGTCATGCGGAACGGAGAGGGCGCAGTCAACGCTTTACTGGTGACGGGAACGGATGCTGGAGTGGGAAAAACCATAGTAGTCACCGCTTTGATTGCCTACTGGCAGCGCTACTGGACGTCGCGACGATTGGGGGTAATGAAGCCGATTCAATGGACCATCGATGCCCCATCCCGTGATGATGGTTTTCACTTCAGCCAATGGGTGACGGACCAAACGACTGCCGAGATTTCTCCGATATCGCTGACGCAACCTTTGCTGCCGCCGTTGGCCTTACGACAGGAGGGGCGAACGCTGGAACTGGAGCCGTTGTGGCAGGGGTTTCAGGCGCTGGTGCAGCAGCGAGATTTCGTCTTGGTAGAGGGCTGCGGCGGGTTAGGAACTCCCTTGACTGCGGAAACTACGGTAGCTGACCTTGCTTGGGACTGGCGGCTGCCGGCCGTTTTAGTAGTACCCGTCCAGCCAGGAGCAGTGACTCAGGCAGTGGCCCACGTTGCCCTAGCCAACCAGTCTCGCCTGCATTTAAAAGGAATGATTCTCAACTGCATCCAGCCCTGCCAGCCTCGTGAGCAAGAGGAGTGGGCACCCATCGATCTGCTGCAATCGCTGACGCACAAACCCGTTTTGGGCTGTATTCCGCACCTAGCCAATCCTCAAGATGCCAGCAAGCTGGTTCAGGTGGCCTCAGATCTGGAATTGGAGCGCCTGATTTCGTTCTAGGGAAACTCTGCTTCTATCGCTCCCCGAAACCCCTTATCCACGCTACCACTAGTGACGAATGCCAGCAGACTGTAACGCCATCTCGGTTAGAATTACTTGAGCACTGCGTTCCGGTTCGTCGGCTGCTGGACGTCGTTGTACATAGGAGCCATCGGGCTGTAGCTCCCAGGCTTGGCGATTGTCGGCAAGCAAGATGCCAAGAATTTCCTGGAGATCTTTAGCAATAGCGGGATCATCGATAGGAGTAATGGCTTCCACGCGGCGATCGAGGTTGCGGGTCATCCAGTCGGCGCTGCCGATATACAGCTCTTCCTGTCCGTTGTTTTGGAAGTAGTAGATGCGCGAGTGCTCCAGATAGCGCCCAACAATACTGATGACCCGAATGGTTTCGCTGACGCCGGGAATGCCAGGACGCAGGCAGCAGATGCCGCGCACAATTAGGTCAATTTCGACCCCAGCTTGCGATGCCTGATACAGCGCCTCAATGATTCCTTGATCAACCAGCGAGTTCATCTTGGCGATGATGCGACCAGAACGACCGGCTCGGCAATGTTCAGCTTCCCGCAAAATCATCTCGGTCATCCGCTGCCGCATATTCACTGGCGAAACCAGCAGCTTACGGTAGGACTTTTGGCGCGAGTAGCCGGTGAGATAGTTAAACAAATCCGTGAGGTCAGCCCCTAACTCTTCGCGGCAGCTCAGCAGCCCCAAATCTGTGTAGAGGCGGGCGGTTTTGTAGTTGTAATTGCCGGTGCCGATATGCACATAGCGGCGGATGCGCTCGTTTTCTTGCCGTACTACCAGCACCACCTTGGTGTGGGTTTTCAGACCTACTAAGCCATAGACCACATGAACACCCGCCTGCTCCAGTCGTCGGGCCCAGTTGATGTTATTTTCCTCATCAAAGCGAGCCTTCAGCTCCACCAGCGCCACCACCTGCTTGCCGTTTTCTGCTGCCGAAATCAGGGCATTGACAATCGGCGAATCGCCCGACGTGCGATACAAGGTCATTTTGATGGCTAGCACATCGGGGTCCTGTGCGGCGATCTGGATAAATCGCTGCACCGAGAGCGAGAAAGAATAGTAGGGATGGTGAACCAGCAGATCGCCGTTACGGATCACTGTAAAAAAATCTTTTTCCTCCTCCTCTTCGCCTTTGGTGGTGGAAAATTCACCAATCGACCGCAATCGCGGCGGCTCAATCGCCTTACGGGGAGGATCCTTGAGATGGGGCAGTGGCAGCGACATCAGCGACATCAGATCCTTCAGGTTGAGCAGCCCATCCACTTCATAGATGTCACTAGGACCGACTTTCTTCTCCTGCATCAGCCTTTCCCGGATGGGTTCGGGCATTGTGGATTGGATCTCGATGCGCACCACTGAGCCGCCCAATCGCCGCTTCCGCAGTTCCTGCTCAATCGCTAATAGCAGGTCGTCTGCTTCGTCTTCTGCTACTTCAATATCTGCGTCTCGGGTGATGCGAAACAGGTAGTATTCCTGGATATCCATACCGGGAAACAGCGAATCCAGGTTGTGAGCAATCACCTGTTCTAGCGGCACTCCCATCCACAGGCTTTGTTTGCCTTCAATCTGGCGTAGCTCCAACGGCAAGGTAACAAAGCGCGGCAGGCTGTTGGGCACCTTAACGCGGGCAAAGTGCTCCTGTTTATTTTCCGGATCTCTGACAACGACCGCCAGATTGAGGCTGAGGTTGGAGATATAAGGAAAGGGGTGCCCCGGATCGACAGCCAGCGGCGTCAAAACTGGAAAAATTTGCTTTTCGTAGTAATTCTTAAGATACTGCCGCTGCTCCTGGTTGAGGTCGATGTAGTTCATGATGTAGACCCCATGCTCCGTGAGAGCCGGGCGCAACACCTGTTCAAAGTGGCGATGCTGCTCTACAACCATTGGACGCAAGGTTTGGCTAATTGCATCGATCTGCTCTTGGGGTGTTCGTCCATCGGGTGTGAGAGTGCTGACTTCTGCTTCTACCTGCTGTTTTAGGCCAGCCACGCGCACCATAAAAAATTCGTCTAGGTTCGAGCTAAAAATGGCTAGAAACTTAAGTCGTTCTAAGAGAGGTGTCCGCTCATCTAGCGCTTCGTGGAGAACGCGGCGGTTGAATTCTAACCAGCTCAACTCGCGGTTGAAATAATACTGATGATCTTTGAGATTAATGTCTTTCAGATCGAGTGCAGCAGCGGTTTCCTTTGCTTTTGACATGGCTTCAGGCTAAGACAGGGTACTGCAAATCTTCCCAGAAATTTCTGAACATGGAAAGTGTTGGTGACAACAGCCTCGCCCCAGGGTAGATTCTGCCAGTGGTAAATTAGAACGACCTTTCACCCCTCACCGCACCACCGGCACTCCTTCTAGGATGGGCACTAGCGTCAGCCCAAACGCTTCTTCAATGCCGGCTTTCTTTTGATCTAAACTCCACAGCTCTAGGGCGCAATCATCTTCGGGGTCTATGGCATGCAGATACAGCCGCAATTCGCGGGCCGCAGGCACTAGCTCACAGCGAACATGTTCAATAGCACCAATCTGCCGCCGATCGAGTGCTACGGCAAGCCGCAGCAGCGGGCTGAGCTGATCCACAACGCGGCGGTGTTTTTTGCTGTCGATGCTACGGTAGCTCTCGTGCTTCTTTTTGGGACCACCCTTGCGGTGGTAGCGAGCCAAGTTCGCAATGGTCTCAACTTCCACCTCGGTATAGCCCAGCAGTTCACCGTGGCGGATCAGATAATAGGAGTGCTTGTGGTGCGCCGAGTGGCTGATGAAGTGACCGCAGTTATGCAGAATAGCAGCCGCCCAGAGCAGCTCGCGTTCTTCGTTGCCCCACTCGTGCAGCACCCCCTGGGTCTGGTCAAACAAACTGAGGGCGAACCGAGCCACTCGCTTACTATGCTCTAGATTGACCTGATACTTATGAGCAATTTTAGTAACACTGCGCTGCCGCACCGAGCTTTGGTAGCGAAGGCGGTCTTCAATTAGCCCTCGGGTCAGCATCCAATCCACCACGACGCCTTCCCGCAGGGCCCGCTCGCAGATGGTAATGCTCTCCAACCCTAGCAGCGACATTGCCTCTTGCAGAATGACCGCTCCGGCAACAATGATTTCTGAACGGCGTTCCGTCATACCGGGCAGAGCCGCTCGCTCCGCGTAGTTGAGCCGTCGCAGCCGGTTAACAATGTCGCGCAAATCTTTGTAGCTGAACTGATAGCCATTCAGCGGCGACGGCACGAACCCCAGCTTGTCGCGGGCGTGGATAGCAGCCAGAGTTTCGATCGTGCCCGAGGTACCGACCAGTCGCGGCGTTTCTCCAGGCCGCAGATGAGACAGCACCTCTTCTGCCGAGCGCTCCAACATGCCGCGGACATAGGCTTGCAGGTAGTTAAACTCGCTGTTGCTAATGGGATCGGTGTTGACCAATTCAGCGCTGAGGCGAACCGCGCCCACTTTAGTGCTGCTAAGGCTGCGTGGCTCGTGTCCATCGCCCAGAATCAGCTCTGTGGAGCCACCGCCGATGTCGATAATGACATGGGGCTGGTGATTAAACTCCATCCCCGAGAGTACGCCCAGATAAATTCGCCGCGCTTCTTCCTGCCCAGAGATTAAATCGACAATCAGCCCCAGCTCGGCTTCGATCTGATGCAAAAACTCATGACCATTGGGCGCTTCCCGAACCGCGCTTGTGGCAACGGCAATGATCTCCTCTGCATTCAGGGATTTGGCAATTTCCTGACATCGCCTCAGAGCCACCATAGCCCGCTCCATGGCAGCAAGGGTTAGCCGTCCGCTTTGCTTCTCGCGGTCTCCTAGCCGCACAGTCGCTTTCTCGCGAGCAATGATGGTAAAGGCTGGTAAAGCAGGTTGAATCTTAACAACCGCCATGTGGATTGAGTTAGTTCCCACATCAATGGCCGCTAGAACTCGATCGGAGGTCGGGGCAGGAGCAGAAGAGCCAGGCAACTCCTCTTGGTGCTGAACCTGCGGCTGAACTGGGGACTGCGACAATAGGTCAATCATTCCATTAGGGCAAAGCAGAAAACGCAGATTAATGAACAAACCTAAGCCATGAGGGTAAACATTCCCGGATCATGTCAGGTCGCTGCTGTTCAAGCGCCACCAGACCTCCGATTACTGAACCCCCGTAGACTGAATTTTTCAGATTTTCAGAGCGCGTAAACGGCTAACTCAAGGTTCAAACCTGGATAGTTCGCTTCCGGAAAGACTGTAACTTTTGGGTTATCTTGTATTGTCTACCTCATATGGGTATCTCATAGAGCGTCCTAAATTTTTGTGCAATTTTTGTGCAATTCTTACAATCACTTTGGCGCATTTACTCCAATTTTATCGTGATGATCGCAGGTTTCAAAAGTCTTCTCTGCCTGTTGGCTCTGCCTCCTGAACTTTTGCAGGGGCGATTGTAGCAAAGTGTGATTCTGTGGAGTCACAGTTTTGCCTCAACTTGCTGCCTCTCTAGGTTCATCACAGAATATGAATGCAGCTCCTTTGGTCGGGATAACGCTCTTGGAATCTGCTACATCTAATTTCTGTAAACTTCAGCATGAACCTTCTAGATAATTTTATAGTGAACGCTCCAATGAACAGTTCACAAGTTATTAAAAATGCTAAACCAGTCAAACTCTGGGACATGTTGCAGTCACGTCGTTGGTTTCTAACGAGCTTAATGGCTGTGGCAGGCATGCTGCTAGCGTTAGTGAGGTTGGCGCTGGATCAAACCGACGCGAAAGGTCTGGAGCGCTAAGCTAGATCGACCCAAGGAGGTCCAGAAGGTGCCCGTGGATTATCAGACTGAAGTTATTTTAGACAGCAGAAGTGCGTCATTACACTCCGGCGATTGCTAGCTCATCGAAGCCCCCTATCCTCGGGTCTCAACTGTACCTAAGAGATCGAGTAACGACTGGAGCCATCATCAGGTCACTCGGGGTGACAGGACCTCCGGACAAGTCTTTAATTTTCTCTGCCTATTGACAGAAGACGTCTGAAGCCGGTAGAGTTAATGGCGTACGAAGGGGAGTAGCTGCTGATTATATTGGGTTTGACCAAATGTAATCAGTCTGCCTAGGTCAACACGCTGGTGATGAACCTGGCTTAGGCACCAAACGCAGCTTTCAAGGCATTTCAATCGCTTTTGATAAGCCCATTGGTTAGCGAGACCTTCACTAAGTTCACAGGAGTGAGCTTGGTGGAGTGTCTTGGCTTCATCAAGCTCGCTCGGTCCAGTCGATTCATTTGCGAGGAGCTTGAGGATGCTAGCCGCGTTTACCGCAGGGTTACTGTTGATCACCATTTCTGAGTTGGGCGATAAAACATTCTTCATCGCTGCTATTCTGGCCATGCGCCATTCACGGCGCTGGGTGTTTGCTGGTGCCATTGCGGCCCTAGCCCTAATGACGATTCTATCGGTCCTGTTTGGGCAGGTTGCCAGCTTGCTGCCGCAGCATTATGTGAAGTGGGCTGAGGTGCTGCTGTTTCTGGGGTTTGGCATTAAGCTGCTCCACAGTGCTCGCCGCATGCCGAACCTACCCAATTTAGAAGAACAGGAAGAAGCCGCCGCTGTTGTGCAGCAGGCAGAAGCTAAGCTATTGAAACGCCCAACGGCGATGGCTATTGTGGCCCAAGCCTTCGGATTAACGTTTTTGGCGGAGTGGGGCGACCGCACCCAATTCACAACCATTGCCTTGGCGGCAGCCAATAATCCTGTCGGCGTCACGGCGGGCGCGGTGCTGGGTCATGCGGTTTGCGCGGCGATTGCAGTTGCTTGTGGCCGAATGGTGTGCGGGCGCATTTCCGAGCGTACCACTACCGCAATGGGGGGCGTTCTGTTTCTGGTCTTTGCGGCTGTTGGGCTGTCTCACGTGCTCTGAGGCTAGGGCTGATACCCAAACAGCTAGCGTGTGATTCGCTGCTACTCCGCTCTAAAGGGCTGAAATTGCCCACCCAGGTTTTCCACAATAGTGCGGGTATTTGCCACCATCATCTGGGTATAGGTTTCACCATCGCTGCCCGGAGCACCAAGGGAGTCGGAGTGTAGCTTCTGAGGAGCCAGTTTCACGCCAGCCTCTTGGGCAACGGTTGTAATGAGCTGCGGATTGATTGTGGTTTCGGCAAAAATCGTAGGAATGCCCATGCTTTTGATGTCATCTACGAGCTTTTGCACCGTTTGGGCACTGGGCTGCTCTTCGGTGCTAATGCCAATCAAAGTTCCGGCCACGGTTAAGCCGTAGGCATTAGCATAATACTGAAACGCATCGTGGGTGGTCACAAGCTGCCGCTGGTTGGCTGGGATTGTCGCAATCTGGCGGCCAATCCAGGTATCGAGCTGTTGTAGTTCAGCCTCAAGGCGGTCGGCATTTTCGGTAAACAGGGCCTGATCCTCTGGCGACACCTCAATTAGAGCATCGCGAATGGCGTTCACCATCACCACGGCATTTTGGGCGCTGCCCCACACATGGGGATCGGGAACTGATTGTCCTGCCTGCTCGAGCTGCAGCGGCGGCACGGTTTCTGCCACGGCTAGTTTTTGGGCATTGGTTCCGGCTGCCTCAATCATCCGCAGCAGACCTGGCTCTAGGTTGTAGCCGTTGTAGAGAATCAAATCTGCGGTTTCTAGAGCGCGGCTGTCCTGCGGTACCGGCTCGTAGACATGGGGATCGTCACCCGGTTTGAGAATGCTCGTTAAGTGAATCTCGTCGCCGCCAATCTGCTGCGTCCAGTCACTAATAATGGTGCTGGTAGACACCACCTGGGGTTTATCATCTGCACCAGACCCCGATGAAACCGCACCAGGATTGGATAGGGCACAACTGCTCAGCCCGAGGGCCAAAAACCCTAGCCCTAGTTGGTATCCTAACTTGTGCAATTTGTGCAGAGAGGAGCGCCAATGGGAAACCATCATGCTGTTTCACTTTTCTTTCATTTTTCATTCTAGCCGTTGGGTTTCATCGGTGTGGAATCTGAGTCAGGCAACCTGCTCCTGTTCATCGTTTTGTTCACCGTTGAGTACCTTTCACACCTTCGAGCCGAGTGCTGCCCAATAACGGCTGCTGAGAGTAGCCCAACTTGTCTTGACCTCTGGTACTATTTTCAGTACAAATGTATTAATTTATCTGGTCAAGAAAATATGGGTGAAGCGAATGATTTGGAATCCCTCCTCCACCGTCTCGAGGAGCAGCGCCGAGCAGCCAAAGGACTAATGGGCCTAGAAGATTTCGCCGTCTTTACAGGCACCCTACCGCTGGATCCGTCTCTAGAATTGGCTGTGCTGACTCTAACCAACCTTCAATATCGCGGCATTGCTCAGTGGCGCGTCCATCAAACCTACAGCTTTACCTGCCAAGGCATCTACCTGAGAACCTATGTGGAGTCTTGGGAACCTGGAATTCCCATTCGCTTTACTCCCGAAGAAGCGATTGTCATTGCGCGTCATCTCAACCAGCAGAACCTAAACCAGCAAAACTGTTTTGATGCTGACCCTGAGATCTGAATCCCCGCAGCCCAGAACTGGGACTGGCCGCTGTTGACCATGGATTGAACGATTGATTCAGAAAAAGTTACATGATAGTTACCCGATGCGCGATCGAGACATGCTATCGGGACATCACTAACCAGCTAGGGGAATTTCTATCACGGGTTGGACGTGAAGTATGTACCGAATGGAGTAAGCTCCATCTACAATTTTCGTAATTCTGCTTGAGGACATCGCCTGTGGTTCCAATTCGTGATATTAATAATCCAACGCGCAGTACAGCCTACGTTACCTACGGGCTGATTATCATCAATGTGCTGGTCTTTATCTACCAGCTCACCCTGATGAATCCTGCTATTCAGACGCCGCAAGGCATCGAGTTTCCCCGGCTCAACGATTTTTTTGATACTTGGGCGATTGTCCCAGCTGAGCTGACGGCTGGTTTGTCTGGCAGTACTAGATACTCTCTAGGTCCAGAAGCCCTGACGCTGGTTACATCCCAGTTTCTGCATGGGGGTTGGTTGCATCTTGGGGGCAATATGCTCTATCTCTGGATCTTTGGCAATAACGTAGAAGACGAGATGGGTCATAGTCGTTTCCTCGTGTTCTACTTGCTATGCGGGGTATTGGCGGGTCTCGCTCAGTTTTTCTTTGCACCCGAATCTACTGTTCCTTCTTTGGGTGCTAGCGGTGCCATTGCTGGTGTGCTGGGTGCTTATGTTCTCCGCTTTCCTCAAGTTAGAATTCTGGCGTTAGTTCCCATCTTTCTCTACTTCTTCACCTTCCAGGTTCCAGCGATTGTGTTTTTGGGCTTCTGGTTTGTCCAGCAAGCCTTCTACGGCTTTGCTAGCTTGGGTGCTCCGGTTAATATCGGCATGGAAAGTGGTGGCATTGCCTACTGGGCCCACGCTGGCGGCTTCGTGGTGGGGGCGGTCCTCGGTCCGCTGTTTGGCTTGTTTTCGAGTGCGGGAGCGAAAACCTTTGTGGGCGAGACGACTAATCTGGAGAACTAATCTGGAGAACTAATCTAGAGAATTAGAGTGATGCAGGAGTGGATGATTCGACTCGAAGGCACAGATTGGGAGCACATAGTCCTGGAAAAGTGAGAGTCGAGACCGTCAGCGTTTCTAGATCAACGCGACGAATCGCATGATTGTTTGTATCGGCAATATAAAGCTGGTTGCCCGCCTGACTCAATCCGGACGGCTCAGAAAAGCTAGCCTGGATGCCTTGACCATCCCGATGGGCAGCTCGACCATCCCCCAAGATGGTTATGCAGATCTGGGTGTCTAGATCGAGTCGTTTAATCTTGTGGTTATAGGTGTCTGCGATCCAGACCTGCCGATGGCCGTCAGTGGCAACTCCTAAGCAGTGTTGCAGCCGCACAGCCTTGCCTTGACCGTCCTGATCGCCGAAGCTAAACAGGTCGCCGCCACCGCAGAGGGTGCGCACAATTGCAGGACTGCCCAGTGTCATGGCGCGGATGGAGCTACTTTCGCTGTCGGCAACAATCGCCTCTTGATCAACCCATGTGATGCCGCTGGGCTGAGCAAAGATCGCCTGATGGACCTCACCATCGACGCAGGCCTCGGCTCCCGTTCCAGCATAGGTACCCACGCTGCCCGTTTGCAAATCTAGCCGCCAGATTTGATGCGCCCCTGCCATCGCAATCAGGATCTGCGGTCCGACTAGCGCGATGTCCCACGGTGAGTTGAGGGCGGTAGCGAGAGCGAGACCGCTGTGGAGTTGGATCTGGCGGCTCTGCTGCCCGGTGCCGGCGATCGTTGTAACGGTTTGCTGCTGCAAATCAAGGCAGCGAATCGCGTGGTTATGGGTATCAGCGACATAGAGGAGTTGGTTTGCAGCATCGAGGGCTATGCCCTGAGGAGCGGCAAACTCGGCCTCAGTAAAGGAGCCATCCTTAAATCCAGCCGTACCGGTACCGATGATCTGCGGATTGTTGCCGGTTAGTGAGGTAATCACCAACCGATGATGGCCAGAGTCAGCAATTACCAACCGATTCGAGGCGGCATCAGCCAGCACCTTGCCAGGAAACGCTAGCGGGGTGAGCAGCGGCTCTGGCAGGGCAACCGGCGGCGTCATGCTTGGCTGGTCGCCAATGAGTCTGGTGATCCATTCCTCTAAACCCTGGACTTGCCCCTCTCCCATGAGGGTCGCCACTACATAGCCTTGAGGGTCGATCACGACCACCGTAGGCCAGGCGCGAATAGTGTACTGCTGCCACACCTCGAAGTTGCAATCCACAAGTACTGGATGTGTAATCTCGTAGCGTTGGATAGCGTGGCGGATGCTGTCCGCGTTTTGCTCATGGTCGAATTTGGCGGAGTGAACCCCAATCAGCGTCAGGCGGTCGCGATATTTCTGCTCCAGTGCTTTCAGGTCTGGCAAGATGTGCAGGCAGTTGATGCAACCATAGGTCCAGAAATCAAGCAGCACGACGCGCCCTCGCAGGGCTTTCAGAGATAATGGGTGATCGGTATTGAGCCAGGTAAAAGCCGCAGGCAGTTCTGGAGCACGAACACGAACCATAGGACAGTGATCAGTAACAATGATTGGAAGTATATGAAGTGTGCGCAGAAGCTGAGACAGGAAGTAATATGATAAATGTTAAATATAACAAGAAAAATATATTAATAAACAAAGAAACAATGATAATAATCTAATCAACTATTTTATTGCATTGAATGGAATAATTACATGAATTATAGGTCCAATGGATTGCTGTAAAGCTAGAGGCAAAGCTGCTGTGGATTGAGGATACCAGCTATTGTGCTTGTGCAGTGTATTCCATAACTTGCATTCCATAATTCCATAACTGTGTGATCAAGCGATAAAGGCAATAAAGCGAGAAAGGGTGACTTGAGGCCACCCTTTTTGTATTTTCTAGGTATCTCGTATGGATCAGGTTGTCAGATCTAGTCGCGGCTAGGCTCTGTTAGTCAATTGGCCCGACCCTAACCAGTAGTAGGTTGAGGCTACACCACCGCTTCAACCCTCTCGGCAGCCGGTTCGAGGGGTTGTACCTGTCCCAGCAAGTGATACAGTTCCTCGCCTTCGATCACTTCTCGCTCTAGGAGCTGAGTGGCCATCGTTTCTAGCAAATCACGGTTGCGATTCAGGATATCAAGGGCTTGCTGATGGGCACGTTCCACAATCTCTTTCACTTCCTGATCAATCGCCTCAGCCGTTTGTGGACTCACCAAGCGACGCGGATTCGGAGCCTCGCCGCCCAGGAACATGTTTTGCTGCCCCTGTTGATAGGCAAGTGGTCCTAGCACTTTGCTCATGCCGTAGGTGGTCACCATCCGCTCGGCTAAATCGGTAGCGCGTTGCAGGTCATTGGCGGCGCCGGTAGTGATGCTGCCAAAGACAATCTCTTCCGCCGAGCGACCGCCTAGCAGGGTGGCGATTTGTCCTTGCAGTTCCACTTCGCTCAGCAAGAAGCGGTCTTCGGTGGGAAGTTGCAGGGTGTAGCCTAGAGCAGCCATGCCGCGCGGCACAATCGAGATTTTCTCAACTTTGCTGGTTCCGGGCATCACCGCTCCCACCAAGGCATGGCCGACTTCGTGGTAGGCCACAATTTTCTTCTCTTTTTCATTAAGCACGCGGCTCTTTTTCTCTAGCCCAGCCACAACTCGCTCGATAGCTTCTGCGAAATCTTGTTGAGCAACGGTAGTGCGGTTGTTGCGGGCTGCCAGCAGCGCAGCTTCATTCACTAGATTTGCCAGATCAGCACCGGCGAATCCAGGCGTGCGGGCAGCAATGGCTTTGAGATCAACATCAGGCCCGAGTTTCACTTCCTTGGCGTGAACTTCTAGAATTGCAAGTCGTCCAGACAAATCCGGGCGATCGACCAATACCTGCCGGTCAAAGCGGCCGGGACGCAGCAGAGCCGGATCGAGGCTTTCCGGGCGGTTGGTAGCAGCCAGCACGATCACCGTCTGGTCGCCGGCCGAGAAGCCGTCCATTTCAGTCAGCAGCTGGTTCAGGGTTTGCTCACGCTCGTCGTTGCCCCCATAGAAGCCGCTACTGGTACGGGATTTACCAATTGCATCCAGCTCGTCGATGAAAATAATGCAGGGAGCTTGCTTCTTGGCTTGTTCAAACAGGTCGCGCACTCGAGAAGAGCCAACCCCCACGAAGAGTTCCACAAATTCTGAGCCAGAAATGCTAAAGAACGGCACACCGGCTTCTCCAGCCACGGCTCGGGCTAGCAGCGTTTTGCCGGTGCCTGGCGGTCCGACCAGCAGCACACCCTTGGGAATGCGGGCCCCAATCTGGGTGAACCGCTGCGGATTCTTCAAAAATTCAACAATTTCAACCAGCTCAGTCTTAGCTTCTTCCACCCCTGCCACATCCGCAAAGGTGACTTTCCCCGCCTCACTCTCCACATACACCTTGGCACGGCTGCGACCAATTGAAAGGGCACCGGGTGCGCCACCCCCCCGATTCAAGAAAAACTGCCAAATGGCGACGAAAATGAGAGGAGGAATTACCCAACTCAGGACACTGCCAAACCAGCCACTGCGAGACGGTGGCGTCGCTGCAAACTCAACACCATTCTCTTCGAGTCGCTTGGGCAGCTCTAGATCAAAAATGGGCGTAGTTGCTAGTATTTGTCCAGGTTGATCCCCTTCCCCCTTCAACTGATAGCGAATTTCATTCTGCCCCACAGAAACCCGTGCCACCTCTTGATCTTGCACCTGATGGATGAACAAACTGTAAGGCACCCGTGGAATTGGCGGCGCAAACAGGTTAGGAAACAGGAGGTTCACTACTAGAAACACCGAGGAAACCAGCAGCAAGATATTACCAATTTGGCGGGCACGGGAGGGCTGAGGAGGTTGGTCTTTAATCGCCATGGTTCAGCATTCCTTTTCTTAAGGTCTTTTTTAGTCAGCAAAACCATCTCACCGACCTGCAATAGTGCAATCGCAGCTCAGAAGACCGTTTTGCGCCTCTTGAATTCAGAACGGGCGACATTGCACAAATCGCTACCTTCGAATTCTAAAAGCGAAGTAGGTCAACCTCATTCCGTTCAAGATAGGGAATTCTAAGAGCGTAGTTCGCTTCTGCATGGCTATAGGCAGGCAGAACAAAAGGCATCACACTAGCCCTGACTTGCCGTTATTCAGTTGAACTACTTATATGTTTAATTTTAGAGGGCTGACTGAACAGGCAGACTCAGATTTCGGAATCGATTCTGGGCAATTCCCGCCCTGCTGACCATTCGGATCTCCCGCCTTGGCAAGAGGGGCAACTTGGCACAGCTCCTAAGCCGATTCCATCCAGTCAAAGATTTGATCGAGTTGCTCCAGCGTGATCAAACCATACTGCCAGAGAATCATAGGCAGCAGATTGGAGCTGGGATCGTAGTGACGCAGCGCAAAGGCGATTGCCGGAGGAGGCACCGACAGCTCATCCCGAAGAAAGTTAATTAACTGTGCGTGGTTGGAGGGTTCAGCCGCCACTGTGAGGACTCCTAGTTAAGTTAAATAATGTAAAAATTAAAGTTAACTTTTATAAAGTAATTTCAGAATTTGTTGAAAGCAATTATAGCGAGAATTACCAGAAAGGGAACAACTTTTCTGAGCGGTTCTCAGCGAGCTTGCACATTCCCTAGATTGCGCTAAACCCGTATCAGACCAAGCTCTGAGCAGCCGACGGCAACTCCTTGCTCGGGCAAGAACCAGCCCAATGGTCATCAGACTCCCTGCTAGGGCAGGCAATTTGTCTTTGACTAAGGATTTCAATTCCACCTGAGAATCAGATGAGAACCGCTTGAGAATTGCTGGAAAATCGGCAAAGAGGAGGTGAAATGCTAGGGAAAACCAGTGAACCCGCCGTTTGCCGAGCTGTTCAACTCTCATTCGCCACCTGTAACCCAGATCACCCTGGAGCAAATCGGCAAAAGTCCGCTATACTCTCAGTCATTTCGTTGCCGGATAGTCCCCAGCCAGGCAAACTCTGTGTCTCTGGGTGCGATCAGTCCTGATTGGCAAGATGCTTCCAGGAGGACTACCCGTTTCCAGTCGAGTTGTTTTAGGTGTGATTGACTATGCCCAACGCACTCGCCTCCCGTTCCATGTCCCAGCTGTCTAGCCGGATAGAAGCTATCCTCTACCTCAAGGCGCAGCCTCTAACCATTGCCAAAATTGCCGAGTATGCTGGCTGTGAACGCGATGAAGCCGAAGAGGGGCTGCTCGATCTAATGAGCGATTATGCTCACCGCGACAGTGCTCTAGAGGTCGTGGAAACCCCCGAAGGTTACTGTTTGCAGCTACGGGAGTCGTTTCATGATCTGGTACAGACCCTGATTCCGGTGGATTTGGGGGTTGGAGCACTGCGCACCTTAGCGGTTATTGCCCTCAAGGGGTCGATTAGCCAGACAGATTTAGTGGAGCTGCGCGGCTCAGGAGCTTACCAGCATGTGCAGGAATTGGTGAGCCTGGGGTTTGTACGCAAGCGGCGACAGTCGGACGGTCGCTCCTACTGGCTACAGGTCACCGAAAAGTTTTATCAGTACTTTCAGGTGGATCAACTGCCTCAGCTCCCTGATCTCAACACTTTGAAACAAGGGAAACAGGAGCCTGTGCAGCCGCTGCCGTCTGAGCTTGCAGATTCTGAGAGCTGAACCAAACTCGTTCCCTCAGGTTAACCCATCACAGCAGTAGGTAGAAATGTCACAATAGATAACATGATCGAAGCAAACCTTATCGATGTAGGGCAACTATGGTATTTAACCCTGACAACTTTGATTTTTTCAGTGGTGACACTGAAGAGGGTCAGGCAAATCAACTGTTGAAGTATCTTCAGCATCAGTCTCCCGAAGTGTTGGCACGCGTTGCCCGCTCGGTGAGTCCCGAGATCAAGCAAATTATTTCCCAGAATGTGCAGGGGCTAGTCGGCGTCCTGCCAGCGGAAACGTTTAACGTGCAAATCACCACCGATCGAGAAAATTTGGCGGGGCTGCTGGCCTCTGCCATGATGACCGGATACTTTTTGCGACGGATGGAGCAGCGCATGGAGCTAGAAGCCAGCATTAAGGGCGCTAGTTCCCTTGGGCTGGATGCAGGTGAGAGCGACTCCCTTTTTCCCGATGCCTGAGCTATTCTGATCTCGCCTTGGTGGCGGACCCGATCAAGAAGCAGGCAACCCAAAACAGGGCCCCAGTCATCCAGCCCGGTCAGCCGGGAAAGCAATCGGCCGTACCTGCACTGTTCGGGTTTGGTTGTTGCGCTGCACCTCAACCGTCACAATATCCCCCACCTTGACGGTTTCGATCTGCTGCTGCACAGCGGCGGCTGTTTCGACAGCGATATCGTTGATTTTGAGAATAATATCTCCCGGTTGAATTCCGGCGGTGGCAGCGGGTGCCTCTGGCATCACTTGAATCACCAGCACCCCGCGTTCTGCATTCACGGTAATGCCCAGTTCTGGAGAGCCATTGATGCGCTGCCGCAGTTCCGGCGTTAGATCGACCATTTGAATGCCCAGATAGGGGTGCTCGACCCGCCCGCTCTCAAACAACTGTTGGGCGATGCGCCAGCCCGTTTCAATGGGAATGGCAAAGCCCAATCCCTGGGCATCAGCCCGAATGGCAGTGTTGATGCCAATCACCTCCCCCCGATCGTTCAGCAGCGGTCCGCCAGAGTTACCCGGATTAATTGCTGCATCAGTCTGGATAAACTGCACTCGCCGGTCTGGGATGCCAACCTGGGAACTGGAGCGGTCGATGGCGCTGATGATGCCCGCCGTCACCGTATTGTCTAGGCCCAAGGGATTGCCAATCGCAATTGCCCATTGCCCCGGTACCAATGCTTTGGAGCTACCCAAGGTCACCGTTGGCAGCCCGTCAGCCTCAATCTTGATGGCAGCTACATCGGTGACGCGATCAATTCCCACGACTCGCCCCTCAAAGCTGCGCCCGTCTCTCAGGGTTACCTTCACCACATTGGCTCCTTCCACTACATGGGCATTGGTTACTACATGCCCATCCGCGCTGACGATAAAGCCGGATCCTGTACCCTGCTCAATGCGATCCGGCAGCGGCATCTGCGAGTCGTCCTCGAAGAAGCGGCGCAGCGGATTTGCAAACGGGTCGGAGGAGCTACTAACTGTGCGCGAGGCATCAATTCGCACGACCGCGGGACCCACCTTGTCTACCGCAGCGGCAATGAAGTTTGCACTGCCTGGTTCTAAACGTCGGACCACCGGCTCGGCAGCCGGCAAAACAACAGGACTAGCGGTATCGGGATTAGCACCAGTGGTGGGGTGATTGCTCGTGATGTAGTTGAAGACCCACCCTGCTCCCCCGCCAATTGCCAAGAGCACTGCATAGAATCCCAATTGTTTGCGTGATATACCCATACGTTTATGATCAAGTGGTCTTAGTGCGGTGAGGCAACTCAGCCAAAACCAGTCGTTGAAACCAGCAAGACGCTAGCATTCTAATCTCGAATTCCCATTGTGAACAATCCGCTTTGCCTTGGAGTGCCAAACAAGTGCCAAACGAGTGAACGTCCCAAAAGTTGCTACACCTGCGGCTGGGCTATCCTGGATCTTCAGTAACCTGAGCTGTGCTGACTCCTGATGTCCCCACTGTAGCTAACTCTTTCAGCAACAGGGGATTAAGAAATTTAAGAAGGTGCCAGGATGCCAAAGAGTACAGCGAGTGGGCTAAGCGTTGCAAAAGAAGGATAACCCTATGACGGTACAATTCCGGTTGAGGCTGGGGGCAGGGCTACTGTCTTTGGCAAGTTGTACTCTGCTGGGCGGAGAGCTAAGTCAGGTCGCAGTGGCGCAGTCAGAAATGACGACACCGACCTCAGCGCCCGCCCTCTGCCCAGAACCGGCCCTATCGCGCCTGACCCGCCACCGCATTGCGGCTGGAGAAACGCTAGATAGTATTGCTCAACAGTACAATCTCATTCCCGCGACACTCATGGGCTTTAACCCTGAATTGCGGAATGGCATCGCCGCGGTTGGTACCGAGATTGTGATTCCCCCGTACAACGGCATTCGGGTCGAGGTGCCAGCGGGCAGCTCTTGGCGCGAGATTGCTAAACAGTACAACGTGCGAGCTGATGTGCTATTTGAGGTGAATGGCTGTCAAGAGGCTGCCAGCGTCGTGTTTGTGCCGGGCGTCAATTGGTCACCCGTGCCGGCCCCCACGGCTACCGCTCCGGCTTCAGCTCGCAATCCGATTAACCGCTACCCTTTGCCTGCTCCCGCTTCCATGCTGACTGGCTATGGCTGGCAGCTCAACCGCAGCACTGGCAGAGTCGTGTTCAATAACGGCGTTAACTTGCAGGCAGAGGCAGGAACCCCAGTTTTAGCGGTAGGAGCAGGCATTGTGGCGGCGGTCACAGAGCAGGAAGTCGTGATCAACCATGCTCAAGGGCTGCAAACTCGCTATGGCCAGCTCGGAGAAATTACCGTGCAGGTGGGGCAAGCAGTGCAGCCGGGAACTCGCATCGGTGCAGTGGGTCCCCTAGGCGATCGCGCCGCTTCCTTTTTGCGGTTTGAGGTGCGTTCCAACTCCAGCTTGGGCTGGGTGGCCCAGGATCCAGGAGCCTACATCGACGGCTTGCGCACGGCCGATCAACGTCGCCGCTCCCGCTTGGGTGAGGAGTAGTTCGGGAAGCCATTCAGGTTATTAAAGACTGAGACTCCCAAAATGAATGCTGAAGGCGACATTCAGGCTTTCTAGAGAGTCGATCAGCCAGGTGACGCCATCGCGGGTGCAGGTTTCATAGTGCCTGAAGAGAATAGCAAACTGGCGTTCCAGATAAGGCTTGACCTTGCGACAGATCAGCACAATTTTCAGCAGCAGCCCAATGGTAGTGGTGATGCCAAGGTTGCCCGTTAGATCAACAAAGGTGGCGTGATTGGGATGATGCAGACTTTCTACAACTAACAGATTGAGCAAGCGGCGACAGGTGCCAATCAGCAGCACATCACTCAGCGGATGGGAATCGTGTTCTGGCAAAATGTCTCGCAGTGCAGTATATAGCCGCTGGTTGAATTGCTGTTTGCCGTAGCGGGAGTCGATGGCGCAGACCAAATATTCGTAGAGATCGTGCTTAAATGCAGAGAAGCAGCGGGTCTGGCGACTGTAGGTGAGAAAGCACTGTGCCAGATCGCGATAGGAATTGCCGCCATCAATTTTGCCGCCAAATTGCCGGAGCGCCTTGTCGAGCTGGCGGTCGCTGAGTAGCGTTGGGTTTTTCGTCGATCGCTGCTGAGGGGGTGCCAAGTCGGCAAGGGAGCCGCCCTCGAGCAGCTTGAAGGTGGCATAGCGGGCCAAGTCGCGCTCGAACTGCTGCTGTGCCTGCCGCCGAATATGGCGAATGCGGCGACGCTGCTCGCTGGTACTATCGGCGGTGAGCAAGCTGTAATCGTATAGGTAGGGATAGCGGCGTACCAACGTCCCTAGGGGCTTATTGCTGCTGCTACTCCAATCGGGGGTTTGGCTAACCACATGGGCTAGGCGCTGTAGAGCACGGTATTGCTCGGTGTCGCGAAACATTTGTACCAAGGCCCGCAAGCGCTGCGTCGTCACCGAGCGCCCTTGACCGGCTGGCGTAGCTTCGTAAAGCGCTATCAGTTCAGGAATAGCACTATGAAGGCGCGGCTGCATCAGCCAATGGTTGATCAGAATATAGGAGCTGCGATTGAGGATGAATTTAAAGTCTTTCTCGATGTAAGGCGAAGCAACAATCTGCCGAATGGCCTGCCAAACCTGCGGGTCGTCATACCCCATACCGTCGATAAACAGTGCTCGAAAACGGTGAATCAGCGCTTCTGGCGGTTCCGTCTTCACCTGATGCAACAGGTGGTCGTAGAGACACTGCTCTTCGGTAGCGGTCGATTGACTGTTGGTCAGCCGTCGCTGGTCATAATCTGACCAGGAATCCATACTGGCAAGCATGATTCTCCTCTGAGGTTGAGCGAGGGGCAAACACTCTAAGGACTCCAAATGCCGTCAACCGTTGCAGCTCGTACTGAGGTCAGTTCGCCACAACGATGGACTCTCTAGCCAGCCAATTAGGCAGGGGCACCTCTGCCAACGACGGGAACAAAAATACGGGAACAGAAATAAGGTACACCTAGCTCGGCTTGAGTCTGCATCAGCCAAGATAAGTAAAAGCACATTGTCGGGATTAACCTTACCCTACTGAAAAAGCAGACCGAGCGATGTAGCTCCAGTTACCCTCGTACACCTTACTACGCATTGACCTCATTGGCAAAGCTGGTGCGTCGTACAAAGTAGAAAGGTCCTGCTACCGAACCCCACACCTGCTCATCTGTTTCGGGGTCCATGCCTCGATCCAAGCTGATGAACTTATGCTCATCGATCTCAAATTCACTGTCGAGGTAGGTCTGTTTGCCCTTACGCATCACAAAGCAGCCCTTTCCCGGTTCCACATACCCCTTGAAGCTGCTTCCAGTCCATTCCACAATCATGTTGCAGCCAGGCAACTTCTCAAAATGGTCGGGGGTCAGCGTCTGCAGCCGCTGCAGGTCGCGGGAGGCCCCATAAAATGCCGTTTCGTCCTTTACCAAATAATTCTCGATTTCGATGCGGTTGTTTTGGGCAGTCAGTTTCAGCGCCCGAACGCGATAGGGGTCATTCAGCATGTAGTCGTAGGCTTGCTCCACAAACAGGCTGACTCCCGACAAAAGTTCGCAGGGTAGCGGCCGCATACAAACCCGAATGTGGGCGAAGAAGGGAGGATTTTCAAAGGCTTGGGCCTGGTTGCTGAAGTCGGCTGCCATCAGGCGGGCTAAGGTGCCAATGTCAGTGGAATGGGTCATGGGCCAGGAAAAAATGCCAGGATAACAAAAAGAATCTCCCCTATTTTACGGGAGATGGGGACTGCAGACCCGCAGTGAGCATGACCAGACGAAACAGCACTCGGTCAATGTGGGTCAATTTGTAGGTCAAAGGTCAATTTTAGTCCTAGAGGAGTCACAGAGGAGCAGTATCCGGCAGCGGTGGCGGCTCCGCGGCAAACCACCTCTGGTAGATCTGAGCATAGGTGCCGTTGTCGATCAGCGTAGTGAGAGCAGCGTTGATGGGTTCTAAGTACGGCGAATCCTTGGGAACGGCAATGCCGTAGAACTCTTCGCTAAGGAGCGGATCGAGCAGTTTCAGTCCGCTGACACTGCCGCTCTGAATCGCATAGAGGGTAACGGGCGCATCGTTAATGACAGCATCCAGCCGTCCAGCTGCTAGATCTTGCAGCGCCTGCGGTGCCGAAGCAAAACGTTTCACATCGGCATTCACCAGGGTTTGAGCTTTGAGTTCGCTGGTGGTGCCCCGTTCAACCCCTACCCGTTTGCCGTTCAGGCTATCGAAGGCGGTGATATCGGTATCAGCCTCACGAATGGCAATCGCCAGTCCAGATTTAAAATAGGGGCGCGAAAAGGCAACGCGTTCGGAGCGGTCGCGGTTAATCGTAATGGCGCTAATGGCGACATCAACCTGACCACCGTACAGATTGCGAATCAAATCATCAAACGATAGCTCGTCAAAGTCGATTAAAAACCCGGCAGTGCCGCCGATTGCGTTGATTAAGTCAATATCGAATCCCTGCAAGCTACCGTCGGCCGCTTTGAACTCGAAGGGCGGAAAGGCTGGATTGACCGCCACCCGCAACACAGGAACCGCCGCCGGATCAGCTGCTGGCGATACTGCCTCGGAAGTGGGAGCATCAGTACTGCATGCGGCCACTAGCAGCACGCAGACAAAACTCAAGAGGCTAGAAATGAGAAAGCGCAAGCGAGAACGGGAAAGAGACAGCATAGCCCACACCCTTCAGCCGATTGATCAAAGCAGTACGTGATCAAAGCAGTATGCAGCAGCACTACGCGAGTATTCAACTTCAAGTGTTTAACTGCAAATATTCAACACAAATGTTCAATAATTGTTCAACGAAAACCCCAGCGGCACGATCCGGAACACCAGATCCGAAACAAATCTTGACGAACTTGCTGCCTGCATTTAGCTTGGCTAGCGATCGCCCGGATCTAACAGCACGCCGGCCGGCTGCACGACTGCACGCCGTTTGGCTCGCTCCAGCGGATTCATGGCTCGCTCTAGCCAGTCAAAGGCGCGGGCCGATAGCAAATTCAGCACCAAATACACCAATGCCACTGCAAAGTAAATCTCAAAGGCTCTGTAATTCTGAGCTACAATCAGCTGCCCACGGCGGAACAGTTCCTCGAAGCCGATCACCGCGACCAAGCTGGTATCTTTGAGCTGGCTAATAAATAGGTTTCCTAGGGGCGGGATCATGCGGCGAAATGCCTGCGGAAAAATGATGTAGCGCATCGTTTCCACCGGCCCTAGCCCCAGAGATTCTGAAGCTTCCCGCTGCCCGAGTTCAATCGACTGAATTGCGCCCCGCACAATTTCGGCGATGTAGGCCGCCACATTAAGCGTTAGTGCTGCCACCGCCGCCGTCCACTGATTCAAGTTCAGCCCCAGCCCTAGCCCTCGAGCCAAGGCAGGCAAACCGAAGTAGATCATAAAAATTTGCACCAACAGCGGTGAACCGCGAAAAAAGTCAATGTAGGCAATGGTCAAGGTACGGATGATGCGCGAGTTCGATAGTCGCAAAATACCAATCAGCGACCCCAGGATCATCCCCAGAATAGTGGTGATGATGGTGAGCTGGAGAGTCACGACTGCCCCTAGCATCAAGGTGGGCAAAGCATCGAGAATGACTTGGAGTACTTGAGCCACAACAACCTCTGAGATTGCATAAAGATAATTAGCAGGGGCAGCCGCATCAACGCCTTTCCCCTGCTAAGGTGAATCTAACCCCGATCGACTTACAGGGCGCTTTCAGGCAATGTCGGCGGTTCGCCACCAAACCACTTCCGGTAAATTTCAGCGTATTGACCGTTATTAAGCACCGTTTCTAAACCAGAATTAATTTTTTCTAGATTAGGCGAGTCTTTGGGCAAGGCAATGCCGTAAAACTCTTCGGTGAGAAGCTGCCCCACAACTTTGACGCCTGAGATGTTGCCGCTCTGGATGGCATAAAGCGTAACGGGTGCATCGTTGATCACTGCGTCTACGTTGCCGTTCGAAAGCTCTTGCAGCGCCAGCGGAGCTGAATCAAACGTGCGTACCTGTGCTCCCTGCACTTCTTGGGCTTTGTTAGCGCCAGTTGTCCCGATCTGCACGGCGATGCGTTTGCCCTGAAGACTGTCAAAGGATGTGATGTCGGTGTTCTCTTCCCGTACGGCAATTGCCAAGCCCGCCTTGAAATAAGGTCGCGAGAAAGATACGGTCTGGGCCCGCTCGGGCGTGATAGTGATCGAGCTGATCGCAGCGTCTACCGTGCCCGCCTGCAGAGCGGGAATGATGCCGTCGAAGGGCAAGCTTTCAAACTGAACGGTGAATCCTTCGGCTTCAGCAATCGCGTTCATCAAGTCGTAGCTAAAGCCTTGGGTCGTGCCATCGGGACCCTGAAACTCAAAAGGCGGAAAGGCAGGTTCCGTCGCTACCCTCAGCGTTGTACTGCCCGAGTCGGCGGTTGGGGTGGTGCCTCCACAGGCTGCAAAAGTGACAACACACACCAAACTGAGAAAGCCCAGCAAAAACTGCCGCAAAAATCGAGATCGAGTCAAATGAGCCATGTAGTTTTAGATCTCCTACTCAATCGAATCCATTAAAGCCAATTGATTCAAGCTATGCGTTGTTCTTCAACTAGCGCACTTTAGGTCTAGGTGCATCGGTTGATGGGATGACATCCCGTTGAGTGTTGCAGATCCTGCGCCTCAAGCTAGATTGAATCGAGTTTATTAGATGCCATAATGGCGTAACTTCTCGCTTTTGTGTTGTAAATTTTGCTGCTGAGCTATGCCATATTGGGTGATCCTTGTAATCCAGCATGAGCAGCGCATCGAGCCAGGAGACGCTAGAACACGCAAAAGAAAACTAAGAAATCTTTAGAAATGGTAATGTACGGCGCTGTTTTGCTGATACAGACATGGTACTGAATCCAGCTAGCGGTTCTGAACAGTGGAGATTAAAAGCGGAGAGACTAGAAAGGGGAGGAACCAAAGTGCAAGGCTCACTCCCGCACCCCGAGAATCTTGCCCACTCAAAGACGTAACAGAGCGTTAAGTTCTTGAGATCGAATCTGTCTGCAACAGCGATAGTAGGAATATTTAAGGAATACTTTAGGAATCCTAAGACCCTATCCACGCGCTTGCCAGTTCGACCGTCTGCTTTTTCGAGACCAAAACTATGGAAAACACCCCGGCTATTTTGTTCGACCAAGTTGAAAAAAGTTTTGGAACGCTGCGTGTTCTCAAGGGCATCAGTGGCCAGATTAACGCGGGGGAAGTGGTAGCTATTATTGGCTCATCGGGCTGTGGCAAGAGCACGCTGTTGCGCTGCTTCAACCGCCTAGAAGCCATCAACGGCGGGCGGCTGATCGTCAACGGTATGGATTTGTCTCATCCCAAAATGCCGCAATCGGAGCTACGGCAACTTCGGGCAGAGGTGGGTATGGTGTTTCAGCAGTTCAATCTGTTTCCCCATATGACGGTGCTGGAAAACCTGACCTTGGCTCCACGCAAAGTCCTGAGAGAATCCACGAAGGAAAGTACGCGACTCGCCCGCTTTTATCTTGAGAAAGTGGGACTCAGCGAAAAAGCCGACGCCTACCCGGAGCAACTCTCGGGCGGTCAAAAGCAGCGGGTAGCCATTGCTCGTTCGCTGTGTATGCGCCCCAAGATTATGCTGTTCGACGAACCAACGAGCGCCCTCGACCCGGAACTGGTGGGGGAAGTGCTGGCGGTGATGCAGCAGCTTGCCGAAGAAGGCATGACGATGGTGGTGGTCACCCATGAAATGCAGTTTGCCCGCGAGGTGGCTAACCGAGTGCTGTTTTTGAACCAGGGCCAAGTTGAGGAAGAAGGTCCGGCGCGGCAAGTCCTGACCTACCCTAAAAGCGACCGCCTCAAAACCTTCCTCAGCCGCATGAGCTTTGTCAAAGCGTGAGCAGATGCCCGGCGACGAAACCGGCTGGCTCCTAACGCTCAACGGTGCTACGCTGTGGTTCGCTGAACAGGGGCAAGGCCTCCCCGTTGTGCTGATCAGCGGTGGTCCGGGCACTATCTTGGGCTAACTCACCCTGAGCCGCTGCAAGCACTGCTGCAAGGTTGTTTGACCCGCTTGTAGAATCTAAAGAGCCGTTGCCGCGAGACGAACGTTCATGACCACGGGAATTTGGATTCTGGGTGACCAGCTTTGGCAGGAGCAGGCTGCATTACAGAGTCGTGCAGCTGAGAAAGCCCAAACGCCGGTTATTCTGGTTGAATCCAGCCACTATGCCCAGGAGCGCCCTTATCATCGCCAGAAGCTGGTGCTGGTGTGGTCTGCCATGCGCCACTTTGCTGAGGAACTGCGGCAGGCAGGCTGGAATGTGACCTATGCCACAGCAGAAACCTTTGAGGATCCTTTACGCGAGTGGATTGCTGACTGCGGCATCACGCAACTGCTGGTGATGGAGCCGAACGATCGCCCCTTCGCAGCTTTTCTAGCGAGCTTAGAGCTACCCTGCTCGCTGAAAGTTTTACCCAACAATCACTTCCTCTGGTCAGCCGCCGATTTTGCCAACTGGGCCAAGGGACGCAAGACGCTACTGATGGAGTACTTCTACCGGGAAGGGCGCCAGCGATTTGGCATCCTCATGGAAGGCAAGCATCCTGTAGGCGGGCAGTGGAATTTTGATAAGGCGAACCGCCAGCCCCCCAAAGGTCAGCTCAAGCCGCCGCCGCCGCTGTGGTTTGAACCCGACGCCATCACCCGCGAGGTCATTGACTATGTGAAATCGGGCAACTTCTCCAGCTATGGTCAAGTGGAGCCGTTTCGTTGGGGCGTGACCCGAGCCGATGCATTACAAGTCCTAGAGGGGTTTATCCGCGACCGGCTGCCTACCTTTGGCCCCTATCAGGATGCGATGGTTACCGGCGAGCCGACCCTGTGGCACGCGCTGCTATCGCCCTACCTCAACTTGGGGCTGCTACATCCGCTGGAAGTGCTGCGGGCGGCCGAACGCGCCTACTACGAGCAAAATCTAGAGTTGAACAGCGTTGAAGGCTTTATCCGACAGATCCTCGGCTGGCGGGAATACATGCACGGACTCTACACCTACGTAGACGCCGACTATCCTCAGCGCAATGCCTTTAACCATACCCGGCCATTGCCTAAGTTCTTTTGGGACGCCAACCAAACCGAGATGAATTGCCTGCACCAAACCCTGAAGCAGGTAGAAAGCCTAGCCTACGCCCACCACATCCAGCGGCTAATGCTGCTCAGCAATTTTGCCCTCATTAGCGGTCTGTCGCCCCAGGAGGTGGAACACTGGTTCCATGCGGTGTTTATCGATGCCTATGACTGGGTGATGCAAACCAATGTGATTGGCATGGGACTGTTTGCCGACGGCGGCATGCTTGCCTCCAAGCCCTACGCCGCCTCTGCCAACTACATCAATCGCATGAGCAACTACTGCAAATCCTGCCGCTACAATCCCAACGCCCGCACCGGGGACCATGCCTGTCCGTTTAATTTCTTTTACTGGGATTTCCTCGATCGCCATCGCAGCCGGCTGAGAACTCAAGGGCGGATGAGCGTGATCCTGAAAAACCTAGATACGATGCCCACCGCTGAGCTGGCCGAAATTCGTCAACACGCCCGAGCTTGGCACAACGAATCAGCCCGCAACTCTGAACCTAAATTGGAGACTTGATCTTGGAGTGAGAAGGTAGCTTGCAACTAGGAACGCAAGTTCCGAAAGATAAGATTCTGGAAGTTGATCGGCTCTTGCCACGTTGCTAAACAACACTGCCCACAACACTCCTGCTGAGCCAACAGCTAGCAATACGTTGGTGAAAAACCAACCTGTCTCCGCGCACTAAGCATTGAGAAACAGGTAAACGTCCGGAGCGGCAGTGAGAGTCAGTTCATTGACCCACGCAGCAAAGGGACTATCGCTCACTGCATGCGGTCAATCGTGCGGTACTGAATTGCTTCGGCCACATGAGGCGTTTGCACCTGCTCGTCGCCCGCCAAATCGGCAATCGTGCGGGCCACCTTGAGGATACGATCGGTAGCTCGGGCAGAAAGTCCGAGCTTGCGAATAGCGCCTTCCAGCAAACTGCGTGTGGTGTCATCAAGCTGGCACCAGCGGCGAATTTGGCGCGTCTGCATTTCCGCGTTGCAGTGTAGCGCATCACTCTGGAAGCGCTGGCGGGCCCGATCGCGAGCTACCTCCACCCGCTGCCGCACTAATGCCGATGGCTCTCCAGCTCCCTGCTGGGTAATCTCTTCTGGCTTCAGCCGATTCACCGCCACCTGCAAGTCAATCCGGTCCATTAGCGGTCCCGAAAGCTTGGCCCAGTACTGTTCTCGTTGACGCGGCGAACAGGTGCAAGGCTGGATGGTATCTCCAAAGTAGCCACAGGGACAGGGATTTGTGCTCGCTACCAACATGAACTTAGCTGGAAACGACACGGATTGCCGCGTGCGGGAAATGGTCACCTGACCGTCTTCTAACGGCTGTCGCAGGAACTCTAAGACATCGCGTTTAAACTCGGTTAGCTCATCTAGAAACAGCACACCACGATGGGCTAGCGAGATTTCTCCTGGTCGCGGAAAACTGCCACCTCCGACTAGAGACGGTCCCGATGCCGAATGGTGCGGACTGCGAAACGGCCGCTCGCCCACCAAGCTGCCCCGATGCTTTAGCAATCCAGCTACTGAGTGAATCTGCGTCACTTCCAGCGCTTCATCAAAGCTCAAGGCTGGCAAAATTCCGGGAAGCCGTCGCGCCAGCATGGTTTTGCCGCTGCCCGGCGGACCGACAAAAATCAGGTTATGTCCACCTGCTGCCGCAATTTCGAGGGCCCGTCGAGCATGGGACTGCCCCTTAACATCCTTCAGGTCTAATCCCTGAGAGCGCAATCGCGCCAATTCATCTAGCCCATTCATTTGCAGGGGCTGCCAGCGTTCAGGCTGATTGAGGAAATCGGTCACTTCCAGCAGCGATTGCAATCCATACACCGCAACCCCTTGAACAACTGCCGCTTCCCGGGCATTATCTGCCGGCACCACCAATCGCCGGATACCCAGTTCTGCTGCCGCAGCGGCAATTGCCAATACTCCCGCCACCGGACGCAAGCTGCCATCCAGTGACACCTCCCCCAAGAACAGCGTGTCTTCTAGCAGCGCTGAACTCACCTGTTCCGACGCAGCCAAAATGCCAATGCTCACAGGTAGATCAAAGCTAGGTCCTTCTTTGCGCAGATCGGCCGGGGTCAGGTTGATCACGATCTTGCGCATCGGCACGGCGTAACCCGCGTTTTTCAGGGCTGCTTTGACGCGCTCTCGGCTTTCCTGCACCTCAGTACCGGGCAAGCCAACCACCACAATGCCGGGTAATCCACCAGCAATGTCTACCTCGACGCCCACTTTCACAGCGTCAATGCCAACTAGCGATGCACTCCAGATCCTCGCGAGCATGTTCTTCTAGGGTTCGGTGCTACTTCTGCATTGAATTGCATTCATCTGCATTCAGAGTGCCCAATTGGTTTCCCTGAATTCATGCGGTTGCACCGACCGACTCAATTCGCAGACGAAGGAGTCGCGCTGCGCCCTCCGATCGAGCGAGGCACAGCACGAACCCGATAGGTTTGGTATAGCGTTTGATAAGAACGAGCACAGCGACTAACCGAGCGTCTGGGAAGCAGAGGGACTTCATAATCGCTGCGGTCGCGGACTACGCCATAGCTGCTACAGGTGCGAGTTTGGGCTTGCGCCGCTGGTGGACTCGTTAGCAACGTGCTGATTGCCATTAGGGGAAGCAACAGCCGAGCGAACCGACTAGAGGAATTTGGTAGAACCACATGTTTGGAATGCATCACCATATATAGACTTGAACGGTCAGTAGAGGGATTTAGCCTACCCTAACGTATAGAGCCTGAGGCTGAGATCGGGACACAAAAAAGCTCCCAGCTGCTAATCACCACTGGAGAGCTTCAAGCACTCATCGATATCTGAGATAGACGGAACAGCGCTAACCCGGAGCAGTGGTGTTCGATCCCACTCTGCTGATTTGAGATTCAGCCGAGGTCTGCAAGGATTGACTCTGTTGGTCCTCTCTCCCTTTAGAATTGCAGCAAACCCCGATCGCTGAGATTTAATTTTGTAAATGTGACGAGTGAACATCATGAGCGAAACCTCCGATACCCTCTTCAGCAAAATCATTCGTCGCGAGATTCCAGCCGATATCGTCTACGAAGACAATCTCTGTCTGGCCTTCCGTGACATTAATCCCCAGGCTCCCGTGCACGTGCTGGTTATTCCCAAGCAGCCGATTGCTAAATTGTCTGATGTTGAGTCTCAGGATCATGCTCTGATGGGGCATTTATTACTGACTGTGAAGCGAGTGGCTGATCAACTGGGGCTAGCAAACGGTTACCGAGTGGTAATCAACACCGGACCCGAAGGCGGGCAAACCGTGTATCACCTGCATTTGCATCTCCTAGGCGGTCGGCAGATGACTTGGCCACCCGGTTGAAATGTATCAGAAGATTAAGGAAATCTTGAGAAGATGAAAAAAATCCTGCATCTGCTTTACAAAGCTCAATATTTCCCTTAACATTGCATACAAGAGCTGAGGCAACTCGCTCTTGATACATTTCAACCTTTCATACACAAAGCACTCATCTGACATTATGACGACGACACTACAGCGGCGCGAGAGCGCTAACCTGTGGGAGCGCTTCTGTGAGTGGGTCACCTCCACCGACAACCGCCTCTATGTGGGCTGGTTCGGCGTGCTGATGATCCCGACGCTGCTGACTGCGACGATTTGCTTCATTATTGCCTTCATTGCTGCTCCCCCCGTGGACATCGATGGCATCCGCGAACCCGTCGCTGGCTCGCTGATGTACGGCAACAACATCATCTCTGGGGCTGTGGTGCCCTCCTCCAACGCCATCGGGCTGCACTTCTACCCCATCTGGGAAGCGGCTTCTCTCGATGAGTGGCTCTACAACGGCGGTCCCTACCAGCTGATTGTGTTCCACTTCCTGATTGGCGTGTTCTGCTACATGGGTCGGGAGTGGGAGTTGAGCTACCGCTTGGGCATGCGTCCTTGGATCTGCGTGGCCTACTCGGCTCCGGTAGCTGCAGCGACTGCGGTATTCCTGATCTACCCGATTGGACAAGGGTCCTTCTCGGATGGCATGCCTCTGGGCATCAGCGGCACCTTCAACTTCATGTTCGTGTTCCAGGCGGAGCACAACATTCTGATGCACCCGTTCCACATGCTGGGTGTGGCCGGTGTGTTCGGTGGTTCGCTGTTCTCGGCGATGCATGGTAGCTTGGTGACGTCGTCGCTGGTGCGTGAGACGACCGAGACCGAGTCGCAGAACTATGGTTACAAGTTTGGTCAAGAAGAGGAGACCTACAACATCGTGGCAGCGCACGGCTACTTTGGGCGGTTGATCTTCCAATATGCCAGCTTCAACAACAGCCGCAGCCTGCACTTCTTCTTGGGAGCGTGGCCGGTAGTGGGCATCTGGTTCACGGCGCTGGGCATCAGCACGATGGCGTTCAACCTGAACGGGTTCAACTTCAACCAGAGTGTGTTGGACAGCCAGGGTCGAGTGGTGAACACGTGGGCGGATGTGCTGAACCGTGCGAACCTGGGGATGGAAGTGATGCATGAGCGGAATGCGCACAACTTCCCGTTGGATTTGGCAGCGGGTGAGGCGGTTCCGGTGGCGCTGACCGCTCCTGCCATTCAGGGCTAAGCTTGGTTCTACTCCCCTGAACTGCTAGATTGTTAGATTGCAAAGCGTCCCCTGCGGGGGGCGCTTTTTGCGGTGGTAAGGATTGTGAGAAATTGGTGCGCGAAGCTACATTCTGCTGCCACTGTTCGATACAGTAGCCATAGAAGGCGTGAATTGGAGCTCGCTGGTAGGAGTGAAACGATGGAAACCTTCGATACCTTCTTAACCTACACCTACGACTTTGTCTTGGGAGGCGGATTGCTGTACATCGGCACGGCGTTAGTTGTGCATCTGGTGGATCGCTGGAATCAGTTGGAGGTAAGACCCAAAGTAGCAGCTCCGGCGGTCAAATTGCCGCTAGCGCTGAAAGCAACTGAAACCCAAGCTATCACTCTGAACGCCCAGGAACGCCGAACCCTCTCGCCGCTTGAATCAGCCGGGCACGACCCTCAGCTTGCCCTGTCGTTACAGCCTCCTGTGTCCCAGTCGGTGCCCCTGCCCGAGCCTGAACTGCCATCTACCTCGGGAAGTGCATCCTCTGCTGATGTTCGAGCGGACAGCGATGACCCGCTCCCTAGCTAGAGGGTGGCTCGGGCGGCAGCTCTCCTAGTTTTGGATTCCACCAGCCTCTAGCCGTTGCAAAGAATACAATATCCTGGTGTGCCTTGTCGCGACGAGCGTTGGCATTCGAGCAGCGCAGGAGTTGTTTGGTTTGTCCTGCTTTTTCGTAGGTGTAGATTTCTAGCGGCTGCTGGCAGACTGGGCAGCGATAGCTTGTGAGTGTTGCTGGAGGAGCCACCTGGCTATGGGGGGCTTCCCAACGGCGGTCACGGTCAGACCAAAACAGCACCTGATCGCAGCCGTTCACGCATTTGAGGAAGTATTTCTTTTTCACCTTGGCGCTGGGAATTTTCGCCAGATAGTTTTGGCATTGGGGGCAGCGGGTGCGGGAGAGGGAGTGCTCCTTGTCGCTGCGAATAGAAGCGGCGGTGGGTGCCGGAGCCGTCGTGAGGTACTGGGGAATCACCTGCCGTGCCTTCAGCAGGGCCGGTGCAAAGTAGTCCCGATTCCAGCGGGTGAGGTAGGCTTCCCATTGCTGTTGCCCAGCGGCAATTTGATCCAGCACCTGTTCCATCTGGGCAGTGAATTCAGCTTCGAGCAGCTCTGGCAGGGCCGCCTGCAGAAAACGGTCTACCTCAAGTCCTAAATTCGTGGGCTGCAGATGCCCTTTCTGAACTTCGACATAGAGCCGCTGCTTCAGGGTTTGGATCGTGGGGGCGTAGGTGCTGGGTCGTCCGATGCCTTTGCGCTCCATGACCTGCACCAGCTTCGGTTCGCTGTAGCGGGGCGGCGGCTGGGTCTGCTTCTGCTCATGGGCGGCGTGCTGCAAGGTAAGCGATTGTCCTACGGTGACAGTGGGTAGGACGGTATCGCTGCTGAGGTTATTCCAGTAGCGGCTGTAACCGGGAAACTGGATCACTTGCCCTTTTGCTTGCCAAATCACTGGACCGGATTGGGTGAGGATCTGGGTCTGCCGCAGCCGCGCCGCCTGACATTGGGACGCCATGGCTCGCTTCCAGATCAGCACATATAACTCAAACTGATCCTGAGGCAACTCTTGCCGTAGCTCCCGCGAGGGACGGTAGACATCGGTAGGGCGAATCGCTTCATGGGCTTCCTGGGAGCCTTGGCGCTGGCGATGCCGGGTGACTCGCTGCGGCACGTTTTCCGGATCGTGCTCCTCTAGCCACTGCCGCGCCTGGGCACAAAATTCAGGACTGAGGGCGACACTATCCGTCCGCATGTAGGTAATCAGTCCGGCTTCGTAGAGCGACTGCGCCACCTGCATGGTTTTCTCGGGGCTAAAGCGCAACCGCGATCCGGCCGCCTGCTGTAATGATGCAGTGACGAAGGGTGGCGGCGGGGTGCGGCTAACGGTCTTGCCTTCAACGCTGAGAACCCGATGGGGATGCTGCTGGGCGAGCTGCACGAGTCGGTTGGCTTCGGCTTCCGAGGTCACCCGCGTCGATTCCGGAGTCTGACCATCGTTGGGTTGGGCAGCATCATCGCTGGTGTCTGTGGGCAGCTCGGCGGGTGCATCGGTGGCGGCACTGCCTCGGTAATAGGCGCGGAAACCTGTCCCGTTGTCTAGACAATAGTCGACAAACACACTCCAGTAGTCCTGCGGCACAAAGGCTTGAATCTGCCGCTCCCGTTCGCAGAGAATATGCAGCGTAGCACTCTGGACTCGCCCCATGCTTTTGGCACCATTGTGCAGCTGCCACAGCAAGGGTGAGCCTCGGTAGCCCACGAGTTTGTCGAGCACGGTGCGGCAGAGTCCTGAATGCACCAAATTCAAGTCAATGGCTCGCGGCTGGGCGATGGCTTGCTGTACGGCGGCAGGTGTAATCTCGCTGTAAACAACCCGCTGCGGCTGCTTCAGATTGAGCGCCTGCTGAATATGCCAAGCAATCGTTTCGCCTTCGCGGTCATAGTCTGTCGCCAGCACGACGGTTTTCACCTGCTTCACCGCCGAGCGCAGCGTCTGGATCGTTTCTTTGCCGCGCGAACCACGAGCCACAAACCGACAGCGCACCGAATTTTCTCCCAGATCAAACCCGAGGGAATCTTCGCCGTCATTCGCGAGTTCTCGGATGTGCCCCATGCTGGCTTTGACCAACCAGTCCGGTCCCAGGATCTGGCTGAGCTTTTTGACCTTCCCTGGACTTTCGACAATTAGCAGCTTGCTGGCCACGGCTCCTTCTCGACGATAATCTTCTCTGTACAATTGTACTGAAGTGAACTAATAAGAGAATGGTTTAAGAGAATGGTTCCGCCGCCTTGAAGCCTCTTGCTCGCTAGGGAGAGGAGTAGGGAGTGGGGGCACTTGAGGTTTTCCATCCTGTTGATGCCCGATCCGCCCTGTTGCTAGGATCAACCCTGCACCTTACATTGCCGCAATGAATGCCATGACTGCTGTGCTGCCGCCCTCTTTGTTGCTCGACCAAGCGCTGCAAGCGTGGCTGGTTGAAGATATTGGTCGTGGAGACCGCACCACCCAAGGGCTATTTGGCGCAGAAGCACCGCTCGGTTGTGCCCAGTGGCTGGTTAAGGAAGCGGGCATTATAGCGGGGTTGCCGGTGGCGGCACGGGTGTTTCGGCTGCTGCATCCACAGGCGGTCTTCACGGCTACCGTTCCCGAGGGGCAGTGGTGCGACCGGGGTCAGGTGATTGCTCAGATTCAGGCCCCCCTCGATGCGCTGCTCACCGGTGAACGGGTGGCGCTCAACCTGACGATGCGGCTGAGCGGCATTGCCACATTAACAAGCAAATACGTGGCTCAGATTGCCCATCTGCCAACCCAACTTGTGGATACGCGCAAAACCACTCCTGGTCTGCGAGTGCTGGAAAAATACGCTACCCAAGTGGGGGGTGCAGTGAACCACCGCATGGGGTTGGATGATGGCGTCATGATCAAAGACAATCACATCGCAGCGGCCGGCGGCATTGCTCGCGCCATTGCTCAAATCCGCTCCCGCATTCCCTATCCGCTGACAATCGAAGTCGAGACCGAAACGCTGGATCAGGTTAGTGAAGCGTTGCAGCATGGTGCCGATATTATTATGCTCGATAATATGGATCTACAGATGATGCGACAAGCGGTTGGAATGATCCGAGAAACCAACGCACATGTCAAAATTGAAGCTTCGGGAAATATCACCTTAGATACCATTCGAGCAGTGGCTGAAACCGGAGTGGACTATATTTCGAGCAGTGCTCCGGTGACGCGATCGACCTGGCTCGATCTCAGCATGAGGATTAATAACGAGCATTTATGATGAACACTGATGCCACCTAAATTTCAGGCTAGTCGATACTGCTAGTTGCCATACCAGCTGCCGTACTAGTTGCCATAAAATAATCGCCCCCAGCCCGACCGGGGTCCCTCTGGCAGCCAGCGTCGATTCAAGATGGTTCGAGAATAAATCACGCCGTTACCATTGCTGACTTTGCCCGTGTAGCCACCACCCGGATCGAGCAGACTGCCGTAGGGATCGTGGCAGATGTAGTCGTGGTGAGCTGTGCGGCCAATCACGACAATCATGTGACCACCGGTCGGGGATGCCAAGCTGCCGCGATGCAGAATGCCGATCACAATCGGTAGCCCGGCTTCCAGAGATTTGTCGAGGTCGTCGTAGCCGAGGTTGGTGTGCCAGGTGGATTTAATCTTGAGTTCGGCTAGCGCTTTGGTTTGGGCAGTGTGGTCGGTGGTGTCGCCGTATTTGCGCACAATCTGGTAGTAGGCGTCGTCGCTGGCAATCTTGGCCCCCAGAAATCGCGCCACCATGGCACAGCTAGAGGTGTTGCAGGTGCGAGACGGCTCAAATTTGTTGTCGGTTTGCGGATAGAAGGGCACGCGCAGGCGAATCTCGCGTACTTTGGCTCCTGGAGAGTGAGTCCACTCGACCCACAATTTCACAAAGCCCGCCCAGGTTTTCTCCTGCGTTGCATCCTGGAGCCATCGCAGCGCCGCGTTCTGATGGGGCAGACCTTGGTACGAGCGAAACACATTCACAAAATCGATCGGACCCCGATCCTCACCATCGCGCCACATCAAGGCAAACTCGGCTTGCTTCTGAGCGCCCGTCGAGTTTTGCAACCATTGGATCAAGCGGATCTGCTGCGGCTGATTGCGAAATTCTCTAGCAATTGTGATTAGGGTCAGCTCTGAGGTTGATGTCGCGGCAGGAGCCGGTCTGGGATTGCTTGAGGTAGAAACCATAACAGAAGCAGAGGTAAGGTCAGCGAAGGAACAGCGGAGCTGTGCTTGTCTTACCATTCCCGGCAATGTCCGCCCCATAACGGGGTGATCTGCATCACAAGACGTAACGAAATTGGGCAGCAACACAGAATGATTCCCAATGCACAATAGATTCCGAAAAATAAATACGAATCATTGAGGGTAACAGGGAATCCTGAGGTGTCGGCCTAGGATGGGGAAGAAATTCAACCCGCCCCCTTACTGTTTGAGAGAGAATATCATGGTTGCTTCTGTGTCTAATCCGCTTCATCAAAAACCGTCGTTTCGTCAGGAAATCCGCTTGGGATTGGTCGTCTTTGGCGGGGTATCGCTGGCGATTTATATGAACGGCATTTGCCGAGAGTTCTATGAGGCCGTGCGCGGTCGCGGCATTTACAAGCTGATCAAAGCGCTAACCGACTCAGATATTGTTGTTGATATTATTTCGGGAACTTCGGCTGGAGGCATTAATGGTGTTCTGCTGAGTTATGCTCTGACCAACAGTGGTGAGACTGATGTAGTCGATTTTGAGAAGTTTGCCAATATCTGGCGACGCGATGGTGATATTAATGCATTGCTGCGTAGAGTTAACCCTATCAAACCACCGAGCAACACTTCTCATAAGGCGGCTGACTCCGTTGTTGATTCTATTTTAGATGGTCAAGGATATTATCAAGATGCTCTATTTGATGCATTCAACAAAGCCGAGAGTAAACCAGCTCCAGACAACGAATGGGCTTCAACCGTAACTGAGCTGGATCTGTTCGTCACAGGTACCGATTTACTAGGAAAAGTCTACAAAGCCTTTGATAATACCGGCCGTTTGATTGAAGTTAAAGATCACCGTACGGTGTTTTTGCTGAAGTATCGCCGAGGGCGGAAGCATGACTTCGCGCCAGATAAAATCAACCAGGCCGCTCTAGCTAAACTGTGCCGCATTACCTCCTGTTTTCCGGTCGCTTTTCCAGTGGTGACCGTTCATTTGGATCCCGATCCGCGGCGGCCGCTGTATCGAGCACCCCAAAAATCGGATTCTCTGGATCTCGAATCTCACGCTCAACTGCATCGGGTGCCGAAAAAATCGGAGTATTTAGACTACGAGATTGACAAGAAGCTCGTTAAATGGGGGCAGCTTGAAAACCGCGAATTGCCCATGATTGAGCCTAGAGACGGCTATCGCCTACATTTCGTTGATGGTGGCGTGTTGGATAATCGTCCCTTTAGCTACACGATTCGCGAAATCTACTACCGCACGGCATCTCGTCCGGTGGAGCGCAAGCTGTTCTACATTGACCCTAGTCCAGATCGTTTTTTGGACAGTCCACTATTTCGAGAGATGCAGAAGCCCAATCTGCTGAAAGTGGCCACGGATTCGCTGAGCGGTATGCCTCGTTACGAGAGCATTGCCAATGATTTGAAAGAAATTCAAGACCGCAATGAGCGGGTGCGGCGCTATAAGTTTTTGCTGGATGCGTTTAATCAGCGGGTTAATGATCTGGACAAGCAGACTGATCCTGACCAGCCGAACGACATACCTCCTCATCGTGAACAAACCTATCTCCGCTGTCGCCTAGTGGGGTTGCGCGACCGGGTACTGCCGCTGATCTTGCACCTCGATCAGTACGCCAATCCTGAGGATCAGAACAAGCAGCAGATGCTAGAAGAGGTCGCTCAACTGCTGACTCAGTACATCACAGAGCCTGCGGAACGAATGGCTCTGGCAGATTTGCTGCGTAAGCTGGGCAAGCAAATTCGCAATCTCGATGTGGAATATATGCTGCGCAAGCATTTCTTTCTGCTTGATCAGCTCTGTCTGAAGATGAGTAAGCCCAAGTATGAGGCAGACTATCCGGCACTGTCACAGCTTGCCGATCAGGTGTCGCGTCACATCGAGCTGTTGGAGGTGATTCGGGCAGCACTGGAGATAATGCTGCGGTTAGAGGCTGTGAATCAGAGATTTTGTGCTTTGATTGCAAATCCCACCTTAGATCGCAACACCCGGCGGGAGCAGATTTACCAGTATTTGCTGCGGCTGCACCGCTATTTATTGGATGTGAACGATTTATCTGCTGTTCTGCCGTCTGCTCGGCAACTCGACCAGCTTGAGCCAATTCCAGCGACTTTTTTTGAGACGCTGCAACCTCCGATTTCTGCCAAGCAGATTACCAGCGCCTTTGAACAGCTCAAGATCAAAGCCCGACAGCTTGAGGATCCGGATCGCCTTAATCCCAATCGTTTGGAGTCGATTTGGCAGAATCCAAGATATGAGTTTGACGGTAGCGAGAATGATACAGGAATCTACTTCAGCATTCTGCGCAAAGTGGAATTGGCAACGGAGCAGATAATTCATACCTGCCCTGCCAGTATAAAAACCGATTTGCTGCGGCAATTCCAAAACTTTCGTAATGTGGATCTAGAGCTATATGCCTTTGAATATCTAGCCGATATTCATGAGAAAGACCTAATTGAAATCTTTCGGATTGGGCCAGAGGACGCCAAGTTGGGTTTAGGGGCAAGCAAGAAATCTGACGAAAAACTGGCGGGCGATCAGCTCCGAGCCTTTGGTGGCTTTTTCAAAAAATCCTGGCGCTCGAATGATATTCTCTGGGGACGGTTGGATGGGCTGAACCGAATCGTAGAAGCCCTGCTGACGCCGGAAGCCCTGCAGAATTTTCCCCGATTCTTGAAACGGCAGCAGCCCTTAATCGACCAGCATTTTGCTGGCAGCACCGCCGCCTATCTAGAAGCTCTGGTGACAGACGCTCTACCCGATAGCGCTCCTGATCAGCGGCAAATCCTTGTGGATGGGTTGCTGCAGCTAGGAGAAAGCGGAGACGTTCATTCGATGCGGCTGCCGTCCCCGTCGGGAAAAACGAAACTGGAGACGCTACAAAATTTGCTGGTGACAGCCGGACACCGGGCTATTTTAGCGACTGATCTAGATAACGTCATTGAGGATTCATTCACAGAGCAGTTGAAGTGGACTGATCAGCCAGTGACATTACCCACATTGGCTCAAGCGGCTCAGCCTGCTCACGCTCTGTCGCTTCGTGGACCCTTTGATCCATCGAGTCAGAGTTTGGTTTCTCGCAGATTGGCGCAGGATCTCCTCAAGGATACCAACCGCGAAACCTATTTCCAGAACAAGTACACAGTGGGTGCCGAAAAACTAGAAGACATCCCCGGTATTGTCCTAAAGAATATTCTGGCTCGCACGGGGCTGATTCTCCGCGATGTGGTCATCACCTCGGGGCTAGGCGAACGGCTCCGCCGGACTATGACCTACCGGGTGATCAACTCTGGGCTACAGTTCTTCTACTGGTCGGTGCGGCGCAATAGTCCCCAAGCCTTACAGAAGGCATCGCCCGATTTTGCGCTCAATGTGGGTTCATTGCTGCTGGTGGTGGCGGCACTGGTCAGCCTAGTGATTTTGGCGGTAAGTCTGATTGTGACGATTCTGCGCTTCCCGCTGTGGGCGTTGACGGGGATTGCCGTGGCAGTGCTGCTGCTCATTTGGCTGTATCTGCGGCTATCGAGTCGGCCTCGCCGCTAATCTTGGTTGGTCCGCTATGCTAGAGGGTGGCTCAGGCAGCGCATCTTCGTGCATTTCTGTCTGGGCTATATCTGCTCTTCTAGATTAGCTCTTTATGAACGCGACGATCGCCCACCTCCACGACCGACTTGCCCAGGCTCTAGTCGCCGCTTTTGGCCGCGAATGGTCTGGAACGGATCCAATGCTGGTGCCTGCTAGCAATCCCAAATTCGGCGATTATCAGTCGAATGTGGCGCTGTCTTTGGCGAAACATTTGGGGCAACCGCCGCGAGCCGTGGCCGAGGCAGTCGTGCAGCACCTCGATGTGGCGGACCTGTGCGAACCGCCGACGGTGGCCGGGCCGGGGTTCATCAACCTGACGCTGAAACCAGAGTATCTGGCAGCTCAGCTTCAGCAAATACAGACCGATGAGCGGCTAGGCATCGCGCCGGTGAAGCAGCCGCAGCGGGTGATTGTCGATTTTTCTAGCCCCAATATTGCCAAAGAGATGCATGTGGGGCATTTGCGCTCGACAATCATTGGCGACAGCATTGCTCGGGTGCTGGAATTTTTGGGACATGATGTACTGCGGCTCAACCACGTGGGGGACTGGGGGACGCAGTTCGGGATGCTGATTACCTACCTGCGGGAGGCGTATCCAGAAGCGCTGGTAACGGCAAATGCCCTAGCGCTGGGCGATCTCACAACGTTCTACAAGCAAGCCAAGCAGCGGTTTGACGAAGACGAAGCCTTCCGAGAAGCCTCGCGTCTGGAAGTGGTTGAGCTGCAATCAGGCAACGAAGATACCCTGCGGGCCTGGAACCTGCTCTGCGAGCAGTCGCGAATTGCCTTTCAGGAAATTTATGATTTGCTGGATATCCGCATTACCGAGCGGGGCGAGTCGTTCTATAATCCGCTGCTGCCCGGAGTGGTAGAGGATCTCGAAAAGGCTGGACTGCTCGTGGAAGATCAGGGCGCGAAGTGTGTGTTTCTAGAGGGCTACACCAACAAAGACGGGGAGCCGCTGCCGCTGATCGTCCAGAAATCTGACGGGGGCTACAACTATGCCACGACTGATCTGGCAGCGGTTCGTTACCGCATTCAGCAAGACCACGCCGAGCGGATTATTTACGTCACCGACGCGGGACAGGCGAATCACTTTGCTCAGGTTTGGCAGGTGGCACGACGAGCAGGCTGGATTCCCGATGGGGTTGAACTTGTGCATGTGCCGTTTGGGGTGGTGCAGGGTGAAGACGGCAAGAAATTCAAGACGCGCTCGGGCGATACGGTGCGGCTGCGCGACCTGCTTGATGAGGCGGTAGCTCGGGCCCGGGCTGATCTGGAAACCCGACTACAAGACGAAGGCCGTCAGGAAACCGACGAGTTTATCGCCCATGTAGCGCAGGTTGTGGGCATCAGTGCTGTTAAATATGCCGACCTTAGCCAGAACCGCACTAGCAACTATATTTTCAGCTACGATAAAATGCTGTCGCTGCAGGGCAATACGGCTCCCTACCTGCTCTATGCCTACGTGCGGGTCCAAGGCATTAGCCGCAAAGGGGGCATCGACTTTCAGCAGCTCGGGGCAGAGGTCCCGATTCAACTTCAAGAAGAAACGGAACTCACTTTGGCTAAGCACCTGCTGCTGTTTGATGAAGTCCTCAGTGCCGTTGCCGCCGATCTGCTGCCCAATCGGCTTTGTCAATACCTGTTTGAGCTGAGCCAGAAATTCAATCAGTTCTACGATCGCTGCCCGATCCTGCAAGCGGAAGAGCCGCAGCGCACCTCTCGTCTGGTTCTTGCCGATCTCACAGCACGGACACTAAAACAGGGGCTTTCGCTTCTGGGAATTGCGGTTTTAGAGCGAATGTAGTTTTGCCTGTGATTTCGCCCGCCATTCACCTGGGGATGCGGTATGCCCCACAACGCCCTAGGACCGATCGACGCCGCGAGACAGCAGTTTCAACGAGGTCGGCTTCAAAAATAGCCAGCTAACGAAGAAGAAGGCGGCCGTCACAAGCTGCACAATATCAAGTGCCGACAGATAGCCGTCAGCCAGAGAGGCGATGCTGCGGTCGGTGATGCCAAAAATCCAGGAGGAAATCCCCAGAAGCCAGATGCCATTTCGGAGGCTGGCCAGAAAAGACAGCAGTTCAAAAGATGGATTGTGATTCATGGCGTTAGCTCCTTGAGGAAATTCGGTGATGAACGCAGATCGGGGTTGCTTTATGAAAGCCTCGAAATAGAAACCCCCATCGGGGCAGTACTCCTCCTTGATCCTGTTACAAACTTAAGAAATGTAAAACCTACTTGACATTGTCCCAAAGTAATACATACCTCCTTCCTTAAGATGTATTCTGGCAAACGTTTTCTGGACCTGTCCACTCACTTTTGCTTTAACCTCCCCGAAGATGGAATAGATAAACTCATAGGCAAGACATGAGGAAAGACACGAATGAGGTGCATCAGGGAGGACTGGGTACGGCGATGGGTCACGGTAGCATTGGTGCTAGGTTTGAGCGCGATCATAGGGCTGCGGAGTCCGGCGCAGGGGCCGCTTGCCGTTGCCTCTGGGCGAGGTGGGGCGGTAGCGTCGGTGGATACGCAAGCCACCCAAATCGGTATTGAGATTCTGCGAAATGGTGGCAATGCAGTAGATGCGGCGGTTGCGGCAGCAGCGGCCCTAGGAGTGGTCGAACCCTTTTCCGGTGGCATTGGCGGCGGTGGTTTCATGGTCATTTATCTGCATGATTCCGACCGGGTGATCACAATTGACGGTCGCGAACAGGCTCCTGTCAGCGCTACTCCCAATCTATTTGTGGATCCCGACAGCCCGACGGGAGCATTGCTGCCCTTTGCGCCAAATCGCATCAGCAGTGGGGTCGCCGTGGGGGTGCCCGGAACACCGTTGGAGTGGGCTGAGGCGCTAAATCGCTATGGTAGCCTTACCCTGGGCGAAGCCTTGGCCCCGGCGATTGCCTTAGCCGAAACCGGCTTTACCGTCGATGCCACCTTCGCGCGGCAGATCGAGCAGAACCAAGACCGCTTCTCTGCCTTCACGTCCACCCAATCGCTGTACTTGCCCAACGGGCGACCTCCCTCGGTTGGCGCGGTGTTCAAAAATCCAGACTTGGCACGCAGCTATCGGCTGTTGGCTACGCAGGGCGTCAATGCCTTTTACCGAGGAGAAATTGCCGAGGCGATCGTGCAGACGGTGCAGCAGCCCCCGACGGTTGCCAGTCCGCCGTTTCCAGTCGTGCCGGGTCGCTTAACCCTCGACGATCTCGATCGCTATGCGGTGCGGGTGCGGCCGCCGGTGGTCAGCGAGTATCGTGGCTATACGCTATATGGCATGGGGCTACCCAGCAGCGGTGGCATTACCGTGAGCGAGGTGCTGAATATCTTGTCAGGGTTTGATTTCTCCAGCCTGGATCCGGTCAAAGTCTGGCATTCTGTGATTGAAGCTGAGCGGCTGGCCTTTGCCGATCGCAACGCTTATCTGGGCGACCCGGAGTTTGTGGATGTGCCGTTGCCGGGGTTGCTGAGCCAGGAGTTTGCCCAGACGCGACGCGCTGAAATCGGCGATCGGGCACCGCTGGCGGGAGCAGAGGTACGGGCACTGGCGGGAAACCCATTACCCTACCAAAATGACCCCAGTCCCAGCATGACGGCAGCCGTTACCCTTGGTCGCGGTTCAGATCACGAAAGTCCCTCAACCACCCATCTCACGGTGGCGGATGCAGCAGGCAATCTGGTTTCCTACACCTTTACGATCGAATCGATCGGTGGCTCAGGAATAGTCGTTCCGGGCTATGGCTTTTTGCTAAACAACGAGCTGACAGATTTCGACCCGACACCACCCCATCCCAATGTGCCCGAACCCGGCAAACGACCGCGCAGCAGCATGGCTCCCACGATCGCCGTCGCTCCCGATGGACGAATGCTGGCCTTTGGCTCGCCGGGTGGCTCAACGATTATCACCACAGTGATTGGCTTAATCGTCAATCAGATTGATCTCAACTTGCCTCTTGATCAGGCCATTGCTGCACCACGCATCTCTCAGCGCAATGGCGGGGTGACTCAGGTGGATAGCGGTTTTGAAACGAGCGCTACGGGTCAAAGACTGCTGGATCTCGGACATGTTCTCGAGCCAGTTCCCGAGATCGGCGCGGCAACGGGAATTGTCCGCAATCTGGACGGTTCGTTTGTGGCCGCAGCAGAACCGCAGCGGCGAGGTGGAGGTGCCGCAATGACGGTGCAGCCGTGAGGTTCGCCCAATTCAGGAGGGAAACTGCTGCTTAATTTGATGCTGCAACCACTGATCGAGCAGCTCATTCAGCAGCGTCTGCCGCAGAGTGTCATCCAACTGCACTGGCAGCCACTGATCTAACCGAGCAATAACCGTCCATTCTCCCACTGGCATCGGTTCCCAGAGTTGACCCGGACGACCACCGTAAAATCGTCGCTGTAGAGCCGGATGCAGTTCGCCCAACGCAATCGGTCCTAGCCGGCCACCGGCCTGCGCTTCTGCCCCTTGGGAGTAGAGCCGCGCCACCTCCGCAAAGGATTGTTCACCTTCGACAATCCGGAAATATAGCTCGCGTGCCGCATCGCGATCCCGTAGATAGATCAAGGAACAAATCACCTGATCCAACTGCCGCTTGCGTTCTAAGAAATAAGATCCTAACCGTTTACCCCAGCGCTGCTGCTGAAACTGCCGAATCGCAAATTCTCGCGTGATCCAGGTTTCAAACTCCTCGGCGGTGACGCCCTGTTGCTGTAGCCAGTTCTGGTAGTTCATCTGGCTCAAGACTTGCTGGCGAAACTGCTCGCGCTCGGCATCGGTGTAGCGAACCGTCGCAATAACTTGATCGAGAATTAGGTGTTGCAGAAAGTCAGAGGGCAGAGAATAGGACGTCATCGGCCGCTTCACCACTGGAGAACCGCTTTCTTTATAGAATAGCGATTCTGTAGGGTTGGTCTATCCGTCTGAAGCATGGAGAAGAAGGACAGAGCAAGAGAGCCAATCACACACAGCAGGACGGTTATCTCATCCTCTGGGTACCGCCATCCGACTGCGGGGTGTTTTATCCTAAGAGAAAGAGCTGGGTAGGCGTGTAGTCGGGCTGGCAGTTGGGTCAAATCAGGCAGACTTCGACCAGCTCGTGAAGCGCTAAATGAGTCGGATGCGAATTCCCAGATAACGATCGGCATGAACAGGAGGATACGGTGAATCCAAACAGCTTTAGAAGCGTCAGAAGCTTGAAAGGCTCAGGACTTGGCTTTTGGCTCACTCTCCTGGCAATAGCGTGGCTCCTAGGCTCGATCGGGCTGGGTTGGCTCGTCAAGTCGGTCGTGATTTTGGTAGGCGTTATCTTAATCACACCCATTCTGGCTTTTCTGGGATTTCGCTGGTGGCTGCAGCGCAATCTTGTTGTCGATCGCTGCCCGGTTTGTAGCTACGAGTCTGCAGGAATTAACGGCACGCAGTTGCGGTGTCCGAGCTGTAGTGAACCCTTGAAGGTCGAGCAAGGACACTTCCACCGTCTGACGCCACCTGGCACGGTTGATGTCGAAGCGATTGATGTGACGGTAAAGCAGCTTGAGGATTAGGGCGAGCGGGAAAAGGGTTGTTGGGCTTGGGCATGGAGTCTTCTCCCGCCTGCCGGTAACGATGGACGAGTAGGGTTTGACCTCAGCGCTAGTTATTGTCGCCATCCTCATCGTCGTCCTGATCTGGCTGGACGTCCGGCTGATCATCATCCTGCTGATCCACTTCTCCGGCCGGCGGATTAGCGGGACCACCGCAGGCAACGACCATCGTCGAGAGACCCAGTAGCAGCAGCGCCGCCCAAATTTTGCCAAGTTTAGCGTAAGCCATCGATCACCTCCTAGCATCCGGTAGTCACATAGTAATCAGGCAGTAGTCCAATAGTCGGCTTAAATGAGCTGACACTATCGAGTTAGTTGATAGCGTTCATGGTGTAGCGTACGGCCACGCCTGTGGCATCTTGGTTATTTAAGATTCAGGGGCAAGCCCGAATCGCCCAAAGCGTTAGTGAAGCCGCAGCTCCGCCTCCAGAATTATCCCGCTAAATTAAACTCCCAGCGGACGATAAACCCGATAGTTGATATTGGGAAAGATGTTGTCGATGGCTTCGACTTTTTGCAGCCAGCCCGAGTCGATCTTGCCCTGAAGGATATCATCGCGCAGTTTGTTGAAGCGCATTAAGTGAGATCGGGTGCGACGAACAGCATAGGGAACCATGGTTCCAGTGCGCATAATAAACGCCCAATCCGACGATTGAGCCAGCAGCAGCTCACGAGCCGCTTGGTTGAGGGCCCGCCACTCCAACTCATCTTCCGGCTCGCGGGTAGAAAGCTCGATCATCCGCTCGGCAGCTTTGTGCAGGTGGGGATAGATCCAGGCGTTGGTTTCATTCAGCCAATATTCGTGAAAGCCCCGGAAGCCCCAGCTCGACTGCGCCGGGCGGCAAACCTGCTGAGTGGGATGCTTCTTGAGGTAATCTGCCAGGTGGATCATCTCATAGGTGGTTTGGTCAAACCAGGTTTTGCGGCAGAGATAGTCGATAAACCACGGTCCTTCGTACCACCAGTGCCCGAATAGTTCTGCGTCGTAGGGTGACACCACAATCGGCGGCCGCTGCATGATGCCATAGAGGTGCTCAATCTGACGTTCGCGGTTGAACATAAAGTTGCCCGCATGTTCGGCGGCTTTCTCGCGGGCCCAGTAGGGATCGTAGTACTGTTTATCGCTTAACCCCAGTCCACGCCCAGTGATCTTGTGATATTTGATGCCGGTATTCTTGCGCTGCCCGTTGGGCATGATGTAGGGCTTGATGTATTCATACTCGGCATCCCAGCCTAGGTCACGGTAGAACTCGCGGTATTCGGGTGCTCCTGGATAGCCGACTTCCGAGGACCAGACCTGCTGTGAGGATTCATGATCGCGCCCAAACACGGCAACGCCGGTTTCTGTGAAGATGGGAGCGTAGGTGCCGAAGCGCGGCCGGGGGCGGGCGTAGAGAATACCATGCCCATCGGTGAGGAAGTAGCGCAGTCCGGCATCGGCAATCATCCGCTCTAACCCGTCATAGTAGGCACACTCAGGGAGCCAAATGCCGCTTGGAGGGCGACCAAAAGCGTCTTCATAGTGTTCACAGGCAACCTGAATTTGTGCCCAAACCGCCTGTGGGTACATTTTCATTAAGGGAAAGTATCCATGCGTAGCACCGCACGTAATAATTTCCAAATTATTACTGTCTAAAAATTGTTTAAATGCGGCCACTAAATCATGGTCATAACGCTCCCATGTTTCTCTGACCTTGTTAAACTCAGTGGCATAAAATTCTGCCAGATAACGGAGGTGTCCATTGTGAACATTACGCTCAACTTCTGCTGCCACCAGCTCCTGTAGTTTGGCCAAGTGGCGATCATAGCGTTCTTGTAACAGCGGATCTCGCAGCATCGACACCAGAGGCGGTGTCATACTCATGGTGAGCTTGAAATCAACCCCGTCTCGCTTCAGACCTTCAAAACTCTGAAGCAATGGAATGTAGGTTTCTGTAATCGCCTCAAATAGCCACTCTTCCTCCAATACGTAATCACTTTCTGGATGCCGAACAAATGGCAAGTGAGCGTGTAAAACCAGGGCGAGGTATCCAATACTCATACGGGTGGGAAAACTAGAGGGCTGAAATGGGCAAATGCTGAACGGGATCAAGTCGAGCCGTTGCCAAGATTGTAAAGCAAAAATTAAGCAATTCGATTAGGGCATCAAGTGGAGTTATGACACAAGCAAATCTTTTGGAATTGGCGAAGCAAGGTGATCCGCAGGCAATCGCGGCCCTGATGAATCAGTCGCTGCAGGCGAAGGGAATGATGGCGACGGTTGAGCGTCAAGGGGATGAACTGGAGGTCATCTTGGAGGCGGAACGGGTTCCCAATCGGCAGGCGCTTACAGCCTTTGTGCAACAGGGTATTCACAATCTCGGGATGCAATCAATTCGCTCGATCCGAATCTTGGGACAGCAGATCGGAGCAGGAAGTCCGGCATGGATGCAGGAGCTGATCATCGACTCTGCCGCAACAGGAACTCCCTTAATCATTCAACCAGAAACTGAGACTCTGGAGCAGTCTGATCTGGAGATTGGATCGCTGGATCAGGAAGCCGGGACCGATTCAGGCGAGTCTGTGACTGCTGTGCCTGCTTCCATAGAGGAGTTGCTGATGGAGTCAGAGTTGCCCACTGAACCCTCCCTCAGCCTTGAAGAACAGTTAATGCAGTTAGAGTTGGCTGAACTCCCTGCCGATGATGAGTCCTCTGCGGAACTGGCGGCACTATGGAACCAGCAGTCTCAGGTACAACCCGATGATTTTCTGCAGGAGTTACTCACTGAACCGACAGACTTGGCTGCGGATGAGCCAGCATCTGAGACGACGCCTGCAACGGACCTGTCGGAGGCAGCGTTGGCAGAATTATTGGGTGAACCGGATGCCGGCTTCCAGTCAGCATCGGCCGACTCTGACGCAGAACTGCTCGATTTCTTCACTGAGCTGTCTGATGGCACCTCAACTGACACTGCGTTTCCGTCCGAGCCGACCCAGACCGAATCGACTCTAGCAGAGGGCTGGTTCAGCGAAACTTCAGACGACTCGGCAGTGCCCCCTCAGGATTGGTTTATCGAGTCTTCTGAGGGTGTAGTTGAGACATCCACGTTGGATGCAGCACTAATCGATGAATCAGTGCTGGATGAGTCGGGAGTATCAGAAGTATCAGAGTCATCGGAATCCAACGGTGAGTCAATGGGTGCCTTGGATGAGTCCATCGCTGACTTGCTAAGCAGTGATTTTACAGACGGTTCAGTGGGTTCAGAGGGTTCAGCCGATGATGCCACCCCTGAGTTTGCGCTCACTGATTTCGCAACGGAAGAGGTTGCCTCAGAGCCGGCACACCCCACGGGACAGCCCGATGCTGAGTGGATTGGCTTCTTAGGCGAAGCAGACACCGAGGCAGACTCTAGTGAACCTCTAGAGCCGCCTGATTTCCTGTTTGACCTCGAATCTGAGACGACGGCGGGATCGTCTGAACCCTTCAGGACTGAGTCGCCAGAATTCTCTAGCGAGGCTTTACAAGAGTGGTTCAGCGATGAGTCGGGTGCACCGGATACGGCAGAAGGCACTCTGGAGGCAGAACAGGCGCTGGCGGAGCTTGCTGCAGACCCAGCGGCAGCAGACGACGAAGGCTTGCTCGACTTTTTGGATACATTGTCGGACCCCATGGTGTCGCCGGAGGCAACATCGCAAGACCTGCTTCCAGAAACCGAGGCGGCATTCTCCGCAGATACCCGTTTCGAGGCGGATCTCGATCTGCAAACCGGATTGGGTGAACCTCCCGCTGATTCTCCAGTCGATTACCCCGAGGAGAGCGTCTTAGCTTGGGATGGCTCAGAGCTTGCTGATTCAGACTCTTTTGCGAGTTCAGAGTCTCAGGATGTGGCATCGAGCGAGGTTGAGCCACTGGAGCCAGCAACCCCATCCGAGTGGTTAACAGCACCGTTTGTAACCCCGGAACCCTCCGAGGAGTTGCTGCCAGCATCTCAGTCAACCGTGTTGCATGAGGAGTCGTTTGGGGTGGATTCCGCGACTACCGACTGGGAACCGGCTGATTTCCAAGTGGCTTCGTCCGAGGAACGAACCGATGCCGCTGCACCCGAGACGGAATCGACGTTGGGAGCATTCAGCTCACGGGCAGCTGAAACTGAGGCGGAAGCTCAACTCTATGACCAAATCGATAGCTTGTTTGCAGCCGAACCGGAAACGAGTGAATTTGCAGGCTTCAGTGAAGAAACAGTCTTCGAGCAGCCGGTAAGCGATATGCCGCCGGAACTAGCGCAAAACTGGCTCGGTGAAACTGCTGCTTCGCTCGATCTGTCTCAGCCGCACTTCCTCGACTCCACAACGCCAGAGTCAACGCTGGATCCAAATGCGACGGTTTGGATGAATCCTCAGGAATTGACCGAAGCCTCAGAATTCTCGTTCGCTGCCGAGGAACCGCAGCCTCCAGCCGAACTGCTGCAAGAGTTTTCTTGGGACGATGAAGAATCCGTGGCAGCGACCCCATCTGCCTTTACAGAGTCTACGTTCAGCGAGTCTGCCTTCGAGTCGGCGTTCACCGAATCTCCAGAATTGACTGGCGAATCGGCTGACTTTTCTGCGGCGGAATGGCCTGAAGACCTGCCTGAAGAATTGGCCGCTGCCTTGATTGAGCCACCGCTGCCAGAGGAACCCGTTGCCTACTCTGACGAGGTTAGCGAGATTAGCGAGGTTGACGAGATCATTGCTCCCCCCGATTTTTTGCTAGAAATGTCTGGGGAACTGCCTGCCACTGCGCCAGCAACGGAGCCACCATCGAGTGCCGCCTTCGACGCCTTCCAGTTCAATGAGGCAGCATCCGATACGAGCTTAGAGGAAGATGACTTCAGTACCAATTCGTCGGAGCCGGACGAAGCCGCATTTTTTGTGGAACCCGCAGGCGAACGCATTGCCGAGATTGCTGCCGAGGATTTTAATGAGGATTTCAATTGGGATATGTTGGCTGATCCCCTGTCGCCACAGGACACTTCCCTAGGATTCTCAGAAGCAGACTTCTCGTTTGATGAGTTTTCCTTTGCTGAGCCTGAACTGCCCCTTTCCGTCAATGCGGCTGATGTCACGGCAACGGATCCCCTGGATTATCCATCTACAACAGATGAACTTCCAGATGAACCGAGCGAAGCGGCAACAGCCACCGCAGATGCCATGGAGGAAACATCGGATCAGGGGCTAGACGAAGTGACTGCAAACCCGGATCTCTCTGATCTGTTTGCTCAGCAGGAACCGGGGTGGAATGCCGTCTCAGACTCCCCAGAATCAACTCCACAGCTAGAGGATTTCCTGACTGATACCGCACCCGAGGCGACCGCCTCTGGAGATGAACCGCTTTTCTCGGCTAATCTGCCTGCCTCTGCTGAAGCGACCGACAGGACGGAGGATGTGGCAGCCCCACTAGACCCAGACGCTACGGTTGATAGGAATATCTCTCAGGACAGCCTGGAAGCTGGGTTGGGGGATTTCCGCGAGGGATTTGTAGAGCAGCCGCTCCCTTCGGAATTTCTGGTAGACGACTCAACGGGCGCTCTAGATTGGGAGCAAGAGTTACAGGATGCGTTTGCCGAATCTGACTCAACCGCAGAACTGACCTATGAGCTAGAGGAACCTCCAACCGCAGCGGTATATCCCCCCGACGAGTCTATAGATCAACCAGAAGATCAGCCCGATCAGCCATCTCCCTATCCCTTGGTTCCAGTTGCAGCTGAACCAGCACCCCTCGGTCCAGAGACGGCAACAATGCCAACCATGGCACAGACTTTACCTGCCGACGACTCTCGTAGCCCATCCTGGCTGTTTGGGTTGGTACTGCTGCTGCTGGCCGGCTGGCTCGCTGGGCTACTGGGCTTTTCGCTGTTGTGGTCACGGGTGGCACCACCAGCGGCTCCCGATGCCCCAGAACCGCCTGCAGCCCCAACAGACTCTCCCTAGGGCGGTGTCGCCCGAAGGGTATAGCCGCTCATGACCCTTCTACAGGCTCTAGGGGGATTTGGCTAGCCTGCAGGGCCTGGTCCACAAACTGGTCTAGCACTTGCAGATACTCAGCTCCAGCCGTATCAGCAACATCGTTATGGTCCGCGAGCGGCACCAAGTAGAGCTGTTTCACCCCTGGAGTAGCCGCGTAGAGCTGTTTACTCATTTGAAACGGGATCTGGCTATCGGCTTTGCCGTGAATAAACAGAACGGGCACCTGCAAAGCAGGCACCTTAGCAATGGAGTCAAACCGTTGGGTTAGGAGCCAGTCGACCGGAAAAATGCGGGCATAGCTAAGAGCGCGATCCACCATCTGCCGCATGGAGGTAAAGGAGCTTTGCACAATCAGTCCGGCTGCTTGGGGGTGATGTGTTGCCAGCTCAATGGCGATGGCTCCACCGAGGGAATGTCCATAGATGAAAATTCGCTCTGGGGGAATGTTTCGTGTCTGAGTCAAATAATCCCAAGCAATAGCAGCATCTTCGTAGACTTGGGCTTCGCTGGGAAAGGCACCTTGGCTGCGCCCGTAGCCGCGGTAGTCGATCAGCAAGACCGACAGACCCAGATGGTGAAACCGCCCTGCTTGCCAGACGTTGGCCCCAATGTTGATGCCATTGCCATGTAGGTACAGCACAACGCCTCTCTCAGGTCCCGATGCTGGAATCCACCAACCGTGGATCTGATCGCCGTTGCCCACAGGTAGCCAGACCTCCTGATAGGACAGGTTCAGCGCTGCCGGAGTTTGCTCAATCTGCGCTGTCGGCAGAAAAATCATGCGCGTTTGCTTCAGGTACAGCGCCCCACAGGCTGTGCTGTAGAGGATGCTAAGCAACCCAACGGTGAACAGCAAAAGTTTCAGCATGAACGTTCAGCTCGAAACGTTAGCACATCGATTCAAAATGACTTCAAAATGACTGCTCTCTAGGAAAAAAGGCAGCCGTTCAGCTCTATAGCCGGATCTACAGGGGTGGCATCCGCCGGTGCCAATCGGTAGACTGCTCGTAGGCGTAGGCCGCCTGCAGCACGAGATCCTCGCGCAGGACGTTGCCGATAATCTGCAAGCCAATCGGCAGACCCTGATCGTCAAAACCGCAGGGTAGGCTTAGCCCTGGTAGCCCTGCTAGGTTTACCGGGATCGTCATCAGGTCGAGCAAGTACATGCCAAGCGGGTCGTCTTTCTTTTCGCCAGCTTTGAATGCTGTTGTGGGTGAGGTCGGACAGACCAGTACATCGACCTCGGCAAACGCCCGCTCAAAGTCCTGCTTGATCAAGGTACGCACCTTCTGTGCCTTCAAGTAGTAGGCGTCGTAGTAGCCCGCCGAAAGCGTGTAGGTGCCAATCATGATCCGCCGTTTGACTTCATCGCCAAACCCTTGAGCACGGGTTTTAGTGTACATCGTAATCAGATTGTCGGATTGCTCGGCGCGAAAGCCATACTTGACGCCATCGTAGCGAGCTAAGTTTGCCGAGGCTTCCGAGGGGGCAATGATGTAGTAGGCAGCAATACCATAGCGAAACTGCGGGCAAGAAATTTCCTGCACCTCCGCTCCCAGCGCCTTAAACTGCTCAACCGCTTGCAGCACCGCCTGGGCGACGGCCGGCTGAACGCCTTCACCAAAGGTTTCTTTAATGATGCCAACTCGAAATTTGCGCTGGCTCTTAGAGGTCAGCTCGGGTTTTAGCAAGCTCGGGTAGTCGGGAATCTCTACCTTGAGGCTAGTAGCGTCTTTGGGATCGTGCCCAGCGATTTCCTTGAGCAAAATGGCGACATCTTCCACAGAGCGCCCAAACGGACCAATCTGATCTAGCGAAGACGCAAAGGCCACTAGCCCATAGCGGGACACTAGCCCATAGGTTGGTTTCATACCCACGACACCACACAGTGCCGCTGGCTGCCGGATCGATCCGCCGGTATCCGATCCCAACGCAACGGTACATTCGCCGGCTGCAACGGCCGCGGCCGATCCGCCCGAAGAACCGCCAGGAATTCGTTCGAGATCCCAGGGGTTAGCTGTCCGCTGAAAGGCAGAATTTTCGGTGGAACCGCCCATGGCAAATTCATCGAGGTTCGTCTTGCCGACCATGACCGCGCCGGCCTCCCCTAAGCGCTGAGTGACTGTCGATTCGTAGGGCGGCACAAACTGCTCCAGAATTTTTGAAGCGCAGGTCGTAGGAATGCCTTGGGTGCAGAGGTTGTCTTTAATGCCGATGGGAATCCCGGCTAGCATCCCGATGGGTTCCCCAGCTGCAATCCGAGCATCGACCTGCTGGGCTTGCGCGAGTGCCCGCTCGGCCGTCACACAAAGAAAACTGTGAACCTGCGGTTCCACAGCTTCAATCCGCTGCAGGGCTTCTTGGGTAATTTCCACTGCCGATCTTTCTTTGTGAATGAGTTGATGGTGCAACTCGCGAATCGATGCCATGCCATGACCTCTAAACTCAGCGTCAACTAAGGGTAAAGCGTGTAGGCTCAGATAATTCCGTATTCGAGACGGAAGACCTTCTCAGGCGAATTGCGACTGCCAACTCAACCTGCAACCTAACCTACTCAGTGTATACGAGCAGGGGGGAGTCCTGGGGATAGGCATGACACGCTTTTCCAGCCGCAGGTGTAGGATCGAGTCTATGACCACCCTTTCTTCCTCTCAGGCTTCAACATCTGCCGTGCCCCTGGCAACTGAGATTTGCGGGCAAGGATTTCCTATTCTCTGTCTGCATGGGCACCCCGGCAACCGTGCCAGTATGGCGGTGTTTACGCAGCACCTGTCGCAGCGCTTTCAGACAATTGCCCCCGACCTGCGGGGCTATGGCGGTAGTCCAGCGCCTCAACACTTTCAGATGAGCGATCATCTGCTCGATCTAGAAGCCCTGCTCGATCGGCTAGCGATTTCGCGTGCTCTCGTTTTGGGTTGGTCGCTGGGAGGAATTCTGGCAATGGAGCTAGCGCTGCGGCGACCAGAGCGTGTCACGGGTTTAATTCTAATTGCGACGGCTGCTCGTCCCTGGAGCACTCATCCCCGCGTGGATTGGCAAGATGAGGTCTATACCGGGCTGGCTGCTGTGCTGAACTGGCTACATCCTGGCTGGCAGTGGAACATCGACACGTTTGGCAAACGCTCGCTGTTTCGCTACCTGATTCAGCAGCATACGCCTGTGGCTTATCAGTACATCGCCGCTGCTGCCATGCCCGCCTATCTGCAAACTTCTAAAGCGGCCAGTCGCGCTCTCAACACTGCCATTCGTCAAGGCTACAACCGTTTGGCAGCGCTAGAGCAAATCCAATGTCCAACTTTGATGCTGATTGGTGAGGCAGATCGTCACATTGCTGCAGCGTCGAGCTTGGAAACTGCCCAGCACCTGCGAGCTTGCCAGGTTCACTGCTACCCCAATGTGGCGCATCTGTTTCCCTGGGAAATACCAACGCAAGTTTTGGCAGATATAGAAGCTTGGCTGCAGCAGCACCCTCAAGTTATCGCGGGATAAACGCGGAATAAACACAGAGGGCAGTTTATGGAATTGTTCAAAAAGTTCAAGATAAACGATTAATCAACAAACGATTAATCAAAACGTGCCAGCTAAAGTTGCCCGCTAAAGGCCGGCGAGATGCCAGGAGCGGGATTAACCGCACTATCTTCTTCAAAAATCGTGAGCTGTTTTGGCTTGCAGCGCTTGACCACTGCCTGGATCTCACAGGCTCCTTCCTGTTCGAGATCGTTGATGAACCCTGGTTGAGCCGCTTTAGCCTCTTCAGCCGTAGCATAAGGTCCGAAATAGTAGGTGCAATTCGGGGCTGCTGTCACTACTTCTACCCACCAGGCCAAACCCAGAGTTTCCAGGAAAGTAATCCAAAGTTCTTTCATATGCCCTTATCAGTTACCGGAATGTTTGGACGCACCGTACCGGGATCAGTCACAAAAATTGATTTCTTGCATCAACTCGCATCAATTTTTTACATTCTGTTTATACTGCCTTACACCGGGTTTTGAAAAGCATTTTTTGAAATCGATTTTGAATTTGAAACCGATGGCAGATGGACTCGCTGAGAGCGGCGCTGCCGAAACACCTCATACAGCACCATTCCGGCTGCCACAGAGGCGTTGAGGCTAGGAACATGACCTTGCAGGGGAATTGCTGCAAGCACATCACAACAGCGCTGAGTCAGCATTGACAGCCCTTCGCCTTCTGAACCAATCACCAGTACGGTCGAGGCATTGAACTCAACAGCATCGATGGTTTGGCTAGCGGTTGCAGCCGTGCCGTAGATCCAAAATCCAGCGCTCTTCAGTTCTTCCAACGCCCGCACCAGATTGACTACTCTAGCCACTGGAAAGGTTTCTAGCGCTCCTGCCGCCACCTTGGCAACGGTGGAGGTCACTCCAACTGCCCGCCGCTGCGGAATAATCAGACCTTGCGCCCCCATTGCTTCTGCGGTGCGAATAATCGCTCCGAGGTTGTGAGGGTCAGTAATGCCATCAGCCGCAACGAGGACTGGCTGTTCGGTAGCGGACTTAGCTCGCTGGATCAACTCCGCTAGCTCTAGATAGGCATAGGGGGCCACTTGGGCAGCGATTCCCTGGTGGTTCGCTCCCTGGGTTAGTTGATCTAAGCGACGAAATTCAACTTCATCGATCACCGTGCCGGACGCTTTCGCATGGGCCAACAGTGAAAGAAAGCGGGGATCGTATCGTAGCTTAGGAGTTACCCAAATTCGGTGCAGTTGACGTTGGTTGGTGAGCGCTGCAAGAACGCTATGACGACCGTAAATCAAATCATTTTCGATTTCAGTATCGACTGCAACGGGATCAAGCGAGTTGATGCCAAGCTTCTCTTCGGCAGGAGGACACGAATGATCCCGCTTTGCCGACTCCTTTGGCGTCACTGCAGTCTTTGGCGGGCGAGTTGCTGAGTCAAGCGACTTGGGAATTCGATAGGGATCGCGGCGTGCTCCGACCAGTTTTTTTCGAGGACCGCTCCTCTGTCCGTTTTGATGGGCGTCGTGAGCAGCAGAGGTATTCTTGCCCGAAGGGAGACCAGGACGCGGTTTTCCGCCCGGAACCGACCGATATTTCTTCCCTCGGGCGTCAAAATTCTTTTTCATTGCGAGGTTATGGAAGTTGAATGGGTTTCTCTAGCCAGCCGAAATGTTCAGCCTGTGTTTTGAACTCTGCCGTGCCTGATACTAGCGTGCCTGATACTAGAAGGATTCCAGAGCAATTTGTCGTGCGGCTAACTGGAACTGGCTGAACTTTCTAACTGTAACAGGGCCAAAAGCTGAGTGAGACGCTGCGCGTCTTTAATATACAAATAACCGAGTAAAGCCTCTAGTCCAGTTGCCTGCTGATAAATGTTGGGATCAGCTCGCTTGGAGCGCTTAGACGCCGCATTGCGCCCTCGCCGAACGACCTCCAATTCCTCCGACGTGAGATGCAGCTGTAGAGACTGGAGGTGCTGCGCCTGACGCTCTGCCCGAACTTGAGCTACGACTTGATTATGATAAAGCTGCAACCGTTTTGGTGGCAGCAAATAATAGGTGCGGATAAACAGTTCGTAAACGGCATCTCCAACATAGGCAAGCGCTGCCGGAGAAAGCTGCAATAGCTGATGCGAAAGCTCTGACGCCGAATTCAACGAAAAAAATTGAGGCAGCAACGAGAACTGCTGAAGAGGCGGTTCATTTCCTAGGCATGTCAGATCGGCCCCTTGATTCAACTCCACTGCCTTGTCACCTCAATGTCATCGCACAGTCTGCCTCCTGAGGAGCGAGCACTGGACGTTAGTTCTTTTTGGCATTCTCTAAGGCAACTTCCACGGAGGGTTGGAGGGATAAAAATTGCTCTAGCCGCACCAACTTAACAGTTTGAGTTACCCGCGGATTTGTGACAATCTGTAGTGTGCCTCCCACAGTTTGAACTTTCTTGACTAACTGAACTAGAGCACCCAAGCCAGAGCTATCAACAAAATCAATTTGGGAGAGATCAAGAATAAAGTTTTTGGGACCTTCTTCCACATACTTATCCAGCACCTTGCGAAAGGTTGGCTCCGAGAATGCATCAAGCAAACCTGCAAGGCGAAACAGCTGGCAGTTGTCTCTAACTTCGCGAGTGCCTCTTAAGCTAACGGTTAAGGTAAGTGCGTCCGGAATAGAACCCTCCTAGCTGGATAACGTACAGCCCGATAGTAATTGTCCGAGGTTTAAGTATAGGTCAGGATGCCATGCTCTGCAACCAGACTTGCACCTGCAATTCAATTCAGTATAGCGAATGGATTCCGATGTAGACTGAGGGGCGAAGGGCAATCAGTGCCGTCCAAACGAACGTGTCTCTCTGCCTTAGTGGCTCAGGCAGCCGCTTACTTAATGACTTACCTGTTCTGTGCTCTTGTCTGTGATCGGTTTCCCTAATCTCCTTGGGGGAACTCTTGCCACAGGCGGGTGGTTTGCCGCAGGCTTAGATAGTCGCCGTTGCCTAGGATGAGATGATCGAGGAGCGGAATGCCTAGAAACTGTGCTCCAGCTAGCAGTTGGCGCGTCAAGGCCAGATCTTCGGGGCTGGCCTCTAAATTTCCTGATGGATGATTGTGGGCCACAATGACCCGTACCGCCCCTTGCCGGATGACCGCTCGAAAAATATCGCGGGGATGGGCTAGGGTTTCGGTAGCCGTGCCGATGGTAATGATTTGCGTGCCCATCAGTCGGTGCTTGATATCGAGCAATAGGATGGCGAAGCGTTCCTGAGATTGCCACATTAAATCAGCGCTGAGCACAGCCGCTGCCACGGCTGGGTCATCAATCACTGTTCCCTCAGCCGGACGAGCCTGCAACACCCGCTTGCCTAGCTCAATTGCCGCCAGAATCGTGGTGGCTTTAGCCGGACCGACACCAGGAATCTGCATCAGCTCGTGGGCGCTGACTTCCCGCAACACTGCCAACGGATCCCGCTGATGCTCACCCAAGGTTTTCAGAATGTGCTGACCCAACCCCACCGCGGACAGTTTGCCGGCTCCCTGCCCAGTTCCCAGGAGAATCGCAATCAGCTCTGCGGTAGACAGGCTGCGAGCCCCGTGAGAGAGGAGCCGCTCTCGGGGACGTTCGGTACTGGGTAAATCAATAATTCTCAAGTTGTAGGTCATGGTGGAGTAGCAAAGATGCAGTAGCACCCGGACGAGCACGCAGCTTGATCGTTCGTCAATCCAGATCAATCCAGATAAATCCAGTTATCCCTAATTTGGGGATTTGAGGCTAACCCGACGTGAGGTTGCCAAAACCGCGAGCGTCAGATTCAGTGGTAGACTCTTGATGCAGCATGCTGCCTTGAGATGGGGCAGGCTTGGATAGGGTATGCAGTTAGAGTTTGTTCCGGTTGAAGAGTTTTATTTTGCCTTGACCTTGGCAGTGCGAACGCTGTCGGAAGTCACGGATCCAGAGTTGGTGCAGCAAACGCGGCAGCGCCTTCAGGAGAAACTGGGTGAACCTTCCACCGTTGCAGCGGCTAAGCAAAACACATTTAACTACGTCTTCCGGGTTCACGATTATGACAACAGTCCCGCTCCGCAACTGGTAGTTTCTATTGCCGACTGGCAAGACAAGCTGCGCCTCAGCAGTGATTTTGGCTGGATGCTGGATGCAGAGCGCAAGCCAGTACGAACGGAGCGATTTGAGCAGCGACAGGAGTTTACCCACGCCCTCTGCGTTTATCTACAGGATCGGTTTGGCTTGCCTCTCAACCTGTAATTGCTCTCTCAACACCACATTCAACGATCGATTCCGGATCGATCCGGCGGCTCCAACAGTTAGAATCTCTCTTGATCTGCCGTTCGCTCGACCGACACTTTCCTAATTTCCGATTCTCGCCATGAGCAGTCCGCTATTTGAGATTGACCACCTCCGGGTTGCCTATCCCCTGTCTGGCTCGGCTGATGCAAATTCTCTATCGTGGGCAGTTGATGGTGTGTCGTTGACGCTGCAACCTGGGGAACGGCTAGGACTGGTCGGAGAATCGGGCTGCGGTAAATCCACCTTGGGACGGGCAGCAATGCGGCTGCTGCCACCTGCGACGCGCATCGAAGGTCGGGTGCTGTTTGCCGGAGAATCAGTGTTTGAGTTTTCGCCAGAACGGCTGCGGCAGTTTCGTGGTGAAGCTGTGGCGCTGGTGTTTCAAGACCCCATGACGCGGCTCGATCCGCTGATGACCATTGGTGATCACTGCTTAGAAACGCTGCGGGCGCATCGGCCCCATTGGTCGAAAGCGGCAGCCAAAGAGCGGGCAATTGCTACCCTGGAGTCGGTAAAGATTCCGGCCAATCGCTGGAGTCAATATCCCCATGAGTTCAGCGGTGGTATGCGGCAGCGAGTCGCCATCGCCCTAGCGCTGCTGCTAGACCCAAAGCTGATTGTGGCAGATGAGCCAACAACGAGTCTGGATGTCACGGTCTCGGCCCAGATTCTGCGGGAGCTGACGCGCCTCTGTCAGGAACGGCAGATGGGGTTGTTGCTGATCTCCCACGATCTGGCGATGGTAGGTGAGTATTGTGATGCGATTGCGGTGATGTATCGCGGTCGGGTGGTCGAGGCGGGTGCGACATCCTCGGTGCTGACTCGTTCCCAACATGACTACACTCGGTCGCTGTTGCAGGCGGCACTGCATTTGCAGACCGGCAACCGCCATCGAGTTCTGTATAGAGATTCTGCCAATACCGAGCCAGTACTGAGCCTGCCAGAAGCATCGCCCCCTACTACAGTAGAAACACAGCCGCTCTTGCGACTTCATCAGGTGCAACACCATTACACCCTAGAGCAAAACCTCGTCAGCAAGCTGTTTGCCAACCATCAGGACCATACAATTCGAGCCGTAGACGGAGTTTCACTAGACCTTTATCCCGGAGAAATTTTGGGATTGGTGGGGGAATCGGGCTGCGGCAAAAGCACCCTCTCGCGCACCATTTTGCACCTGATTCGCCCAACGGCCGGATGGGTCGAGTTTCTGGGACAAGACTTGACCCACTGTTCTCGCTCGGTCTTGCAGCAGCAGCGCCGCCAGATGCAGATGGTGTTTCAAGATCCGCATGCTTGCCTCAATCCGCTGATGACTGTGGGCGATAGCATTGCCGATCCGCTGCTGATTCATCGGCTGGCCGATACGGCGACAGCCCAGACCGAAGCCAAGCGGATGCTAGAGCGGGTCGGGTTAAGCCCAGCTACCGAGTTTTACCACCGCTACCCGAAGGACCTCTCCGGTGGGCAACAGCAGCGAGTGGCCATTGCTCGAGCATTAATTACCCGCCCCAAACTGCTGATTTGCGATGAGCCGGTAAGTATGCTAGATGCCAGCGTACAGGCGCAAGTACTGGATTTAATGCTGGATTTGAAGCAAGAGTTTGACTTAACCTATTTGTTCATTACCCATGATCTGTGGGTTGCTCGGTTTCTCTGTGATCGCATTGCCGTGATGCAGGCAGGGCAAATCGTAGAAATTGGCGCAACAGAAACTTTATTTCAATCTCCGCAGCACCCCTACACGGCAACGCTCCTAGAGGCGGCTCCGCTGCTCTCTCGTCTGCAGTTGGCGTCTTGATGGGTGGTTTTGCTACAGCCAATGCTGGAACGACAGACGGTGCAGGTGTCATTAGCAGCCTCCGACGTTTGGTTCATCCCCTCGCTGCGCGCCGTTCCCCCGGTCTCTCTTGCGATAGATCTATGCCGAGTTTGATTTTTAACGGTCAATTTTGTGTAGTATTCTTAAGAGGATTTACCCTAAACGCTTCAGCGCTCTCTGGCTTCCCCTTTCCCGCCGTTGCGTGGGATTGCTCCGTGTCGCCTTAGACTGCATTGCGTATAGGTTAATTCACTTAACTCCTTGATTTAGCAGGCTGACGCAGAGCTGTCCATGTTTGGTTTAATCGGTCATCTTACGAGTTTGGAACATGCCCAATCAGTTGCCCGCGAACTGGGATATCCGGAATACGCCGACCAGGGTCTAGATTTCTGGTGTAGTGCGCCGCCGCAAATTGTTGACACGATTACCGTCACCAGTACAACGGGACAGCAAATTGAGGGACGATACGTTGAGTCTTGCTTTTTGCCAGAGATGCTGGCGACGCGCCGCATTAAAGCCGCTACCCGCAAAATCATCAACGCCATGGCCCATGCCCAGAAGCATGGCATCAACATTACAGCCCTGGGTGGCTTCTCATCGATTATTTTCGAGAACTTTAATTTGCAGCAGATTCGCCAAGTGCGCAACGTCAAGCTGGAGTTCGAGCGGTTCACCACGGGCAATACTCACACAGCCTACATCATCTGCCGCCAAGTTGAACAAGCCTCCAAGCAGATGGGCATTGATCTCTCGCAAGCCACAGTAGCGGTCTGTGGGGCAACAGGGGATATTGGCAGCGCCGTATGCCGCTGGCTGAATGCTCGCACCGATGTCGCAGAGCTGCTATTAATTGCTCGCAATCAGGAACGACTGCAGCAGTTACAGGATGAACTCGGCCGCGGCAAAATCATGTCGCTAGAGGAGGCGCTGCCTCAGGCAGACATTGTAGTTTGGGTCGCTAGTATGCCTAAAGGTGTGGAGATCGATCCCACTACTCTGAAGCAGCCCTGTCTGTTGATTGACGGCGGCTATCCCAAGAATTTAGGCAATACGGTGAAACATCCAGGCGTATCGGTGCTGAATGGTGGCATCGTGGAGCATTCGCTTGATATTGACTGGCGAATTATGCGCATTGTGAACATGGATGTGCCCGCTCGACAGCTCTTTGCCTGTTTTGCTGAGTCCATGCTGCTGGAATTCGAGAAACTCTATACCAACTTTTCCTGGGGACGAAATCAAATCACCCTAGACAAAATGGATTTAATTGGGCAGGTTTCTATCAAGCACGGGTTTCGACCACTTTTGCTCTCGGGTCCAGGATTAGCCTAGCTGAATCCTATTCGCTCCTAGGATACTTTGCACTTGGACCACCTGCTGAGCGGGTTTCGCCTTGCACGGTTGATTGTAATGATTGATTCCCCTCATCGCTCTCAAGAACTCTCTTTTTCGTAACTTGTCTTATTTTCTAAATCTTTTCTAAATCACTACTGCCTGAACTTTCACGGTAGGTAATTCTGTATGGAATTCAAAACAGGCTCAGCAATATTACCAAGATTGCCTCAACTATGTTAATGAAGTGCCTATCTTGTATTTGTTAATCTGTTACGCAATTTTATTCTGTTATGCATTAAATAAATAATGCTTCTGCATCACAACAATGCTTCTGCATCACAACTAGCGGGTTTTATGGATTCGGCTCTTGCATCCGCAACCTCTTGCAGCTTTACCCGAATAAAGCAGTGGTTTTTATGGGTAACAAGCTGGTCGGCTAGGGATTTCACCGGCCTCTAGCTGGGCAGTAGTAGCTTCTGGCATTGCCCTGCCAACCTATACTGAGTTGCTTACTGTTGGGCGACTACCTGCTGCATGCCCAAAAAAATGAGCTGCAAATCGACCTGAATGACAGCAGCTAACTCTGGAGATTGCTGCCGGAGTAACACTGCGATCAGCGGAGCGTCACCGCCGGTGAGGATAATCTTAGTCTCCGCAAATTGCTGCTGCCATGCGGCGATAAAGTCGCGCAGCCCGGCAAGCAGGGTGTAAACAACGCCACTCTGCATCGCTGCTTCGGTGTGGGTCGCCCAGCGGAGAGGCAGGGAGTCAGCGGGTGACGGTATCAACGGTAAGGCAGCTGTGTGCTGCGCTAGGGAACGTAACTGCAGCCCTAGTCCAGGCAAAATTGCTCCACCCACGAGCCGGCGCTGATGATCCAAACCAGTGAAGGTCAGGCTGGTACCAGCGTCGATGACGAGGACGGGGAATCCATAGGTTTTTGCGGCTCCTAGCAGTGCCAAGGCTCGATCAATGCCTAGGGTGGGATACAGCCCCTGTAGGGGAATATGCTCTAGGTGGATCGTATAAGTGTTGGCATAGGCTTGCCAGAGCGGGAGCTGGGCAGGCACAACGGAAGCGAGCACAAGCGGCAAGGACAGGGGCACCCTCGCTTGATCCGGAGGGGCTACGTGGCAGATCTGCAAGTCAACGTGATGATCCAGCAATACCGCAATAGCTTCAGGAGACAGATGGGCGGTATCCCAGGCTTGCTGCAACCTACCCGTCTGAAACCAAGCCCAGTGCAGCCGGGAGTTGCCAATTAGCAATGCCAGCCACGCCTGATCTCGGAGGTTCATGAAACGGACTATCCTTAGCGTTTATTAGTGTTTATGTGAGTGTTTATGAATTTCTTAAGTATCGGTTCAGTATTCCTATGCAATCGCGCCCCATACTCTAAATAGCAAGTTCAGCGACCCTGATTTACACAAGCGTTTTTTCTTCTCATGGGCATTGCATTCGGACGAGAAATCTGCGGTGATTTTGATATCGCTGCATCACGAGAGTGGCTCGTGACCAATGGCATCGGTGGGTATGCTTCAGGAACTGTAGCAGGGGTGCTGACTCGACGCTATCACGGATTATTGATAGCTGCCCTTGCTCCCCCATTGGGGCGAACGTTAATGTTGACGAAAGTAGAGGAGATTGTCCACTACCACCATCAGGTTTATCCTTTGGGAACGGATCGCTGGTCGGACGGCAAAATCGATCCCCAGGGTTATCGGCACATTGAGCACTTTCAATTAGACGGTACTGTCCCGACCTGGCATTATGCCTGTGGGGACGCTCTGCTGCAAAAACGCATCTGGATGCAGCAAGGAGCCAACACCACCTATATTACCTATGAACTGCTGCGAGCGAGTCAGCCTTTGGCGCTGATGATGAAAGCGCTGGTGAATTACCGCGATCATCATGGCAGCATCCGCAGTTGGGGCTGGCAGATGGCCGTAGAGCGAGTAGACCAAGGCATCCAGGTGGTTGCCTTTCCCGATGCAGTACCGTTGTATCTGCTGAGCGATCGGGCGGAGGTCCTAACGCTACACGATTGGTACTACGGGTTTGACCTTGCCCTAGAACGCTATCGAGGTCTCAGCGATCGGGAAGACCATCTGCATGTTGCTACCTTTCACCTCACGCTGTATCCTGGTGAGTCTCTGACATTAGTAGCCAGCACAGAGGCCACTCCCGACCTCAATGGTATGGCTGCCCTGAAACAACGCCAGAATTACGAACAGAAACTGCTGAACTTTTGGCGCACGAGCCGTCCTCTGGGTACCAAGGAGCCGGCTCCCTGGCTGAATCAACTCGTCTTGGCGGCCGATCAGTTTATTGTCACTCGCACAGTTCCCCCCACCCTACAGCGCTCCGAACCCAGCGATCCAGCTGTAGAATCGGCCGATTTGCTGAACGGCAAAACCCTGATTGCCGGCTATCCCTGGTTCAGCGATTGGGGACGCGACACGATGATCAGTCTGCCAGGGCTGACCTTGGCCACCGGACGACCCGAGATTGCCCGCTTAATCCTGCGCACTTTCTCGCAGTATGTCAGTCAAGGCATGTTGCCCAATCGGTTTCCCGATGCTGGAGAAACTCCAGAATACAACACCGTAGACGCGACGCTCTGGTACTTTGAAGCCATTCAGCAGTATTACCGAGCAACCCAGGATGATGACCTGCTCATGGAGCTGTTCCCCATTTTGGCAGACATCATCGAGTGGCACTGTCGCGGTACCCGCTTTAATATTCATCTCGACCCCGCCGATGGGTTGCTCTATGCTGGAGAGCCAGGCACGCAGTTGACCTGGATGGACGCGAAAGTTGGAGATTGGGTGGTAACGCCGCGCATCGGCAAACCTATTGAGATCAACGCCCTCTGGTACAATGCTCTGCGGATTATGGCGAAGGTTGCTCGTCTGCTAGGTAAACCGCACCAGGAATACGAAGCCATTGCTGACCGCACCCTGGCCCGCTTTGTGCGATTCTGGAATCCGGATGTCGGCTATTGCTACGATGTGCTGGACACACCAACGGGACCCGATGACTCACTGCGCCCTAACCAAATTTTTGCCGTTTCTCTACCGGAAAGTCCGCTGACGCCTGGGCAGCAGCGGGGCGTGGTGGATGCGTGCGGGCGGGCATTGCTGACTTCCTACGGCTTGCGCTCCCTTGCACCCGATCATCCGCAGTATCAGGGGCATTACGGAGGCGACCCTCGCCAGCGGGATGGTGCCTATCATCAGGGAACAGTCTGGGGATGGCTGCTCGGACCCTTTGCCATTGCTCATCTGCGGGTGTATGGTGACCCCAATCAAGCTCGACAGTTTCTAGTCCCCATGGCAGACCACTTGGCAGCCCACGGCGTGGGTAGCCTCAGCGAAATTTTTGATGGCGATGCTCCGATGACACCTCGGGGCTGCATTGCTCAAGCCTGGACTGTTGCAGAAGTGCTGCGGGCTTGGATCGCAACCGAACGCTAGGGCAACCCCAACCGCCGCGCCATCGGCAGAGCAACTCCTTTATTACTCTCCTTTATTACTTTTGTTCTATGAAATAGCCTGTTTCCATAAAGCAATTCTTATAGATCCTGCGGCAAAGAGTCATGCTTTCTGATATCTGCCAGTGTGCTGATCGACTGAATTCAGTTGCAATAGCCGATAGAATGAAGTATCTGAAGGCGTCTAAGATTTGTGTTGGGGAACGTCATTCTACTGTTACGGCGCACTGAAGGACTAGTCCACTATCCTGAACCCGCCGCTTTTTGACTTGTCTTCGTTCTGAAAACCTACCCTTCTCACTTGTGAAATTATTTATCTTTCATACGCCCGAACTCACGCCCACCAATACTCTGCCCGACTGCGCCATTGCAGTTGATGTATTGCGGGCAACGACAACAATGGCGACTGCCCTAGCTGCCGGTGCGGAAGCCGTGCAAGTTTTCAGCAGCATGGATGAACTGATGCAAGTCAGCGAGCATTGGTCGCCCGAAAAGCGCTTGCGGGCAGGAGAGCGGGGAGGGGCGAAGGTGCCCGGCTGCGACCTGGGCAATTCTCCTCTCGATTGCACAGCCGATATAGTGAAAGGGCGGCGGCTGTTCATCAGCACCACAAACGGAACGCGCTGCCTAGAACGCATTCAAAACGCCGAAATCGTGCTGACGGCAGCGTTGATCAACCGCGCTGCTGTGGTCGAGTTTTTGCTGCAGCATCGACCCGAAACCGTGTGGATTGTCGGATCAGGATGGGAAGGCAGCTTTTCCCTGGAAGATACCGTGTGCGCCGGTGCGATTGCTCATCAGCTCTTGCAGCAAGGAGAACTGCAGGGTCACAATGGGACGGAGATCGCAGCTAATGATGAAGTGTTTGGGGCAATCGCGCTCTATTCTCAGTGGCAGCATGATTTGCTGGGCTTGATGCATCGAGCAAGCCACGGACAGCGGCTACTGCGGCTCGACTGCCACGATGATCTAAAATATTGCTCTGAGGTAGACATCTTAGACGTGCTGCCGATTCAGAGCCAGCCAGGCATTTTGATTAAGCAGTCCTGACGGGACCGATCAAGTCAAGCACAAAATCAAACCAAGTTAAACAACTCAATACAAACAACTCAAAACAACTCAATACATCGTGCTTGAGCGGTACGGCTGCGAGTTAAGGCCAATGGCTGGATTTACCTCATTTAGCTAGATAAAAAATAACCAACTCATAACTCACTACTGGCTCTTTATTCCCCTTACATTGACTTACATGAATGGCTCATCATGATCCATGAAAGCGAGCCGCTATGGGCCTTGGCAGCACAGAATGAACTGCGTTCACCCTTTAGAGGCGGACCGGAATCACGCCTACGGTTTCTCCCCACTGAGTATTGAGTAGCAAGGCTCCCCGAAAATTGGTACTGCGCAGAGTGGCGCGGCTGAAGTTGGCGTGGGTGAGATCGGCATTGCGAAAGCTTGTGCCCCAGTGGGTTGCAATTAGGCTTGCTACCGTCCACGTTAATAGATGCCGCCGATCACCGCGCATTGCTCGCCAGCCAATATAGAGACTGAGCAACAATACCGTAACTAGGGTGGCAATGGTGGACGCCTGCACGCTTGTTTGCACTAGCGTATGCGCAACCCCTAGCGTTATCCCGAACGCGAGCACAAACCCGAGCACCATGGTCACTGCCACAGTCCGACGAAACGCTAGAATTGCGGCTAGCGTTAGAGCACCGAGGCTGGCAGTCGTCGCAGTGACTAGGGACGTGACGGTGATGAGTAGTGCCATTTTCCCAGAGAAGGGCACTCCCGCAGGACTGACCAGTCCCACAAAACCCGCCAACACAAACCCGCCAATAAATACACAGAAGCCAATCGCCATGCCTTGGTTTAAGGAAACCAAGCAGAAAGCGAGCAGCAGCAGCGGCGTCATCCAGAAGAGAAAGGTGCTCTCCGAGTCGGCAGGCAGGACGGGCGTCTGCAGTTGCGACAGGATATCCACCCCGCCGGTCACTACTCCCAGCACCACGGCCAAACTCAGTAAAATGATCACCAGCGCTATGGCCTGCCGTTTCTGTAGCCCGGCAATTACATTGGTGAAGTTAGTGCCTCGCAGAATGGCGTTTGTAAAGTCTGCACCGCGAATGTCTGAGCCACTAAAATCTACCCCAGACAAGTCTTCACCCCGAAACGATTTTCCCCGTAAATTTTGGCGTTTAAAGTTTCTTTCCCCTAATTCATAGAGCCACAGGATTTCTTCCGTCCGCATGATCCTCATAGCGTCACCTCAATCACAGTTGCGTAGACATAAGCGGTAGAGACCCCACAACTGTTGGCGCACGAATTCAATTGGAGTGGATGAAATGCAATTCAACCGAACAAAGCTATCTTCCTTCCCTTAAACGAGAAAAATCATTTGTTTGATTGCTCGCATTGCTCTAATCAACAGGGAAATCGGCAGGACTGCTGTGCTGGACAGCCTGCTCATCGCAAAGGCCAGTTAAAACCAAGACCAGTACGATCTCCACAGACCTATTTACTCAAAGACTAACTTATCTTAGAGGTTTGTTCCACTGCGATGAAGAAAGTCGCTGGGCTATAACCGCTGATAGGGCTTGCCTGTGCTGATGACGGGAGGCTCTCCGCCCTCTTCTGCTTCCCAAGTCACCTGCTTGAGGATGGCACCGCGCAGATCAATGTTGTTGAGCTGACTGGATGTAAAACGCGCGTAGGTCAAGTCTGCTTCCCGAAATCGAGTGCCCCAATTCATGATCAAAGCGGTTGATACCCAGCGAAATAGCCGATGCCGATTATCGCCATGCATAGCCCGCCAGCCCAGATAGGCACTCAGCAGCATGACGCAAGGAATGACGGGCACTACTGACGTCATGATATCGGTAGTAACGACACTGAACAGAAACGTAAGGAGATAGGCTGCTGCTACGCCAAGGGCGGTCGCTAAATTAAAGGCCCGAGCGGCTGCCAGCACGACCATCATGGCGATAACCGTAAGGGCACTGACTGACGAAATAATGGTGATGGCTAGGGCGATCGCTGAGGAAATAGCAAAGGCCAGTGGGTGAATGATGGTGGCGGCAATCGGACCAAAGGCAGCTACTCCTACTGCCACCACAAACGCAATCATAAACACACTGAAGCCAGAAACAATGCCTTCCAAAACCGAGATCAGGGCAAAGCCCAGCAGCAGGCAGACCATAGCCCAGCCGGCAATCACTTCTTCAAAGGCACCTGTGTAGGTGCGCAGTTCTAGATTGACCAAGGTGCCTACCAGTCCGGCGATGGCTCCTAGAAGCGCTGCTAACGCCACCAGCCCCGAGGTCAAGAGAATTTTTTCGTGTTGTTGCAGTCCAACTTTAGCTGCGGTAAAGTTTGCGCTTCTGAGCGTCGCTCGAGAAAAATTGGCACCGCGCAGATCAGCACCGCTGAAATCGGCTTCTGACAGATCTCGGTTGACCAGAGATGCGCCGCGCAGATCGGCTCTTCTAAAATTTCGTTCACCCTGTTGGTAGCGACTTAGCAACTCTTGAGTGTTCACGATACCTTCCTAGATCTATGACGACTTGAGAACACACCGGCAAGAGGCACCCAATCCATTAGACCCAATCCATTAGACTCAATCCATTAGCGAACCCATCGCGCTAATCTATTGTTCTAATCTTGTTCTAATCTGCTCTAATCCGTCTGTTGCAGTGCATCGGTTTTGATGAATCGGCTGCACAGCATCGGCGCTAGAGCACGGCATCGCCGAAACGGACACACAGACTTAATGTTAAGCTTAATGAGCTTCTGTCATGAAATCTGGTTTTTTCAACCTTTCTTATAAGTTACTACCTAGTGACTACTTCACCGTCTGCTCGTTGTGTTCCAGACATTGGAGTAGGCAAGTGGCAATGCGCTGAGCCGCACCCGCACTGCCCATGCGGCGAAACCCGTTCGCTTGAATCAACTGGAGGCGATCCGGATCGTGTAGCAACGCTTGCACTACAGATGCGGCGTGGCTAGGTTGCTCCACGAGCGTCACTGAGGGACCTAGCAGCCGAGCTTGGGCTTCGGCAAACGCCGGCGTAAACTGCGGCCCCTGACCGGGAAAGATCAAGGCAGGTTTACCTAAGCCGACAAACTGTTCGGTTGCGGTTCCAGCCATGGCAAGGGCGAAATCGGATTGGTGTAAACAATCGCTGAAAGCCGTTTGGGTAAGAACCAAGGTGGCGTTGTATTGGGTGAACTGCGGGTGTGGAGTTGAAGACGTACAGCGCCAGCCGCAGGTTTCTAATGGTCTTTGCAGCGGAGCAAGGTCTAGCTGCGGGGCAATGGCTGCGAGAAATAGCAGCGGTCGCTGACGGGCAAAGCTAATGACCAGGGCCGAAACAGCCTGAGTCAGAAGCTGCCAGTTCGCATAGGCTTCGGGAGGACGAGAGCCTGGCAAGAGCACAAACGTCAGCGGTTGCTCGTCAGTCGGTGGCAATTGCAGCGATCCAGTGGGTTCTAGTCCATCCATCATTGGGTTGCCCAGATCAAAAGCGGGAATGGCCCATTTTTTTAGGATGCGGGTGGTCAAGGTGTCGCGAGGAAACACAGCTCGACAGCGTCGATGCCGCATGAGCCACCGGTCCCAAGGCAAGTAAACCGAGCCTGACCAGCTCTCGAAGCGTTCAAACCAGGAGCGCCGAGGCAGCAGCCCCTGCTCGTCCCGCAGGTAGTACTCTGATTTGGCCGTGCCGACAAAGGCGTAGGGAGCACCGCTCCACCAGGCAAATAGCAGCGGCACAATATCGCCGACCGCTAGAATGCTGCCGCCGGTGCTTGCCCAAGTGCGGACTGCCCTAAGCTGAGCGCGTATCAGGGATAGCAACCCTCCCTGCAAATCCCGTACGAGCTGCCGCCCATCCATATAGATGAAGCCACCAGAGGGCATCGATTGGACTGGACCAACAATCGGAATTCCGTGATCCTGATAGGCTTGCCCCTCTCCTACAATGGGCAAAGCTGCAAGCTGCAGCTGACTGGAATGCTGTTGCAGTGCCTGCAGGATGCGCAATGCAATGATGTCTTCTCCGTGACCATTACTGAGACAGAGGAGTTTCATAGGATCCTCAACAGCTGAGCAAACAGCTAGGCAAACAACAGAGCCAACGGTTGAGCCTTCTCAACCCCGAGCAGGCAAAATTCTACCGTCTCCTAGGACCAATAAGGTAATTCTGAAGCTCAGTGGCTAGAATCACCGTCCTCGTTCAGAATACAGTAGGCTGGATTTGAACCATGTTGTAAAAAGCAATGACCACAGGGCTGGTCTTGATTGCAGCAGTTTTAGTGTTGGGTGGGGTGATTGCAACGGTGGGCGATCGCCTAGGGATGCGTGTGGGCAAAGCCCGGCTGACCCTGTTTAACCTGCGTCCCCGCCAAACTGCCACTTTGATCACGATCCTGACCGGCGTGATCGTCTCCGCATCAACGTTTGCACTGCTGTTTGCTGTGAGCGACCAACTGCGCACCGGCGTCTTTGAGCTAGAAAACATCCAGGATGACCTGCGACAAACCCGAGAAGAACTCGACCAAGCGACGAAAGAAAAAGAGCGCATCGAAGGGCGCCTACGCAATGCCCGCCGCCAGCAAAACCAAGCCCAACGTCAGCTTGAGCAAATTAACCGCTCGCTACAGACTGCTATAGAGCAGCAGACACGCACTCAAGCACAGCTGAGATCGACCCAGGAGCGGTTGAATCAGAGTCAAGCTAAGTTTGAGCAGGCTCAGGCGCTGTTGAGTATGGTGACCGGGCAAGCTGCCAGCCTGCGCAATGAAATTCAGCAACTACAACGCGATCGCCAGGAGCTAATTCGCCAGCGCGATCAGGTGCGCCAGCAGATTGCCCAACGCGATCAGGAAATTGCGGACCGTGATCGGGCCATTGCCCAACGGGAAAATCAACTGCAAGAGCTGGAAAGCCAGATCGCGTTTCTGACCGATCAAAAGCAAACTCTGGAGCGGGAGTTTGAAGATTTGCGGCGAGGCAATGTGACCCTATTCCGCAACCAGACTTTGGCGTGGGGTGTGGTGCGGGTGGATGTCCCTAGTGCCGCCCCCAAAGCCGTTGGTGAACTTCTGCAGCGAGCCAATCAGCTAGTTGCCCAGATTATCCAACCGGGCACAACCAAGGTGGAGCGCCAAGTGATTCGGATCACGAATGCCGAGGTTGAGCAGTTAGCAAACCAAATTTCGGATGGCAGCGACTATGTGGTGCGGGTCATTTCTGCGGGGAATTACGTGGTGGGCGAACCCTGTGTTTTGGCAGGGGAAGCCTGCATTGATGTGATTGCAACCGCAGCGCCAAATGAAATCATCTTCCGGCAAGGCGAAATCATGGCTACAACGACCGTCAACCCAACCACGATGAGTAGCCAGATGATTGGAGAGCGCGTTTTCCTGCTGATTGCCGCGGCTCAATTTCGTCTGCGCCAGGCTGGCATTCTCGATGACACGGTACGAATTGCTGACAACCGCCGCGAGACGATTATTCAATTTGTAGAAGCCATTCAGCAGCACAACGGCCCGCTCGAAATTCGAGCGGTGGCAGCCGAAGATGCCTACACTGCTGGAGCCTATTTGCAGCTTGTAGCCGTGCAGGATGGGCAGGTTCTGTTTAGCACATCCTGAGCTGGTCCTGAACTGGGGTATGTCTGGTGTTGTCTAACGTCACTTGGGGTAGATACATTGCCGCAGATGCATTGAATTTGTAACTGGAAAACATCGCTATTCTGCCGCTTTCTACACTGGACAGTCCTCTCGCCATGCTCTAAAGTCTAGGGTCAAGCGTCTAGAAAGAGTCCATGGCCATTTCTTCCCTCGACACCCCTGACCAGCCGGCTATCTTGGGCTTTGATCCGGGTCGTCAAAAGTGTGGGTTAGCCGTAATGGGACTTGACCGCAGGCTCTACTACCATGAGGTTGTAGGCTCGGGCGACGCGATTGCCACAATTCAAACCCTGCGGCAATCCTTCCCAATTTCTATGCTGGTGATGGGCAATCAAACCAGTGCCCAAGAATGGAAGCAGCGCCTCGGCGAACTTCCCGATCCGCTGCGGATTGTGTTGGTCGATGAGCGCTACAGCACGCTGCAAGCTCGCGAGCGCTATTGGCAGATGTATCCGCCGCGGGGGTTGATGCGCTTACTACCCCAGGGAATGCGAACACCACCTCGTCCAATTGACGATATTGTGGCTATTCTGCTAATCGAACGGTATCTGGAGCGCCTTACTGACTAGAACAGCTAAAAACCGCGCTCGTTGGCTAACTTTAGTCTTAAATCTTGATCTTAAACTTTAGCCTTAAATATCAGCTCGAATGGTGAAGCAGTAGTCTCCACCTGGTTCTAACTGATAATCAGACTGTTCCAGAAATCGCGTCAGGGGTTCTTTGATGAGCGCCCGTCCGAGGGAGGGTTCCACACACAGTTCTCCGTGACGGAAGCGCCACTGAAACTGCCATTCAAACTCGCTGGCTCGCACTTCTCCTTCAATCTTGCCCTGCTGCCAGGACTGGTGGGTAATTCGGACATAAGCCGTAGTTTGCGGCAGACGCTTACTCACAATTCCTCTCCCAGTTTGGTTTACTCTCTAGACTAAAGCGTTTACTGAATCGCTGGAGTAGAAATCAGTCTTTCAGCAGAAACCGGTTGGCTGAGAACCTCCTTTGAGACAGAAGGCTGGGAAATAGGGGCACTCGGCTCATGCCCCTAAAGCACCGATGGAGAAAGATGCAGATCGTCGGCAGAGATGGACAAATGGCAACAGCAACAGCAGACGCTACTCCAATGCTCAGGCTGTTCCTGGTAGAGTGCAAGGGGAGTGGCTCTCCAGTTCATTTCAGATATTTTCACGCACGATCTTAAAGTCACTAAAGCGCCACTAAAAGTCAATAAAGTCAATATGGTCAATATAGCCAATATGGATATCCTAGACAGGCTGCGGGCAGACTACGCTACCTTTCCCAAGAACCAGTCCTATGACCTCTATGCTGAGGACGTGTACTTTAAAGACCCAATGAATGAGTTTCGCGGGCGCGAGCGATATCACACGATGATTCAATTCATCGAGACTTGGTTTCGGGAGCCGCGGCTGGATCTGCACCAGCTCCAACGCCACGGTAATTCGATTCGCAGCGACTGGACCCTGCACTGGGTGACGCCTCTGCCATGGCAACCGCGGATTGCGATTCCCGGCTGGAGCGAGCTGCAGCTCAATGACGATGGGCTAATTATTTCCCACATCGACTACTGGCATTGCTCTCGCCTGGATGTACTGAAGCAACATTTTCAAAGGCAACCGCGGCAGTAGAGGAAACTGTACTCCTGCCGATGCCATTCCTTGCTGAAAAACCGATTACAGTAGGTAAAGGAATATAAAGCTTCATTCAGGTAGGGTTGACCATCCATGCGTGTGATTTTGATGACCGGTAAGGGAGGAGTTGGCAAAACATCAGTAGCAGCGGCTACAGGGTTGCGCTGTGCAGAATTAGGCTACAAAACGCTGGTGCTGAGTACCGATCCGGCTCACTCGCTGGCAGACAGCTTCGATATGGAGCTAGAACATGCGCCGCGCCACGTGCGGCCGAACCTCTGGGGAGCAGAACTGGATGCCCTGATGGAGCTAGAGGGAAACTGGGGTGCTGTGAAGCGCTATATCACCCAGGTGCTGCAAGCTCGCGGACTGGAAGGGGTCGAAGCGGAGGAGTTGGCAATCCTGCCTGGCATGGACGAGATTTTTAGCCTAGTACGGATGAAGCGCCATTACGACGAAGGCGAGTTTGATGTGCTAATTATTGACTCAGCTCCTACCGGAACGGCCCTTCGGCTGCTGAGTCTGCCGGAAGTCGCAGGCTGGTACATGCGGCGCTTCTATAAGCCGTTGCAGGCAGTATCGGCGGCCCTCCGTCCAATTGTGGAGCCACTGTTTCGCCCGATCGCCGGCTTCTCGCTGCCAGATAAACAGGTGATGGATGCCCCCTACGAGTTCTATGAGCAGATCGAAGCGCTGGAAAAGGTGCTGACCGACAACACTCAAACCTCGGTGCGGCTGGTGACGAACCCGGAAAAGATGGTGATCAAAGAATCCCTGCGGGCCCATGCCTACCTCAGCTTGTACAATGTCGCAACTGATTTGGTGGTGGCCAATCGCATCATTCCCGATCAGGTTGCCGATCCATTCTTTCAACGCTGGAAAGAAAATCAGCAGCAGTATCGTCAGGAAATTCACGATAATTTCCAACCGCTGCCGGTCAAGGAAGTGCCGCTCTATTCTGAGGAGCTATGCGGCTTGGCAGCCCTGGATCGCCTCAAAGAGACGCTCTACCGCGACGAAGATCCCACCCAGGTGTACTACAAAGAAACAACGCTGCGGGTGGTGCAAGAGCAAAATCAGTACAGCCTAGAGGTGTACTTACCAGGAATTCCTAAGAACAAAATTGAGCTGAGCAAAAGTGGCGATGAGCTGAATATCCGCATTGGCAATCATCGTCGCAATCTGGTATTGCCGCAGGCTCTGGCAGCTCTCCAGCCGGCTGGGGCCAAGATGGAGGAAGATTACCTCAAGATCCGCTTTGCGGACGCGGTACAGATATAGGAAGTCTTAGGGCAGCAACGGAAGATTTTTATTCCCAGGGTTTACGGCTTTCTACCGAGATGAGGCTTGAGCTGTACGCGCCGATAGCAGGGCATCCAGACGATCGGCATAGCCGGTCAGCTCTACGTAACCCTTGCCAGTTAGCGGCTGGTTTTGCTGCTGCCCCTCAAAGGCTACCGCGCCTTCCCAGTAGGTTGCCGTAGCGGTATTCAGCTCTTGGTTCGGCATCAGCGGGCGACCATGCAGCGCCAAGTCGAGCTTGGGAATTGCAATCTGCCACTCAGCGGGATAGGTCGCACCGTGGGGACTCGTCCAGGTATCTACAACCTGAACCTGCCAGTCACGGCAGCTCAGAGGCGTGGTGTCGCCGGAAGCAGAAATAAACGTCCCCGCAGAGGTGTCTTCAATGCCGCCGTCCTCGTGGCGCAGCAGATACAGCATGAGAGCCGAGCCATTATCGAACTGCATCGAGAACCAGTCCCAACCCACGGTGCCAGGACTGAGGGAACTCGTAGAATACTCGTGGTCTTTCCAGGTCAACCCCGATACGGTGTAGGACTGGTCCTTGATTCGCACGGTACCCTGGGTCGGCTGCTGCACTAGCGAATAGTAGTAAGAGGCATTGCCTGGCTCCGCTCCTTTAATGCTCAAACCGCGATTGCCCTGCAAGACTGGCGGCGTTGAATTCACCAGCAGATCGAGCGCTACTTCCTCTGTTGCTGCCTGTAACCGCACCTGTCCGGGCACCACTTCCGTTGCCGACCAGTTCTCTAGCCACACGTGATACGGTGATGATTGAGCACCGGCAAGACCCAGCGTGCCTCGGCTAAAGCGCTCGTCCACATAGAACTGCTGCGGCGCAATGTCGCTGATTGTAAAGTGAGCCGAGTAAATTTGATTGCTGCGCCACTGGGATGCGGTCGAGACGGTTTGAGCCGCCGGCATCAGCGCCTGCCGAAAGAAGGTGAGCTGAAACCCAAAGGGTCTGCCGTCAGCGGTTGCTAAGTTGCCAGTGTAGTACCACCACTCGGTTTGGTAGTCTTCATGGGGGCCAAAATCCGTCGGAAACTGCCAGGTTCGAGGAGTAGTCGCCTTGCGAAAGCCGCTGGTATCTGTTGGTACGGTGTCTAGCCAAGTGAGCTGTGTGCTGGCGATTGCCGTTGGGGTAAAGCCCAGCCATAGGCAAAGGGCGATCACGGCTGCCATCAATCCGCTAATCAGCCGAGGATGGGTTGTTCGGAATGAGTTTTTAACCATAAAAATAAAAAACTTAAGTGAGGAAGTCAACGCTTTATGATTTGCTGCTTCCCGGTTTGGAATCAAGTTGAAAGATGCCAACCTGTATGGGAAGGTGTATCTGTGAAACAAAGCTGAGATTACTCTTGACGAATAGAGGTGGCAATATTGAGACGTCCCAATCGCCATGCCGGATAGATCCCTGCTAGCAATGCCGCAACGACTGCCACCAGAAATGCCTGCCAAAAATATTTGCCTTCCAACACCATTTGCAGCGTCCAACCAAAAGAGCGAACGTTAATGACATAAATGAGGATCCACGCCAACGCATACCCCAACGGCATCGCAAAAATGCCGGCTAGCGTACCCATGAGTCCGGTTTCCAGTAAGGTCAACGCTGTGAGTTGGCGTGGTGTCATGCCGGTTGCTCGCAGAATGCCGAGTTCGCGGGTGCGTTCGAGCTGCAAACTCATCAGCGTACTGAGAACGCCAATAAAGGCGACGACTACCGCCAGCAGCCGCAGAGCATTCGTGATGGCAAACGTGCGGTCGAAAATAATCAGCGAGTCTTCCCGCAGCGAGCGGTTCGATTGCACCAGCAGATCCTGTCGTCCCCGAAACTGCTGCCGAATCTCCGCTACGATTGCTTCTACATCCCGTCCCGGCTGCACAAATAGCCCCAGCGACGCGACGCGATCATCGTGCCAGAGGCGTTCGTAGAGGTCATTGTCGATAATTACCGTGCCGCGATCCGAAGAGTAGTCATAGAACACCGCTAGGACAGGAAACGTGCGATTGCCCTCCGGCGTTTCCAGCGTGATTGTTTGGGGAGGTTCGGGCAGATTATCGCGCAGAATCAGCGCTTCCGAAATAATCACCCCATCGCCCGCATCCAGGGCCCGCCATGGGTCTGGCTTCAGGTCCGGGCGAATCCAGGCATAGGGGCGCTTGCCTTGGGAGACATCCCCCTCGGCTGAAATCAGCTTTGCCTGCCGCTGAAACTCCACCACCTGCACTTCCGCATCGTTGTAGCCGACCACCCGTTCGATGCCGTCCCAAGTTCGTAGTGCTGCCACAATCTGCGGATCGAGCTTGCCGATCACTCGATTCGCCGTGGTGGTTGGTGGCGACACGTAAATGTCCGCCTGTAGCGTTTGATCGAGCCAGCTCACTACCGTGCCTCGGAACGAGCCAACCATCACCGACACGCCGACAATCACTGAGACCGCCACCATTAGTGCTGCCACCGCCACCGATGTACGGCTGAGGGACCGCAAAATATCCCGGGGAGCCAAGCGTCCCAGCACCCCCAGCATCCGTTCAGTGACTGGAGCTAGACCTCGCAGCAGCAGCGCAATCAACGGCGGTGTCAGCAGAGCCGCGCCCAGCAGCACGGCAAACAGTCCGGCAAAGGCCGCCACCAACCCCGCCTGTGGCCAGCGTAGCAGCAAAATTCCGACTCCGGTTAGCACCAGCCACGCCAGCACCAGCCTTGGCAGCAGCGTCAGCACCCGGCTCTCTAGAGTAGAGCGCTGCAAAATCAAAGTTGGCGCAGTGTTCATCGCCTCGAGTGCCGGCAGTGCCGAAGCAAACAGTGCCGAAGCAATGCCAATCACCAAGCCCTTGACAATCGTGAACTGCGACAGCGTCACCTGCTGCACGTTCACCACAAAATAAAAGTCATTGATTGTCTGCGTAATCAGCCCGACAATGCTGCGACCCAAGACAATCCCGAGACCCACACCCAGGATCGACCCGATGACGCTGAAGATGGCTGCCTCGCCTAAAATCAGCGTGAAGAGCTGCCCTTGCGTCACGCCTAAGCAGCGCAATACTCCAAACAGCGGCCGCCGCTGAATCACGCTAAAGGTAACGGTGTTGTAGATCAAAAACATGCCAACTACCAGCGCCAGCAAACTCAGCGCTGTCAGATTCAGCTCAAAGGCCGCCGTCATCTGCTGCACCGCGTTTTTCTGCGCCTCCGCCGTTTCCAGCTTGAGTCCAGGAGGTAAGTTCGACTCAAGGGCAGCCACGTCCGCCGGATTCTCGACAATCAAATCAATTTGGCTGAGAAACCCCTCCTGCCCCAGCAGTTCCTGCGCTGTAGCGATATCGGCGAACATCAGGTTGCTTAGTGCCCGGCGATTTGTGCGGTCGTCCGACGCTAACAGTCCTACCAATCGCGCCGTGGGGTGCTGCCCAGCAATATCAAGATGCAGCGTCTGTCCCAGCGTCAGGCCGTACTGCTCCGCCAACTCCTGCGACAGTACCAGTGTATTGGGTTCCGTCAAAAACTGCACAAACCCCGTGCCGCGACTCTCCACCTCGCCAAAATAGCTGCGGAACGGTGATTCTGCGAAGAGATCCAGCCCTACTAACCGCAGCGGCTGCGCCCCCAGTTCCTCGACCAGCGCATAGCCCTCCACAACAGGTGATGCCGGAATGTGATTCAGCGATCGCCGCAATTCACTATACACCGTTTCCTCGACTCCTATGGGTGCCACCGCCACAACTCGGTGCGTCGTGCGTCCGGTAATAGCATCTGTTGATAGGGCAAACGCTCGCTGTGCCGAGCCATTCGCCAGATCAATTGACACCATCATCGCTACTCCTAGGGCTATGCCTAGAATGCATAGTAGGTATTGAACTGGGCGCTGTCGGATTCGCTGCCACGCTAGTCGCCATAGCGGCCGATTCGATACTTCATCCGCAGGAACAGCCGCAGACCGAGTGGAGGCAGCGACAGGAACAGACATAGAAGAGGCAGACATGAACAGTAAAGTTAAAAAATGTAAATCTCTCTTATCCTGAAGCGAGATCCCGTCAGCGGTCAAGGGGCGTAGGGTAGCGAAGTCAAGTTTTTTATAGACTCAAGTTTTTTTATAGACTGAATAGGCGTTGTTGCATGAAAGAGGGGTTGCGAGCGGGAGAGGCATGGTAAATTTCAG
>JACYLU010000034.1 GCA_015272325.1 Synechococcales cyanobacterium C42_A2020_086 | reverse complement strand
TGAAATTTACCATGCCTCTCCCGCTCGCAACCCCTCTTTCATGCAACAACGCCAATCTGTGCCCATAAGGTTCTACAACCACAAATGCACCAGCTAGTCCTTTCTCAGAGTAGCTTTGTATAACTCGTGCAAGTTCGTCATGGACTGAGTGTGCAGTAGATGGTAAAACCCGGAGATAGAGTACCCCATAGCCAATTGCTCGAACAAAAACAAGGTTTCCGTAGTCTCTATCCCTGGTCTCTTCATCACTGGCTTGTGATAAGCCAATCTGAGAAACTAGAACTACATCGTGTCCAGCATCGGACAGAAATCTTGCAGTGATAGCATAAACATCTTGGTCAAGGAGGAATCTCATAATTAAGCCGATACGAGACGAATGTCTTCAGACGCTATCAGTGCGACAGCATATCGTAGACATGCACGAATATCCTCAATTTGTAGATCAGGATAGTAGTCAGCGATAATTTCAGCGAAAGAAAGACCTTCACCTAGCAGTTCCAGAATGCTTTGCACTGGAACACGAGTACCAGCAATACAAGGCTTGCCGAAGTGAATTTGAGGATCAACCGTAATTCTTTCCATGTGACTAGAATCCATAAAATACGCTTCTTCAATTTTAGGGTACAGTTGCGAAGAGGGGCTAACAAATCGATGGAGCCGACCGCATCAAGGTTATCTGCGAGAAATCCGAGATTGTCTGCGGTGGCTCATCTCAATCGTTAGGCTGCAAGCAAATTTTGTGATAGGTTTTACAGAAATATTAAGTATCCCTGTATTTTTTGGGTTCTTGCTTTCACGTGACTTATGTCTTATGGAGGATGCGTTATTTCATAAACTGAAGAGATAAGTTCTCCAAGCTATGCGCCCAAACCTGGCACCGAGTTCAATTCAAATTCGGAATCTCACAAAAACCTATCCCAATGGTTACAAAGCCCTGAATGGCGTGAACCTAGATATTCCTATGGGAATGTTTGGTCTGCTAGGGCCAAATGGGGCTGGCAAATCCAGCCTGATGCGCACCATTGCTACACTGCAGGAAGCTACCGAGGGCATGATTCAGTGGGGCGATATCAACGTTCTAGAAGAGAAAGTGAAGGTGCGTCAGATGTTGGGTTATCTGCCCCAGTCCTTTGGGGTGTATCCGGGGGTGTCCGCCGAGGATCTGCTCACTCACTTTGCCACCTTGAAAGGCATTACCAACGGCAAAGAGCGGAAAGACGTGGTGAAACATCTGCTGCATCAAGTGAACTTGTATGAGGCGCGCGATCGCGCCGTTAGTGGATTTTCGGGTGGGATGCGGCAGCGATTTGGCATTGCCCAGGCTCTCTTGGGCGATCCGCGTTTGGTGATTGTAGATGAACCCACGGCTGGCCTCGACCCCGCAGAACGGGTGCGCTTCCTGAATTTGTTGAGCGAAATTTCCGAGCGAGCAGCGATCATTCTTTCTACCCACATTGTGGAAGACGTCAGCGAACTGTGCCCCCAGATGGCGGTGCTGATTGCGGGTCAAATTCGCGCTACTGGACAGCCGATGGGCTTGATGCAGCAACTGACGGGTAAGGTCTGGCGAATTCACCTAAAGCGGGATGAGCTACCCACCTACGAGGAAACGTTTCAGATCCTCTCCACTCGCTTCTTTATGGGCGATATCATCGCGCGGATTTACAGCGAAACCGACCCTGGAACAGGCTTTGAAGTGGTTGAACCGGATTTAGAGGATGTCTATTTCTGTGTGATGAAAGAGATTCCGGCGTTGCAATTGCATCGGATGGCGAGCACGTTAGATCCAGTCAGCCAGATCTAGTTGCCGAACCAAAGATTGTCCTACTTCCAAATGTTGAACTACGAAAGGTCGTCAAACAATCATCCCTCTACAGGACTTTGCAAATAGTCTCTTAATTTGAGGAGAGTATTCATTGCCCAGGGGCGTCAGAACATTTTCACGTAAGAAGAGATATGCCTGCAATCAAACAGTTCATATTAATCAGTTGTTGTGCATTCTGCCTCGCGGCCTGTAATGCCAATACCACTGTTCCCGCTGAGCCTACCCCCAGCGCAACGGATTCCCCGGTGGAAACAGCGGAAAGCGCTCCTGAGATGGACACATTCACCTTTGATGAAGTCGATATCAGAGGTTGTGGGATGTCTCTCTGGGCTCCGGGAAGTGACCCTCGATCCGATGGTATCTACCTGTTTAACGGCATCGAACCTCCTAATGGCGCTTCTGAGGGCACGATGCGTATGAAGGTGGATGGCCGCATCGTGAAGTTTCGGCGCACGGTCGGGGAAGGGGAGGAATATTACGGGCAGTTCAACCGTCAAGTTTTCAAAAGTCTTGATGGCAACCTGACCGTTACAGTTGATACGGAGGTGACTGCCACAGCAGAGCCAGAAGAAGTCAGGAGTGTTAAAGGAACCCTAACCCTTGTCGGCCCCAATGCTCAGGAAACCTCAGCCGAGGTCGTAGGTGATGCTGGCTGCTAAAATCCGCCCAATTGATCTCTAGCCCTTCCATCCGACCATGACCCCTCATCCCCCCACTACGCCATCCCATTCCTCGTCCACTGCCCCCTCCCCGTGGCAACCCGTCTGGGAAATCATCCGGTTTGAATTGCAAGAAAGTCTCCGCAACCGATTTTCCCTGATCGCGTTTGGCGTATTTTTTATCGTTGGGTTGCTGGTTATCCATGCTCTTGCCAGCGATTTACTCTTCTTTCCAGCGATCCGAACCGCAATGGGCATGACCTCAAGACCGGGTGAACTGGTGCCCTATGCCAATGCGCCTGTGCGGATCATGCGGGTATTTGGGGTTGCCAATCTGTTTCTGATCATTTTAACCGTCGGTATCTTTACCGAACGCGCCACCAAAGATTTTGCCAGTAACATGGATGCGTTGCTGTTTACCACTCCCCTTAAGGAATGGCAGTTTGGGGCGGGGCGATGGATTGTCAGCCTGGTGATCAGCGTGTTCATCTCTTTGGGGTTAGGGTTGGGTTTGCTGGTGGGGCAAGCCCTGCCCTGGATGAATTCAGCTTACATTGGCGCTTTTAGTCTGCTTACCTACCTTCAGCCCTACCTCTATCTAATCGTTCCCAACATTATCATTTTTGGACTGCTGAGCTTTGGGCTGGGGTTACTTACCCGTCGTCCCCTGGCGGGCTATCTGGGGTTAGTCGCTGTTCTGCTGCTTCAGGTGGTCCTCGAAGCACTGCTCGGTCTCTTCAAAGCTGGCCGTTTTCTGAACGTTCTGATCAATCCTTTGGGGAGCAGCGCCATTGAGTACACGGTGCAGTTCTGGACAAAGGTTGAGCAAAATACGCTGAATGTTCCCTTTGCTCCGGTCATTTGGCTGTCTCGCTTGCTTTATCTGGCTCTGAGTGTCGCCTTTATGGTTTGGGTCTGGCGGCAGTTTAGTTTTTCGAGCCGGAATGCTGCCCCTCAACGACTGGAGCAACTGCTGATCTGGGCAGAACGACGGTTGATGGTTTGGCGGCAGCGTTCCTCTGGGGCAGAGACTGCGCCAACCGCTCAGCCCCCCACTGCTGGAATGCCCCCTGCCGAAGCCACATTGCCGATCGCCCCCACAGCCCATTTACACCACGGGCTGGGTGCCCAACTGGGTCAGGTTTGGCGCATTGCCCTGCTCGAACTGAAACGCCTGATCGGGAATCCGCTAGTCCTCACCATCCTGGCGATCAGCATAACTGCAACGGGTTTTTTGATGGTGCTGGTGCTCAGTAGCGGTGGGGGCATGCCTGTGTTGCCGGTCACGGAAGTCGTAGTTGACGGACTCAGTTTGTTGCTGCGATTTGTCGCGCCACTGCTGATTGTGTTTTTAGCTGGAGATCTGGTCTGGCGAGAACGGGAGGTGAAGATAGACTCCCTGATTGGGGCGCTGCCAACCCGCAGTTGGATCTTTGTGGGCGGCAAGCTGCTGGCGATGGGGCTGCTGCTGCTGTTGACGCTGGGGCTGCTGATGGTGGGGGGGCTGGTGGCTCAAACGGTCAATGCTTATACCCATTACAATCTCGGTGTTTATGGCATTGGTTTGTTGACGATCGCCCTGGTGGATTTGCTATTGATTGCCGTGCTGGCGATCGTCATTCAGGTGTTGGTGAACCAAAAGTTTTTGGGATACTTTCTGTCGGCAGCGCTGGTGATGGTGTTTCTGGCGGGCGATACGGTGCCTCTGTTCAGAAATGCGCGCCTGCTTCAGTATGGCTTTAGACCCCAGGCTTACTACAGCGACATCAGCGGCTACGGCTCGAGTTGGAGCCAGTGCGCTGGTTCCAGGGGTACTGGTTGGCGATCGCCCTGCTCCTGCTCTGCATTGCAGTTCTGTTTTGGGTACGCGGAGTCGATACCCAACCCCAACAACGCTGGCGCATTGCTCGACAACGGTTTACCCGACCCATGCAGACGGTAATGGCCTTGAGTGCGGTGGCGGCGCTGATCCTGGGCGGTTGGATTTATTACAACACCCAGATCCTCAACGGGGGCACCTCGATTGCCGAAGCCATTCCCCAACTGATCGCCTACGAAAAAGCCTACGGGCACCTGCGCGATGCCCAACCCAAAATTACCGCCATCAATCTCAAAGGAGATCTCTATCCCAATGAAGAGTCTCGCTTTGCGGTGAAGGGCACCTATACCTTGCAAAACCAGACCCAACAGGCGATCGACACAATTTTGATTAACATCCCGCAAGCGGTTCAGGTGAACCAACTCACCCTTAACGGGGTTGTGGGCAAACCGGGGGTTCAGTACCCCGGCCTGCGGGTTTACACTGTTTCCCTGCCTGCTCCGCTCAAACCGGGGGCAACCCTCACAGCCACCTTTGACCTACTCCGGCACCCCCCGGCAGGCTTTGTGGCAAATACGGGCGATTTTGATGGCTACCTGACCAACGGTACCTCCTTTCTGAGCACTGACATTTTGCCCCAGATTGGTCTAGCTCGCCTGCTGGTAACTAATCCCAAAACGCGGGAAGAGTCGGGTCTGCCTCCCCTCGACCCTGCCACCGAGCAAGCCAGAGCCTCCCAATTTAATACCAACCATCCCGATACCAATCTGGCTCGGTATTCAGCTATCCTCAGCACTGCCCCTGACCAGATCATCTTTACCGCTGGCGACCTGGTGCGGGAATGGACAGAGGGAAACCGCCGCTATTTCGAGTACAGAAGCCAGGTGCCCGTTGCCAAACTGGTTCCCTTTATCTCTGGACGGTATGAGGTGCGACGGGACGAGTGGCAGGGTATTCCCATCGCGATCTATTACCATCCAGGCCACGATCGCAATGTGCAGCACCTCTTAAACGGTGCCAAACAGGGGTTAGACTACGCCTCCCAGCACTTTGGCCCCTATCCCCACAAATCTCTCCGCATTGTGGAAACCCCCTATGTCAGCGAAGCCCTTAGCCACCCCGGCGGGCACATCAATATGGGTGAAAAACTCGCCTTTTTAACGAACCTGAATGATAACGATGCCACCGTCGTCAATTCAGCCTTTCGATTTGCGGCCCATGAAGTGGCGCACCAGTGGTGGGGGCATCAGGTCCACATTTCGCCAACTGTCCCAGGCAGCAAAATTTTGACTGAATCCCTGTCAGAATACACAGCCAATCAAGTCTATGCCAAACAATTTGGGCAGGTCGGGTTGGAAGTGGCACTGCGGGATAACTTGAATACCTATTTACAGAATCGGAGTAAATCGGATGTGCCCCTGGTGGAAGCATCTGAGAATCACCTGGTCTACCAGAAAGGTTCGCTAGCGATGTTTGCCCTGCAAGACTACCTGGGTGAGGAGGTGGTGAACCGCACTCTGGCGAAGTTCTTGCAGGACCACTCCAAAGTTCCGCCTTATCCATCTGCTCAAGATCTGGTGGCGGCTCTGCGGCAGGTGACGCCCGCAAAGTATCAGTATTTGATCACCGATCTGTTTGAAACCGTAACGCTGTACAACAACAAAGCTGAATCGGCAACGGTTAAACCACGCCTGGATGGTAAGTATGATGTCACCCTGACCCTAAGTACCCAGAAAGTTCAATCGGACAATGTCGGTAACGAAACCTCCACAGATATGAAGAATGAGGAAATCGACATCGGTATATACGATGCTGCGGGCCAGCTTATTTATCTAAAAAAACATCCCTTCTCCATTGGCACAACGAAACTCACCATCATGGTAAATCAACGACCCGCCAAGGCTGGGATTGATCCTCTCCATAAGCTGATCGACAAAGTACCCGATGACAATCGAGTCGCGGTCACGGAGACTGCCGATTAATCAGTTACTGGGGCTATCAGTCCTGCTTGGATAGATGCTGCAATCGACGGTTGTGCGACAGCCTAACAAGTCGATGAAGCGGACGGTCAAGAGATCTTAGTGGAGAAGCCAAGGTTGTCTGCTGCTGCTTATCTCAATCGTTAGCTGGCTCCGCTCAAAAATGTTGCACTCATTTTTTAGATTGTGCGTCAAATTTCAGTGGTTCGAGTAAGGTAGAAGAACAATTACCAGGTTGTTCAGGCTATGGAATGCCCATTATGTGGACATCTGAAGGTTCATCAGCACGGCAAGACATCTAATGGATTCCAAAGGTATTTTTGCCCTGGTTGCCAGCCAACCTTCGATGAACGCTTCGATACCCTCTACTACTATCGCCACGTTAGCCCAGAGCAAATCGACCAAGTGCTACAGGTTCACAGTGAAGGCACTAGTTTGCGAGGCATCAGCCGTATCAGTGGACTGGCTTACAACACCGTAGTCAGTATCATTCGCTCATCCAAAAGCGCAATTAGTCCATAACGACCAAGTAGAGGCAGTGGAAACTGAGGAAGTGAGCGGTGATGCAATGTGGTCGTTCGTGTAAAAAAACAAAAGCAATGTTTGCCAGAGGAACTCGAAGGAGGAGATTGTTGGATTGCGATTAGTTTAGCGGATTCGAGTGGGTTAATCTTAGCCGCACGAGTGGGAAAACACACTGACGAACTGTTAGAAGAAGTAGTGGTCACGACAGAAGGTAAAACCGATTGCAAGCGATGGGACAGTGATGACTGGGGAGGTTACGAAAGAGTACTACCCGCACAGGTGAAGCATTACATCAGCAAAGACCAAACGCAACGATTAGAGCGCACCAATGGCATCGTGAGGTAACAGACGGGAAGATGGCACCGACGACAGAATAAGTTTGGCAAGCTGTGGGAGCAGACGAAAGTGACGACACGCTTAGTGGTGAGCTACTTCAACTGGATCTGGCAGCACAGTCGTTTCAAAACAACGACCGCCCAACGAGCAGGGTTAGCGGATCAAGCTTGGACTTGGCGGAATCTGATGACCTATCCAACAATAATCTGATGTACGACGTGAAGTTGCTTATCGGGGTGGGTTTGCCAATCCAAGCCACTTTACATCGCAGTTCCGCAAATGGGTAGGGGCAATCCCAAAACAGTACCGGGAGAGTGCGTCTTAAAGATCGCGCAAGATTTTGACAAAACCACGCAAGAATCGGGCGTGATTCCTGTTGTCGATTTTCTTAGAGTAAGAGCATCCACTTGATGCAACCTGCAAGGAGAACGGTAATGAAATTTATTCAAGCTCTTGTACCACTGACTGCGTTATCGCTGGTGCTTGTTAACAACGTATCTCCTCAAATCTCTGCATCGACACCCAATCTCTCAAATGTTCAAGGAGAAGCGATCGTGGTAGACACTGCTTTACGACCTGGTGAGAACCGGGTTACATTCCAAAGCGAAGGAGAGGAGATGGTTGGGATTCTTTACCTTCCTGCTACCTACAGAACTGGAGATCAGCTACCTACGGTTGTTGTTACAGGTTCCTGGACAACAGTAAAAGAACAGATGGCAGGACTCTACGCCCGCAAACTTGCAGAGCAAGGTTACGCTGCCTTTGCCTTCGACTTTCGCTATTTTGGTGAGAGCGGCGGGAGTCCCCGCAATTATGAGTCTCCGGCTGCCAAAATTAGAGATATTCAAAACGCTGTCACCCACCTGCAAACGATAGATGCGGTCGATGCTCAACGCATTGGAGGGTTGGGTATCTGTGCTAGTGCAGGATACATGGCTGTTGCAGTGTCCCAAGACTCGCGTCTTCGGTCATTCGTGGCGATCGCTCCTTGGCTTCATGACAGTAGCCTTGTTGAAGTGATTTATGGAGGAGCATCTGGAGTTGCAGCGAGGATAGAAGCTGGACGTGCTGCTAGACGCAACTTTGAGCAAACTGGAACGGTTGAGTATGTCCCCGCTATCAGCACCAGCGATGAAAATGCAGCCATGTTTGGCGAATTTGATTACTATCTCAATCCAGAACGAGGAGCGATCGCCCAGTGGGAAAATCAATTCGCGGTGATGTCATGGGTAGAATGGCTAACGTTTAGCGCGATGCCTCAAGCTAGTCAGATTAACGTGCCTACTCTATTCGTTCACAGCAGAGAGGCTGCTATTCCTGCGGGTGCTGAACAATTTTTTGCCAATGTTTCCGCTCCTAAGAACTTTGTATGGCTGCCAGGAACCCAGTTTGATTTCTATGATCAAGAATCTACCGTTAACCAAGCCGTACAGGCAGCCGTTAACCACTTGAATCATTCTCTCTAGGTTGAGTGCATCACCCTTGTTTTAATCTCAAAACTCTGTAGGAGAAATCAATGAGTTCCCTTTTCACGCGCAAGACGCTCTTGCAATCAGGGGCGATCGCAGGATTTTCATTCCTGTTGGGGCAAGTTGGAAAAGATCATCCCCTACCTGCAATCGCCGCTCAAGCAGATCATCCAAACGTGGCGATCATCAAACGCTACTATGAAGCCTATAGCAGAGGCGACTTGGCTACCGTCCGCTCTATCTTTGCGTCTGATATCACTTGGAAGATTCCTGGACATCATCCTCTTGCAGGCACTAAACGAGGAGCTGATGAAGTTTTTGCCTTCTTCGAGCAACTTACCAAAGCGGACTTTCGAGCAGAAGTGCTCTTTCTAGGAGGCAATGAAAAAAGAATATCCAACACATCGGTTGCTTCGTTCTGGATTGAAGGCAATACCGGTCAGTGTGTCGAAATCGTCACCTCAGAGGGGCGCTACAGAGACATCTCCTACGTGGATTGGCATCACTGCAAAGACTAATTTACGGCTTCTCCCTGTCATCGCCTTGCGCCTGCTGCGCCCAGCTTGTGATGTGAGCTTCCCACTTGGTCAGGCTCAACGTGCTGCTAAACACCAGGACCGTCACCGTCAAGACCAAAGCTTTCAGGTGGCGGAGATCCCTCTTTTGGCTGTACTGAGCAGCAACGATTCTGTGTGAGGCGAGCGTAAGAGGAGAGAAATTTGAACTGTACGCACTTTGAGCAAGCAATCGTCAGCTAACAGAGTCCATTCACCACAATTGCCAAGAAATGATCGGTTTAATGCAGGGTTGTCTGCGCCGAGTAATAGGCAAGCTAACTCCCGTTGCACACTGACCGTCGAGAGGTTGTCTGTGAGCGTTTAAGGTTATCTAGCAGCCCAGGATGGAGTTTCTCATGGAGTTTCTGACTGCTGCAAGCCCATTTAGCTTGGCATCCTGCCTGCCCTGAAGGGTGGAGTGTAGCTTGCTTCTGCAGAGCAGTGGGCAGTTCGAGTCTTGTCAGTCAACCAGCTTCTCCTCCTTAATCTGCTGGTGGGACGGTGTTTGAGGAGCAGACGCTAGGGGATTCACAACCAAGCTGACTCCAGTTACCCAGGCAATCGACAGCATCCAGCCGGCTACAATGTCGCTAGGATAATGAACACCCAAATAGAGACGAGTCCAGCCAATCGTAACCACAAAGAGACTGCCCAACCCTGCAACCCAGCCTCGCCAGCGGGTATTCCAGGTGAGAACGATCAGCGCCATCACAAACCCCATGCTCAACATGGCATGACCGCTGGGAAACGAAAACTCTGGTACAGGCGGATGTTCCCAGAGGTTAGGGCGCGCTCGATGCAGCCAAAGTTTAGCGCCCCAATTAATCAGCCTACAGCCTGCCACGGTCAGCAGCCAGTAGAGCAAAAATCGCCAGCGACGGCCATAGAGGAAGCCCACACTAATCGCCAGGGAGACAGGAATCACGCCCCACTGGGTGCCAAACTTTGTCACAATTGGAACGATTTGATCCAGGGTGGGCTGAGCAGCAGCGTGAATTGCCTGCATGATGGCTATATCCCATGCTAACCCGCCTTCCAACTGCCAGATCTGCAGTGCCAAAATGGCAAAAATGGCTAGAGGAACGTAAGTGCCAAATAAAAAGAGTAAGGGTTTCCAATGCCAACGCCACCACTGGCCGAGAAAGACAATAAACGACTGCAGGTGTTTCCAAAGATAAACAAGTGACATAGTCAGAGATTAAGAGCTAGGTCAACTCGACAGACTAAGCAACATGCACCCACTTCCAGCTCATCCGGATCAGCAGCAGATAAAGCACAAACTGTAATGAGCATTGGGGAAGCCGCTAACACAGTTTTGCTGCAATCAGTTTTGCTGCAATCAGCACTCATAAAGCGCCGAGCCACGACTAGGCTTCCAGACACCCAAATCCAAGGTATCCCATAGCGCCGAAGGACCGCAAAATGCTGCCGGTACCGGAGCGGTTATCAGTCCACCTAGGCTAGCCCCTCCAGAATCCTCAGAATCATTCAGAACTTGAGACCTGAAAGTCGGAATGCATCACTGCCCTTAGCTAGGCAGCAAATTCAACAGCTCTTGAGGCAGCAAGCTTGTAGGGTTAATAATGTGGAACTGCATCAGCGCTAGAATCACAAGGGTGTAAACCGTAGAAGACGCCACTCCAATAAACAGCTCTTTGTGCGGATTGCGCGGCTTCGCTTCGGTTTGGTTTTGCAGCGCATCGACCGCGCCAAACTGCATCAAAACAAAACCAAGCACATTCGAGAGCCAATAGCCGCCGATTAGACCGGGCAGCATTCCCTCGACAGAAACCAAACTGCACAAATAGCCTACCCCATAGGCAACCGGCAGATTAACGATCAAGTCGTTCCACCAGCACAGTGGCGAAAGCAGGTAGCCAACGGCAAACAATAACCCGCCTCTCAATCGCCTGAGTGGGAATAGCCTTGCCAGCGCAGCCGTCCTGCCTGTCTTTTCTGCCAACGTGTTTTGAGTCGTTGCGTCGGGCAATGCTCCACGAGCTGCTTCAGAGGATCTCAGCATGTAGTTGCGGCGAGTCTATCGGGTTTCAGTATTTTACGAACTATTGCGACCTCTCGTAACACTCTGCAACGTCAGATTCAGCCGCGTTTCAGTCCCGTAGACCGGGATTTGGGAATTGCGACTTAAGCGCTCCCCAGTCCTCAGGCGACTTGCACAGCGTTTCAGTCCCGTAGACCGGGATTTGGGAATTGCGACATTCACTTTAATGGTCTTGTTTTAGAGCTGATTTGTGAAGTAAACCTTAAGCAGCAAGCCGTTTAATCATCAAGCGCATCAGAGCTGATTTGTAAAGACAATCTAAAGGGCTAGGAGCACCATTTCGATTTGCTTCTAGGCTAGTTAGGGCAATTGCTGTGACTGTTTGACCATGACTCGTCTACCTGATATTGCCAATCCTCAGCACAAACCCTACCCTAGTGATTTGAGCGATGCCGAGTGGGAAATTCTTAAACCCTTGCTGCCTCAAGCCAAAGGATGTGGTCATCCCGTTGAGGTGGATTTTCGAGAAATCCTCAATGGCATTTTCTATGTGCAACGCACCGGCTGCCAGTGGGAAATGATGCCTCACGATTTACCGCCCTATTCCACGGTGTATGGGTATTTCAAGAAATGGCAGCGCAAAGGCGTGTGGCAAAAGATGCACGACGAGGTCCGCCACAAGCTGCGTAAAAAGCTAGTCCGAGAAGACTCCACCGTCGCGATTGCCGATTCCCAGTCGGTGAAGACGACGGAACCAAGGGGGAGGTCTACGGCTTTGATGGCGGCAAGAAGGTGAAGGGGCGCAAGCGGCATATTGGGGTTGATTCCCAGGGATTTTTGCTAGGGGTGGTTGTGAGTGAAGCGAATGCTTCAGAACGACTCGGAGCAATTGTGGTGCTCGAGGAGGCGAAGGAGAAACTGCGCCAATTGAAAGTGATTCGGGTAGACCAGGGGTACTCGGGTGAGAAGTTTGCCCAAGCAGTGCGGCAGGTTTGTGGTGAGGATGTTCGAGTGGAAGGGATTGAACGGATAGCAAAGACCTTTGAGCCCTTGCCGAAGCGATGGATTGTGGAGAGAACGTTTGGAGGGTTGAATCGATTTCGGCGCTCAAGCAAAGATTATGATTTGTACTCCGAGGTGAGCGAAGCCATGATTTATTGTTCCTTGATGCGCTTGATGATTAAACGGCTTGCTGCTTAAGGTTTACTTCACAAATCAGCTCTTAGTCTTCAGGTACCTGCACCACGTTCCAAAGTCAATCTTCTACCTACACCGAATCATCCCTCCTACACCGAATCATCCGTTCAGCCGCAGTGCTCACAATCCTAATGGAACCGAGGCAAATCGGTTGGCAGCATTGGCATCTCACACTCCGGACAGTGCCCTGTAAAGAGAGGGTGCCAATCTAATAGCTACTGCTGCTCCTCTCGACTAAGACGAGCATCCGGCTGGCAGATTCAACTCCCCGTTGTAGTAGCTCGCCCCCATCGGCTCCCACAGCACTTCCGGTGCGGTATTGGCATCGGGCTGAAAATCCGGGCAATGCTCGCACTCAATTCCATTCGGATGGACCGCACAGACCAAGTACGGAGTTTGGGCATAGAGCAAACAGTGATTGCACTCAGGGAGTTTGGGCATAGCGACATAGAGCCAGTAGAGCCAGTGAGGTCGAAACCAGCGTTCCCAACTCTGAGCTAATTCTTACCCTCTAGCACTCTTTTTAGCCCAAGCGCCAGACGCAGCAAAAACCCCAACCTGTGCAGATTGGGGCAGGAGCATAGACAGAGGATAAACTGCTGGGAAGGAGACAACCTTCTGGGGCATTAAACAGCAACCGGTCGCCCTTTGCTATAGACCAAGCGAATTGCTTTTGGATCAATACCGGCGTCTATCAGGGACTCAATCCGCTCGTCATACTCATCCGTCTCTAACAGAGAACTCAACTGACGCTGCTCATGATGCAGGAGAGCATGAATTTCAATGCCTGCCGTAGTCGGCAAATACGCTAACTCAGGCGTGAATTCAAGCTGCGAGTCCTCGCCATCGATTCTGACCCGCAGGCTAATCTCACCTTCTACCTCAACCACGAGGCTACTTTATAAACATCCTCTGAGAGCAGCAATCACTATCTGGGAGCGCTCAAACACAGTCAACCGGGACTGTATAAAGACGTAGCGACACACTTTCAAGCTGAAGAAACCTACACAAAACATGACAAAGGACATGGACGGATTGAAGAGCGAGTGGTGAGTATTTGCCAAACACTCGATGGTATTCGTCCTTGGGCAGGACTTTGCACCGTCATTCGCGTCATCTCGACTCGCACGGTATTCAAAGGAGGACACGAAATCGTTAGTCAACCTGAAACCCGTTACTACATTTCCTCTGATATCACCCACCAGCGCATGGTGCAGGAGTTGGGCAAAGGGTGAGGGGGGAAGGATGGTCGGAAGTCGTGGGGACGGTTACGGCAATGCCAGTCACTTCCACTTCAGGATTCGTCATCACAACGCCTCAAATTCGACGACGATGAGCTATTCGAGCAGTCTAACTGACGCAGAATGGGAGATATCTAAACCTCTGTTGCTCCAGATATTACCCCGAAAAAAGCGAACCCGACCGTTTTTTGATTGCAGAGTTAGAGAAGGTATATTCCCAGATCATGACGAAAATCCGATTTCAAATGGGTTCTATAGAAGCTCAGGCTGCCGTCAGTGATGTCACTCGTGTTAGCAACATAGGTTGTACCGTTGAAACGATAAACTGGCATGGCACAACTGTACAATGGCAGCAGTTTAGATGATCCCACCTCTAAACGAATATAGTGACCTTAGTGCTGTCTCAACCACGGGCTGATCATAGTGGAGGCTGCTCTCATGCCTGAGTCAATGACAGCTAAGCTGGTTCAGTTTTGGTCGCTGGTGCAGGGAGCCAACGCCCTCAATCCTGATGCTTTTCGAGCGATTGAGGTTCATCCTGCGGGCATCCTGCTAGCGATCACAGTAATTTTGCTGGTCGGACTCTCCCAGAGCATAGGACAGGGAATTGTACTGTTTTTGAACCAGGTAAAACCGATTCGGTTTGTGTTGAGTCTGGGCATTGCGGCAATTTTGTTTGTCTTTAGCGTCGCCTTTTGGGTGTTGAGTGTGTGGGTGGTGAGTCATCTGCTATATGGGGTTGATGTTTCATTTCTGAAGGTGTTTCGGGTATTGGGGCTGTCCTACGCCCCTCTACTGTGGAGCTTTTTAGTGGCCATTCCCTACCTAGGGGTACCAATTAACGTGGTTCTGTCAGTCTGGAGTCTGTTGGCCTTTGTACGCGGATTCAGCGTAGTGACTGAGCTTGATCGCTGGCAAGTGCTAGGCAGTGCTATCTGCGGCTGGATGGTGTTTCAGATCATGCAACGGACGATTGGCCGCCCGGCGATTGCACTAGGGCATTGGGTTTCTAGCTCAGTGGCCGGGGTTCCGCTGGTTACTAATCTGCGTCAACTGGAGCAAACGGTACAAAGCAGCTTTACCAAAGCAGTTGATAATCCAAACAGAAACTAAGGCGGTGATTAAGTGATCGTTGACTCAGTTACTCCTCCATCAGTTGTCACTTCAGTCGGTCATTTCTCTTGGGGGCATTAGTACCGCCAGACGAAAAATGTTATGAGGATTAGCATGGGGAATCAGATGATGCACACTTTTCGTCAGGCCAGGTACATCGCCCCTGGGGGGTTAGTGTTGTTACCCTTAGTGTTGCTACCCCAAATGCCGCCCCCACTAGCCTTGGTCAGGGGTAATGTGGGGCATGAGACCGAACGGATCTTCTTAGATCTGCTGCTGATGGGACTGGGCGCACTCATTGTTGCAGCCCTACTCAGTCCCTTGGAGACGCTGGGTTGGTGGGCTGGATGGTATGGCGATCAAGTAGACCCGCACAGAACACCCTGCACCGCCGAAGAGCCATTGCCTCCAACTCAGGCGAGGCGCTACATCGTCTATCTCGACGGTATCGGCCAGTTTAAGTCTACCTATGCCCCAGAGGCGGAGCAGTTTCTTAGTGCTCTGGGTCAGTCCCTGCCAGACATGGTAGTGGTGCGGGGTATTACGCCCTACTCGGTATTGAACAAACCCCTGATAGAAGATCGACCGATGTCGGCATTTTGGCGACTGGTGACTTGGCTGCGATCGAAGCACTTCTTCAAAGTTCTGGGAATGTTAATTAACATTCGCAATTTGCTAGTGGTGCTGGTGTCGACTGATACGCGCTACGGTCCTGTCTACAACCGTGGCATGGCCCAGGTGATCTACAACGGACTGATCAATGAGGGCTACCGTCCAGGCAGTCGGGTGCCGATCACGCTGCTAGGCTTTAGCGGCGGCAGCGAAATCGCCATGGGGGCAGCTCCGCTGTTGCAACAATCGCTGGATGCTCCCCTCGATATTATCTCCCTGGCGGGAGTCTTCTGCGGGCACAACAAAATTCTCAACCTCAACCACATCTACCACCTCGTAGGCGACAAAGACCCAGTGGAGCGCACCGGCCCGGTGCTGTTTCCCAAGCGCTGGAAAGTTATGTTCCTCTCATACTGGAATCGAGCTAAAAAGCGCGGGCTAGTGACGTTTATTTCCCTGGGCCCAGTGGGGCATCAGACACCGGGAGGGGTGTTTGACCCTAACCTGCGCTTACCCGACGGTCGCACCCACCTCCAGCAAACGGTGGACTGGGTGACCAACATTTTGCAGGAAAAGCTGCCATTGGAGCAACCCAGCACTGCTCCTTGCCCCAGCAGCTATAGCCTGGCTCAACAGGGAGACTTTAACCAACCAGAAGCCTATCCCCTGGGGGTGGTGGTCGATGCTGCCCACTACCGTCCCATTGCCCCCTGGATGGGTCGGCTGATATTGCCCACCTTAGATCAGCGGCAACCCCAAGATGGGGTCTGGTTTGAAGTACACCATGCTACTGCTGACTATAGCCACCTAGTAGGTCAACGGGTCTGGCTGAGCTGGCAAAACACTCCCTGGGTACGCCAGTACTTGAGCACAGTGACGCGGGATCTGCACTTCAGTGCCGATGCTGACTATAGCCGTCGCCAGGGCAAGGTGGTGCCCGAACGGCTCAACGGTTGGCGACAGGTGGGACCCCTGGAGTCACTGGCTGGGGCCAGGCCCACAGACAACATGGTAGTGATGTTGAATGGCCCGGTGCAGATAGATTCCCTGCCAAATGGGGTAGTGCAGGTCTTGATCGATCAGGACCCGGCTCAGATCAGCGGTCGGTTCTATGCAATCGCCCAGTTTATTGCCCCTAGTCAGACCACTGCTGACGGTATGCTCTATCGCATTCGTCATTTCAACCGAAGTACCCGCCAGTTCGATGGACTCGAAGAGGTGGTGTGGTTGCCCCAGGTAGTGCCCAACATCAATGGTTTGCGTCCCTCTAGTAACCAAAACTTGGAGCGATCGCCCTGCAACCCGGATGGCTGGTATCTCTACGGTGCGCCCGACCGCAGTGGGCGGTTTGTGGTACAGGCTCTGGCCCCCCGTGCGTTGTTTACCCTTATCCCTGATCAAGAGATCGTTGGCAAAACCGCCACCCGTCGCTACCTTAAACAGGTCTCCTGGACAGTTAAGGGAGTCAAGGGTACGATCAGCTCCGTACTGCTGCGGGCAAGCGAAAAGGATTCTTCCTCCTTTCATCTGGGTGATCGGCTGCTTCTCAACCACGTCTACGGCGGCGTGGGCGGACAAATGACCGAACCAGCGGCGCGGGGCCCAATCTATTTTGGTCACTTTGCCTATGGATTGGCAGAGGTGGTACAAGAGCCTCTAACTGACGACTTGCGGCTAGAGATGCAGTACTTTCAGGTCTATACCCAAAATGGTGACGGGTTGATTGCTTGCCGTCACCATTGGTCAAACTACATGGGCGATCGCCAGTTTGGGTGGCTTAACCTGCGCCCGGTGCGCGATGCTGTGATCAAACTCGATGCTTTCACCAACCGCTACGACATTGACGGCGATGTTGTCTGTCCCTTAGAACTGCTGCAGCACCAACTCCAAATCATGATGGCCCGCTACCGAACTGGTGATGGCAGCGGCATCACCTACGTCGGACCCGCTAACAACTGTGCTCAAGACTCTAATCAGGCACTTTATGCTGCCCTCCAGCAGATCAACCGGGCTACGACAACCCTGTCCAACTCAGTGTCCTGGCTTCAGACGCATCCTGACCAGGCTGGGCAGGTCAAGCAGCTTCAGCAAATTGGACTTTCGCTCAAGCGTGATTTGCTGCCCTGGGGCACCGCCCGAGCCGACTGGCAGAACCACGAAGCTGTTTTGGGTAGCAGTCTCGAAGATGACCCCGTCAAGCAGTTGGCCACTGCCCTAGTGAGCTGGCGTACCGTACTGCCCCGAATCGCCAGTGATGCGGTGATCACATCCTTTCTACAACGGGGAGCCACCGTGCTGGTGTTGCGTACCACCCAGGTGGGCGGCACGATACCCGAGATTGAGCCGATCGCTCCGGTGGGGTTGTAGCCATGAACCCATTCGCTCTCCCCCGTTGACTGGGTGGATCATCCCCTATGGTTGCTCTGGTGCTTGCCCCTACTCCTCCTGCTGAAGGCGGGGGGACTGCTGCCTGAAAATCAGAAGAATTCTAAAATGCGCTATCCCGATGAACTTGCCACCTGTTGGAGGCAACCTGGTTTAGTCGGGTGGGTGTCTCAAGCTATTTTAGAAAACAGACCGCTCCATGTGCTGTTAGTGAAAGCCAAGGCAAACGCATTGACGGTTCGTTGACTTAATTTGGAGTGTTTACCATGCTGAAACAGCCAATTTTGCGACAACCCGTTGTGCGAACCGTTGCCGCCATTTCCCTGGGAGCGATTGCTGGTGCATTGGGACGATATTATTTTGGACTGGCCATGAATCACCTTCTGGGAATCGATGTCCCCTACAGCACCTTGGTCATTAATGTAACCGGATGTTTGGCAATGGGCTTCCTGGCAACGCTATCTTTAGGACAGGTAATTAGTCTACATCCTGATATTCGTCTGCTGCTCCTGACGGGTTTTTTGGGGTCGTATACCACCTTTTCCGGTTATGAACTCGATAGTGCCCATTTGTTGCAGCAGGATCGCTTACAGGCAGACTTGTTTTATTGGGTAGGAAGTGTGATGTTAGGATTCATGAGTTTGCAGTTCGGCATCGCATTTGCAGAATGGCTCCTTGGCAAGCTTGACCCTTCCAGGGGAACGCCCCACAACCGCGATCGGTCAAACTGACCCCTTCGGGTTAGCGATATCTCATGTCTCCCCGTTCATCAATACACCCAACATGGAAACCCCTCTTTTGCTAACCCTTTGGATTGCGCTAGGAGCCATGCCAGGTGCCCTTAGCCGCTATTATTTAACGCTGGTTTGTGTGGAAAAACTTGGCGGGGAGTTCCCCTTTGGCACGTTTATCATTAATCTCTCTGGGACGTTTTTGATTGGGTTCTTTGCAACACTGTTTCAATCCCTCCAAGCTGACCCACTGCTCAATAGTTTTGTCATTATTGGTTTTTTAGGGTCTTACACTACGTTTTCCACCTACGCCTTAGATATGTTAAATCTGCTCAAACTGGCAAGTTATAAACGGGCAATGCTATATGGATTGGGCAGTCCATTGATGGGGTTTTTAGGAGTCGAATTGGGTATTGCTCTGGCACAACAGCTATAGCATTTGCAGGAGAAGCGGATGAAAAGTGCAGAACAATTAACGATCTATGTGGCAGAGGAGGACTACGTTCAGGGTAAATTACTCTACCGGGCGTTGATGGATGCGGCGCGTCAATCCGGCATTGCAGGAATAACGGTGATGCGAACGGCTGTGAGCTATGGGCAACGCTATCGCCACATCAGTGTGGACTGGATGCCAGAACTGGCGATGCAAATGATTATGGTGCTGACAGCAATTGATCAACCGGAGGCAATCGATCGCTACCTCCCGCAGGTTCAAGCCCTGGTTAAATATGGTCTGGTGATCAAGGAACCCATTACCGTCGTGCATCATGCTCCAGTATCGCCTGATGAGCTGGCACAGCCCGCGCAACAATTTACACCATTCAGCAATCAGGAGAATCCGATGACAGACTTTGAGCGATTAACGATTTACGTTGGTGAATCGGATCAGTGGCAAGGTAAGCCCGTTCATCTGGCATTAGTGGAAGAAGCTCGCCGCCACGGATTAGTAGGAGCCACCGTTGTGCGCGGTATGACCGGGTATGGCAAACATAACCAGGAGCGTATTATGTTTCTGGGGATTATTGAGCTTTCCTCTGATTTACCAATGGTCGTTACTCTGATTGATCGGACTGACAAGATTGAGCAATTTTTACCGCTTGTCCAAGAGATGGTAGCCGGAGGAATTGTGGTACGCGATGCCGTCAATGTTGTTCACCATGCACCCATTGAATAGGATTAAAAAAAATGCCAACTCTACCAGACTACAATCCAAACTTACCTCCAGGTACACTCAGTCTTGCGGTGGTTGACTTGCTCCATCCAGCTCAAGTGGCATTGGGCTATCGAGAAGTAGAGTACCGAATTCAACAGTTTCAGGCAATGACTGCGGATGAATTAGATGCTTACCTGTTGGAGCATTTTTTACCCGTTGTGGTTGCACCCGATCACCTGCCCTATGTAGTGGATCACCATCATCGTGCCCGTGCGATTCAGATGACGGGTTTACGAGAAACCGTTTATGTCAAAGTGTGGGAAAACTGCAAAGACTGGTCAAGGGCTGAGTTCTGGCAGTTGATGCAGGAGAAAGCCTGGGTGTATCCCTACGACAAAGATGGGCAACGAGTTGATGTTGAATCCATTCCAGCCAGTTTAGACCAGTTGCAGGATGACCCCTACCGCAGTTTAGCCTGGGGCGTTTTGCAAGCAGGAGGATATGCCAAATCCGATGTCCCTTTTCAGGAGTTCTTGTGGGGTAATTATTTTCGTCAGCACCTTTCGTTTGAAAACACCGAGGCAGGCTTTCAACAGGCAATTAACGCGGCGTTGCAGTTGTGTCGAACGCCAGCAGTAAGCCATTTGCCTGGGTACATCTCAGATGCTACTGGGTGAGTGCGTTACCTCTAAAGGAGCCATCTACCAAGCTCAGCAAGAGCAGAACAGCAACGACGCTGCCAAATTGGATGGCATCAACAAACCATTTTGCCCCACTAAATCAGTCCAGCCGAAGGCTTTAGTGACAACAAGTAGATGAGCCGTGCCACTAATTGGCAAAAATTCGGTAATTCCTTGCACCAGTCCCAGGACGATCGCCTGGAATATTTCTTGAATGAGATCCATAATCTTTCTTGACTGTTATCTGCATAGAAGGCGTAATTCAGGTTTACAGGCTAGTGAATGCCTTGACTCAAGTTTGAGCAGGCACAGCCTTTTGATTTAATTTGTTCGTCTTGGGTATAGGGTTGCTTTTGCCCGAACCATCCTAGCTAAGGGTGATTCCTTCTAGCAAGGTGATTGCTCCTGAGCGTAATCTACACATGTTTATTTCCATAGCAGGGTTTCAGAGATTTACTAACGGACTTTGCTTGTAAAATTTAAGTTGACTTGCTATACTGGAATGTGCGGTGATGAAACTCACCTTCTAGCGCGGCTAGAGAACCGCCCTCAAGGCTAATAGTTTCTACTTCATGTTTCGATCGATGCTTTGGCGAAAAGCATTTGTGAAGTATTAGCGTTTAGTTTTTGAGAGGTTCTTTTTTGTGAATTTTCAAGCATTTAAGGATTCATTTGACTGTCAGGTTTCATCGATTAGGCATTTGCTGGGTTGTGCGTCGGCGTTTCAATCGCTGCGGCTGAAATACTTCCTAACGCTGGGGTCTGGGTATCATTCAAGCGATCCGCCTGAGTATCATTACAAATTAACTCGGTTATCGATTCATTTTCCCCATCATTTTTCGATGCATTTATGAAAGGGCTACAGGATATCGAACAGTTTTTTGCCCGACCTCAAATTGCCAAGTGGTTAGCAATCGCCACGATCGCAGGTGTTCTGGCAGGAACAGCTTTGGCTGCCCTTTTAGCCTCGTTAGAATGGGCAACGGATTGGCATGAAGCACATTGGTGGATTATTGCCCTGTTGCCGCTGAGTGAGTTACTGAGTGAATTGATTTATCACCACTTTGGTCAATCTGTTAAAGCAGACAACAATTTCTTGTTGGAGGAGATTCACAATTCCAAACAGACGATTCCATTGCGAATGGCTCCGCTCGTGCTACTGGGAACCGTGATGACCCATTTTTTGGGCGGTTCCGCAGGGCGAGAAGGTACGACATTACAAATGGGTGCCTCCCTTGCCGATCAACTCACCAAAGTCTTGCACCTGAAAGGATCGGCTCGCCGTATCCTTCTAATGCCGGGGATTAGCGGTGGCTTTGCTTCTGTCTTCGGCACTCCTCTGGCGGGTGCTGTTTTCGGCTTGGAGGTGTTGGCAATCGGCAAGATTCGCTACGACGGATTGTTTCCCTGCATCATTGCGGCAATCGTCGGTGATTACGTCACGTTGAAATGGGGCATTCACCATACCAACTATCGACTGGCGAACGTTCCTTCACTCAGTTTGGAAAACTTCTCCGCTGGTTCCGCTGATCTGTTGTCATCAGTCTTTGCCGGTACGGTCTTTGGCTTAGTAGCACTCCTATTTGCAGAAGTCACGCATAAAATTGGGCATGTCTTTAAGTCCAAAATTGCTTATCCGCTGCTGCGTTCTAGGGTGGGTGGCGCGATCGTTGCGATCGCAGTTTGGGCAGTGGGCACCACCAAATACATTGGACCGGGGATTCCTACGATTGTAGAGGCGTTTCAGACACAATTACCTCCCTGGGATTTTGCCGCAAAACTGGCATTTACGGCACTTACTTTGGGAGTCGGCTTCAAGGGTGGGGAGGTCACCCCCTTGTTTTACATTGGTGCCACGTTGAGCAATGTTTTGTTTTTGATTTTGCCCTTATCCTCCGCTCTGCTCGCGGGCATGGGCTTTGTGGCTGTGTTTGGTGCTGCCAACACCCCGTTGGCTTCAACCATCATGGCAATCGAACTATTTGGACTGCCCGCCGGAGCCTTTGTGGGGACTGCCTGTGTCGTGAGCTATCTTTTTTCCGGTCATACAGGCATCTACCGTGCTCAACGCATTGGATTAAGTAAATATTCCAAAGTCTTTGCACAGGAAAGCATTGGCTTAGCAACCTTTCCTAGCCTCAGACAGCCACTAGAGTTCGATTTGTTTAGTGATATCAATTTCCTTAGGTTTTCTAGAAATGGAGAATGGCAAATCCATGAGACATTTGACAGCGCTCCGGCTCTACTTTAATCATGGTGCTAGGTTATATAGCAAGACCCGCTGGCGCAGGCTAACCTCTCCCCATCTACATTGGCATCTTCCCCGTCTTGCGAAAGAATTTGGGATTCAGCAGGTGGTGCTACATCGGGTGCATATGGGCTATCTCAAAGGTGATGAACTGCATCACAATCATCATGAAGTCACGCCCCATCATTTACCCCAACGCCTGGAATTGATTGGTCAGGAAGCCAAGTTGCGGGAGTTTGTTGAAGTCCATCGTGCCGATCTTAAGCACGTCCACCCGCATGAAGACTTGCATTTACAGGAAGACCTGCACCTACCAGATCACCGAAATACATCTATAAATTATCCCTCCCCAATGACTGACCGATTGACGGAACAATAACAGGCACCTTGAATAAATCTGAGAGAATTTCATTCAACTTGCAAACCTAGAAACAAGCAATGTTATCTGATGTGAATAAGTTGAACTTCAATCGTTGGTTAAACCAAAGGCAACTCCATGCGCTCAAAGAAGCGTATCATGCTGCAAAAGAGATTAAGGCATTGGAGGAACACTACTTTGCTGGAGGAAAGATTGCTTACACTCCCCAACAAAGTAAAACCGTAGTGGACTACGTAAAGAGCTTACGCGATCGCCAACTAACCAGAATTCGCATTAACCTGGCAGAGTTCAGGGTCGGTGCTTTTCTGTTTAATCATAAGCTGTTGAGCAAAACCTCAGACTCTAGTTTTTCCAATGGCAATGAACCTTTAGTGCAAGCTCGGGAACGTCCATCTCTAGTTGAAATGGATATCTTAGAGAAGCTCCAATTTATTGAGTCAGTGGTGGGAAAATACCGCGATCGCACTCCAGATAAACCAGATTTGACATCAGAGGATCTCGATTCAGAATTATCGATTACCCATGCCTTACAACATCTCAACTCAGACGCAGGCAATCAAAAAAATGGTTCAAACCCTGACATAACGACCGATCCAGTTGTGCTGGATGCAGATCGGAATCGCTCCAGTGCTAATCGATCGAATACTGCCAGTGCCTTGATAAAAGGGTTCACCCAGGTTGGGAAAGAACTCACTCCAGAATATGAACAGCAAGTGATTCATGAGTTGCGACTGAGGCGCAAGCAAAACAAGCTAGCAGTTCGATGGCTACTGATCTTAATTTTGGTTCCCATTGCAGTTCAGGTTATTGCCAAGAACTTGATTTTTGAACCTTTGCTAGATAACTATGGCAATCATCATCCTCAGCAAATTGAACTCAACCGAGAAATTCAAGAAGAATTTCATGCTGAGTTTATGCAATTTAAGGAGACTTTAGAAATCGAGCAACTACTTGGCAATCTACCACAATTGACCACTGAGGAAACTAAAAAACGGTTAGAAGAAAAAGCTACTGAACTTTGGCATGAGTCACGAGAACATGCCCTGAACGGACTGAAAAATGTAGCTGCGGATGCTATTGCTCTAATAGTTTTTATTGGACTTATTTTCTTCAACCGAGATAAATTAATCACGATTCGCAATTTTTCAAACTGGTCGTTTCTCAACTTAAGCGATCCAGTTAAGGTATTTCTGCTGATTCTGGTAACCGATATGTTTGTCGGCTTCCATTCGGTTGAGGGATGGGATGTCATTTTAGTGAGTGTGTTCAATCACTTTGGATTGCCGGAAAATGACACCTTTATCAAGAGCTTTATTGCAACTGTCCCTGTGTTTATGGACTCGTGTATCAAATTCTGGATCTTCAATTACCTCACCCGGTTTTCACCCGCCGCTTCTGCCGTTTATGAACGGATGAATACCTGAGTTTGATAAGTTTGACTTTAATTTGGTTCTAAATTCACCTGTTAACTCTTTTGGATAGCAACGATCGAATTACAAAGATTATCGCCTTTTATGCGGGAGGAATTTAGATGTCAAATCGCTTATCCAATGCATTCAGCCATGCCAGACCTGAAGCAAATCTACAGGAACTTACTCAATGTAAGCTCCCTTCAGGGATTCATGCCTGGCTTCAGGAGCTTTTATCTAATCTTCCCCTTGAGCTTCACGTTAACTTTTGGAATCAGGATTTTTGCATTTTCGGTGGAACAGATCAAGAAAAAGCGGGTTCTCAACTGTCTCTACAGGTGCATCATCCTGGGGTTCTACGATCGCTGCTTCTCAGCCAAGATCCATTGATACTGGTTGATGCCTATCTCCTTCTCAATCACGGAATTGCTTCGTCTGAACAATGTAATGGTTCCAGCTTAGGTGAACGGTTTATCAACCGCTACATTTTCCCCAATGGAGAATTAGCACAACTGTCTACAATGCTATCCGTCGCTGAACAAACCGGTTGGGAAATTGTCGATGTCGATGCCTGGAGGCCCCACTACGCCATCACTTTAAGTCATTGGGCAGATAACTTCAGGCGAGTATTCGATCGGATGGTTTCCCTCATGGGTGAACGCAAAGCACGATTGTGGCAATTATATCTTAGGGGGAGTGCGTTTGCCTTTGAAAACGACTATGAAAGAATCTATCAGACCGTATTGAGGCGTAAGAGTGACAAGATCTGGAACTTGCCGTTAACCCGCACAGGTTGGTTGTGTTGAGCTAATGCTATGAATTGCGTTAAACGAGGTGTCCCATGGATCATGCCTATTATTGCCCAGCGTGTTTTGCTGAAATATCAAAGGAGGCGTTTGTCTGTCCGGCATGTGGTGTGAATATTCAGCAATGGGAGAAAGAGCACGCTTCCTATGCTGAACGTTTAATCCATGCATTGAAGCATCCCAATCCTGAAGCACGCATGGGATCAATAATTACATTAGGAAATCGCAAGGATGTGAAGGCTGCAATTCCTCTGGCTGAATGTGCATTCGATCATCCTATTGATGTCTGGCAGGATATGGAGATCATTCGCGCTTTAAGAAAACTTCCAAATAGTCCAGAGAAAGAAACTGCTCTCAGAATGCTGTTGAAGCATCCTGGACGGGTGATTCGAGAGGAAGCGGAGGCAAGTTTGGTTGCGGAAGTAAGGGATGAAAATAATTCGATCGGGTGAGGGAACACAAAGGCACTATGGCATAATAAAGATACGGTGATGAAACTCGCCATCTGGTTTTTCCAGAGAACCGCCTCCGGGCTGATAGTTTCTAGCTTGCGTCTCAGTCAGTCCTCTCTGCAACGCAGATGACTGAAGCTAGAAGTTACTGTCCTTTCAAGGAGGCAACGATGTTTCAAAAGATTTTAGTAGCATTAGACTATGCGAACGTGAATGGATCGGTGTTTCAGCAAGCACTGGATCTGGCAAGCACCGTTGGTGCTTCCCTCATGCTGGTTCATATCCTGTCCTCTGCCGAAGAGGGGTCTCCGGTGCCCACTACACCCGATAGATACATGGGTGAACTAGGCGATTTGACGACCCTTTATTTACACCAATGGGAGGTCTATCAAAAAGAAGGACTGGATTTTTTGCGCTCACGCGCTGCCGAGGCCCTCAACAGGGGAATCAACACCGAGTATATTCAGGGTCAGGGAGACCCTGCTCAGGAAATTTGTCAACTTGCCCGTATCTGGGAAGCGGATCTCATTATTTTGGGTCGTCACGGTCGTTCTGGACTCAGTGAACTGCTGCTAGGGAGTGTTAGCAACTATGTGGTTCATCATGCTCCCTGCTCTGTGCTGACTATTCATCCTTTAGCAGCTTAACTGATTATGAGCCATTTCCCGCATCTCTCCAACAAAGGTTACCTGATTCAACAGGTACTAGGGCAAAACCATGAAGGTGGAGGCATGTACATGGACGATTACAAGAGCATGAGTCCACCCGCAGAAGTAATCAGCAAATTCAAGATAGCGCTAAGGCAAGAACCAGAAGGGGCAAGTTAACCAGATGAAGAAATCTGCATTATGGTTTGTCATTTTTCTAGGCGTTGTCAGCCTCTGTGCCGATGCCACCTACGAAGGAGCACGTAGCATTACCGGAGCTTATCTGGGAAGCCTGGGTGCAAGTGGCACGATCGTTGGCATTGTTGCAGGCTTGGGTGAGCTGATCGGTTATGGGTTTCGGTTAGTGATTGGCTATGTTAGCGATCGCACTCGCAAATACTGGGGCATTACAACCCTAGGCTATTTTATCAACACCGCCGTTGTGCCGTTGTTGGCCCTGACGGGAACCTGGCAGGCGGCTGCCGGACTCATGATCGCAGAACGCACCGGAAAAGCCGTTCGGACTCCTCCCCGCGATGTGTTGCTATCCCATGCAGCGATGCAGGTTGGTCGAGGATTTGGCTTTGGCTTGCATGAAGCAATGGATCAAATTGGGGCAGTTGCAGGACCGTTGATGGTTGCAGCCATGTTGTCCTGGCAGTTTGGCTATCGCGGTGGCTTTGCGATTCTGGTGATTCCGGCTGTCCTTGGCTTACTTGTGTTATTGATTACCCAGCAGATCTACCCCAATCCGCGTGACTTTGAGCCACCCTCCCTAGCCGACTTACATACCGAGGGTTTACCGCGTCGCTTTTGGATCTATTTGGGAGCGATCGCCCTGATTGCCGCAGGCTATGCCGACTTCCCGTTAATTGCCTTTCACTTACAGCAGGCGGGAACCGATACAAAAAGCCAGATCCCCCTACTCTATGCCCTGGCAATGGGTATAGATGCGATCGCGGCTTTAGTATTTGGTCGCTGGTTTGATCAAATTGGGCTAAGGAGTTTAATGGCGGCAGTTGGGCTATCTCTGTTCTTTGCGCCGCTCGTATTTCTGGGAAATGCTCAATTAACGATTCTGGGCATGGTGCTGTGGGGGATTGGAATGGGTGCTCAGGAGTCGATTATGAAAGCCGCTGTCGCTGGAATTGTGCCACCAGAGCGTCGCGGGTCTGCCTATGGCATCTTCAACACCGGCTATGGACTTGCCTGGTTTGCAGGAAGTGCGTTGATGGGCGTTTTATACGATTTTTCGCTACCTGCCCTGGCTGTTTTTTCAGTGTTGATCCAATTGGCTGCCATTCCTATGTTGTTTTGGGTGAGTCGAAGAGCATACAGAAACTGAGGTAACGGGGCAATGTGGTACAGGCATGTAGTCGCTGAACTTGTAGACGAGTGATTGCCCAATTTGCATCGGCGGTAACTACACGCGAGAAAGCTTAATCCCCCTCGCTCAGACTTTAGGCTTCACTATCGATGGCATTGGCACGAATGAAAAACAGGGTGGCAAATTGCTGGGGTCAAAGCTAACTTCTGGAATCTGATCCGGCGGCACGAAGGCAACTAGGGTGCCAGCCCCCACCTGGGCAATCAGTCCCAGCAGTACCAGCGTACCCAGAATCACAACCACATCCGCTAAGCCAAAGGGAAACCGCTTGAGGGTTTCTGGGGAAGGAAAGGTTTGCTTGAACATGGATTTCAAAAGGGGACTCAAGAGGATAATCTGATATTTACCACACCCGCAGGAAACCCTCATGCGCCACACCCCACCCCTGGAACCTTACACTCGCCCCAATGGTTAGTCCCATCATTCCACCCCGGCAGCACCGCCACTACCTGACCCACTGGCTGCTCAACCAAGACCGCAACAAAGCCAACGAACGCTCATTCAAGCATCCCTGGTGGCAGGTGATGTGTCTCACTGGGGTCGATTACTTCTCGACCCTAGGCTACCAACCAGGCATTGCCGCCCTAGCAGCGGGCGCACTATCCCCCCTGGCAACACTGATTTTGGTGCTGGTGACGCTGTTTGGCGCACTGCCGATTTACCGTCAGGTAGCGAAGTTTAGCCCCCACGGCGAAGGCTCAATCGCCATGCTAGAGCGACTTTTGCCCCGCTGGCAGGGCAAACTGTTTGTGCTGATGCTGCTGGGGTTTGCCTGCACTGACTTTATTATCACCATCACCCTCTCAGCGGCAGATGCCACTGCCCACCTGGTCGAGAATCCACTGCTCTCAGCATTTTTGCAGGGGCAGCAGGTGCCCCTCACCCTGGTTTTAATTACTCTGCTGGCGGTGATTTTTTTGAAGGGGTTTCAGGAGGCGATCGGGGTCGCCTTGGTGTTGGTAGCAACCTATCTAACTCTCAATCTGGTAGTAATTGGGGTGGCGGGCTATCAGATGCTGCAACAGCCGACCCTGTTGGGCAATTGGCACACAGCCCTAACTGAAACTAGTCCCTGGCGCATGATTGGGGTCTCAATGCTACTATTTCCGAAGCTGGCTCTAGGACTGTCGGGGTTTGAAACTGGGGTGGCGTTGATGCCCCTGGTGAAAGGCAACCCCAGCGACACCGACACCCAGCCCGCGGGACGCATTCGCCAGACTCACCAGCTACTGACCGCAGCAGCAGTGATCATGAGCTTTTTTCTACTCACCAGTAGCGTTGTCACCACAGTGCTGATTCCGGCAGCAGCATTTCAAACCGGGGGACAAGCTAACGGGCGAGCACTGGCTTACCTAGCTCACCAGTATTTGGGCAACGGCTTTGGCACACTGTACGACCTCAGCACCATTACCATTCTCTGGTTCGCTGGAGCATCGGCGATGGCGGGTTTGCTCAACTTGGTACCCCGCTATCTGCCCCGCTACGGCATGGCGCCTGAGTGGGCTGGGGCAGTGCGCCCCTTGGTACTGGTGTTTACGGCGATCGCCTTTACCGTCACCCTGATTTTTGATGCCAGCGTTGAGGCCCAGGGCGGAGCTTATGCGACAGGCGTACTGGTATTGATGAGTTCGGCGGCAGTGGCGGTAACTCTCGCGTTCCATCGGCGCGGGGCGAAACGGGGAGCAATCGCCTTTGGGTTGATTGCCCTGGTGTTTTTCTATACCACCATTGCCAACATCTTTGAGCGTCCCGACGGCATTCGCATTGCGACGTTTTTTATCACTGCCATTATTTCGACCTCAATGGTATCGCGGGTGTTTCGCTCAACAGAACTGCGGGTAACTGGCGTAGAACTCGACGAGACTGCCCAGGCGTTTGTTGCTCAGTTTCAAGCCCAGCCCGTGCGGCTGATCGCTCATCGTCGATCAAAAGGGGAATCTGCCCTGGAATATCAGCAGAAGGAACAAAATGTGCGGGAGGACAGCCATCTGTCCACCTCTCAGCCGATCCTCTTTTTAGAGGTGCAGGTATTTGATGCCTCCGTGTTTATTGATGTAATTCAGGTCAAAGGGGTTGAGGTAGGCGGCTACCGCATTTTGCGAACACAAAGTTCGGCAGTGCCCAACGCGATCGCGGCTCTGCTGCTCTACCTACGCGACCAGACCGGTATCCTGCCCCACGTTTACTTTGAGTGGGGGGAAGGAAACCCCCTGAAATATCTGCTGCGCTTTATTTTCTTGGGCGAGGGCGATGTGCCCCTGGTCACCCGCGAGGTTCTCCGCAAGGCTGAACCCGACCCACTGAGGCGACCCCACATTCATGTCAGTGGGTAGTAGGCTGTCATTTTTGTTTTGCGGGGTGCAGAGGTAAGACCCCTGCGTGGAGGCAACGGCCCCATACCCCCATTACCCATCAGATCTTGCTTGACAAAGCACTAGAGAGTGCTACCACTAAGATTCAGTTCTTTCTCTATACATCATCCTGACCGTTAGGAACTTGAATACTGCTGCGATAGACTGCATCACCCTGTCCAGGTTGCTCAACCCCAGCTTGCTCGGTTTGAAGAATCCTGCCATTGCCTGCATCTACGGTGACTTCCGTTTGTCCAACGATCACTTTGTAGACAAGATTGCCGTCTTCATTGTCTAGCGTCACCTGACTTGCATTACCCCTCTGAGCAGCTTCAGCAGCCTGTCTTGCTTGATCAGCGTTAATTCTAGTCAAAGATTGTAATTGAGTCGATTCTTGCTGTTCCTCCTGGTGGGCTGCGACCTCACCGTCCCCATCACCCAGAGTTTGAGTAGCTTGAGTTGGATGTTGCATCTCACCTTGTACGCGCTCCGGAGGTTCAGTTGCGGGGTTCATTTCACCATCCCCATCACTAGTTTGGCTCATCATCATACTGTGATGAGGAACGGTTGCTGCTGCGGTTCTAGTTTGATTTGCAAAGGCACTGCGGGCAGCAATACCAAATCCTAACGTACCCAACAAAGACAAGGCAATTAGGAGTTTAGTCGGTGCTTGCATAATGTGAAACTCCCGTTCACTAGGTTTGCTATTTCACTGTAGGAAGCGGGGGTCAAGAACTTGGAAAGATCTTGCTCTAGATTGAAGAAAATACTCTACCGCAATGCTGCTAGCGTAATCCTGAGCTTCACTGTGCTACGGTGAATTTGTCTCTGTGAGCAACACGAATGAATGAGCAACGCCATCCGTGTGAGGGCGCAATCAAAACTACACTGACCAGGCTCCTTCAGATTGACAGGGTTTAGAAACTCTACCTACAGTAACGCTATTGTCTTTGTAGAAGATTTGTAGAAGATCTGTATGCAAAAACATCATCCCCGCAGCCTAGAACAATTGCACCAACAGCGATCGCCAATCCGCAACCCAAATCACGAGTTTCGAAAGAGAGGCACTTGGGGCGATCGCCTTGCTCTGTTCATCACGCAGCGGGTCGGCAGCATCCAATTCTTCTTACTCGTTGTGATCTGGACTGTGGTGTGGATCGGTTGGAATTCGCTGGCTCCGAAAGCAGTTCGGTTTGATCCGTCCCCCGATTTTTTGCTTTGGCTATTTATCTCAAACGTACTTCAGATTGTGTTGATGCCGCTGATTATGGTGGGACAGACCTTGCAGGGTAAACAAGATGAGATCAGGACGAAGGCAGATTACGAAACCAATGTCAAAGCTGAAGAGGAGATCGAAATAATTCTCCAACATTTAGAGAACCAGAATAGAGAGATGGAGGAAATCAAACAACTTCTAGAGAAGTTACAGCGCTCTGATAGTGTTTGAATCACTTTTTCTCACCTCTTAAAATCAACTCTATGAACTGGATGAACCGATTTCCATGGTGGATAAATTTGAGCCTAGCAATCATTCTGTTGGCTCTAGATATCTGGATTATTTTCCAACTTTTTCAATTTTTTCACTCTGTCATCGCAATTGTAATTATCGCAACCTTGCTGTCGTTTATCCTGGAATATCCAGTCTATTGGCTACAGCGGTTTAGAGTGCCTCGGTTACCAGCTATTCTATTAACTTTGACAGTAGCACTGTTGCTTTTGATTGTTTTAGGTATAACGCTTATCCCTGCTTTAATCGAGCAGGTCGATCAGCTTGCCAAACAACTTCCAACCTGGATTCAATCAGGGACTCAACAGCTAACACTCTTACAAAGTTGGGCACAATCCCGTAACTTGCCAGTTGACCTGGGAAAGCTGATGACTCAATTAGAAGATCGATTATCTAATCAACTGCAAGTTTTGAGCGGCAGTGTATTGGCTGTGTTGTTAGATATTGTCGGTCGCCTGTTAGATTTACTTATTACAATTGTTCTAACCTTTTACCTACTACTACATGGCGATCGTCTTTGGGATGGTATTTTCCAATGGTTTCCTACGACCTTACAGATACAAATACGGCAAGCCCTAAAACAAAATTTCCATAACTACTTTGTGGGTCAATCAACACTTGCCCTATTAATGGGAAGTGCAATGACAATTAGTTTTTTAGTATTACAAGTTCCTTTTGGATTGCTATTTGGGTTAGTCATTGGTGTAATGGCACTGTTTCCCTTTGGAGCTAGCTTGAGTATCGTCACAGTCAGTCTTTTGCTAGCACTACAAAACATCTGGTTAGGCATTAAAGTTTTGGTTGTTGCCTTTCTAGTTGATTTAGTAGTTGAAAATGCGATCGCTCCACAACTAATCGGTAAGTTTACAGGACTAAATCCTGCCTGGATTTTAGTATCTCTGCTGATTGGAGCAAAAATAGGAGGCTTGTTGGGCATGATTTTGGCAGTACCGATAGCTAGCTTCATCAAGAGTATGTTGGAGTATTTCCATAGGGGCAACGCTCTAACGCAGAGAAAGATAAATCCTGATATCATTGATTGACAATGCTCAAATCAGCGAGTAAGGGTGGTAATGAAAGTACTTTTGTAAAAGATTAAGCTAAAGATGCAAAAATAACTGCGATGGTACTTGAACCAGTTCAATGCCCCCCAAGTTGTGGTGGTGCGAACATTGTCCAACATGGTAAAACTGCTGAGGGCAAGCAACACTATAGATGTCGCAATTCTGAATGCACCTGTCATAGCTTTGTTGTAGAGTATTTCTACGGCAGCTACTTACCGACCGTTAAACAACAGATTTGTAAAGCTGATAGCTGCTTTTGTTTCTACTGTCATGGCAGTGGTGGGGCGCAAGTTTCTGTCCAACGAGTCAGGGTTGAAGTACTACGCAATCTATGAGAAACAATTAGAGTGGGATAAATTCAGTGGAAAGGAGTATTGGAGCGCGGTATGCGGATCTTATTAGTTGAAGATGATGATCGCATTGCTGAGCCGTTAGCAGAAGACCTTCGGTATCAGCATTATGTGGTTGATTTGGCAAAAGATGGGCTAGAAGGTTGGGAGTATACTCAAGCAGCTAGTTATGACCTGATTTTGCTGGACTTGATGCTGCCAAAGCTCGACGGGGTGCAACTCTGCAAACGGTTACGGGCTGAAGGATATCAAGGGTTTGTACTGATGCTGACAGCACGAGATACGACCACTGATAAAGTAATGGGGCTAGATGCAGGTGCCGATGATTATTTAGTCAAACCGTTTAAGCTAGAAGAACTGAGTGCCCGAATCCGTGCTCTGGCGCGTCGTCCTGTTGAATTGCGACAAAACACGTTGCAGCACGAAAAACTAGAATTGAATCCCGCCTCCCACACCGTTGCTTACGATAGCAAACCGATCAGCCTCACCCCAAAAGAATATCTAATTCTGGAATGCCTGATGCAGAACCCAACACAGGTGTTTACCCGTTCCATGCTACTAGATAAGCTGTGGGAATTAGATCAAGTCTCAGGAAGCGGAACGATTAAAACGCACATTACAAACATTCGTCGTAAACTGAAAACAGCTGGGAGCCAACGCGAACTGATTGAAACGGTTTACGGTGTAGGATATCGAATGGCGGTTGTTGATGAGCAATCTCATTGCGGGTGAGTAATGTTTCGCACAATTCAGCACCGACTACTCTTATCGTACTTGGTTGTGCTAACGATCATCCTGGGTTCCTTTGCACTGGTCGTCCGGGTGACCTTTGCCCGCAGTCTACACCAAGAACTCACAGATAAGCTGATGATTCTAGCTCAAGCCGCTGCTACTGATCTGGAAGCAGAAGATGGACGTTTGCGCGTCGAGAGTGATGAAGTTCCAGCAACTCCAACTCAGGCTTTGCAGTGGTTTGATGTGCAGGGTGCTTCCGTGAGTCAGCAGGGGAACTACGTTGTAACTCTACCATTAGATCCGGGGCAACCTGTTCAAACACAAACGTCTCCTCACCCTATTCAGGCTGTCACGATCCCAATTTATGCAGAGGATGGAGGAACTCTGATTGGCTACGTTCGAGCGAGCGAATCATTGGAAGACTTACACGGTGATTTACGACGGTTAGATTGGGGATTAGCAGGGGGAGTAATTCTAGCGTTATCTCTGAGTGGAGTTGGTGGCATTTGGCTGACTCGTCAAGCAATGCAACCCATTGAAGATAGCTTTCGGCGGCTCCAACAGTTTACGGCTGATGCGTCTCATGAATTGCGTAGCCCTCTCATGGCGATTGAAAGTAATGCGGCTGTCGCGCTGAAATATCCAGAGGGATTAAGAGAAACGCACATCAAAAAGTTTCGAGCGATCGCCAGTGCCACCGCACAAATGACGGCTTTGACCGAAGACCTGTTAATGTTGGCAAGAACTGATCAGACACCCACTATTAATCAAGATATTATCGACCTTAAAACCATCTTAGAGAACTTATTTCAACTCTATACACCACACGCTGATGCAAAGCAGATTCGTTTGAAACTACAATCATCCGATCGTTTAGAAGTTCGTGGTGATGCTGTTCAACTGACGCGGTTATTGACCAATTTGATTGATAATGCCCTGCGCTATACCCGGGAAAAGGGAACGGTGAATATTGAAGGTATCCGCGAAAGAAATGTTGTTTTAATTCATGTTCAAGACGCTGGAATTGGTATTGACTCTGAACAACTTAAACACATTTTCGATCGCTTCTGGAGAGCCGATCAGGCACGTTCTTATAGCTCTGGTGGATTTGGTTTAGGGTTGGCGATCGCTCAGGGCATTGCTCAACGGCATGGTGGTTCAATTACAGTCTCCAGTCAGCCTGGTGTAGGCAGTTGTTTCACGGTACGTCTACCAGCGATTGACTGATGTAAGAGGCACGGACAATTCTCCTTGTGTTTTAATTTCGAGGAACAGTTGATTTCCTACGACTCATCACACTGGACATACTTAACCCAGTCACAATTAATCCAATGAGTCCAACGCCATTGAGAACAGGATAGATTGCCTCTAATCCAAAAATTTCACCTGTATGAATTTTTAGTAGTACGTTTGAAGACAGTCCAGTATTGATTGGCCAGTCTTTGGTGATAGTCACCGCCATTCCGGTTAATACGGTTAAGGCAAGTGGCAATGCCAGGATCGGCGCAAGAAAGCGATGATATTTACGAAATGCACGATTCATGTCAATTTTCTTGGTAAAGAACATATAGCCAGGTGATGTTCTGTTTGAGTTAGGTTCAACTTGAATACAGACGAACATCACCTTTTTTCTAATTTGCTACGCTATTTACGTTGGCTTCAAGAGATTGTAATGCAGAGAGAATGATAGCCTGATTAGGCTGTGACGTTTTTAATTCACCATTGATTTGATCCATACTCTGCTCAATTGCATCATAGGTGCTAGCAGATTTAGCTTTAACACGATCTTCTACCTGTTTCCAGAAATCCTCAAATTGAGCGAAGTCTGCTCTCGCTTTAGCAAAATCGCCTGCCTCAACTGCACCTCTAGTATTAACGATGACGTTACGCAGTTCGTCAAAACCTGCCTTGGTTGAACCTGTGACGAAGCTCGAACTTTCTCTTGGTGAGGCTGCTGTAGTGGCGGGTGGCGCACTGTTACAACCTGCCAATGTTGCTAAACCGACAATACCGATCGCGCCGAAAACCATCATTTGCTTCAAATGAACCATGACAAACTCCGTAAATAAGAACAATTGAGCGATTGGATTTCAGTAATCTACTCACATGATGTGTATATTGATTGCCATTGTGAATTGCCATTGCGAGCAATTAGGTGGAGCGAGCAATCAATAGCAGATTTATCCATTTCCCATCTCGTCTCTACAATAGACACCAAAGGTAAAGAACTCGACAAGAAAATGAAAGGATGAGTTTTTTTAGTCAAGCGAATGGAAACCCAGCTTAAAGATGACTATCAGCTACTAAAATATTTGCCACTTCTGCCGCTGTATTGAGCGCATGAAAACTATTCTTGCAAAGTTCTTGACCTTTGCTCGCTAAAGTCAAATCACAACACAATTAAAAGAAAGGAATGTAGCCCTATGACAACTAATGTCCTGAGTCAATGGTATCGAAACTATCGTGAAACATCCGCTTGCTCCAAACTGCGCCGAGAACTTCTGAGCATGGTGCATTCTGAGGACACACTCGAACGGTTGATTAATTTGGAAAAGAGAAATAACCCAGGTAAGCCAGATCTTTGGTATCTAGAAAAGATCGTATACAACTTGAGACGAGGAGCATAAAGGGAAAGATTTTTGCCAATGCCAGTGAATCTATCTCGGTAAACTTCAGTCTGAGTTCGATGATTTTGAAGCGTCACGATGCCTTAACTCATATAATCCAAGTAACACGATCGCAATGCCCAATGGCAGAAAGTAGTAGATAACTCGATAGGCGATTAACGCACCAAATAAATCATTCGCAGGCACAGGAGGTGAAATCAGCAGTAACATAACAGTTTCAAAAACCCCCAAGCCGCCCGGCACATTGCTAACAATGCCTGCAATCTGTGCTAAGAGATAAATTCCGAAAAAGCCTGCATAGGAGAGTGGAGTAGCTGAGGGCAACAATTTGTAGAGCACTGCGGCAGCTAACGCCCAATCCAAGGAGGTGATTACAATTTGAGCCAGTGAGAGCTGAATCGGAAGATGAGGAAGAGTCCAACCTGCAATTTGCAATGAGCGAGAACTGAAAATGCTCCAAAGCAAGTAAGCGGCAATGATCACCAAAAATGTGCTTCCGATCGGATGAACTGAAGCAAAAGGTAGCTTGAGGAGGGTAGGAACTGCGATTGGTTCGATGATAAACAGGATACCACCCATCGCAAAGAGTCCCAGCCAAAAACTGAGATTGCAAAAAGCAATGATTTGAGCAATTTTGCCTACCGGGACGCCCCAAGCAGAATAGAAACGGTAACGAATTGCACTACCACTTAACAGAGCTAAACCAACGGTGTTGCTGATGGCATAGCTGATAATGGCTGCCAGTGCTGTCTTGCGGTAAGGTAAGGGTTCATGAATGTAATAGGCTGCTAGTGTATCATACCCAGTTAATATCCAATAGTTGAGCAGCGTCAGGATAATTGCTATTCCAATTAACTCTGCTGGAATAGCCTGTATACTACTCCAAATTTCTGAAGGAGTGTGTTGTCGTAATTCTTGCCGGATTGCCCATATTGATAAACTAAAGAGAAGAATTCCCAAGCCAGCAGGAAGCCATTGGGCATAGTGATGAATCGTTTGACGTAAGTGGTTCATGATCCGGGTTTCAAATAATCGAAAAGGCGATCGCCTGAATCTGCTCTAATTAGCGCGATCACCACATCTGGCAAAGCTGATAAGCTGGGAAAAACGAAATAACGGGGTTCCCAACGAGGATGAAACTTGTCTTTGTACTCGTGTAATCCTTTGAAGTTGTAGAACCGGTTCAGATGCTCATAGAGGTAGTGAATTCCCTTCTCCAAACGAGCAGATCTGTTCATTTCGCCAACCCCAGATAGGGCAGATAATCCCAGGTTGAATCCATCGTAGCCGCGTTCCTTGAAGTGCTGAAATAATGAAATGAACAGGAAATCCATTGTTCCTCGTTCAATTTCGGCTCGATGTCGCATTAGATCAATCGTAGCGTCGTTGCATTGATACTCAGGAACGATATTGGCAAAGGCTTGGATTTGTCCCGTAGATGAGCGAACTACTGCGACCTCACAGTCGCGTAAATAGTCTTCATCAAACCAGCCGAGCGAAAATTTCTTCTCTGCACCGTGCATGGTTTGCAGCCATTCATCGCTAACTGTTCGCAGTTCTTTGAGTAAGCCAGTTGCAATAGGGGGTAGATAAAACTCGACTTTGTGTCCTGCTTTCGTCAGTTTGTTCACAGCAGTTCGCAAATTTTTGCCTGCTTTGCCTTCTAGCGTGAATGTGTGTAGATCAACAATTGCTTCTTCACCAATTTGCAACACCTGAAAGCCTGCTGCTTTGTAAAGTGCTAAATCATCGGGGAGGGTTTGGTAAAAGGCGGGCAGCCAATCATTTCGGACACAAAACTGCTGAAAACCGATGATTGCCTCACGCCGATCGTCTGATGGACCAATGGGATCGCCAAGTGCGATCGCCCCTCGTCCTTTCTGCACATAGGCAATGACGCTACGACCTGACGGACTAAAGTAGTACACTTTGTCATCCAACAAGGCGAATCGGGCAAGAGACGATCGCCCATATTGCTCTACGATCAACCGAGCTTTTTGCCGTTCTTCCGGTGTGGCGCCCGAGCGTAGCAAAACAGGACGCAGCAACATCCACAGGGCATAGAGTACGGTCAGTAGCCCGACCCATTCCACGGAATTGGCGAAAAACCGACCAAAGCGATTCGTCGGTTCTAATCCCCCATTGTCAGCCGTGAAAAACATCGCCAGGGTTTGATTCAGGGCTTCCCATAGATCGAACTGCTGGTTGAATTCTCTATCTAGGAGATAAAACCCCAGTGTGCCATAGGCTAGTGTAAACAGAAGGGCTGCCAATAGCACCCGCACTCCGCGAGTTATAGACGGACGATCGGATTGCGCCGTAAACCACTTTCGCATGAAGAGCAATTGCACGAAGAGTACGCCCGCCAGGGTACTCTCCTCGTAGTCCAGTCCTTTGACTAGATTGCTGATCATCGAGATGGCTAGCAACACCAGCGTGAGCAGCCATGCCACCCGCTTACGACGCAACAGACTGGAGGCAAGAGTTAGAAGAATAAAGCCTGCCAGCACGGCAAACAAGTGGGCACCCGCCCGAACCTGGAACGGAAAAATCTCGCGGATTAGCTCGACTCGTGCCGCAACACTGGGCGTAACAGCAGACACTAGATTGACAATGCCAACGATGCCCGTTAGCAAAGCGGCTGTCCAAATGCCAAGTCGCGATCGCCACGTCAGCACATTTCCCTCACTGATTCTTTGATCTATCAATGGCCCCTTTCAACCATTAGAGTAACTCGATCGTAGCCATCAGAGAAGCTCTAGTATGGCTGGACATGATCACATGAGAATTAAACCGATCTATCCCCTAAATTCCCCTTGCTTGAATGTCCGATAGGGCTGTACTTTGGGGAACTCTGACCGAGCAATTAGGTTAGAAGTCCCCCAGAATTAAAGAGTTGGCGGACAGTCGCAGGACATTTGATCCTTTTCAGACACCCTCTAACGATAGAGCAGTATCTATTTGAAAACGGCTTCTAATTGATCTACCTGGTCAAGAATTGGGGTAGCTAACTGACTATAGTCAGTAACTGATTTAGCCTGCTTTGCCCTGGCAACAAGACCATCAAACTGTTGCGCCTCAGCACTGCCACCGTGACTCACAATGACTGGACGTAGCGCATTCCAGGTTTGCTCAATTTGACTAGCTGTGGACTGGAGTTGAGCCATGTTGCCACTAGCTGCGTCAACTTCAAGCTGACGACCATAATAGTCTAGTAGAGTGACTTCGACAGGTACTTTTGTTTGGTATGGCTGAGTCATTTGGGCTGCGATTAGAGTCACCTGATTGGCATAGTGTTGCGTCGCCTGTTGATCTTTTGCTTCTACAGCCTGACTGAGCCGAGCCACCCTATTTCTGAGGGAGAGAATGCCCGAATGGTTGCTGGGTGACTGCTGGTTGAGTTGTTGGACTGACTGTTGGAGGGTTGTTAAAACAGCTTGAGCTTTAGCCCAGTCACCAATCTTCGCCATATCATATACCTGCTCGCCATACTCGCCTACGTTGCTAAGGGCTTGCGGCACTGGATTATCTTGAACTTCGGTATCGGTATCGTTGAGAGGATCATTGGCTGTAGTACTCAGTTCCTTGCGTTGGCTGGATGCTGCCGTTGCTGTTACTTGAGGCTGAGCTACAACAGCAACAGTTCTTTGTGGTTGACTCCCAGCGAAACTGCGGGCTATTCCAGCAACACCAAGAGTGCCAAGCAGTGCAATTGCAATTAGAAATCTCTTTTTCATGATGGAAATCTCCTTTCCTTTGGAATAGCTTCACTCTAGAAACAAAAAGTCAAGAACTCCGGAAGGCTCAAAGGTCATCTGAGATTTTTAATCGCGCTGCACTTTGACTTTGAAAACCAATACAAATACGAACTAGACACTCTCGATGCGGAAGTTCGATCGCAGCTCCGGTTTTTGGTTATACAGAAGTAGACTACCTGCTACGCCCATGCCGGACAGTTGCCTATCAAAGTCTTCATCCTGCGCCATTTTGCTTAAATTGCTCACCGACATAACTGAGCGAATCAGTCAAGTGCTTGTGGAAGTAGTTCCAGCCAAAATCGGCACCTGAAAGCCCATGACCTCCTGGGAAAGCGTAAAATACGTTAGCGACACCAAGTCGATTGAGCGTTTGATGAAACTGTTCTGTTGAGGCTAATAGATCGGTATCGCTCTTTCCAGCGTCGAGGTAAATACGAAGCTTTTCTAATTCACTGCGGGGAAGTTGGTTGATAAAACCGTTTGGACTATTAGCGTTGCCACTGTTATCTGTAAAGTAACCGCTGTGACTAAACAAAATATTAAAGTTATTGAGATGGCGTAAGCCAATGTTGAAGGCTCCCCATCCACCTGAAGAGACTCCACCGATCGCCCAAAACTGAGGTTCACTCAGCGTCCGGTAGCGAGATTTTACAACTTGGGGAAGTTCAGAGCCGATTAATGTGCCTACATTGCCGTTGGGGCCATCATAGTACTGTGGATCCCACAGGGGACTTGACCCTCGTTTGTCGTTTCCATCCGGCATGATAATAATAGACTCTGGCAGCTTTCCAGCCTGATAAAGTTGATGCAAAACCGAGGTAATGGCGTATTTGTCGTAGAAAGCACGAGCATCATCATGTCCGCCATGTAGCAGGAAAATGACGGGATAGCGTCTCTGAGGGTTTTGAGTATAGCTTGGTGGCGAAATGAGTCCATACTGACGCACCATTCCCATAGCTTGGCTGTCAAAAGTTTCTAGCTGAAAGGTGAGTCCGGTGTTGGGTTGAATCGTTGGTGCATCAAATTGGGGTGCACCTGCGATGAACACATACCAATACCCCATGAAAATAACAGTGACGGCAGATATAGCCCCAGTCAATAGCCACGCCTTGAATCTCATAAATAGCAGTAATTAAACTCCACCCAGAACGACTAAACTCTACTGTAGGTCATCTTTGACAGGTCATCTAGTAGAAATGTTTAGTGAACTGTAGGAATAATCTGTAGAAATGATTAGCCATCTGAATTTGTGATTGTCTTGAAGTCTTTTCAAGTTCTTGACGTTGTCTCCCTACAGTAAAAACAAACTTAAAGCTTGAAAAAACTCATCACTGCGTTTCTTCAAGAAGTTAAGGTTTGTTCTCAAGACAACATTCGGAGCTTGACAAAGGAGAATTTGGAATATGAAAAGGATCATGAAAGGTCTAATCGCGTTTGCCTTCATCAGCACGATTGGTCTGACTGGTTTTGCCCGCTCTGCGTTCGCGGCTTCATCTAACTCGCTGGATGCTCAAACCCACACTGTTAGCACTGCATCGAACAGAGCATACGATCAAGATAATCTCCAAGACACTACATCACCTGATCCGGGACGGCGAGATCGAGATAATATTCAGGATTCAACATTGCCTGATCGCGGCGGTTGGTCAGGCAAGAGAAATCGTGATGATAGAGGGCGGGGCAATCAGGGTCGTGATGATAGAGAGCGCTCTAGAGGAAGGCGGGATGACAGAGGGCGGGACGATCGAAGTCGTGATGATGGAGAGCGCTCTAGAGAAGATCGTGGTGATAGAGGGCACGATCGCGGCGGGGTAGGCCGCAGCGGTCATAATGATGGAGGTCGCAACGGTCGAGGAAATTCGAGGCGATAAATTCCAACAGCGACATTCCCTCCAACGCCTTTTAATCAAAACCTCGCTTTGAACCAATCAGGCGAGGCTTTCTTCGTTTGTTAGGGCAACTCCTGTACTGAGAACGAGAACGGTTCAATCTGTATCAAGGTGAGGTTTAGCGGGAAGGTACACCTTCAGTAAAAGCAAATGTGCCTGATTCCTAAAAACAACGATTCAGTCTTTGAGACTCATCACACTAATGCACATTTGCACCAACACTGTTCCCCCGTCCTTTTGCCAACAGAAATAACAACGGCAATGAACAAATGAACACAATGCCAACAAAGCGAAACACATCCTCAAATGCCAAAATCGAACTTTGTAAACTGAGCGTTTGATCTAACAGTTGCAGTGCTTGTTGTTGAGCGGTGACTGCATCAGACCCTCGACTTTGAATGGCAGCGGTCAGCGCGTTTAGACGCTGTTGAGTTTGCAAATTATACAGACTAACATTTTCAGCCAACATGGCGCGATGGAATGCCTGTCGTTGATCCAGAAGAGTGGAAAGTACAGCGATGCCGATGCTGCCTCCTAGTTGTCGGGTCAGGTTATAAAAGCCCGATCCAGCTGGAATATCAGCTTTGGGTAAGGGACTCAGCGTTGCCAGACTGAGGGGCAAAAACATCATGACTGTGCCAACCCCTCGCCAGAGTAACGGATAGAATAGGGAATCGGTTCCTGTATCGGGATTAATCGTTGCCAGGGAAAACATCACCAGTGTAGTAAGAACGCTGCCCGTTGCAATCAACAAACGCGCATCAACCCGACTGGAAATTTTACCAATTGCCACCATCGTAATCGCTGAAGCCAGTGCTCCCGGTAGCAGCAACAATCCAGTTTGCTGTGCTGTGAAGTGCAGCACGCTTTGAGCAAAGATTGGTACGGCGAACAGTGTTCCGTATAGCCCCATGCCGACAATTCCAGAATAGAGGCTGCCTGCCGCCAAGGAACGATGACGCAAGACTCGCAGGTCTACGGCTGGATTCCGGGTTGATAATTCTCGCCAGATAAACAGGACTAATCCAATGACGGTGGTGATTGCCAGAAACCAGATGAATTTGGAATCGAACCAATCATCCTGTTCCCCTTCTTCCAGAAAGGTTTGCAGACTCCCAAGGGCGATCGCCAGTAGCCCAATGCCCCACCAATCCACTTGGGGTTGCCGAGCCGCAGACCTGCGTTGGTCAGCCGGTAAAAACAGCAACGCCATCACCACAGCGGCAATACCAAAGGGAATGTTGATAAAGAAAATCCACCGCCAGCCCAGGTTATCAGTCAAGTATCCGCCCAAGGTGGGGCCAATTGCCGGGCCAGCAATGACGCCCACACCAAAAATCGCCTGAGCAATGCCCTGTTCGGCAGGAGGAAACGTTTCAAACAAAATGGATTGGGCTTTTGCCAGTAATCCTCCCCCCAATAGCCCCTGCAAGACACGAGCCGCGATCAGGGTCGGCAGGTTTGCCGAAAGTCCACATAGCACCGATGCAAGAGTGAACCCAGTCAACGAAAACACGAAATAGCGTTTCTTGCCAAAATAATCCCCCAACCAGGCGGTGAGGGGAATGATGATCACATTGGCGATCGCGTACCCCGTGACCACCCAGCCAATTTCACTAATGGTTGCCCCCACGCTGGCTTGAATATCTGTGAGGGCGACATTGACAATGCTGGTGTCAATCACCTCCAGAATGGCTCCCAGAGAAGCGGTGATGGCGATCGCCCACTTTAGCCAACTGGGTGGGGCAGACTGTTTCTGATGGGGAGAACCCGATCGAGGCAACAATGGACGAGGCAGAGAAACGCTAGCAGAATTAGCATGACTCATGGTTGGCTTACTCCACCGCTACGCTGACCGTTGCCGACATGCCCGCAGTAATTGCATTTTCGTAGGGCTGAATACTGCTGGGGTCAAAGGTAATCTTGACGGGAATCCGCTGCACGACTTTCGTGAAATTCCCTGTCGCGTTATCTGGGGGCAGTAGCGAGAATTGCGCTCCGGAGGCAGGGGACAGGCTCGCGATTCGTCCAACAAAGGTCTGGCTCGGAAAGGCATCAATGTGAATCTCAACGGCTTCACCGGGGTGCATTCGCGCCACCTGGGTTTCTTTAAAGTTGGCAACAATCCAGGGGGCTGTTCCGACCACTGCCATCAAGGGCTGCCCGGGTTGGACTTGCTGCCCCACTTCTACGGTTTTATTGCCCACTCGCCCCGTTGCCGGAGCCTTGATCTGAGTGTAGGAAAGCTGGAGTTGGGCATCCTGGAGGGCTGCTTCTGCCTCGGCAATCTGAGCTACAGCGGCATCATACTGACTGCGATTGACTTCTGCCTGCACTCCGGTTGCCTGGGCTTGTTGTACCCCACCCTGGCTGGATTGCAACTGAGCTTGCGCCTGGGCAATACCCTGCTGCGCCTGGGCTACTTTTGCTTGGGCCTGCTGTACCTGTTGCCGATTGGCATCAACCGCTGCGGCTGCCGTTTCGTAATTGGCTCTGGCGGCATCTCGCTGTTGGGCAGAGATTGCTCCCTGCTGATAAAGCGTTTCATACCGCTGATAGTCCGTCTGAGCCTTTTGTAGATTCGCCTCAGATTGAGCCAGTTGTGCCTGGGCGAACGGAACACCTGCCTGCGCTTCTTTTAATTCGGCTTGGGCACTGGAGACAGAGGCGATTGCCTCTCCGACGGTTCCTTGAGCGGTGGTGGTCTGCGCCTCGGCATTGGCGTTTGCTAACGAGATCCCTGCCTGGGCAGCCTGTGCCTGACGTTGTGCCACGGCTAAGGCAGCTTGGGCTTGCTCTACCTTGACTTGATAATCGTGGGGGTCAAGTTGCACCAGCACCTGTCCTGCCTGAACAGGCTGATTATCGTCCACCGCGATCGTCTGCACCGTTCCAGGGATGCGGCTGCTAATCGGGTAAATATTTCCCACCACCTGGGCATTATCGGTTTCTTCATGGGTCGAGGCATAGTGCCACCAGCGCAACCCCCACCCTCCCGCGACGATCGCACCGACAACAATTAGTCCGATTGCCCATTTGGACGGACGCTTCCGACGGAGTTCGATCGACGGTTCTGGAGGTTCTACTGTTGCCTCCTCTTCTGTAGTTGAGTCTGGAGTCTCCAATTCCGTTGTTTCAGGAGTGGATTTGGTGCTGGGCACAGATAACTGTTCTGAGGTAATATTTGCTTTCCCTGAAGCAGACTTGCCATTCAGACCTGTCTGCCGATTTAACGCGGAACTATCGTTGGACTGCATCATTGATCTTCCTCTTCAACCATTTGCTAAGCTCTTATTATTTAGCATACGTAATATCTCTAAATCAGTCCGACGGTAGGCTCTCGGCTATCGAAGGAAGTGAGCAGTCTGAGACAAAAGGAAATGCCGGACGAGCACTGCAATTTCTCCTGCCGATTCATTCAGTAGGTAGGTGCAAAGCGACAACTCAGAAACTGGTCAATGTAAATTCCTCCAATTGGATTCATCTGCACGACCTGCTCTCCAGAGGTGTCACGATTTTGTTCTATCTACCAAGATAAGAACTGAACATGTCAAACCTGTGTGCAAAGAGTGAAAAAGCTATGGCATTAGCCTAGATCCCAAGCACTGGAAGCAATGCCCATCTGCTTTTCGTTTTGCGGACAGGAGTGTTTAGATTGTTAGGTCAAATCATCATACCCCTAACAAAAAACTAGTTCCGATCTGCCAAAAGCTGTTGGATAGGAGTGTAGAGAGCAGGAAGATCTGAAGCGTCAAAGTCCAATAACTGCGTTTTCCATAACACCTTTGAATCAAAATCTTGCTTTATTTGAAGATTTCAAGTGCTCCGTTAGTGATGAGCTGCACTGCGATCGCCAAAATCAAAAATCCTAAAATTCGATTGAGTGCGCCCATGCCAGTTGTCCCAAATTTCTCTATTAAGGGTTCTCCTAGGACTAGGCATAGATACAGCAGAATACTAAACAGCAGGATCCCTAGTAAACAGCCTAGATAATCACTCCACAGATGGGATTGAGTCGAGAAGCCAATGATCACCCCGATCGCGCCGGGGCCACTAATCATGGGAACTGCCATTGGAGTAAAGGAAATATCTTCTTTGTCAACAGCTTCTTCATGTTCTTTTGTTGTAAGTCGTTGCCGTGCAGTGACCATTTCCCAGGCAGTATGGGCAACGATTAATCCGCCTGCAATGCGTAGTACTCCTAACGAAATGCCAAAGAAGCCAAGAATAAGCTTACCGATTAGAAAAAATGAAACCAGAACAATAAACACATTAAAGGTTGTTTTCTGAGCCTGTCGCAGGCGGTATTTAGGCGTATCGTTGGCTGTGAGACTGTAGAAGATAGGAATCGCTCCAATTGGATTGGCAATTGGAAACAGCGCAGCAAGGGTTCCCAGCATAAAGGAAAAGGTACTATGCATTGGTTGGTTTAGTGGTAACATCCTCTAATCTTGCCATTGATTCAGACATCACTAAGTAACGAGTGCAGGTGCGAAGTCTGCTTTCACAGCTGTGCTTTAAGCCAATTGCGTTATAGTGCCTTCGCTTCGACTCTGGATAGACATCTTAGTCCAGTCATGGGAATATATCGGCAAATTCAAAAATCCAAGAAATGATCTGGGGCGATGTCTCAGCTAACTGTGTTCGGCCTTACAGCATTGCTTGCTTTCAGTTCGATTGGGGCGGGTTTTATCGGTGCTCTGACTGGACTGGGGGGCGGCGTTGTCTTGGTGCCGCTGCTGACTCTCGTTTTTGGAGTCGATATGCGTTATGCGATCGGGGCTTCTTTAATTTCGGTGATTGCGACCTCTTCAGGAGCCGCCGCTGCTTATGTTAAGGAAGGCTACACCAATATCCGGATTGGAATGTTTTTGGAAGTGGCCACAACCATGGGTGCCTTAGTGGGGGCATTTCTGGCAGCTAAACTATCCACATCAGTCATCGCAATCATCTTTGGTGTTGTCTTGCTGTACTCTGCCTATCTTTCTAACCAGCGCCATCAAGATCATCCACTGGATGCCCAACCTGACCCAATTGCAACTCGCCTGCGGCTAGATGGAAGCTACCCTACGTCGGAAGGCTCACAGTCCTACCATGTACAGAACGTTCCGCTGGGATTTGGCTTAATGTTCACCGCAGGAACCTTATCTGGCTTGCTGGGCATTGGCTCAGGAGCGGTTAAGGTTTTGGCGATGGACCAGGCTATGCAACTTCCATTTAAGGTATCAACGACCACCAGCAACTTTATGATTGGGGTGACCGCTGCAGCCGGTGCAGGTGTGTACTTAAGTCGAGGTTATATTGATCCTGGGTTGTCGATGCCGGTAATGTTGGGGGTGTTGGCAGGGTCACTCTGGGGAGCGCGAACGCTGGTCCACACCAGACCGCAACTGCTCCGCAAGGTCTTTAGTGTAGTAATTCTTATCCTGGCAATTCAGATGATTTTTAATGGCTTAACTGGCAGGTTGTGAAATGAGTAGACGGACTCGAACATGGAGTGATGAACAGATCGAGCAAACGGTGGGGAATCTACTCCGATTTGGAGTGCTGTTGGCAGCCGGAGTTGTTGCATTGGGTGGCGTTCTGTATTTATTTCGTTACGGCAATACGACTCCGGACTATCACATTTTTCGAGGTGAACCGTCGAGCTTGCGATCGCCCACAGGCATCGTCTCAGAGGCTTTGCTGCTCGAACGGCGAGGATTAATCCAACTAGGTTTATTGCTATTAATTGCGACTCCCATTGCACGGGTTGCCTTTTCAGTAGTTGCTTTTTGGAAGCAGCGAGATCATCTTTATGTGGCAATTACGCTGGTTGTCCTGGGAATTTTGTGCGTCAGCTTAACCGGGTTGGTCTAACCGGGATAGTTCGGGAACTGGGTAGATGTAGCAATGAATGCAGAGCAGCAGCGAATTCACGACAATGCTCAAGGCAAGGCAAACTGGTATCGGTGGGGATCCTACCTGAGTGAACGGCAATGGGGCACGGTACGAGAGGATTACTCGGACTACGGGGATGCCTGGAACTATTTCCCCCACGATCAGGCTCGATCGCGGGCCTACCGTTGGGGTGAAGATGGGTTAGGTGGCTTTTGTGATGAGAATGGGGAGGTTTGTTTCGCCCTGGCTTTCTGGAATGGGCAAGATTCTATTCTGAAAGAGCGATTATTTGGTCTCACCAATAGCGAAGGAAATCACGGTGAAGATGTCAAGGAATACTACTTTTATGCGGATAATACTCCCAGCCATGCCTATATGCGCTGGCGATATAAGTATCCCCAGCAGGCTTACCCCTATGACGAACTCGTAAAAGTCAATGGAGAACGATCTCGCCAACAACCGGAATATGAATTAATCGATACTGGGATCTTTGAGGGCGATCGCTACTTTGACATCGAAGCCGAATATGCCAAAGCATCCCCAGAAGAGATTTGTATTCGACTCCACATCACCAATCGTGGCAGTAATCCCGCCCCACTGGATGTGCTGCCAACCCTCTGGTTGCGCAACACCTGGAGTTGGAAAGGCGAGCAGCCCCCCGGACATCTTTTCCAGGCAGATGCTGGGATAATTCAGCTCAAGCATCCTACGCTTGGCACTCGCTGGCTGTACTGCGATGCCTTCCAGGGGCAGACTCCAACCCTGCTGTTTACCAATAACGAAACCAACTTCAAACGAATCTTTAATTCTGCCAATCCCACCCCCTACGTCAAGGATGCTTTTCATACTTACCTGATCGACGGCGATCGGGCAGCGGTGAATCCCCAGTTGATCGGGACTAAAGCGGCGGCTCACTATCATCTAACGGTGCCTGCCCAGCAGACGCTTACAGTGCAGTTACGCTTTACTAACCAGCCTGTTGATGCAGCCTTTAACCCTGATTTTGACAGGGTATTTCACCAGAGACAACAAGAGGCAGATGAGTTTTATGCAACCTTGCTGCCCCACGCCAGCCCGGATGATCGATTGGTGCAACGGCAGGCGATCGCAGCGTTGCTGTGGAGCAAACAGTTTTATTACTACGATGTCTACACTTGGTTGCAGGGCGATCCCGCAGAACCGAAGCCGTCGGCATTCCGGCTGACGGGCCGTAACGCCCACTGGCAAATGCTCTATGCCAAAGATGTCATCTCCATGCCCGATGCCTGGGAGTATCCCTGGTTTGCTGCCTGGGATTGGTCGTTTCACTGTGTAGTCTTGTCCCTGGTGGATGTGCACTTTGCCAAACAGCAATTGCTGTTGCTCTGTGGAGAGCGATATACCAACCTGAATGGGCAGATTCCTGCCTATGAATGGGCTTTTGGCGATGTCAATCCGCCGATACAGGCCTGGGCTGCCTGGAAAGTCTATCAACATGAAAAGGAGACGACGGGAACTGGCGATCGAGTCTTTCTAGAGCAGATCTTTCACGGTGTTTTGGGCAACTATTATTGGTGGACGAATCTGGAGGATAAAGGGGAAAACGACCTGTTTCAGGGGGGATTCCTGGGACTCGATAACATTACCATCTTTAACCGGAGTGCGCCCCTGCCCACAGGAGGCTATCTGGAGCAAGCGGACGGGACAGCCTGGATGGGGATGTTTTCGTTGAATCTCTTGCGGATCGCCATCGAGTTAGGTCACCACGATCAGGTCTATCGGCGGATGGCTCGCATTTTCCTACGCCACGCTCTGAGCATTGCTCAGGCAATGAATCAGATCGGTCGAGATAACCAGTTGTCTCTCTGGGATGAGGAAGAAGGCTTTTACTTCACTGCCTTAGTGCTTCCCGATGGGCAGGAAATTCGCATTCAGGTCTATAGCCTGGAGGGATTAGCCCCCCTGTTTGCTGTAGCTATTTTGGAATCCGAGCTGTTTACCCTGGAGCCAGAGCTAAAGGAAGCTCTAGATTGGCTAGCGCAAAAGCGACCTGACTTATTTGATAACTGTGCTTTTCTGTCAGTCCCCGGAGAAAAGGAACAAATTTTATTTGCGATCGCCAGGCCAGATCAACTCAAACGCATTCTTAGCCATCTCTTAAATGAAGACGAGTTTCTCTCCCCCTATGGCATTCGTTCTTTGTCTCACTATCATCTGGAGCATCCTTATGTGTTGAATTACCAGGGCCATTCTTATTCTGTCAACTATGAACCTGCCGAATCAACTACGGGAGACTTTGGCGGAAATTCCAACTGGCGCGGTCCCATCTGGTTTCCGATGAATTATCTGTTGATTGAATCTCTACAGCGGTACTACCGCTACTTTGGTGACTCCTTTCAGGTGGAGTGCCCAACCGGATCAGGCAAGTACATGACTCTCAAGGAAGTGGCGCAGGAGTTATCCCAACGGTTAGTCAATTTATTTCGCAAACAACCCAATGGTCAACGTCCCATGTATGGAGAGATACAACCCTTCCAGCACGATCCCCACTGGCAAGATTTGTTGTTTTTCCATGAATACTTTCATGGGGATACCGGGTTTGGGTTGGGTGCCAGTCAGCAGACTGGATGGACTGCCCTGGTAGCAATTCTAATTCAGCAGTTAAATGACCCCAATTTTTATTCCTAGCTATGAGGATTAGCTGTGGTTTTAATCACTCAATTCAATGACTGTCCTATCACACTAAGAAATGATTATGACAAATTCATCGATTTCCCACCCTTCTGGAACGCATCATAAAGTCTCAGGTTTTGTCATCATTGTCTCAGCGATCGCAGCCATTGGTGGGCTTCTGTTTGGCTATGATACGGGAGTGATTTCTGGAGCCATTCTGTTTATCAAAGAACAGTTTCAGCTGGATTCCACGATGCAGGAACTCACCGTCAGTGTGGTGCTAGTGGGCGCATTAGTCGGGGCAGCTTTGGGTGGAATTTTGGGCGATCGGTTTGGCCGTCGTCACATGATTATCCTGTCTGCGATTATCTTTTTGCTGGGAGCGCTACTAACTGCATTTACCCCAAACCTATCAATTCTGATCTGTGGTCGCATTATTGTGGGTGTGGGTATTGGGATTGCCTCTTTCATTTCTCCCATGTACATCTCTGAGGTAGCACCGAAGAGCATTCGCGGTACCTTAGTGTTTTTGAACCAGTTGGCTCTGACTCTGGGGATTTTGCTTGCCTACCTGGTAGATTATTTGTTTACAACGGTGCCTGGTGGTTGGCGCTGGATGCTTGGTTTGGCAGTGATTCCAGCTTTGGTTTTAGGGTTGGGAATGCTGAAAATGCCGAATAGCCCCCGCTGGTTGATCATGAAAAATCGTGGTGGCCAGGCTCGCACGGTTCTTACCAAAATTCGTGGAACTGCGGCGGTGGATGCGGAACTGGCAGAGATCCACGATAGTCTTGCCACTGAAGGTTCCTCTAGTTGGTCTGATCTCTTCAAGCCTGCACTGCGTCTGCCCTTAATTATTGGGATTGGATTGGCGATCTTTCAGCAGGTAACGGGGATCAATACCGTAATCTACTACGCTCCCACAATTTTGGAGTTCTCAGGAATCAAATCCGTTGCCGTGTCGATTCTCGGGACTACCGGGATTGGAGTGATTAATGTGATCTTCACGATTGTAGGAGCCTGGTTGGTGGATCGGGCAGGACGCCGCCCGTTACTGCTGATCAGTTTGAGTGGCATGGCAATTTCCCTGGGGTTGCTGGCCCTGGCCTTCCAGCTTCCCCAGTTAGCATCCTCTCTAGGAATGGCTGTAGTTGTGATCCTGATGCTCTATGTCGCATCCTTTGCAATCGGACTTGGACCAGTCTTCTGGCTGCTGATTTCAGAAATCTATCCCCTGAATGTGCGCTCGAAAGCCATGAGTGTTGCTACAGTTGCAAACTGGGGAGCTAACCTGATTGTGGCTGTCACCTTCCTCTCGATTGTGCAGGTGTTGGGGCGTCCTGGTGCCTTCTGGCTCTATGCGGCTCTCACTGTGGCTTCTGTGCTCTTCACCTATAAACTTGTCCCTGAAACCAAGAACCGTACTCTAGAGCAGATTCAGGAGGCCATGAGGCATCATCAAGTTAGATAGATTCATGGCATTCTATTTATTTGCCCCCTAGCCCTCAATACTAGGTTTTGGTTGAGGGTGTTGCCTTGGTCAGCTTCCCGCTCAGAAGGGTTGCTAACGTCTATTAAAAACAGATGAGATCGCACATCAAGTATTCATCCGCTCATAAATCGCTGACGAAGACGGGGAGAATCGAGTCAGATAATTAAAAATCCAGAACTTGATGTAAAGAATCTATCATCACGGACACGGTGGCAATAAACAGGTTGATGGCAATGGGTTGTTCGGGAAGTCCGGAATGGCGACTCAGCCAGGTTAAAATCGCATCCCAGCCCTCGGTGGAGTGAAAGCCTATAAACATATCGGTAACTAAAATAAACAGTAATACCTTAATTGAATTACTCAAGCTTAGCTATACTTTAATCCAAATTATGGCAGATCAACGTCAAATCGATCGCTATCTCGAAAACTGGCAAGACGAAGTCAATAGCGCCTACTTGTATCGCGCCTTAGCCAATGCAGAGACTCAACCCGCCTTAGCCGAAGTCTACCGCCGTCTTGCCCAAACAGAAGAAGAGCACGCTCAGTTCTGGCAGGAGAAACTGCTGCAGGAAAACTATCCCATTCCCCGGCGCAAAATTAGCTGGAGAACAAAGGTGCTGGCCACCCTAGCGCAATGGATCAGCCCCCAGTTTGTGCTACCCACCATTAATGCCATGGAGCAGGTGGACAGCCACACCTACAGTCAGCAACCCGATACCCACGCCACCCTACTTCCCATCCAGGAACGTTCCCATGCCCGTTTATTAAATACGATCGCCAGCATTTCCAGTACAGGACTGGAAGGCAATAGCATTGCACAGATGGAAGGTCGGCATCGGGCGGCTAGCGGTAACACACTTCGTGCTGCGGTTTTGGGTGCAAACGATGGTCTGCTATCAAATCTGAGTTTAGTCATGGGAGTCGCAGGAGCGAATTCTTCAAACGAGGCGATTTTGATCACCGGCTTTGCTGGATTACTGGCAGGGGCTTGCTCAATGGCATTAGGAGAATGGCTCTCGGTGCAAAGCTCCCGCGAATTGTACGGGCGGCAAATTCGGATCGAAAAGCAAGAACTGGAACAAGCCCCAGAAGAAGAGGAAGAGGAACTGGCACTGATTTATGAAGCGAAGGGATTGCCACCCGACCAGGCGCAGGAATTAGCGGCTCGCATCATTCAGAATCAGGCAACTGCGCTGGATACGCTTGCTCGTGAAGAGTTGGGGGTCGATCCAGAAGAATTAGGTGGTTCCGCCTGGATGGCGGGACTGACTTCGTTTTTTCTGTTTGCAACCGGAGCGATCATCCCGGTGTCGCCATTTTTGTTTTTGCAAGGTGCGATCGCGCTTTGGATGAGCTTACTGCTGAGTGGTCTGGCATTGTTCCTGATTGGTGCAGGCATTACCCTCCTGACTGGGCGGAGTGTTTTATTTTCAGGAAGTCGTCAGGTTTTGTTTGGGTTAGCGGCATCGGGGATTACCTTTGGTATCGGGCGTTTATTAGGAGTATCGCTGAGTGGATGAGCCAATGGCATGATTCAGGCTACAGGTTATAGAGTACGTATGAAAAAGATTAATCTTCTTCGCCTTCCAGCGTTCCAATCCAGAAAGGCGTTGTTGCATGAAAGAGGGGTTGCGAGCGGGAGAGGCATGGTAAATTTCA
>JACYLU010000008.1 GCA_015272325.1 Synechococcales cyanobacterium C42_A2020_086 | reverse complement strand
AATACTAAGCTTGCTTCAGGCTAATCTATCCATTTTTTAATCATGCAACAAAGCCGTCAGTCATGAATAAGTTGCGCCATCCCAAGTTATGCAATCTTATCTCAGCTCGGAGCTTTTGTAGCAAAGTTACTAAAAGTCAACCGAAATATTCCGGATCTTGGAACTGCCCTAAGGAAATTAAAGATCAGAGCTTATGTTGTGCAAGGAGGCACGCCATTTGTGTAAGGCAGACATTTGATTCGTACAGGCTGTCTGTACCAGAAGCATGACGATAGTAAAGTAAAACGCCCAATGCTGACTCCGTCATCGATAGACTTTGTAGAGCCCACCTTAGCAACTAGTAGAGTAAGTACGATCACCGAGTTAGCAAAACAGATTCAACTTTGTAGTCAAGGTCAGTTTACAGGTCGCCTGGATTTAAACCTTCAACATCATCAGAATCTACAGTGGAGCCTCCTGTTTCGATCCGGTCGTTTAGCCTGGAGTGCGAGTGAGCTGCACCCGATTCGGCGTTGGAGTCGGCACCTGTTTCGCCACTGTCCGCAACTCGTGGGGGGTTCCCAGGGTGATCGTGCGGATGGTTCTAACGGTTCTAGTGGCTCTCATCTCTTTATTTTCCGAGGAACCGATTCCACAATCCATCACTGCCAATGTCCAGATTATGGCTCTTTGATCGAATTGCTCAAGCAGGGAAAAATCGAGCAAAAACATTTGGCAGGGATTGTAGCAGGAATGATTGCCGAGTCCCTATTTGACATTCTGCAAGTGAGTCATCAGCTGCTACATCGCCTGGATATGCAGGTGACGTATAGGCAGCTTCCCCAGGATGTTCTCAATTCAATGTTGATAGTTTTGCCGGCAGTGTTGGCCTGGGAACAAGCTCAGCAGACTTGGGAAGCTTGGCAGCGGGCCGGCTTAGCCGAGTTTTCCCCAAACTTAGCGCCTGTGATTTGGGATACAGAGGAACTGCGACGCCAAACGTCGCTCCTCACCTATCACAATCTTTCAACGCTAGCCAATGGAACCTGGACGTTGAGGGATTTGGCCGTCAAGTTGAACTACCCCCTGCTACCGCTGACGCAATCGATTCTGCCCTTCATTCGCCAAGGCATCATGGGCTTGAATCAGGTGGGAGACATCTCCTGTTTTGTTGAGTCGGCATCAGGACCATTAGTAGCCTACATCGAGGACAGCCGATTTGATAGCGCAACAATGAAGCATATTCTGGCTCAGGCCGGCTGTCGCTTTATCGATATTCCCGACGCAACGCAGGCTTTACCCATTTTGTTGGAGCACAAGCCAGATCTGATTTTTTTAGATTTACTGATGCCAGTCGCCAATGGATATGAAATCTGTGCCCAAATTCGGCGCATTTCGGTATTCCAAGAAACGCCGATTGTCATTGTCACGAGCAGCGATGGCATTGTGGATCGGGTGCGAGCGAAGCTTATGGGGTCTTCCGGCTTTTTAGCCAAACCGATTGACCCAGAAAAAGTGCTCTCTGTGTTGCAGCAGTATCTACCTGTTTAAGTCCCAATTTTGCAGGATAGGGGGGCAACATCATACTTCTGATCAGAAGTGCTCAATCTCCTAACCTGTAGCGCACACCGGTTGTTCATTGTGTTAATTGATTAGGACCACACTGTATGACAACGATTCTTCTCGTTGAAGATAGTTTGACTGACGCCGAACGGCTGACTCTTTGCCTGAAGCGAGCTGGGCTAGCTGTCATTAGCGTCACGAATTGCGAAGAGGCGCAGATCAAACTTCAGTCCCAAAAACCCGATCTCGTGATTCTGGATGTGATTCTGCCGGGACAAAGTGGATTTGAGCTGTGCCGCCAACTGAAGACCAGTTCTGATACGCAGCATATTCCGGTGGTGATTTGTTCCACCAAAGGCACCGAAGCTGACCGACTGTGGGGTGCAATGCTGGGCGCAGATGCCTATCTGGCTAAGCCGGTTGATCAAAGTGAGTTGACCAACACCGTTTTGCGATTGACCGCTTAGGGAGACAGTATGGTGGACTCACTGATCGCGGCGCTGGCATTCAATCCGCTTCCTCCAGACACCCGTCAACCCTTGCTGCAATTTCCACTCAGCGAGCGAGACCAGGCGCTGATCCCGTTGGAGCAGATTACAGAAGTGATCCGAGTAAGGACGACCGAGATCCTGCCGGTCCCTGAAATGCCGAGCTGTGTGTTGGGCATTTGCCAGTGGCGAGGCAAAATGCTTTGGTTAGTTGACTTTAATAACTTGACAGGCTATCTGTCCCCATTTCAGCACGAACCGCCGCCCTCCACGCTCATGGTGATGGTCGTGCAAGTGGATGGTCAGTCTTTAGGAATTGCAGTATCTCAAGTTAATGAGATTGAGCTACACGATCTGCAGCCGCTGCAAGCCGCACCTCCAGGCTTATTCCCGGCAGGGTTAATGCCTCTGGTTGCAGGGGTTTTGCCCGAGTGCAGTGATGCGGTACTAGACATAAAACAAATCGCCCGGTGTCCGCTATGGAAGAGCCATCCAAGAGAAGTTCGGTGAGGTTATTTGCCTTTGAATCTTCTCCGATTCTGCAATTTGTCAAACATGCTTTAGCAACCTTCAGCTCGGAAAATTCGTCTGATTCCTCTCCTAATACTCTTGTTAATCACAATATTTCTTCGGAGATTTTACCTATGCAGACTTCTAATTCATCACAGCCAGTTCGCCGTTCTGCGTCCACAGCAGCATCCTCATCAGCATCCCCATCAACCTCCCCAAAAGATATTCATGCTAAGCCGCAGAGTGATCCATTACTGAATCCCAATCCAGAGAATAGACGGTTTGGGCAGGCATCATTATCGCCTCCAGAGTGGGTCCTTCAGTTCATGGACCAAATCCGCCGAGCCGAGACTAGAGAGGCATTGCTGGAAACAACGGTGACCGAGATTCGCCAATCGTTTCAGGCCGATCGGGTGCTCATTTACCGCTTTCGAACTGAAAGTCAGGGCACGGTGCTGGCGGAGTCCTTAGTGGAGGGCTATACGCCGATGCAGGGAGAATGGCTGCCGGCAATTGCCTTTGGCGCTGGAGAACCCTCGTCCTATCAGCAGCTTCCCTTTGTGGCGCTTCACAACCCGGCTGAAGCCACCTTGACGCCTCATCAATGGCAACTGCTAGAGCGATTTCAGGTACAGGCCAGCCTCAGCTTGCCGATCTGGTTAGAAGGACAGCTCTGGGGCTTGCTTGTAGTGCAGCAGTGTGTGAAACCCCGGTACTGGCAGGAGGCTGAGATTGCGCTGTTGCATTCGATCATCACTGAATTGCGGCTGCAGTTCCAGTCCTTGGGATTTCGTCGAGAACAACAGGTTCTTGCCCGTGTCACCGATACGATGCGCGAGACGATGGATCTCGATACCATTCTTCAGTCTGTGAGCCGCGAAGCCCGCCAATTCTTGCAGGTAGAGCGAGTCGCAATTTGCCAATTCCGCTCGGATGACGCGGCCGAGGTGGTGGCCGAGTCCAAGCGTGGAGAGTGGACTTCCATGATGGGTCGCGTTTGGACGGATCCCCACCTGCGGCAGCAAGGCGGGCGATTGCGCCATCCCCAAACGCTGATCATAGAGGATGTTGCCCGGGCAGATCGGGACGATTGCGATGTGAGCCGTCTGGAGAACTTTGAGATTCGAGCCTGCGCAATCACCCCCATTTTTGCAGGCGAAACGCTGTGGGGAGTTCTGTGGAGCTGTCAGCACAGCAGCCCGCGTCAGTGGACTGATCCCGAGGTGCAATTTTTAGACCAGATCAGTAACCAGCTTGGGCTTGCCATTCAGCGAGGGCAGTTATTCCAGGAAAAGCTGGCGGCTGAAACTTACAAGGAGGAATTGCCCGCCATCCTCCACAAGATGAGCAATGCGTCCTATATTCAGACGATTTGCCAGACGGCTGTCCAGGAAATTCGGCGGCTGCTGAATGTCGAGCGTGTCTGTATCTACCGATTCCGCCCAGACTATTTTGGGGATTTCATCTACGAGTCGGAGTCTGGAGGATTTCCCCCGCTTGTGGGCAGTGCTTGGGAAGATACCTATGTCCAGCAGCACCAAGGCGGCAGGCTGCGCAACCAGGAACCCTTTACCGCCGACAATATTTACACAGCCGGCCTGAGCGATTGCCATGTCGCCGCCCTGGAACACTTCGGTGTCAAAGCCTTCGTGGTTGTTGCCATCAAGCAAGGAGAAAAGCTCTGGGGACTGTTGAGCGCCTTTCAGCATAGCGGTCCTCGACACTGGCTAGAAACAGAAATTAACATGCTGACCGACATGGGGCGGCAACTGGGGGCGTCGCTGCAGCAGGCAGACTATCTGGCGCAGTTACAGGAGCAGGCAAGCCAGATGGCCAAAGCGGCGCAAATCAACCGGTCGGTTGCTGACGTAATTCCTAAGATCCTACAGTCACCAGACCTAGATACGCTGGTTCGCGTTACCACCCAATCCGTTCGCCGACTGCTCAAGTGCGACCGCATTGCCATCTACCGCTTCCAGCCAGATTGGAGCAGCACGCTAATCGGAGCATCCGGAATGAAACCGGGGGAGGATGGGCCCGACTCGGAACTGGGTCCTCTCTGGCCCGATACCCATTTGCAAGACACCCAAGGCGGCCCCTATCGCCATCGGCAAAGCCTAGTGGTGAACAATATTCACGTCGTGGGTCACTCTCTCGATGAAATTGAGCGATTGCAGGAATTTGGAGTTCAGGCCTATGTGACGGTTCCTATCTTCAACGCCGATCAGCTCTGGGGAGTGTTGAGCGCCTACCAAACCAGCGAATCCCGCTCCTGGACTGAAGCCGAGATCCATGCGCTAAACCAGATTGCCGTTCAGATCAGCGTCGCGATGCAGCAGATCGAATATCTGCAACAGCTACAGCGCACCTCAGCCGAGCTAGCGAAGACCGCTGAACGAGAGCAGTTGATTTCTAGAATCGTGGAGCGCATCCGGCAATCGCTTGACTTGCAGAAGGCGTTTAAGACCACAGCCAAAGAAATTCGCAGCTTCTTGAACGTCGATCGGGTGGCAGTGTTTCGCTTCAAACCCGGATCCGGATATAACCGAGGCGAGATTGTGGCTGAAGATCTCCAGCCCGGCTGCGTTTCGGCCCTGGGTGCCGAGGTGGATGACCACTGTTTCGGGGAGCGCTACGCAACGCTATACCAGCAGGGGCAAACCTGGGCAATTGCAGATGTTGAGCAAGCCAATTTGCAGGAGTGCTATCTTGAAACCCTGGCTCGGTTCCAGGTGCGGGCCAATTTAGTCGTCCCTCTGCTGAAGGGAGAAGAGCTTTGGGGCTTGTTCTGCATTCATCAGTGCAGCGGTCCCCGGCACTGGCAGGCAGCCGACATCGAATTTGCCAAGCAGATTGCAGCGCAGCTGAATGTGGCGATTCAGCAGGGCGAATATGTGGAGCAGCTTCAGCAGCAGGCAGAGCAGAAAGAGCTGATCCAGCAGCAGGTGATTCAGCTCCTAGTGGCAGTGCGACCAGCCCTAGAAGGCGACCTGACCGTGCGCGCTCCCGTCACCGACAACGAGGTGGGCACAATCGCCGATGCCTACAACAATACCTTGGGAAGCCTGCGTCAAATTGTCTCGCAAATGCTGGCAGCAGCGAGTCAGGTCACGCAAACCTCACAGGCGAGTGAATCGGCAATTGCCCAACTGACCAGCCAGGCAACAGCCCAATCTCAGGCGCTCAACCAGGCACTAGAACGGGTGCAGACAATTCTAGCTTCCACTCGGGCGGTGGAGGCTAACTCCCAGCAGGTAGAAGCTGCCGTGCAGCAAGCGAACCAGACGGTGATGACCGGAGACGCGACAATTGACCGTACCGTGGATGAAATGCAAAATATCCGGGAAACCGTGACGGAAGCCGACGAGCGGTTGCAGCGACTCAGCGAATCAGTGCAGAAAATTGCCCGGGTCTTGAACCTGATTCGCAATTTCACTACCCAGACTCAGCTTCTTGCCCTCAACGCCTCGATTGAAGCCACCCGAGCAGGAGAGTATGGACGGGGGTTTGCGGTAGTTGCCAACGAGGTTCGGTCTTTGGCTCGCCAGTCGGCCGATGCGGCCACCGACATTGAGGAGCTAGTGCAGGAAATCCAGGCAGGCATGGCTGAAGTGTCTACCGCCATGGAGACCGGCATTGATCAAGTTGAATCGGGGACTCAAGTCGTAACTGAAGCTCGCCAAAGCCTGAATGCTATTGTCAGCGCTACCAGCCAAATCAGCCAGCTAATCTCCGGCATTACCCAAGCAACCCAAGACCAGACCCAGCAAGTCCAACTCCTGACCCACACCGTGGCCGACGTCGCCGCCATTGCCGACAAAACCTCCGAGGATTCGGCTGCCATTGCCGCATCTTTTAAAGACTTGCTCACCATGGCTGAAGACCTCCAGGCGAAGAGCAACCAGTTCAAGGTCATCTAACCCCAATGCCTTAGGTGACTGATGCGCCATTCCGCGTCCATCGACTACCACATGCCCATGACCACCGATCCCACGATTCGCGAGCAAACCTACCAGTACTTCCTCCAGGAAGCCCCCGAACTGCTGCACGCCTTAGAACAAGGGCTGCTCAGCCTCCAGAATGACTGCACGATCAACCAGGTCAACAACCTGATGCGAACCACCCATACCTTGAAAGGGGCAGCCTCCAGTGTCGAACTCACGACGATTACTACCGTTGCACACTCACTAGAAGATATTTTTCGCTCTCTTTGCAAGCCGGATGTCGCGATTGACGCTGAGATTCAGGCATTGCTATTCGAGGGGTTTGAGTGCCTGCGCCTGCCTTTAATTGCCGAATTGACCGGCGGCACGGTGGATCATGCTGAAATCTTGAATCGAACGGCAGCTATTTTTGCCCAACTCCAGGACAAGCTAGGGGATTGTTTCGATCAAACTGCTCCCCTACCAACCTCCGCAGAGTTGGGCTTTGATATTACCCAATCTATTTTTGAAACCGGCGTCGAGCAACGGCTGAGTCAGCTAGCGGCGGCACTCCCCAATGCGTCGCCAGACGAAATCATGGTCATGCTGCGATCTCAAGCCGAGGTGTTTCTAGGACTTGCGGAATCCCTGAATTTACCGGGCTTTGGAGCCATCGCTCAAACCGCCATCGCCGCTCTTAATCAGCACCCAGATCAGGTTAGGCCCATCGCCGAGGCAGCCCTAGCTGATTTTCGACGCGGTCAAGCGGAGGTATTGGCAGGCGATCGCACCTACGGCGGTCAGCCCTCTGAGTTTTTGCAGCAGCTTGCTGAGCGAGCTGTTCCGGCTGAAGTGATACCTGTCGCAGGGGAGTCCGGATTGCAGCAGCCTGAGCTTGAAACTGCCAGCATCCTCCTAGACTCGATTTGGGGAGGGCGAACAGCCGCTGCCACGTCCTCAGCCGCTTCTCAGAGCACACCCGTCTCCTCGATTGAGCCGACCCCTGCTCCGGTGGAGCGAGACCCGCTCAGCCGCCCCGTTGAACCCGCGATCAGTGCTGCAACGCCACTGTGGCAGAAAGAGCCAGTTCCTCCATCGGCTCAGGTGCGGGTGAGTGTGAAGCATCTCGATCAGCTCAATGTCTCGGTCGGTGAGCTATTAACCAACCAAAATCGTCAGTCTCTGCAAATCGAACAGTTACAAACGACCGCTCAAACCCTGCTCACCCGACTAAAACAGCATCAGCAGCTTCTCAAGCAACTGCAAAATACCCATGCTAATATCACAGCTCATTCTGAAATTCATTCTATATCTCATTCTATTTCCCATTCTTCAAAATCAGCAAAGCCTTCCAAAACCAAAAAACGCCCCTCTCGAAAACGAGCGGCCAGCAATTCCTCTCATCTAATTCAATCTCTGCTAACCAACACCATCCAGCTTACCGAAGTTGCTGAAGCGGTCGAGCTGTTCACCCGTCAAGCCCAGCAGACTCTAGAGCAACAGCGGCAACTGCTATCCCATAATCGAGATGCCCTCATCGAAGCTCGGATGCTGCCGTTGGGGGAGATCCTGAATCGCTTTCCGGGGGTGCTGCGGCAGCTAGAAACTCTGCACAACAAGCCCATTGCTTTGGAACTGCAAGGCACCGATGTTTTGGTGGACAAAGTTGTGGCAGAGAAACTCTACGATCCGCTGCTGCACCTGATCCGTAATGCGTTTGACCACGGCATTGAACCCATCTCAGTTCGGCAACAGCGCGGCAAACCGGAAAAGGGACAACTTCAGATTTGTGCCTATAATCAGGGGAGAAATCTAGTCATAGAAGTTCGCGATGATGGTAAAGGAATAGATATTGAGCAAATTCGGCAGCGCATTGTTGAAACTCGGCGGATTACTCTCGAAGATGCTAACCGCTACACCTCCGAGCAGCTAATTGACTTTTTGTTTGAGCCGGGTTTTTCTACCGCACCTCAGGTTAACGATCTCTCTGGACGCGGCATTGGCTTGGATGTCGTGCGCAATCAATTGCAGGCTTTGCAAGGAACCATTACCGTTCAGTCGATTCCGCAGCAGGGCACGACTTTTACTCTGCACATTCCCCTAGGTCTCAGCATCGCTCAATTGCTCCTGTGTCAGGCGGGTTCCAGAACCTATGCGTTTCTTGATGATGCCGTCGAACAGATTCTCATTCCTCAACCGAGCCAGATTCAGCGGCGCAGTTCTGGTCATGTGCTGCAGTGGACTCGAGACAATACAAAGCGATTAGTGCCCATTTATTCGCTAGCAGCGGCCCTCAACTATAACTCTCCCCTCTTCCATGCCGCAATGCTGCCATCTTCGTCGGTCGTCGCTCCAGGACTCTTGAAACCCGTGATTGTGATGCGCGCTCCCAATGCCTCTCAAGACCATTTCATCGGCATTGAAGTCGATCAGCTCATTGGAGAGCAGGAGTTAGTGATTCGTCCCCTGGGTTCTATGATGGAGGCACCTAGCTATATTCAAGGCGCTAGCGTGTTGGCGGATGGTCAATTAGCGCTGGTCATCGACGGAACGATGCTGATCCGAACTGCCCTAGAGCAGCAAAGCGATCGCCTTGCCGATAGCAACTGGGCAACACCCGCTTCCTCAGAAGATTCAAGGCCTCCCCTTCACTCAGGGCAATCGTCGCTTCCTCCAACTCCCACCGCCCCGACTGCCCTACTTCCGCCCGAGGCGAAATCCCAAGCTCGCATTCTCGTTGTCGAAGACTCGATTACAACCCGTCAGTCTCTAGTGCTGGCACTTCAGAAAGCAGGCTACCAGGTTTTTCAAGCGCAAGACGGCCAAGACGGCATCGAGCAATTGCAGCACCTGATCGGCATTGAGCTTGTGATCTGCGATATTGAGATGCCTCGCATGAACGGCTTGGAATTTCTCAGACATTGCCAGCAACTCCCGGCGCTAGCCGGCATTCCCATCATCACTCTCACCTCGCGCAACGATGAACAGTATCGCTCGCTGGCTGCCCAATTAGGAGCCACTGCCTACATGACAAAACCCTATATGGAACACAAATTGTTGGTCATGGTGAATGATCTATTGAAACGAACGAGAATCAGCTCTAATACTCCCTAGATCTCAGCAAACTGCTATAGCAATGTTCGTAGCAATGTTTTCCTCCAATCGCTTCCTAAGAACGTGAAACACCATGCATAGTGAATCCCAGCTAGAACAATTCGTTGTTTTTAAGATTGCCCAGTACCACTTTGCTCTACCCATCCGGGATGTCTTGCAAGTCGTGAATTGCCCGCCACAGACCAGCCAGGACATTAGCCAACTCGGGCTGATGCAGTTGGGGCAGCACATGATTCGAGTAGTGGATTTACATTCACAGTGCCACTCAGGCACCTTCGCTGTAGAACCCGGAAGCGGTTCATTCTTGGTGCTGACGCCATCCCCCCAAGGAGGCTGCTGCGGTATTCTCGTCTACGAGCCGCCCGACCTGATGGAATTTTCCGTTGAGATGATGCGTTCGCTGCCTCGCGTTGAGCCATCCTCTGGGGTATTAAGGATCGCCAGCCACGCTGCCGTCTTCTCCCACAATCAAGTCACCACCACCGTTTTTTTGCTCGATCTGCCCCAAGCCTTGGCCAGCCCTGCAGCCGCATCTCCGGCTCTCCCGGCTCAAATTTTATCCTGAAGCCGCCGTTAGGAATGATCCCCATTCTCCAACACCTCGACTAACCCCGTTGCCCCATCAATACGGACGCGCTGCCCATCCCGCAAATAGTCGCTGGCGTGGTGCAGATCCATTACCGCCGGGATGCCGTATTCTCGGGCCACAATCGCCCCGTGGGACAACTGCCCCCCCACCTCGGCAATCAGGCCGCCAGCTCGCGCCAGCAGGGGTGCCCACCCCGAATCCGTGTAGGGTACGACTAGAATGGTTTGCCGGTCGAGATCGGGGACTGCCCGCAGTTGGCGCAAAATCAGCACTCGTCCTTCGGCTTGGCCAGGGCTAGCAGGAATGCCGCGCAGGTTGTTCGCACCGTTTGGCATGACTGAGCTGAGGGTTGTTGTCAGGGGCGCGTTGCCGTAGACTAGCAGCGGCGGCGTTATCTGGCGGTCCTGGTCAAGCTGATCGCGACGTTGGGCAATGAGAGGCGCGAGGGTTGGCCGGATAGCGTCGGGGTCTGCAATCTGCTGCTGGATCTCCGCGAAGGTGAGAAAGAAAATATCCCCCGGCTGAGTCAGGATACCCGCTTGCAGCCACCGCTGTTCTAGAGCCACCACACTCCAGCGCAGTTCTGCCAACAATTTGCTGTAGACCTCGGTCACTCGTCCTTTGAGGGTGAGGCGGCGCTGAGCTTGGCGCTGCTTCCAGGTGCTCACGGCTGGAGTGGAGGTTGGCGGCGTTGGCGGCTGCACCAAAAACTGGATCAGCAGATCTTGCACCGGATGCGGATCTTCTTTCCAGGTGGGAACGGCAATATCGGTCCCAACTTCGCTGAGGTAGCCATAGTCGTCGAGAAATTGCTGAAATCGCGGCAGAATAACTTTTCCCTCGAGGTTGGTCGTCAGCATGGCCCAGGCTGGCTCGGGAGGGATGGCGTCTAGGGAAGGCAGACTCGGGCGCAGCTCGTTCGCCAACTGCTGCAAGGCTCGTACAGCGGCCACCTCAGGCAGGGCACTATTGTCTAAGGTTGATTGGTCTACCCGCAGTATCGCCGCTCGCAAGGCTGCACTCAAGGGCGCGAGGATGCTGTAGTACGTGGCTCGCTGCAGCCGATCCAGGATGCGATGAATGCGGCTCAGCAACTCTTCGGGAGTCAGGTCTGCAAGGGATTGCTGGGACAGGGTTGCCAATACCGGCTGAAACACCTGCTCCTGGTCGCGGGCAAAGTCGGTTTCTAGCCACAGTTCTCGTTGCGCTAAGCGCCACAATCCAGGAATATTGCGCAGGGTAGCGCTAAGGGGTGGTTTGCTGAATTTAGCGCCCCTCGTCAGGAACTCCAGACTTTCCGGCGGCAACCCCATGCGGCGAAACAGATCCCCCAGCAGCGAGGCATTGAAGTAAGCGGCCGAGCGATGCAGCGTCGCGGTTTGATTGAAATCGAGACCCCTTGCTCGTTCACCTAGCACCAGCGTAAACAGATCGCCCCAGACGCCGCAGGTCAGGGGACGATTAATTGACCAGGTCAAGGGGTGGATGTAGCCGGGAATCACTTCAGCCGCAATTTTGCGCGTCCAGATCGGCAGCAGCGTTGTGATCGGGCGAGCCTGTAGCAGCCAGAGCTGTTGCCCGTCGTAGCTCCATTCAATGTCTTGAGGAATGCCGTGGAATCGGGCTTCTAGATGCCGCGCCAAATAGGCAACCTGCTGGATCAAGCGCGTCGGCACATCGCCATTGCCGTCTAAGGGCAGCTCAACCGACTCCGGCAGCCGCCAATCACTGCTCCAATCCAGGGCTTCCGTGATCCAGACGCAATACCGCTCCGGCGTGACTCGTCCCGACACCACCGGCGACGCCATGCCGGGCAGCGCCTCCACAACCACCGCATCGCCCTGACGCGCTATCGGATCGCGGCTGAAAGCCACCCCCGAAAAGACGCCCTGCACCTGCCGCTGCACGAGCACCGCCATGCCGCTCTCGCCTAGTCCGCGATCCTGCCGGTAGCGCACCGCATGGGGCAAACTGTAGGATGCCTGACAGCGCAGAATCGCCTGCTCTAGGGCCGGCCGACTGGTAATATCCAGCAGCGATTCATACTGACCCGCTGCCGACGCCGTAGCGCCATCTTCACCAATTGCAGAGGAGCGCACCACCAGCGGAGCCTCGGGGGATGGATCGAGCGTTTCCAGCAGCGGAGCCGGATCATCCCCTGGCGGCAGTACCCAGCCCGGCGGAATCGGGTAGCCCCAGCGGTAGAGTTGAGCCAGTGTGGCCGCCTTTGCCCCAACCTGCTGCGGGTCTAGCGGTTGCTCTAGCGAGCGCAGTGCCCGATTGCCTTGAAAGAAACGAAACATGGTGCGGGAGTCCTGCTGTGAACCGTCCACTGGTAAGTCTAGGTCATCGGGAATTTTCTGGTAAATCCATGCCATGAGCAGCGCCAGCGCCATCGTTGCCATAATTCGCTCTCCCGACTGGGGATAACGCAGCGCCGTGATCAGCACCAGCAGCACCAGCACCCCCAGTTTGCCAGTTCGCCGTTCCCGCAGCAGCGTAAAGCCCAACATACCGATCAGAAAGACCAGCCCCGCCGTAATCGGGTCATGCACAACATAGCCCCAAACCACATTCGTGGTGCCCGCCCCTTTAGCGAACCAGTAGCGCCCCATCACCAGCGCCATCAGCGCCACAATCTCCCAAGCCGACCCCACCGGGAAGCAATAGCGGGCCAGCAGCACCGCCGCAATGCCTTTCAACGCCTCTGACAGCACCGCTAGCAGCCCGATCCACCGCCCGCCATGATAAAACGCCGCCGAGACACTGACATTGCCTGTGCCCATCTGGTCTAGCCGTCGCCCGCTGCCAACGTAGGTGATCCAGCGAATCAGCGGCAAGCCACCCAGCAGCGGACAGAAAACAAAAATCAGCAGAACGCCCAAAACCTGCGTTAGCGTCATTGGTCTGCACCTGTGGGAAAGTAACTTTGCAGATACGCCAGCATCAGGCGCTTTGTTTCGCGGACTAGGCGCTGCCGAAACGCTGCGTCTTGACTGAGCGACAGCCACAGCAGCGTCCCGATCGCTTTCACAATCACAAAGGCAATCATCTCATAGTCCTCAGGCGACAATCCCGGATAGGTCCGCGACAAGAAGCCTGCCAAGTCTTGAATGTACTGAGCATCGACCGCTGCCTCCAGCGACTCTAGCTCGGGCATCGTGCCTTCTACCTGCATGAAAATGGCGTGGTAGCCGGGATGCTCGCTGAAAAATTGGTCGGTGGTGTCGATCAGCAGGTCCACATAGCCCGCCAGCGGCAGCGTCGCCATTTCCGTGAGATGCAGTTCAATAAATTGCTGGTGCAGCCGTTCGGCATAGCGTCGGGCCAACGCCTGCAAAATGGCGGCTTTATCTGGAAAAAACTGGTAGAGCGACCCGATCGGCACATTGGCACGAGTCGCGATCGCATTTGTCGTCGTTGCCGCATACCCATCGGCGATAAAAAGCTGCTCTGCCACATCCAGAATGTGATTAACCCGCTCTTGGCTGCGAGCTTGCCGGGGCTGGCGACGCATTCCCGCAGGATTGGACGCGGCTTTTGATAATGCCTGGGATGACATCTTGGACGAGTGGGTAGCCATGCGGTTCAGAAGTGTTCTAGCGCTTAAGGGTCCTAGCTCTACATTGTCGTAGATTGGCTGGCTTTGATCTGGGCTACGAGCAGAAATCAGAAAATCTGAGGATTGCTCATATTTTTCTTGACAAAACATGAGTGATGCTCATATTTTACTGACGGCTCAGCAAGGAAGTGCTATGGAACGTCTGTGCTTGCAATACCTCTTGCAAATCGGCAGAGGAACTTATGCTGGGCTGCCACCTGATGGCGCGGTTATTTAGCAGGGAGATCCAACAGGCAATTGCGAGCGGGCTATGGCTTTGCAGAACGTGCGGATTGCTTCCGCAGCATTGGTTTCAGACATCAACACACAGCGAACCAGCAGCTCGATATCTAGGTCTATCTGGGTCTTCCAGCCTCGGTAGCTGACTGCGCTCAATGCGTTGCTAGCCCTCTGGACCAAGATGATAGATCCCGAGTGCGGTCTAGCACTTGCATCATTGAAATTGCCTTTCTTGACTGCTTCCCATATTAGCCGAGCGCTCGTTGGTTTAGTATAGAATCCCTGACTAGAGAGTGTGCTATGCCATTGCGTTACCCATTCTTAGATCTCTAGCAACAGCGAATTGTTGAATTCTTTACTCGTTCCCGAAACCATGCGTTTTCCGCCTTTTTGTGTCTGCTCTGTTCTTCGCCCGTTCAGTCAACGAGTTTGGCGGTTCCTCGGCCTTAGCGTCATTTGTTTGACCCTGATCATCTATCCGGCCGTCGCGCAGCAGCCTATTGGTAACCCCATTGATGGCCACCCGGTGATGCTCGATGGCAAGGTTTTGTTTCGGGTTCGGCAGGGAATTCCTGGCGTGGTGTCTGCTGCAGAACGGGCAGAAGTGATTCAGAGTCGCCTGTTGCAGGTTGCCGCAGATGAGACGATTGCGCCTGAAGCGCTCCGAGTCGAAGAGCAAGAGGACGCATCGATTGTGATAGCAGGTGATACCGTGCTGTTTACCGTTCGAGACAGCGATCGCGACGGTGATCAGTCTCGCCAAGAACTAGCGGCCAAGAGCATTCAGGTTATGCAGACAGCAATCGCTCAATATCGCCAAGATCGCAGCATCGGTCAAGTGACTCGCGGCATTGTGTTCGTCATTCTGAGCACCATCGCTCTGATCGGATTTCTGATTTTGCTCCAGCGGTCGGTCTCGCAACTGTTGATCCGACTGCGTGCTGCTCGACGGGCAGATGCATTGGACTTGAGAATTCAAAATGTCCAGCTTTTGGGATCAGATGCAACGAGCTACTTGCTCTCGGGTTTAGTGAAGCTGCTGCGTCTAGCACTAATTTTGGGCGGTTTCTATCTCTATATTCCCTTCGTTCTCAGCCAGTTTCCAGCGACACGGAAAATCGGGCAATCCATTCTCAGCGATATTTCAGCTCGTGTTAGTCAACTGCTAACCACCTTTGCTCAAAACCTTCCGAATTTAGTTATTATTGCTATCATTGCTACTGTTACATACTATGTCATTCAATTCGCCAAGCTGGTGATCATTGAGCTGGGACGAGACGATGCCTATCCCTGGTTCTATCCGGAATGGGTGCAGCCCACTGACCGTCTGGTCACGATTCTACTGGTGATCATGGGCAGTATCGTTGCAGCTCCCTATGTGCCCGGATTCAATTCCCCTGCGTTTCAAGGTATCTACCTGTTATTGGGTGCTCTGTTTACTCTCGGTTCCTCTTCTGCGGTTGCCAACGCGATTGCTGGCATTATTTTGATCTACACTCGCGCTTTTCGCATGGGCGATATCATTCAGATTGGGGAAACTCGCGGTCAAGTTGTGGAAAAATCGCTGTTTGTCACCCGTCTGCTCACCTTTAAGCAAGAAGTGATTACCATTCCCAATGCTTCAGTCCTCAACAGCAATGTGGTCAACTTCAATGCTGCATCTCGCGAGGCTGAGAGTTATCTTGTGATCTATACTACGGTTACCTTGGGGTATGACGTGCCTTGGCGCACTGTTCACGAGGTGCTCATTCAAGCTGCTCTGGCTACTCCAAGCATCCTCCCTGAGCCGCATCCGTTCGTGCTGCAAACAGCACTTAATGACTTCAATGTTAGCTATGAACTCAATGCCCACACCGATTGCCCACAACAGATGCCGCAAGTTTACTCAGTGCTGCATCAAAATATTCAGGATTATTGCAATCAGGCAGGTATTGAAATCCTATCTCCGACCTACTCGGCAGTTCGCGATGGTAATCACTCCACTATTCCCGCTAACTATCTACCTAAAGATTACAAAACACCTGGCTTTCAAATTTACACCCAGAATCATCGCTCCTAAGGTTCGTTCAGTTAGCCTGGTCAACAAGACCCTAACAGCTTTGCTCACTGATCCACCGCAGCCAAGTCCGCTAACCAGAGTGCCGTGAGAGCAACTGATTATGCCAGTGATGATTATGCCAGTGATTATGAAAGGCAATTAGGCAGACTGATCTTCAAATTTGTAGCCAACGCCAATCACGGTTTTCACGAACGTAGGATTAGACGGATCCGGCTCCACCTTTTTGCGCAGACGGGCTACATGGGTATCGACGACTCGCTCATCGCCGTAGAAATCACTGCCCCAGAGCCGTTCAATCAACTGAGCACGGCTCCAAACGCGACCAGGATTACTGAGGAACGTGGCGAGCAGCTCAAATTCTAGGGTGGTCAGATCGAGGGGTTCGCTGGCGGTACCGTCGAGCTGGCGATGCGCAACGCGCTGGTCTACATCGAGGGAGAAGTGGAAGGTTTGATAGAGGCGGCTTTGACCTCCTTGACGCAGGGTGCGGCGCAGTAAAGCCCGGACTCGGGCAACTAGCTCCCGAGGGCTAAACGGCTTCACCATGTAGTCGTCAGCTCCAGTAGACAGGCCGATAATCCGGTCGATCTCTTCGCCTTTGGCAGTCAGCATCAAGATGTAGGGATCTTTGCTGCCGGGCTTCTGGCGAATGCGGGCGCAGACCTCCAAACCATCCAACCCTCCTGGAATCATCAGATCCAGGATAATCAGGTCGGGCTGAATATCTTGAAACAACTGCAGCGCAGTCAGTCCATCGCGACAGGTGCGGCAGGAGAAACCTTCTTTTTCTAGGTAAATTTGGATGAGCTGAGCAATCTCTGCCTCATCTTCAACAATCAGGATGTTCATCGAGGATGTTCCCGTCTAGCCAGTCTCCATTCATGTCCTATGGTGCCACACCGGAGGAGCAGCCGCGAGAGGAGTCAGCCGCAGCCGGGTCCTGCCTAGGTAGAGTTCAAGCATGATTCCGGCAACAGCCTCCGGGAGTCATCCGGTTCAGTGCCTTAGCTCAGCACATTGCCAATTCTAGTTCATGAAATCTTGACAGTCGCTCTACGAGAAACACGGTTTACTGGATTTCAGGTGTGCATCGCTGGGTTTCCTGGGCTTTCGGTGGGGCTATCGTTTTCCCCATCTTGAGCAATGGCCCTGAATGATTTTTTCTAATTTCACTAGTTCTCTCTACCCTACTTAACGTACTGTTTACCCAACTGTGAGTACACCCGTCATTGCTGCGTCCTCTCTAGATGCGGTCGCTTCCCTTGCGACACACCCAGACGCCCCTAGCAGAGCTGATTCTAGCCTAGCTCTCCAACTGCCCCCTGCCTCAGATGGCAGTTCCGCTGCTGAGCCTAGCTATCGTACTCTAGACGCGACCTACCGCGATTTAGCTCGGCTGGCGGCTCAAAATCCGGACTTGGCAACCTGGACCGACATTGGCGACAGCTACGACAAGCTGACACCGGGCGGAGCCGCCGGATTTGATCTTTACGCGCTGCGGCTGACTCGTCGCTTACCCAATCGCTTCGTTCTCCAGCCCTCTCTCCCGGAACAGGTAGCCCCTCAGGTCCCCGCAAAGCCGGTGCTGTTGGTACAGGCAGGTAGCCAAGGCGGAGCCTATGCCACAACCGAAATCGTCGCTCGCTTTGCCGAGCTGCTCGTCGCCGGATATGGTGTGGATGCCGATGCAACGTGGCTACTCGACTACCGGGATATTCGCTTGCTGCCCATCGTCAATCCAGACGGGCGCAGACAGTCTGAGCAGGGAACGCCATGGTCAAAAAACACCAACCCCACTCCACCAATCGGCTCGACTGCTGCTCCCTTTCCCAGCTATGGCGTCAATCTCAATCGCAATTTTGACGTTCAATGGGGCACCGTGGGCGCGAGTAGCGATCCAGCCTCTCCGGTTTATGCCGGATCAGCTCCCTTCTCGGAGCCGGAGACTCAGGCGCTGCGAGACTATTTACGGGATAGTTTTGTACGGGATAGTTTTGCGCCCCAACCCTCCACGGACGACGTGCCGCTAGCCCAAGACAGAGCGGGTGTGTTCTTGCATCTCTTAAGCGAGGGCAATGCACTGCTTTACCCCTGGCACTGGACAGAAACGACGGCTCCTGATGCGGCAGGTTTACACACGTTGGGATTAAAGCTGGGCGGGTTCATGAAGCGGGCAGATGGCACAGCCTACACAGTGCAGCCAGCCAGCCGTACTGGGTTGGTCTCAGGGACGCCAGCAGACTGGGTCTATAAAAATTTTCGGGTTGCCAGCTACACCGCCCGACTGGGTAGCCAACCCCTGGAGCCAAGCACCACCTTTGAACAAACCACGGCACCCCAGATGTTGTCGGCTTTGATGTATGCAGCTAAGGCGGCTCATCGTCCCTACCAACAGGCAGCTGGACCCGAAAGCCTCAACCTCAGCCTGAGCGAGAACCAGGCAATTGCCGGAATTACCAATTCGGTAGTGCTGACCATCACAGCTGACGCTACGCGCTACGCTGCTAATAACCGTCCTGGTTCAGAGGCCGAAAAGCAGCCGCGCCCAATTGCTGGTGCTCGCTACACGGTCAATGCCCCCTCCTGGACGCCGGATATCCCGATCTACAGTCTGACGGTGGCAGATGGCAAATACGACAGTACCACAGAAGTGCTCGTGGGGGCAGTAGACACCAGCAATCTAGCTCCGGGTCGCCATACTCTGTTTGTGGAGAGCGTTGATGCCGCGGGCAACTACGGCGTTCCTAGCGCCATTTTCCTGGATGTGTTGTCGGCTCCTGCCGATGCCCGAGTGATTCGCGGCAGCGATGCGGCGGATGTGCTGTCTTCGGTTGAAGATTTTAATAGTCTGATTCTGGGGCGGGGTGGCAACGATCGGATCCAAACGGGGAACGGAATGGACCTGATTCTGGCGGGTGCTGGCAATGATCAGGCAACAGCGGGCGGCGACGACGATCGGCTCTACGGCGGAACAGGTGATGATCAGTTGGTGGGCGGCAGCGGCAACGACGCGCTCTATGGCGAAGCGGGCCGCGATCAGCTCGTGGGTGGCGATGGGGATGATCTGCTCTGGGGCGGTGCCGGAGCCGATCGCTTGACAGGCGGTGCTGGAGCCGATACCTATGCCCTGGTCTACAACGAAGGAGCGGACACCATTACCGATTTTGAACTGGGCAGAGACCGGATTGGGCTGGTGGGGACGCTGGACTTCAACCAACTGCAGCTCGTGCAAACTAGCACCTCGACGCGGATTCAGTTTGGGCAGGTCCTGCTGGCAGAACTGGTGGGGGTGACTACTCCATTAACCGCAGCAGACTTCGTCCGCCTATCGCCTACCGCCTAGATTGACAGCAAGAAACCAATCAAATCGGACTGAACTCAACTAATACGACTAATAGGCTCCCTCCCAAGGTCCGGGCGGGCGATCGGGCAAGGTTTCTACACGCACCACCGATTTGTAGACTTTGAAGCCTCGGGCTTTGTAATTATTGAGGGCATTTGGTCCATCTAGGCTACAGGTATGCAGCCAAACCCGCTGTGCTCCCATGGCCCAGGCTCGCTCAACTCCCACACTGAGCAGATGCCCGCCTAGTCGTTTGCCAATAAACGCTCGCAGCAGCCCGAAGTAATTAACTTTGACATTGCGGTTATTCTGGGCCTCTAGTTCGATAAAACCCGCCGGCGTGCCCGATAGGTAGGCTACCCAGGTTTCTAGTTCCGGGCGGTCGAGATACTGCATCCATTGGTCATAATTCCACGTCAGGCGATCGAGCCAATACCAGTCGCCACCGACGCTACTGTAGAGAAATCGGCTCAGCTCGGGGCTAGGAATTCGCGCTTGTTCAATCCTTAGCTCGTAGTCTCCTGGAGGGGAGAAATTCAACTGGCTAGGGTCCAGCATTTCCAGGTACCAAGTGGTGACTTCTACACGCATATCGTTTGAAGATGGACCAACCAATGAGCAGGTGGCAATCTAGGAGGGAGTTGCCAACTCTAGCTAGAGATAGCAGCTCATTTCCCAGAACTCAAGGCCTCTTCGCCTAGATCATGACCGAAACCACAGGGGCAGACTGGGCCCACGACCGCTCTACGGCTATTCGACTAATCCCAGTCCCCATAAAATCAACGGAATGCCACCCAAAAATGACACAAACGCTAGCAGCGGATCGGCAGTGATTGTTCTATTGAGAACCCAGCAGAACAGACAGGTCAACCCAAAAAGGACAACAATCGATTTCAAAAAGGTCAATATCCTGTCCATAATGCAATCCACAAAAGAGTAACCGATGCGGCGAGTCCGCTTGTGCCTGAGTTTCATTCATCCAACGGATTCAGTGCCGTTTTCACTATGGCAAGTTAGCCCGGCTATCACTTCCTACCGTCGGATGACTGCTGTGTGACCTTATTCGGTGACCTCGAGGGGAGCACGTTGATAGCAGGGCACCCAGCCAAGGAAACGCGGGGATCAGCAACACCTAGAAGCAACTACTGGAATTGTGCCCTCGATTACAGATATTCGGTATGAGGAGTTATCTATATGAAACAGAGAGAAGAATAAACATTGCTGGTTCTGCGAGGGGTGACCAGAGACCACCACTTGCACGCGCCATATACACAGAGTCAACAAAAGAATCAACAAAGAAACTCTAAATCCGTCTCTAGCTCCATCTCACGCCATCTCGATAGGAGTTTATAGAGGCATCGCTTTCTGCATCTGTTAGCCCAATCGGCTGCCGCGCTCAACTCCATTCAATCAAAATATTAAGTTTTATTGCCAATTGTATCGGGCACCGCTTTCTTTTTTAGAAGCTTCCTGAGAAGATGCCCAGTAGCTATAGCATTGGGCGACTTTACCCAGACGCTAGCGTTTCGCTGAGTTCGATGGTGACGTATGCTGCGGAAAAGCACTTCCTCTTTCCTGAAATGGGTGTTCTGGTTGACCATTGCCCAAGTGCCACTTCTTGCCTTTACTCCGGCCGGGGCAGCAGCTCCGGTGGTTATGGCTCACCTCAACCGTGAAATGTATGCGGCTAGTCCTGCAGCAAATCCTCCGGTCGATCTCATCTCCCTGATTACCATTGAGGGGCGTAGTGCTACTCCATCCAGTGCTGCTTCTGTAGGGGGCGCTACCGAAGCACCGCATTCAGAAAACACGCTGCGAATTGACGGCTCCCGCGAGATGCAGCGGATCAACGAGCAGCTAAAACAGCGCTATGAGTCGCGCTTCCCTGATACCAAGGTCACCGTTACCGCTCGTGGCACCGAAGCTGCCCTAGAGGCATTACTCAATGAAGAAATCGATCTGGCTGCCATTAGCCGTTCGCTGACGCCGCAGGAAAAAGCACAAGGGCTGATCGAAATTCCGATTGCGCAGGAAAAAATTGCGATTTTAATTGGGCGCGACAATCCCTTTCGGGGTGCCCTGACAGTTGAACAACTGGCCGAGATTTTTCAGGGCACTATTACAGACTGGTCTGACGTGGGAGGCGCAGCAGGACCAATTCGAGTGATCGATCGCCCAGACACCAGCGAAACTCGTCTGGCCTTGAGTCAGTATGGCATTTTGCCCTCGGCGGCGCAGTCCCTTCGCCTGCGGTTCGCCAATCGGGTGCAGCTAGACACCGATGATACAGCAGCCGTGATTCGCGAGCTGGGCAGCGACGGCATTAGCTATGCGATTGCCGATCAACTTCCCGAGGATGCTGCCGTTCGCTTGGTTAAGATTGCCGTTCTGCAAGAAACGCTGCCGGAAGATGCCCGCTATCCGTATGTGCAGCAGCAGAGCTATGCCTTCAAAGCCGCCAGCGATTCCGCCGCCCAGTCGTTTCTTAGCCTTGCGATCGCACCCGTTGGGCAAACCGCCATTGCTACGGCCAAGAGGGCAGAGCTTCAGGCTATTGTTGCGGCCCTGGCTGCTCCGATGGCAGCTTCCCTCACCTCGGAACCATTGCCTGCCGCAGAGACAGCAATCGCCCCAACAACGGTTGAACCTCGCGAGCTGCAACTCCCACCTCAAGACCACCAGCCGGTCCCACCAGCCGCTCCGGACCACATTAGCGAGCCGATGGCAGCAGAGCCAGTGCAGACGGACAGAGTTGACGCGGCGGACCAGGTAACCGAACCAACGACCGCTGACACCACTGCTCCCGATCGCGAGGGCAGCCGCAAGGTTCAGCCTTCCATGGTGAACCCCCTGCCCGAGAACCAGACCCAACCCGCCGCCACCCATGCCGATGCTGCGGCCGTTGAGGTTCCCGCTGCTACATCCGCTCCAGACTCTCAAGCTGAACCAACACCTAAGCGAGAACCGACTGCATCGCGAGTCATTAAGCCGGTGCCGCCCGGAAAAATTGCTCTCCTCCCTGCCGAGGCTCCCGTTGCTCAGCCGATTCCTGTGGTCGAGCCGGGTATTGTCACCGCCCCCGAGGTGTTGGCTCCAGTGAGCCTGCCTGATGCTGCTGCCCCATCTCGCCCGTTGGATTCTCGCCGAGGTGCCCATAAGCGAGTGCCGCTGTGGTTGGGGCTAGGGCTACCAGTCCTACTGCTGGGTGGGTTGGTGCGCTGGCTGCTGAACCGCCGTTGGCAGCTCGGTGTGGCTCAACCAGCACCAGTGCCTCCAGGGGAATCGGGGTCTAGGGCTGCCCCACCGGCCGCTCCTCCACCAGCAACGTCCTCTCCTGCCGGGGCAGAACAGATTGACTTACCTGCTGCGACGCCCAGAGCCATGCAGCCAGGAGAAGAAACGGCAGAGGCAACCTGGGTAACGGCAGAGGAGCTAGCCCCACCCCTCGATCCTGAGAGCACCGGAGCAGCCGAGGTGATTGAGGCGGTGCTGGAGGAGGTTTCAGACGAAGCGGGAGATGCCACCGAGGTTTTGCAGGTCAGCCCTATTGATGTTGTCCCGGTCGCTTCGGTCTCTGGGGCACCGCTGGGCACAACCGACACAACTGAAGTAACAGAGGAAATTGCAGCGACCGAGGTAGACACCGAAGTAGACGCTCTACAGACCGCAGACGCCGCAACGGAGGTCAGTCATGGCGAGCTTCCAGCGATCGAATCAGCCACCGCCGATGTGCCAGAACTCCCAGAATCAGCAGATTTGCCGAAGACAGATTTGCCAGAGACAATAGAGACAGCAGTCATTGCGACCCCGCCACCCGTGCCGCCCGCTGGAGTTGAATCGTTGCAGCAGTCTTTTCTCGGCTATCTGCAAAGCTCCGGCAAGACAGTGGAGACCGCTACTCCCCAAGAACGCTATACCGCATTGGCGCAGGTAGTGTGCGATCAGCTCTTGCAGCAGGATTTGCCCGAGGTTGCTCTCGCTCAGCCTGGCTCACGCTTGGTGATCGAGCTGTCTGCCGAGTACATGCCCGGACCTCACCTTGCCAACCATCTGCTGAATCTAGGCATCTCGACGTCGGTTCGGCAAACGCTGCAGGAGATGGGACTGGATCTCGATGAATTGCTGCAACAGGAAGCAGAACCAGGGCTGGGCAAGGGGGGGCTGGGGCGGCTGATGTCCTGCTACCTGGACTCGCTGGCAACGGCTAATGTGCCGGCTATTGGCTATGGTATTCGGTACCAATACGGTATTTTTGATCAAGACATCCGCGACGGCTGGCAGGTGGAAATCCCGGGTAGCTGGTTGCGGTATGGCAGTCCTTGGGAACGCGAACGCCCAGAAGCCGCCGTGACCGTTGGTTTTGGTGGACACAGCGAAGCCTACCTAGATGAGCAAAATCGCTACTGTGTGCGCTGGCTAGTCGCTGAGCAAGTAACAGGCATCCCCTACGACACTCCCGTCTCCGGCTACCGCACAGGCACGGTGAACCTGATGCGACTGTGGAAAACGGCTGATTCGCAGCAGCTCTGTCAGGTGCTCTATCCCGTGGATGTGGAGCAGCAAGGCAAAGAACAGCGGCTGAAGCAGCAGTTTTTCCTGGTGTCCTGCGCGATGCAGGATGTCTTGCGGCTGCATCTGCAAGCGGGAGGCCGCCCAGACACGCTGCCCGAGCGGATGGCAATTCAGCTCAACGACACCGACCCTACCTTAGCCGTTGTAGAGCTGATGCGGCTCCTGCTCGATCAGCACCAGTTGCCCTGGGAGCAAGCCTGGGCAGTGACGCAACGCAGCTTTGCCTACACCAATCACAGCTTGTTGCCAGAAACCCTAGATGATTGCTGGACGCTAGAGATCTTTGGTCGATTGTTGCCGCGTCACCTAGAAATCATCTTTGAGATCAACAATCGCTTCCTCGATCACGTGCGGTCGCAGTATCCGAATGATCCCGAGCGAGTCGCGCGGATGTCGCTGATTGATGAGCGAGGCGAGCGTTATGTGCGGACTACCTATTTGGCCTGCGTGGGCAGCCATAGTATCAATGGGGTTTCTCAACTGCATACTCAGCTGCTTCAGTCTATGCTGTTGCGAGATTTCTACGAGCTATATCCCCAGAAGTTCAGCAATAAAACTAATGGCGTTTCCCCACGGCGTTTCTTGCTGCTGATCAATCCACAACTAGCAGACTTGATCTGCCACCGCATTGGTGATGGTTGGATTACCCATTTATCGCGTCTGCGGCAGTTGGAACCCTTTGTAGAAGATGCTCAGTTTCGCTCGGACTGGCGGCAGGTGAAGCAGACTAACAAGCAAGCACTTGCAGCTTATATTCGCCAGCATAACGGCATCGAAGTTGATGTCAATTCATTGTTTGATGTCCATACGATGCGGCTGCACGAGTACAAACGTCAGCATTTGAATGTGCTGCACATCCTGACGCTATATCGTCGTCTGAAAGCGAATCCTGCTCTGTCCCTGACGCCACGTACGTTTATTTTTGCGGGGAAAGCCGCACCTGACTATTTCACAGCGAAGCTGATGATTCGGCTGATCCATGCGGTCGCTCAAGTGATCAACTCTGATCCCGATGTGAATGGACGATTAAAGGTGGTTTTCATTCGCAATTACAATATTAAAGTGGCGCAGACAATTTATCCGGCAGCGGATCTGGCAGAATATATCTCGCTGGCGGGTACGGAGGCCTGCAGCACTGGCAACCTGATTTATGCCATGAACGGCTCTCTGATCATGGGCACTCCCGATGGGTCTAACCTGGAGCTGCGGGATGCGGTGGGCGCAGAGAATTTCTTTGAGTTTGGGTTAACGGTTTCGGAAGTTGCTAGCCTGCAAGCAGCGGGCTACCAGCCAAGCGAGTATTACCAGTCCAACGCTGACCTGAAGGCAGTTATAGATCTAATAGAGTCTGGGGCGCTGTCGGCAGGCGATAGGGAGCTGTTTCGCCCCTTGGTTAACCTGCTGCTCTATCCAGATCAATATAAACTGCTCGCTGATTACGCTGCCTACGTTGATTGTCAGGACCAAGTTGGGCTAGTCTATCAAGATTCAGAACGTTGGACACGGATGTCGATTCTGAATACGGCACGGATCGGGCAATTCTCGTCGGATCGGGCAATTCGCGACTACTGCCAGGAGATTTGGCGGATTGAGTCTTTTGCTCAGCCGCTGCCGGAGTTCGCTCCTACTTAGCTGACCAATCCCCCTGCCGGACCCACCGGACAACCCCCTGAATCAATCGATCCCGGTCGAGCTGATTCAACCCTGATTGGTGCTGCTTCTCTTGATTCATCTGATTTACCTGATTTATCTCAACTTGGTTCAATTCAATTTGGTTCAGATCAAACGGCTCCCGCACTAAAGGAAAACATCTCTGTTTATCCGATTGACAATCCACCTGTTAACCCGGTTATTTCGCCGGAGATCAACCCAGTTATTAACGAGGTAATTTCTATGGAAGGGTGTGTGGTCACCGATTTGACTGTTCACAGTAAGCGCAACTGCTTCTACCTGGATCCGGAATTGATGCGCCGTATCCAGCAGGAAACCGCCGTGAGTACAACGCTCGAACCCGGTACGAATGTGGTCAAAATTCGTGGCGGTAGCTTTAACTATCGTTCGGATTCGGGGCACCACGGCGAACCGATTGTGCTGCTCTGGATCTACGGTGGCAAGGTGGTCAACAAGAAAACAAACGTCGAGGTGGGTGCAACTTGGTCTACGTTGAATGGCTACGATGACACGCTGACGCTAGAGGTTTTGGAACCTGCGACTCTGTGCGCGTTCTTCCTCGATACCTATCTAGACGACAACGAAGGCGAAGTGCTGCTTTCGGTGGTGCGAATCTAGCGGATTGGTTGAATCGGTCTAGATTCCGACTAGATCGGGACTCATTCGCTGATTTGGCTGTCAATTTCATGCCCCGTTAGAACCTTGTGGTGATACCTATGCATCCCCCGACGAAAACTATCCTGAGGGTTGCCGCTGCTGTGCTGACCCTCGCCTCCGGACCAAAGTGGGTCCCAACGGTTTTTGAACCAGAACCTGTTTTGGCACAATCGCCTAGCCCCCAAGCGTTTCCGCTACCAGCTTCGGTACCTAGCGGCACCACTGTCGAAGTAGACGGCTCCCACAGCATGACGGTCGTCAACGAAACGCTGAAGCAGCAGTATGAAGAGCGCTTTGCAGGCACGACGGTGACCTTGGCAGATAATGGCACCGATCAGGCGTTGCAGGCGCTGCTCAACGGCGATATTACGCTGGCAGCCATTGGTCGTCCCCTGACCGAAGCTGAGAAAGCCCAGGGACTAGTGGAAGTCCCCCTGCGCCGGGAAAAAATTGCCATTATCGTTGGTCCAAACAATCCCTATCAGGGCGACATTACCTTCGAGCAGTTTGCTCGCATTTTCCGCGGCGAGATTACCGACTGGTCGGAAATTGGCGGTCAGCCGGGGCCCATCCGGTTTGTGGATCGCCCAGAGACTAGCGACACGCGGCAGGCGTTCCGCAATTATGAAGTTTTCCAGGCAGCTCCCTTTGAAGTGGGACCCAATACAACTACCGTCGCAGAGGACGATACCGCCCTGGTTATCCAGGAACTAGGACAGGATGGGATCAGCTATGCCATTGCTGACCAAGTGCTGAACCAGCCGACGGTGAAGATTGTCCCCATGCATCAAACGCTGCCGGACGATCCGCGCTACCCCTTCTCACAGCCGCGAGGCTATGCCTATCGCGGGACCCCGGATGTAGGAACGCAGGCATTTTTGGGCCTGGCAACGGTGACTCCAGGACTGGTTGCAGCGGCGACTGTTCCGGCAACTTCTCCAGCCCCGGCTGAACCCGCCGCGACGGCAACCCCTGACGCCACAGCAACACCGAACGCTACAGCAACACCGGATACGACAGCAACCCCCGAGACGACAGCCTCCCCAGATGAAACAGCCTTGGTGCCTGCCCCTGCCGGAGAAGCGGCCGCGGCTCCAGTGGCTCAGCGAGGGGGAGCAGGCTGGCTGTGGTTACTAGCTATTCCCCTGCTTGGCGGTCTGCTGTGGTGGCTGATGCGCAATCGCTCTAGTCCAGCTAGAACGGTGGCTCCTCCAGTAGCAGCTCCGGTACCGCCTCCGCCAGTTGCCCCTGTAGCCGCGCCTATTCCCGAAAGTCGAATTGTGTTGACACCGCGTGACTGCCGCCATGCCTATGCCTATTGGGAAGTGCCCGAGGAGCGAAAGGCAGAACTACGTGAGCAAGGTGGACGCAAGCTGGCGCTGCGACTCTATGACGTGACGGACATCGACATGGAGCGGCAGATCCCCCATAGCGTCAAGCAGTTTGACTGCCGCGAATCTGAGCCAGATCTGCCTCTACCCATCGCCGTAGACAACCGGGACTACATCGCAGAGCTGGGATATGTCACGGCTGATAGCCGCTGGCTGCCCTTGGCTCGCTCGTTGCCGGTGCGGGTGCCGGCCTGCCCAACGGTGGAACCAGTTACCTCCCAAGCCGCAGGAGTGGCGACAGGAGCTGCTTTAGCGGCGGCAGGTGTAGCGGCAGCCACTCGTCCAGAGGCAGTTCCCCTTGCCCACAGCCGGATGGTGTTGACGGCCCGCAATGCTAACGATGCCTATGCCTACTGGGAGGTCTCCGAGTCCGAGCGGGCAGCCCTGAAGCAGCAAGGCGGACAGCAGTTTGCCCTGCGCCTCTACGATGTCACGGATCGCAGCCCGGAGCAGCCGTTGCCGCCTAGCGTGCAGCAGTTTGACTGTGCCGAAAGTGACCAGGATTGCCATGTACCGATTCCAGCACCAGACCGGGATTACCTAGCAGAAGTAGGCTACTTCACCGGCGATGGGCAATGGCTGAAGCTGGCTCGCTCGAACTCGATCCGCGTGACGCCCCCCCCTTCAGCAGCGGCGGTGGCTCCAGCGGTTGCCATTGCTGGTGGAGCGGTGGCCGCAGCTACTCAACTCCTAAAGGATAAGGAGGTCTCCGCGCCGCCTAGCCGGATTGTGCTAACGCCCCGCAGTTCCGAGGATGCCTACGCCTATTGGGAAGTGCCGCCGGCGGTTCGGGCTACTGCCAAAGCAAATGGCGGTGAGCAACTGCAGCTACGCATCTACGATGCTACCGATATTGATCTGGATCATCAGCCAGCTCATAGCATGCAGCAGTACGACTGCGACGATATTGCCACAGATCACCATGTGCCGTTGCCAGAAGCCGATCGCGATTATGTTGCGGAAATTGGCTACGTTACGGCAGATGGACAATGGCTAAAGCTCGCTCGCTCCTTGCCGGTACGACGACCAACAGACAGCATAGCTCCAGCCGCCGCAGCTGCAACCATCCTGCAACCTGCTGCAGCGGATCACAGCCGCTGCTCGATTAAAAACCTAACGGTGCATAGTCGCCGCAATAGCTACCTGCTAGATGCGGAGCAGATGCGCAAATTGCAGGACGAGGTTTCCGTCAGCAAACGGCTAGAGCGCGGTACGCATCTCGTGCGGCTCAAGAGTGGCAGCTTCAGCTATGGAGCAACGCCCCATGCTCCGGGTGAGCCTTTGGTGCTGCTGTGGATTCAGGGTGGTAAGGTGATCAACCAGAAAACCGAAACAGAAGTGGTAGCAACGTGGTCGAGTCTAAATGGCTATGACGAGACGCTGACGCTAGAAGTGCTAGAACCAACCACGCTCCACGCCTTCTTCTTTGATACCGCTCCAAATGACAACGAAGGAGAAGTCACTATTTCTATCGTGCGTCTGCCGCAGCGGTCACCGGTTGGCTGAGCCTGCATGGGTTTGGTCGATGCGATCGGTTCGTTCTCGATCGTTCTCGATATTGATCTATTGGGGCTTCTATTGGGGCTATTGGGAGGGTAGACGCTGCCCTCCCTTTTTGTTTTTTGTTGTGCTTTTGTTGAATCTCAAGGTTGCACCTCTTTAAGTTGTGCCTCAAAGGTTCAACAAATCTCGTCAGGGCAGAACGGGTAGTTTTCAACCCGGATAGCTCCCAAGCAGCAGTCTCATGCTTCGACATAACGACATAACCACCTCCCCATTAAGACCACTCAGCGTTTTTTGAGATCACTGTTTTGAGATCACGGGCCTGACAACTTGCAAGTCGTAGTCGTTATGAGTATGATATAAAGGTAATTCGCTGAGTTGAAAAGCAGACGCCGCTATGAGAGTTCAAGATATTCCTATCCAGCAGATTCGCCGCCCTCTGTTTCGCCAGAATGATCAAGCTAAGGTGGCAGCTCTGATGGAATCCATTCGAGAGATTGGGCTGCAAGAACCCATTGACGTGCTAGAAGTAGACGGCCAATATTATGGTTTTTCCGGCTGCCACCGCTATGAAGCCTGTATGCGGTTAGGGCATGAAACGATTCGCTGTAATGTGCGGCGAGCACCTAAATCGGTCCTGAAGATGCACTTGGCATAGCGTCAGTCGAGCAGCAGCGCTCAGGCACAGGTTTGTGGCAGATGTTTTATGATGTTTTACGATTTTTTAAGGCAGATTTACTGCACATGAACCTGCGAGCGATCCTTCTCAGTGGGCAAAGCTTCGGGTGGCGTGCCCTGCACTACCAAAACCGAACAGGGCGCATGGTGCAACACATAATTACTAACGCTACCCAGCACAACTTCGGTCAGGCCTCGGTGCCCCCGCCGCCCCAAGACAATGACATCAGCTTTCCAGTTGTACGCCAGTTCACAAATCCAGACAGCAGGCTCAGCGACACGGCAATCTTGTTCTACTGCAATTCCTTGAGCGACTGCTCGCTGGTAGAACTGGTCTAGCCCCTGCTGTGCCCGCTCGACTTCGCGCTGCATCCGTTCCCGCTGCATGCGCTTTATGGTTCCGTAGGTATCGACATCAGCAATCGTGCCAATTCCCAGGTAGGGGGCGCTCTGCATATCGGTTTCGGGGCGAACAGCATGGACCAGCATCAGGACGCCAGCGGGGTCCAACTGTGCTAACGCTTGTTCAAACACCAACGACGCCTGGGGTGAACGATCCAGCGCAACCAAGACTCGTTTAAAAGCCATACATCCACTCCTTGAAGGGCACTCCTTGAAGGGAACCGAGGAGTTAGGCATTCCCTATATACCCATTGTAGGGAGCGTTCTCGGCTCAGACAGCTATCCTTCATCGTTTTCTAAGAAATCCCTAGGAAATGAGTAGCGTTCTCACGTTACACTGGCGTCCGGGGTGCTGAACCTAACTCTATTCCTCACCCAGTGCATTATTCATACATATTCAATTCAATTAAAGGGCATCTGTGATTGATCTCAAGGGTAAAGTCGTTCTGGTGACTGGCAGTTCACGGGGGATTGGCGCGACGACGGCTCTAACGTTGGCACAAGTTGGAGCAGCCGTGATTCTGCACTATGGGCAGAGCCGCAGCCAAGTCGAAGCAGTGGCGCAGCGCATTGGCAGTGAGCAGTGTTTTAAGGTGCAAGCTGATTTCGCTCAGCCCCAAGCCGCCCTCACTCTCTGGCAGGAAGCTCTCTCGTGGCGGGGTCATATTGATGTGCTGGTCAATAATGCAGCCATTATGCCCGCAGCAGAGGTTGATCAGGCATGGGCGGATTGGTCTACCGCTTGGCAAACTACGCTACAGGTTAATCTGATTGCCGTTGCCGATCTATGCCGGTTGGCTATTGCCCACTTTCGATCTCGCGGCGGCGGCATTATCATCAATTTGGCGAGTCGGGCAGCCTTTCGCGGTGATGGTCCTGAGTATATGCACTATGCCGCGTCTAAGGGTGGTGTTGTGGCTTTGACTCGCTCGATTGCCCGAGGCTTTGCCAAAGACCACATTCTGGCGTTCACCGTTGCCCCTGGATTTGTTCATACTGACCGCATCGCTGAGGTCATGGCGGAGCGTGGTGCGGACTACGTCACCCAAGACATTCCCCTAGGGCAGCCCGTACCGCCGCAGGAAGTAGCAAACCTGATTGCCTTTTTAGCCGCAGGGCTAGCTCCCCATGCCACTGGAGCTACACTGGATATCAATGGAGCATCCTACATGCGGTAATTGGCGGTAATGGAGTGGTTCCCCAGTAGCATATTCCCTAGTTCCTAATCTGAAACCAGAGATGGAGATAGCCGGCCAGAGCCTGCAAAGCTGATTTTAAGTGCCGTTCCCAGCTACAACAGAGTAATTGCTCAGCCAATCAACTGGGGTGATGTCTGTGCCGGCCTCTTGCATCGGTGAGATTGGGTGAAGGCTAAGACGTTAACGGTTGATAGCTATAGCTAGAAGCCGACTTTTGAATGTAGGGTTTCAGGGTGGCAATATCTACATAATGATCGGCAACATTAATCAAACTATCGCTGGTCATGGTGCGCAAACTCACCACTTCAACCCGCGCTCCGCGATACGATACGACATTCACAGCGTATGCCAAATCGCCATCGCCGCTAACTAACACCGCCGTATCATAGTGCCCGGCTAGCGTCATCATATCGACTGCAATCTCAACATCAAGATTGGCTTTTTTGGAGCCGTCGGGCAACTGGATCAAATCTTTAGTGACTACTCGATAGCCATTGCGTCGCATCCACAGTAAAAATCCTTGCTGTTTTTCGTTCACCCGATCAACCCCCGTGTAGAAAAATGCCCGCAGCAGGCGATTTCCTTGAGTGAGGTGGCAGAGCAGCTTTGTGTAATCAATCTCAATGCCGAGCTGCAACGCCGCGTAGAACAGGTTGGACCCATCGACAAAAATGGCAATGCGACCGCGATCGGCACTGTGGAGTACTGCATCATCGTCGGGATTGGGAGTCGCTAAGTCTCTATCGGACATCAACGGTTTATTTAACGGTGGCTTAGCGATAGACTGATGCGGGTCGGTCTCGCGCCCGCTAGACGCTTTAATGGTTTTAGTAAGCATGGTGTGTGGCCTCTTAAAGATAAGGAAGATAAGGACATTGCTTGAATGGATCGAGCGGACAGGTCAATATCAACTTCGGTTACTACAACTTCGGTTACTAACGGTTGCATACCAGCATCACAATTATTTTGACGTCTGTCAGACCAAATCGGCAGATACTATTGCTACTTTTCGTTGCAAGATGCAAATTCATGACTTGTTGATTGGGGCTGTATATAACCTTCAGCAGTACCAAACTGCCTAGCCGGAAGACATCCTTATCAATGGGTGGCAAAATATATCAAATCTTGTGGAATCGTGTTGAAACATGTCAACCCTTCTCTATAGGATTAGTCCTTTCGGCAGGCAACTTGCCAGCAACTTCAGAGGTAGATGTCAATCTACCCTTGGATAGATGCACAGAGGACGAACAGAAAAATGTAGATGATTTAATATACTTGATTCAACCCGGTCACGAAGTGATTGAACCGTACAACTCGTCGTGCAACTAGCAATACATTGTGATATCCTCCCGACATTCGTCCACTAAGTAAGTTAGCGCTTTTAGCCGTAGCTGCATCAACTGTTCATAGAATGGATTCAGTTTGCATAACGGCGGAATGTGAAGCAGTGTATGATTGAACAGTTTCACATCTCTAGCAAATGGGCAACGCGCCGGAATGACCCTACAGAACCAACGTGCCTGATGGGAGCTACGAATTTCAATAGACTCTAGCCAATCATCTATTGGATGAAGCAGCGTAGTCGTCAGGCGGTTTAACAAGCAAATCATAAGTCAGGTTGACATCAACGAGAACTGGTTTTGAGCGCCCTAGAGGCGTTGTTGTTAGATTAGCTCTAGGGTGCCAATGGTCTTAAGGTAATTGGGAAACATGCAGAGACTGTGGAGAACCGCAGAGGAGGGCCACAGATCGATAGACGGATCGATAGACCGATAGATAGACGGATAGATTGATCACCCCTGAGGCAAGTGCTCCCGCTTGAGCAGACGACTAGCCACTATCATGCCAATGATTGCTAGTAGCGCCATGGGGTAGAAAGCATAGGTGTAGGTGCCGAACCAGTCCCGAATGCGCCCAGTTACCAAGGTTCCAATCAAAGCGCCAACACCGTAGGCTGTGAACACAATCCCGTAGTGCTGGGCATATTGATTTGGGTCAAAAAACCGAAGGGTGATCGTCGGTGCCATAGCCAGCCATCCACCTAAACAAAACCAGAACAAACAGAAAGCCATTAAGTATCTGGCGATTTGTCCGGTTTCAGCATTCACCATCAGCACACAGGCAATCAGCAGCAGCATGTAGGAGGCTATCGCCACATAGTGGGGTTTTAGGCGATCGCTCAACCAGCCAAACAATGGACGACTCGCACCATTGAAGAGGGCAAACAGAGACACGCTGCTGGCTGCCAATCCGGGTTCAATCTCGATGATTTCTTCCCCGACGGGACTGGAAATCCCAATGGCACTCAGTCCAATCAGTGTACCAATGGCATAGCAAATCCACAGTCCATAAAAAGAGCGGCTTTTCAGCATCACAGGATAGGTCAACCGTTGCGCATTGGCTGGAACTGCTTGCCTTTGCCAGGGCTGCCAGTCTGCTGGAGGCAGTTTGAGCGTAGTAGCGATGCCCACAATAATGACCATAAACGCGATGCCTAAAATCCGCAGAGCCGGGCGAACCGTGTAGGCGTCAATCAGTTGATTGGCTAGGGGAGCAGTGATCAGCGGCGACAGGCCAAAACCAATAATTGTTAACCCCACGGCCAATCCTTTTTGATCAGGAAACCAGCGAGCCACAACGGCCATAGGAACGCCGTACGCTATCCCAACGCCCGTACCGGCAATGACGCCATACGCCAGGATGATCATGCCAATGTGGGTCGCAAAACTCGCTAGAATGTAGCCCATCCCAACGACAATGCCGCCAATGGCAGTCATCATTCGGGTCCCCACTCGCGGTATATAAAAGCCAGCAATGGGCATCAACGTGGCATAGAAGACCAGCGCAATGGTGTAGGGCATGAGGCTCTCAGTGGCGCTAATATCCAGTTCGGCCTCCAGCGGTTTTCTAAAGATACTCCAGGAGTAAACGCTGCCTAAGCACAGGAGAACACTCATTCCCAGTGGAATCAGCATCCACCTCCCTCGCTCGGCAGGTTGTCCAAAGACAGTTACCTCATCGTGGTTAATGGTTTCCATAGACTATAGTTGATGTTACTCTTCCGGGATTCCTGACCCCATAGTGTAGGAGATGCATCCGATGAGAAGGTGTTATCTCGAATGCGGATTGCATAAGCTGCAAACTCGAGACGTTGAACGATTGTTCTATGTAATTGTTCTGCGTGACCTCGTAGAAGGTCCGGGACAATTCAGTGGCGCTGTACCGGCAGCGTCTGAACGCAATTAGATACCGTTGCTGCAAACCTTCTTCCACTGACGGCATCCGGGAAGACGCTGACAGCAGTAAGCAAGATGGAATTGAGCAAGATGCAAACGGCTCTTATACCAAGGTGCTACACTGCAACATTCACAGGCGCATTCTGATGTGTATCTCCACTCATCCCAATGAACTACAGCGTTTGTGGTGAGGTGCTCATATTACTAGCTATATGTTGCTAGCTATGCGCATGGTTGTCTGCATGCTGTATCTGCCGATAATCCCGATTGGTTTATCAGCAAAGTCGAAAACCTATACATGGAAACCCACGAGCGGCTTTGCCAGGAGTTTGGCAATGAGTTTGGACGATGACGTTTAGCTGCCTACGTAGCTGCCTACGCGATTCTAGGTAGGGGTACGATTGACCCGTAAGCCTTTTTTCGCAGCAGAGCAATGTCGTCATTCAGCGGTTCGGGCAACGGTAGCCCAACGGTCATCAGCAAGTCTCGAATGCGATAGCGCCAGTCGTGACGCAGCAAGCACTCGTGATAGTTGCGGTGAGCGTTGAGCAGCAGCGTTTCTTCATCCTCCAGCAGGCTTTCTAAAAAAGGAATCGAGTCGTCGGGAGAATCAGGTAAATCGAGGGTGCTATTATCCCAATCCATCAGGCTTGCTACGCCTTTGCCGAAGGGTTTTTTGCCAACGATAGTACAGCCCGCCAGCCACCCTTCAAACCAGCGGTACAGAATGGGAGAGTAGCCCTGGAACCGAGCGATGCTGCTAGCTTCAAAGCAAAGGCTGATTTTAGACCGTTGCAGCAGAGTTTGCATCAGCGCGATGTGCTCCCGAGGGCTGGTAACCTCCCCGTTGATGAAGGTAGAGTGGTAGTAGAGTCGTTCTGAGGCGGGTCGGTTAAAGTAGGCGTGAAGCGTTTGATGAACGATCTTGTTGCCTCTACCGTAATAGATGATATCAATCCAGCGAGGTTGACTGGGTAACAGACTGGAAAAGGTATCGATGGCAATGGGAATAAAGGTCGAAGGAATTCCGAATTGGGTTTGAACATCTTCTGCCATCTCAGCACTCATGACAAATAGGTGATCCAGGTAAGGCAGAAGGGTGCGATCAATCCAGCGTAGGTCGAATCCGTCTAGGATATAGCCAAGCCGCAGATCAAACTGCTTCAGTTGCGGTCCCAGTGCATGCATAGATAGCAAGAAATAGGGCGATAACCCTATCACTAGCAGCACATTCGGACCTTTACCGAGGGTAGGTCGCTCGTCGAGACTGAACCAAGAGCGATTGAAGCGCTGGAGTCGTTGTCGGCATCGCTGCACGAGCGGCAGATTGCGATCGGTCAACTCGATGCCATTGCTAAGGCGCAGAGTATTGTTCTCTTGCGGATAGAGGAAGCTTGCTTGACAGGAACTCGCTAATACAGCCTCTAGCCCGTAAGTAACGGACCAGCCAATGTGATTATTGTGAGGATTAAGTTCTGACAGAACAAACAGGTTCATACTCTACCGAAAGCGATAGGCGTGAATAGGTGAATAACGCAATAGCCTAGGCTGTCCGCTCGTGACAACTCCATAGTACTTGCTATAGTACTTGCTCTGCTCAGACTTCTCTAGCCGACGGCTTGTAATGTTCTTCACTGATGGTAACGGCGACCGTCTCCCCGTTCTGGCAGTCCTCTACTCCACGCCATTTCTTTGAAATAGTTGAAATAGACGGCCCGTGTAGGAACTCGTTAACTGCTCAACACATCGACTGTTTACTTACTGCTTATTCTTTGACTAGTTTATTTCTTGACTGTGCATACGGCGATACCCAGCCTGGGAGCTATACTAGCTCATCATACGAGTTCAATGTGTCACACTAGCCCTTAAGTGAACCTACGTAATGCCCTTGTTAAGTTCAAGGAGAGTCACTCAGCGTCCTTGACCTGCACCCATCCAGCACGATTCTACATCACACTCGGCAGAATCATTGTATTCGCTCAGCTCTCCTAACCATCAGAATTTCTACGGGTACTTCATGAAAACTTTAAAGCTGTGTGAATGCCCAACATACACATCTCTCAAACACCTCTCTCAAAACTTGAGTGATTCTACGGATTGCCTCAGTCCAATCCGTCTCCACTCGTTATTTCAGCCCATCTCAGCTCAATAGCTGCCGAAACAATTATGGGCTGAGGGCCCGATGACCAATATCGCGCCGATAGTACATCCCCTGGAAGTGAATCGCCTCGACAGCCGCATAGGTTTTCGTAAGGGCATCTTGCAGTGAACTACCGACCGCCGTGACGCCTAGTACTCGCCCGCCATCACTAAGGATCTGCTGCTGCTTCAGTTTGGTGCCGGCATGAAAGACGAGAGCGCCTGTGGCAGTAGCTTGCGGCAAACCGCTGATTTCGTAGCCTTTCTGGTAGGAGTCAGGATAGCCTTCAGCGGCGATGACAACGCAGCTAGCAAAACCGGCAGTCCAGTTGAGGGGTGGCAATTCAGCAAGGCGCTGTTGGGCACAGGCTAGCAGCACGGTTTCGAGAGGAGTTTCGAGCAGAGGCAGCACCACCTGGGTTTCAGGATCACCGAAGCGGCAATTGAACTCGATCACCTTGGGGTCACCGGCAGGTGTGATCATCAGTCCTGCGTAGAGCACCCCTCGGTAGTCAATCTGTCGCTGTCGGAGTGCGGCAAGGGTCGGTTCCAAAATTTCTTGCTGGATGCGTTCCATGAGGGCAGGAGTAGCCAGAGGGGCCGGCGCATAGGCTCCCATACCGCCAGTGTTGGCTCCGGTATCGCCCTCCCCAATCCGCTTGTGGTCTTGCGCGGGCAGCAGTGGTCGAATCGTCAGACCATCAGTGACCGCCAGCACCGAGACTTCTTGCCCGGTGAGGCACTCCTCAATCAGAACCCGCTGCCCGGCTGCCCCAAACTGCCCCCCAAAGGCTGCCTCAACTGCTGAGATTGCCTGTTCTAGGGTGGTGGCAACGGTGACCCCTTTACCGGCGGCTAGCCCGTCTGCTTTGATCACAATTGGGGCACCCTGTGCCTTCACATAGTCAATGGCGGTGTCTGCATCCGTGAATATGGCCGCCGCCGCAGTCGGGATCTTGGCATCGGTCATCAACGCCTTAGCCCAGGCTTTACTGGCTTCGATTTGCGCCCCAGCCTGCGTTGGCCCAAACACCGTCAGCCCTTGAGCCTGAAGATAGTCGGCGATGCCAGCAGCTAAAGGGGCCTCTGGTCCAACGACGATCAGCGCAATATTATTCACCAGGGCAAACCGTCCAATGCCCTCAAAGTCGTTCATTCCCAGTGCCAGATTACGACAGCGCTCTAGCTGAGCTGTACCACCATTGCCAGGAATACAGACGACTTCTTGCACCCGTGTTGATTGCAGCAACTTCCAAGCAAGCGCGTGTTCTCGCCCACCGCTGCCAACCACCATGACTTTCACGCTGTGTTCACCCTCACTGGTAATATCGAACCTTTAGGACCAAAATGAAATTCATTATCCCATACGAACTGGATAGTCATGGGATAAGGAGAACGCAGCCTGCTTCAGAGACCAGACCTTGGTCCCAGCGGTTGAGTTGCTCAACTGGGTCTATCCGCCTGCTTCCTTGACAATTCACATCGAGCGATTCACCTTTGGTAAGGCTGCTCTTCAGATGGTCTGATCACGAACAGAACTTGTTCTCCCCACATTTTGACAGATCGATCTCAGCGCGGCGAAATCCGGGAGCAATTTTTTGAGCACTTGAATCATAACTGAAAGTGGGAGTGCGACTAACCTACATCAGCAGATGCAGTTCATCCGACGCGGTTCATCTGTGCCGCTCGATGCCAAGTTGGTATAAGACTGTTAGGTAAGCCTGTTTTTTTCTCTATATTGGTTTTTCTTCTGATTCGTCTCTTTACGTCGCGAGTATCGTCCCAATACCTATGCTCAATCGAGGATTCCACTTGCTGCCAATGCGGCCGTTCCAGTGCCGCCGCTCTTCCAGGCTGACTCATTGGAGTGCCAGTGGGCTGGCGGTGCTACTATTGGGAACCCTGGCGGCTCCTAGTTTAGCCCAAGACGCTTCTGCACCCGTCGAACGGCCTGCCGAGCCTGCGGCTGAACCGCCTGCCGGGGTGCCGATCATTCCAGAATTGCCGCCGGAACCACCCACCAATGGGGAGCTAGTGAATCCGCTGGAGCTGAGGCAACCGGACCCCTTGCTGCCTACTATGGTGCTCGATCGACCGCTCAACCCGCAAGAGCGAGCGGTGCTGCAAACAGCTCTCGATGAACTGCAGCGCCAAGGGCAGGCCGCACTAGAAGCAGGCGATTTGCCGGGAGCACTAGCACTGTGGAACCGGGAGCTACGACTGCGGCGTTTTTTGGGACCGCAAGCTGAAATTGCCTCTCTGGCTCGCGTGGGAGAGGTAGCCTGGCGGCAGAGCCAAACCTCAGAGTTGCGCTTTATTACCCTGCGTCTGGAGCAGATTGAGCAAGAGCTGACGGGCGAACCCGTCGCCGGGGCTGGGACAACACCGGCTAGTGAGGCTGCGGTCAATTCAGCGGCTGCAAATTACGATGTGCTGCTGAGCCTAGCGCAAGCCTATCAAGCCGTGCGAGCCAAGGATCGGGCAGTCGCGCTATATGAAAAACTGCTCGTGCAGGCGCAGCAACAGCAAGATACGGTTCGGCAGCAGCAGTTGCTATCCACGGTGGCGGAACTGCACTTGGGCTGGTTTGACTATACTGAAGCGGCTAACGCCTATGAGCGGCTGTTGGTTCTGTCGCGGGCAGCCAGAGATAGCGCAACGGAAATTGTGGCGCTGCAAAAACTGGCGGCTATCTATCAAGACAGTAATCAGCCTGAACCTGCCATTGCTGCCCAGCAGCAGCTTGTGGAGGTCTACCAAAAGCAGCAAAACTTGGCTCCTATTCCAGCACTGAAACTGGCAATCGGCGATAACTATGTGGCGTTGAACCGTCCTGACCTAGCTGCAACTAGCTACCAAGAAGCATTCGCGGTGGCTCGCTCGGTGCAGCAGTTGGCCTATGCTAGTGACGCCTTACAACGGCTGGCATCGCTGTATCAGTCGCTAAACCGCCTCGATGATGCGCTCATTGTCTATCAGCTACTCCTAGATGTGGAGCGGCAGTCCTACAACAGCTATGGGCAGATGAACACCTACGCCCAAATTGGTCAACTGCACGCGACACGTGGCGAAAGCTCGCAGGCGCTGGCAGCCTTCCAACAGGGATTGCAAATTGCTCAACAGTTGAACTACAAGGTAGATTTCTTCAACGCCCGCATTCAAGAAATGATGCAGTAAAGGCAGACCTCGAGAAACCTCAGTCCGTGAAGCGGAGGAGGAGATGGAATCAGTAGGCTGGTCGCCGCCTCATCTGGGAGAGCAACTGGGCGAGCGGTGTGTCGGCAGAAGGAGAGTACGGTTGCAATACCACCACGGAAGAACTCGTCACCGGTTGCTGGATGCCGAGAATCAGGTGAAGGGCAGCGGTGATTAGGGTGGCCTGTAGTAGGCGAGTCAACATGGCTCGTTCTTCCTCTCTCAAACAAACATTCTCAGCAACATGCCCGACAGCGGCATCCGCACTTCACCTCAATTTGACAGCGCAGCAGCCTGAGCTGTCTCTTGACCCGTTTTGGGTAGCGTTGCGGTTGACAAACAATCAAGCATTTTTGGGGGCAGGGAGCAGCACAGCTTCCTCGTCTGGGGCTACTCTCCTCGAAGCCACGCTGGCCCAGGCAACTCGTGCCTTTTCATCTTCATCATCGGCTCAAATCGGGGATATCGGCTTCTCCAGCCACAATTCGCAACGATTTGCGCAGATCCGTAAATATCGTGGTCCTGTTTTAACAAGAAATGCAAAAAATCAGCAGCCCATCTCCGAACTGATCCGGGATTTCTCAGATTAGTTCTCAGATTAGATAATGAGCAGCGAGGTCCGCACTTTGGCACAATACATCTGCTCAGCCAATTTGCAAAATAAGTTCACACTGTACTGAGTATTACTCCGTTTATCTCAATAATTGAAGGATTGAAGTAAGGTGGAAACAGCAAGAGTGCGTTTTGCGGCCCAATTTGCTTTGTTAAATGGTACTTATTGAAAACTTTCTTCATAATCCCTCAATGTCTGTTTCATCGTTTAATCAACCGATTCCGCAAATCAGCGTTCAGGAGTTAGCCAGCCGTATGGCTGATGCCCCAGCAGGGTTGCAGCTCATTGATGTGCGAGAACCTGAGGAACTCGCCATAGCTCAGATTGACGGGTTCATGAATCTACCGCTCAGCCAGTTTGCGGTTTGGTCTGAGCAGATCCAGACACACCTCGATCCAACGGCTGAGACCATTGTCCTGTGTCATCACGGCATACGGTCGGCACAGATGTGCCAATGGTTACAGCAACAGGGCTTTACTCAGGTGAGAAATGTAGTAGGAGGCATTGAAGCCTATGCGGTGGAGGTCGATTCGACGATTCCCCGCTATTAACCCGCTATTAACCCGCTATTACCCACTATTACTAACCCACTATTAACCTGTAGGTGCGCCAGAGCACTCTTATCGTTTTCCGAATCGTTGTCCAATGGACCTGTCCCAGTCTTCAACCCTGCTGGGTTTTAGCTACAGTGATTTCATAGGCAACGACTGGTAATAACTGGTAGCAACTGGTAACGACTCGCCCTTTCCGCAGCTTGGTCCCTAGAGTTCGCCTTCTGAGAGTCTTGCCTATTTGCTCATTTAGCATCTCAACCCAATCGCGCTATGTCTACGCCAATGAAGCTTAGTTCCCGACAGCAGCAGGTGCTTGGAGCAACTGTACGCCATTATGTTGCCACCGCCAGACCCGTGGGGTCAGAAGCCCTTGTCGATGAATTTAATCCCAGGGTTAGCCCAGCTACCATTCGCAACGCAATGGGTTATCTGGAGAAAGCCGGGCTGCTGTATCAACCCCACACCTCGGCTGGCAGAATTCCTTCCGACTCCGGCTATCGGATCTATGTCGATCAGTTGGTGACTCCTTCAGATCGGGTGGCCCGCCAAGTCGATCAGCTCCTCACCGATCAATTGAACTGGGAGGAGTTGAGTTTGGAGGCGCTGCTGCGGGGCGCTGCTCAAATTCTGTCTACCTTGAGTGGCTATATCACCCTGATCACAATGCCGCAGACTAACACCTCCCAACTTCGGCACCTCCAGCTCGTGCAGGTCGATCCAGGGCGAGCCATGCTAATCGTGGTTCTGGACTCCTACGAAACCCAATCAACCCTACTAGATGTGCAGACTGGCAGTGAACCCAACACGATTGACGCCGAGCACCTCGATCGCGAGCTGCAAATTCTGTCGAACTTCCTGACTAGCCAACTGCGAGGCCGCACCCTGAATGAGATTGTCACCCTCGACTGGAGCGAACTAGGACGCGAATTTGAACGCTACGGCGACCTGCTGCGCACCTCACTCCTGGAATTAAACCGCCGCACTCAGCTTTCGGTATCCACCCAAATTTTGATCAACGGCGTAGCGGAGGTGCTGCGGCGGCATCCCGAATTCTCGCAAGTGCAGCAGGTGCAGACGATCCTGCAGCTTTTAGAGTCGGAGCAGGACCAACTCTGGTCGCTGATCTTTGATGCTGCTGAGGCCGAGCTGTCGAGTACACCCGGAAAGCGGGTTATGGTGCGCATTGGGTCCGAAAATCCATTGGAGCCTATTCGCTCCTGTGCTTTGGTATCGGCCACCTACCAGCGGGGCAGCGTGCCTGTGGGCAGCGTCGGCATGTTAGGACCTACGCGCATGGTCTACGAGAATGCCATTGCCATCGTTGAAGCGGCCGCCAATTACCTCTCTGAAGCGCTGAGTCCAGCAACATAGTCAAGCCACTCAGAACCTGCTAGTAACAACTGAGAATGCAGCTTCTAAGGTAGATTCGTTATATCCAGGTCGGGCTTGCTGTCACTGGACAGACCTGTGAACATCAACAGTGAACATCAACAAAGAATCAAAAATCAGTTCAAATCAATCCATCGAAAATCAGTCAAACATCAAAGAGCAACGCAAAGATCATGGATTTGAGTGCTGCATTACCTACCTTCGTTGTCACCCTACGGGAGGGAACCGAAGCCGCATTGGTGGTCGGTATTGTGCTGGCCTATCTCAAGAAAGCCAATCAGACGCGGCTCAACCCCTGGGTGTATGCGGGCATTGGCGTTGGAGTGCTGGCCAGCGCTTTAATTGGCGTCGGCTTTAGTGGTGTCATGGTGTCGCTGTCTACGTCCAATCAGCCCTATGCTCCTGTGGTCAAGCAACTCCTAGAGGGGGGATTTGGTGTGGTGGCGATTGGGCTACTGAGCTGGATGCTGATCTGGATGACACGGCAGGCACGCTCCATGAAAGCAGAAGTGGAAGGCGCTGTTACGGCAGCACTGCAGCAGGGGACGGCAGCCGGCTGGGGCGTCTTTGGGCTGATTACGATTGCCGTGCTCCGGGAAGGCTTTGAGACGGTCGTGTTCATTGCGGCTCAGTTTCAGCAGGGCTGGCTGCCGGCAATCGGTGCCCTTGCTGGCTTGTTGGGCGCAACGCTGATTGGAATTCTGCTGTTTCAAATTGGCATCAAGATTAACCTGCGGCAGTTTTTTCAGGGCATGGGCGTGCTGCTTCTGCTGATTGTTTCGGGGCTTGTGATTAGCGCCCTGCGCCATTTCGATAAGGCGGCAATCCTACTGTCCCAAGTTGATCCACAGTTTGCTGACCTCTGCGCTAGCTCAGGTTCCTGCCTGTTGGGACCGCTAGTGTGGGATCTGAGCACCGTGCTGCCCGACCGCCAATTTCCGGGCATTTTGCTGAAGGCCTTCTTTGGCTACACCCAAACGCTGTTTTTAGCTCAGGCAGTGGGGTATGTTGTGTTTCTGAGCACTGTAGGCAGTATCTATCTCCGCAGCATTACAGGTGCTTCAGCAGTGGCTGTCCCAAAGTCGGCAACGGAAAACCTGACATCTTCTTGAAGGCATGGCTATGGAACTGCTGGGCTTAATGGCAATTGGGTTGTTGATCCTGTTCATCCGCAGCTTCTTTAGAGGTAGCAGCAGCACTGCCAGCAGACAGTCGGGATGGGTTAATATACACAGGTTAATGTGCAACGTTACCGCAGACGCGATGGCACCCGAGTCCGCTCCCATGTTCGCCGGAGGCCGCGCCGCAGACACTAGAGCAGCAGATGTTTAACCAAGGCTCTCAATGAAGGTGCTGAAAAAAGGTGCTGAAACTTCTGTTTATCCGTCATGCTCAATCCATTGGCAACCAGCAAAAGCGGATGCAGGGCAACGGAGAGTTTGATCTCTCGCCGGCGGGGCGGCAGCAGGCCGAGAAACTGGCGCAGCGGCTAGCGATTGAGGCGTGGCGGCCATCTTATGTGTATAGCAGCCCTCTACAGCGGGCTGTGCAGACGACTGAGATTCTGCTAGCGCCCTTTCTAGCCGAGCCTCTGCCCGCAGTCATTCAGGACTTAATGGACAGCGATGTGGATGTGCCCCTAGAGGCTCAGCCCCTGGCAGCGATTCCAGTGGAATATGCCGAGGAACTGCGGGAGCACCAGAACGGCATTTTTGAGGGCTTAACTTGGGGAGAAGCTAAAGCCCGCTATCCTACGCTCTGTGCTGCCCTCGAACAGTCCTCAGACTGGATTCCCATTCCCGGTGCAGAGTCTTTGCAGGAGGCACGGGAGCGAGCGCGGCGCTTTTTGCAAACCCTGCTGGCTCGCCACCACAATGGAGACCAGATTTGGGTTGTATCCCATTGCTGGATCTTGCAGCACCTGATTGCGGAACTGCTCGGCTGCGACCGCTCCTGGCGGATCCAGGTCCACAATACGGCGCTATTTGAGTTTTGGATCGACCGCTCACGGTGGCAACGCCGCGATCAAAACCGCTTTAACACCGATTTGTGGCAAATTCGCCGATTCAATGATTGCCGACATTTATTTTGATGATTTTGATGATCTTTGGTTCTGGTGATCTTCTGAGGGTCTTCTGCGGATCAGCACAGGTTTGCGAACAATTTCTAGTCCAGAAACTCACTCAGGCATAGGATGAGGAGTACCATAGGGTAGTCGTTTAGCGATATGCTTTTCTGTTAAGCATCAGCATGGCTGACGCAACTAGCGATTACCATTGCGGTACGAGGAGTTCACGACTGGTCTAGCTGCTGAAGGAACGATGGTAGATCCGATCAACGATATCGTACGACAAGCTCGTCAGGGCAGTATTTCAGCCATTATTCAGGTATTGAACGAAAAGCTGGCTGACTCTGGGGTGCGAACCAGAGCTATGTTCGACCAAGGGGTGTTGCAACTGCTGTGCGAAGCCGCAAAAACCGAGCAGCTAGAACAGCCGGTTTTAGTGCCCCGGGTGCGGCAAATCCTAGAGTCGCTACAGCCGCGCAATGTGCGTCGGGTCAATATTAACGGCCGCATTGTTCAGGAGCAGCAGTTGCTATGGTTAGAAGAAATTAAGCGCGAGCCAGAAAAGCTGCTGTGGTCTGAGGAAATTACCTTGGCGAAGACTAGCTTCCTACAGCGGTTGGCTCAACGTCGGCAGGATAAGCCCGACCCTAAAACGACCCTACCGAGGTCGTCTGTGCGGCAAACCCGAGAAAAGCGAGTCTTCTGGCGAGGGATTATTGGCGGGGCGAGTCTGAGTTTGTTTTTGCTGCTGCTCGGCTGGGCGCTCTATCACTGGCTGGCTCCAAAGCTGAGTCCCTCGCCGAGGGGAGCTGTAGCGGGTTCCTCCGAAGCTCCGGAGGCAGCTAGTCCTTCCCCTGAAGCTGCGGCTTCTCCGACTCAGCCCGTTATTGCTGCGGCAGCCGATCCCTTTGCCCAAGCCGTACGGCTAGCCGAGGAAACCGTGGCGGTCGGTCGCACTGCCGATACCTCCGCAGAATGGCTGGATATTGCGAGCCGCTGGCAGCGGGCCTCTGACCTGATGAATCAAGTGCCGGCGCAAGATCCCCGCTATGCAACGGCCCAAGATCGCGTGCAGCGCTATCGCCAAAATAGTGAGGCAGCCCTCGATCAGGCGGCCAAGCGCCGTGCAGAAGAAGGCTAACCCTGTTGGTCAGGACATCAACTGCTGAAAAATTATCAATATTTATCACATAAAAGTCATCAATTAAATTAACTAATCAACCAAGACAAACTAGTTCCATAAGCATGGCAAACCTGAGGTGGAGACAAAGGTGGAGACAAAGGAGATGAACCTCCGGATTGGCAATGGTTACGACATCCATCAGTTGGTGAGCGGTCGCCGGCTGATTTTGGGTGGTGTCGAGATTCCCCATCATTTGGGATTATTGGGGCACAGCGATGCCGATGTGCTCACCCACGCCATTATGGACGCCATGCTGGGAGCGTTGAGTCTAGGCGACATAGGACATTATTTCCCTCCTACAGACCCGCAGTGGAAAGACGCCGATAGCCTGAAGCTGCTAGCGCAGGTAAACCAGCTGATCCTGTCCAAGGGCTGGCGAATTAGCAACCTAGATTCGGTGATTGTCGCTGAGCGCCCAAAGCTGAAACCCCATCTACCAGCTATGCGGGACCGGTTGGCGGAAGTATTACAGGTCAATGTGGATCAGGTGGGCATCAAAGCAACAACAAATGAAAAGCTGGGTCCTGTAGGGCGCGAGGAGGGCATTGCCGCCCATGCGGTGGTGCTATTGCAGGACTGAGGTCAGGTTCACCAATTGCGGACAACCAGAGCACTCTTCAGAAAAGCACCCTAGAGCAGAAAGGCAAGGGCGCACCGCTGTACGCCCAAGACCCGAAACGATGACGGCTGATGGTTGAGGTAGAGGCAATGAAGGCTAGGCTGTGCTGCGAAATCAACTCCTAGCTCAGTTTGTTGCCCAATATCTGCTCTTTCAACGCATTGAAATCTTCTCCCAGCTCTTTCCGAGTTGAGGCTTTGAGCAAGTAACGATAGACAAACCAAGCAGAGTATCCCATTCCGACCAGCTCAAAGAACGACGACAGCAGCGGAATATCGTTAATAGCATCTAGAATCGCCAGCAGCAGCTTGACAGCAATAATGGCACCCAGAATTAACCCAATGGTGACAATGGGACGCTTATATTCGCCAAAAAAGTCTCCCAAATACTCTGGAAGGTCGGCTAAAAAGGCAGAAACCTTGTCCCCAATCTGACGCCACTGTGCGTTGGCTTCGTCTGTCAGGGTCTCCAGCACTCCTGGATCTTCAGGTTCGATTTTAACAGTGACTTTCTCCGCACCGAATTCTGAGGAGGTCGTCTCTTGCTTCACTTCAGGCTCCATAGTCACACCTTGGAATAACCTAAACAACTTAATGTCAGACGTGAGAGGATATCCCAGTCTAGGATAGAACCAAAATTACGACAGGCTGTCGGTTTTAAGACTATCTCCAGGACTTGCGAACATACTTGACACTAAAGCAGAGTGGGAGGAATTGCAAGGGAGGAACTGGGATTTCCTTCCTAGGTTATACCTCGGTTCCTTAAAGCTGTATCCAGCAATTCGAGGATTTCGCCGGCAGCCCGATCACACACTCCCACGGCTCCTAACTGCTGCCGCAACCGCTGATAGCCTGCCTGGATCTCTTGCCGTCGTTGGTCGTGGCAGAGAATGTCTAACGCTGCGGCGGCAATGCGTTCGGGGGTCGCTTGGGTTTGCAAAAACTCTGGGATCAGCGGCTCCATTAATACTAAATTTGGTGGCGATACAAATGGAGCCGAAAACTTCAGCAGGTGCTCTGCAATCCAGGCCGTAACGGGATGAATGCGATACATGACAACCTGCGGCACATTCAGTAAGGCTATCTCCAGGTTCACTGTTCCTGACTTTGCCAGTGCCAGATCGGCCGCCGCGATTACGGTCTGCGACTGCCCCGACACGATGCGAGCCTGTAGCCCATAGCGCTGAATCGCAGCTTCCATCGCAGGACGATATTGCTCTAGCGATAGGGGTATCCAGAACTGCACCTGGGGCAGTTGCGCCTGAATGTGCTGCGCTGCCTCACACAAAATGGGCAGCACATACTTGAGTTCTTGCCGTCGAGAAGCCGGGATCAGAGCAATGACAAGTTGATCGGCATCTAGACCAAGCTGCTGTCGTGCCTGTGCCCGCGTTGGAGCGGACTGCACCCGGTCAATCAACGGATGCCCTACCCAGGTTACGGAACCGCCTTGGTTTCGGTAGTAGTCGGCCTCTGCCGGAAAAATTGCCAGCAGGCGGTCGGTGATTTGTAGAATCCGCTCGGTGTTGTGACGGTTAATCGACCAGACCCATTCCTGCGGCGCGATGTAGTACACCGTTGGCACCTGGGGCAATGCTTGCCGCACAAAGCTGCCAATGCCCAGGTTAGGACCAAAATAGTCGATCATCACGACGAGATCCGGAGGGTGCTGTCGGAGCTGCTGCTTGACTCGCCGCTGAATTCGCAAGGTAGACAGAACGTAGGGCAGCGATTCTACAATGCCAATCGAACCGATAGCGCTGGTATCAGCTAGCAGTTTGGCACCAGCGGCGGCCATGCGCTCACCGCCCAAGGCCAGAATCTCCAGCTCAAGGTAGCGCTGGGCTGCCTGTCGCTGCAAGGCCTGCACCAGTAGCGATCCTTGCAAATCGCCCGAGACCTCACCGGTGCTGATAAAAATGCGTCTAATGCGCTGCTTCACTCCTCATCCCTGCTGCGGCTGTGCTGTCCTGGAATGGATCCTCGACGACCAGGAGAATGACTCAACCGCAAAAACTGCCGCAAATGCTGCACCAGCTCGTTGTCGTCGAGGAGATCGAGCTGCTCTAGCGCTTGATCCAGCAACAAATCAGAGCGGTAGAGAATCCGGAAGGCTTTTTTCAGCGCACGGAATGGTTTGCCCTGGTTGATTTCCGTCAGCCCAGCTCGCTGCAGTCCGACTTTGTTGAGCGAGCGGACCCGGGCCGGATTGCCTTCAACCAGCATATAGGGCGGCACATCACGATTAATGCGGCTCATCCCTGCCACCATGGCCAAGCGCCCCACATGCACAAACTGATGAATGCCTAATACACCACTGATGGTGGCTCGCGACTCGATGTGCACATGCCCCGCTAGCGCCGTGCCGTTGGCAATCACTACCCGGTCAGCAATCACGCAATTGTGACCCACATGCACGTAAGCCATCAGCAAATTGCCGTTGCCGATCACGGTGGCTTCTCCTGCGCCGGTCGCCCGATTGATCGTGACATACTCACGAATCAGGTTGTCGTCGCCAATCCGCACCTGGCTTGGAGACCCATCGTATTTGAGGTCTTGAGGCGGCAGCCCAATCGCAGCCCCTGGAAAGATCTGATTGCGAGCTCCAATTTCCGTCCAGCCATCGAGTACGGCATGCGGTCCAATGACCGTGCCCGCTCCGACTTTAACCCGTTCTCCAATGACGGCATAAGCCCCAACTTGCACGGTGGGGTGCAGTTCAGCGCGAGGGTGAATGACAGCCGTGGAATGAATCAGAGTAGTCAAGGGAGACAGGATTGGGAGAAGGTGGATGCAATGCGATTGCTAGAGAGAGCGAAACCTAAATCCAGGATTCTGCACAGTAGGACGCTGATTGGGTGGGTCTCAACCATGACCCAATGACTGGCATTAAATATCAACTAAAGAAAACATCAGTTCCCCTTCAGCAACGAGCTGATTTTCAACTTCGGCCCGGCCATGCATCCAGCCAAAGCGTCGCTTTACGCGCAGCACTTCAACCGTCATGATCAGCTGATCACCGGGCACCACCGGGCGGCGGAATCGCACTTTATCAATTCCGGCAAACATGAACAGACCTTCCGGCAAATTGGGCATCTGGGTCAGGACAATGCCACCCACTTGCGCCATGGCTTCCACAATCAGCACCCCTGGCATAATCGGGCGTCCTGGAAAATGCCCCTGGAACTGCGGCTCGTTGAACGTCACGTTCTTCACACCAACCGCTAATTTGTCTGGAACGTATTTGATGATTCGATCGACTAGAGAGAAAGGGTAGCGATGAGGCAGCAAGCGATGGATTTCTTCGATCGAGAAGACCGTTGCCGCAGGGGTTCCTTCAGCAACCGGTTGAGCAGGTTCAGCGTCCACTGGGGTTGTGGTATGGGCGTCTGTCAAAATAGCCATGGGTAAACGATGATCACAAGAGAACAAGCAAGCGGTAACGCGGGCAGGCGTCAAGCGGGCAAGCAGACTGGTGCCAGCTGCTGAGCGAGTTGCGTATGCAGATGATGGCTAGCCTTATACGCCAAGATGTGCGCCCGTGGAAAAACGCCTAACAAACTCAAGTCTCCCACTAAATCTAAAAGTTTATGACGCACCGGTTCATTTGCAAATCGCAATGGGGGATTTAACCATCCCTGTGAACCGCAAACCAAAGCATTTTCGAGACTACCTCCTTGAATCAACCCACGCTGCCGCAGTTGCTCAATTTGATGAGCCAAACCAAACGTACGAGCAGGAGCGATGGCCGTCGCAAAACTTTCCGCTCTTGGCGACCAACTATACCATTGATTGCCAATGCTCGGCAGCTCAAAATCAATTCCGTAGGTAAAGCGCAGCTCGGTGGCTGGCATTGCCAGTACAAAGGCATCCTGGTGGCGTACAGAAACAGCGGTGCTCAAACAGGGTATCTGGCGCTGGCTATCCTGGATCTCAATTCCAGCCTCCAGAATGGCAGCCACCCAATCTTGGGCGGAGCCATCGAGGATCGGGACCTCCGCACCCTCTATTTCGATGCGAGCATTATCGATGCCCATGGCGCTCAGAGCCGCTAGCAGATGCTCGACAGTGCGTACGACTGCATCCCCACAGGATAGCTCGGTCGAGAGCGTGGTCTGGCTGACATAGGCAATACCAGCCGGAATCACAGGCGCACCCGGCAAATCGGTTCGCACAAAGTAGCGCCCAGCTCCTGGATCAGCCGGCCGCAGCTGCACCCGTACCCTCTGCCCAGAGTGCAGCCCAACGCCCGAACGCTCTACCGCTGCGGCAAGCGTCTGCTGAGGACCATCCGGCAGCGCTACAGGACAGACTGCCTGTGCCTCTAGAGACTGCATTGGAATCGTAGGTTGAGTCATGCCTCTACCTCAAAACCGCTCACCAATCCCAAAATGAAATCGGCTTTCACCATCATCATTAATGGCATAATCGACCCGGATTTGCCCCAAAGGAGACTGCACGCGCAGCCCAATGCCATAGCCAAAGCCAGATCCCGGTTTTTCCCGAATGCCGGCCGGGTTGCCCTGCACATCGTCAGCAGTACCGAGGTCGGTACCAGCGTCCACAAACAGCGCCCCGCTGACAATGTTAATTATGGGAAAGCGATATTCTATAGTCGCCTGCAGGTAGCTAGCACCGCTGCCCAATTCCCCAGCGTCATAGCCCCGCACCGAGTCGGTGCCGCCCAAGGAAAAGGCCTCGTAGGGTGGAAAGTCGCCGAGAATCGTGCCGCCCTGCACATTAAAAGCCAGAGCCTGTGGGCAATCGCTAGGGGTAGGGTCTTCGAGGCGACAGCCCTCAGTGAAGGCCGTCAACCGGACCGGGATGAAATAGCTGTAGCTGGCTCGCAGGCGGTTGTAGAAAATGCTGTCTAGCCCCAGGGCTTGCTCGGTGCTCAGCCGCAACACAGAACCGCTAGTCGCCTGCACCGGGTCGTTGCGTAAGTCCTGGGACGCTGAGAATTGTAGCGTCGCAATGTTATCGGTGCCAGACTCGTTAAAACTGAGCAGATTGCCGAATTCATCGCGGGGAGAAATATCGCCATCGGCATCAACCACCGTCACATTTTGATATTGCGCTCCCAACGACGCTCGCCAATTGTTGCCTAGGGGGCGGCTAAAGCTAACCCCTCCCCCAAACCGGCGCACCCGCGGCCGCTGACCATTAGGCAACTCCACCTCTCGTTCGCCGCCGTCAAATACCAGCGGAATCGACTGCCGCCCAAAGGCATTCACAGTATAGGAAGTCCGGTTCGGGTCAGTGGCAATCCAGGGATCGGTGAAGCTGATGTCGAACAAAACATCCCGCTGCCCCACCTGCACTTCAGCGTTCAGTCGCTGGTTGTTGCCGCCTAGGTTTTGCTCCTGCAAGCTGACGGCCCCAAACAAACCGCTAGCCGAGCTGACGCCCACACTCGCCGCCAACGATCCCGTACGGCGTTCCGTCACGTTGACAATCACGTTTACCTGACGCGGATCTCGCCCTGGATCAAGCGAGATATTGAGATCTTCGAAAATACCCAGCCCAAACGCACGCTGTAAATCAGCTCGGATTTGGTTTTGGTTAAACACGTCGCCCGGCTGAGACTCGAATTCGCGAGTAATGATGAACGGTCGGGTGCGTCCCCGTATCGGGTTGCCTTCTTCATCTACGGCTTCACCGTCCTGGTTCAAGAAGCGAATCTGGATATCTTCGATCACCCCTTCAGCCACTTCCAGCGTCGCCACCCCATCAGGAGAGATCTCGGGTGCCCCAATCACCTGAGCCAGCACATAGCCATTGTCTCGATACAGCTGATTTAACTGCTCAATGCCGGCCTGCAACCCCCGCAGGTTCGCCACCTGCCCGTATTGAGGCGCAAAAATTTGGTCAACGGCGTCTTGCAGCGGCACCTCTTCACCATCCACTTGGATGGTTTCCAGCACACTGCCCTCTAGCCGTACCGATTGCAGCACCGGATTGGGTTGCACCGCAAAGGTAACGCGCACACCTAGCGGTGTATCTTCTGGAATTGCCTGCACATTTGAAAAGAAGCCCGTTCCAAAAATGGCGTTGATATCTTCCTGAAGCTGAGAGCGCGTGGTGGTCCGTCCTGGTCGCGTACGAATCACCCGATAGACTTCGTCTGCCAGTTCGCCCTCTGCTCCGGTAACCACAACTTCCGCCACCAACACTCGCGGCTCAACCGGCGGTGTAGCTTCGGGCTGTGGCTGAGGAGGTGGAGCAGGGGTTGGCTCTTGCGGGGAGTCAACGGGAGGCGGCTCGACTGGTTCCGGGGCAGTTTCTGGTGGCTCCTCGGGCAAAGGCGCAGCTTCGTCGGCCGGTTCCGGGGCAGTCTCCGGGCTGAGCGGCACCTCAGAGGGCGTTGGTTCAGGAGTATCTTGAGCTAGCTCCAGTCTAGGGGCTGCCGGATCGAGCATTGCTTCCGTTGAGCTGAATGGGCTCCACTCCAGAGGATTGAGAGCATCAACCGACGATTCACTGACCCATTCACTCGCTGCCGCATCCGCTAGAAGCTCCGTTGGAGCAGAGTCATCCTGATCAAACTGATCAGGAGGTTGATCAAGGGACAACTGCTCTGAAAGCTCAAGGGAATCAGAGCTAGAATCAACCGCATCCAGCGACTGAGCTTGGGTCGGCTGAGCCATACCCAACGTCGCAGCCGCTGTTAATGCTGCAAACAAAACCGGAGAAAAGCGCATAGTTTCTAGACTGTTTGGCACTTCCACACACCAGACGATCATTAAGTAATTGCAGTTGCACAGCAGAACGGTTTGCAGCCCTGAGTCAGGCGATCCTGACGAAACCGGCACTAGCAATGTCAGAAAACTCTATAAACTTTAGGCAAATGTAAAAAAGCAACGGAGCAATTTTACAGCATTGCTTGCCCCAAGATTTAAACGGGCTGTGCCAGAACTCGTTCTAGCACGTTGCGATAGGCAGCCTCAACATTTCCTAAATCATGACGGAACCGATCTTTGTCAAGAACTCGCGCCGTTGGATCCGCATCTGCCTGATTCCACAAGCGACAGGTATCCGGGCTAATTTCGTCTGCCAATAGCAGGTTCTGTTGAGCATCCAAACCAAACTCCAGCTTGAAATCTACCAAGGTAATGCCACATTTTTGGAAGAAATCCGTCAGGATACGGTTAATCCGTAACGCCTGCGAGCGCAGTTGCTCTACCTGCTCAGGAGTCGCTAATTCCAGTAGCAGCAGGCGATCCAGTGTCAATAAGGGATCTCCTAGCGCGTCGTTTTTGTAATAAAACTCCACCAGAGGCTGTTTCAAAATAGTTCCCAAAGCAAGACCTGTTTGTTGACACAAACTCCCTGCTGCAATGTTCCTGACCACCACCTCAAGCGGCAAAATCTTAACAGCCCGAACTCGCATCTGATTGGGAGCCGGACGATCAATCCAATGTGTTGCAATGCCTTGAGCTTCTAGTAGCTGAAACAAATGGCTAGAAATAGCGCAATTCATCTCTCCTTTGCCCACAATGTTGCCTCGTTTTTGAGCATTAAAGGCAGTGGCATCATCCTTAAAGTGGGTCAGGAGAATATCAGGATCGGTCGTCGGGTAGAGGATTTTTGCTTTTCCTTCGTAAAGGATAGGGGTTGCTGACATAGCAGAAAAGAGGCATCGCTTCAAGGCAGGCCTAATCATTGTACCGGGCGATGTCGCCTCCTTGCCGAGCTTCTTATCGAGCTTCTTATATAGTTAGGACCTAGCGGTAGTTCTAGGTTCTCAGTAGGGGCTTAGTTGATTGCATAAATCTCAAACTAGGAATCGCGTTTACCTCGTTGGACTCGCTCCTAGGCTTCTCAGTTCTACCGTCACGGCAGGCTTCCCCTTTGTTACCGGATGACTTGCGTCAGCATGCCTCCGCCCAGCGGCTCAATATGGATGTGACTCCAAAGTGTGGTCATTGGGATAAGGTTGCCGCACGGTCTGCTAGCGTTCCGCCGGCTGCTATTTCCTCAATCAAGCTAACTGAGAGAAGCAGAAATTGAATGCATTTTGCCATAAAGCGATCCTTATGATGCTCCCAGAGCAATCTTCGTTTCCATTCCCCAGATCTAAGGTTAAGATAAGGTTATTAAAAGGTTAAATCTTGCCCCAAAATGATATTTTCCTGTGACAAACTCGCTTTCTAGGAGAGAAGCCGATGGTCCGTCCCTCTGATTTCCTCTATCCCTACAGCCGATATCGAGGTTCAGTGAACCCCGAAAACGTGGTTTTCAACAGCAACCTTCAAGAGTTTTCCCAGCGAGTTAGCTTAATTTGTGGGCTGCAAACCAACGGCAAGCTCTCTCCCGAAGAAGCCTTCCGGCAGATCGAATTGCTTTGGGAACAACTCCAGCACAGCCAAGAAGAGTTAGGGATTGGCAAAAACCCCTTTCAATTGCAAAAGGACTAATGTCCAAGGGCATCCGGATCGGCAGATGACTTGGGTTCAGGCGAATGGGGAAGTGGATGCATCTGCTCCGGTAGACCAATTGCTCCTTATAGCAGTCTGACTAGCTAACACAAGCACCTCAAAGCCTTGCTCTGTAAGCACTCTGCTATCTAAACTGAAAAGCTTGTTGGGGGTAACTTGATGAGCCAAAAGCCTTAACCAGCCCTACCAGAGAAATTTGGCTTTCACGGAAAATCAAGGGTTTGACATAGATGGGTTGGGCAACCAGCATAGCAGTTCTATCTGCGAGCTAGCCGCAAAACAGCCTCTGGCACCCTTCTTGCATCACTGCTGCCATTCAGGCTATGTCGGCACAGTCCAGTCCTTTCATTAATAACCTCAGTATTGAGGTTATTTTCGTCTGCACCAACGCAGTTTTGGGAGACAGTTCTGTTGGATGAGGTTTAGATGAGTTGAACTCAAAAACAGGGGTGATGGAGCAGTGGATGGCGACTTTCCAATGGGCGGCAGCAAGATGCCTAACGGCTGAGCGGCGGCAGATAACCTCGGTATCATGACCAGTATCTTTCAACCGTCCACTCCCGCGCGTATTATGCCGCGTTGCTTGCCAGCTGCTCAGGACTCTAAGCCAATCTAACCTCAGGATTCTAAGCCAATCTAACCTTGTAGAATTGCCACAATGAAACCACAATTAAACTAGACTTAGTTCATAAACTAAGTCTTTTAGAATCATAGAGACTGTAAATATCCATCAAGCTAAAACAAATCTCTCACGCTTGTTGTCCCGTGTAGAACGTGGAGAAGAAATTATTATTTCAAACCGAGGTATCCCAGTTGCAAAGCTCGTTCCGTTTCACCCTTCATCCAATCGACGAGCTAGTTTAGGGCTGGATCGAGGTCGATTTACCATACCAGATGACTTTGATGCTCCTTTACCGGAGGAGATCTTGGTTGCCTTTGAGGGCGGCGAAGAGTGAAGCTCTTGTTGGATACCCAATGCTGGTTATGGTGGTTTGCCCAGCCAGACCGGTTAAGCGAGGAGGTAATACCACACATTGCCGATAAACAAACGAATTGTGGTTCTCGGTCGCTAGCATCTGGGAAATCGGTATCAAAGTTGCGCTCGGAAAGCTACCATTACCAGAACCCCCAGATGGCTACATTTCTAGACGTATGGGTCAGTTAGGTGTGAGATCGCTAGAAATCACAGCAACTCACGCCTTACGCGCGGCTGCTTTACCGTTGCATCACCGGGATCCGTTTGACAGAATGTTGATTGCACAGGCGCAGTTGGAAGATATGACGGTTGTCAGTGCTGATGCAACATTCAGGCAGTACAGCGATGTTTCAATTATTTGGGCAGCTAATGCGTGAAATGTTTTATCCGTAAGGAACAATTATCAAAGTAATATAGCCATCCCAAATCATTCCCAAATCATTTATGAAAGTTCGAGGTGGTAGACTGCTTCAAAACCCGTATCAGGTATCGTTACTGCCAACTTGCCAAACTCAGATGTTCTTAAGATTGGCTTTCGGGAATGGATACTGACTTAATTCTGCCAAAGTGACCCATTTGACTTCATCACATTCGATCGCTTGCGGGGAAGTGGTTGGGAAAGACGTAACTACGGGTAATCCATTGGATGTGGCACGTGCAGTGTTTGTTTCCGTCCCCTTGCGGGGAAGTGGTTGGGAAAGCTCTGGTAGGTGCAGCTCTGGGTTGGTTCTTCTCGTTTCCGTCCCCTTGCGGGGAAGTGGTTGGGAAAGCTGGACGTCCTGAATGCTGCGCACGGCGAGAATTGTTTCCGTCCCCTTGCGGGGAAGTGGTTGGGAAAGCTGTTTCTATTGACGCTCAATTTCTGACACCGATTGTAAAAGAGTTTCCGTCCCCTTGCGGGGAAGTGGTTGGGAAAGACATCGTTCCAGGCATGTCTGCGAAATCCTTTCCAGTCAAAGTTTCCGTCCCCTTGCGGGGAAGTGGTTGGGAAAGCTTTGCGCTGCTGTACTAGGGTCGCAGCCACCCTAACGTTGTTTCCGTCCCCTTGCGGGGAAGTGGTTGGGAAAGTCTAGGACAGAAGAGCCAAGAGGAAATCGCCGCTCAGTTGTTTCCGTCCCCTTGCGGGGAAGTGGTTGGGAAAGTTTCATGTTTGCCACAGTTGGTGGTTATTTCCTTTGTTGCTACGTGTTTCCGTCCCCTTGCGGGGAAGTGGTTGGGAAAGCCTCGCCGCATGGGATGCACGTGATGCGCAAATCCGTAGTTTCCGTCCCCTTGCGGGGAAGTGGTTGGGAAAGGCATCTCGACAAAACTACAAACGTTCATACTGGAGTAAATGTTTCCGTCCCCTTGCGGGGAAGTGGTTGGGAAAGCAAAGTCTGCTGTTCGTGGTGAGTGTCCTTACGGTCGCTGGTTTCCGTCCCCTTGCGGGGAAGTGGTTGGGAAAGTCGGACTGATGCAAGCGATCGTTCAACCTCAAACCATATTGTTTCCGTCCCCTTGCGGGGAAGTGGTTGGGAAAGTTTCTTCGTAGAGTACTGCGAAGGCTCCGATCCCAGTGAACTGTTTCCGTCCCCTTGCGGGGAAGTGGTTGGGAAAGGAGATGATAACTCATCAACGCAGATATGGTTTCATTTGGTTTCCGTCCCCTTGCGGGGAAGTGGTTGGGAAAGACATTTATCGGATTGTTGTTCTATCTGAACATGATCTACTAGTTTCCGTCCCCTTGCGGGGAAGTGGTTGGGAAAGTCGGACTGATGCAAGCGATCGTTCAACCTCAAACCATATTGTTTCCGTCCCCTTGCGGGGAAGTGGTTGGGAAAGTTTCTTCGTAGAGTACTGCGAAGGCTCCGATCCCAGTGAACTGTTTCCGTCCCCTTGCGGGGAAGTGGTTGGGAAAGGAGATGATAACTCATCAACGCAGATATGGTTTCATTTGGTTTCCGTCCCCTTGCGGGGAAGTGGTTGGGAAACAGGCTGCGGAGATTGAGGCAATTATGGCAGAGTATAGTTTCCGTCCCCTTGCGGGGAAGTGGTTGGGAAAGTACAGACCACTCTCTGTATCACTGGAACGGATGACCGTTTCCGTCCCCTTGCGGGGAAGTGGTTGGGAAAGCCAGCACGGTCTTGCCGGTGTTCGGCGCTCGGAATCCTAAATAGTTTCCGTCCCCTTGCGGGGAAGTGGTTGGGAAAGTTGATTGTGCAGCTCTTGAGCGAGGCAGTTGCGTCCGGTTTCCGTCCCCTTGCGGGGAAGTGGTTGGGAAAGTGGGCTTGACCCAGGGGTGGGGGGCGCAGCGGGTTGCAGTTTCCGTCCCCTTGCGGGGAAGTGGTTGGGAAAGTTGCGACGCAAAATTCGGGTCCTGTGCGCCCGCGAATTTGTTTCCGTCCCCTTGCGGGGAAGTGGTTGGGAAAGAGGTATCTCTTTGCAGATTTCTCTCTGGAGATCAGCAGGTTTCCGTCCCCTTGCGGGGAAGTGGTTGGGAAAGGATTTGCTCCATGGTTACACTATGTCTCAGCTGCCTCTTCCGTTTCCGTCCCCTTGCGGGGAAGTGGTTGGGAAAGTGTCCACTAACCCGTTGTTGTTTCTTTAGGTGTTCGGTTTCCGTCCCCTTGCGGGGAAGTGGTTGGGAAAGCAACTCTCTGTTGACTTCACCCTCTTTGACCCCGTAGCATTAGTTTCCGTCCCCTTGCGGGGAAGTGGTTGGGAAAGCTGTAGAGGCGATATACTACGACACTAGTCACGTAATGTTTCCGTCCCCTTGCGGGGAAGTGGTTGGGAAAGTACAGACCACTCTCTGTATCACTGGAACGGATGACCGTTTCCGTCCCCTTGCGGGGAAGTGGTTGGGAAAGCCAGCACGGTCTTGCCGGTGTTCGGCGCTCGGAATCCTAAATAGTTTCCGTCCCCTTGCGGGGAAGTGGTTGGGAAAGTTGATTGTGCAGCTCTTGAGCGAGGCAGTTGCGTCCGGTTTCCGTCCCCTTGCGGGGAAGTGGTTGGGAAAGTGGGCTTGACCCAGGGGTGGGGGGCGCAGCGGGTTGCAGTTTCCGTCCCCTTGCGGGGAAGTGGTTGGGAAAGTTGCGACGCAAAATTCGGGTCCTGTGCGCCCGCGAATTTGTTTCCGTCCCCTTGCGGGGAAGTGGTTGGGAAAGAGGTATCTCTTTGCAGATTTCTCTCTGGAGATCAGCAGGTTTCCGTCCCCTTGCGGGGAAGTGGTTGGGAAAGTTGACCCTGACTTAGCACCCATAACACGATACAGTGTACAGTTTCCGTCCCCTTGCGGGGAAGTGGTTGGGAAAGTAACTCATGAGGACCTACCCAGCAGTGTGTCCGTAAAAAGTTTCCGTCCCCTTGCGGGGAAGTGGTTGGGAAAGTCAACAGCGCTAATGTTGAAATAAGGAATTGCACCATGTTTCCGTCCCCTTGCGGGGAAGTGGTTGGGAAAGAAGGTACGTGGTGTTAAAAACCCTGACCACCCCAAACGGGTTTCCGTCCCCTTGCGGGGAAGTGGTTGGGAAAGTCAGTGAGACGCCTACCGCTAAAACACCGGATCGAATTAGTTTCCGTCCCCTTGCGGGGAAGTGGTTGGGAAAGTTGGTGCTACTACGTTAACTGGGTTAGACACCACTACCCAAGTTTCCGTCCCCTTGCGGGGAAGTGGTTGGGAAAGTTACCCACCCGGAATATAGTGACAACACTCTTACCAGTTTCCGTCCCCTTGCGGGGAAGTGGTTGGGAAAGCTGCTGACCCTTCGTCTGCCGCTAGCGGTTCTGGACCTTCTAGAAGGTTTCCGTCCCCTTGCGGGGAAGTGGTTGGGAAAGCCTTGGAGCTGGAAAACCAGCAGATTCAGGCGCAGATTGCCGCGAGTTTCCGTCCCCTTGCGGGGAAGTGGTTGGGAAAGCACACGTACGGTACCGCTTGTACGGAGTGGTAACAGTTTCCGTCCCCTTGCGGGGAAGTGGTTGGGAAAGGAGATCGTCAATGCACCCCAACAGTCTTAAAAACCTGCGTGTTTCCGTCCCCTTGCGGGGAAGTGGTTGGGAAAGGACAACCCTATGCAACTTAAACAGGAACTGCTACTGGAGTTTCCGTCCCCTTGCGGGGAAGTGGTTGGGAAAGTTCTGCATCAAAGCGGGCAACACCGTGTGCGCCACTAGGCGGAGTTTCCGTCCCCTTGCGGGGAAGTGGTTGGGAAAGACCAGTTAACCTCCCTAACGTGAGGTTTCCATTCAGTTTCCGTCCCCTTGCGGGGAAGTGGTTGGGAAAGTAGGACCAGCTGTCCTTGATAGCGGACCCAGCCAGTTTCGTGTTTCCGTCCCCTTGCGGGGAAGTGGTTGGGAAAGGGTGGCCTTCTGGAACCTTTACAGGCTGAGAGGTTCAGTACCCTCGATCTCCATAGGTCATTCTTGACCTGAAAATCAGGGCACGAAGGCTCAAAAATCAGGAAACTTTGATGGCTGAAACCCTGATGGGGCAAGCCATCGCCATAGGTCAACGAAATCATGCGGTTTTCAAGGTTCAGCCGACCTATGGCGGTCATCGCCAATAGGCTCATCATAATCCAGGTCGGCTCAAAAAACGACCGGCAATTGTTAAATGATATAAAACTCTGGGGGCGGTTCGGGTGGGCCGCTGCCCAGGGTCAGCACTTTGGGGAGTGCATCCGCTGGAATCCAGTAAAAGCGGACGTTGTCCTCTTCTGGCTTGATGCGCCGCTGCACCTTCTGCTGGAGGGTTTTCATCTCCGCCAGGGGCAAAAAGCACTCAAATACGCTCTTTTGCACGCGCCGCCCATAGCCCTCCAGAAACGTCGCTAGTTTTGCACGCCGCCTGTTGTCGGGAATATCGTAGACCACTAGTATTAGCATTAGTTCACCTTGCGAAACGCTTCGTAGGGCACCCCCTCCAGCAACGCCCGCTTGTAGCGCTGCACCTGGAGCTGCATCACCCGCCGGTAGGAGACTGGCTCTGCCACATCGGGGTGAGACACCTTTAGCGATAGGCGCTCTTCAAACTGCTTGAGGAAGGGACGGCGGGCAGCGTCGTTAAGGTAGATGCCACCCTCGGCATTGGGCCAGGTGAAATCGGTGGGCTTCAAAAACTTCTGGTTAATCAGCCGCATCACCAGGCTATCCACCACGGGCGATCGAAACTCCTCCACCAGATCAAAGGCCAGAAACGTTTGCTTTTTCTCTGACCCGTGCAGGTTGCCCAGGTAGGGATTTAGCCCCTCCGCCAGCAGCAGACTCAAGACGTTGTTAAACAGCAGCGTGTAGCCAAAGCTGAGCAGCGAGTTGACCGGGTCTTTGGGTGGGCGACGGTTGCGCTCAGTAAACGTGAAGGCCGGGTTGACAATCAGCGCCCCCAGGGCACGAAAATACTTGGCTGCTGCCAGCCCCTCATAGCCCCGTAGAGCATTGAGGTTGTCGGCCTGAAGGCTAGACTCTAGCAACTCTGCCAGCGTCGCAATTGCCTCAGCCACCTCTGGAAGCTGGCGCTTGCGGTTGAGCCGCAGCAAGAGCTGGCGCGAATTGGTCAGCTTTCCCGCCACAATGGCGCGAGCCGTGGCCAGCTTAAAGCCCTCATTCCCCTGATGCTGATACTGCACCAGTTCTGTGCCGATGTCGTTGTACTCTGCACTCCACAGGTGGCCCCTGTAGTCTCCTAGCTGGGACATAAACACCACCGGCACCTGGTTTTCCAGACATTCAGCAATCACTGCCGCGGTGAGCTGAATATTGCCAAACACCAGCACCCGCTCCACCTCTCGCACCGGAATTTCGAGTGCCGCCTCCTTGGGCAGCTTGAGCACATAGCGGCTCTGCTCTTTTTTGACCGTGGTGCCCTGGTGCACCAGATACAGCGTTGACATACCCGTCCTCCAAATTGTTTCGCTTGATGTGATTTCAACTCGTTCAGGTTCGCGCACCCGATAGCCCAGCACCACAAATAAGGGTGGCGGTATAGGCTGTTGTGATGCCTTGAGCGCCGCCAGCAGCGCCTGCTCCATCTGCGTGTTCTGCGCTGGCGCGTCGGTGTGAACAAGGCGCAGGTCTGATCCCAAGCGGATGTTGGTTTCATCCGGGGGTTTGGGGTCTGTCACCTTTTTCATCGGCAGCACCAGATCACCGCTAAACACATGGCCCAAAAACTGAAACCCCCGCTCGAAGCTGGTCAGGCTCGTTTTTTGGGGGTGCAAGACTAGTCCCATCTCCCCCAAAAGCTGCGACACTTGCTCCCTAGCGGCTTGAACGTGCTGCTGTTTGCGTCCCAGCACCCCAAAATCGTCGGCGTAGCGCACCAACTTCAGCTTGGTGCCATCGATCGCCTCATCAAAGTCATCCAGGTAGACATTGGCCAGCAGGGGCGAAATCACGGCCCTCTGGGGGATGCCCTGCTGGGGAAAGTACACCCCTTCTCGTGTCAGTATGCCCACCGATAGCCATTGCTCCACTAGGTGCAATACCCCAAACCGGCAGACCTATTAGTAAGAAGGTTAGTAAGAAGGGTAAACCTGATCCTAAATCCCCAAAGGGGGACTAAAATAGGCATAAAATATTGACGGGACTGACACACTAAACACTCTGCTGAAGCACCATCATCCCTGTGCTATCCCTTTCCTATGCCTCGCACTCGCGCCCGCCAGCCCAAACAAACCCAGAGTTCCATTTTTCCTGCTGATACCCAACTGGTGGGGCTAACGCTGCAACTCCAGCCCCAGCAAGAGAGTACGCTCTATCCTCAATACACGATTGGGCTGCACGCCTGGTTACTCGATCAAGTGCGGCAGAGGAACCCCGACCTGTCTGCCTACCTACACGATGGCGAGTCTGAGAAGCCCTTTACCATCTCTGGGTTGCAGGGCATCGACATTGCGCCGGGCGGCAGTCCCAAACTTAGCGCTGGCAAACGCTATGGCTGGACCATTACGGCACTCTCTCAGCCGGTGGTGGTCTGGCTCATGGATTGGTTGCAACATCCCCCGGCAACCGTGGAGTTGCGGGGTGCACCCCTGCAAATCGTGGATTGGGGCCTCACCCCTCCCAGCCATCCTGCCACAACTTACCAGAAGCTGTTTGACGAGCCTATTCCCGACAATCCGGCGATCGCCTTCTCCTTCCTCTCGCCCACCAGTTTCCGCCGCCACAAACACCACTTTCCGCTGCCCGTTCCCACAAACCTATTCCATAGCTACCTGCGCCGCTGGAACGACTTTTCGGGCATAGAGTATGACCAAGAAGATTTCTTGGACTGGATTGATGAATCGGTGCTCATCACGCGCCATCACCTGCAATCTGTCAAAACGGTTGCCGGTAAGCGGGGATCGGTCACGGGATTCACAGGGGCGATTGAACTGGGGCTGAGTAAGACAGCCCTCGAGGATGCAGAGTATGTGCGGCTATTTATGGCCCTGGGCAGGTATGCGCCCTACTGCGGCACGGGCCACAAAACCCCCTTCGGACTGGGCCAAACTCGCCTCGGCTGGTCGGCTGCACCCGTTACCCCTCCCCAGCCCACCCGCCAAGACCTGCTGGCTCAGCGCATTGCAGACCTGACTGAACAGTTCCTCGCCCAACGCAAGCGCACAGGGGGAGAAAGGGCGATCGCCATTGCCGAAACCTGGGCCACCATCTTGGCTCGGCGCGAACTAGGTGAATCCTTGCAAGACATCGCCGAAGATTTGGGGCTGCGCTACGAAACCACTAAAACCTACGCCAAACTCGCCCGCAAAGCCGCAGAAACTAAATCCTGAGCCTTATTCACTTCCTAGATAAACTAAAGTCGTTAGGATAGAAGCAATCATTTTCTGCAAAGACTCCCAGACAAATCCCAATGGTCACAATTCATCTTCAGCAGCTCGATATTCCCTCTGGACAGCGTGTTCTGCTGCATAACGTTAGCTGGGATGAGTTTGAAGCCATTCTGAAGGAACTCGGAGAACACCGCAGCACCCGCATCGCCTTTAACAAGGGTCTCCTTGAAATCATGGCTCCGCTTCCTGAACATGAAGACGATAAGGAAGTTATTAGCGATTTACTGAAGTGTTTTCTAGAGGAACTAGATATCGAACTTCGCACCCTGGGTTCAACTACTTTTAAGAATCCGTTGATGCTAAAAGGCATCGAGCCAGATCAATGTTTTTATATTCAAAACGAGCCTGCTATTCGTGGAAAAAAACGATTAGATCTGACCGTCGATCCACCCCTAGACCTGGCCCTAGAAATTGATATTCCTTCCCGCACCCACCCCGAAATCTATGCTGCTTTGGGCGTTCCAGAACTCTGGCAGTGGGCGGACGGCAAGATTCACCTCTGTCAGCTTCAAAATGGAGTTTATGTAGAAGTGCCCGATAGCCCTAGCTTACCGGGGTGGCAACTCCATCTGGCAATTTCTCAATATTTGGAGCAAAGCCGCATCGAAGGACGCAATCGTGCAGTGCAAGCCTTTCGTCAGTGGATTAGAAGTCGGCTGCATGACTCGCCGAGCACTTGAGCTTCCATTTCTGGCTAAAGCTAACTTCAGGTTTGAGAGCTGATTCACAAGCTAGTTGGAAACTGGGGCAAGGGATGGCGCTTTTTGCCAGGAATGAGTGCATCTAAAGCGGTTGCGATGAAGGTCTGGATCACTTGCCCAGTCTGACGGTAGTCATTTTACGTAATGGGCTGAAAACCGTGGGCAAACAGTGAATAATTTCGCAAAAGAAGTATCGATAAGGAATACTGCTCCAACCACCACTTTATGCATAGAAAGCTTTTTGGCTTTGATCAATTCCTAAAGCTCCAGGAAGCCCGGCTTTCCATAGGCATTCCCTCATGAGGGGTCTGACTTCAAACACGGTCATCGTCATCTAAAAAATCATTAAATAACTGTCTGATAATCAAGCCATCGTTCTACAATTCTGTATAGAACCTTTGGAAGAAAGGTTTACTCTGACTGAAAGACGATGCAGCTAGAGTGCAATCGGAATACTCTCCATTTTTCTTCCTATCGCTCTCTAGGAGTTAATCATGCATCTCTCGTCATTTCAGGAGGCTTGATTATGACTATTTCTGTTAAACAGCGACCGTCTCTGGATATCTTCAGAATTTGGGAGCGGTTTTGTGATTGGATCACCAGCCCGGATCGTCGGCTATACATCGGCTGGTTTGGTGTGTTGATGATTCCCACTCTGTTAGTCGCAACGATCGTTTTCCTGTTGGCATTCATTACCGCTCCACCCGTTGATATGGAGGGCATTCGTGAACCGATTCAGGGAGCTTTGCTCAGTGGTAACAACTTAATTACCGCTGCCGTGATTCCTACTTCTGCGGCGATCGGGCTGCACTTCTATCCCATCTGGGAAGCGGCATCAGTGGATGAATGGCTCTATAACGGTGGGCCTTATCAGCTAATTGTGCTGCATTTTTTGATTGGTATTGTGGCTTACATGGGTCGGCAGTGGGAACTGAGCTATCGTCTGGGAATGCGTCCGTGGATTGCGGTTGCGTTTTCAGCCCCTGTCGCTGCGGCAATCGCCGTTCTACTGGTGTACCCCATCGGGCAAGGCAGTTTTTCTGAGGGCTTGCCTCTAGGTATCTCAGGTACATTTCACTTCATGTTCGCTTTCCAAGCTGACCATAATATTTTGATGCATCCTCTACACATGATTGGAGTGGCGGGAGTTTTTGGCGGTGCACTCCTGAGTGCCACTCACGGTTCTCTGGTGACTGCGAGCTTGATTCGGGCAACCTCTGATCTGGAATCAGTGAATACGGGCTACCGTTTTGGTCAACAGGAAACTACCTACAACCTGATGGCAGGCCATGTGGGTTATCTGGGACGGTTATTGATCCCGCCACTGGCGTTCCGCAACAGCCGGACAATCCATTTCTTGATGGCCGCCCTACCGACGATCGGTATCTGGTCAGCGGCTCTGGCAGTTAGTGTAATGGCGTTTAACCTGAATGGCTTTAACTTTAACCATTCGATTCTGGACAGTCAGGGTCATGTGATTCCTACGGAGGCGGATCTACTGAATCGAGCAACCTTGGGCATTCAGGCCATGCACGCTCCCAACACCCATCATTTTCCGGTGATTCTTGCCAGTGGAGATCCGATTCCTGCTCGATTCTTGTAAGTGTTTCGGTTGCGGCGATCGCCCTCAGCACTGAACTACTATGAATGCAGCGCCCTCAACTGGGGCGTTTTTTTCAGTATCCGTCAACAATAAACTATCTGTCCCCTTGCGGGGAAGTGGTTGGGAAAGGATGCGCAAATCCGTAGCTGGATTGCACGGCAGCAAAACTTTGTTTCCGTCCCCTTGCGGGGAAGTGGTTGGGAAAGCGTACGCCTTGCCGAGCGAGTTTTGTTTGTAACTACTCAAGTTGAGTTTCCGTCCCCTTGCGGGGAAGTGGTTGGGAAAGGTTTGTACCCACAGCAAGTTCTCATTACGGTCATAGGATGTTTCCGTCCCCTTGCGGGGAAGTGGTTGGGAAAGCTCTCCACGACTTACAAACACAAGTGGGGAGCTTGTTGTTTCCGTCCCCTTGCGGGGAAGTGGTTGGGAAAGACCTCTCCCACTTAAGACCCGAGGGTACAACCAATGCCCGAGGGGTTTCCGTCCCCTTGCGGGGAAGTGGTTGGGAAAGAGCTATACCTGCAGCTATACCCGTGGTGGGTGTTACCCCCTGTTGAGTTTCCGTCCCCTTGCGGGGAAGTGGTTGGGAAAGTGTTCCATCAAAACTAACTGCCCCTGACTGTTGCCTTAATTGTTTCCGTCCCCTTGCGGGGAAGTGGTTGGGAAAGCTTAACCAATTCTTGAACACTATTCCTCGGGAACTGGCAGAGAAGTTTCCGTCCCCTTGCGGGGAAGTGGTTGGGAAAGCCCACACACACACACGAGGTAACTACCATGAACATCACGGTTTCCGTCCCCTTGCGGGGAAGTGGTTGGGAAAGCCATCTGTGCCAACTCCGCTTTGGAGAGAGTAACACCTAAGTTGTGTTTCCGTCCCCTTGCGGGGAAGTGGTTGGGAAAGTCGGCGACGACTATGGGTGGATTATCCCGGCGTACCGGTTTCCGTCCCCTTGCGGGGAAGTGGTTGGGAAAGTGGGTTCGCACGTCTCCAATTCCCACACCGTATCGCATGGTTGGTTTCCGTCCCCTTGCGGGGAAGTGGTTGGGAAAGACATTAACGGTGCTACCCGTCAAGCATTGGCTAACAAGTTGTTTCCGTCCCCTTGCGGGGAAGTGGTTGGGAAAGTTTGTGGTGACACGTTTGAGTGATAACCAAGTATTCAACAGTTTCCGTCCCCTTGCGGGGAAGTGGTTGGGAAAGTACCCTGAGGATGTCATTGCCTTCCACTTTCCTCAGGAAGATGGTTTCCGTCCCCTTGCGGGGAAGTGGTTGGGAAAGTAGCAACCAACCATGGGGTGTACCCAAGCTAACCAGGGATATGGTTTCCGTCCCCTTGCGGGGAAGTGGTTGGGAAAGTCCCACCTAGCGTAGGTGTCAAGTCATGCTGAATACGAAGAGGGTTTCCGTCCCCTTGCGGGGAAGTGGTTGGGAAAGGGGTGCGGTCTCGATGGTCCATCGCCGCAACTTGTTTCCGTCCCCTTGCGGGGAAGTGGTTGGGAAAGCTTAGAACGATATCCCTTCCCGAGGCAAGCACTATCGTTTCCGTCCCCTTGCGGGGAAGTGGTTGGGAAAGATTAGTGAGTGTAGTAACTGCAACTGTCATGATTTAACTATAGTTTCCGTCCCCTTGCGGGGAAGTGGTTGGGAAAGCTTAAGGAACCAAAGCATTTCCTCAAAAGCACCTCGCCAGAATACGTTTCCGTCCCCTTGCGGGGAAGTGGTTGGGAAAGAACTTAGCACGGAACCCATTCTGGTTGGCTAGGAACTGGTAGTTTCCGTCCCCTTGCGGGGAAGTGGTTGGGAAAGCATACAACTGATGAGTGCTGGGGGTAACTTACTCTACTTGTTTCCGTCCCCTTGCGGGGAAGTGGTTGGGAAAGTCACCAGTATGGTACACATTATATGATCAGTCGCCCTCTACTGTTTCCGTCCCCTTGCGGGGAAGTGGTTGGGAAAGATTTAACACGGGTTCTGACGTACATTGGTATGCCCTGTTTCCGTCCCCTTGCGGGGAAGTAGTTGGGAAAGCCTTCAGCAACACTTCCCTTAGCTATGCGGAAGTACCCAGAGTTTCCGTCCCCTTGCGGGGAAGTGGTTGGGAAAGTTTTAAGTAATCGACTAAGCGAAGGAATCAGGTTGTTCTTTTAGTTTCCGTCCCCTTGCGGGGAAGTGGTTGGGAAAGGGTATGACTGGGTACCCTTTAAGGAACCCATGGATGCGTTTCCGTCCCCTTGCGGGGAAGTGGTTGGGAAAGTAGAGTACGCTGGGGTTAACGGTAGCATTGACTTTGTGGTTTCCGTCCCCTTGCGGGGAAGTGGTTGGGAAAGGCAGCTAATGTTGATGAAGATTACCTAATCAACCAATGGGTGTTTCCGTCCCCTTGCGGGGAAGTGGTTGGGAAAGACGCCTGCGGAGCGGTCTTTTTAGGTATTAGCGGCTCCAGGTTTCCGTCCCCTTGCGGGGAAGTGGTTGGGAAAGTATAAGAAGCAAGCTATACGTCTGGGGGTCTCTGACGAGGTTGATGTTTCCGTCCCCTTGCGGGGAAGTGGTTGGGAAAGGTGATGTATAATGGGAAAGTGGTAATGGTTGCATCCGCTATCCGTTTCCGTCCCCTTGCGGGGAAGTGGTTGGGAAAGTTATCAGTCTGAGCTGGGTACACAACAACAAGGGTATTTGTTTCCGTCCCCTTGCGGGGAAGTGGTTGGGAAAGACCCCGCAACACAGTTAGCACAAATTACAACCGGTATAGGAGGTTTCCGTCCCCTTGCGGGGAAGTGGTTGGGAAAGAAGGGGTATTAGTGTATGTGGTGTTATTACCCTTAGACAGTTTCCGTCCCCTTGCGGGGAAGTGGTTGGGAAAGCAAAATCTCAGCCGCTCTTTCGACCAACTCCAGCGGATATGTTTCCGTCCCCTTGCGGGGAAGTGGTTGGGAAAGATAGGTGCGCGAACTGCCGTTGTGCACAACTTCGACTGTTTCCGTCCCCTTGCGGGGAAGTGGTTGGGAAAGACCGTGTGGTTAAGTACGTAGTGGATAAGCTGAATGAGAGTTTCCGTCCCCTTGCGGGGAAGTGGTTGGGAAAGTCTCCACCCGTATATTGGAGTACATCGGGGCAGCGGTGTACCAAGTTTCCGTCCCCTTGCGGGGAAGTGGTTGGGAAAGCATTCGTACATATGAACCACTTCACTATCCTCAATGGTGTTTCCGTCCCCTTGCGGGGAAGTGGTTGGGAAAGCCTCTGTTAGAACAGAGGGATGTGGTAGACACCTTGTTTCCGTCCCCTTGCGGGGAAGTGGTTGGGAAAGCTGATAAAGACTTTCGAGTAACCCATGCCATAACAGGGTTTCCGTCCCCTTGCGGGGAAGTGGTTGGGAAAGGCGATCGAACAGATTGCTGCTTGCGGACATGCAAAGGTTTCCGTCCCCTTGCGGGGAAGTGGTTGGGAAAGCAGCATAGTGCTTGTGGCAATACACCTCCGAGTGAACGCTTGGTTTCCGTCCCCTTGCGGGGAAGTGGTTGGGAAAGTATCCATCAGCTTTGGGATGTTCAATACAGCGTATAACTTCGGTCTAGTTTCCGTCCCCTTGCGGGGAAGTGGTTGGGAAAGCGCCGTGGCCCGCCGCCTCCCAATAGTCCCCAGAACACAGGTAGTTTCCGTCCCCTTGCGGGGAAGTGGTTGGGAAAGTTGCTAGAGTTTCAGCGCAAGAGCTTTATGAGCAGCAGGTTTCCGTCCCCTTGCGGGGAAGTGGTTGGGAAAGGGTGGCCTTCTGGAACCTTTACAGGCTGAGAGGTTCAGTACCCTCGATCTCCATAGGTCATTCTTGACCTGAAAATCAGGGCACGAAGGCTCAAAAATCAGGAAACTTTGATGGCTGAAACCCTGATGGGGCAAGCCATCGCCATAGGTCAACGAAATCATGCGGTTTTCAAGGTTCAGCCGACCTATGGCGGTCATCGCCAATAGGCTCATCATAATCCAGGTCGGCTCAAAAAACGACCGGCAATTGTTAAATGATATAAAACTCTGGGGGCGGTTCGGGTGGGCCGCTGCCCAGGGTCAGCACTCTGGGGAGTGCATCCGTTGGAATCCAGTAAAAGCGAACGTTGTCCTCTTCTGGCTTGATGTGCTGCCGCACCTTACGCTAGACTCGCCCGCAAAGCCGCAGACACTCAAGCTTGACCCCCGATTCACAAGCTAGTTGGAAACTGGGGCAGGGGATGGCGCTTTTTGCTGGGAATGAGTGCATCTAAAGCGGTTGCGATGAAAGTTTGAATCACCTGCCCGGTCTGACGGTAGTCGCTTTCCGTTATGGGCTGAAAACCGTGGGCAAATAAGGAATAATTGCGTACCTGGAGCGCATTTTCCAGGGATTTGGCGTGTGCCTGAAACCGTTGCCCTAGGGGATCGTTGGCCAACTCGCTCAATAGGAGATAGCTTTTCCACAACGGAAGCTGAATTTTGCCGTTGCGGGGATTGCGCTCAGCGCTGTACTTCTCCTGCAATTCGGCAGGTAACTTTTCCAGATCAATGTCCCCCGTTTGCAACTCATAGGTCTGCCGCAGGCGAATTTGCGCCAGTAACTCTAGTGCTCGATACAACCGACCAACGGCATCGTCATAGCGCTGCTGGTGGGCACGACGCTGGGCATTGAGCAGCAGGTCTTCCACCAGTTCGTAGCCGTGACCAGGAATCGTCTCGGTTGGCTGAAAGGTAGGGTCAATCGCCTGGCGACTGCTGAGGACGCGCTTGAGCGCCAGTCCGTAAGACTGTACCTGATTCATGTGCAGGGAAAGTAAATCCCAAGCCGTTTGGTGATCAAACCGATCCCAAGCATCAAAACCTTTGTAAATATCCAACCATTCCCGGAGTTTGCGTTTCTGATCCTGGGGCAGTTCCAGGGATTGCAGCAGGGTTTGCAGGGTGGCGATCGCCCCGCTGTAGTTATAGTCCTGCAAAAACCGAGGCAGATCCTGGTTGAGCGTGCGTTCCACGGTCAGCAGGGTAGTGGGTGCCCGTTCAGTCGATTCGCCCCGCTCCACCCGAATCAGATTTTCGCGGGTGGCATTGGTGGTCAGGTATAGTGTTACGCCATAGTCCAATGCCGCCATGCCCAGCGCCAGGGACATGGTTTTGGTGCCGCCTGTATAGTCTGCCAGAAGCTGGGCATTGGGATCGGTGGTTTTGATTTCATTGATTTTGGCGGCAATGCGTCCGTAGCACTCGGCCAAATCATCGGGATTGTCCAGGCGCACTAGATCGGTGTCTGGATGAAAGCGATCGCCCAGGCCCAAATGGGTCGGCAAATTCGGCAACCGTTCCACCACCTCTGCTCCCCGCCGCATTTCGCAGGGCGTTCCCTCGCCAATCACCTGAGAAACGCTACCTCTAGCACCATCGGAACAAATGAACACGGTGCGATCGGGAGTGAGGGATTGAATCGCGGTGATAATCGGTTGAGGAGAACCGCCAACGGTAATGAGCAAGATGGTGGACATGGCAAAAAGCAGAGAACTCTGAACGGCATCTCAACGAGTTTTCAGTCAGGGAATGTAGCCAAACTACCGGTTATTCTAGCAGCGGGTGCAAGTCACGTTGCGCGTTGAAAGCTTGAAAGCTATAGTGGCTCTAGGCAGCAACTAAAGTATTCAACTGTATCTGGCATTGGCGAAACCCATCGTTGACCGCTTATCTGCGAACAATCAGCCAAATTTTAACTCCAGAACAACAACAGATTTGGGAACGTGAGTTTCGCATCCTCAACGAGGATTAAGCAAATGTTTAACCTCGATACCAGTTCAAAGTCAAAAGCCTCTGGAAACATTGACGGACATACTCATCCACGGTAAATCTCGATTCCGCTGCCAGGAGTGCGGACGGCAGTTTGTGCTGCCAACTCCTGAAACTTCTCTAGTTACGCTGCGCACGATCACGCTCCAGCACAATGCTTGCTCACTAATGGCTCACTAAACTGAGGAAGCGATTCCTTCATGGCAAAAGCGTATCATCTCCTGATAATCGGTTTCAGCGTGAAATCCTCGTGAAATCCTCATAGAATCCTCAACTTTACTCTCTACCGTAAAGCTAGGTAGTCTGCTGAACAGACATCCAACGGGAATACTCACGAGCATAACCAGGAGTCTCAGTATGGAAAGCTATGACTATGTGGTTCTAGGCGCAGGGTTGGGAGGTCTCTCGGCTGCCGCCTGTCTGACTCGTCAGGGCTATCGTGTGATTGTGCTGGAGCAACATTACCTGCCGGGAGGATGCTGCCATACCTTCCCCTATGGCAACTATCACTTCTGTGCGGATGTGCACTATATCTCCCAGTGTGGGGCCGGGCAAACCATCGATCAATTTTTGCAGTACATCGAGCGCAACGTTGCCTTCAACTCCCTGGATCCCAACTGCATTGATCGGGTGATTACACCTGAAGTGGATTTCGCCATTCCTTTGAACTGGGATACTTTGCGGGCACGGTTGCTGAGCACGTTTCCCGACGAAGCCGAGCCGATTCAGCGCTACTGCGACGAGATCCAACAGCTCCATCACGACCTGCGGAGTTTGGTGCAGGAGGTCCGCTGGTATGACCAGAAGTGGAGTGACTGGCTGAAGCTGCCCAAGTATTGGAATTTGTTTCTCAAGCGCAACTGGACGCTGCAAACGCTGTATGACCACATCGGGCTATCGCCCAAACTACAGGCTCTGTTAGCTGGGCAGAGCGGCGATTATGCCTTGCCACCCAACGAGATTGCCTTGATTACCCATACTTCTTTGGTTTGGGATTATTCAGAAGGGGCCTACTATCCCAAGCATCACTTCCAGAATTTTGTGGATACGATTGTGGAAGCGATTACCGCTGGCGGCAGCATCGTGCGCTACTCGACGCCAGTTGAGCATATCGAAGTGCAGCGGCGGCAGGTGCAGAGTGTTACGGCGGGCGGGACAGTTTATTACGCCAAACATGCCTACATCAGTGATCTTGACCCTAAGCTAACGGTGCAGCTCATGCATCGTCCCAATGCCCTCAGCGACTCTGAGTATCGCCGCTTGACAAGCTACGACTATTCTGCCAGTGCCTTCAACATTTATCTTGGGCTAGACAGCCGCTTTGAACCGCAGCGCTATGGCATCGGCAACTGGAATATCTGGTATTACCCCACGGGCGATCTGAATCGGGCCTATCAGCAACAGCTCATGGGCAATCTGGAACATCCCTGGATCTTCCTCTCCTGCCCGACGATGAAATCGAGCGAGCCGGGTATGGCTCCCGAGGGACATCATGTGCTAGAGGTGGCAACGGTTTGCCCATACGAGCCGTTCCAGCAACTCCGCCAGACCGATTTGCGTGCCTACAAGGCCAAAAAGCGTGAAGTGTATCAATCGATCATGACCAGCGTCCGTGATCTGATTCCCGATATCGATGCCTACACCCGCCTCAAGGTCTACGGCACCCCTACCACCAGTGAGCATTATCTGGGACAACCCCAGGGCAATATTTACGGCGCTAAGCTCGTGCCTCGCCAAGTGGGGCTGAACCGCCTCGGCTACACTACCGAATTGCCCAACCTGATGCTGGTCGGAGCGAGTGCGGGTTATCCTAGCGTTCCCGGTGTGATTAGCAACGGCATGGATGTGGTGGAACTGTTGACCGGGAAGACGATTCGCCAGCGTTCTGGGCAGCCGCAGTCCCAGCAGACCCCGCTGCTAGCTCATCAGAGGTAGAGCGCAAAGAATTTGCCACAGAGATTTGCCATAGAGGCTATTACAGCGGTTTCCGGAATCACTAGATACAGACCAATGTCTGAAATCGCTATTCAGCACGGTTACGCTGTAGCCAATCAATAGCGAAGCCGCTGTAAGTAAAGATGTCAACACAAATGTCAACATACAGACCAACATAAAGAGGCACAGGATCATACCGCCTGCGCCTCTATTTACTTTCGTCTTACTTTCGTCTCTCTCTACTTGACTCTATTGAGTGAAGTGAGTGAAGGGGATGAGACGGGAGACTGAGATCGACTTAGTGATCAACTCAGTTCCCCACGTCTAAGCAGCGACTTAGTAGTCGAAGTCACCGCCCATACCCGCACCCGCACCTGCACCAGCCGGTTCCTTCGGTTCGGGCTTATCAACCACGATGCACTCAGTGGTTAGCACCATGCCGGCAATCGAAGCAGCGTTTTGCAGCGCCGAGCGAGTCACCTTCGCCGGGTCTACAATACCCGCCTCGAACATGTCTACGAACTCATCGGTAGCAGCGTTGTAGCCAACGTTGAAGTCCTTCTCTTTGACGCGCTCAGCGATGACCGCACCGTTCTGACCGGCGTTCTCGGCAATCCGCTTCAGAGGAGCCGACAGCGAGCGAGCCACGATCATGGCACCAATCAACTCTTCGCCGCTGAGGGTGCTCTTGGCCCACTCTTCTAGACCAGGGGCCAAATGAGCTAGCGTTGTGCCGCCACCCGGAACGATGCCTTCTTCAACGGCTGCCTTGGTCGCGTTGATCGCATCTTCCAGACGCAGCTTACGGTCCTTCATCTCGGTCTCGGTAGCTGCACCAACTTTCACGACCGCGACTCCGCCCGACAGCTTAGCCAAGCGCTCTTGCAGTTTTTCCTTGTCATAGGACGATTCGGTTTCTTCCATCTGACGACGGATCTGCTCGCAGCGAGCCTTCACAGCTGTCTCATTGCCTTCGGCCACAATCGTGGTGGTGTCTTTGGTGATGGTCACCCGGCGAGCTTTGCCTAGCATGTCTAGCTTGACGTTATCCAGCTTCAGACCAGCATCTTCGGTGATCACCTGACCACCCGTTAGCACGGCAATGTCTTCCAGCATCGCTTTCCGACGATCGCCAAAGCCAGGAGCCTTGACCGCAGCCACATTCAGCACGCCCCGCAGACGGTTAACCACCAGCGTCGCCAATGCTTCCTTCTCGATGTCTTCAGCGATAATCAGCAGCGGCCGACCGGCACGAGCGACTTGCTCCAGCACCGGCACCAGATCTTGTACCAGGGTGATCTTCTTGTCGGTCAAGAGCAGGAACGGCTCATCCAGAACCGCTTCCATGCGCTCGGTATCGGTGGCGAAGTAGGGAGAGATGTAGCCTTTGTCGAAGCGCATCCCCTCGGTGACCTCAAGTTCGGTGGTCATGGACTTGCCTTCTTCCAGGGAGATGACGCCCTCACGACCAACTTTTTCCATGGCTTCGGCGATCATGGCACCTACTTCATCGTCGTTGCCTGCCGAGATCGAGCCGACTTGGGCAATCGCCTTGGAGTCTTCCACTGGGCGAGCGTGCTCAGCAATTTTGCCGACTAAGTAGTTGGCAGCTTTGTCGATACCACGCTTCAGTGAGATCGCGTTGGCTCCGGCGGCGACGTTGCGTAGACCTTCCTTCACCATGGCATGAGCTAGCACAGTAGCCGTTGTTGTTCCGTCTCCAGCGGCATCGTTGGTTTTGGAAGCTGCCTGCCGAATCAAGGAAACACCAGTGTTCTCGATGTGATCTTCCAGTTCGATTTCCTTGGCAATCGTGACACCGTCATTGACGATTTGGGGAGCACCAAATTTTTTCTCCAGCACCACGTTGCGACCCTTTGGTCCTAGGGTAACGGCAACCGCTTCTGCCAGGATGTCAATGCCTTTTTCCAGAGCACGACGAGCATTCTCGTTATAAATGATCCGCTTAGCCATAGTTCAATCTTGATCCAGTTAACGATAAGTTAGGGTCGAATCAGCTGTTGAAAACCACTAAGAGCAGCGGCGTGGGCATCAGCAAATACCGTTTGGCACTATGGTTACCCAGTCCAGCGCTACTTCTTAGCAGCTACTCTTGAGGACGGGATTATTAGGACACAATTGCCAAAATGTCCTTTTCCGACAGCAGAACATACTCTTCGCTGCCCAGCTTGATGTCGGTACCAGCGTACTTGGAGTACAGGACTTTGTCGCCGACTTTCACTTCCATCTCTTGACGAGTACCGTCATCGCTGCGCTTGCCAGGGCCCACTGCCGCCACTTCGCCGACTTGAGGCTTCTCTTTGGCGGTATCGGGGAGCAGAATGCCACCAGCGGTCTTCTCTTCAGACGCGCTGACCTTGACAAACACGCGATCTCCAAGAGGCTTAACCGTGGAAACGCTTAGAGATACAGCTGCCATACACTAAATTCTCCAGATTCGCTTGCAACTTTAGACTTGGTCTAGACGGGGTCAAGTGAATATTCAACAGAAAACAGCCCCCAGCTCTAGGGACGCTGCCTCTGCGAATCACAAAAAGCCTTGAGTCTTAAGATTAGCACTCTCGACTCCTGAGTGCTAATTTAACCAACCGTGGGAACAAGTGCAACCCACAGGTCTATCTTTAGGAGTACGGGTTCCCGAACTGAGGGGTCTAGGGGTCTTAAATAGGACTGAACCTGATCGGTTGAAATTCATCTTGCCTTCAGGAAAACCTGCTTCAATGGGCAGCTTCAATGAAGATTGCGGAGACGATAGAGTACCGACTGCCCCTCCCATGCCAGAATGACGGCTAGATTTGTCAAGTGCAATTGCCATCTTTCCTCGATTCAGGACGTATTCAGAACGTATTCAGAATCAGGTCCGCAACGGCAATTGCGTCGCTGTTCTGTGGGCTTGCATCTTCTCGACTGTATCAGCTGCTGTATCAGCTTTAATGGTGTCGATTGTGCATCTGCAATTCTTGTGGCTTCAACGGTCGCATCTAGGTCATCCTCACCCAACTGGTCCTCATCTCAATCAAATAGAGTGCACGACTTCTGCACCTCACCAATTCTTTGCAGAACTCTGAAAGCACTATCTGCTGTGCAACTGCCAGAAAAACCGCTACAGGACCAATAAGGCATAGAACGCTGATCAGTCGCTAATTTTAGACTGACCACTAGACTGACCACATTCGTTCCTGACTGCTCCTTGTCTGCTGGAATACTTGCTATGAAATTGCCCTCTTGCAACATCAGCGCTTTAATCACCGCTCTGCTCGCCGTGATGACCATCGCCGTGACCGCTTCCCCTGAGTCTCATGCGGGAGAGCAACCCGTGGAAATCTTACTTTCGCTGCTTCACCTTAAACCCTGAAGATCCACAAGTTATGGCGAGTCAGTGATGGCAAGCATAAGCCGAGGCTAGGCTCACTGCCCTACTGGGCTGCCGCTAAGTCCTGCAAAAAGCTCATTTGCGCCTCTCGTAGCTCGGCGTTGGGATTGGCAGTCTGAATGGTCTGCATCGCTTCCTCGTAGGATGCCCCTGCCCGAATCAAGTAGGCGGCCAGCATCGTTCCGGTGCGACGGTTGCCACTCGTACAATGAACCGCAACGGCGCGACCTAGCTGATGGTGCTGATCCACAAAGGACTGCAAGTCTTGAAGTTGCTCTGGGGTAGGGGCAGTACCGCCTTTGGTCGGCAGCCAACGATAGGGCAAATTCGCCTGCTGATACTGATCCAGATTCGATGGATCATCCATGACTGAGACGATCGCTCCAATTCCCGCCGCCCGCAATTTGGGGATCTCTTCCGGGTCTGGTTTGCGTACCCCTGCCAACTTGCCGGGAATGACCCACCAGAGGTTCTCAGAGATGGGCTGTGTCGTTTGCTCCTGCATGGTTGAATATTCCTATGGACCGAACGGCTGGGCGTTATCCTACGGTTGCCGATGCATTGAGGGAAGCAATCAACTGCTCAACCCGGACTTTGATTTCATCCCGCACGCGGGGAAAAATGTCGGGCTGCTCAGCAGGGTCATCGAGTTGCCAATCTTCAAACACTTCCCGCATTACCCATTCTGGAGGCAGGTTGACGCCACAGCCGCAGAGGGAAATGACCGCATCAAAATCTTCCGCGTTGAAGTCGCTGAGGGGCTTAGAGTATTGGTCTGTGATGTCAATACCAACGTCTTTCATCGCAGCAATCGCCTCGGGGCGCACCTGACTGGCTTCTAGCCCGGAACTAGTGACTTCAATTTGTCCTTTGCCTAGGGTTTTGGCAAATCCCTCTGCCATTTGCGATCGCGCCGAATTTTTCTTGCAAACAAACATGACTTTTTTCATTGTCTGAATTCCTCGGTATCTATTCAGTCGTCTAAAAATAGTGCTTCAGACATTACGGTTTGAGAACGGGCTACGTTTGGCAACCTCTGAAGCTCTTGAACGCCTCACAGTCCCTATTGATTCCAACCACTGGGAATGCAGCGCGGGTCTGGCAAGGTTGCTTTTTCTGGCTCCCGAGGAAACCAGAATGCGGTACGCTTGCAAAATTCAACCAGCATTAGCATTACTGGCACCTCAATCAATACGCCGACCACGGTGGCCAGGGCCGCCCCCGAGTTCAACCCAAATAGCGTTACTGCAGTGGCAATTGCCACTTCAAAGTGATTGCTGGCACCAATTAGGGCTGCCGGAGCTGCATCTTCGTAGGCAAGCTGCATCTTCTGTCCGGCTACATAACCCATGATAAAAATGAAATTGGTTTGAACAAACAAGGGTACGGCAATCAACAGAATATGCAGCGGATTATTGACAATTAACTCTCCTTTGAACGCAAACAGGAGTACCAAGGTGATCAGCATTGCAGTAATCGCAATCGGCGTCAGGTAATGCAGAAACTGCCGCTCAAACCAAGCTCGCCCCTTATGTTTGAGAATCCAATGCCGCGAATAGATGCCAGCCAGCAGCGGCAAGCCCACATAAATCAAGACCGACAACACAATGGTCTGCCACGGCACAACTAAATTATTGGCTGCTAGTAACCAACGTCCCAGCGGCGCATAGAGAAATAGCATGGTCAAAGAATTCACCGCCACCATGACCAAGGTGTGTCCCTGGTTGCTGTAGGATAAATACCCCCACATCAGTACCATGGCGGTGCAGGGAGCAATTCCCAGCAAAATGGTGCCAGCGATGTAGGAGTCAGCTAATGCGACTTCGGTGCCTCGAATGATTTCTGTACCAGTAATCCAAGGGCGAAAAAGCCATCCCAGGAAAAATTGCGCAAAGGCTACCATCGTGAAAGGTTTAATCAACCAGTTCACAATCAGCGTTAAGATCACAGGCTTTGGTGCCCGAACCGCCTGCGCTGCCTGCGAGAAATCAATCTTCACCATGATGGGATACATCATGAAGAACAGGCAAATAGCAATTGGAATGGACACTTGATAGATACTCATGGCATCAAGCGCAACAGCAATTCCGGGAAATACTCGTCCTAGGACAATGCCAGCAATGATGCACAAGAACACCCACAGGGTTAAGTATCGTTCAAAGACACTCAGTTTTCCTCCTGCCTGTACGGCTGCGGGTCTTGCTCCGGATTTTCTCATTGATTATTCCTCTACGCGTTTTCCGTTTGTTTAAGTCGCTGGTTGCTTGAGTTGCAGGTGACGGCGAATCACTGAATGGTTGGGATGATTGAGCGCTACAGCGACTGCTCCTTTTGCAGCACTTCTCGAATCGTTAGGTAAGGCTGAGGTTTGCCATCGTAGGCCGTACCATACTCCCCTTTGAAGAGGTGAACAGAGCCAACTTCATAGGCTTCGCCCGGCATCGGAATGTAATCCACCGACTCCACGATCCGCTGGGCATTGGTCAGGTAGAATGTCATAAAATCGCGCAGGTTGGGATTTTGCTGCGCTGCCCGTCCATTAACATAGACGAAAAGCGGACGCGATAGCGGCACATAGGTCGCATTCTCTACCGCTTCGCGGGATGGAAGTACGGCTTCGGTGGCTCGACCTTGGCTGTCATCGAGAATGGCAACGGCCCGCAGCTTGTCTTGGTTGCGCTCGAAGTAGGAGAAGCCGAAAAATCCTAGCGCGTCAGGGTCATTGGCTACACCTTGCACCAGCACATCATCATCTTCACTAGCCGTGAAGTCGGAACGCAGGTCAGAGCCACCGGTGATCACTTCCGCAAAGTAGTCGTAAGTTCCAGAGTCAGTGCCCGCGCCGTAGAGCTTCAGAGGACGGTTGGGAAAATCAGGACGAATCTGGTTCCAGTTGGTGATTTTGCCCTGAGCTGCGGGTTCCCACATTTTTTTCAGTTCAGATACTGTCAGGCTCTGGGCCCAGGTATTCTCGGGATGTACCACCACCGTCAGCGCGTCAAAGGCAATGGGAAGCTCAATGAATCGCACCCCCGCTTCTCGGCAGGTGACAATCTCTTCCGATGAGATAGGACGGGAAGCGTTGCTGATATCGGTTTCGCCCGCACAGAATTTTCTGAAGCCCCCAGTCGTTCCCGAGAACTCAACTATGACCTTCGCATCTGGATTCTCCTTCTGAAATTCTTCAGCCGCCGCATTCGTGATCGGGAACACGGTGCTCGACCCATCTACTTCCACTTCGGGGGTGGCAACGGCAGCACCAGTCAATTCAGCAGGGGCATTGGTCTGTTCTACCGGAGAAGAATCGGTCGTTCCTGGCTGCGTAGTCGTGGTCGGAGCGGGAGAACAAGCCGCAACAAGCAGCCCAGTAGCAACGGCAAACAGGGGAACTCTCAGCGCTTTGCCAGAAGTTTTCTCAAATTGGAACACCATAAAGCCTCCTTAGCATGGAGCCAATACCTAGGATTGAAGCGGTGGACTCCACACATTACATTAAAAAATCCTGATATGAGATTTATATCAATCTAATTTGGTATGTCAAGCTATCAGGAATACATGAATAGCAGAATTAACAAAATTGACAGAATTGAGAATTGACTGCGAGGATTAACTGCAATGACGTGCTGCTAGTCTCGGCAAGGATGGGCCGGAACAATGGGACTGAAGCGACGATACTCCGCCAAGTACTGCTCTAGGCGAGCAAATTGCGGCAGGTTGAGGCTGTAGTATATCCAACGTCCCTCCTGACGCGACCGTACGAGTTCTGCTGCTTTCAGCACTTTCAAATGAAAAGATAGCTTTGACTGGGCGGTGTCGGTGGCCGCACACAAGTCACACACGCAGAGTTCATTGCTGCGCAGCAAATCTAGGATTTGCAACCGCAAAGGTTCTGCAAGCGCATGAAATCCTGCCGCAATTAAAGGCTCAGCTCGCATGGCTGATTCAGTCATCAACTTCTGTTGCATTGATTTCGTTGCATCAACTTTTTTTGAAGGGCTACTTCGTTCAGTATAAGGCTAGGAAGGGCGAATGATGTACAGAATTTCTGCATGTCTCAGGACCTAAAGCCATCTCCAGCCGAATTTGGACAGACGCACCCCACTGGAACGTTCCCCACACTGTTTACAGTCCTGGCAATTGGCGCTTCTGGTTCTCGCTTGACTTGCAGATGCCGGTTGCTGCGCTTCCATTCTCTTGGATACTCTCGAGGATTCTAAAAACCCGGCGGTTCGACAACTAAACGCTAAGATGAAGGTACAAAATGCTAAGCGATGAGTACCTATGGCAACGTTTAATAATCCTGCGCTTCATGAAGAATCCCTCAGCCAGCACGCTCGTGTTATTCCTCCGCGAGCAAGAGAATCCCTGCTGAACTGGCTAGAGGACAGCGGGCGGTTTTCCCAGCATGAACTTGACTTGCCGGCCCCAACGGAAGCCACAGAAGAAATAGAAGACATCATGGGAGCACCCATCTACAGCCTAGACACAGACGATGACGCCGATGAATGGGATCTGGAAGAATAACGTAACTGGGGTGGCTCAGTTTTGACGTTCTATCCATTTGGCTAATTCATCTGAATCATTCTGAATCACTCCATTCACTCCATGATTGGTGCTGCTTTTCCCGCCTTGATTTCAATGCTTGATTTCAATGAGAGTTGTTGGATAGCTGTTGCATAGTCACGGCAGGGAGCATCACCATTATGATTGTTCCAATACTGTTGCAGTAATTGACATGGCTGGTACACCTGCTGTTCAACCTCCGGTTCAAGGCTCTATTTCGAGAACACAGTCGCATTCCCCATTTTCTACTCAAAGCGTTTACCCTTGTCCGGCGTGTCGATTGGGGCAAATTCAGGCGTTGCCGTTGATGGAGGCGATGGCTTGCGATACTTGCCGTCATATTTTCACCACTAATGTTGAGCGGCAGCGGCTGCTGCTAGCTGATCGTACCCCCGCCCTCGCTTGGCATTGGAACGGCAAAAATTGGACGGGGGCGCATGTGGAGGGCAGGCGGCTCTCGTGGCTTTACTGGCTGAGTGCCGCGGCATTCTTGCTATTGCCGCCCATGCTGATCGGGGTATCAGCCTATATGGTGTCGGCTGAGGGGGAATTGCCAAGGTTTTCGCTGGTTTGGGCAGGGTTGGCATTGCTACTGCATGGAGCACTGATCGGGCGTTCGCTGCTTGGCTTTTACCGCTTGCCGCTGGGGATTTTTCTGCGGGCAATTCGGCGAAAGTGGAGCCGCAGCACCTCCAAATCGCAGGCTAGCCCTTAATCGGAGTGGGGCAGGCGATAAATTCCTCGATGCGCTGCCTCACCTGCGCGACGAGATCCGGAGCATCGGCGTCAAACCACTCGATTGTCGGATCGGCGCGAAACCAAGTGCGCTGCTGTTTGGCAAACTGGCGTGTATGCAACACGATTTCTGCCTCGGCGGCGGCAAGGGACAGTTCCCCCTGTAGATAGCGCTTGATTTCTTGATAGCCAAGGGTGTTGAGCAGTGGCAAATCGGCACCGTAGGTTTGGCAGAGTTGCTCGACTTCGCGGACAAAGCCGGCCGCTAGCATCTCGGCTGTGCGTTGGGCAATCCGTCGTTCGAGGGCAGCCGTATCGGGACAGTCTAGCCCAATTTGCAGAATTGGATAGGGAGGTGGCTGCTCACCTTGCTGTTGCGAGATCGGCTTACCGCTGAGATAAAACACTTCCAGCGCCCGCAGAGTACGGACTGTATCGTTGGGGTGAATTTTGGCAGCGGCAGTAGCGTCTACTTGCTGCAGTAGAGTATAGCACCAAGGTTGCCCCAAGGCGGCAAGCTGACGACGCAGCTGGGGCTGAGGAGCAACACGAGGGATTTGTAAGCCACGAGTGATGGCGCGAATGTAGAGTCCAGTTCCCCCAACGAGCAGGGGCAGAGTCCGAGCAGCATGGAGTTGAGTAATGATAGCCTGGGCTTGCTGCTGGTAGTCGGCTAGGGTAAGCGTTTCTCGGGGATCGCAGAGGTCGATCAGAAAATGGGGGACTCGCTGCCGGTCGGCTTGGCTAGGCTTAGCAGTGCCAATATCAAACTGGCGATACACCTGCCGCGAATCTGCGCTTAAAATGACGCCGGGCAGGATTTCAGCCAGCGCCATCGCCAATCCCGACTTCCCAGTTGCCGTAGGACCGCAAATGACAATTAAAATAGGAACAGGAGAATTTAGTACATAAGTACTATCAATCATGCCTCGGTCAAGATTAGCCTCGATTTTACCAAGCTGACCTATCATTAGGTCAAAGTTAGTATTAATTTGATCGATCTCCCAGATAAACTTCACCTCAGATAGCCCCAAAATCGCCTCAGACCCTTTTGTGTTAAAATTTTGGTATGTTTTGATAGTCTGAGGTCGAGACGGCTTCAAACCACTTTCAGGAGCACTTCATACATGACGACAAATTACGGTGCGGAACAGATCCAGGTTCTCAAAGGGTTAGAACCCGTACGCATGCGACCCGGAATGTATATCGGCAGCACCGGATCTCGCGGACTCCATCACCTCGTTTATGAAGTGGTCGATAACTCGGTGGATGAGGCACTCGCAGGGTACTGCAAGCATATCTATGTTACGCTCCACCCCGATGGCTCCGCCAGCATCACCGACGATGGCCGCGGCATTCCCACCGATATTCACCCCAGTACCGGCAAATCAGCTCTCGAAACGGTGATGACTGTACTGCATGCCGGGGGTAAGTTTGGCGGCGGTGGCTACAAGGTTTCGGGTGGTCTGCATGGTGTCGGTATTTCGGTCGTCAATGCCCTCTCGGAATGGGTGGAAGTCACAGTATATCGCGACAAAAAGGTGCATACGCAGCGCTTCGAGCGGGGGGTTCCCGTTACCGATCTGATTGTCAAACCTAGCAAGGACGATCGCACGGGTACCTCGGTCGCCTTTAAGCCCGACGATCAGATTTTTACCACCGGCACCGAGTTTGACTACGCAACGCTGGCCGGTCGCCTGCGGGAATTAGCCTACTTGAATGCTGGCGTCGAGATCCACTTCATCGATCAGCGTCTTGATCTGCTAAAAAGCAATGAGCCGAAGGTAGAGGTCTACCACTATGCTGGCGGCATCCGCGAGTATGTCGAGTACATGAACAAAGACAAGCAGCCGCTGCACGATGAAATCATCTTCATTCAGGGCGAGCGCAACGGCGTGCAGGTGGAGGTAGCGCTACAGTGGTGCGTTGATGCCTACACCGATAACTTGCTCGGCTTCGCCAACAACATTCGCACGATCGACGGCGGCACCCACCTAGAAGGGCTAAAAGCCGTGCTGACGCGCACCATGAACAGCATTGCTCGCAAGCGCAACAAGCTGAAGGAGAACGAGCCGAACCTGGCCGGAGAGAACATTCGCGAGGGCCTCACGGGCGTCATCTCTGTGAAAGTGCCGAATCCTGAGTTTGAGGGGCAAACTAAAACCAAGCTCGGCAACACGGAAGTGCGCGGCATTGTCGATACGGTGGTCGGCGAAGCGTTAACTGAATATCTGGAGTTCCGCCCTACTGTTGCCGATGCAATTCTGGAAAAAGCGATTCAGGCGTTTAATGCAGCGGAAGCGGCGCGACGGGCACGGGAACTGGTGCGGCGTAAGTCGGTGCTAGAGTCTTCGACGCTGCCTGGAAAGCTGGCAGATTGCAGCTCGCGGGACCCCTCGGAATCGGAAATTTTCATCGTAGAAGGTGACTCGGCGGGCGGCAGTGCTAAGCAAGGGCGTGATCGGCGCTTTCAGGCAATTCTGCCGCTGCGAGGCAAAATCCTCAACATCGAAAAAACCGACGACGCCAAGATCTACAAAAACGCCGAAATTCAGGCGCTGATTACGGCACTGGGGCTGGGCATCAAGGGCGAAGAGTTCGACTCGTCGCAGTTGCGCTATCACCGCATCATTATCATGACCGATGCCGATGTGGACGGGGCCCATATCCGCACGCTGCTGCTGACTTTCTTCTATCGCTATCAGCGGCAGATGGTGGAGCAAGGCTATGTCTATATCGCCTGTCCGCCACTCTACAAAATCGAACGCGGTCGTAATGCCCAGTACTGCTACAGTGACCGAGAGCGCGACCAAATCATTGCCAGTTTCCCTGAAAACGCTAAGTACGAAATTCAGCGGTTTAAGGGTCTAGGGGAAATGATGCCGCAGCAGCTCTGGGATACCACCATGAATCCCGAAACGCGCTCGCTGAAGCAGGTCGAAATTGAAGACGCCGCCGAAGCAGACCGCATCTTCACCGTCCTGATGGGCGACCGGGTTGCTCCACGCCGCGAGTTCATCGAAACCTATGGTCCGCGCCTCAATCTCACCGATCTAGATATCTAATCTAGTCAATTCATCTGGTCAATCAATACGGAAAGCATTTGGAGTAAGCACCGCGTGGAGCGCAGCTAACGCCATGACACAGGCACTTGAAAGACCACGATCCTCAGAAGACCAGATAGTTGTCTACTACGATCGCACCTGGGAGCAGTTCAGGCATATTCAGAAGGGCTTGGAGGATCACCCAGGTGTGCGGTTAAGTTTTTATGCAGGAGCTAACCCTGCATCGGTTGGGAGAAAACGGGTACACACAAATTTACAAAAGCCAGATTCCCGAACTAGCGAATTTAAACATTGCGCTCCTTTCTCGCTGTGTTCTCATGGGGGAAACCGATTGGCTAAAAGCGATGCGGACGTTCAGGAATGCAATTTCAAACGACTAATGGACAAAGGACTAATGGACAAAGAAGATCTTGCGGTCGGAAATTGCATCGAGGCATGAAATGAACGCGGCTGATTCTGCTGATTCTTTGGATTCTCGTCTGTCCCCTCTGACTCAAAACCAAGCCCTAGCAGCAGTAGAGGGCATTCTCAATGGCTTTACCCATTTCGGCGTCGAGCTGGGGCTAGAGCGGATTGAGCGGCTGCTGGCGGATTTGGGCAACCCCCACCATGCTGTACCGATCGTGCATGTGGCCGGCAGCAATGGGAAGGGGTCGGTTTGCGCTTACCTGTCGTCGATCTTGAGTGAGGCAGGCTATCGCGTCGGGCGCTATACGTCGCCGCATCTGGTGAGCTGGTGCGAGCGGATTTGTCTGAACCAGCAGCCGATCGAGCCACTGGCGCTGTACGAGGTGGTGCAGCAGGTGGTGGCAGCCATCCGTCCCAATTATCCGTCGCCGACTCAGTTTGAGGTGATTACGGCCGCAGCCTGGCTGTATTTTGCCCAGCAGCAGGTGGATGTAGCCGTGATAGAGGTCGGGCTGGGCGGTCGCCTCGACGCTACAAATGTCTGCGATCGTCCACTGGTGAGCGTGATTACCTCCCTCAGCCGGGAGCACTGGCAGCGGTTAGGACCCACCTTAGCCGACATCAGTCGCGAAAAAGCGGGAATTTTGAAGCCGAACTGCCCGGCAGTGATTGCGCCTCAACCTGCCGATGCCGCTGCGGTGCTAGAACAGCGTCTACAAGAGCTGGACTGTCCGGCAATTTGGGTGCAACCCGCCCGCGATGTGGGCAATGGCTGGGCCGAGTGGGAGGGGTGGCAGGCAGACCCCAGATCAACTCTTTCCTCGATACCGCCGCTCCGCTATCCGGTACCGCTGCTAGGGGCACACCAGCTCATCAATTCGGCGGTGGCGATGGCGGCAATTCAGGTGCTGCGGCAGCAGGGCTGGCCAATTGAGGAGTCGCATATTCTGCAGGGCATGGCGAGAACTCAGTGGCAGGGGCGGTTGCAGTGGATTACCTGGCAGAATCGACCGCTGCTAATTGATGGGGCCCACAATCCAGCAGGAGCGGCTACCCTGCGCCATTACCTTGATGCTGGGATCAACGCCGGTCAAATGGCTCAGCCAGGTTCTAAACCATTGAGCACGCCGCCGATCTATCCGCCGATTTATTGGGTGATCGGCATGATTGCCAACAAAGATCACGCGGATGTCTTTCAGGCGCTGTTGCGTCCGGGAGATAGTCTAGCGCTAGTGCCGGTGCCGGATCATCTGGCGGTGGATCTGCCCAACCTAGCAAATCTAGCGCAGCAGGTTTGCCCTCAGCTCGCCGCCTGCGGAGTGTTTCCAGACGTGCTAGAGGCGCTAGAGGCAGCCATGCAGGCAACCCAGGCTGGTGCTGCAACAGTCGTGCTCTGCGGTTCACTGTATTTAATCGGGCATTTCTTGGCGCGGTCAACCGGGCAGGGCGTCGCCCCATCCACCACCGTTTGAAGGACACCGGAACGTCTGAAGCAAAGGGAGCCGCAGCTACGCCAGCCGGGACGAGGGACGCAGCCAGTAGGCAAACTCGGGAGCAGTGAAGGCTTCGCGACTAGCGGGCTGACTGGGGCTGAGCAGGCTGGGACGGTAGATACCCGGCAGAAATTTCACGTCATACAGCTCTTGGCAGCCGCTGGGAAATTCGAGCTGCCCGACCACCGCTCCTGTGCTGAGATCGACCACCGCGACACCGCAGATTAGCCGTGGAAACCGCTCCTGTAGCGGTAAAGCACCAAAAATCTGTCGCTCGCGCATTTGCGATAACCCCACCAGCGCATGGTTGCCCACCAAACTCAGACCTCGCCCAAATCCGGGCAGCGCACAAACCTCCTGAGTTTCGCCGGTCGCAGGATTCACCTGCCATAGGGCCCCGGTGCCCGAATTCAGCAGCCACAGACGGTCGCGATACCAGCGCGGCGAGTGCGGCATCGATAGCCCCCGCAGCAGAATCTCGTCACTGTCTACGTCTATTAAAATACCGCCGGTAGCTTGGGTAGTTCGCCAGCCGCCGACTGTATCGGTTTCTCCGAGCGCGGTGACATACTTCGGCTGACCGGCAACCATCGCCAAGCCGTTGAGATGACAGCGGTCCTCGGGTGCCAGCTCCGAAATGAATGCGGGATGCCAGCGTGGCACAAAGCTGAAATCGGGACTGAGGGTAGCCAGGCAGCTAAAGCGCGTGTTTACTAGCCACAGCCCCGCCTCGCCAAAGGCAATGTCGTGGAAGTTTAAGTCTCCAGTGAAATACGTGGAACGCGGTAGATACAGGGCATCGTAGCGACCAGGCTGATCGTCAAGGTAGCTGGCTGCCAGAGGGCGAGCGTTGGCAAACAGCAGCACCTCGTGCTTCGTCGTCAGTGCCAGTCGATCGCCTGCCAGTGCCACCCCCATCGGTTTGGTGAACTGCCGCGCTAAGAGAGTGACCTGCTGCCCATTCCAGCCCACCAGCAGCACTTTGCCCGCTTGGTAAGTCGTAATCAGCAGCGAGCCTGCCGCTTGGCTGAGCCAGTTGATAAACCCTTCGTCTGCTGTACAAGACAGTAGTTCGGACACAACAGGGGTCGAGGAGCTGCGAACAGGACCGTGCAGAGAAGGGGTCGGTGCAGCAGCGGCTTGCCCCAGTGACTGAACAGGGACCTGTAGCGACGAGGCAGAATCCCCCGCGAGGTACTGCTCCCAGATCAGACGATAGCCGGCTTCTAGGTGGCGCACGGTGCGTTCGGTGTCGAAGAGCGGGCAGTGCAAGCGCTGGTCAGCCAGCCGTTGCCGCAGGGCGTGCAGCTCAGCGGGATGGGTTGCCAGATAAACTGCGTGCTGTTCGTAGGCAGCGAGCGAGGGGGCAATCAGCTCCGGCAGTCCGGCGGCAGTCAGCAAGCTAGCCGCAACCCGCGAGGCGAAGGTTTGCCCCAATACAGTCAGCAGCGGTACGCCAGACCAAAGGGCATCGCTACCAGTGACATGGGCATTGTAGTAGAGCGTGTCGAGAAACAGATCGGCACAGGCTTGCCGCTGCAGGTGCTCCGCTTTGGGCAGCCGAGGGGCAAAGATCAGTCGCTGGGGGTCGATGCCGTGGCTCGCTGCTGTGGCTCGCAGATGGGTTGCGGTTTCCGGTCGGTCGCTCAATAGCCAAAGGACGCTGCTGGGCACCTGCGACAGAATCCGCATCCAGGCAGCAAAGATGATTGGCTCAATTTTCTGGCTTTTGTTGAAACAGCAGAAGATTACTGCATTGGTTGGCAGCTCGTAGGTGGCTCGCAGCTCGGCTTGTTGCTCAGCCATGAGCAGAGGTGGGGCATCGGTGTAGCGGTAGCTATTGAGTTGATAAGTGTGGGGCAGGTAGAGACAGCGTTCGCTGAGAGAGCCTGCTAGCTCTGGCGGCGTAATTACTGCATCGGTAATGATGTAATCGATGTAGTCCGCTCCTAGCGTTCCTGGATAGCCTAAGTAGTTGACCTGCACAGGAGCGGGTCGCAAGGCAAACAGCTCGGGACAGGCATAGTCGGTGTAGCCAGTTAGATCAATCAAGATATCAATTTGGTCCTGGCGAATTTGGGTTGCCATAGCCGCCGGACTCCAACCCTGGAAATCGCGGAAGACATCGCAGTCGGCTCGCAGCTTCTGCCGCTCGGAGCTGCCATCCTCGGGCCCCAGCGAATAGGCAAACACCACAAAATTCTGGCGGTCGTGTAGCTCAAACAGATGCAAAATCAACTGCCCCACTGCATGGCAGCGAAAGTCTCCCGAGACATAGCCCAACCGCAACGGCCGAGGCGATGCAGACACTGCGGGCGGCAACGGCGGCACGGCAGCCATACGACGCTGAATCTCCTGGGCATAGGATGCGGCAATAGCTTGCTGTTCAGCCGCTGAGAAAGGAAGATACAGGGTGTTTAGTGGTGATACTCGCATGGTCTCCTGCTGCTGTAGCGCCTGCTGCACTCGCTGCCGGAGCCGATCCGTCCAGGTAGATAGGTCTGTCCAATTGCCTGTTCGCAACCGCAGCTTGACCAAGCTATCGAGGGCCACCATCGAGTCAGGATCTCGCTGGAGCAGAGACCGATAGGTAGATTCGGCGGCTGGAAGTTGGTCGAGCCGCAACTGCACGGTGCCTAAATTGGCGAGAGCCGGCAGATAATCGGGCTGAAGAGCTAGCGCCTGCTGGTAGTGATGCAGTGCCGTCGTGACTTGTCCCTGCTTCTCGTAGAGTGTGCCCAGCCCATTGTGTGCCTCGACATACTGCGGGTTGAGCTGCAATGCCTGCTGGTAGGCATCTTGAGCCGGTAGCCATTCCCCTAGAGACTGTAGCGCTACCCCCAGGTTGTACCAGGCTTCTGCGAGCTGAGGCTGGAGCTGAATGGCCTGCCGATAGTGAGCAATGGCGGCAGACAGGTTGTGCTGCTGCTGGCAGACATTGCCGAGTTGATAGTGGGCAGCCGCATAGGTGGGTTGTTGTGCAATCAGCAGCAAATAAACCTGCATAGCGTCTTCCCAGCGTCCGGCTTTTTGCAGCGCCAGACCTAGGTTGTAGCGTGTCGGCAGCGAGTCGGGCTGTAGGGCCAACGCCTGTTGATAGCACACCAGACCCGTTTCCAAATCTCCTAAGCTACAGCGAATCACGCCGGCATGACTGTGGAATTCCGCGACCTGCGGATCTAGAGCGATAGCCCGCTCGATGTGGTCAAGGGCTAACTGAATCTGCCCCTGCTGTAAATGAATCAAACTCATCAGGTGCCAGGCTTGGGCCGAGGTCGGATGCTGCTGCAACACCTGCTGACACAAACTGGCGGCTGCGATGAACTGACCGGCTTGACCTAGCTGAGCAATCTGCTGCAGAGCGTGTTGTGCATCGTCGGAAGGAAGCGGAGAGGTGGAGACAGACATAAGGAATAGGACGGAGCAATCGCAACGATTCTGTAAACCCGTAAAGCGGACGCCAACTAAATAGCAGACGCCAACTGATATAGTCGAGCTGCTGCGGACGGCTGAAATGTGCCTTCAGTGTACCCGTCTTGGCTCGTTTTAATCGGGTCGTGGCTGTTGCCCACTCTGCAAGACGATTTGCGAGACGATTGCAGCAGTTTGGAAAAGCCGGCATTTCAGCCATTTAGGTAGAAAAATTCGAGGAAATAAGGCAGCTGCTTACCGTCAGGGAGCGCCCATTGCTGGATCGATTAGTTGCAAATCTGTTGCAAATCCGTAAACTATTTGTAAGCTTTCGTAACTAGGCACTCCATTCACCTGGCTTCATGAGCATCGTTCCTGACCATCTGGGAACGATTTTGATTGAGTTTGATGAAGTCGTTTTCTCACTACTTATTCCTTGGAGATCCTCATGCAACTTAAGCGTTCTCTAACCGCAACCTTTGGTACTGCCGCTTTGTCAGGGGCAATTCTGTTAGCCTCAATTGCGCCAGGATTGACCTGTGCCTTCAGCAAGGGTGGTGCCCTGGATAGCATGACCTCTAGCAGTCCCTCTAGCTCTACCACCCCAACAGAGTTCAACCTCGACTCGTCCAACCCAAACAAGCTGGCGATTGCTGGCGGTGCGGCCGCGGTGCTCGGGCTGCTGGGCGGTGGCATCCTGCTGAAGCGCTTAACTCGTCGTCCGGCTCCCACTGCAGCAGAACTGCCCCAAGCGGAGCCGGTGGCTGTTGAGGCAACTGAAGAGACAACCGAATGGGTTGAACCTACGTCCTTCGCGATTCCGGTGCCGCCCGAAGCGTTGTCTCCGGCTGTGGATGAGGATGTCGCTGATGTCGCTTCTGTGCGATAAGTCACCAGCGAACGTTAGAGTCCTATAGCATGGCGCTTGCAGTCTGAAAGCAGGACAAACCATACAGTTGGTCTGAATTCTTGCAAAAAGACTAAAAAAAGCCCTTGGATGATGATCCAGGGGCTTATGTGTGTGATGGTACGGTACTGTGATGTCGCGGTAGATGCTGCGGCAGATGTCACCCAGATTCAACGATTCATACCTGGAACGACAACCGGATTGACAGCGAATTGGACATTCTGGACATGAGGAACCTAACTTACAACTTGAGCAATGTGCTCAACTGCTGCAAAGCAGGTTCTAAGCCGATTGCGCCTTGCGCCGCTGCGTCAACAGCATGCCCCCAACAAGGACACCCAATCCTAACAGCGTAGCCGGCTCGGGAACGGCCTCCGCTTTCACGACCCAATCCTGATAGTCGTAGTAGAAGCGATTGCCCGAGCGTCGGAACTGACCGTCTTCCATGCCGATAAATAATGCTCCCGGTTCTGCTACCGTCGTAAAGCTGCCAGCTTGAGGATAGAACTGATCCGAAACCGTATTGAAGGTGTACTGATCGAGCGCTCCCACGCCAAACTGCATCGCATTGCCCGTATTCAGCGCCAACTGGTAGAGCGTGCCGCCCCTGAAGGCAATCTCACGTTCGCAGGGAGCCAAAATTGCATTCTTTCTGCTGGTGCCGCAGGTGCCCAGCCAGTCATTCGTCTGCGCATTGGACCCGGAATCAAAGGGTCTGACCTCAGCAAAAATGGTCTTGAAGGTGCCGCCGCTCTTTTCGGGAGACATAACAAAGCCAAAGCTGGACTGCGATTTGCCTCGGCTGCCGAGGCCGGTCGGCTGGATCAAGCTGAAGCGAATCCGCCGCTCTTTGGTAAACGAAAACGTGCGGGCTTGGTAGGGAAAGGCAACAAGTGGCGCGGCATTGGCTTGGGTTTCTCCCGTCACCGGCTTAGAGGGGTCGAACGCATCTAATCCTAGGTCTGCCGGAGTGAGGTTACCCGTTGCCAACGAAGGCGCAGCACTCGTAATCACAAGACCTGCTGCTAAACCAACCCGAGCCACAATCGTTTTGAAGTTCATAGGAATGCCTGATCGTTAGTGTAGGAATGTCTGAATGCTGACTCAATGCTGTAGGAGGTTCGCGCCATCCGCCATAAGGAAAGGCACCACCCGCTGTCATCGACGAAACACACGCAGAGAGATAAAGAGAGGTAAACAGACGGGGCAACATGAAATGGTTGAGATTAACTTCAGGGAGTGATACCGCTAATGACGCCATGACTTGACGCCACAACGGGCAGCAAGAAGCCATTTACTTTACTGGTTGCACCGAGTTGAACTCAACCGCACAACCAGCTAGCTCGGAACCGTTAGAACCTGACAGGCGGTATACATTCACAGCTCGAATGGGGCGATCACGATAGCTGCGATGTTTAAGCGGCAGGGCTGCCCAGTGAAATCAGCGAGTTAACCTCCATTGACCGTTTCCGGAATCACTGAAGGATGGAGAATCTCACTGAGAGGCATCCGTGACTTGTGTTGCTTATGTAACTAAATTTACCGAACACCTAAGTATTCTGTCACCCTACGAGCAGCGGCATTCATCGCCTCTTTATAGAAGCAGCAGGATCTACAAAGCCTCTATGAATCCTACGAATTCAAGTAGGTGCGGGCTTCCTGGGCTACTGGTTCGACGGTATCTTGGCTGAGGCTTTCCAGGGCCGATCGGGCTTCTGGACTGTGGAAATGACTGAGGGCTTGTGCTACCCGGTAGCGAACTTGCCAGTCAGTATCAGTAGCATACGGAAGCAGCAGCGGCAGCGCTCGCTCATCTCCTAACTCTCCGAGCGATCCGATGGCTGCAGTTTTGACTAGCTCATTCCCTGACTTCAGGGCATCTTCTAAGAGTTCAAAGGCGCGCGGATCGCCCATTTCGCCTAGTGCCGCAATAATGCTGAACTGTACCAACCATTCGGGTGTGCGGTAATACAGCTCTTGCAGGTCCATATAGGCATCGCGTAATTTCAGCGCCCCTAAGGCATCGGCAGCAGCAGCCTGCACATCCATTTCTGGGTCTTCGAGTAGCGAGCGACGCAAAATATCGAGCGTTAGAGGCAGATTTTGTTGCCCCAGGGTTGCCAGCTGGCTAACGGCGGCATAACGCACCCGCACATTGCGATCAACAACAGCCGTTTGAATTAGTTGAAACGCTACGCTGGGGTCGAGCTGCCGCATTTGATTGACGGCACTGAGGCGATCGCCAAAATCCTCGGAACTCAACAGCGCTTGCACGGATTCGGGGGTAATGCTCATAATGTTATCTCGGTTTTTCAAATCGGACAGGACAAGTCTAGAAGCAGCGAGTTGCAGAACTGCACATCTGCCCGGCGACTAGTCACAACTGGTATCACTGGTCACAACAGATCGGGTAACGCGTCTCGTCAGCATGGTTCGCTGCTATTCCGTTTCGGGATGGGCAGCCATAAAGCGGACAATATCGCCGCGGGTCAGAATGCCTACAAGCTGCCCTGCCTCATCCAACACTAGCAGCCGCGGCACCTTGCGTTCGTGCAGCAGTTGAGCCGCCTTGGGCAGAGACAAATTAGGCGTAATAGTGACTAGGTCTTTGCGGGTCATCACTTCACCGACACTTTGCCCCAGAGCCTTGTGCAGCTCCCGCTCATGCTTAGCTGGATTTTCTAAATAGATCACGCTGTCGAGAATCATGATGAAGGGAGGAGGCGTGACGCCGCTTTCTCGCCACATTAAGTCGGCTTCAGAGATCACGCCAACCAGCTTGTTGTTTTGATCCACGACCGGCAAGCCGCTGATGCGTCGCTCTGCCAAAATCTGGATGGCCTCTTGCAAAGGCGTCTCAGGCGTGACCACGATTGGGTCAGGGGTCATCACATCTGCAACCGTTGTGGGCATAGAGATCAAGGAGTGGAGAAGGAACGGACTTGAGCCGTTGTTCGGTTCACTCTAATTGTAGGGAATTGCGGGATCAAAGAAACGGCTGTTGAGGCAGGGGATCGGATTCGCAATGGGTGGAATGGAGAACCAACTGTACAATAAGACGGGACAGGGTAGACACTGCATCGTGACCCCGAGTCATCAGCTAGCACTCTGCCTTTGGTAGTAAGACGCTGCTGTCCAGACATGCTAAGTCTTTACTGAAAGGCGTTTAGCTCAATGCCTTTTCCATTCTCATCAAACATCACCTAAGGAATAAAAATGACGAATCGTAGCAATCTGCTCCGGAATATTTTGGTGGGTGCGGGTGTGGCCACCGTTGGAGCCATTGGTACCAAAGCCGCTGTGGATTACTTCCGAAATCGCGGCGAAGAGAAAACCCCCGATCCCAGCCAAGGGGACCAGGAGCCTCAGTCGGACAATGAGGTTGTCTTTGCTAAGGTGGAAGATGCCTCGCTGCAAAAGTTCCTAGATGTCAGCTTTGGGGAAGCCGGACGCTACGTGCCAACCCGTCCTGCCAAAGTTTTTGACTACCAAGGCAAGCAATACATGGTCGTTTGGGCCCGCGATAACAAAAAGAACAAGAACCAAATGCTCGCCTTCCTGTACACACCCGAGGGCCGCAAGATGATTGCAAGCGTCGGCTATACGCCCCAAGCTTCAGACTATAACCTGAATCTAGGCGGCACTCCCTTTGCCGTTGAGATTGCCGGTCAGAAGCTCACCTCGGGTCAGGGAGAGGCAAAAGGCGCTGCGGACGTCGATTTTGTGCTGGCGTAGGTTTGATGGCCACTCAGGGACCTGTAACCGCCGGGGTTTGGCTAGCCGTTGGATTCGTCGCCTGCCGAGCAGCTAGCACATCCTTGGCGGTTAACCCGTCGCCTTGGGCACCAAAGTACCAGAGCACGGCTGCCGCCTCTGCCCGCGAGACCGGCTTGAGCGGCTGCAAGATGGTGGTGTAGCCAAAGGCGCGGCGAATATTTGACAAGTCGCTGTTCTGAAAATCAGCTAAGACTGCACGCAATGCCTCGGGCGAAATTTGGGCGGCATCCTGAAAGCCCCAGGTTTGCTTCACCGCGTCTAGGGTAGCGGTGGGTAGAGCCTGCCGCGTATCCAGGGGCACCTTCCAGAGAATCAGGTCTTGCCGTGTCAGGGGTGCATCAGGACGAAAGGTGACCGTTGTGGCGTCGCCCGCTAGCGGACTAGGAATCACGCCGGCGTTGGCCAAGCCCTGGATCACAGCAAAATCGGGGTCCGTTGCCGGCACATCCTGAAAGGCGGGCTGATCGGTCGCGGTGGCAAGGCGAATTTTGCGAGCCGGCTGATTGGCATGAATCGCGTTATTGGCCGTCACTAGCCAGCGGGCAAACTCTCGTCGCGTGACTTGCTGATTGGGCTGAAACGAGCCGCCTTGGGCAGTAGCGGTTCCTCCCGCTTGCAGCGGCAGCACGCCGAGCTTTGCTAGATCAGTGAGATAAGGCTGTAGCTCGGCCGGTGCCTGATTTAGATCGGCAAAGCCGGAATCATTCGCTGGGTTGGCGGTGGGGCTAGCTGTTGTGCCTGCGCCGTCGCTAGGCCAAACGGGACCTATGAACTCGGGATCACCGGGCTGCGGTAGAGCTGCGGTTTCAGAGACCGTTGCAGGCGGTGTCTTGGGCGGTGTGGCGGCTGTACTGTCAAATTGATAGTTGATGTTAAATTCGGTGCCCGCTGCTGTGGTCTCAACGGTAACCTCGACCTGCAACCCATCCCGCACTGCTACTAGCGTTGGAGCGGCCGCCGGGGAAGCCGTCCCTGACCTATCTTGGAGCTGCCAACCCGCCGTTTGAAACTGCTCACGATAGAACTGTTGCACCTGCTCAGCTGAATCGCTCGTGCGCCAGCGAGTACGAGTGCTTTGCCCCGCCGCCACAGTAAGCTCACTCGCTTCCGGTGCGGTTACAGCGATCAGCTCCGCATTCTGATAACGAGGAATTTCACCCGGAAAATTCGCCGGAAGCTGAGCGGTCGTAGGAGTTGAGATCGCCTCAGGCACAGCGGGGAGGCCAAAGGTGACTGGATTATTGTTGAGCCGCGGATCGGCAGCTAGCGAGCGCTCGAGGGATTCTGCCCAGGGACTATTGGCACAGCCACCCAAGAGAACCACTAGCGACAAACCACTCAAACTGCTGAAAAGAACGGATTTTTTGAAGCGCAACACGGTAGGCTTAAATCGTTGATAACGACGATAGGCATACCCCTACGCTAGCATGTTCCTTCAGACATCCTGGTGCTGGTGAGATTCACGTCGGTGAGATCTACCTTAGCGAGCTTGGCATCCCGCAGGTCGGCGTTGGTTAAGTTGGCACCCCGCAGGTTCGCCCGAGTTAGGTTCGCACCTCGCAGATTCGCTCCGGCTAGATTTGCCCCCACCAGATTGGCCCGGCTGAGGTTTGCCCAACTCAAATTGATGCCTTCGCACTCTGCGTCGATGAGGGTTGCACCAACGAGATAGGCATTGGTAAGCTGTGCGCCCACTAGAGTGGCACTATAGAGACTGGCTTTCGTGAGATGCGCTGCAACCAGCTCGCTTCGCGTTAGATTGGCGCGACTGAGGTTGCTGCTGTTTAAGTGGGCGGCATTTAGGATAGCGCCCCGTAGCTCGGCTCGCATCAAATTGGCATCACTCAGCTCGGCAGTCCGCAAAATTGCACGGCGAAAGTCGGCTCCAATCAAATCGGCATGGCTAAGATTGACTGCCGTCAGATTGGCTTCCCGCAGATCGGCGTTTCTCAAGCTAGCGCTTTGCAGCTCAGCTCCGTAAAGCTGTGCCCCAATCAGCTTGGCGTCATTGAGAAGTGCATCACTCAAGTCAGCATCAGTGAGAATGGCTTCGTAAAAATTAGCTTTAGTTAGGATGGCACCCCGGAGCGTGGCCGCAGTCAGGTTTGCCCCAGAGAGATAGGCGCGCTGCAAATTGACGCCGCTAAAATCGAGCCGCCGCAAGTCGGCACCTCGGAAGTCAGCACCACTTAGGTCGGGTTCAATCTGGGGATAGCGCTGTCGCCACGCTCCCCAGTCGGTTCGTCTTCGCTGTAGCAACGCCAGATGTTCTCCATTTGCCATCTCGGGTTCCTTTCGGTGCTTGCTCCTTAGCGTGCGCCTATTCATTCCGTCCCCATGTTCGCTCTTCTCGGCCCGCCACGTTCTCAATGGCAGCAACGGCCGCTCGCTCTCCAGCAATGATATCTCGCTCTTCTCCACCTAAATAGAGTCGCCCAAAGCTGCCCACAGCCGAAATATGCAGAATATTGATCAGCGCGGCTTTCTCGGCTTCGTTGGCGGCAAGAGCGGCATAGGCGGCAGGCTCAACCTCCAACACGTACAGCGTCTGCCCAGCAAGCAGCATGTTCCCCTTGCGGGTGCGGTTAATCAGCTGTGTATGATGAGCATCAATATTGCGGATAATTTGGCTGGAAATGATGCGGGGTTTGAGGCAATCGCGACGGTCTGCCCCAATTGCTTGCAAAACAGCTCGCCCCGCTGCCTGAGTATCGCTCTGCTTGCCCGAATGAACTTCCAGCAGCCCATACAACCGCTCGATCACCAACACGCCTGGACGGACCACTGCCGCCTTGAGAGCAATGTCCATCAAACGATTGATCTCAATGCCCGGAGAAATCTCTACCCAGAGCGATGAGTCGCCCGGCAACGGCAAAAAGCCTAGAGCTTGAGTGCCCAGATAGGCAGCATGTTGAGGCTGCAAACTGTCTAAATAGACGTAGCTACGCAGATCGATACCCAAAACTAAACCCAACCCTCCGGTAAGAAACCGCTGCTGGCCGGCTAAAAAGCTGACCCTAGATGATGGAACTCGGGTCAGTACCGGCAACAACCTTTTCAATTATCGCTGAATTGTTAACAATTGTTGTAAAGCCTTGGAACAACATCCCCCACTGTCTTCCTGATGTTGGCTCAGCCACAACCGGGATCACAAGGCTACCCTTGGGAATGCTAGAAAGCAGCCATTTACGATGAGATGAAACTCCACCATGCGCCCTAAGGTTAGCCGCAATCGAATTTACCCCAAAATCAGCACCATGCCCCGCCCGCAGACTGAGGCAGCCGCCGTTCTCGATATCTACAAGCTGCTAGTCGAGAAGAACCGGCTCCAGCAAGAGCTAGACAACCTCGAGCGGCGACGGCAGCAAATTAACGAACGGCTGCTGGAACTCGAGCAACAGGTTGCCGAGCTAGAGCAAGCAACCCAGTCGGGTACCTCAACGAAAGCAGCGACTCCGGCTGTTGCCGCCACAGTGACAGCAAACTCATCTGCCGCCAGCGATCCGTTCAACCTGCTGTTTTTAGACTACTGAGACTACTGAGACTACTGAGACTACTGAGACCATTGAACCATCCCGTTGCTCACCGACTGTATGAGGTCTCCTCGCTGAGTCCGAGAGGTTGTCTGCGGCGGGTGAACGGGGTCGATCCACTGAATATAACTTTTCTCTGTTTGATAGGAATAGTGCCTGCGGCGCAAGACGCTACGAACTTGGTCGAAAAGCTTGGGTTGAGAGTCCATGGGTCTACGGAGATACTTAGTGTAGCAAATAGTACATTAGCATTCTCCGTGTAAAAATCTGAAAATATACGGAACTTTTCGGAGTAAATCTCTAGGAAATGGATAATATTCTAGAAAGTTTCCGGGTAACTCCCCGACTGTGGGAATTACTTCAGCAAACTTCCGGGTAATTTCTGTATAGGGCAGATATACGGAAAGTTTCAGTGCAATAAGTTGTTGGGCTGCTTCATACCTCGGTGTGGACTGTACTTAAAGGCTGCTCGTCAGCGCCGAAGATTTCAAGTAATCAGACCAGAAAGTAGTGGTGAATGTGTGGTTTTCTGAAAAATCTGTGTAGCGTATTTAGGTTTTAGCTGTTGGAGCAATTAACATGGCATTTACAGATGACATCGCCAAGGTTGCAGAACAAGTCCGAAAAAGGGCTGAAGCAGTCTCAGGTGAAGAGGCAACGAAAATGGGATTGATTGTGCCATTTTTTAGTACCCTTGGCTACGATGTCTTTGATCCAACAGAAGTTATTCCTGAATACATCGCAGATTTTGCGGTTAAAAAATCAGGGCAGATGGAGAAAGTAGACTATGCCATATCCATCAGCAATGAGATTGTTATGCTTGTCGAAGCAAAAGCCCGTGACAAAAAGCCAGAAGCACATGACGGTCAGTTAAAAAGGTATTTCAATGGGTTGCGCTCGGCAAAGGTCGCTATTGTAACAAATGGCATTGAGTATCTTTTCTTCACAGATTTACGCCATGAAAACATGATGGATGATGATCCTTTCTTTGTTTTCAACATTCTTAGCTACGACCAAAAGCAAGTTGAAAACTTAAAGTTTTTCCATAGAGATAACTTTGACGCTCTTGTGATAAAGCGACATGCTGAAGAGATGGTCTACTTGACTGGAATGACTCAACTCATGGATGGCCTGCTGCGTTCTCCTTCTGATGAATTTATTCGCTTTTTAATTTCTCAGCTTGGTAACATTGGTTCGAGATACGCAATAGAGAGCAAGATTACCAGCAAGATTGTTGAAAAATTTCGGCCAATTGTGAAAAAATCTATCCAAGGAAGCCTAGTTGAGTTAATGACCCAATCCATTAGCAAAGAAATGGGTCAGTCCAATGAAATTTCTTCTCCAGCACAACTAATGGAGGAGATTGAGGAAATTCAAGATGAGTTAGACCAAAGCTTGGAAGATACTAAAGTAGAGACGACTGCGGAAGAACTCGAAGCATTTGAGAAGATCAAGGCTATCGTAGCGCAGTCAACAAATTGTAAATTAGAAGTCAAGTATAAGGATGTCGTCTCATATTTTGGATTGAATGTTGGCAAAGTAACATGGTGGTTCCTAAGGTTGTATCTATCCCCTAAGAAGAAGAGTTTCGTGACTCGGTTGCCCATTGATGAGGTCAAGAGATTATCATTGGGTTTTGAAGTTCAGGAGATGTCAGCTTCGTTTGGAGATGCAACAGCAAGAGTGATCATTTCATCAATTAATGACTTGGATGTTCTCAATGAGTTAATTCTCAAATGCTATGAGACAGAGGCTTTAAAGCGAATGCCTGGGAAAGCAGTGTAGGTTTGAAGTTGAACTATACTCGGCAAGCCCAACATAAGCCCTGAGGCTGACAGCGGTCAAGAAAATGTCTAGAGGGCGAGTTGAGCTACGAGACCTGATTGACTGACAAAACGAGATGAGGCTGAAGCAAAAGCTAGGAGGGAAGCGGAGCGTGATTTAGGCTGAGAAGTAACCACACACACCAGTCAAATCATATGTCTCCTACTTCCCGTCTTTATGATGCGCTGTCTGAATTTCTGAGTCAATGCGAAATTCAATGGCGAGATGCGCGTCATCTGCAACCCCTGTGCTGGATGAGGGTGGGGATGATTCAGAGCCAAAACGTTCATCTCAATGGATTTGGGGTATACGTGGTCAGCCGAGCAAAAATTGCCCAATCGCACCAGCGACGGTTTTGCCGATGGTTGTCGAATCGCCGCATTGATGTCATTTCTGCCCATCATGCTCTGGTTGGGCAGGCTGTGTCGGGATGGAAGCAGGAACGACTGTATCTCAGCCTGGACCCGACAGTGGTGTGGAATTGCTTTTGCATCGTCTGGCTAGGAGTGGTGTATCGAGGCAGAACAGTCCCCATTGCCTGGTAAGGCGTGGCGCACTCTAGTAGTACGGTGAAGTTGTGGACAATTGAGAGGCGACTGCGACAAGTACAACGACTCATGCCCAATGGAGTAGCCGTTGTCCTGCTGGCTGACCGGGGCTTTGCCGATGGCAAACTGATGCAATACCTCAAAGAGAATCTGAACTGGCATTTCCGCATTGGCATCAAACGCTCCTTTCACTTTCAGCACCAGGGGCAGTGGCGCAAAGTATCGTCAGTCCAGTTGCAACCGGGACAAGTTTATTGCACCCCTGCGGTCTGGGTCGGTAAAACCAAGCCCTACCCCAAGGTTTATCTGGCGTTTGCTCATGACCAGCAAAGCGGTGAACCCTCGACGATTGTCAGTGATGAGCCGACAAGCTTACAAACCTTTGCTCAATATCGTCTCCGCTTTCAAGTGGAGGAATCGTTTTTGGATCTCAAGTCGAATGGCTTTCAACTGGAAGCCTCTCGGATTCGTGACAGGTTCTCGTTATCGCAGCTTTGCGGAGTCATTGCACTGACGATGCTGGTACTGCAAGGGGTTCAGGTCGTCGCGACAAACCAAAGGCGACGGGTTGACCCGCACTGGTATCGTGGTATGAGCTACTTGAAGTTAGGCTGGAACTGGATTCGGCTTGCCGTGACTGAGCAGTGGACTATTCAACTGTACTGGTTGCTCTCTGGTGCGCCTGACCCAGAACCGGCTCTTGCCTCTCAGCGTCAATTGAAGCATGCCTTGAAGCGTGAATTTATTGTCCTCTCTCGTTTTCCAGCCTCCTAGTTTTGTCAGCCAACCAGCTTTTTGCCCATAAAATGACAGAATGAGGGTTAAGATTACCAAAAGGGTCGTTTAAAGTGCCTTTGAGACTTAAACCTGCTGATCACTATTGGTGGCTTTGGCTCATTCTAAGTCTCCTGCTGCTATCTTTTACGCATTTTCAAACTGTTATTCCCATTGCAGGTTGGTTAGGAACCGTTCTGCTGTTGCGGTTTACCCGTGTCTATCCGAATACGCCAATTGCGCTACTACTGATTCTAGGCGTTCATGGCATCGCAGGCTTTGTGGGAATGCGACAAAACTGGATTCCTGTACCACCGATCATTCTGTTGCTTTATGCGATTTTGCTGGCAGTGGTTCCCCTCGTTGCTTATGCTAGTGATCGCTTGCTTGTTGACCGTTGGACAGGGTTACCCCGCACCCTGATTTTTCCAACCGCCCTTGTGATTGCTGAATGGGTCCAGTCTTTGACCCCGCTTGGAGGGTGGCTGCCGCTAGGCAACACGCAGTATATCAATCTGACTCTGATGCAGATTGTCTCTCTGACCGGGATCGGGGGGCTGTCGTTTTTAATTGCCTGGTTTGCGACGATAGTCAACCAACTGTGGGAATCTGAATTTGATTTGAGGGCAAATAAGCGATTGCTTATTTTGTTTCTCAGCATAGTGCTGCTGATTGCCTTTTATGGCGGCGCTCGTCTTGCTTTTGCGACTAGGACAATTCCGACAGTGCAAATTGCAGGAATAGTGCCCAATCGTGCTTTGAAAGCGGCTGCTTGGCAAGCGGGACCTTTGTTTGGCAAACAGTATTTACAAGTGGAATCACGTTTGGCTCTCCGCAATCGCTTTCAGCCTGTTTCAGACGATTTGTTTGTTCGAACTGAACAAGAGGCAAGACGCGGAGCCAAACTCATTGTCTGGTCTGAAGCGGCTACGTCGATCTTGCAAGAAGATGAGCCATTGTTCATTGCAAGAGCACAAGCCTTGACTAAGCAAACAGGCATTTATTTGCAGCTCGGTTTTGCCAGTATTTGGCAAGCTGAGCAGGCGCCATTTTATGAAAATAAGGCTATTCTGCTCGATCCTATGGGGCAAATTCTATGGAGCTATGACAAAGCGCGTCCAGTCTTTCCAAGTGAGTATTTCAACCAAAAACATGGGACAGGGATCATTCCAGTTGTAGACACTCCCTACGGTCGATTGGCTACGGTCATTTGTTATGATGCCGATTTTCCTTCATTGGTGCAGCAAGTAGGTCGCCAGCAAGCAGATATTCTGTTTGTCCCATCTAACGATGGATTAGCAATGCGGTATACGCATCACTTCAACGCGGTGTTTCGGGCAATTGAAAATGGAGCTTCAATGATTCGTCCGACGAGCAACGGGCTTCTAGCTGCCTTTAACGCCTATGGTCAGGGGTTAGGACAGGTTGATCACTATGCCAATCCGACAGCAACCTTGCGGGCTGAAATACCGATTCAGGGAGTGAGGACACTCTATGGAATTGCCGGCGATTGGTTTGTCTATTTGTGTTGTGCTGGATTCGTTGTATTGCTGATGCAATCAAGACGAGGAGCGAAGCCTGTGGAATCAAATCAATCCTTTCAAGATTAGATTGTAATTACTTTCACTAAGACACCATTCATCACCAATTCAACACCGAATTGGGACAATTGTCCCAGATACATCTCGCCAAACGGGTGATCTCGCCTGTTCTTTTCTATTTTCATAATCTGTCAAGCATTCTTTATCAAGCATTCTCTGTTTTTGAATAGCCTTTTCATAGCCTTAGTAGTTCTTGTATTGTATTGTAAACACTTCATTGTCAATTAGCTTCCGTCAAGAGCCACCTCACCTAGACATCATCTCCTCGGGTGTGTTTGCGCCAGGTTTGTTGTCACCATCGTATATCGTTTGCAGCAAGTTACCAGTTTCTATGCTGCTCGACCTACCCCATCAGTATCAATTGGGTAATTCTCATCAAGCCTTGCTTGTTGCGCTGACCAATGACGATTTTCGTCAGATGTCGCTCAAGATTCTAGATGGGAGTTCTGCTGAGTCATTACTGCCTGAATAAAGCTAGAATAGCGATGCGCACTGGTTGTGATGGTGGATGAAACGGCAATGACTCCTTTACTGCGGCGACCGATCCTAGTCGGCGGACTTGGACTAACCCTGAGTGTCTGGCTCTTAGAAAGTTTGCACCCTGTACTGTTAGATTTTGGTGGGCTGGTGGTTTGGGCGACCATTGCGCTCGGTTCAGGGATTTGGTGGCTGAAGCAACGCCCCAATCGAGCAGTTCCTGTCCTGAAACTGCCGACAGCGGTTGATCAGTCGATGGTGGATCGGGCGTTTGCGACGGTGGCAGCCCGAATCGAACAGCTCGCCAGCGAGCTGAAAGCAGCAGATGCCCCTGTAGTCGTGCAGTTGGAGCAACAGCTAGCCGCAGTCAAGGCGCAGCTCAATCGCCAAGAGGTGCAGCTAGCGGTTATGGGCAGCCGATTTGTCGGGAAAACTACGGTGCTGCGGTCCATCTACTCCAATCAGCAAGATTCCCAGCCAGCCGGTGGGCAGGTGGAAACCTCCTCGGCAGCAGCACCATCTGTCTTGGTGGCCGCAGTACCCCAGGAGGAGGAAGCGGATTTGGAGAATGCCGATCTCATCCTGTTTGTGACGGCTGGCGATTTGACTGAGTCTGAATTTCAATCGGTGTGCCATTTGCGTCAGCGGCATCATCGCGTCGTGGTAGTGTTCAATAAGCAAGATCAATACCTCCCGAGCGATCGCCCTGTGATCCTGCAGCAGTTGCGCCAGCGGGTGCAAGGACTGATTGCCCCTGAAGACGTGGTTGCTGTTAGTGCTCAGCCGGCTCCCATCAAAGTGCGGCAGCACCAGCCTGACGGTTCTGTGCAAGAGCGCCTCGATCAGCCACCGCCCGACTTGGCTGCCTTGCAAGTGCGGCTCAAGCAAATTCTAAGCAGCGAGGCTCCGGCGTTGATTCGGGCAACTACACTGCGGCAGGCAGAAGCTTTGCATGTCCGGGTTCAAGTCGAGCTGAATCAAGTACGCCGGACTCAGGCTCTGCCTGCGATTGAGCAATATCAATGGGTGGCGGCCGCAGCGGCCTTTGCTAACCCGGTGCCCAGCCTCGACCTCCTGGCAACGGCAGCGATCAATGCCCAGATGGTAATGGATCTGGGTACGGTATATCAGCAGTCCTTCTCGCTCGAGCAAGCCAAAACGGTGGCAGGGCAAATGGCAAGTCAAATGGTGAAGCTGGGACTGGTGGAAATGGCAAGTCAGGCGATTGCGCCACTGCTGAAGAGCCATGCCCTCACCTATGTGGCAGGGGGGATGCTGCAGGGAATCAGCGCTGCCTACCTGACCCGTTTGGCCGGCTTGAGCCTAGTGGAATACTTTGAGGAACAAAGTCAAGTATTAGACACCACCGCTAAGCCTAGCTTCCAAATCGAACGGCTGATCCAGAAGCTCAAGGCGGTGTTCCAAGAAAATCAACGCTCGGCTTTTCTGCAGCAGTTGGTGAAGCAGGGCATTAGCCGTCTGGTGCCGCAAACTGCCGCTTCAGCTAGTTGAAAGATGGTGACTTAGCCCTTGGGCAAGGGGTTGAGGATCATCTTGACGAACCCGTTGGCTCGGTTGAGCTGGTGGTTTGATTGTCAACAGCAGCAAATGACTGCAAGCAGTGTTCCTGAGGGCGCTGCTTTTTTGTGGCTTTTTTGCGGCCGGTTCAGCATTGATGCTGCCTGCCGGACTAGATGCTTAACTAGATGCCTAACTAGCTACCTAGAAATTAGGGTCATGCTCTGCATCCCAGCAAGTATCGTCTTCCCAGGTTCTGCCGCTGGCACTGCACTCCTGCTCATTCTGCAGCCAGGGAATCCCGGCAGGGTAAATCGTGGACTGCTGCAAGTGGTTTAGCAAAGGCTGCCCGATGTAAAACCATGCGAGAGCGACCCCCATACTGATGACCCCTGATACCAACAGAGCAATGGACACACGATGACTGTAGACAGCTTTCATACCGACCAGCAAGTCCATAATCCTACAGCTATTAAGTAATATCACGGAATTATAGAATGGTTTAAAGTAGTTCTTTAGACTGAGCTGCAAGGCGAACTGAAAAATTACTGAATGATGAAGGATTTAAGAAGTCGCATGCTTGCCTGTGCCTCCGATGGGTTCCAACAGGACGGAGCCGCTTCTTCACCCAGCTGCTACCGATTCTTCATGAACCGATTTATTAATCAACAGCTGAATTGGGCAGGAAGTCGTTTAACACCATGAGTCGTGAATTTACATCCTGAAGTAAGGTTGCGCTCGGAAACAGCTGTCTTTGCAATCTCAGTCCGTCGGGGGTTGCGGCAAACCGCTTAACAGGATGTAAAGCAGTTTATGAACAGAAGCTTAAATTCTTCTGCTTGAGAGCGAAGATACCTTCCAATTAACGATGAAGGTGAAAAAATAGCGATTACTTCTGTAATTGACCCAAAGTGGCTCACACCATACCTTGTGAAACCCTGAGGAAACCAAGATGACTTATACTGCTACGTCGGCTCAATCTACAGCAGCCGATGTTTCCTTAATCGCCCCTTTATCTGGGAGGTTAGTCCCTATTGAAAAAGTTCCGGATCCAGTGTTTGCCGAGAAGATGGTGGGAGATGGCATCTCTATTGATCCGGTCAGCCAATCTCTCTTGTCTCCCTGTGATGGAGAAGTTGTGCAGCTGCATCCTTCCTGCCATGCCGTTACCGTGAAGACGGCTGAAGGCTTGGAAGTTTTGATGCACATCGGCCTAGATACAGTGGCCCTGCGAGGGAAGGGATTTGACCCCCATGTGAAGGTGGGCGATAGGGTTAAAGCAGGGGATGTGCTGATCGACTTTGACGCTGACTTTGTTGCCCTCAATGCCAAAAGTCTCCTGACGCAAATTGTTATTAGCAATAGCGATGAGGTCACCACATTCACACCCTATTCCGGGAACGTCACGGCAGGGCAAGATGTGATTCTAGATTTGGCGCTGGCAGGAGTACAAACCGACGGGAAAGCCGCACAGACTGGCAAGACCCTCACCTCTGACCCGATTATTGTCCCTAATCCCACTGGGCTGCATGCTCGCCCTGCTGCTGTACTGGTGAATCTCGCTAAGAAATATCAATCGGACATTCGGCTCAAACGGGGCGACCGGCAGGTGAGTGTGCGCAGCGTGGTTGGGTTGATGGGGTTGGAAATCGGTCATGGCGATACGGTGCATTTGATCGCCACGGGAACGGATGCCGACGCTGCCATTGCTGAACTCAGCGAAGCGTTGCGGACGGGTCTGGGGGAAGAGGGAGCCAAGCCAATTGGCGTTCCGGCTAGCATTGCCACGCTAGAAGCAGCACCGCCACCCCCGCGACCGCGCTCCAGCGATCCAAATGTCATCTTGGGTGTTCCAGCTTCTCCGGGCATTGCCGTCGGCTATACCCACCGCATTCGTCGCCAAGAGATTCAGGTGAGCGAAACGGGCACCACCCCTAATGCGGAACGGCGCAAGCTAGAGCGGGCCATCGATCAAGCCAAATCGGAAATTGAAGCCCTACGGGCGAAGGTGCATGGACAAGCAGATGCCGGCAAGGCTGCTATTTTTGCGGCTCACTTAGAGCTACTCGAAGACCCAGAATTGGAAGACACCGCAACCAGCTTGATCGACAAGGGCAAGAGTGCCGCCTTTGCTTGGCAGCAAGCCTATACCGCGCAGGCCGAGGTATTATCCCAGCTAAAGAACGAGTTGCTGGCTGCCCGCGCTAATGATCTGCGCGACGTGGGCGAACGGGTGCTGCGGATTCTGACCGGCACCTCGACTGAAACCATATCCTATCCGGATCAAAGCATTCTGCTAGCCGAAGACCTGACCCCTTCTGATACGGCAACTCTAGAAAGAGGTAAGGTATTGGGCTTCTGTACCATCGGCGGTGGGGCCACTTCCCACGTCTCCATCCTGGCACGTTCAATGGATATTCCTGCAATTGCTGGAGCAGAGCCGCGGATCATGGAATTGCTGGACGGAACACCCGTTATTCTCGACGGTAGCAAAGGCAAGCTGCGGCTCAACCCGTCTGCCGAGGAAATGGAGCAAGTTCGACGCAAGCAAGCTCGACTGAAAGCCAAACGCGAGGCGGATCTGGCAACCGCCGATCTGCCGGCCCAGACCCAAGATGGACATCGCATCGAGGTGGTAGCCAATATCGGTAATGCTAAAGAAGCCGAGAAGGCCGTGGCTCTAGGCGGCGAAGGCGTCGGTCTGCTGCGGTCAGAGTTTGTGTTTATGGAGCGCGATAGTGCCCCTAGCGAAGACGAGCAAACCGAGATTTACGCTTCCATTGCTCGCATTTTAGGCAACCGCCCGCTGATTATCCGCACGCTGGATGTGGGCGGCGATAAACCCCTGTCCTATCTGCCGATTCCGCCGGAAGAAAACCCCTTCTTGGGTGTGCGTGGCATTCGCATTGGTTTTGATCGCCCTGATATTCTGCGCACCCAACTCCGTGCTATTTTGCGTGCCTCCACCCAGGGCAACGTCAAAATCATGTTTCCGATGATTGCCACCCTGGAAGACTGGTATATGGCCAAAGCCATGCTGGAAGAAGAACGGCAGGCGCTAGGCGTTCCGCCGATCTCGGCTGGCATCATGGTGGAGGTGCCCTCAGCAGCAGTTTTGGCGGATCAGTTTGCCCAGGAGGCGGATTTCTTTTCAGTGGGTACGAACGACTTAACCCAATACACTCTAGCGATGGACCGCGGCCACCCGAAGCTAGCCCCCTATGTGGATGGACTCAACCCATCGGTGCTGGCGCTCATTGGCATGGCCGCGAAGGCCGCCAACGCCCACGGCAAATTTTGCGGTATTTGCGGCGGCATTGGCAGTGACCCGCAAGCCGTACCAATCTTGATTGGCTTGGGCGTCAAGGAGCTGAGCGTCAGTATTCCAACGATTCCTAGCATCAAAGCCCAAATTCGCACCCTCAACCTGGCCGACTGCCGCCGTTTAGCGGATCAGGCACTGTCACTGCAGTCCGGTGCTGAGGTGCGCGAGCTGTACCCGCTCGAAGATTAGTGTGGGGTCCGGTGGGTGAGTCGCTTTGCGTCGTCCAACGATTTCTAGCGCTCCTGAGCTGATTCCGCTTCTAGATTCATTACTTCATTCTTCCATCAACGCAGCTATGTTCAAAAAACTATTTGCCTTGCTGCAGCAGTTGGGAAAGGCGCTGATGCTGCCGGTCTCGGTGCTGCCGGTTGCGGGATTGCTGCTGGGCATTGGTTCCGCCAAGTTCAGTAAGCCCGAAGCCTTTGGCTGGCTCCCCGAATGGCTAGCCACCATTATGAGAAGCTCGGGAGATGCAATTTTTGCGAACCTGCCGGTGATTTTCGCGATTGCTGTGGCCATTGCCTTTACCGGCAACGACGGTGCATCTGCTTTAGCCGCTATTGTGGGATTTGCCGTATTTCTAGCAGCACTGGGTGCGGCGGCTCAAGCTTTCTTTGGCTATCTGGCACCCCAGGACATTATTGCTAGAGGGCTGGACCCAAGTGCGGCCGCTCGCTTTAGCCCCGAGGAATTGGCGGCCAACGGGCTACCCGATCCGTTGAACCTACTGAAGCCGGTCATGGGGATTAATACCCTGGATACAGGGGTGTTCGGCGGACTGTTGGTGGGCTGTTTGGCGGCTTACCTGTTCAACAAATATTTCCGCATTCAGTTGCCTCAGTATCTGGGTTTCTTCGCGGGTAAGCGCTTTGTGCCAATCATCACTGGGCTGAGCGCCATCCTGCTAGGGATGCTGATGAGTGTGCTCTGGCCGCCCATTGGCAATGCCATTAATACGGCCGCAAATGCAACGGCGAGTGGAGCCAATGTTGCTATTACTGCTGCCATCTATGGGGTTGTCGAACGCTTGCTGCTGCCATTCGGGTTGCACCATATTTGGAACGTGCCGTTCTTCTTTGAGATCGGGCGCTTTGTGGATCCGTCAACGAATCAAGTCGTAACCGGAGACATTCGCCGCTTCTTTGCCGGTGACCCCACTGCCGGCATTCTGGGTGGCGCTTACTGGTTCAAGATGTTTGGGCTGCCCGGTGCGGCAATTGCGATGTGGCGAGTCGCCTATCCCAAAAATCGCGGTCGGGTCAGCGGTTTGATGTTTTCAGCAGCCTTCACATCGTTCTTAACTGGAATTACAGAGCCAATCGAGTTTTCGTTCATGTTTGTCGCGCCGCAGCTTTATGCCATTCACGCCCTGATTGCAGGCTTTTGCCAATGGCTATTCCAAACGATGGGCGGCAAAATGGGCTTTACGTTCTCTCAAGGCGGCATCGATTTTCTGCTGTTCAATAGCTTAGGTACTAAGTCCTGGTTAGTCCCTGCATTTGGTCCATTATTCTTCGCATTGTATTTTGTCATTTTCTACTTTGGCATTAAGCAGCTCAATCTGAAGACGCCGGGACGGGAAGATGAAGTAGATGATGAAATGGGGTCGCCGCTTTCTGGTGATGCTGCTGGTATGGCTCGTGAGCTAGTGCGGGCCTTTGGCGGTCGTAGCAATATTGCTACACTCGACGCCTGCATTACCCGGCTGCGAATTACAGTAAACGACATGAAGAAGGTCAACAAAGCGCGTCTGAAGGCGTTAGGTGCGTCAGGGGTGCTAGAGGTGGGCAACAGTGCTCAGGCGATTTTTGGTCCTCGTTCCGAAAACCTGAAGACTGACATGATTGAATATCTGAAAACGGCCGGTCCCGAAGCGGACGAAGCTTACGTCCCAACGCCAGAAGAGGCAGCCGCTACGGCGGAAAGCGCCATCATCAGCAAGATCGAACTCGATCCCGATGCTCCGATGAAAGCTCGCTCTATGATTGCCGCCTTGGGAGGCATGGGCAATATTCGTCGCGTGGAAGACGTGGCGCTGACCCGTTTGCGCGTGGAAGTAGCCGACAGCACTCTCGTCGATGACAATGCCCTCCGAGACGCTGGTGTGCAGGGTATTTTGCGGCTACCGGGCGGCAAACTGCACCTGATTGTAGGGTTGGGAGCCGATCAGTACGCCACTGAAATGCACAATCAGCTTGCTAGGGTTTAGCGGACCATTCCCCGTGGGATGGGCATGGCGATGGTTCCGCCCATCTCACAACATTTTTATTTTGTTCTAGGTATGGAGGCTAGGAGTGCCGAAAACTCAGCTAGTCTCATCATGAGAATCTAACCCCCTTGATGGGAAGGTGAGGAGATCTTGCCAACCCCAAGAATAGTCAGTGAGTCCTGGGGGATTTTGCTATGTTTGTGGGTCTTGGCATGACCACAGAGCCAACATTCCATGGTTTCACTCCACCCACAAAGATGCCTCAACTTTACCAAACCCACATCAATTTGACGCACTACCCAATACTATATTAAAGAATGTGTAAAGATAGTTTGATTGTAGCTGATAACCATAAATTGCGTATAAAATATTGCAAGTCATCACGTAAACTCAAGATCGAACATCTCGGCAAAGATTGAAAAGAATTGGCCGAACCCATGTCAGGGTGCACTAATAATTACGTCATCTGAATAAGTATAGGTGATTGTTTTGAGCAGCATTTTGATATGAGGGAAAAGCCTGCATGTGGACAGATAACCAGTTGCTTGTCGATAAGGCGTTTGAATTAGCTTATAATTTGGAATCGTGTCAGGTTGGGAAAATTCCTGACCCTTCAAGAAGGTGTTTCAACCAGTCATTAACTCCCCAAACTATTACATTTATTGATTTATCTATTGATAATGCCCTAGCTTTCGTAGTAGGTACCCAAGCAGATGTCAAAATCCTGTTTGATCAAACAAAAGATGGTGTCACTCAGATTACTGAAGTATTGAATTCTTATAGGAATATCAAAGGTGTCAGTATTATTTCTCATGGAAGTACAGCTGAAGTCAGACTGGGGAATGGCGCTTTAAATACACAATCTCTTATACAGTATGAGAATCAAATTCGGCAATGGAGAGCATCTCTCGTAGACGGGGCAGATATTCTTTTTTACGGTTGCAATGTTGCTGATGGAGAAATTGGACAAACCTTTATTAGAAAACTAAGCGATTTGACAGGTGCCGATGTTGCCGCATCTATTAATGCTACGGGCAATTCTTTTAAGGGTGGTGATTGGACACTAGAATACAGTACGGGCAGTATTGAAACTCTTGCGCCATTCACCTCCTCTCTGATGTCTAACTACCAAGGATTATTGGATGCACAAGGTCCAACTATCGATGTTTGGTATGGGACTAATCAACGTTTTGGGCACCTTGGAAAACCGCAGACCTGGATTAATGTTCTTGGTAATGTCTTTGATCCCGATGGAGTGCAATCTTTAAGCTATTCGTTAAATGGTGGGCCTCAAGTTCCGCTAACAATCGGTATCAATGCACTCCAGACTCGTCGTCTCACTGCACCAGGCGATTTCAATATTGACATTGCCTATTCTGCCTTAAATCCTACTCCTGTTGATGACACAGTGGTTATCACAGCTAAAGATACTTTTGGCAACACTTCCATTACCACCGTTACTATTGATTATGAGTCAGGAAGTACCTGGAGCCCAAATTACTCCATTAATTGGGAGCAGGTCAATAACATTCAGGATGTTGTACAGGTCGTTGATGGGTTTTGGACACTTACCTCCAATGGAATTCGTAGCACAAGGACAGGCTACGATCGCGCAATTGCAATCGGTGATATTTCCTGGAGAGACTATGAGGTCACCGTTCCTGTCACTGTTCACAAGTTTGGTGTAAATAACGGACGAGATGGAGTAGGTGCTGGAATCTTGATGCGATGGACAGGACACACCGATAATCCAGTTGCGGGTTTCCAACCTAAAGCAGGCTTCTTTCCTTTTGGAACGATTGGTTGGTATACGCACAATAATGCTCTAGAAATCTGGGCAGAGAATCCGTCGATTTTAGCCTCTTCGCCTCGTTCCTTGCTCGAAGGAGTTACTTACAACTACAAGATGCGTGTGGAGACCTCTTCTGGGCATAGCCAGTACAAGCTAAAAGTATGGCAACAAGGGTTAGCTGAGCCTATTGCTTGGGATTTACAAGCTCAGTTGCATCCCTGGCATTTGCAGCAAGGTTCTCTGTTACTGCTAGCTCATTTTGATGATGTTACTTTCGGAAATGTAAATATTATTTCCTTGGAGCCAGGAAGTACGAATCAACCTCCGAGTGCGAGCGATGATAATGCCAGCATGACACAAGGGGGTACAGTCAGTATCAATGTGCTCAGCAACGACAGTGACAGCGACGGTACTCTTGTACCAAGTTCTGTTGCTATCGGGACTCCGCCGACCCATGGTACGGTGAGCATCAACAATGGTGTTGTGACCTACACGCACAACGGCTCTGCTACGACCAGTGATAGCTTCACCTATACTGTGCAAGATGATGATGGGGCAACCTCCAATGCTGCTACTGTGAGGTTGAGCATCAGTAGTAGCACTCCTACTCCCACCCCCACACCGGGTTCTGCTTTCAGTTCAGATGACTTCAACAGCAACAGCCTGAACTCGCGTTGGAGTTTTGTCAATCCCCTCAACGATGGTTCCTATCGCTTGGTGGGTGCAGGGAGTGGAGATGCGTATCTGGAGTTGGTCGCTCCGGCGGGCAGTTCGCATGACCTGTGGAATAACAGCAACCGCTCGGTGCGGGTCATGCAGGCAACTAGCAACACCGATTTCGGTTTAGAAGCAAAGTTTGCCTCCCAACCGACTCAACGATTCCAGATGCAGGGGATCCTAGTTGAGCAAGATGTCAACAACTGGATACGCTTTGATACCTACCATGATGGTGCGAGTCTTTATATCTTTGCTGCCACCACAGTCAACGGTGCGTCAACCGTTCGACTCAACACAGCGATTGCTCCTGGGTCTGCCCCATACCTGCGAGTGAATCGACAGGGAAATCAGTGGACACTGCAATATTCTAGCAATGGCAGCAACTGGACCACTGCAGGAAGTTTCACCCACACTCTGAATGCAACTGCTGTAGGCACTTTTGCAGCCAATCATGCCACCTCGGGTTCACCGCCTGCTTTTACCTCAAAGGTGGATTACTTCTTCAACACCGCTTCCCCTATCTCCCCTGAAGATGGAAATGCAGGAGGCAATCCACCTCCTAATCAACCTCCGAGTGCGAGCGATGATAATGCCAGCATGACACAAGGGGGTACAGTCAGTATCAATGTGCTCAGCAACGACAGTGACAGCGACGGTACTCTTGTACCAAGTTCTGTTGCTATCGGGACTCCGCCGACCCATGGTACGGTGAGCATCAACAATGGTGTTGTGACCTACACGCACAACGGCTCTGCTACGACCAGTGATAGCTTCACCTATACTGTGCAAGATGATGATGGGGCAACCTCCAATGCTGCTACTGTGAGGTTGAGCATCAGTAGTAGCACTCCTACTCCCACCCCCACACCGGGTTCTGCTTTCAGTTCAGATGACTTCAACAGCAACAGCCTGAACTCGCGTTGGAGTTTTGTCAATCCCCTCAACGATGGTTCCTATCGCTTGGTGGGTGCAGGGAGTGGAGATGCGTATCTGGAGTTGGTCGCTCCGGCGGGCAGTTCGCATGACCTGTGGAATAACAGCAACCGCTCGGTGCGGGTCATGCAGGCAACTAGCAACACCGATTTCGGTTTAGAAGCAAAGTTTGCCTCCCAACCGACTCAACGATTCCAGATGCAGGGGATCCTAGTTGAGCAAGATGTCAACAACTGGATACGCTTTGATACCTACCATGATGGTGCGAGTCTTTATATCTTTGCTGCCACCACAGTCAACGGTGCGTCAACCGTTCGACTCAACACAGCGATTGCTCCTGGGTCTGCCCCATACCTGCGAGTGAATCGACAGGGAAATCAGTGGACACTGCAATATTCTAGCAATGGCAGCAACTGGACCACTGCAGGAAGTTTCACCCACACTCTGAATGCAACTGCTGTAGGCACTTTTGCAGCCAATCATGCCACCTCGGGTTCACCGCCTGCTTTTACCTCAAAGGTGGATTACTTCTTCAACACCGCTTCCCCTATCTCCCCTGAAGATGGTTAACTTTACAATGGGAAATGAACCTATAGAGCAATAATTGAGGTAAAAGCTTTGCTCGGCGCAATCATTAAACATTTAATTGATTCCGTACATCGATATATCCATATATTTTTAGCGACTCTAATGCTACTCAGCAGTCTCATAGTTGCTGTAGGTATACCTATCGTGAGTGAGTTCACACAGGTTTCTAACGCGACATCCAGTTCTTATTTTGTAGCCCCTACTGGCTCTGATAGTAATCCAGGAACGCTTGGGCAACCTTTCCGTACAATCAATCGGTGTGCAGATGTGGTCAAACCCGGCGGAACCTGTTTTATAAGGGCTGGAGTCTATCGAGAGACGGTTCGTCCTGCCTTGTCAGGAAGTGCAGCCGCACCGATCACGTTTGCTGCCTATAATAATGAAGCAGTTACAGTATCAGGGGCTGATCCGGTTAAGGGATGGGTAAAGTTTCGCGGTTCTATTTTTCAGGCAAAAGTCGCTTTACCTGTCAGCATCTATCAGGACTCAGGCTTTTTCGCCAACCAACTGTTTATAGAGGGCTTAATGATGCCGGAAGCGCGTTGGCCCAACTCAGGAATTAACCCTTTGCGCCCCACACTCGCTGGATGCTGTGTATTTAGTCAAGGTGGTAGTGCAGCTACTGTAGAAAATGATGCCATTCCGAATCTGTCAGAAGGGTGGTCCGGTGCTACAGTATGGACGAACGAGTGGTATGTTACTCGTACTGGAACAATTACAGGCGGCTCTAATGGCAGACTTACAGCACAAATGACCGCGCCTTGGGATCGAGGTGGATACTGGTTCTACCTAGTAGGTAAACTTGGTCTACTGGATAGCGAAGGTGAGTGGTTCTACGATGGAGCAAGCCAAACTCTCTACTTCTGGCCGCCGAGGGGAAAAGCGCTTAGCTCAGTAGAAGTCAAAGAGCGAAATTTTGCATTCGACCTAACCGATCGCTCCTATATTATTCTTCGTAATCTCAAGATCTTTGCAAGCACAATTACAACGAGTGATGCAAGTGAAGGGGTGGTGATCGATGGAATACGAGCGAAATACATATCACACCATATGACATTACCCCCGTTACCCACCTCTGAGCAGGCACCTAATTCTGATGATGCTCTTATTCTGGCATCTCATGCTCACGATACTGGGATCCAGTTGAGAGGAGTTGGGCACACATTAAGAAACTCGATAATCGAGTGGAGTTCTGGTAATGGCGTACTGCTTGAGGGCAGGAAGCATACAGTAGAAAACAATATCATCACGAGCAGTAACTATTTAGTGTCCTACGCAGCTCCTGTTCGTATTAATGGTACAGAGCACAAAATAACATCAAATACTATTAGTAATACTGGCCGCGATGCTATAAATATCGACTGGCACACAGCGGGATTTGACGTTTCTTCTATTGATATTGGCTACAACGATATCTCTCAGTTTGGATTATTGAGTACTGACCTAGGCGCAATTTACGCATGTTGCTATATCAATCTTCAGGGGGGAGCGATTCACCATAATTGGATTCATAGTGCGGATGCATTTAGCCCATTCTGGGGTACGCGAGGCATTTACCTAGATATTGAAACTTACAATAGTAAAATTCATCACAACATAGTATGGAATATTAACGGTGGCAAAGATAGCTTCTATTTGGCTGTCGGCGGTCCTCGAGGTTATCATCAAATCTTTAACAACACTTTCCTTGGCCCAGTATCAACTGACAACTCAGTTGAGGCGCGCAACAATATCTTTGCGGCATCTTCAAATATCATTGCTAGTCAGCAATCTAATAACCTATTTTCAGACACCATTCTTCGATTAAACTCGGACTTCACTTTGCAGCCTAATTCTCCAGCGATCAACCAAGGAGTAACAATTCCAGGCATTACAGAGAATTCTATAGGCATTCCTGATATCGGCGCTTATGAGTACGGTATTCTGCCTTGGAAGGCTGGATCTAACTTGAACTTGCGCAACAGTGAGAGTTGAGCATGTCACTTTTTCCATTTAAGCATTTCTACTCGTCCTAAAGGTGACATGCTCCCGAGTTAAAAGAGAATCATTCATTTCAAGCACTTCAAGATCATTAACCACCATACTCAATTAGTTCTTTCTTACTACCAGTCAAGAAAAACCACAGTTTTTTACAGTAAGCCTGAGCAGCCATTAGAACATCTCGAAGCAGATATCTAGATCTCCATCTAATATAATTTAGCAAATGTATGTAGCACAAAATACGCGATTTTAAGCTCAGCGGAGTATCTTGCAAAGCCTGAAAATAACCCCAAAGAATCTGCCATTGTGGTAAAACAATTCGCCCGACCTTCTTAGTGTCAAACCAGGCAGTATAAGCATAATAATTGCGGCTTGCTATTTGCGTTGACATACCAGAATGATGCCGATTTAGCGACAGATACTCGGGGATTTCGTGATAGCGTCCTAATAATCCCAGTCTTACTAAAAGTACACCATCCCCGTGGGCATAATTTTCAATCAACCGTGTCTTTCGCAGAGCACTCAATCGGATTAACCCATATATTTTGTAACATTCACCATCGTGAATCAAATTTGCAAAACGCTTCTCGGGTTCAGAAGAATTAGTGCTTGGCCTAAGATGCTCTTCCTTAAAATCTTCAACTGTAGCTCCATTCTCATCGATGATTCTAGTCAAAGAATGACAGAGAACCACAGATTGCTCTCTGTCCAGTACCTCAACGCATTTCTCAAAATACTCTGGTGCTCGTGCGTCATCATGACCAACCCAGGCAAAATACTCACCTTTAGCTAATTGAACGATCAGATTGTGATTGGGACCAGCACCAATGTTAGTAGGATTTCGGTAATACCTGATGCGGCTATCCTTCGCCGCATATTCTCGGCATATTTCTTCTGTTCGGTCCGTTGAAGCATTATCTGCGATAATAACCTCAAAATCCTTAAAAGTCTGATCTAAAATAGAATCGAGAGCGACACGGATAAAATTTTCACCGTTGTACACAGGTACACCGATACTAATGCGAGGTTCAATCCTACTCATAATTTCTTAATCTTTTTTAAGTAGAGTTTGGCTCTATTCCTAACTCAAAGTACTTCTGAATTCAAAAACTCAATTCTCCTTTGAAGAGAGATTAACTCCGTATCTACTTCCATTTCGCTAAGCATCTGCTGGATCTCACTGCAGTGGGTTGGATTCACCACAATTACTCCGTCCGGCTTATATTCCTTTAAAAACTCCGGAAACATAGTTTCCTTACCAATAAGAGTTACAATTCTTGCTTCTTACTGAAGAACTGAGCACTCGCATTGCGGAGGAAGCGGAAACTAAGCCGAAGCTATTGGTGAAGATAGGTGGCTGTCCGATTCTTCGGCATATTATGGAAGCGCTAGAGTAAACCGCATTGGACGTAAGTTGACAACCCCCATCATCACGGTAGGTTCATCCCTGGCGTAGGTAAATGCTCGTCCACGTAAGCCTCAGCACCTTGACTTTGACAGAGATTTAAAAGGAAGTTAGTCAATTATATATACCATTCCAGCACATGACCGCGACAGTACCTCCCCGCGTTTCTACATAAACTTCATCTAGGTGAAGGAAGTGTGAAAAATCAGTGGAAGCAACATGTCATATCACCGTATTGGTCACCAATCTGATAGCTTTCAGCTAGTGTGAGCTGGAAATGTCAACTCAGAAAGATACCTGTCGGTTCGGAACTAGCTCTCAGTTCTAAAGAATGTCTGACCTGCTCCTCTCTAGAGTTGAGAGGCTAAGGGATAATAGCGAAGCATTAATGCTGTATTCCGGTCTTCTCACAACTTACTGCAAACGGGATTACAAGGCTGTCTTCGTTTGAGTAGCTTTACAAAAATTTTACCTTTATACCCATCTTAGGAGGTAGGTTGAGCGGCTTCACTGTTTGCTTCGATACTAGGGATGCAATCGCTAGATTCAAGCTCTGAATTAATGAATTGCAGCCCATTTCGCTACCTCTGTGCTTGAACTGGCAATATACTGTTGCTCCTCGCTCTCCTCTATCGTGGCTAGTACCCCCCTAGTGAATGAACTCAATTGCAGACAAGGCTATGAGGCGCAAGCTACTACTAGATCCGTTGCAGGCTAGGGGCTTCAACCCTCTGAATAATGTGGATGTGATAGTTTCATAGTGAATTAGTTCAAAGTTATGTTTAAAGATTTACCTCCAATTTACTTCTATTTCCCTCGCTCTACACTAAACGTTAGCAATCTGCCAGCAAGCGTCAGCTCCTATTGGCAATGGCAGTGTGACCAGCATTCAGTTTCTCCAATGCAAAGTGGTGGTTGCTTTTGGACAGCGCAGACTTATCTTTACCTTAGAGATTATGGTTTTCCTTGCATCCTAGTGGAAGCAATTCCTGATGAAGGTATTGTTGTATCTCATCGTGATTTTCTCGATAACTCTCTGCGACCCAGTTCAAAGATGCTCTTAGTTTGTCTTCGAGCAGATGTAGATAGACATCCTTATGCCCAACTTCACGTAGTTCAGAATCCTCGCCAAGTAATACCAAAACGTTTTATGACGCTTTGGGAAAGTCACTTTATCCCTCACTGGCCGCAACCCTCCATTATTCCTCGTAGTCCTGAACGCGGCGATCTCTTTGAAAATGTAACTTTTCTGGGGAATGAAGTCAATTTAGTGCCTGAGTTCCGGGAGCAAGCCTGGTATGACCAGCTCGAAGACTTGGGCTTGAAATTCCACCAGAAATTAAATCATGATGAATGGCACAACTACAGCAACACTGATGTTGTGTTGGCTATCCGAGAATTTGGTCGCCAGAATGATTGGCGGAGCAAACCAGCATCAAAGCTCTACAGCGCATGGCATGCTGGAGTTCCTGCGATTCTTGGTCATGAGTCTGCATTTCAGGCTGAGCGGAAAAGTAATTTAGATTACCTGGAGGCAACTTCTCTGGAAGAGGTCATCTCAGCCTTAAAACAACTGCGAGATAACAAGGAACTACGTCGTGCAGTAGTCGAAAATGGTTGGTTCCGCGCCAGAGAGACACAGCCAGCCACTATGGTTGCTAAGTGGCAAGATTTTTTGACCAATATTGCAGCTCCATCCTACAAGAATTGGTGCTCAATGACTCACTGGGAACAGCAACTTTTCTTCAGAGCACGTCAGTCCTTTATTGGATTTCGTCCGGCTTACTACCACTTAAAGGCTCAGTTATCCACATTAAGAAGAAGTTTTGATACCATATGATTTCCGCGATACTGTACTGGTAATGCAGGCTTATATCGTGACATCGCGAAGATTTAGCCCTTGGTTAAACTCTGCCTTGCAGCCCATAGGCAGCCCATAGTAGTTCCAAGAGAGTACTATACTCGTCACCGCAAAACTCTCATTTTAGTTTACGGACTCTCAATATCTGCAGAATTATTTCCAATGACTCAATTCTTGCCTAAGTTTTTATACCTAACAAAGGGTTATCATAAATCACTCGTTATGATGGCTTTTTTGTTTCTCTTCATTTCTGGCTTAGAAGTTTTTGGCACCGGTATGGTTGGTCCATTCATTGCCGTTGCCACTAATCCAGATTTAGTTAAGGGCAACTATTGGTTGAACTTGATTTATCAACAGATGAATTTTAGTTCTGAACAACAATTTCTGATTGTTCTAGGCGCATTAGTTTTAATTGCATTTTACATCAAGGCATTTCTAAGTTTTGAAGGTCAAAAAGCGGTATTCAAATTTGGGTATACCTTAAAGGCGGAGCTATCCTATAAGCTCTTGAAAGCCTACCTTAAAGCTCCATACAGCTTTCACCTACGTATTAATTCAGCTGCACTAATTCAAGACGTTATTGGTACAACCGATAGTGTCTGTATTGGTGTAGTCATGCCTCTTTTAACAGCCATATCTAATTCTGTCATCACATTAGCATTATTTTTACTGCTAGTTAGGGCTAATGTTACAGCTTTGGCTCTGATTATCCTACTTTTACCTGTTGTCATTGGATTGATGAAACTACTGCGAAGTCGCTTATCTTTATGGAACAAGGAGGGATGGGACGCTTCAGCCAAAATGATTCGCATCTTGAATCATGGATTAGGAGGGTTAAAAGAAACTCGTGTAATCGGTTGTGAATCCTATTTTGAGAATCAGATGAAGGAGCAAACAAAGAGGTATGCTCAAAATCTAACGTTAGCCCAAGGTTACGGTAATCTTCCTCGCTTTGTGATTGAAGCATTTATGATCACTTTCTTGGTTGGCTTCACATTGTTGTTCCTCAACTTCAATCAAGATTCAGGACAAAATCTTACTGCTGTTCTAGGAATCTTTGCCCTTGCTTCAATCCGCCTTCTTCCGGCAATAAGCAACTTGGTTAGTAATATCAATGTTTTTAGATCTAATACATTTGCCATCGATAAATTGTTTTTTGATCTAAAGGAGATAGAAGAAGGGAAGATTTTACCTGCTGGTTTCAGTTATTCTGAGAGCCTGCCAGCAAATTCCAGTGCATCTTTTCTTTCGTTTAGAGATCACATCATTTTAGATAATGTTACTTTTCACTATCCAAATACTTCAAAAAAGTCATTAGATAAAATATCTTTGACAGTACGCAAAGGGCAAGCTATCGGATTGATTGGGAAATCAGGAGCTGGTAAAACCACTTTAGTTGATGTCTTGCTAGGTCTTCTCATTCCTCAATCTGGTGATATCAAAGTTGATGGGGTTTCCGTCTACAGTAATTTACGTGCCTGGCAAAACATGCTTGGTTACGTTCCCCAGACTATATTTCTAATCGATGATACCCTGGAACGGAACATCGCGTTTGGTGTTCCAGATCAACTGATTGACCAAAATCGGTTATGGAAAGCGATCGAAATGGCTCAGCTAATCGAGGTAGTTGCTCAGCTCCCAGATGGTATCAAGACGGTCGTAGGTGAACGAGGAGTTTTACTATCAGGCGGCCAACGTCAACGAGTAGGAATTGCACGTGTTCTGTATCATGAAAGAGAAATTTTAGTTTTTGATGAGGCAACTGCTGCTTTAGATAATGAAACAGAGCAGCTCGTAACAGAAGCAACAAAAACTTTAAGTGGTAGAAAGACTATTATCATCATTGCCCATCGTCTTTCTACAATTGAACATTGCGATCGCATCTACCAGTTGGAACAAGGTCGAATTCTTAAGTCAGGGAATTATCAAGAAGTTGTTTTAAACCAGTAGAAGTTTCTGCGGTAGTGTTTTTAAGTCAAGGATGTAGAAAAGTCGATGACTAAGGTCATCAGCAGTGGGTGAGGGTGGCGGATGATGCGGAGAGACGACAATATTTTCTCCATCCTTTACTAAGTAGGACTACCATTTCTGCAAGTATCAGAACTGATTTATAGTTTTAAGCCAGAGAATAAAGAAGACTGAATTATGAAGCTAGCCTACGTTACTACCTTTGATGCAAGAAGTCTAGATACTAGTAGCAATTGGGCAGGAACAGGTTACTATATTCCTGAATCACTTAAGAAGCAATCAATATCTGTACAGTATGTTGGTCCACTGAACGAGCGAATCGTACTACAAGGTATTTGTAAGGTTAAGCGTCATTATCATGATTTTTTTTCAAAAAAAACTTATTTGAAAACACTGGATCCTCTGATTTTAAAAAGTTATGCACAACAAGTTTCTCAAGAGTTATCTAAATTAGAAACAGATGTTGTATTAAGCGCAACTATTACTCCAATTGCCTATCTTAGATACCACAAGCCAATTGTGTTTTGGGCAGACGCTACCTTCCAGAATCTGCTAAATTTCTACCCTCAATTCACAGGATTGTGTGAGGAGACTATTCAGAACGGGCACTTGATGGAAAGATTAGCCCTGCAGAGGTGCAAACTAGCAATTTATTCATCTGAATGGGCAGCCAGAACGGCAATTGAGTATTATAAAGCTGAACCGTCTAAGGTAAAAATTGTATCTTTTGGAGCAAACATTACAACCGATCGATCATTTGAAGAGATTAAGGAATTGATTGACTCCCGACCTAAACATACGTGTAAGCTACTTTTTCTTGGTGTCGACTGGTTTCGTAAGGGAGGAGATCTTGCGCTAGAAGTAGCTAAGAAATTGAATTGTGCAGGACTAAAAACAGAACTAACTATAATTGGTGGTGAACCCATCACAGATGAACCATTACCTAAATTTGTAAAAAGCTTGGGGTTCATTAGAAAGTCCGATGAAGGGCAAGAGAAAATATCTCAACTTCTTGCTGATTCTCACTTTTTAATTTTACCTTCGCTAGCAGACTGTACTCCCATTGTTTTTTGCGAGGCAAATTCATTAGCAGTACCCTGCATATCCAGAAGGGTTGGTGGAATTCCAACTGTAATTAAAGACGGTCGTAATGGTAAGCTTTTTGCTAGGGAGAGTGATGCCACAGAATACTGTAAATATATTATTGAGCTTTTCTCGGATTTTACTCAATATAAGGACTTGGCTCTTTCTGCATTTTATGAATATGAAACACGGTTGAATTGGCGAGTAGCTGGCCAAAAGGTGAAGGACCTTTTAACTCTTCTAATATAGAATTTTAGTGGACAGCCTCACAGATATTGTTTAGCTACTGAATGATCACTTACTGATCTCACCTAAAAAGCTTCAATCCAGCAGGCTTTAACAATGAATAAACCTAATGTTAGCGTCTGTATATCTACTTACAATCGACTTAAGCTGCTTAAGTGTGCCATTCAAAGTGTAATCGATCAGACATATAGTTGTTGGGAGCTGATCATTTGTGATGACGGTTCAACTGATGATACTAAAATTTACGTGCCTAGTATAGAAGATTGTCGAATACGTTACATACGTCATCCCCAAAATATTGGCAAAAGTAATAATATGCGATCTGGCTTTGAGGTGGCAAATGGCAACTATTTCATTAAGTTTGATGATGATGACCGCCTTGATCCTAACTTTTTAGCTCGAACCGTTGAAATTCTTGATCGCTTTCCTGGTATCGATTTTGTTGGCACAGATCACTGGATTATTGATGACGACAATACTAGAGATAATGAAGCGTCCTATCTTTGTTCTAAAAGATGGGGCAGGGACAAATTGAAAGAGGGGATTGTCTCTAATTTGCTAGAGGTTGTGTTTGTTGAGCAAAGTTTTTACATTGGTGCAACTCTATTTCGTCGCAAATCCCTACAGGATGTTGAATATATGAGGCCCAACATGCAAAACTGCGAGGATAGCGATTTATTTGTGCGGCTAGCATTAGCTGGGAAGAATGGATATTACCTTCCTGAAAGGCTAATGGAGTATCGATTTCATTCGGGGCAGCGAGGTCTCAATCGAGGTATTTCATTCTTGAGAGACCAGATAGCCTACCTGGAATCTTATCAGTTTGAATCAACTCAACTGGAATCTGTAAGACAACATCGTCTTGCTAAAACTAAACTTTTACTAGGAATTTGCTTAATTGAATTAGAGCAACTTGAGGAAGGACGAAAATTAGTCTTGTCAGGATGCTCTGCTTCCTACCTCAAGGCAGCAGTAGCCTTACTGTTGACCTTACTAAATCAAGAAACGAGAACTAAATTTTTCCATTTTTTGCATCACCGATCATGAAACCTCAACCTAGTGTAAGCATAATTATCAATAACTACAACTATGCCCAATTCCTCTCTCAGTCTATTGATAGTGCTTTGAATCAAACTTACCCGCATATCGAAGTTATTGTTGTTGATGATGGCTCAACCGACAACTCTCGCGAGGTCATTGCAGGGTATGGCAATCGCATTCTTCCCATCTTGCAACCGAATGGGAAGCAAGCAGCCGCATTCAACAGTGGCTTTAGCCGTAGTCGGGGTGACATCATCATCTTTCTAGATTCTGACGATTATCTTTTTCCCTATGCAGTCGAGCGGATTGTGTCTATCTGGCAGCCTAGTTTAGCTAAAGTGCACTATCGGCTGAACGTAGTTGATGCTGAAGGCAAATCACTAGGCTACTCTAGTCCTCAAGGTAGCCAACCTCTATCTCAAGGACAGGTTTGGCGGAACTTATTAGAGACAGGAGGGTACGTCAGTACTCCCACTAGCGGCAATGCACTAAATCGCAACGCCATGCTGCCGCTTTTTCCTATTCCGAACGAATATAAACTGACAGCGGATGATTACTTATCCATGTCGATCCCATTCTATGGAGATGTTGCTGCCATTGAAGAACCCTTGGGTGCTTATCGAATTCACGCTAGTAATCAGTGGGCGTTAACAGCTATTACAGGCGATCGCTTCCACCGCTTTGTTCAACACGATCTGCAAAACTATGATTTATTGATGCAAAAGGCCAAGGAGATTGGTTTCCATGTTCCTGCTGATCTGGAACAGCGCTCGATCGGTCGATTGTGGTCACGCCTCATCTCGCTGCGCCTTAATTGGCAAAAACATCCTATTCCTACGGATCGTCCCCTGCTTTTGATTTACCAGGGAATTCGCTCACTGTGGAAGTATTCGTCGTTCAATTGGCAAAAACGGTGCTTCTACAGTTTATGGTTTATCTGGGTAGGTTTAGTCCCTTTAGCTCTAGCGAAGCCAGCAATTGCCTGGCTCTATGCACCCCATTTGCGTCCTAAGGGAATTGATTGGGCTGTTAGAAAAGTTCGTACCTTTACGGGGTGAGCAATGCAGAAAGAAACCCTAATATTTCTAGAAGTTCTATCAGTAGCGAAATGAATCAACGCCCTGCATTATGAATTCAGTCAAACTTGAGAAAGGAAGCATGAAAACTCAAAGCTCTAGTAGTACTAGCTTACTTCGCAAACTTCTGATTGTTCTTACTACAGGATTTCCCGATCAAAAATTTCTTGGAGCATTTTACATACCCTTTCTAGTTGAGATTACACCTGAACGTTTTCGCAAGTCTCTAGCGCTTAATTTATTGTCTATTAGTCCCCACTATTTCGGTCAATTTCGTGCAGCTGAGCAAACTTCGTCGCGTTCAGCTTTTCTAGAGGCTGAACATCAGCGCATGAGCTTGAGCCGTCAGCAACTGATTGATACAAAAGTCAAGCCTCATCTTACATCTGAGTCAACTGTAATAGATCATGGTTGCGGTCCTGGATATTTGGCCAACGCGGTTTCCAGTTATTGTCGGCAGGTGATTGCCATAGATATTTCTGACGGTGTGATTGCTTGCGCTAAAGCTATTAACGCTAAACCCAATATCATCTACATGACAGAAACTGGAAATACCCTTTCAAAGCTGGAATCTAGCAGTATTGATCTAATCTATTCGTTTGCTGTCATGTTGCATGTGAAGGACGAGGTTTGTCGAACTATCTTAGAAGAGTTTTCCCGATTACTCAAACCTCAGGGCAAGGTAGTCTGCGAATTTCTTGTTGCTGATGCTTCTGCTGAAGAACTTGTAGAAAAGGCAAACTCTATATTAGGCAAGGTCAAGAGTAAATACACCTTACGAGTAGTAGGTCGTCCATTGAAGAGAATTGAGCAGTTCATTCGAGATGCTGGACTAAAGTTATTGACTCTCAGTGAGAATGAACCAGAAGAGAAAAATGGTTATTATACCTTTTTGCTTACACGTGAATAGCAGATACTCATTAGCTTATTGGTGCAGAAAACTATTTGGAGCCGTTGAGAAGTCAATGCGTGTCTGCATCTGTTCTCGCTTCTTGTGCGATGCATAGGTAACTTGAGGACTTCTGGGTGGCAAACAGTCAACCTGGGAATTGCAAACTTCTGGTAGCATAACCGTTCCAACTTACATAAGCCCAACTGGAGAAAGCTCAGTTCTCGTTGACTATGCCAGTCGAGCCGCTTCTGCTTGCCCTCTCTCAGCACAACCAAAGCAGTCGAGATTGCAATCAAGGTGCAGCAGCCAGCAGCAGAGGAGGAACTTATACAACTTGAACACAACCTCCTGCTTCCTATACCTAATCTCGAACATAGGTTGGTTATTCTGAGGTTGAGATGGGTTTTGAGAAATGGAGAGATCCTTTACCCACCCAAACAGTCTCACGTTGAACGCGTGAGTGGTTGAGTCAGACTCAGGTGGAAATGAATCCAAACAAGCTGCCGATGATCTCAGTTGATGCCATCAACGTTTCTACCAGAACAGGAACAAAAAGTTCTGCTCTCAAAGTGCTGTTTGTTAGCCATGCCTACGTGGTAGGTGTGAATCAGGGTAAGTTGGCTGCAATCGCAGCGATGGGCAACGTCAATGTAGGATTACTCGTTCCGAGTAACTGGAAGGCGCTGGAGTGGAATCGGGCTATTCCGGTTGAAGCTCCTCACCCCAGCATCCAACTTTATGCAAAGCCGGTTCTGTTTAGTGGTCGTGGAGGCGCTCATCTTTATGCTCCCTGGACACTCTGGCAAGTGTTAAGCGATTTTCAGCCAGATATTATTCAGGTTGAGGAAGAGGTTTTCTCGCTCATCACCTTTGAAGTTTCGATTTGGAGCAGGCTGAAGGGAAAACCCCTGATAGTTTTCGGTTGGGAGAACCTGGATCGAACGCTTCCCGTTTTGCGCCAATTGATCTGTCAATCCGTTCTCAACACAGCTCGTGCTCTCATTCCTGGCAATGAAGATGGAGCAAAACTGCTCAAGAAATGGGGTTACACTGGGCCAATTGAGGTCATGCCTCAGATGGGAGTTGATACCCAATTTTTTTCGCCTCAAGGGCCAGACCAGAATCGTGATCAATTCAATATCGGATTTTTGGGGCGGTTAGTTCCTGAAAAGGGCATTGATACCCTAATTGCAGCAGCAAGACAGCTACGCGATCAGGGCCTCAGATTCAGAATTACACTGTGCGGTTCAGGAAGCGCTGAAACACTTCTCAAACAGGAAGCAGAAGCGCAACAAGTTGCTGACTTGGTGACTTGGCGGGGAGCAGTTCGGCACGAACAAGCTCCTACTGAGATCAGCAAGTTTGATGTATTAGTTCTACCCTCTCGATCAATACCGACTTGGAAAGAGCAGTTTGGTCATGTGTTAATTGAAGCGATGGCAATGGGAGTTCCTGTAATTGGGTCTACCTGTGGCGAAATTCCTCATGTAATTGGGCGATCTGATCTAATTTTTGAGGAAGGAAATGCTGCTGAACTGGCTGCAATTCTAGAACGAATGATTTGCAACCCAGACTGGCGGCATCAAATAGGACAGTACGGATTCAACCGCGTACAACAACTCTACTCCCATGAACGGATTGCAGAACGATTACTGGATCTTTGGCAAACCGTTCTGAACCACCACTGCGAAGAGGTGATTGAATGCGCGTAGCGATCGCTCGGACAATGGCTGAATTCAGTCTAGATATGTACACCGACAATCTAATTGCAGGACTAAGGAAGGTACGCCCAGAGTGGGAAATATTGGAATTGACCCCCCAATCCTTCGATCGAAAAAGCTCTTCCCTGACGCTAAGACTGCGAAAATATTACGAACGATTCTGGCGCTATCCCCGCTTCGTGCAGCAGCAGGTAGCAGATATCGTTCACGTGGTTGAACCCTGTGATGCCAACATTGCCTATTGGTTGAAAGACATGGGCAAACCTGTTGTAGTCACCTGCCACGATCTAGTCAACTTCTACTATCGAGATAACCTACAAGGGTCTGTCCAGTTGCCTATCGTCAGCAGATGGGCCTGGTTATATTCCGTCTACGGAATGCGCCACGCGGATCACATTATTGCCGTGTCATCTGCAACTGCCAAAGATACTGCTCAGATTCTTAAAATCAATTCAGCTAAGATCACGGTGATTCCTAATGCGGTAGAAGCTGTGTTCCAGCCCTTACCCCAATCAAAAATTGCTGCTTTTCGACAGCAGCAAGGGATTACACCTGAGACCTTTTGCTTGCTGAATGTAGGAGCAAATCATCCGCGTAAGAATATCACTAGGATTCTGGAAGCAGTTCTGATTCTGAGAGAGAAAAGGTTACCTATTCAATTTTATAAAGCTGGGGCGGACTTCACGACAGCGCAGAAGCAATTTATTCAGTCTCAAGAGCTTGAGTCCTATGTCAAGTATGTTGGCAAGCCAAGCAAGCTAACTCTGATACAGTTATACAATGCTGCTGATATTTTAATGGCGCCATCGCTGCACGAGGGTTTCGGCATCACCCTACTGGAAGCGATGGCATGTGGGACGCCCGTTATCACATCGAATACTTCTGCCATGCCAGAGGTAGTTGGTGACGCTGGAGCATTGGTTGATCCTTCTAACCCTACCGATATTGCTGCTGCAGTTATACGTTTGTACCACAATCGGACATATTATCGAGAATTAATTAGCTGTGGCATTGCAAGGGCCAAAACGTTTACTTGGGAAAGCACAGCGGAGAAAGTCGCTAGAGTTTATGAAAGTTTACTTAAAGTAACAATTGCGAGCGGAACAACGTCTTCTATGGAGAAAGCTGACAATGGAGTCATACGAAGTGCTTAATGAAGCACAAGAATTTAGTGAGACTGACCCTTTCACATTAGAACGGTACAAGCAGTTCTTTTCTCACTTCTCAAAACCTGGCATGGCAGTTTTGGATGTTGGGTGTAATACCGGTAGGGGTGGACGATTGCTGAAAAGCCTAGATCCATCTGTTCACCTGATTGGGCTGGATTGTGTCAAAGGTCGCCTTGATCGGATCGAAGTTGGAATTTATCAGTCCAAGCTCTGTTCCTATTCAACTGATATTTCTTTAAATGATTCCTCTGTCGATGCAATTGTTGCGGGAGAATTTATTGAACACCTTTATTTAAAAGATGTTGAACAATCACTACGAGAGTTTTATCGAGTTCTGAAAGCCGGCGGAAGACTGCAATTGACGACTCCAAACCCGGGCTACATACGCTTGAAGCTAACCAGAGGTAGTGTTCTGGGAGGAGCACATGTATCGCAACATGAGCCTATTGAATTGAAACGACGATTAGAGCAGATTGGGTTTACTAACATCAGAATTTGTGGTAGTGGGAAGATGACACGTATATTGGGCGAAAGTTTCTTTCCACTTGCTCTCTATGGCAGCTACCTAGTAATTGCCGATAAATAATAGTTGGATTGAATTTGAGCCTAATCTATTGTTACATTCTTGCCAAGGGGGATAATCCAATGGTATCCATGTTTGTTAAAGATTCGCTTAGACGGGTGTTGCCTCCCCCAATCGCTATCCGTTTAATCGCAGCTACAAATTATAAATCGGGTGAGCCAGAGTTAAAGTTGCTCAAAGACCTTGTAGATCCTCATAAGAATAGTATTGATATTGGTGCAAACAAGGGTGTCTACACTTACTACCTTTCACAGCTTTCCCGGTCTGTGTTTGCCTACGAGCCTAACCCAGATTTGGCTAAATTTCTGAGCAAGGCGTCTCTCTCAAACGTGACTGTTTACTCAATTGCTTTATCAAATCAAACAGGCGCGGCAACTTTAGCAATTCCACTTGTGGATGCATTTGAGTACGATCAGCTTGGTAGCCTGAAGCTAGATACGACTTCAGCCAAAATGAAGACGTTCGATGTGCCACTGAGACGGTTAGATGATCAAGGACATACGAATATCGGATTTATTAAAATTGACGTCGAAGGTCACGAGGAAGCAGTAATCGATGGAGCAATCGAATTGATCACGCAGCAACGTCCAACTTTGATAGTCGAAATTGAACAGAAGCATCATACAGATAAGGATATAGCAGAAATCTTCTCTAAAGTTTTAGCACTAGGATATGAGGGATTTTTTCTATTAGATGAAACTCTCAAGAGCTTGAATGAGTTTTCCAAAGAAGAGCACCAGGATATCAGAAACTACACCGGGCTTTCTTCATTAGGCAAGACTTATATCTGTAACTTCATCTTCAAACCTCAAATTATCCAAGGATAAACCTATCGATAAATATCAAGAGAAATCACTTGTTTGATGATCTTCCCTGGTATTGCTCAGCATGAAAATTCTTCTATCAGCATACTCATGTGAACCGGGTCAAGGCTCAGAGCCGGGTGTCGGTTGGAACCTAGTCCGGGAGATTGCAAAGTATCATCAGGTTTGGGTACTGACTCGTCCTGACGAGAGCAAAGACATCATTGAAGCAGAGCTAGCCCGCAATCCTGTGCCAAATCTGCACTTTGTCTATTTCACGCTTCCCTTCTGGTACGATAGCCGCCGTTGGGGACAAGCGGGTGGGATGCAGTTGCACTATTACCTCTGGCAGATCCAAGCTTATTTTGTAGCTCGTAAGCTGCATCGAAAAATTGAATTTGATGTTGCTCACCATATTACCTTTGTTAAATACTCTACCCCCAGTTTTCTTTCATTACTACCTATCCCTTTCATTTGGGGACCTGTTGGTGGCGGAGAAACTGCTCCAGCACCGTTCTGGAGAGATTTTAGTTGGCGCAACCAAATCTACGAATGGTTACGAATGCTGGCGCGTGAAATTGGCGAGCTCGATCCATTTACTTGGCTAACGGCACAGCGTAGCGCGATTGTCTATGCTACGACTGAAGATACTGCTAAACGGGTGCGATATTTAGGAAGTGAAAATGTAAAAATCATGCCTGAATCCGGTTTGTTTCAACATGAAATTGATCGTCTTGCTCAACTCTCTCCTCCTACACAGTCACCTGTGAGATTTATCAGTATTGCCCGCTTATTGCATTGGAAGGGATTACACCTAGGCTTGCGTGCTTTCGCAAAAGCCAACTTGCCTGATTCAGAATATTGGCTTTTAGGGAAAGGACCAGAGTTAAACCACCTTCAGGCACTATCTCTAGATCTAGGCATTGCTCATAAAGTGAAGTTTCTAGGCCATTTACCCCGCTGTAAAGTATTGGAAAAAATCGAGCAATCTTCTGTTCTAATACACCCCAGCTTACATGATTCTGGTGGTTGGGTTTGTCTGGAAGCAATGGCAGCAGGTCGCCCCGTCATTTGTCTAGATTTGGGAGGGCCTGCAGAGCAGGTTACCTCTGAAACAGGATTTCGAATTCCAGCTCACACTCCAGAACAAAGTGTCTCAGATCTTGCAAAAGCAATGATTCAATTAGCTGAAAATGTCAACTTGCGCGTTGAGATGGGGCGCAGAGGGCAACAGCGCGTTCAAGAACTGTTTAGTTGGGATGTTAAAGGAAAACTATTTACACAGATCTATCAAGATTTAGTCTCATTTCATCCTACAGTAATGAAGACATAGATTCAAAGTTAAACCTTGAATATTCTGGAGCTGTTTAATGCATGTTTTAATTGTTGCTCTGCACAGACCCTTGAAGCCTACAGGTGTATGTCGCTATGCCGCGAATTTGGCTCGTTGCCTAGCAGAAACGGAGGAAGTGAAACGAGTTACTCTAGTAGTTGGCACGTGGCAGAAGCAGTATTTTTTAAAGGCTTTTTCTTTAGAATCATCTAAGATTTTCTTAGAGTATATTGATATTAAAAATAACTCTCTTTCTAGAAATATCTGGTTCCTATTTGGCTTGCCAAAGTTGGCACAAAAGGTGAAACCAGATATTGTTCACTTGTCCTTTCCACTTCCTTTTTGGCGAGCGCTTTTTCCCTGCCCTGTTGTTGCAACTATTCACGATCTGTATCCCTATGAATGCCCTGAGAATTTCGGACCTCGGCAAGCTTTCTTCAATCGTGTTTTTCTACAACAATGTATTCAGCAGAGTGATCGGCTAACTTGTGTATCGCAAGCAACTCTAGAGAGCTTGAAGTATTATTGTCCTAACCTTATCTTTAAAAAGCCGATTAGCGTCATCTACAACATTGTTGATTTTAGTGATATTACTCCTTTCCCTCCTGTAAGCGTCAAAAAGGATCGAGTAGCCTCATTCCTATTGACGGTTGGTCAGCATCGGAAGAATAAAAATCTAGATTTATTAATTCGGGCGTTTTCTTTACTACTAAGGCAAAATAGGCTTGACACTTCTACCAAACTGATCATAGTTGGTAGTCCAGGTCCCCAAACTGACTATATCACCCAGTTGATTGATTACCTTTCTCTGGGAGATCAGGTACTAATCCTATCATCCATTGACGATGGTGAGTTGTGCTGGTTGTATCAAAACTGTCAATCGTTCATTGTATCTTCTTCTACAGAAGGGTTTTGCATACCCCTAGCAGAGGCACTTTATCTTTCTTGTAAAGTGGTTTGTTCAGCTATTCCGGTTTTCAAAGAAATAGGTTCTGAGACTTGCACCTATTTTGATTTACAAGGAGATCCAATCGAAAACCTCTGCCAGGCAATCAGTCAAGCAATTAATAGTTCTCGACCTGATCAGCAGTTGAGAGATTACCGTTTTTCAAAAGCAGTAGTCGCTCGGCAGCATCTAGAGCTATATTGCAGGGTAAGCCAGTTTGCCGACCAAACCGTCGATTATGTTCAGCCAACCAATCACTGCCTTGAGGAAGAAGCAAGCAGGGTTACTTATTAGTAGTACCACACTGATCTTTGTTGCTTTTTGCTCGACATTCTATTCTCGCATCTTCTGTGCTATTACTGGCGCCCCTTCAATCCTCAATTTTCTACATTTTCCAGTTGTCCTATTTGTGATGATTATTGCGATCTGCAGTGGTCGCGTCAAAGATCGTCATCAAATTGCGGTCGCTTGGGCACTCTTTGCCGGGATCTGGATTTTGCTTTGCGTCATGTTTGCTAGCGCGTTCTTAAATGATGCTGGGATTGCTAACGTTGTCATCAATTTCATGATTCTTGGGGAACCTTTTATGTTCCTCCTAGCTATTTCCTGTATTGGATTCACAGTTGAAAAACTGAACAAACTGAGACGATGGTTGCTTATCTCGGCAGTCATCAATCTTGTTTTGGCAATCCTTCAGAGATTTCTTCTCGTTGCTGGACACATCAGCGCTGCACCCTACGATGAAACAGATGGAGTGCAGGGAGTTTTCTTTATATCTGGAGCTGGTGGCTATATTTCTACGGCGGTTTCAGTCAGTTTCTCTATCTATTGTATTCTCTACTTCAAAATTATTCCGCTTTGGATACGAATTCTCGGGCTGGTAGCTACAATTTATCAAATTCAAATTTCTGATACGAAGCAGGTCGTCCTGGTTAGTGGATTAGCCTGGCTCATACTTGTATTAAGTAAGTTTCAGAACTTGAAGAAACTTTTGATCTATGGAATTTGCATCGCCCTGGTAGTTGCAGTTTTCCTATGGGCGGTTCATAATCTAGAGACGTTTGAGTCCTACGCTCACTGGTTGAGTAGAGACGATATCAATAATAGTAGAACAGGTGGTGGACTTGACGTCAAACTAGAGGGTATCCGCAGAGTTCTGAACTACTACCGCTCTCCCCTTAACTGGTTTTTAGGTCTTGGTCCCGGTCATACGTTGGGTCGATTGGGAGGATGGACAATTAATGATATGTGGAGCATCCTGTCTCAACTCGGAGCCACAAAACATCCTTTGTATGAAGAAATGTGGAGTTTTATCAACAGTAACTGGATTGCTCTCTCAACTACGCTGTACGTTCCGCTATTTAGTTGGGCTGGAATATGGGGAGATCAAGGCTGGTTAGGAGTAGCTGCCTATCTCTTTCTTGGATTCATTGTGTGGAATTATTTCTGTATTGATGATTTCTGCAAGTGGCTGGCTTTGACCATATTTGTTTACGGTTTCTTCCTCACGCAAATGGAAGAACCAGGCTTTATGCTCACCATGGCTATGCTCATTGGGTTGCGTTGGCATGAGCACCGAATAAATTTAACTAATCGCAACGGAAGTTGTTCCTGTAGAAAGTATTCTGCAGGCGCCTATACTTCATCGCCTATATCCCATCATTGACAACCGTTGCGAAATTTCATCAATCTAACTGCGATAACAGCAAGAAGCGAAACTAAATCACACAACCTATACAAAGCTACTGCGATCGCTATACGCGATTTTAGACGCCGTTTGGTTATTGTTTTTACATTCTCTAGATTTAGCTTATGCCCCTCTTACTGGAGCTGTTCTAGAGCCTGCTTAGACCCATTCGGATTTGGGGAGTTCGGGATGTGATGCTACCTACTGTCAGGATCGTTGGTTGTCCTGTTACGGCGTTACCCTTTGCCACACAGATTGAGACGATGGTGAACTGGGCACTGGAGCGGTCGAGTCGGGTGGTGTGTGTAGCGAATGTGCATATGCTGATGGAGGCCCGCTGGCAGCTACCGCTGCATTCGATTTTGCACACGGCAGATATTGTGACACCCGATGGTATGCCATTGGTCTGGATGATACGGTTAATCACCGGCAAGCCGCAAGACCGAGTGGCGGGGCTGGATATTCTCACCGGCGTTTGTGAGTTGGCGCAGGCGACCGGCGTGAGCGTTTATTTCCTTGGGTCGCAGGCGGCAGTGCTAGAGCGGATGCGAACTCGCCTGAAGCAGGAGTTTCCTAGTCTGCAGATTGCGGGCATGGATCCCCTGCCATTCCGTCCCTTGACCTCGAAGGAGGATGAGGAGTTGATTCAGCGAGTGAACGCGAGTGGGGCAGGGGTAGCGTTTGTGGCGTTGGGTTGCCCGAAGCAGGAGTACTGGATGGCGCAGCACCGGCAGAAGATTCAGGCAGTGATGATTGGGTTAGGGGGCGCGTTTCCTGTATATGCTGGGATTCAGCGTCGAGCGCCGTACTGGGTGCGGCAGGTGGGTCTGGAGTGGCTGTATCGTTTGATTCAGGAACCGAAGCGGCTATGGAGTCGCTATGCCACCACGATTCCGCCGTTTGTGTGCCTAGCGGTGAAGCAGATTCTCACCGAACCTGCAGAGCGTTCACCAATCAACAGTCAGCCGCAGCCCAAGTAAGGAGAGGTGAGGAGAAGCCAGGAACCGAGTTCAGCGATTCATTCACCTGTGGCTCTCTCAGCTTTATTGGTTGATTTCTAGGAAGGCTGATGCAGTTCCAGCAGCCCCTGGGGAGGCGTAATCTCGATGCGACGCTGTGGCAAATCGACCACCGGCACGATTGCTTCCACGAAGGGAATCAGGCTGGTTGGGCCGTGGAGCAACTTCACCTCTAGCAGATCATTGCCGGCAGGAATTACGTCTGTGACGGTGCCGATGTGGGTTTGGGTCGCTTGCTCGAAGACCTCTAGCCCGATTAAGTCCGCAACGTGAAATTCACCCTCTTCCAGTGGCGGGCGGTCATCCTCAGGAACGAGTAGGCGGCAGTTGCGCAGAGCCTCAGCTTGATCGCGAGTCTCAATCCCTGCTAGGCGCACCACATACAGGTTTTTACCCGACAAATAACGCCCCGAGATCAGTTCAACGGGTTCCGGTTCTAGCGCATGGGGACGCAACAGCCAACGCGGTCCCGGCTGCTGGAAGCGTTCTGGAAAGTCGGAATTGGGATAGAGCCGCAGTTCGCCCTTTAAGCCTTGAGCTGCGACGATAGTTCCCACTTCTAACCAGCCGGACTGCATAGCGCCGATCGAAAAGCAACGTTTCGATCATATAGCAAGCACCCGGCGTCTGGGTTGGTTCCTGCTGTGCCTAGCCCTGGGTTCCTAGGGGGTGCGCTGCGGCTCAGCACGCGACCGGCGTAGAGGTTGAGCGGAGCCGAAACCCACGTCTAGCTTGCGGCTACTTTTAGACCACTCGGCTGGCTGCGGTCGCCGCTGAGGGTGAGGCTGCGGTGGTTGGCGTCGAGGTGGCGAACGATTTTGTAGATTGCTTCGATCTGATCGGGTGCTCCCACTTTGGCGGCCAAATCAGGCAGCGACAGAGGAGTTCCAGACTCTTGCAACACCTTGACGACCCGCTTTTGCAAATCCAAAATAGCGGCGGCAGCTTTTTTGCCCGCTTCCACGCCCGGCTGATGGTAGGCGTTAATGTTAATCAGCGACGCATAGAGGGTGACGGCGCGTTCGTAGAGGGCAATCAGCGCCCCGACAGTGCGAGCATCAACCCGCGGCACGGTGACGGTAATTGAATCGCGATGGTTTTCAAACAACGCCTGACGAGTTCCCTGCAGGAAGCCAGAGAGATAGTCGCCGGAGGTAGCTCCCGGTTCGACTTCAATCGAGCTGCCGTCGCGGTCTTCTAGCACCTCAATGAAAGTAGCAAAAAAGTTGGGAACGCCTTCTCGGAGCTGCTGTACGTAGGCGTGCTGGTCGGTGGAGCCTTTGTTGCCGTAGACCGCAATCCCCTGGTGTACAACATTGCCATCGAGGTCGGTTTCTTTGCCCAGCGACTCCATAATCAACTGCTGCAAATAGCGAGAAAACAGCAGCAGACTGTCTTTATAGGGCAGCACCACCATGTCTTTTTCGCCTTTGCCGTTGCCCGCATAGTACCAGCTCAGAGCCAGCATCGCCGCCGGATTGCCTTTGATCTGGGGAACGCGCGTCGCGGCATCCATCTCTTTAGCCCCGGCCAGCATCGCCTCAATATCAATGCCCTGTAGTGCCGCTGGCAGCAGCCCCACTGCCGACAGTTCCGAGGTGCGACCGCCCACCCAATCGTGCATCGGGAAAACATCTAGCCACCCTTCCGATTTGGCCAGCTTCTCGAAGCTGCTGCCAATGCCAGTCACAGCGACCGCATGTTGCGCCAGATTCAACCCCTGCTGCTCGTAGGCGTGCTTCACCTCCAGCATCCCGTTGCGGGTTTCCGGGGTACCGCCCGACTTCGTCATCACAATCACCAGCGTTGAAGCCAGGCGATCTTGGAGTTTAGCCAGCACTTTGTCGATACCGGCAGGGTCAGTATTGTCGAGAAAATGAATCTGCAGGGGCGCGTGAACGGAGCCAAGGGCTTCTGCGACAAACTGAGGTCCCAGCGCTGAGCCACCAATACCAACCGACAGGATATCGGTAAATTGGGCAGCATTGGGCGGATGAATCTCACCGCTATGCACCTGCTTGGCAAATCGTTGGACTTGGTCAATGGTGTTAACGATGTCCTGCTTCAGCTCAGCCGAAGGAGCGAGATCCGGATCCCGCAGCCAGTAGTGACCGACCATCCGGTTTTCGTCAGGGTTGGCGATAGCACCCGCTTCCAGAGCCGCCAGATCTTGAAATGCCTTGTCAAATTTGGGTTGCAACGTGTTGACCCAATCGTCGCTAAAGCGCATGCGGCTAATGTCGAGGTAGAAGCCTAACCCCTCGTGATAGTAAAGCCAATCTTGGTAGCGTTGCCAAAGTGCGGTGGCATCCATACTCATAATGGTTGACCTAAAAAATGGTTGACTTAACTCATTCGGTAATCAGTGAACAGTTTAGCGGACCCGTAATCGCAGACAATCAACCCGAAGTGCAAACCGCAACTGCCCAGTTCACGCAGGATAGGCGACTGATTGGCCGGAATCATTCGCAGTATTAAGTCTTGGTTTTTCTTAATTCTTGGACATTTCCCAGAAAAATGCAGTAGCGTTGTAGACATCGTGCCCCAGAGCACATAGGTCAGGGTTGCGTTGCCGTGTAGACTGGGTCTGGACGCCGATTGAGACACAAACTGGGGATGGCTGGTGCTATTGGTCGCTGCGGCGATGCTCTGAGCGTCAGTGTTGCCCTGAATCTGGCTCGATTTGCATGTGTCGCTGTGTAAGTGCCGTGTAAGTGCTGTGTAAGTGCTGTATGAGTAACCCCATCTCCACCCAAGCCCACAAGCTCTGGCAGCTTTTGTCTGCACCGAGTACCGCTAGCGCCTACGGGCAAGCCCTGAACGTCACCTGGACGATTCTCAAGGAAACGACCCTACTGCTGTGGCTCGTACTCTGTCTGGTGCTGGTAGCGTTCGACTGGTTCTGGCATCGCTCCATTGCAGCCGGGCAACGCACCCGAGCCTGGGTTGACAGCCTGAGCACCCAGGACACAAACCAAATGGCATCTCGGATGGGGCAAGGCATACTGGCAGCTAGCCAAACCAGTCTGCAACGTTTAGTCGCCCAAGCCCGAACCCAGCTCAATCTGCCCGCGCAACCTCCAGCCAACCCACCCGTTGTCACAACTCCTTCGACCGCTTCTTCGATCGCCGTGGTCAAACCAGCGACGGCTGCACCGGCATCAGATACACCGGCATCAGAGGGGGTAGTGAGTTCTGCAACTGAGGAGTGACCTAGTGCTATACATTTGCGCTTTAGAGCCACGTGATGGATCTTGGTTTCATTGGGATTCATCGCGGCCGAGCTGATGGGCAGTTCACGGCCGTTGACCATGGGACAGAAATGACGCTAATCGCTGGAGTGTGTTGTTCTCTGATCTCCTGATATGGATCTCCTGATATGCCTTCGGCACATTCTCTGAACCGATTGTTTTGACGGTCCAGTTCAACTCAGCATAGATTCAAAACAGGTGCGAAATCGATTCGGTTCATCTCGATCTACTGATCTACTAAGCGTTTCCTCCTACGTCGTTTTCAGGATTAGCTACCTATAACTCACACTTGTGCGCCTAACGTTCTGCAATTTCTGTTGCAACTATGTATTTTTTCTAGAGGTTCATAGGGCATGCCACATGAATTCTCATGATCCTAATCATCATCCAACTCCTTCCTCTGAATGATTGAATTAGTCTGTCTATCGAGTTGATGATGGAATAGTCAATGCTCGGTCGGTCAGTGCTGAGAAAATAGCCTACCGCGACAGCTAGTCCCGGCAAGCCCAATTAAGAAATAGAATCCTCACCCAGGAAGCCCACTTGACTAAAGATTAGACAGGCCGCGCAAATCGAACTTCTCGATCCAGGCGGCGCGATCGGCAGCGGTGAAGGAGGGGTCGCGAGACAGAACTTTTACCTGATAGCGATTATTCACCAGGATGGCGGTGGCATTTTGCCCTTGCTGCACGGCTGGATAGCCCGCAATGGTTTGGGTACTGCCTTGAAACTTGCTGGCAGCGTCGGTGCCGCTGGTGTCGTTAATGGCTAGCATGGCCACGGTTTTGCCGCCTTGGTTGACTTTATACTCTGCAAAGCCGCGCTTTTCCTGGGAGGGAATGATTTCATAGCCCGAGACCGAGCGAGGAAAGAAGCGGTTAAAGGCTCCACCTTGGGTTGCATCCTGAGCAACGGCGGGCGGTGCTTTGCGGTCACTGGTTTCTTGCTGCACTTGGTCATAGCGTGAGGGGGCCTGATTGCAGGCAGATATCAGCAGTAGTGTCCCCAAGAAAAGGGATGAAGCTATATGTCCTATCGATCGATTCATCATCACACTCCTAATCTCCAAAGCTCTAAGGTGAGTGTAGACGAAATTGATCCCAGAATTCGTTACTTTCCTTCACTGATATCACCACGCCAGAGGTTATTTCTGCCAGCTTCTTACCGCTTCATCGCAGCATCGAATGGGTATATCGCTGGTACATCGACAGCCGCAGGCTAACTCCCATTCAACCCGTTCAGCACCCAGAGGACGGCACTCACCAGCGCACTGGCCAACAGCATCGAGGTCAGCGGCAGGTAGAAGCGAAAGTTAGGACGCTCAATGCGAATATCACCCGGCAGCTTGCCCAACCAGCTCAACTGATCGGCAAACAGCCAGAGGCAGAGTCCAGCGAGCACCAGCACACCTCCAATGCTAAAAATGAGCTTGCCTAGGGTTTCCATATCGAGCGCCGGTGAATATCCCCCTCTTTATAGCAGGTTTAGGGCAGCCGCAGCTTAGTCGGCTCAAACACTGCTGCTTTCGAGTAGCTGATTTTCTTGGCGCAGGCAAGATTCAATGAACAAGTCGAGGTCACCATTCATCACGTCGTTAATCGCTGTGGTTTCAACGTTGGTGCGTAAATCCTTAACAAGCTGATAGGGATGGAACACATAGTTGCGGATCTGGTTGCCCCAGGCTGCTTCCACCATATCGCCGCGAATGTCAGCAATTTCTTTAGCGCGCTGTTCTTGGGCAATCACCAGCAGCTTGGCTTTCAAGCGGGCTAATGCCTTTTCCTTGTTTTGCAGCTGCGAGCGTTCTTCGGTACAGCGCACCATGATGCCGGTGGGCAAGTGGCGGATCTGCACGGCAGTTTCTACTTTATTCACGTTTTGCCCGCCTTTACCGCCAGACCGGGTGGTGGTAATTTCCAGATCTTTATCAGGAATGTCTAGCTCAATCGACTCGTCGAGCATCGGCATCACCTCCACGCCAGCAAAGCTCGTCTGCCGTTTACCGTTGGCATTGAAAGGCGAGATCCGCACTAGCCGATGGGTACCTTTCTCCACTTTCAAATAGCCATAGGCGTAGCGGCCATCAATTTCTAGCGTGGCGGACTTAATGCCTGCCTCGTCTCCCTCAGAGAGTTCTGCCAAACGCGGCTTGTAGCCATGCTGCTCTGCCCAGCGGGTATACATGCGCAGCAGCATCTCCGCCCAGTCTTGAGCATCGGTCCCACCTGCTCCGGCATTAATCGTCAGCACGGCACCGTGGGCATCATAAGGACCCGAGAGCAACCGCTGCAATTCCCATTGATCGAGTTCGCGGCTGAGATGGGACAGGTTCGACCGAGCCTCCTGCAGCAGCGCCTCATCGGCTTCGAGTTCCAGCAGTTCTAGCACTGCACGGGCATCATCCAAGCTCGACTGCCAGCGTTGCAGTTGCTCTACATGAAACTTGAGGTCATTTAGCTCTTGTAGGGTCCGCTGAGCAGCCGTTTGGTTGTCCCAGAATTCTGGCTGAGCAGCGACTTGTTCCAGGTCGTGAATTTTGGCGGTTAGGGCAGGCAGGTCAAAGATAGTCCTGGGTTTTACCCAGGCGGTCAGAGAGCAACTCGACTTCGCGTTTAATGTCCAGGGCTTCAATCATAGCGGTAATTTCAAGAAGAAGAGACAGAAAAACCAGGGAGATCATCCCTAGCCTTCTACTCTAGCTCAAGTCGTCATGGCTTGCTCATAGCGCTGGTTCACAGCGTCCCAGTTGACCACGTTCCACCAGGCATTCAGGTATTCATCCCGTCGGTTGCGGTATTTCAGGTAGTAGGCATGTTCCCAGACATCGTTACCCATAATGGGCTGATTACCATCCATAAGTGGGCTATCTTGATTGGCCGTACTGGTGACCTCTAAGCGACCGTTCGGCCGCAAGACCAGCCAGGCCCAGCCGCTGCCAAAGCGGTTTGCTCCTGCCTCATTGAAGGCTTGCTGAAAAGCACTGAAGCCGCCGAAGGCTTCTTGAATCGCGGTGGCAATCGCCCCGGTCGGTTCTCCGCCGCCGTTGGGACCCATAATTTCCCAGAACAGGCTGTGATTGAGATGCCCGCCGCCATTGTTGCGGATTGTAGTGCGAACATCCTCAGGAAGAGCATTGATGTCGCTGACTAGTTCTTCCGCCGTCATTGTCTTGAGCTGGGGGTGTTTGTCTACGGCGGCATTGAGATTCTTCACATAAGCCGCATGATGCTTATCGTGGTGAAATTGCATGGTCTCGGCATCAATGTAAGGCTCTAGTGCTGCATAGTCATAGGGGAGGGGAGGCAGCGTGAAGGTTTCGCCGGCTTGAGAAACCCGCATCGGCAGACCCAGCGCCTGGGCAGGCTCAACATCGAGCAACGGCAGCTTGGGTAGACCGAGGGACCCCACGGCCCCTGCACCCGCACTAGCCCCCAGCAGAGACAGAAAATGACGACGATTGAGAGCCATAGTCCTGATTGACCCTGAAGTAGATAAATAGATTGAACAGCTTAAACAGCTTGGAACAGGGTTGAATCCAGTGACACCATTTGGTTTAGAATCAGCCCATTTGCAGACTCCTACCACACCATAGCTTGGCTCGGAGTCTAGAACAAGCCACTTGCAGCAGATTGACTTCATTGTTCTTTATTGCTCAATACCCATTGCTTGACTGCCCCATCCTCGATTTTCGATTCACCTGTGCCATGCCCCAGCTTGCCCTTGCCACAACCGATACCGAGATTTGCCGCTGCTTTGCAGTTCTATCCCAGTTGCGCCCCCACCTCATCGAGTCTGAATTCCTTGAGCGCATTCGCAGGCAGATGCAGCAGGGCTATCAGATGCTCTATGCCGAAGAAGCGGGCCGTGTCCAAGCTGTAGCCGGGTTTCGGCTAGGAGAGTCGCTCGCTTGGGGCAAATTTCTCTATATAGACGACCTGATCACCGATGTGTCTGCCCGCTCCCAAGGGTACGGAACGGCCCTATGGGATTGGCTGATTGCCTATGCTCGCTCGCAAGGCTGTCAGTCGGTGCAGCTTGATTCTGGTGTCCAGCGCTCTGCCGCTCACCGCTTCTATTTTCGGCAGCGTATGGCCATCAACAGCTACCACTTTGGGCTGACTCTCTGACTAAACCCTAAGTTAAACCTCAAGTTAAATCTCAAGCACTCCCTGTCGAGACCTCTGGAACAGTAGCACCCGTGCTTGCCCTTTTCCGACCTCCCCACTCCACCACAACAGGGGTCACAATACATACAGTGGACAGTGACAAACAGCTATGGTGACGGAACCGGGGGAAGGGTTTGCGGATAATTGGTCCTACTTGCGAGCAGAACTGAATGGATTAGAACGGCTGCTGATGATGGCCATTGCACGGCAACGAAAAGAAGCTAAAGACATTGACCGCATTGCCCAGTCCAAAGCCGATCGCGCCACCAGCCACTGGTGGAAAGGGATTATTGCCCCTGAAGGCAAAGTCGCCTATGACGAATATCGCCAGCCCAGTGCTGCTCTACCTAGCCGACCTAGTCAGCAGCTAGAGCGACAAATTCAGGCGAGCCAGTCCCGCGGCGTAATTCTGGCGTTGCCGGCCCTACGCGATCGCTTAAACCTGACAGCGTTTGAGAAAAACCTGGTACTGATGAGTCTTGCGCCCGAGGTCAATCGGCGTTATGCCCGGCTCTACCGCTACTTGCAAGGCGAGGACAGTACTCTCACCGATCTGCCTACTTTGGATTTGGCGCTGCGGCTGCTCTGCAAAAATGACGGGGAATGGCGTAGTGCGCGTCACCGCTTGATGTCCGAGTCGCCCTTGCTCGACTGCCAATTGCTGCGGCTGCTGCCTACCTCGGAGGCAACGCTGCTGATGCGACCATTGCAGCTGGCAGAACCACTCGTGAATTATCTGCTGTCCGAGCAACCCACAGATCGGGACCTAGACGAGCTGCTGCCCCGCGACGGCACCCACCGGCAAGCCACCCCGACGGATGAGACCATCCTGGCAACCAACGGCCATACCCCTACTAGCTCCTTTCAGATCCAGGAGCGTGGTGTTGCAGCGGTAGACTGGCAAGATCTGATATTGCCGTCGTCGTTGCTAGAGTCCCTCAAGGCGCTGGCGCTACGCTATCAAGGGCTGACTCAAGTCCAAAAGCGCTGGGAGTGGACAGCGGATGCGGTCGGTAGTGTGGCGCTGCTGGTGGGCAGTCCGGGAACGGGTAAAACAATGGCGGCAACTGCCCTGGCTAATGCGCTGCAGGTGCCTTTGCTACAGGTGGATTTAGCTGCAATTGAGCCAGACGCCTATCCCGATGTCTTGGAGACCATTGAAGTACAGGCTCCGCCGTTGTTGCTGGTCAAGTCGGCGCAAGCTTGGCTACGGCGCTCGGCGGCTCTGGAGCGGTCGCGGTTGCAGCAGTTCTTTCATCAGCGGCGGCACCAGCCCAGCATTACCCTCCTCAGCGTTATCCAGCAGGCGGCGGTGGCCATGCCGTGGCAAGCCCAGTGCGATGCGATTCTCTTCTTCCCGCTACCCGAGATAAGGCAGCGGCAGAAGTTGTGGCAGGTCGCCTTTCCACCGCAAGTGCCACAGGCGGCCGATTTAGACTGGGCAACCCTAGCCCAGCTGCGGCTCAGTGGTGGCACCATTCAGGCGATTGTGCAGGATGCCATTCTCTATGCGGCCGCAGCCGGTGACCCGCAGGTGGGGATGACCCACATTCTCCAAAGCCTACAACAGCGACGCCTGCGGTTGCCCTCCACCCGGTATCCCCAGCGCCACTAGCGAGCGATGCCATAGTCCCCCGACTTGCCGCCAGTTTTGCGCACCAAATGAATGCTTTCGATCTGGATCGACTTTTCCAGGGCTTTCGCCATGTCGTAAAGCGTTAGGGCCGCCACTGATACCGCCGTCAGAGCCTCCATCTCCACTCCGGTTTCTGCCTTGGTTTTCACCTCTGCTTCAATGCGGTAGCCGGGCAGCTGCGGCTGGGGAATGATCTGCACCTCGACTTTCTGAATTGGCAGTGGATGACACAGCGGAATTAACTGGGCAGTTTGCTTAGCAGCCATGATGCCCGCTAAACGAGCAGTACCCAGGACATCTCCCTTAGGGGCATTGCCTGCCTGAATTGCGCGAAACGTAGCGGGTTGCATCCGGACCTGAGCGGCCGCCAAGGCGGTGCGGACGGTAGTGGTCTTAGCCGACACATCCACCATCTGAGCTTGCCCCTGGGCATCTAGATGAGAAAGACCGTTGGCCGATTGATCAACCGATTGATCAAAATCATCGGAATTGACAGATGGGTTTGGCATGATTGGAATTCGTATGCTAGGATATAAATCGCGTTGAGGGCTTGTAGCTCAGTGGACTAGAGCACGTGGCTACGGACCACGGTGTCGGGGGTTCGAATCCCTCCTAGCCCGTTTAGTCTAGCTTAGTCAGGGTGTGTGATTGCACATCCTGCTTTGTTTTGAAACTAGCTCTTGTTTTTTAGGACCAGAGGGTAGAGGCGGTTCTATCCATCTTCTCGTAGCTCCACCGCGTAGATGTCGCGCCCCTGACCAAGGGCAAAGCGCAGCGATAGCCGCAGTTCATCGCTCGAGCAGGTGAGGAAAATCAGCAGTCCCAACAACGCCAGAATCACACACAGCCCGAATAGCCCTCGATAGCCAAGGTGTACGGCAAAGGCTCCTAGCACGGGTCCAGCAAGGGCAATGCCGACATCAAAGCCAACCATGCAAACGCCGAAGGTGCGCCCCCGCTCATGGGGTAAGGAGCGATCGGCCATCAATGCTGCAATCATGGGAATCAAGATCCCGGACCCCGCTCCTTCAACAGCGCCGGCTAGGAGAAAGGTGATAGAGTCCTTTGCCTGCCAGAGCAGTCCCATCGACAGGACATAACACACCAGACTGATACTGATGAAGGGACCCCGACCATAGCGGTCCGATGCTGGTCCAGCAATCAGCCGAATCACGAAGCTGGCAATGGCGACTGCCGTGTAGAAGAGTCCCACGTTCAACGGCACGCCCACTTCTTTGATGAATAGCGGCACAAAGGTACTAAGGGTGCCAAAGGTCAGCCCAACAAGCAGCAGAATCAGAGCAGGAATCCGAATGCGCGGGTCGCCCAGCAGTCGCCAAAAGGGTAGGGCATCCGTTGTGCGATCAATCGCACGCGCTACGGGCTTCTCCTGCACTTGGGCTGTGCAGATTAATCCCACGATACCTAGCCCCGCCGCCGAGAGAAACATGGGACCAAAGCCAAACCACTCGTGAATATAGCCGCCCATAGCCGGACCCAGCGCCAGACCGATGGGGTTCACCAAACTCATATAGCCAATTAACTCGCCTCGATGCTGCGGGGGCGATAAATCCACCACAAGGGCGCTGTAGGCTAACGCAAAGGCGGCAATGCTAATGCCGTGGATTGCCCGGATGGCGATCAGCAGCGGAATGGCTTGCGTCATGAAATACCCCAGGGGAGCCACCGCCACAGACGCCATGCCGATCAGCAGCACCAATTTGCGCCCACGAGCATCAGCTAGCTGAGCTAACCATTGCCGCGAGAGTAACAGCCCAACGGCAAAGGCTCCCATCACAGTCCCTACCATTTGCTCGTTAGCCCCCACCGACTGAATGTACAGCGGCAGCGTCGGCAAATGGGCGGCCAAACCCGACCAAAACAATAGACCCGCTGTGAATAGGACTAGCAAGTTGCGCTGTAACTCTGGGCTTAACTTCTGTAGAACGCTCAAAACAACCCTGCTCGAAGAATGCAAAAAGGATGCAGACGAGGCCAAGAATAACGTAGCCACCGTAACCAATCTCTTTACTATCATGACGAATATTAAGAAATTTTGCAGCCGTGGCTGAAGGGATGGCACACTCGACAAACTCAGCCGAACTGTCTGTCGCAGGGTGAAGTTATGCTAAAGCGAAAATCCACGCAGGCGAAATCCTGACAGGAGGGAATATAACGGGAAAGGGAGATTTATCTTGAGTCGTGTTAGAGTCATGAGTCTATTTCATCAGCTTGCCGCCAAAGTTACTAGGCGACGTCGAGCGAACGTTACGCCATCCGCTTCTGCCTCCTCGCCGTCTCAGTCATCTTCATCCCCTTCCCAATCCGCGCTTCAGCCTGTTTCCTCATCCCCAATTCGTTCGCTGGCAGAGCTAGAAAAGCAAATGGCTCTAGAGGCTCAGCGGGCCGCCGCGGCTTTGCAGCCAACTCCCTTGCAGCAAGCCACTCTGCGAGCGAAGCGGTTCACACGCCAGATCCTAGGAGTTTCGCTGCTGTTGGGTATTCCAGTGGGGATCATTGCGGTGATCAATTTGCCCTATGCGCCGATTCGCAAGCCGGTTGCTGAAAAGGCACCCATTTTGCTTCTGCCCAGCTACATCAGCATGGATCAGCATTTTCGGCGAGCGATAGAGTCGTTGGAAGCAGCCAAGCAACTCATCGACCAAGCCACCGCTCCTGCCGATCTGGAGCTAGGTGAACAGAAGCTGCAGCAAGCGCAGGAGAGCCTTGACCGGCTACCTACCTGGCTATGGAGTGAACTGCCCGATACCCAAGCTTGGTGGTGGTATGGCTGGCGTCTGCGGTATTCTAGCTTCACCTCTGCCCGAACCGAAGCCGGACGGCTACAGGGCAAAGTGTTTCAAGAGAAAAACGCGCTGACCGCCTTGGAGCAGGCACAGCAGTCCCTGCAAGCGGCACAACAGCAGTATCGACAGGCAAAAACATCAATAGAGCAACAAACCGCTCTAGCTGCATGGCAGACGGCCCTCGATCGGCTCCAGCAGGTGCCCGAATCCACTCTGGCTCATCAACTGGCTCGCCAAAGCTACGATGCGGGACGTCGCGATCTGGAGGCCATTGGTGGGCTGGCAGTCAGTAACCAGCGGGCTGCCACATTGATTGCAGCAGCTAAACAGTTTGGCTGGCAAGCGGCCCAAGCCGGACAGAATGCACCGCACACTGCTACCGAGTGGGCCGAGGTAATTCGGCTGTGGCAGGCGGCGATCGATCAGCTCCAGCAGGTACCTCAAACGGACTTGACTGGCTATGCAGAGGCACAGAAGCTTTTAGCGATTTATAAGGTCGATCAGGGGCGAATTCGAGTTCGGCTCCAGCAGGAGCAGCAGGCCGTGGCGACACTTGAGCAGGTCAAAGCGCAAATTAATCGATTAATTGCTCGCACTCCTGACGATTCGCAGCGGATGAATCGTAATGCAACGGTAGGGGAGTTGCAGCAAATTATCCACCAACTGGAAACCATCGCTAGCAGCACCACGGCGTATCCAGAAGCCCAGCGACTCTTGGTGTCGGCAAAGAACAAACTGAAGCAGTTTCAATAACGTCAGTCAGGTCCAAGCGATGTCTGAGAAGAGTCTGTTTTGTGTCCTAGGGGAAATCAGTGGAAATTATCGAGAAACGGCATGAAGCACGACGAGATAACTCTTTAACTCCAAAATTCATCCAGGTTCATCTTTGCCATCTCTTGCTGCACCTCCTGAAAATAAGCGCTCTTGGTTAAAGTGGCAACTTCTTTTTCTCGTTTATTTTGGTCAATTTCAATCCTTAATTCTTCTAACTGGCGTCGGAGTTCATCTTCACGTTTCTTGCGCTCTGTGATATCTTGAACAATTCCTTCATAGTAGAGAACGTGCCCTCGGTTGTCTCTAACAACACGAGCATCAATCTGTGTCCAAATGATACGACCGTCCTTGCAATAGCAACGATATTCAAAATCAATCGCTTTGTCCTGCGCTGCGAGCAAGGCTCTGAACTCATCCCGTTTTTCTGGATCAACATAAAGCTGTGTGCCAATATCGGTAATGCTTTCCAGCATTTCTTCGGGAGAATCGTAGCCATAAATTCTTGCCAAAGCTGGATTCACATTGATGAAGCGACCGTCAGGCGTGGACTGAAAGATCCCTTCCAGGGCATTTTCGAAAATACTGCGATAGTTTTCTTCAGCAATGCGTAGCGCTTCTTCGGCTTGCTTGCGATCGGTAATATCGCGCACCATAATCAAGGCTTCATCGTCACCTAGCACCAAAATTCGTACTTCTTCATCCTGAGCTTGATCATGAATGGTGAGGCGTTGTTCATAGACTTGCAATTCACCCGTTGCCAGCGCTTTCTGGATGTAGTGCATTCGCAGTTCTGCCAAATCAGGCGGGAGAGATTCCTGTACGGTATTTCCAGGATTAAAGCGTTTGACCCCGTGTACCCCGCGGAGGCGATCGCCGCCGACAATATCTAAATACGTGCCATCGCCTTTAGCACGAATCATTAAGTCTGGGATAGCGGTGACAATAGCCCGGTTCGTAGCTTCGCTCTGGCGCAGGGCAGCAAAGGATTCCCCTAGCTGCTGAGCCATGGCGTTGAAGGAACCGGCTAGAGTATCAATTTCGGTGATAGGACTAGCTTCGACATGTTGGTTAAGATTGCCCTGAGCCAGTTTGTCTGATGCCTGAGAGATTTGCTTGATCGGTTTTGTCACCCAACGCGAAGTAAACAGACCCATCGCGATTGCTGCTGCCAAAGCGCCCAAACTTAACCACAGCGCATTGCGGCGACTAGCATGAATCTGAGCCATAAAATCGGATTCTGGAAGAGTCAGCACCACTAACCAGTCTAAATTGCCATCTTGAAAGGGAACTACTTGAACATATTGCCGTTCTCGATTTAGATGAAAATCCAGTTTCTGTACCGACTGAATGTCATCGAGGGAGCTAAAACGACGATTGAGATGCTCGGCAGTTGCCCGAATGATGGAATTAGTACTGTCTGTTGCCAACAACCGTTCGCTGGCTTCGCCTTCCCCCGTCACCATCGGCTCTGGAGAGGAAGTCGCGACTAATCGCCCCGATCGCTCTACGATAAAGGCAGTGCCCGTCTTACCAATCTTGAGGTTCCGCAAGAAGGAACTCAATTCCTGAGGCAAGAAGAAGTCTGCGCCACAAACTCCAATCAGCGCATTATTTGCAGGATCATAGACCGGAAGACTAGCGGTTACAGTCGGAAATTGGGTAGAGAAAGCAAGGTAAATATCACTCCAAATTGCTCCTCCCGTTGCCTTAGCCGACTGATACCAAGGGCGCACCCGTGGATCAAAGGTCCTATCAAAACTACCTACTGAGACAGTGCGTTGACCCCGCTCATCCAAGGCAAACCCCTGGCGCATGAAATTGGTCTCTGCATTGCTAAATTGCAGGACAATTTGTGTGGCATCTTGCTCTGACAGCCGCCTCACCCCCAAAAAACCACCCTGCTCATCTCCACAATACGCAAAGCTCAGGGTTGTATAGATCTGCAGTTGTTGCCAGAAGTGATGGTCTCCCCTAGGGTTACTGACATCAATATCTCCGCGGGCAAAGGCAGTGGCATTCAAGCGGTTGACTGCCTTGGGAATATTCACATCAGTTTCCAATCGTTCTATAATGCGATTGGTCAGTTCAGTTCGAAGCTGGTTTGCGACCTGATTAACAGACTGTTGTCCGCTACGATAGGCAATCCATCCTATTAGCCCAACGGCAGCCATAATTTGCAGCACAAAGGGAACAACTAGGGTTGTTCGCAGGCGCAGTTTACCTGGAAATACGTTGACGGCTTTACCAATCATTGATGCCATCCCCACCCGCAATCCAGTCGTGCAACTTGCGCTCAGGTGTAGTGACATTGAATAGATGCAACCCGAACTCCCTGGAAAGATCTTCGCAGACTTTAATGCCACGCACACTGTTCCCCTTCGCATCCAAAAGGGGAGAGAAAGTACCAATCCCCAATTTCCCTGGTGCGATCGCCGTGATGCCACCGCCCACACCACTCTTGGCTGGCAACCCCACTCGGTAAGCCCACTCACCGGATGCATCATACATACCACAGGTCAGCATTACACTAATCACATCTTGGACATAGCGCTCGTCGATTGCTCGTTTCTTCGTGACCGGATTTACACCCCCATTTGCTAGAGTGGCAGCCATCATAGCCAGATCTTTGGCGTTCACCACAATTGAACACTGCTGAAAATAGAGATCCAGTGTCTCATCAATGTTGTGACTCACCATACCAAAATTGAGCATCAGGTATGCCATTGCTCGGTTCCGATAGCCCGTTGCTTTCTCCGAGAGAAATACAGGCACATTGATGTCATGGACTCGCCCAGTGTAGCGCTCAAACATTTCCAGCAGGCGTTTCAGGCGTTCAGTGCCATTTTTGCCTTTAATCAGATCGGTAGTAGCAATCGCGCCTGCATTCACCATTGGGTTATAGGGGCGATTCGTCACCTCGTCTAAGACAATCGAGTTAAACGCTTCTCCTGTTGGCTCCACACTCACCTTGCTGTTAACATACTCCCGACCATGATCCTCTAGGGCTAGGCCAAACACAAAGGCTTTGGAAATGGACTGAATAGTAAATAATTGATCGCAGTCTCCCACCTCAAAAACATGTCCATCCTGCGTTACCACGCAAATGCCAAACCACTCAGGTTTTGCTAAGGCTAATTCCGGAATGTAATCGGCCACCTTGCCCTCGTTAAGGGAGCGATATTTCTCATGCAAGTCATTGAGGTAGTTACGAAACGGAGACGTAACAGCCGCGATCGAACTAGTCAGGGATTGCAAATTTCCGAGATCAGACATGGCTGTTATCCCTCCGTAATTTGTAAAGCCACACGGCGAAATTCCTGGCTCACCGGATGTTCTGGATATTTCACACAAAACACGCCTTCGCTAGCAAGCTGAACAATATCTTCCGATAGGGGAAACACACCCGCCACCGTTTCGCTGTAGGTTTCCTCCACTTTCTGTTTCAACGCCTCTAGATTCAGTTTGCTGTGCGCTTTATTGATGGCCAACAGCATTTTGCGAACATTGAGTTGCCGTGCTACATCGATCGTGACCGCAGTGCCTTGGTAGTCCTGCTTGTCGGGACGCAGAATCAAAATCAGCACATGGGAGATTGCGATCGATAAGAACGTCTCTTTCGATAATCCTGGATGCGTATCAATAAACAAATAATCCAATTTCAGGGCTTTGACTAAACTGCGAAAGCCGTCATTCATTAGCTTGACATCATAGCCATTGTTTAAGATGCGAGCAATGTCATCTGCTTTAACACTGGAAGGAACTAGGTAGAGCGTCCCACCACTATTTAATCCGACATTGCTACTGACATCGTAGGCGGTATCCTCGATCGGACTTTCCCCCCATAGGTAATTATTCAGGGTTTTGCCCATCTGCTCTGGTTCCAGACAAAACAAATTATGAATTCCTGGCGAGGGCACATCGGTATCAACGACACCAACGCGATGACCCAATGCCGCAACAGTGGTGGCTAAATTAGCAGTGAAGTTAGATTTGCCCGTTCCACCACGATAGGAGTGTACTGAAACAACTTTCGGCATAATTAATACGTGAGCGTAAACGCAGCTTGTATTGGAAATCTATCAGATAAGTGCTAACCACAGCAAATACTAAGTGTTAACCATAGCAAATACTATGAATCTATCAATACTTAGTTTTTAAGCGATGTATTGTTTGAGACAAACTTACCGATGTAATTATGTTGTGTGTAGCGTTGAAGGCAATTGACTTCGTTCAAGATTTACCGATTAAAATTACAGAGTTTTAAACTGCTGATTGGATTAACGTCTAAGTCTTTGCTGGACTTTCTTAACCGCAAGATGTTGAGCAGTTGATTCAGGCACGGCACACTAAGAAGCAATTGTCAATCTGCACGTGCAAGTTGTCGAGCTTGCGTTCTCGTAGCAGCGGCAGTTGAGCAATGCGTTCGGCTTCTATCGCTCCAACCGGATTTGATTGCCCATCTGCGCACTAGCTCGCGCAGGACTGCAGTCCGCTGCCTGAGCGCATTAAAGCCGAGGTACATCCAATAGCGGCGGAAATAGCAGCGGATCGCGGTCATATATCATGAAACGTGACACTTCGCTAAGAGAGATCCGTTCAATCTAGAAACGTAAAGAAAAATTGCTAAATGTAAAAGAATATAGAGAAATTCTAATAGAAAGATAGAAAACCATAGAATTATCCTAGGGATGGCTTTCTCCATTCAATTCCTGAAACTGCCCAAGCAATCGCTTGCAGAGGTACCTAGCTGAACCGCAAGGATGCCTAGGCGTAGGATTGGACGGGCTGAGGGGTCAGGCTTAGGTATTCCGACTCGCATTTCTTCTGATACGGGTACAATTCAGCATTTCATTTACCAAACAATGCACCGTATCATTAAATTTTGCTTCTGAGGGTGATTATGGAAGACGTTAAAGTGTTGGGGCTACCGGCTGAAAAAGGAAGGTGGTTATTGGTTCCATTGGGAATCATTATTTTGCTCTGCCTAGGAACCGCTTATTCCTGGACAATTTTCAGAACATCGATTCAGGAGACGTTTCAATCGAATGCAACCGATAGTTTGTTGCCATTCATGGTTCTATTGATAGTTTTTTCGATTTTGATGCCGCTCACAGGGTTTTATATTGAGCGATTTGGTCCTCGGCGCACGATTGCGGTAGGCGCAGTGATCATGGGTATCGGCTACGTTCTTTCGGGATTAACAAGCAGCATTCCTGGAATTATTTTTACCTATGGAGTGATTGCGGGTGCAGGGGTAGGCATCGTCTATGGGGTACCGCTAGCAGTAGTTGCCCGCTGGTTTCCCGACCAAAAAGGCATTGCCGTGGGTACAACCGTTATTGGTTTCGGTTTGTCGCCGCTGATTACCGCACCACTCGCTAATGCCATGATCCAGGCAAATTCGCCGGAGGGGTGGCGAGCAACGTTGATGACGCTGGGAATTGCTTTCACGATTATCATGCTGGTGATCGCGCTGACGATGCAATATCCACCGCAGGGCTGGCGGCCTAGCTCCTGGAATCCGGTAGTAAACACCAGTGCATTGCCGCCAACTCGGGGGTTGCCTATGCTGGAAACCTACGCCTTCTGGGGGCTGTGGATCTGCTTCGTTATCGGCACCTCGGCAGGTTTGGCAGCGATTGGCATTGCGCGTCAGGTAGCCGAGGAAATTGTCAAACTTGACTCCGCAGGAATTGCCTGGAACGTGTCTTTATTTGCCGTTTTTAATGGGCTGGGTCGCCCGCTATTTGGTTGGGTTGCCGATCGATTTACGCCTCGAATGGCGGCAATCGCCTGTTATGTGCTCTTGATTATCGCCTCGTTGATCATGTTGGGAACGGGCGAAGGCGCTGTTACTAGCTACCGCTTTGCTTTTTGCCTCATCACCCTTTGCTTCGGCGGCTGGTTAGCGATTGCCCCTACCTCGACGCTGATCCTGTTCCGCTCAGACGACTATGCCAAAAACTACGGTGTTGTGTTCACAGCCTTTGGCATGGGGGCACTGGTAGGAACTCTGGCTGCCGGTCGCATTCGCGATTTGTTTGGTTCTTACACCAATTTCTTCTATGTAACGGCTGCCCTAGCGGTCGTTGGGATTGTGATTGCCGTCTTCTCGCTCAAGCGCAGTCCGTCCTCGGCGATTTCATCAGGGCTAGGTGCAGACTGACCGACGCTCGTAGGCACGTTTAGCCATCTTTGCTAGCTAATGACGTAAGGCTGTCCCCCAATTCTTCTACCCAGAGAGGAGTTGGGGGATAGATCATAGATTGAATGGGCTGAGCTTGTGCGGTGGCTGCAAAAGCTGGGATAGGACGCCGACCCTCGATGCAGCAGCTAGCCGGAATATAAAGCCATAAGCCATTCCGAAAATCGCACAGTCACTCCGAGGAGCAGCACTCCAGTCTGTGGTCAGAGTCACCTGAAGGGAATGCTGCAAATAAACCCAACACCAGCAAACTTTAATAAATGAATAGAGTAAGGTCCATAGATAGAGCAAACTGATTATGGCAATCAGTGAACCGCATAGAACAGTACATAAAATTTCATATGCTGAGAATTCAATTTTGCTCACATCCAAGTGAATACCTGATACGCTGAAAGACATTGGAGCTTTTAACAATCTAGGAGATTGCTATGTTTAAGCAACTCAGGAACGCAACGCGAGTCGTCGTGGGGTCGCTGTGCGCGGCAGTGGGTATGATCGGCATTCTGCTACCTCTGATTCCAGGAACTCCCTTTTTGCTGGCTGCAGCAGCCTGCTTCTGTACCCTCGAACCATAGCACCGCGTTGAACATCTCGAGCAAAGGGGCAGACATCCATGAGTAGGATCATTACGTTTCTCGGACGAGGCAGCGATCAGATTACGCTGTCTGTAGCCACTGCTCACTGGTTTGCTCAACGCGGCAGTCGGGTTCTGCTCATGACTCACCATCCGAGTGCCGATGCAGAAATACTGCTCGAAACTCCCCTGACTACTACACCCCAGGATGTTGCCCCGAATTTCCAGGCAGTCCAGCTTCAGACCACCACTCTGCTCGATCAGGCGTGGGACGAACTGAAGCAGTGGCTTACTATGTACCTCCCAGACGCGATTGCCGTGGAGGTTTATCCCCATGAAATGATGATCCTGCCTGGGTTCGACAGCGCCCTCACCTTCAATGCCCTACGCCACTATCATGAAAGCGGACGCTACGACGTTCTGGTCTATCATGGCTGCGGCGATCTAAACACCCTGAGGCTATTGGGGCTGCCCAACATCCTGGAGTGGTATTTCCGCCGAGCACAAGGAGCTGCCTCGCTTGATCTCAGCCGAATTGCTGAATCGGTGGGAGGACCGTTGGCAGGTGCGCTCGTTTCTGCCAATCTTGACAATCGCAAACTTCAGGAGGGGATGGATCAGGTGCGAGCCTGGCTCAACCAAACCCAGGCCATGACGGGACAGTCCTGCTTGTCTGCCTACCTAATCACCACGGATGACCCTGGGTCGATAGGCAACGCTCAGTGGCTCTGGGGCAGCGCTCAACAGGTCGGAATCAGCGTCAACGGTGTCTTGGTCTATGGCGGCAACAGCAACGCTGACCGGTCAAAAATACAGCAACCGTTTGATCCACTAACGGTGAACTGGCTGCCCACCCTAGGGGCTTCTCGGTGGGACCCGCTTCTGAACGCCCTACCGAACTTCAATGCCCAGCCTTCGCTACCCCCACCTGTAGCAATCGACATAGCTCAGCGACAGGTGCAGGTATTTCTGCCTGGTTTTGCCAAGCATCAGGTCCGGTTGACCCAAACCGGCTCAGAGTTAACCGTAGAAGCAGGCGATCAGCGCCGCAACATTGTGTTGCCTGCTGAACTGCAGGGACAAACCGTAACAGCAGGTAAGTTTGAAGCTCCCTATTTGACGATTTCACTGTAGCCACTGTAGCCAGTGTGCTAAAGAGGCATTTGCCCTGACAAATACCTCTTTTTATTTCTTTTTTTATTACTGTAGCTGTAGCTTGAGCCTAGGCCGGAGTTGCGTCCGGTACATACTCGCGCATGTTCTAGGCTACCAGACTGCAGAGGCTACTAGTCATCTTCGTCTTCATCCTCATCCTCATCTTTATCATCATCGCTATCGTCTTTATTTCTGTCTTCTTCCCTCTGCTTGTTCTTTTTCTCCAACTTCTGCTCTGTTAACGCTTCCGCCTGATCTTTGAAGCTGCTCCAGGTTTTACCCACCTGCTCTAGTGCTGATTCACTACTCTGTCTCCAGGTTTCTCCCAGCTCGTCGGCTTTTTCCTTGATGGTGTTCAGAATCGTACTCGCTATATCCGAGAGCGATGATTCTGACTCGTCGTGGCGCTCTCTGCTGTTGTGGTCTTTCTTACCCATGATTGACTCCTTTAGAATAAATAGGATGATGAGCGAATAGCATTCGATGTAGAAGCAGACATGTAGGGATCGTAAACTTTGGACAAACAGACTACGGGTGGAAAAAGAAAGCGGCTCCTAAAACGGCATAAGTTGTCAGCAGCAGTGCCCCCTCTAACCAGTTCGAGCGGCCGTCACTGCTGATCGAGTTTGTAATCAGCACGGCAATCGCAATGGCCAACACCTCAAAGGGATTAAACTCCAGGTTCATTGGCTGCCCCATGAGTTGCCCAACAAGTACTAGAATTGGCGCAACAAACATGGCAATTTGCAGGCTAGAACCCATCGCCACTGCCACGGCCAGATCCATTTTGTTTTTCAGGGCAAAGGTGGCCGTTGTAATGTATTCCACTACACCCCCAAAAATGGGAATTAAAATCACACCTGTGAATAGACTCGTCAATCCAACTGTCGCAATCACTTGTTCCAAGCTAGACACCAGAACTTCTGACACAAACACCAGTACGATGGTACAGCCCAGTAAAATGGCTACCTGCTGCCAGATTGGACCATGGGCATGTGTCTCGGGTACCAGTGTCTCATCAAGTTCGGTTGCCTGTAACTCGTAAAGATCGCGATGGGTTTTCATGGAAAACAGCAGTGTCAGCAGATAGAACGCTAGCAGGAGGAGGGCAGCAACCGCCGAAAACTGATTGATGGTCGAGACTTCTAAGCCGCTAGAGGTGGCGTCGATGGCGGTAGGCGTCAGCAGCACCACGAGTGCTAGATTGAGCGACGAGGCATTTAAGCGGGCCACCGTGGGCTGAAATCGCTGCTCTTTTGTTCGCAGTCCGCCTAGGAAAATGGCAACCCCTAATGCCAGCAGCAGATTTGCCACAATCGTGCCAGTAATGCTGGCTTTGACGACCTCCACTAGCCCTGCCTGCAGCGCCACAATGGCAATGATCATTTCAGTAGCGTTGCCAAAGGTGGCATTGAGCAACCCGCCAATCGAGGGACCAGCAACAGCTGCAATTGCTTCTGTCGATTCCGCAATCAGTGCAGCTAAGGGCACAATCGCCAGCCCTGCCAAACCAAACGTCAGCAGCGGATAAACGTCATACCATGCGGCAATAAACGTCAGCGGCACAAACACCAACATGCCGAGCAGCACTTTGTTTTTGGTAGATAGCTGTCTGAAGGCGATTGTCATAGCGATCTGCCTAGATATAGAGAAGAAAGTGACAAAGGACGACTCAATCTTCTACGGGGAAGAAGAATCAGAATTCAAAAATAAAGAGCAGACAGAAATATAGAGCAAACAAAATAGAGGTTGCGTCGAGAAAGCAACACAGCAGTCGAACTAGGAACGACTGATGAAAACACCGAACAATTACAGAATGCTAGACGAAACAGAATGCTAAATGGGTGGTAACAAACAGGATATCGGGAGAATCAATGGTGTCCAGGCTCGGCATCGGCAGTTGCCGCTCTGCCTACTAAACTCAAGCTGGCTGCTCAGACAAATTCACGTGCCCTTGCATTATCTCAAGACTTATTCTTGACGTATACCCATAATTGAAAAATAATTGTAAAAATTTGTAGAGCGAGTCGTCGCTTGAGCCAGCTTCAGCACATCGACATTGACCTGTAGACCCCGATGACAATGAGCCAGTAGGTAGGGGAACCATGAGCAAATAGATTTGAGTAAATAGATTTGAGCAAATAGATTTGCAACAGAACCAAGCCCTAACAGCAACTGTGTTTTACTATAGAAGCTAATAGAAGCTACGAGTGTAAAATCCTCGGGCTGCCATCATTGAGCCTATGCTATATCAGCTTGTTCACAGCGTTGTTGGGCGCTGTCGTATGCGAGTGCCTCGGCTCGCTACCGATCCCGAATTTGCAACCACACTGCATCACCAAATTACGACTCTAGAGTTTGTCATTGAGGCGCGAATCAATCCTGCTGCCAGTTCCTTGGTGGTGTGCTACGACTCTGAGCAACTCCATCAAGATACCTTGCTCGATCACGTGGGCACTTGCATTCAGCAGGTTGCTACTACCGTTCGCCTCGACTCGCTGGCGATATCCACCACTCATTCACAAACGGGTTCTGGGGCAGAGAAGCGCCAAGATAACGATCAAGATGAAGATGAAGGAGATTTAATTCCTCTAGAGAACCGCTGGCAGGATCTGGGCATGCCGGTCCTGAGTCTGAGCATGGCCCTCTTGGCGGCACCGCTAGAGTTGCCACCGCTGCTGGTTGGAGTTGCCGTTGCCGGAGCCGCTATGCCGTGGTTCACGCGAGCCATCGATAGCCTCACTACCCATCATCATCCGAATATTGATCTGCTCGATTCTGCTTGGATGACTGTGCAAACCCTGCGCGGGCAATACATAGCTCCAGCCCTCAAAACTGTACTGGTCGAGTTGCGCCGAACCCTGCGCGGCAATACGACTGAAACAACAACACAGACCGCACGGGCGCTGCTAACGGCACTGCGACAGCCGGTGCGTCTGCTGCAGGAGGGGCAATGGGTGGTCATGCCTGCTACGGCACTGCAAGCGGGCGATTGCATCGTTGTTCAAGCTGGGGAAACAATTCCAGTGGATGGGCAAATTCTGGCGGGTACAGGCTGGATTGACTGCCAGCACCTGACCGGCGTAGCTGAGCCGCTAAACTGCACGGTCGGTCACTCGGTGTATGCCCTCTCACGACTGGTCGATGGTGAGATCTGGATTCAGGTGCAGCGCGTTGGGGAGCAGACTCGCATCGGGTTAGCAGCTCAGCTGATGCAATCGACTCCCGTGCACGATACTCGCATTGGTGCCCACCAAGCCGAGCTGGTTAAACAAGCCATCGTGCCAACGTTGCTATTGGGTGGAGCTGTCTTTGTGGCGACCGGCAATCTAGGTGCGGCCATCTCTCCCTATCAGTTGGACTTTGGCAGCGGTATTCCGATTACCATTTCCACAACGCTGCTCGCCGCTTTAACGCACGCTGTGCGCAATGGCGTCTATATCCGCGGCGGTCGCGCTCTAGAGGCTTTAGCCGAAACCGATGTGGTTGTCTTTGACCAGCAGACGCTCACCCCAGATAGTCCAGAGTGGACCGAGGTAATTACGACGCTCCAGGATCAGGGCATCACCGTTTATCTGCTCAGCCACACTGCTGTACCGACGGCGGTTGCCGAGCAGTTCGGTATTCCTGCCGAGCAGATTCTCTCGGAAGCGCCTCTCAGTCAACAACAGCATTTAATTGAGGGGCTGCGCAGTCAAGGCAAAACGGTGGTTGTCGTTGAACCAGCAACCACAGCCTCCGATCAGCATCTGGTCGCCGATGTAACAGTTACAGCAGCGGCAAGCGATTTATCTCACGGAGATGTAGTGCTATTTGAAACCGACCTACGGGGGTTGCCCTACGCTATAGCAATCGCCAAACGAGCTATGTCTGTGCTGTATCAAAATACGGCACTGATTGTGGTCCCCAATCTGATCATGCAAATTGGCGGTGGCATGATCGTCGGTGTTCATCCGGTCTATAATGTCATCGTCAACAACGGCTCCGCATTGCTGGCAGAGTTTTTGGTGGGCACTCATCCTCACTTTGATTCTATTACACCCATCCCAGCAGCACCGAAGAGGACAGCACTACTCAGTGGCTCGGCAGCCGTTTCCCCCAACTCCCTATCAATAGCGGCTCGCAGCCAAACGGCAGAGCCTGCTAGCAAGGTAATGAGCGAGGTAAATGGACACGCAGCTACGAATGACCTGCACCCTGAAAAACAGGACGAGAGGCACCATTCCCAGCCGGGTTACCGCCTCTACCTAAAGCAGCTCGACCTCGCCAAACGGGTTGGGTTAACCTCGCAGGCGCTCACTCGCCAGCGTTCTAAACCAAACTTTAGCGACTGGATTAAAGCCCGAGATCCCGAAGGTAAAAGCTGGTGCTACGACCCCACTGCAAAAGTGTTCTTCGCCGTTTAAAGCTTTCTCTCTACTTTCCTTCTAAGGTCTTAAACATCCCAAAGTAAACAGGCGGATCCCATTGATGAGCCACCTGTACGCAAGAGTTTGCAGTTTTTAGAGATCGAGTCACCAATCTGGGTAGTGCCTTTAAGCTTTAAGGAGGACAGGACTGAGTTGATATGTCGGCAACTGTAGAGGCTTGTTGACAGGAAGTAACTTCTGTCGCCTGGCTGTCAGCGTTAAACAACGAAAGATCTAGCACCGCAAACAGCGATAGCAGCGCTAAGGGGCCGATAGCCATCAAGAGCACCAGCTTGTGGACATTGAGAAAATGGGGGTGATTCAGCATAGAACTAGGGCAGTGAATGATCGAAATTCATCTAGGAAATTCATTTAGAAAGAATGCTGCAAATTACATCTAAATTGAGAAATGAATTGAAAAAATGTTTTTGTGTGCAGCCTAAATCCACACACAAAAACATGCTCAACCTTAGATGTCCTCTGTACCTGAAATGGCGAAACTGACGCTAAAGCGAATTCTAGCCAATCGTTACTTCGCGGGGTGGAGCTTCATGGGTGCCGTTCTTAGACGACGCCATATCTGCTTTTGCTTCGGCAACCAAATCCTGGAAGGATTCGCTGGCTTCGGCCACCGCAGACTGAGCTTTCTCAAAGGCTTGAAAGCCCCAGATTAACCCAGTTTTGGCAACAGATTTTGCTCCTTCCGACAAAGAATTGTTAGTAGCAGAATCAACTGCCCCAATCACCGGAGCTAGGAGCAACGCACCAACGCCGACAGCCGCTGCCGTCATCGGTTCTAGCCCTAACAACAACGCTTCAAGTTCAAACATGGGTTATTAGCCTCCAGAAAATGGTGTGGTGCTAATCAGAGATCGCGCAACCCCTTCCGCAGCAGCGAGCAATACGGAGTCTGACAGCTCATTGGGCACCTTGCCGAAGGTGCCTAATCAGCATCATCAACTTCATAACGAAGAACAACTTATTGCCTGCCCCATGCAGGAGAAACGCAATTCAGAATAGCAGGGATAAAGGGGCGCAAGTGCAAGAAATAGACAAATCGGAGAATTTTATCTACATCTTTACGCCTACGAATGTCCTCCAATCATATCAGCACTTGTGGAAGAGGTGAAGTGGTTTAAGACTTTGTTAACACAGTTAAATATCAATTCACAGTGCTCCTAGGATTGAGTGATCTTGATGAATTGCTGCAGATGCGCAACCGATTCAGCAAACTGCTATCTGGGTTTAGGGAGGGTTTTGCAGCAGTTGAAACCGCTGTTTCCTTGGATAGAAGCGGGGTTGCAGCCATTAGTTTGCACCCAAACGGAAACATCAGCGGCGATGCAGTGAGCGCAGATGTATCTATTAAAATCAATTGCGTTTTGCCTAATATGTCTGTAAAACCAATTCCTATTTCTTTTACAAAACTTTAGGCTTAATGAGTAATTCATTTGTAGATGTTCTCAGGGAGTTACCCTATAATTCCTTTTATCTGCCAAGTCCTCTGCCAAGAGTTGCCGATTGGCTATCCATCTCATGTCGTTTGGCTCAGCTCGGCTGATGACTCCACCCAGCAGAGACTTGTTCTGAGCAACGGGCGTGAAGAATTCACGTTTACCTTCAATTTCTTGGCAAAGCAGAATGAGTAGCCACTCGCGTAGAACAAGGATTCACGTCGAGGGTATATCTCGCTGTAACCGAATCAACCGATCAAGCAATCATTGAACCTATCCAGAAACCTAATCAACACGCTCATCGAGCTAGTACAACCTAATGTCAACCTAATGTCAACGACTTGTGAGCGTGATGTCAATTCCTCTGCTGCCGTCTACTCCTCAACCCGCCAACTGCTGTGAAATCCTTACCTCATCGCTCTACAGGCAACTCAACTGATACCGAATCGAGTGCTGAATCGAGTCATCCCCTTGCTCGGCATCGCTCGTCTTGGTGGACCGTGGTCTCGGGCGGGTTAGCACTCGGGCATAGTTTGTTGAGTCACCTGGACTCTAAAACCCGGTTAGGCCTATCGCTGATGGCCGGAATGACCTGTTTTTTGCTCTTGCCCGACCCGCTCCATCTAGATATCCGCATCCTAGCCGGCTGGATTACTGGAGTGCTCTGTTTTCTGATGCTGGTGATCTTGATGCTGAGCCGCATCACCCCTCAAAAAACTTGCTATCGCGCCCAGCGACAGGAAGCTCAGCATAGTGTTGTGTTTTTGCTGACGGTCCTGACATCCTGCACAAGTATCTTCGCCATTGCGCTGATGCAAGCCAATAATCAAGGACTGTCTGCCGAAGTGGTCTTCTTAGAAATGGTGCTTTCTCTGGTTGCTGTCATCGGCTCCTGGTTTTTGACTCATACCCTGTTCGCTCTCCACTATGCCACCTGCTTTTACCGCCGCGACTTCACTCAGGAAGTAGGCTTCGCTGGCGGATTAGACTTCCCCAACACACCATTGCCCGATTACTGGGATTTTCTCTATTTCTCGTTCACATTGGGCATGACGGCGCAAACCTCGGATGTGGCGATTCCGGGAGCAGGACTGCGACGCCTCGCCATTGCCCACGGGATTGTCTCGTTTTTTTTCTACATAGTGATTATCGCCTCTGGCGTCGGCGTTGCTTCTGAATTGATTTAGTTATGCTTGGCGGTCTATAATTTCGTCCTTTCTATTGACTTATTACTATTGACTTATTTATTGACTCATTCGATGAATCACTGCAAATCAATGACCAAGATCAATTGCACAGAAATGAATTGCTAATAGATGAGCTAGATGAATTACTCGTGCAAGAATCACTGATAGGTAGCTCTCTCTATTCGTCCTCTACCCGTTGCTCCTCGAGGAACTGAAGCATGAATCCGCTGCACTGGTTGCAACCGCTCGAAGAACCTGCTCCTCGCTGGATGCTAGCTATTGGAGCCGCCGGGACCATTTTGCTGTTTCTGCCGCTCTCAAGCTGGGAACTGCGGCTGCTGTCTGCCTGGGATGTCGGCGTGCTGGTGCTACTGCTGCTAATCTGGCTAATGATGCTGAATGCGAATGCTGAGCAAACCTATGTTCTGGCTCGGCGGCAGGAGATGAATCATCAGGCAATTTTTCTGCTGGTGATCTTTGTCGCCTTCGCGAGTCTATTTGTGATTGCAGGAGTGCTAGCACGCAACAAAGACTTGTTCTCGCCAGAAGTCGGGCTTGCTATTGTCGCGATTTTTGGATCTTGGCTGCTGCTGCACACGATGTTCACCTTGCACTACGCAGCGTTCTACTACCGTGAACCGACCGCCGCCGAATTCAGCGAAATCAATCGCGATGCGCCCGACACCGAATTGAGTGATGTGTCTGTCCTAGCAACCAAAATTCCCTATCTCGGTGGCTTGGAATTTAGTGATGATGAGCCACCCAGCTATCTCGACTTCGTCTACTTCACATTCACGATGGCAATGACCTCCCAAACGTCGGATGTGAGGATCGTCAACTCTGCCATGCGCCGACTCGCCCTAGGGCATGCCGTCGTCTCGTTTTACTTTTACAGCGTTATTTTGGCGCTTGCGGTCAGCATCATCTGAGTCTTGGTCTGAATTTCCAGCTCAGGAATCTCTGAAATGGCTGAACCTGTTGCCTAGTGTTGTTGCCAACTCCCTCTCCGTTCGACCTACCTTCCGCAGGTTCACTATGCCCCTATCGCTTCTCATCACTCCAGTTTTGCTGGCGCTTTCTGTCAATATAGATAGCTTTGCCATCGCCATTGCCTACGGCATCAAGCGGCTGCGGATTGGATTGTCTACAAATCTTTTCATCGCTTTGGTGTCAGCAATCGGAACCTTTCTTTCGCTCTCAGTTGGGGCGGAGTTCGCTCAGGCCTTATCGGCTATCATCGCTCGTGATGTCGGTAGCCTCGTGCTGATTGCAGGGGGCAGTTGGGGAATTTGGCAAGCCCTAAGCCGGCAGCGAAGGCGCCGCTTAAACGTCAAGCGGTCCCCATCAGTGTCTGCTGCATCCGGAGTGGTCGCTAGCCTTCAGCCCTCTCCTCGGCAACGCCAAGCTGCCACCGAAGCGTCGCCGCCTCCAGAGTTTCTCCACGAGTTCTCCTACGAACGCTTTTTGGACAATCCTGAGAAAGCTGACCGCGATTACTCGGGAGCGATTGATGTGCGCGAGTCGATTGCACTGGCCTTTGGTTTGACCCTCAACAATCTGACCGTCGGCGTCGGAGCTGGCATTGCCGGATTTCCTGCCAACCTGACAACACTGCTCACCTTTGTGCTCAGCGTCCTAGCGATAACGTTGGGATACCGGCTTGGCAGACAGTCCCGGATCAAGCTCTCTGGTCAGTGGGCTGGGCTACTCTCGAGTCTATTGATTCTCTTTACTGGTCTCTACGAGTATTTCAAACCCTAGCACCTTAGCAGAAGTCAATCTCGTCGAGGATGGGAATTTGGATGAGGTAGCGAAGAAGACTGCGAAGGCAACAGATCCGTGACATGGTTGAAGCTGCTGAAATAGTCTTTGAGAGCCGTCGCTGAATCTCCAGCAAACTCTAGCCACTCGTAATGGTACAGATTCGTCGTCGTAAGTTCTTGACTAAACAGCGGAAACATGGGGATGGCAATCAACAGCGAGACGGTTTCTTCTCCTGCAGAGTTATGCCCTTCCAATCTGACCGCTGCAATATAGCTCGTATTAATAACTACATTCTCAACTTTAATAAATGCCATAGGTTTAGAGCTTTCAGGTGGAGGAAACAAAACGCTAAGTCACAATCGCTGTTGGATAGAGTGCGGATCAAGAGGTAGTGCAAATCAGTTTAGGTATCGCTGCCTAGAGTTCAACTTAGATTCAGTCAGCCGTTCAGCCATGCCTCAAATGCGTTCAGAGCGAATGGCGCGAGGCCAATTAATGCCTTAGCAGCCATAGAAGATGCATCTAAGAAGCACCGGGATTTTAGACGTTGGTCTGGGGTTCATTGGGCGTTTGCTCGAGCACAGGCTTGTCCCCTGCTTGTCAATGGCTGTTGACGTTCGCTAGCTGTGACTGGCTGTTATTGCATTGATAAAGGATTGATATGGACTAGTATGGATTAGTATGAACCGTAGTTGTTTAGCGTCCTCACCCACGCAATTAACAATTTTAATTGATTATAAACGTGAGCGATTCTGATTGAAGGAATCGCTACTTTTGTTCTCTCTAACACTTCAGTAGCAAAAACTGATGAGATTAGAATGTCCAGGGTGATCAGCCGCAGCCAGGAAACTCACTCTGAGGAGGTGCTACGCTCAGCGCGTTTGCTAGTCAACTTTTGCCAGCGTCCAATAGCTCGGTTGAGGCGTTCAGGGTCAGGATCACCTGCAAAGCAGAGGCGTCCTAGACGCTCGCAGGCAATCAGCACCTCTCCATGCCCAAGGAACGGTGCGATCACAAAGTTGCCGGGTTTGCTGTAGAGGCTAATCAGATAAGCCACTAAGCCTTCAATGCCTTCCAGACCCACCGGCTTCTCGGGCGGCAGCAGTGATTGATGCGAGCAGACCGCAACATAGAATGGATCTAGAATCCATTCAAATTGAAACGGCAGCGCGTGGCTGCGGCAGTAGCGATGAACCTGTCCTTCAGTGCAGATCACCACTACAACCCGCGCCTCGTTGATTAGGTAATCATGGTTCCAGGGTGCTGCAAGATTAACAATGGCTAGGGCGGCATCCGACGGCAGCAGGTCAATAAAGGATGCCTCGGATGTGTCGCCGCAGTAGACGAGGTGGCGGTCAAGCACCCACTCATCACCGAGTTGGGCGTTGGGCAGCGGCAGGTCAGTCGTAGTGCGGTTGGAAGTGGATTTCGAGCGGCGAGTTTTGGTAGCTTGTTTGGCGGCTTTTTCAGCAGCAACGCTTTGCAGCGCCACGAGCTGAAGTTCCTGCTGCTTGGCACGGGCTGCGGCGGCAAGTTCGGCTTGGGCCTGCAGCTCAGCTTGCTTGCGTTGCCGCTTGGCTTCAGCAGCGATCTGCTCGGCAATCTCCGCCTGTTTACGCTCTTTACTGCCCGCACGCGCCACCCTTAGCAGCGCCGACGGGCTTTTGGCAACCGGGGTACCGCGAATCGCCTCTTTCACCTTTGGAGCAATCTGGCTGGCAATCTGCTTGCCCTGCTGAAACGTGCGCTCGGTGTAGCCAATTTCCTTGGCGAGTTCCAGAGTCGTCTTCAGAGGTGGTGAATTCATTTCGCCACCGCGCTGCGTGTACTGATTATCTCCCGCTTTGGCTCGTAGCCCCATGCGCTCAAGAATCTGATCGCGTTCTAGCCACAGCTCAGCTCGCTCTAGGGCTTCTAGCTCGTTGCGGATTAGGTTCTCGTCGATTTCAGCCAGGCGAGCGTAGTCTTGGTTGTCGCAGGTGACAATGTTGCACTCAATCTGGTCAAACCCAAGCAGTTTGCAGGCGGTTAGCCGGTGCAGCCCAGCAATGAGATTAAAATTTTGGTCCAGCGTAATCGGATTGAGCAGCCCACTCGTCTTGATGGACTCCATCAATTCCGCCACCTTTTGGTCTTTCAGTGGGCGGCGATTGGTGTGGATTTTAACCTGATTAATGGCAACAAGAGGCATACCAGCTTAGTATCGAGGGAGTACACGAAAGAAACGGATTTCAGGAGCGCAGGAATCATGGTTAACGCAGCTACTTCTCTAATAGCCATCATAATAAACCATGATTTCTAGCATCTTTTGCCTCAAGATGGCAAGTCGTATACTGCAGGAAGAAGCGCAGAAGGCAGCCACGCTGAGCCTCGTCGAGGCTTGGTTCTGAACTTGTTTTTCTAACTGGAACGTGGCACTTGTTTCGTAGTGGTGGCGTTGAATTTGGGCTTGAGGTCGCGAGCCATGCGAGTGCTCAAACAGGTAGGGAAATCCTTAAGAAATTCTGAGGTTTTTTTCGAGGAGGTGTGCTGTAGCAACAGTGAGTCGTCGCTTCTTGGTCTACTCAACAACTGCTTGGCTTTGCGCTAAAGCAGTTTTCCAGATACACTGAGGACACCAAGCCCTTTGCTATTTTCGATAGGTACGATAGAAGTTTCGCAATTAGCTGACGCTGCTAACAAGATCACCATTCTAGCCCCATCTCAGCTACTGCTGACGTCGGTTCGTCTTTGTTCTTCCGTCTTTTGATCGATGTGATCTGTATGAGCCATCCATCACAATTCAGTTAATTCTTTTAATTCTTTTAATTTATTTTTTTAGATTTTTTTTAGCCCCGGGTTGAGGGAGCACAAAGCAGATTTATGGAAACCAAAGCAGTGTCTAGGGATAGCCGTCCAGCCGAATTGGGAGTCGAGTGCCAGATTGTGCATGTAACGGTCGGGCGACTGCGGATCCGAGTGCCCCGGATTGCCGCTGACGCAGCGTATGCCAATCGCCTCAACTGGTTGCTAGAGTCGTTCGATTTCGTTACCAGCGTCCGAATCAACCCAGTAGCAAGCTGCCTGATCATCTATCACCACCCCGAGGTGCCAATCCTCACTCTCGCTGAGCAGCTGCAGCAGGTGATGCAACAAGCCGAAGAACCGGAGCTGCCAGTGGGAGTGCTGACGAAAACCGAACTGCGCCCGATGATCAACTGGATCGAGCGGCTCGGGCTGCCGGTATTTAGCCTTGGGCTGGCCTGGGTTGCTAGCCGGTTGCTGCCGATTCCGCCGCTGTTGGTAGGGGGTGTCGTGGCTGCTGCTGCCTGGCCGTTTGTCAGCCGTGTCTTCGAGATGGCAAAGAGGCAGCAGTTTGATACCGACCTTCTGGATGTGCTCTGGCTAGGGCTATACACCGTGAAGGGCGACTTTGTGGCTCCGGCACTGATGGTGAGCTTGATCGAAACCGGAGAAGCCCTGCGCGACACAACGGCTCGCTCCAACGAACGGCAAGTGTTTGATCTGCTGAGCGGCATCGATCGCTATGCTTGGGTCGAGCGCGACGGGCAAGAGGTGCGGATTCCCCTGAAGGAGGTGCAGCGCGGTGATCGGGTTGTGGTTTCTGCCGGAGAAATTATCCCGGTCAGTGGGCGGGTATTGCGGGGCACAGCGCTGATCGACGAACATAAGCTCACCGGCGAATCCAGCTTGGTCTCCCGCTCGGAGGGGCAGGTGGTCCATGCCTCAACGCAGGTGCTGGAAGGCAAGCTCTGCATTCTCACGAAACGCATTGGCAAAGATACCCGCGTCGGCTTGACGGTGGAGCTGCTACGTTCGGCCCCGGTCTACGATACCCGCGTGCAGGACTACGCCTCGCACATTGCCAACGCTGCGATTCTGCCGACCCTGCTGCTGAGTGGCTTGCTGCTAGTGCTGACCCGCGACTTCTCGCGAGCAATTGCGCCGCTACACCTCGATTTTGGCTACGGCATGCGAATTGCGGTGCCTTCGACGGTGCTGGCAGCGTTGACCTATGCCGCACGGCACGGCATTTATATCCGCAGTGGCCGAGCGCTAGAAATGCTGTCGCAGGTCGATACAGTCGTGTTTGATAAAACTGGCACCCTTACCCAGGGCAATGCCGAAGTTGTGGGCGTCAAGACTGTGAGTCGGCGGATTTCCCAAGCAGAGGTGCTGCGGGTAGCGGCCTCTACCGAGCTGAACAACACCCATCCGGTGGCGGCAGCAATTCTGCGGGCGGCCGAGGCTCGGCGACTGACACCCTATCCCTGCGACACCTGGGACTACCGGATCGGCTTTGGCGTTATTGCTCAGATCGACGGGCAGCGGGTGCTAGTCGGCAGCGAGCGGCTGCTGCAACAAGAAAACATTGATACCAGCCCAATCCATGTCCGCTATCCCGATCTGAAAACCGACTCGCAATCAGTGGTCTATGTGGCCCGGGACGGCAAACTGCTGGGCGTCATTCTCTACACAGACCCGCCGCGACCCGAAAGCCGAGAACTCATCGCCAAGCTGCATGCGCAATCGATTGAGACCTATATGCTGACCGGAGACAACCAGCGCGTGGCAGAACGGGTAGCCGGGCAGCTCGGCATCGAGCGAGACCATGTCTATGCTGAAGCCTTTCCCGACCGCAAAGTGGAGATGGTTAAAGCGCTGCGGGACCAGGGGCGAACGGTGGCCTTTATTGGCGAAGGCATTAACGACGCGGTAGCCCTGGCCCATGCCGATGTGTCGCTCTCCTTTGCTAGCGGCATCGACATGGCGCGGGAAACCGCAGAAGTTGTCTTGCTCGATGATGATCTGCGCGGTATTGTGCATGCGATTGCGATTGCCAAACGAGCGATGAGTATCGTTTATCAAAATACTGCGATCATTGCCATTCCCAACATTGGCGTGGTAGCTGCCGGCATTTTGTTTGCCCTTGACCCAGTGCTGAGTGTGATTATCAGCAACGGAGCTGCCCTGATCGCCGAACTCAACAGTCTCCGTCCGTTTCTTGATCCGGATAGCGACCCGATCGCCCAGTGGATCGAACAGATGGACGCTGCCCTCACCCCACCTGAAGCTGCCTCTGCTGCGACACCTGTATTCAGTCCGGCTTAAAGCTCCCACTTCCAGGAGATTCCTAAGGAGATTCCTATGGCGCGATGTCCGGTTTGCCAAACTCGCTACAGCGGCGGTAACACTCGGTATTGCCCAGTTTGCGGCTGGGATGTGGAGTCCTATTCGCTGATGATTGGGCTGATTCCCGAGGTGGCGGAGAAAGAGAAGAACCGTCTGCAATGGGCTAAGTCGCTGTGGCTGAAGCTGAAACCGCAGCAGGATCACATTCGGCAGCTCCAGATGCAGCTCAAAGAATATGACGAGCAAGTGCGACAGCTCCAGATGCAGCTTGAACAGGCGCAGCAGGAGCAAAACCGACTCGATGCCGCATTGCAGGCACAGAACGCTACTCGCACCCGCGAACAGGAACAGTTGCAGCAGGCCCAGCAGGAAATTCTTTACTGGCGAGGCCGGCTCGATCAGTCCAATCAGGACCGCGAGCAGCTTGCCCAGATGCTGCAGGCGCAAGAAGCGGCGATCGCCCAACTGCAAGCTCGGGTGAATGACCTCATCTCCGCTGCCACTGCTGCTCCACCGCTCGCAGGTGCAGATAATTCAGACATAGTGCCTGTCTCGGCTGCGGCTGTCTCCGCTGCGATGCCGCGAGAACCTGAGTCGTTTGAAGTAAACCGCTCTGAACTCAAGCCATCTGAACTCAAGCCATCTGAACTCAAGCCGCCTGCCTCTCCGGCTGCTCCCCTGAATACCGCATCAGTGTTGCTGAGCTTTCGCGTTGTCACTGTCGATCGCTACGGGCAGCCACAAAGCACAGTGGAAAAACAGGCGTATGGCATTCAGGAACGGATAAATGGAGCCGTTTTGACCCTGATTCAGATACCAGATGGACAATTCTGGATGGGTTCACCTGCCACCGAAGCCGGACGCGAAACCCACGAAGACCCACGCCATCTCGTGACTGTGCCCAGTTTTGCCATCAGCCAAGGTCCGATTACCCAAGCCTTCTGGCAGGCCGTGGCGCAGCTAGAGCCGATCGAGCGGCTGCTCAATCCTGACCCGTCGCAATTCAAGGGAGCCGATTGCCCGGTTGAGCGCGTTTCCTGGCTAGACGCAGTAGAATTTTGCGCCCGACTGACCCGCGCGACCAATCGCATCTATCGGCTGCCCAGCGAAGCAGAATGGGAATATGCAGCTCGCGGCGGCACCTCGACTCCGTTTCATTTTGGCGATACCCTCACCGCTGAACTGGCGAACTACGATGCCAATGACATTTACGGCGAAGGCCCTGAAGGACTCTACCGTCAGCACACCACGCCGATCGGCAGCTTCCAGGTAGCGAACGCCTTTGGTCTCTACGATATCCACGGCAATGTCTGGGAATGGTGCGCCGACCCTTGGCACGACGATTACGATCAAGCTCCTAGCGATGGCAGCATTTGGACCGCCGAAAACAGCGACAATCGCCGGGTGTTGCGGGGCGGATCCTGGTACTGCCTGCCTAGCCTTTGCCGCTCCGCGCAGCGCCATTGGGAGCAGATGGACCACAGTGGCAGCGGCATTAGTTTCCGAGTGGTTTGTACCGATGTGTTTTAAGGTGTGATAAGTTTAGTCTTAACGCCTTCCCGACTGTTCTTGATCGCTCAATGGCAGCATAGAGTGCCTTCTATCCCCCGTTCTGGAACAATCAAGCCTCTCAACGTTCCCTAATTCTAGGGAATTTAGGAGGCGAAAGGTTGCAACATGCTCCACGATTCGTACTTTGATGAAGCAGCGTTGTTCCCGTTATCATCTGAGAAATTGATGAGAAATTGACTTGGAGCAACCACTCACAGGAGCAACCATTCACAGTGGTAATTTCAGAATCCTGGGTAGCGATTTGGATAGAAAAACTGGGTAGGAGCTGTATCGTCTCTAGCAGCAAGTGAGGACTACTGTGTCAAAGCAAGTCAGAAAGTTTCACCAGCTTGTGATCGAAAATCCATCGTTGCAGGAACGATTTCGTCAAGCTTCCGATCGCGCCACGTTTGTTGCTTTGGCGGTACAGGTCGGAGCCGAGTATGGCTATCACTTCACAGCCGGGGAAGTCGAAGACTATATCAACTTAAACTTTTTGACGCTGATGCGACAATTCTCCTAGCACGTTAAGCAAGTGCCTTTTGAATTCCAAAAGAACTAGTGTTCCCGCCCCACCTCCTCTGATAGAGGATTTTGAGCCTTTCCTTGAAACTTTGCTTCTTCGTAGCTGCTTTGTAGGATAGGTAAAGCTCAGTGTGCCTGCCCGCCGACCTTGGGAATTGGTACAACCACGCCTTTGCCTCTCCAACGGGCTTGATTTGGCAAGACTCTAGTAGGACAGATAAATTCCTATGCTGCCAACGAGGAAGATTGCTTTTTCTGAGTTCTTAATATTTTTTTAATTTTTAATGTTTCCTTTAGGATTAACTCATGTTATATCTAAGATCAGCATTAGAAAAACGTTGGGTTATTCCCAGCTCGGAAACATTAAGCGTTCTTAATCATCATTGAGTGAATAAACGGGTCATTCCTCATGGTATGACCTAAGTGATTCATCGCTAAGCAGGCAAGATAATTCTCTGTAATGCCTTACAGATGCCTTACAGAGCGCCAGTTAGCACCTTAAGCCATTGGCATCTCTGCAACGCTCAGCCACCGAATTGCCACTCAATCGTCTGCGCACAGCCACCCGTAATCTTATCAAAACGGACATTTTTCACAACTTAGATTAATCTTCCTTGTCAACCCGCAAAATTTTCTGCGATTGACCTTTATATTACTTATATTTTTCTGATTCGATTTTTCAGTTAGACTCAAGGCAGATAGTGGAGCTACAGAGTGAGCTTACATCCATCCTCTCAGAAGATTCTTCGTTTCGTTATTTACCCACCCTCTTGTTCTGATTCTTATCCTTTTCTGACCCTTCGGTCATAGATTTTAAGCGTTGCATTTTGCAAGCGGGTCATGTTCTGCTGGTTTCCTACGCCAAGCCGTCAGGCTTTAAAGAGTTCGGTTTTCTTGTTTGTGAAACGAAGTTTACCGCTGTTGTGCACCAGTTTTGGTGTTCATAAGGCTGCATCTTGCTAGTTTGAAATCATTTTTGATTCAGTACAGCAAGTCACTCATCTTTCACTCATCCATCGTTTATTATTCATTCCACGTGAGGCAAGCTCTATGTCTGTTACCAGTGCTGTTGTCCCCCTCATCACCAAAGTTGTTGAAACCCATTCTATCAGCCACACTGAGCATATTCATTACCAGGTGGTTCATTGGGTTCCGGGACGCTTCCGGATTCGCATTCCTCAGCTTGCCCGGGATGAAGACTACGCGCTGCAACTCAAATACTTAGTCGGAACACTCGATTTTGTCACTGAAGTGCAGCTAAATCCTGCCGCCAGTTCGCTAATTGTCAACTATGTGCATCAACCAACGGCTACCGCCATTGCCATGGTGCAAGAAAAGTTGTTCACAGCGATTCAACAAGCCGCATCGATCGAAGTTCCCGCCGGCTGGACTGGAGAAGCTGAGAAAGCAAACAACGAAGTCGATTTTGTAGAGCGGCTCGGCTTCCCGGTGGCAGGATTAGTCCTGAGCCTGGGGTCGCTGGCAGGTCTGCCTATTCCGCCGGTTCTCATTGGCGGCGTCGTGTTTATTGGCGCAATTCCCGTATTTAAACGCGCTTGGGAGGCGATTCAGAAAGACCGACAACTCACCATTGACTTCCTCGATGGTTTGGCGATTTCCCTACACACGGTCACCGGGCATTTCTTCGCGCCGTCCTTTATGTTGGGCTTGGTGGAAGGTGGAGAAGCTATCCGCGATATGACGGCACGCGGCAGCGAACGAGCATCGCTCGATCTGCTCGACTGCCTCAGCAAAACCGCCTTTGTAATTCGCGACGGGCAAATCGTTGAGATTCCTACCCAAGATGTAATTGTTGGCGATCATGTGGTGGTGTATCCCGGTGACCAGATTCCCGTAGACGGCGTGGTTCTAGACGGCACCGGCATCATTGACCAGTGCAAACTCACCGGCGAATCGGTTCCGGTGACGCGCAGCAAGGGCGATGAGGTCTTTGCTTCAACGCTGCTAGTGGATGGCACCCTGACAATTTTGGCAGAGCGCGTGGGTAATAACACCCGAGCTGGGGTAATCGTGAATTTGATGCAGGCAGCTCCGGTGCACGATACGCGGGTGGAAAACTATGCGGCGATGGTCGCAAACCAGATGGTTGTTCCCACGCTGCTGATTGGTACGGGCGTCGGCATCGTCTCGGGCAACCTTAGCCGTGCTATCGCTCTACTGACCCTTGACTTTGGCACGGGCATTCGCGTTTCCGTTCCCACGACGATTCTCTCGGTTCTCACCTATGCTGCTCGCAATGGTGTCTTGATCCGCAGCGGTCGAGCAATTGAGATTCTCGCCAAAATTGATACAGTGGTGTGTGACAAAACCGGCACGCTTACCATCGGTCATGCGGGTGTCAATGACATTGATGTTATGGATGACCGCTTCAGCAAAGAAGAGATTCTCTGCTATGCAGCAAGTGCCGAGAAGGGGCTAACCCATCCGATTGCCGAAGCGATTGTTCACCATGCCAAAGATCAAAACGTGGCGCTCAAGGAGTGCGACGAGTGGGAGTACAAAGTCGGTCTCGGCGCAGCCGCTACGATCGACGGCATGCAGATCATCGTCGGCAGCCCCCGCTTCATGAAACAGGAAAACGTGGACCTCGACGCCTACGACCTGCGCTATCCTGATGCCAAGTCTGGTGGGCAATCGCTGGTGTTTGTGGCCGCCAACGGCACCCTGCTCGGCGTCATCCGCTACAGCGATCCGCCGCGTCCCGAAAGCAAAGACGTGATCCGCGAACTGAAGCGCATGGGTATCACGGTCCACATGCTCACCGGAGACGTCACCCGCGTTGCCCACTCGATTGCCAATAACCTCGGCATTTCCCCAAATCATGTCACCGCTGAAGCGTTTCCCGAGAGGAAAGTCGAGGTGGTGAAGTCCCTGCACGATAGCGGCCGCACCGTTGCCTTCTGCGGAGACGGCATCAACGACTCTGCTGCCCTTGCCTATGCCGATGTCTCGATCTCCTTTGCCGGAGCAACCGACATCGCCCGAGAAACCGCCGACGTGGTGCTAATGGAAGACGATTTGCGCGGGCTGATTATGGCCATCAAGTGCGCTCGGCAAGCCATGGACATCATCTGGCAGAATACGGCGATTGTGGCAGTTCCCAACTTAGGCGCGCTGCTGTCGGGTATTTTCTTCGCCCTCGACCCAATTCTGGCAGTCGTAATCAACAACGGTACAGCCATCCTAGCAGAACTCAACGGATTGCGGCCGCTGATGGGCCCCGGTGATGTCGCTCCCTTGGGACACCGCCTCACTGCTGCCGAACTCGCAGAAGAAGAGAAGCGCTTGCAGGAGCATGCTCAAGGTCACATCCAGGGTCATACCCAGAGCCATATTCAGCCGGCTACTACGTCCATTGACGTCGTCGCTGAAACCATCGTTGTTTCCCCAGAGTTGCAAGCCGAAGTTCAAGAAGCAGTTCTTTTGAACGACGATAGCAGGACTAGCTCGCATAACGGCTCTGCCAACGGAGCAGCAAATGGATTGATGCAGAAATCAGCAAACGCAGCGGTCAATGGAACAGTTAATGGAACAGTCAATGGAGTGATCAGTCAAGATAATGCTCCGGATCACAACGCTGTTCCTAACCTTGAACACTGCCACAGCACTGACGAGTCGGACGTTGATCTGCATCTGCCCTCCGGACGGCTGGGGCAATTCTCGACTGATACCAAGCCCTTGACTCAGCGCGAGCTAGCTAAACGGCTAGGACTGTCGAGCCAGCTGCTAACTCGCTATCGCTCGAAACCCACATTTACCGAGTGGAGCATGGGTCGAGACCCCGAGGGTGTAGCTTGGTCGTTTGATCCAGACGAGAAATACTTCTATGCTCTGCCCGTAACGACAGACCCCGTGGCTACAGACGCAGAGGTAGCAACAGAGGCAACACGGGCAATGAGCCTGCGCTAGCGGGCGATCTAGTTCCCAGCTCTCTGTAGGGCAGGTGGACTCAGATCTGCATAAGGTTGACGACACTGCCCTACAGTTCCTGCGGATCCCGTTGCTCCGGTGCTATCGGTTCAGACCATTCACCCTTCAAACTCGTTCTATGTTCCATCGCATCTTGGTCGCGTTAGACAATTCGGACTTGAGCGAAACCGTATTTGGGGAAGCCCTTTCCCTCGCTCAAGCCACCCAAGCTTGCTTGATGCTGCTGCATGTTCTGTCCGACGCGGAAATTGGCTACCCCCAGCCTCACACGCTAGACACACACCTAGAGCAATGGCAAACCTATCAGAGCACTGGCATGACTCGATTACAGGTTCGACAGGCAGCAGCAAGTCAGGCAGGCGTCATTGCAGAATATGTGCAAACTCCAGGTGCCGCTCCTGCTACTATTTGCAGACTTGCTCAGACTTGGGGTGCCGATTTGATTGTGATCGGTCAGCGCGAGTTATCGGGTATCCAGAAGTTCATTCGCGGCAGTGTCAGCAACTATGTGATGCATTATGCTCCCTGTTCGGTTTTAACGGTTCACAGTTAGACGTTTGCTATGGGTAAGGGTGTAGAACGCCCACTCTCACAACCTAAGACTAGCAACCCCGATTCATTAAAATTCACCACCCATTTGTATCCCTTATTTCTTCTTATCTTGGAGACAACTATGATTCAGAAAATTCTCGTTCCCATTCATCGCGGAGATGCCATTGGGCGGCATGTTTTCTTAGAAGCCGTCGATCTCGCCAAAGCCACTGGCGCTAGCCTGAAACTGCTGCATGTGCTGGCCGTCGACGAAGAAGACAGCCCTACTTTCTTCAATTTGCTCAACACCCCTGAGAACCGCAAACGCTGGGAGGAATTTGAGCGCCCTGGCTTAGAGCTGTTGCGCTCGCTCTCAGCAGATGCCATTCAAGCAGGGGTACCTACGGACTATACCCAAACCCTCGGCCGACCTAGCCACGTCATTTGCGACATAGCCCGTGTCTGGGGAGCTGACCTGATTATGATGGGACGACGGGGATTGTCAGGCATGAGCGAACTGCTGATGGGCAGCGTCAGCAATTATGTGTCGCACTATGCCCCCTGTTCTGTGATGGTGGTGCAGGGACCCGTCCACTCGCAGCCCAAGACACAGCAAAAACCTCAGGTTGCCTCTTCCCCAGCCTAATTTCACGCCGTTCACACAAACTGCCTACACCGTGCAGGGTTGTTTCGCTCCACAGCCGCGCCTGCACCTGCGTCCACTTGTGCAGTGTTTTCAAGAGCAGCCCACTTCACAAGACCCATCACCGCGATACGCCAACCCTAGACGACGGTGCGTTCGCTGTTAGGAAAGCTTCAGGCGTGAATTCAATTCCTATTCCAGGGAGCATGTCACGTGTGTCGCCCTCACCTTCAAGCACTCTCCCAGAACAGAACCAGAACAGAAAGAGAGATTGCAATCTAGCTCTGCTTCTTCCCCTGTAGGAGAGGAGGCTTGGGGATGAGGGAACCGATCTAACCACTCTAACCACATTTGCACAGGTAACAAGCTTCCCCCCCATTCCAAGAACCCTCAAGCCCAGCCTATGGAGTCGTCTCAATGTCACTCACTAAGTCTCGCCTCGATGCTAAAGGCAATGCCACGTCGTCCCCCCGATTTATGTCCCGCAAGGACGCCATTCTCTTACGGCTGCTGGTATTTGTTCCCATATGTCTGATTCTGCATCACCTCAATGCCCATCCGGTGTTGGTATTCATGATGGCCGGGATGGCCATTGTGCCTCTGGCTGCCTGGATCGCCAATTTCACTGAAGCCATCTCCACCCATATCGGTCCCACCTTTGGCGGGTTGCTCAATGCCACCTTCGGCAACGCCACCGAAATGATTGTCTCGATTGTGGCGCTGCAAGCCGGTCTGATTGACGTCGTCAAGGCCAGCTTGATGGGGTCGATGATTGCCAACCTGCTGCTGGGGTTGGGCGTGGCGCTGTTTCTGGGTGGGCTGAGCATCCGTCCCCATCCCGACCACTCGACGACCGAAAATATGAGCACCGTTGCCCGCATTAACGCCTCCTTGCTGAATCTGGTCGTGGTGTTTCTGCTGGCACCCACCGCCATTGAAGTGACCTCGGTGGTGCTGCACCTGGAAACTACGAACGAGTTTTCCTATATCGCCTCGGCGCTGCTCTTGGTCAGCTATCTTTTGATGCTGTTTTTCTCGATGCGGACCCATAGCCACCTCTATGGTTTAGACGAAGATGCAGAACCAGAAAGCTATGGCAGCGAAGCTCGCGGCATGTATAGCTTAAAGCTGCATATCGGGCTGCTGCTCGGCGCAACGATTGTGCTGGTCTTTGTCTCGGAAGTGCTGGTCAGTAGCTTGAGTGAAGCAATTGCCACAGCCGGCTTGACCCAGCTATTTACGGGTGTAATTCTGATCCCGATTTTTGCTGCGGCTGTTGAAATCATCACCTGCGGCATATGCGGTGCCAAGCAGAAAGTGAATCTAGCATCGTCGGTCGCCATTGGATCGAGCCTGCAAATTGCCATGTTTGTGACGCCGATTCTGGTGTTTGCGGGTCTCTTCATGGGAGAACCAATGAACCTCGACTTTGATAATTTCACTGTTCTCGGGCTAGGCATCGCCATCTTGATGACTAACTCCGTCCGCACCGACAGCCGCTGCAACTGGTTAGAGGGCATTCTGCTGCTTATGACCTATGCCATGCTGGCAACTGCCTTCTTCCTGCATCCGGCCCTGGGCGGATAGGAGCAGAATAAGAGCAGATCGGTATTGCTGACCACCTTGGAGGCGGCTGGTAAACGTAAACGAGTTTACAGATTGCTCTACAGACTGCCCTGAGGACAACAGATGGCTGCTCAGGGGTGTAGGAACGTTCCTTTACACCCCTTTCCTGTTTTTTACTTGAGCCGCCGTCGTGGCAGCCGCCGCCGTGATTGCCGAAACCGCCAGAGCGCAAACCCTAGCAGACCAAGCATAATCGCCCAACTCACAGTCGTAGACGGATCAAATTCCATCGCTCCTATCTCACTGACAGCTAGAAGAATCATTGACAAATCGCGAATATATGAGAGAAGGGTAGACGGGGAAATGAGTTGCTTATTCATCTTCCCATCTACCCACATAACTCTCTACGCTTCTCCTCCTCGATCACCTGACTCTTCACCCCTCACTCATCCTCACTCCTCACTCCTCACTTCTTCGTTGCTTTTCCCTCCCCTACGTCTCCTCTACCGGCGCTTAAACCAGCGAATTATCAGCTTCTCCAGCTCGATCCAAACGAAGATCAAAGCACTAAAACCGATACACACCATCAGTTCTGTGAGGGTGATGTAGTGGGTGCTGAAGAAGTTCCGCAGCGGCTCCACGTAGATCAACAGCAATTGCAGCACGCTCGTTAACACTACCGAGATCAAAATATAGGGATTTGAGAAAGGATTGATTTGGGCAAACAAGCGTGTATTCGAGCGAATTGCTAGGGCATGTCCCATCTGCGCCAAACACAGCGTTGTGAACACCATCGTTTTCCAGCGCTCTGGGCTGAGGGTGCCGCCAGCCGTGTTAGCTTGGGTGTAGCCGTAGGCCCAAGACATCAAGGCAATACTAACAATCGCCAGAATGATGCCAATGCGGATCATGTATGCCCCTAGCCCGCGAGCAAAAATGTTCTCTTGCGGGTTTTTTGGGGGCTGCTGCATCACAATCGGTCTGCCGGGTTCGACTGCCAAGGCTAGGGCTGGCACGCCGTCCGTCACCAAGTTCATCCAGAGAATTTGCAGCGGTGATAGGGGGACGCCACCCAATCCCAGCAGCGGAGCCGCGGCGATTGTCAATACCTCGCCAATGTTGCTGCCCAGGATATAGCGAATAAAGCGGCGAATGTTGATGTACACCACCCGCCCTTCTTCTACGGCCGAGACGATTGTGGCAAAGTTGTCATCGAGCAGCACCATATCGCTGGCTTCTTTGCTGACATCGGTGCCGGTGATGCCCATAGCCACACCAATATCTGCCTGCTTCAGGGCGGGCGCATCGTTGACGCCATCGCCAGTCATAGCGACGACATGCCCTTTACGCTGCAACGCCTGCACAATCTTGAGCTTGTGCTCTGGAGACACCCGGGCATAAACGCTAACCTGCTCGACATGGCGCTCCAGATCCGCCATGCTCAAAGTTTCTAGCGCTTGTCCCGTCAGCACCTGATCTTCGGGTTTGGCGATGCCCAGATCTTCGGCAATCGCTTTGGCGGTGAGCTGGTGATCGCCCGTAATCATCACTGGACGAATCCCAGCGGCTCGACAGCGGGCTACGGCGTCTCGCACTTCCGGACGCGGCGCATCCAGCATCCCCACCAGCCCCAGCCACGTCAGCCCTGTCTCGGAGCGGTCCTCTGAACCTTCTGGTGGTAGTTCAGTCAGCAGTTTGTTGGCAAATCCCAATACTCGCAACCCGCGGCTGGCAAGGCGATTATTCTGCTCGAGGATGCTGGCTCGCTGCTCGGCAGTGAGCGGCTGTAGCTCATTACCCACCTGAATATGGGTACAGCGTTCCAGGGTCAGCTCTGGCGAGCCTTTGGTGACCATCAGGTAGGGTGTTGGGTGGAGATGATAGGCCGAAATGCCAGCGCCGCTGCCTTCCATTTCCACCATGACGCTCATTCGCTTCCGCTCCGAGGAGAAGGGAAACTCTGCGACGCGGGGAAAGCGGTTATCCTGTTCATCTTTGCGGAAGCCGCCTTTGCCCGCCAGCGATAGCAGCGCTCCTTCGGTGGGATCGCCCAGAATGGCCCAGTCGCCGTTTTCCTTTTGCAGCACGGCATCGTTGCAGAGTACGCAGGCTAGCAGCAGGGCCTGCAGCTCGGGATGGGCATGGGAGAGGTTCGTTTGCTTATGCCACTGAAATTCACCTATGGGCGAATAGCCGTCGCCGGTCACCAGTGCGCTGCCGCCCTCGGTGCAGACGACCTGCACGACCATTTTGTTTTGAGTCAGGGTGCCGGTTTTGTCGGAGCAAATCGTCGTCACCGAGCCTAGGGTTTCTACAGCCGGCAATTTGCGGATCAGGGCGTTGCGCTTCACCATCCGCTGCGTCCCCAGCGCCAAGGTCACGGTAATCACCGCCGGCAAGCCCTCGGGAACGACTGCCACTGCCATACTCAGCGACACCTTCACTAGCTCCTCGAACAGTCCGGGGTTAAAGATCGTACCGCTGATGATCACGATCGCTACCAGGATCAGCGCCCCGGTTACCAGCGTATTGCCCAACTGGTTCATCCGCTTTTGCAGCGGCGTCGGCTCAGTTTCGACGGATTGCAGCGCAGCAGCAATTTTGCCGAGTTCGGTGTTCATGCCCGTATGGGTGACCAGAACACTGCCCCGTCCCTGCACGACTTCCGTTCCCGAGAAGACGAGATTAACGCGATCGCCGAGGGGGGCGTCGGCCGGCAGCTCTACCTCTGCCTGCTTGTTCACCGCATGGGCTTCTCCGGTGAGGGCGGCTTCACGTACCTGTAGATTCATGGCATCGAGAAGTCGCCCATCGGCTGCTACCTTCACCCCCGCCTCAAGCAGCATCAGATCGCCGGGCACTAGCTCCTTCGACTCGACCTCCTGCATCATGCCGTCGCGCACCACCCGCACCTTCGAGGACGCCAAATCCTTGAGTGCAGCCAGTGCCTTCTCGGCACCACTTTCCTGGATGTAACCGAGAATGCCATTCAGCAGCACCACCACAAAAATAGCAACGGCATCTTTAGGAAACACAAAGTGTCCCTGGGTCACGGATTCGCGAATATCCAGAATGGCCGAGATGACTGCTACCGCAATCAGCATCAGCAGCATAATGTTTTTGAACTGATCCCAGAGAATTTCCAGCGGGGTGCGCCTCCCGGTTTCAACCAGCTCGTTGGGACCGTAGCGGCGCAAATGGTCTTCGACTTGCAGCGTCGATAAGCCAGAGGTGCGGTCGCTCTCAAGCAGCTTGAGGGCTTTCTCCGCCTCCAGCGTATGCCAAGGCGGCATCGCAGCAGGTTGGGCAGACGAAGCGTCTGAAGGAGGGCTAACAGTCATGGGAATAGCCTTATTGCTTTGCAGAAAAGAATGAAGCAGACGAAGAACTCAGCGGTGACGTTCTAATGACAAACTTCACCGAGCCGGGAAATCGGAAAAAGTCTTCCCAGGCTAGCACTGAATAATAGTACTTAAGAAGAGACTATAGCACTACTTTATAGTGCAGCTCAAGTACCATAAAATGTAATATTGAGCAGCCCTTTCATTGCATGGTGTTCATGGTGGCAAATCTGTTTGTTCCCCAGACGTTGGTCGGCAGAGAGGCTGAGTTGCAGCAAGTCTGCCACGTGCTGTTGCAGGATGGCGATCTGTTGATTGCCGGCGTTCCTGGTAGCGGGCGGCACACGCTGATTCGCACGGCGGCACAGCAGATCGGAGCTCGCGTCCTGGAAATTGACTGTTTGCGAGCCACAAACGCCACTCGCTTTCTGGAATTGCTCGTCGAAGGCTTGCTCGATGTGTTTGCTGCCCCCGACGAACTTGCTCTGATCCAACGCTGGAGTATTGATAAGCCGCTGATTTTCGAGCAGGCGCTGGCGCGACGCCCGCAGCTCGTCTGGCATACCGCGTCTAGGCAAGAATGGTCGCTATTTCAACTGTTGCTGAGTCTGCCCCAAGTGATGGCGGAATGGTTAGACTGCCGGGTGATTCTAGTGTTCCAAAATTTTCCCCATCTGCGGTCATGGGATCGGTCGCGACAGTGGGAAACCTACCTACAGCAAGAAATTCAGCGCCAGACCCGCGTCAGCTATGCCCTGATTACCACCGTTCCTGAAGATTGGATCGCCGAAATTCCGCTGCATGTGATCGCCCTCGGACCGCTGACCGCCGCCGAACTCCAGCCTTGGGTCACTCAACATCTTGCTGCCTATGGCTTGACGATCACCCCCGACGGGCAAGCTCTGTTTCATCACTATGTGCAGGGGCATCTTGGCGGTGCGATAGCTCTGGCTCGCCGCCTGTGGCACGATAGCCGTTTCCCCGCATCGCTCGGGGGTCCCTTAGCAGAACCAGGGGACTCGATGGTTGGTCCTGTTACCGACTCTGTTGCCAACTTTGCTGCCGACGGCGCACTGCCCGAACCGATCCAACCCCATCACGTTCATCGCAGCACGCTAGCACTCGTGGAAGACCTGTCCGTAACCTTTGAATCGTTGATTTTGCTGCTGCCTCCGGCTCAGGTGCGCGTTCTGGAAAGCTTGGCGCTTGACCCTACTGATAGCCCCCATGCCCGCGACTACATCCAGAAACACCAGCTCTCGCGGGGTGGCGGGCTGCAGGGCGCTCTTGCCGGACTCGAACAGAAAGGGCTGCTCTACGGACCGGAACATGGCTACCGCATTGCTCTGCCGTTCCTAGCCTTTTGGCTGAAGCACCGGCTAGCTTGAATTTAGATTTTCAGACTCCCGAAGCCGGGTTGGAACCAAGTATCCAGGGCTGCCATTCGCCGTAGCAGGTTTCCGTACGGAGCCGCAGCTGGTTCAGTGCCAAATCCAACCCTTTCGAGGTGGCGTGTGCTCCAAAGAGCTGCATAAACGTGGGCATCATCACCATACCGCCCGGCACAACACCTGCAACAGCAGCCCCGGCCCCAGCTGCCAGAAGGCACTCGCCTATGGCTTTCCAGAGCGCCTCATCGATCATCTCGTCGCGCTCGACAACCAAAAATCCTTTCAGCAGGGTGGTACGGGTTTCCACCACAACTCGCGGCGGAAAGCAGGTCGTATCCAGCACCGTGCGGAATTCGGGCAAGCCCAACACGCTGCCCAGCTCAAATTCCTTTGCCATTATTCTGACTATTGCAAAAACAACTCTTCCTTACTATATCTGGAGTTTCCTCCAATCATCGCGTTCATCAATTTTTTTTTAGTTTATGGCAGATCACCATTGGCGATTGCTGGGGTCTATTGCCCTGAATTTTCCTGCAATGGCTAGTTCTAGACATCAAACCATTTCACTAATGCAATTCATTATGAAATCCTATCAACTCTGTCTAGAAGCAATACGTTACTTCTGCTTCCGCGACGGTTTTGACGACGTCGAGCGGGGCGAACGTCGCTGAGCAGCTGCTGTTTTACCAGATTTGGTCTTTCTAGACCGCGGTTTTTGCTCGGTTAGTGAGGCATCTGCGGCATCATCCATGGAAGAATCGGCTGCTAGCGAATCCAACGGCTCTGACACACTCGACTCTTCAGCTAACATGGCATCCGCCTGAGACGAGACAGAAGGGTCCCTATGGGTAGCAGGTTCAGTAAGCGGCACAAACGGTTCAGCCTCTTGAGCAGGCAGCACCTCAGTTGGCAGCTCGGCTTCTGCTTCTAGCGGCATTTGGGGCAGCAGCTCAGACTCCATTTCAGGCGACAGCGGCGGTGCATCGTCCCATGGATCGGCAGGCGGATCGAGGCAGAGGGACGCCGGCTCAGCGGGCGGTGGCGTAGGCTCAGCAAGCGATGGTGCCGCGGGCTGATTGTCTAGCTGAATGTCTGTTGGCGCATTGTCTATTGGCGCATTGTCTACTGACCGATTGTCGATAGAAGCAGTCTCAGGCGAATCCGGCGGCGGAGCCAGTTCCTCAATGGCAGTATGCAGTGCTGCTAGCAGAGTGTCCTGACTCGTCTTCTTGGCTTTATAGGTAACGATCATCGATACCGCTGCCAAGTTAATGCGGACGCTCGTTACGCCCTGCAGAGATTCAACCCGGTGCTGAAGTTTATTGGCGTACTCAGGACTCGTTGCGAGCAACGGAATCCGAATTCGCAGGCGCTCAGGGATGGCATGAACAATTTGATAGTCCATCTTACTTGATAGTCCGTATAGTCCGTACGGACTATTATGACAGGCAGCTTTTCTAAAGTGAGTTCCCAGGGCTTATCGTCAGCGTTGCCTTCCAGAACGAATACGCAGAAGTTCCTCTGCTTTTAATCTACATTGAAACCTGAACTGCAGTGGGAGCAGTCCCCGAAATTCTGAATCGATTGAGAGGATGTCTGAACAGCTATACCGCCAACTGTGAAGTTGTCGTTTCCTACTCGTGTAATCGTAATTGTGTTCGTTCCCGACCTGAGGACATTGGGACCAATGTGTTTCATCCACAGCAACTAGGACTGGGATTGTCCAGGAGCCTCTGGAAGGTCCGCACGGGTAGATCCTGATTATTGATTCTGATGATGTGGTTGGGTTGTGAAACACCTCGAGTTTGGATAAGCAAGATCGTCATATTGCCCTGCTGCAACAACTACTTTGCGCGTTCAACTCGCTGTTGAATTAAGTGTTGAATTAAGTACTGATGAGGACTTAGCTCTGTAGATTCTTTGAAGGCGCGGCAGAAGTGATATTGACTCAGTTGGGCGATCGCTGCTAGTTCAGTTAAACTCACCTCGCGTTTCAAATGAGTGTTGATGTAATCATATTTTTCGCTTAAGGTTAAGCGCAAACGGTGAGCGAAGAGACAGAGAACTGCACTATAAATTTCGATTTCAGCCATAAAAGAACTCCTGGCTTGAGTTGAACGTTGTGGGAAAACCGCTCGTGACTTATTCCTACTCATTCAGCGTAAGAAATGTGGTTAATTTCATCAGTCGGAAATAGGCAGAAATAGGCAGATCAAATGTCAGAAAAGCTCGGATGTTTCTCCGCAGATAGCAAACAAGACTAAAAAATGGTTCGAGGAAGCTTGCCTGCTTGACTGACAAAACAGGTTCTGCACCTGATTGACTGACAAAACTGTTTGGGGATGAAAGGCGGGCTAGGAGGGAAGGAGAGCTTAGCTTAAGCTGGGAAGTTACCACACCTAACAGCAAAAACAATGGCTTCCACTTCCCGACTTTATAATGCGTTGAATGATTTTCTGCGTCAATGTGACATCGTATGGCAGGATGCTCGTCACCTCAAAACGCCTTGCTGGATGATTGGCATGGTTCAAAGCCAGAACGTACATCTACAAAACGCTCTACAAAAATAGAACCTAAAGGCGGCACCGTGATTCGAACACGGGAATGGAGGTTTTGCAGACCTCTGCCTTACCACTTGGCTATGCCGCCGCAAGCTGCTTGAATCCACAGTGTCTCAGTATAGCAAACTTTTCTGGAGATTGAGGCGGCGTGCTTGCAAAATGTGGAAGAAGTCGAGTTGCCCTAGGGCAGAGATATAACTGGGTTTGGACCCATCCTTGCTTTCCAGGAGGTCTGCCAGTACAATGGCGGCTCACAGGACGGGAGATCGAGGGTATTAACGATGCAGTATTCCTGGCAATATGACGAGTTCAAATCTGTTGGGCGAGATTACAGCAACCCGTCTGAAGTAAAGATTTATGATGCTAGCCACGCAGACTTTCGCGACATCGTTGCGGAGAGCCAACAGGTTCTCGAGGAGTTAGCCGTTGGTAAGGCAGACACGCTGATTGATTTTGGCTCGGGTACGGGAACCTTTGTGCTGGAGGCGGCACGGCGTTGTCGTAGGGTTCATGCGGTGGATGTGTCGCAAGCGATGCTGCATTTAGCTCGCTATAAAGCTGCCCAAGCTGCCCTAACCAACATTGAGTTTCACCATGCCGGATTTCTAACCTATGAGCACTCTGATGATCAAGCTGATGCGATTGTGAGTATATTTGCGTTACATCACCTTCCTGATTTCTGGAAAAGTATTGCACTCGCACGGCTCTATAGCATGTTAAAACCAAGTGGACAACTCTATATCCGTGATGTAGTTATGGAGAGTACAAATCCTCTGAGTCATATTCATACCTTTATTTGCAATCAAGAGAGGGCAGGCGGCGATTTTCTGCGAGAGGATGCAGAAGGACACTTTCGCGAAGAATATTCCACTTGCGACTGGATAATGGACGAGCTGCTGATGCGGGCAGGGTTTGTCATTAGTCGTAAAACTCTAGTGGATGGGGTGATAGGCACTTATTGGTGTACAAAAGGAGAGTTAAACCGCGAGTAGTTGCTGAGGGTTGATAGATATCTAGGGAACTCAGTATTGAGCTGTTTTGCTAATGAGTTTGAAATAATTTAGTGACCAGTTGTAGAAAGAGATAGACACTCAATTGCCCTACTCTAGCTAGGTTGCCTCCATCGTTATGGATGTGCTACTGACGGCCTTAAAACCCAGAATACAGCGGCAGATCCTTGGGAAGACCGCTCAAAGGATGTGGAGTTTTTCTTGATCGAATTACTAGGTAAGTACTTTCACTCATCAGCCCTCGGGGGAATATCCGCTAGATCAGCGAGAACCGGCTGACTTTAATCCTTTCGGATGAGGACTTTGGAGAGAGGGACTCTTTAGATTAAAAAACGACTGGTAATCGTGACAACAGTTCCTTATCAAAGAGTCAAATCAAAGAGTCAAATAGTTTCTTTCTGAACAAAGTGGAGCAGCTGGATGCAAGTATCTGATGTAGTGATTATTGGGGCAGGCCACAATGGGCTGGTTTGCGCGGCTTATTTGTTGAAGGCGGGCTACAGTGTAACCCTGCTCGAAAAGCGTCCGGTTCCGGGTGGGGGAGCTACTACCGAGGAAAGTCTGCCTGAGGAGGCACCTGGCTTTAAGTTCAATCTTTGCGCCATCGACCATGAGTTTATTCATCTCGGTCCAGTTGTGGAGGAGCTAGAACTCACGAAATATGGATTGGACTACCTCTACTGCGACCCGGTTGTGTTCTGTCCGCACCCAGATGGCACCTATTTTTTGGGACACCGTTCGATTGAAAAAACCTGCGCGGAAATTGCTCAGTTCAATCAGCGCGATGCTCAAAAGTATGCCGAGTTTACCGACTTCTGGCAACGGCTGCTGAAGGGGATTATTCCGATTTTTAATGCACCGCCCAAATCGGTAGTAGACATTGTCGGTAACTACGACATCCAGAAAATACGGGACCTGTTCTCGGTGATGGGTTCCCCTGACGGCACGCTGGATCTGATTCGGACGATGCTGACTAGCGCCGAAGATATTCTCAATGAATATTTTGATTCTGAGTTTTTGAAGGCACCGCTGGCTCGGCTGGCGTCGGAACTGGGGGCCCCACCCAGCCAGAAAACGCTGTCAATTGGAGCAATCATGATGGCAATGCGCCACAATCCTGGGATGGCTCGGCCGCGGGGCGGCACCGGGGCACTGACTCAAGCGCTGTTGAATTTGGTTAAGAGTCTGGGCGGTCAGGTATTGACGGATCAGCCGGTCGAGAAGCTGCTGATCGATAGTGGGCGTGCTGTGGGTGTCCGTGTTAGAGGCGGTCAAGAGTATCGAGCCACAAAAGGCGTCATTTCCAACATCGACGCCAAGCGCCTGTTCCTGCACATGATGGATAGCGCTGAGTTGGACGATGCAGATCCGGCTCTACGGGAGCGCCTGGAACGCCGCATTGTCAATAACAACGAAACGATTTTGAAGATTGACTGTGCGCTGTCGGAGCCACTGCGCTTTGAGCATCATCAGCATCGGGATGAGTACCTGATTGGCTCGGTGCTGATTGCAGACTCAGTGAAGCAGGTAGAACTGGCCCACAGTGAACCGAGCATTGGTCGCATCCCCGATTCGGACCCCTCGATGTATGTCGTTCAGCCAACAATGCTCGATCCCTCGATGGCACCGGCTGGCAAACATACGCTGTGGATCGAGTTCTTTGCCCCTTACTTGGTTGAAGGAGCTGAGGGCACAGGCTTGCACGGTACCGGCTGGACCGATGAGCTGAAGAACAAAGTGGCTGACCGCGTGCTAGACAAGCTGGCGGAATATGCACCCAACCTGAAGCGCTCGATCATTGCCCGGCGGGTGGAAAGTCCGGCGGAGTTGGGCGAGCGGCTAGGGGCACTCAAGGGCAACTACTATCACGTCGATATGACGCTCGATCAGATGATTTTCTTCCGTCCGCTGCCGGAACTCGCCAATTACAAAACGCCGATTGAGGGGCTTTACCTCACCGGAGCTGGGACACATCCAGGCGGCTCAATCTCAGGGATGCCAGGACGTAACTGTGCTCGAGTCTTCCTGCACACCCAACAGCCCATTGCTCAGAAGCTTAAAGACGCTCGAGACTCAATCAAGTCAACGGTTGAGTCGGTATTCAAAAGCTTCTAATGGATTTGCGGGGCAGATCCTACCTGCTTCGCAGCTCAGGGACAGTGGAGTTGCCATACTAGTTCAGACTCATGAGCGATCGCGTACTGATTTTGGGGGGGCGAGGACGGATTGGGCGTAGCGTGACAGCCGATCTACTCGCCCATACATCGGCAGCCATTACGGTAACAGGACGAACGGAAGCCGCCAAGCCAGATTGGGATGAGCATCAAGACCCTCATCGATTGACCTTTCTCAGGCTAGACTTGGCTGATCGGGCGGCAGTAGATGCTGCGGTGCAGGGGTGCCGTCTCGTCATTCACTGCGCTGGACCATTTCGTTATCGCGATACCTCTGTGCTGCAAAGCTGCATTCAGCAGGGCGTCGATTACCTAGATGTCAGTGACGATCGCTCATTTACGCGCAAGGCGCTAGCCCATCGAGCCGCAGCTCAGACCGCTGGCGTCACAGCTATTGTCAATTCGGGTGTATTTCCAGGCATATCAAACAGCATGGTGCGGCAGGGCGTCGAGCAATTGGACCGTGCTGATCGCATTCATCTCAGCTATGTGGTGTCGGGTTCGGGGGGAGCCGGGGTGACCGTCATGCGAACCACATTCTTGGGGTTGCAGCATCCCTTTGAAGCGTGGATCGATGGGCAATGGCAATTAGTGAAACCCTATACCGATCGCGAAACCGTTACCTTTCCACCGCCCTACGGAACGGCTGGAGTCTACTGGTTCGATATGCCAGAAGCCTACACTCTGGTGGAAGCATTTCCAGTGCAGACGGTGATCACCAAGTTTGGCTCGGTGCCCGATTTGTACAATCACCTCACCTGGATGGCAGCACACTGGTTGCCGTCTGCCCTGATGCGGCACTCGGGTGCAATTGAATTTCTCTCAAAGGTCAGCCATGCTATGACTCAGGTCAGCGATCGCTTTAGCGGCATTGGTGTGGCAATGCGGGCCGAAGTGCAGGGCGAGAAACAGGGCCAACTAGCTCGCTACTGTGCAACCTTTGCCCACGAAAATACAGCCGTTGCCGCTGGTTATGGGGTGGGCAGCATTGCTCAACTGTTACTAGCAGGACAGTTGCAGCAGCCGGGCGTCTGGAGCGTTGAGCAGGCTCTACCAACGCCACTCTTCGAGCAAACGCTGCAACAACGAGGCGTGCAGATTCAGCAGGAATGGCTGTAGAGATTGGGTAAATCTCCTTCTCAGGGCAGACTCTCGTCCTTATCAATCAGTAGATGATATAGAAGACTTTATAATCCATGAGTTAAACTGAGCACGCTATGTTAGTTGCAGAACAGCCAAAAATTGGACAGCTGGTGCGAGCGCTACGACAAGAACTACGGCTGACCCAGGAAAAATTTGCTGCCCAACTGGGGGTTACTTTTCCTACCATCAACCGTTGGGAGAACGGACGAGCAACTCCTTCGCCGCTAGCCCTAGAGAAAATTTATCAAATGGTCTGGCAGCTCGGTGAGCGTGGCCAGGTCTTGCTAACCCAGTATTTCCCAGAAGTGGAGTAGGCGGCAATGCCGGAGCAGAACCATGGGAATACGACAATTCCCCTGCTAGCAAGCGGCATGGTTGTCAGTCTATCCGGTATCATGCTGCTGGGCTGGCAGTTCAATAGCGCAGCTCTCGATGGATGGAGGGTAGCTCCTCTGGCGTCTGGTTTGCTGCTGAGTGGTCTCACGTTGGGCTTGCTGACTAGGCGGCATCTCCCCAAGCGACAGCCTCATATCGGCACGCTGCTGTTGCCCTGTCTGCTGCTGCTGCTTAGCGGATGGATTTCGGTGCAGGGCTGGCAAGTCGGGGTCGCTCCCTTTGCTCCAGCCTTGGGCTTTGCCGGGGTGGGGGTGGCGCTAGTGCTGCTGCGATCGCCTCAGCCGTTTTGGATTCAGCTAGCCCAGAGCCTAGTGCTGATCGTCAGTCTGATGCTGGTCCAGTCCTGGGTGAGTTTCACCTACACCGTGCCGGCTGAACCGTTCCCCCCAGAGACCGTTCTATTGATGGTCGCAATCGTTGGTCTCGGAATTCTCTGCATCGGGCTGCTGTTCCTCTATCCCCAGGTAGGCTGGATGGCACCCTTGACCAGTGACCGGCAAGGCGGTGTCTTGGCGAGGCGACTACTGCCAACACTGCTGTTGCCCATTGGACTAGGCTGGCTTTTTATTCAAAGTGATCAAGCAGCCGATGCGAACCCCCCAGTGGCAATGTCTCTCTTGGTTGTGCTGATGACGGGCAGCCATGGCGTATCGATTTGGAAAAGCGCCCAGACCCTAAATCGTCTAGACCAGCAGCATCAACAGAGTGAACACAGCTGCCAGCAGGCAGAAGCTGCTTTGCAAGCCAGTGAATCTCGCTACCGCCAGCTTGCTGAATGTCTTGAGGAGGGGATTTGGATTCGCGATCCCGCAGCGCACTATCTCTATACCAACTCCAGCTACGAACGCCTGTGGGGACTGTCTAAAGTGGCGCTAGGCAGCAATGCCCATTGGCTCGATGCGGTTCATCCGCAGGATCGGCAGCGCGTTGAGCAGTCCTTTCGGCAGTGGATCAAGCAAAGTCTGGATCAGCCATCGGGGAAATACTGCGAAGAGTATCGGATTATCCGTCCCGATGGCAGCCTGCACTGGGTACAAGAACGGGGCTATGCGGTTTCATCCACCCCAGGCGAGGTGCAGTATTTCTGCGGCATTGTTAGGGATATCACCGAATGCAGACGGGTGCAAGTTCAGCATGATGGCTTTTTCCAGCTATCGCTCGACCTATTCTGCGTCGCTGGATTTGATGGCTACTTTCAGCGAGTCAATCCTGCCTTTGAGACGACTTTAGGATTTAGTGCATCTGAGCTGTGCCAGCAGCCGTTTCTGGAGTTTGTGCATCCCGACGATCGGGCTGCAACGATCGCGGCGGTAGAGCAACTCACTACCGGACAGCCAGTGATTCACTTCGAAAATCGCTATCGCTGCCGAGATGGCTCCTATCGCTGGATTGACTGGGTCAGCGTGCCCTCTTTAGAAGAAGGGGTGCTGTTTGCCGTTGGACATGACGTTACGCGGCGCAAACAGCTAGAGCTAGAATTGCGAGCCAGTGAGGCGCGGTTCCGTCGCCTGTTTGACTCCAACATCATCGGCATTATTTTTCCAGATATCCACGGTCATATCTTTGAAGCCAATGATGCTTTTCTAGATATGGTGGGCTACACGCGAGCCGAGCTAGAAGCCGGTCAGGTGCGCTGGAGTGATATGACTCCTCCCGGCTATGAGCAGCAAGACCAACAGGCCCTGGCAGAGCTAGCCCAGATGGGTGTTTGTCGCCCCTTTGAAAAGGAATACCTGCGTAAAGATGGCAGTCGGGTGCCGGTACTGCTAGCAGGGGCGCTACTACCCAACTCTAGTGATCGCACCATCGCCTTTGTGCTCGATCTCAGCGAGCGTAAGCAGGCCGAGACAGCCGTGCAGCAAAGTGAAGAACGCTATCGCTCACTGGTGGCAGCAACGACCTCTCTCGTCTGGACTACCGACGCCGAGGGTCGATTTGTGGAACCACAGCCCCTCTGGCAAGACTACACTGGGCAAGACTGGCACGCCTATCATGGCTATGGCTGGGGGGATGCCCTCCACCCTGATGATCGCGACCACATTGAAGCCCTCTGGGCCCAAGCTCTTACCTCTCGCCAGCTGCATAAGGTAGAAGGGCGGCTCTGGCATGCAGCTAGTCAGCAGTACCGCTATTTCGAGGCGCGGGCAGTACCGATCCTCAATGCGGATGGCTCAGTCCGGGAGTGGGTTGGCACGCTCACCGATACACACGATCGGCGGCAAGCTGAATCTGCCCTGCGAGAAAGCGAGGTTCGCTTCCGTCAGATGACCGATGCTGCGCCCATGCTGGTTTGGATGTCGGGTCCTGACAAACGCTGCACCTACTTCAACCAGGCCTGGCTAGAGTTTACCGGGCGGACAATGGACCAAGAACTGGGGCATGGCTGGGCAGAAGGTGTGCATCCCGATGATTTTCAGCGCTGCCTCGACTTCTACAGCAACGCCTTTGATCAGCGGCAACCCTTCGAGATGGAATACCGTTTGCGGCGCTTTGATGGGCAGTATCGCTGGATTTTAGACATCGGCGTTCCCCGCTTTACGGCAGCAGGCGATTTCCTAGGCTACATTGGCTCCTGCGTCGATATCGATGACCGCAAACAAGCCGAGGCCACCCTGGAGCAGCGCGTCAAGGAACGCACAGCCCAACTGGAAGCCGCCAATCGAGAATTAGAGTCGTTTTCCTATTCGGTGTCCCATGATTTGCGGGCACCGCTGCGTCACATCGCCGGATTCATTGAGCTGCTGCAAAAACGTTTACAACAAACTGCCCTCGATGACACAAGCCAGCGCTACATGACGATCATTGCTGACACAGCAAAGCAGGCTGGCGTGCTCATTGACGATCTGCTGGCTTTCTCTCGCATGGGACGCTCAGAGATGCGCCAGATTGAGATTGACATGAATCAGCTTGTGCAGGAAGTGAAGCGAACGCTAGTCATTGAACCGGCAGATCGCCCAATTCAGTGGTGCATTCATCCGTTGCCCAGGGTACAAGGAGATCCTGCGATGCTGCGGCTGGTTCTGCAAAACTTGATCGAGAATGCGCTAAAGTACACGCGTTCCCGATCTGAGGCTTACATTGAAATCGGCTGTCTGTCCAGTTGCGATTCTAATTCACCCTCAGGCCTACTCGATTTACTCAATTCACAGGAGGTATTTTACGTGCGAGACAATGGCATTGGCTTCAATATGCAGTACGCCCACAAGCTGTTTGGCGTCTTTCAGCGGCTCCACAGCGACCCGAAATATGAGGGGACGGGCATCGGGTTAGCCAATGTGCGTCGAATCGTTCACCGCCACGGCGGCCGCACCTGGGCAGAAGGCGAGATCGAGGCAGGGGCTACGTTTTATTTCTCGTTACCCAAATTGCCTGTGTCAGTACCGCCCATTCAGCCCCCTGGGTGGACCGAAAGCCCTCGCAGCTAGGCTAGGGATCGCAGTCCGGCAGTCAGCAGTGGTAAACCGTCAGTGGCACCGCCGCGTACGCATTTGCTGGGTCAGCCGTTTCCTAGTCAGTGCTTTCTTGTTTTGACCTCACTAGGTTCGGCTCACCTCGTACCTTGGTCCACTCACTGCTTCCTCTCTTAGACTCCTAACCTCTTGCAAACGAATGACTGAACTGAAGCGAATTTTGCTTGTTGAGGATAGTGCCAACGATGTAGAACTGATCCTGACCGCGCTTTCGGAAAATTCCCTCGCCAACGAGGTCGTTGTGGTGCGCGATGGTGAAGAAGCCCTGGATTATCTGTACCGTCGGGGAGTGTTCCGCCTACGCATGGAAGGAAATCCTATTGTTGTCCTGCTCGACCTGAAACTGCCCAAAATTGACGGACTGGAAGTGCTGGCAACGCTGAAGGCCGATCACGCCCTACGCCTAGTGCCGGTTGTGGTCCTCACCTCCTCGCAAGAAGAACCGGATCTGCTCCGCTGCTACGAGCTAGGAACCAATGCCTATGTCGTCAAACCAATCAACTTTCAGGAATTTGTCGAAGTGATCAAACAGGTGGGTCTATTCTGGGCCATCGTCAATCAACCTCCTCCGGATCTATCCCTTGCGACCCGTCGTGATTCATAACACAAGGAAGGATGGGCTATGACTGAACTTCATTTCCTCTTGGTGGAAGACAGCCCCCTCGATGTAGAACTCATCCAAGCCACCCTGAGGGAAAGCGGCATGGAGTTCAATCTGACTCAGGTGAGCACCCGCGCCGATTTCACTGCGGCACTGACGGATCAATCCATCGACCTGATTCTGTCTGACTATTCCCTACCCGACTTTGATGGCATTGCGGCACTTGCATTGGCTCAGCAGTACTGCCCGCAGGTGCCGTTTATTTTTGTCTCTGCCACCCTCGGGGAAGAGTTAGCGATTGAAACGCTCAAAAGTGGAGCGACCGATTATGTGCTGAAACAGCGGCTAGGGCGGCTGGTGCCAGCGGTGCAGCGAGCACTGCGGGAATCGCAAGAGCGGCAGAATCGCGTCCGCATGGAGGCAGCCTTGCAATCCACGGAAGACCGCTACCGGCTGCTGTTCGAGCAGTCGCCATTGGGGGTGCTGCTCATTCGCTTGCCAGATCAGGCGTTTATTGAATTCAACACCCAGGCTCATCAGCAGTTGGGCTACACCCGCGACGAGTTTGCGCAACTCACACTCGGCGATTTGGAAGCCTTTGATCCTTCGCCAGTAAACCGGGTCGATTCCCCAACCTGCAACTCCGAACAGTTTGAAACCAAGCATCGCACTAAAACTGGCGAGCTGCGAGATGTGCTGGTGACTGCACAGCGTCTCACCATGGACGAGAAAGACTATGTGCACACGATTTTTCAAGACATTACCGAGCGCAAGCAAGCCGAACAGACCCTGCGAGAACACAATGAACGGTTAAAGCTACTATATGAGACCACCAGCGATCTGCTCTCTACTCAGCAGCCGATTGCCCTACTCGATGAAGTCTTTCAAAAGTTGGCAAAGCAAATCGACCTGCACTTCTACTTTAATTTTTTGGCCGAGGAGGTAGAGGGACGCTGCGTGCTGCGGCTGGCGGCTTACAGTGGTATATCGCCTATGGTAGCTGCAACCATTCGTCAGCTCGACCTGGGGCAGGCTGTGTGTGGGCAGGTCGCCGTTGGGCGTCAGCCGATTGTGCTGGATCAAGCCACCCTTGCCAATCATGCTCATGCCAATCTACTGCGACGATTGGGTATCACTGCCTATGCTGGGCTGCCCATGGCGCTACAGGGACGGCTGTTGGGCACGCTGTCCTTTGCAAGCCTGACGCGCTCTCACTTTACCCCAGAAGAGCTAGACTTGATGCGGGCCATTGCCGATCAAATGGCGGTTGCGATAGAACGCGCTAGTTTACTCGCATCGCTACAGCAACAAACCGAACGCCTCCGCCAAGCCAACCACATTAAGGACGAGTTTTTGGCTGTGCTCTCCCACGAGCTGCGCACGCCGCTAAATCCCATTTTGGGCTGGGCTAGGCTGCTGCAATCGCGGCAATATGACCCTGCCACCACCGCCCGTGCTCTAGAAACCATCGAACGCAATGCCAAAATTCAGACTCAGCTGATTGAGGATTTGCTGGATGTCTCCCGGATTCTGCGTGGCAAGCTCAGTTTGACCGTGACCCCCGTTGATTTAATCGCCACAGTTGAAGCAGCCCTGGATACCATCCATCTTGCAGCCGAAGCCAAGGGAGTCGCCGTGCAGCTCCATATTCTTGACCCAGCTGCTGATAGCGCTGATCATCCCCATTCCAACTCTGGCTTCACCGTTCTCGGCGATGCCAGTCGGCTCCAGCAAGTGATCTGGAACCTGCTTTCAAACGCCGTGAAGTTCACCCCAGCAGGTGGACAGATAGAAGTGCAGCTAGAACGGGTGCAGAACGGGGAACCCCGAGACCACCGGACTGTGGCGCAAATTACCGTCAGCGATACTGGCAAAGGCATTAGCCCTGATTTTCTGCCTCATGTGTTTGACTATTTCCGGCAGGCGGATGGCAGCACCACTCGATCCTTTGGCGGCTTGGGCTTGGGGTTAGCCATTGTGCGCCATCTAGTCGAACTCCATGGCGGTACGATTCAGGCTGCTAGTGCTGGCGAAGGGCAAGGCGCAACCTTCACAGTGCGACTTCCTCTGCTGACAAACTCCACCTCGCCAGACCAGACGGAGCCGCCGCTCAGTACCTCGACGTCCGCCCAACCGCTAACCGGACTGCGCATTCTCATTGTCGATGATGAACCGGATGCACTGGACTGGACCCAATTTTGGCTAGAGCAGTGTGGCGCTGTCGTTACGGCCGTCAGTTCGGCTCAGGCGGCCCTAGAGGAACTAGAGCAGAGCCAGCCAGACGTGCTGCTGAGCGATATCGGAATGCCGGAAGCCGATGGCTTGATGCTGCTACAACAAATTCGCTCTCGCTCGGACGCCCAAGGCAGCAGGGTACCTGCCATTGCCCTTACCGCCTACGCCCGAGATGAAGACAGCTCGCGGGCCTTGCTGGCTGGATTTCAACGACACCTAGCTAAACCTGTTGAGCCAGCTCATTTGGTCACGACGATTCTAGAACTCCTCCGAGAAGCACCCTGATTGGCTTGTTGAGCCGCCTCCAGTTGGCCGAATTTAGTCAAGTTTAGTTAAGGCAGATTAGTTAAGGCAGAATTAAAGATCCTCACGAGTGGGTTCCAACATATCTCGTAAATAAAGCATTCGGACTAAGATAAATATCACCACAGTGAGGGGAGTAGCCACGAGAATCCCTAGCACTCCGAATAGAATCCCCATCGCCAAAACCGTAGATAAGCCCAAAACCGGCGGCAAGGATACGACCTGCTGCTGCACGATTGGAGTCAGTACATTGCCTTCAAGCTGCTGCACGACTAGGTAAAACAGCGCCACATAAATTGCCGGCATCAGCCCCAGTGTAAAGGCAATCAAAATGCCTGGAACTGCCGCCAACACTGGCCCCACCACCGGAATAAACTCTAGCAACGCGGCAATAATTCCAAGCACTAACGCCAATGGAACGTTCAATATCCACAGTCCAAGGCTGACCACAATCCCAACGACAATCATAGAGATAATCCGCCCCAACAACCATGCCTGAAGTCCCTTCACGACTTTGTCAATCACCTCATTGGCTCGCTGGCGCCCTCTTGGGGGAACCAAACTGACAATGCCATTACGGTATAGCTGCGGATCGAAAGCCACAAACAGACCGATAAACAACACAAACAGAACGTTGGCTAAAACTCCCAACGTCAAGGTGAATGTGTCCATTAGTTGGGACAGGATATTCGTAGGATTAAGCCACTGCCCGTTGTCACCGCCCACAATGCCACCTAGCCCCCCTCCATTGGGGTCAATATCGCCGGGAAGGCTTGCCTCGACTTGCTCGATTGCTTCTTCAACCCCTTCTGCTAACTGATCGGTTTGGGCAATAATTTCCGGTGCCAGCAACCAGCCTATCCCGACGAGCAGCACCCCCAGCATCACCACAACCACACCCAGTGCCCAGCGACTTGACAGCGGCGTTTTGCGAGCGATCGGTTTTGCTAAAGTCCGCAGCACGATAGCGACCAGCACCCCCAGAAACGTCAGGAGCAACACATCCATCACTGCCCAAGAGAGCAATGCTGCCACAACAAATAGCCCGACTACGCCGACGGCTATCAGCACCCGGTGCAGATAGATCACATAATTACGCCGTTTCATGAAACGAACCCAAATAAAACTCTTTCAAGGGATGAGAGAGTTCAGACCAGCAGAGGTTCCAGATTTATAGATTTATCCAGATTTACCTTTCAGGGTCGGCTGCCAATGTGACCAGAAAGTGACAGGAGGCGATGATTAGGGTGATCAGACAGATCCTGTCGTCTGTGTAGAGCTAGCCCGATACCCCGTTTATGCCTCAACCTAACGAGTAAAGGTGATCAAAGACACAACTGGTGCTGTAACCTGCAGTGAACTGAACCTAGGGTAGAAGTCAAACTCGTTCGAGTAGGTCAAGTTGGGTAGAAGCTGTCATTGTGCCTTATCCGGCAAGTAGGAACCAGAACAGTATTCAGGGAAAGGACTCAGGAGAACTATTCAAGAAATATTCAGGAGAAGAGAAATGCGCTATCTCATCATGGTGATCTTACTCGTCTGCGTCTTTTTGTCGGGCTGTGAGTACATCATTCCGCACACTAGCGACGCTTTATCACAAACCAAACAATTAGAAGAGCTGCAGAAGCAGACAAAGCAAATTGAAAAGCAGACTGATGCCCTAGAGCGGTTGTCAAAGTCAGCCGAGAGACTGGCCAATCCTCAGCGTACGGGTCTCCCTGAATGATCAGCGTGCTTCATCGGACGTCACTTTTCTATCACTTTTACTGCTGATCCTACAAATTAGGCAAACCTGCGAAAACATAGCTGTGGACCAACTAGCCCGAGTTGCTGGGACGCTGGAGTGAGGATATATCAGCTTCTTCAGAAATTAAGTTGATTAGTGATGGTCGGCAGTAGATAGTAGACCACTAGAAAAATTAAGTATGGAATCTCTCTGGTATAAAAATGCGATTGTCTATGTGCTGGATGTGGAAACATTCATGGATTCCAACGGAGACGGAATTGGTGATTTTCCAGGACTGACGCAGCGGTTAGATTATCTATCTGGATTGGGGATTACCTGCCTCTGGCTACATCCGTTTTATCCTTCTCCCAATCGAGATGATGGCTACGATGTGATGGACTACTACGGCGTCGATCCCTGTTTAGGCACATTGGGTGATTTTGTAGAATTCATGCATGCCTGCAAAGAGCGCGGCATCCGAGTTCTGATCGATTTAGTCGTAAATCACACCTCTATTCAGCATCCCTGGTTTCAGGCAGCGCGTTCGGACCGACATTCGAAGTATCGGGACTACTATATCTGGTCTGACGATCCTCCCCCTACCGATCCAGCCGAGCTAGTGTTTCCCGATGTCGAGGACAGCATTTGGGAATATGACGAACAGGCAGGTGCCTACTATTTGCACCACTTCTACAAAGAGCAGCCGGATCTGAATATTTCGAATCCGGTGGTGCGGGATGAAATTCGCAAAATCATTCACTTTTGGTTGCAGTTGGGCGTATCGGGCTTTCGGGTCGATGCTGTTCCCTACTTTGTCAAGAATGTAGAAGGGCTGGTAGAGCAATACGAGCTAGAAAGTTTTTTGGAAGATCTGCGCTGCTATGTGTCCTCGTGGAGTGCTGAAGCGGTATTGCTAGCAGAAGCCAACGTTGAATCGGAGTCGTTCTCGATGTACTTCGGGGACGGCAACCGCATGCACATGCTGTTTAGCTTCTTCGCCAATCAGAAAAAGTTTCTGGCGCTTGCCCGCCAAGATGCCACTCCCCTGATTGAAGGTCTCAGACAGCTGCCGCATTTGCCTCGTTCGGGTCAGTGGCTCAACTTTGTGCGTCATCACGATGAATTGACCCTAGATCAGCTCGGTGATGCCGAACGAGACGAAGTGTTTCACGCCTTTGCTCCAGAGGCAAACATGCAAATTTATGGTCGTGGTATCCGGCGGCGTTTGCCTCCGATGCTAAATAGTAATCGGCGGCACATCGAGCTGGTCTACAGCTTGCTATTCACGCTGCCGGGAATTCCGTTGCTGCGCTATGGCGATGAAATTGGCATGGGGGATGATCTGTCCTTACCAGATCGAGACAGCGTGCGGACCCCGATGCAGTGGAGCGACGAACCCAATGGCGGTTTCTCATCGGCTGCCCACGATCGCCTAGCCAAGCCTGTAATCTCCGAAGGTGACTATAGCTACAAGCGAGTCAATGTTGCTGCCCAACAGCCGGATCCAAACTCGTTACTGAACTGGATGAGCCAAGTGATTCGGATGCGCAGACAATGCCCTGAATTTGGCTGGGGTGACTGGGACATCATTGAGACGGATGAACCCTGTGTGTTCGCCCACCGTTGCCAGTGGCGAGGCAAAGCCCTGATCGCAGTACACAATTTAGCCAATCGAGCTTGTACAGTGACGCTGAAATCTAATCCTCTGAACCAGCTGGTTGATTTGTTTGGCAATTGTGCTTCACCTACACCCACTGAATGCCAGGGCGAACGTTATTATCGTCCCCTGTCTGGTTCACAGCCAATCTCGCTGGAGCCATACGGATATCGCTGGTTTCGAGTGGAGGCAAAATCAGACTGACAAACATTGGGCTGATCAGTACAGTCACAACCATTTGCAGAAGCCTAACGCAAATGATGAATTAATCTACCAACTCGATTGATCGAGTAGCAGAGATGAACCTGTAATGAACCTGTAATGAATCTGTAATCTTTGAGGAAAATTCCATGCGACTCCGGATTGTCATCATTCTGGTTGCCCTTCTAGGGCTAGCTGGTTTCCTAGGCTACCAGATGGAACTTGTCTTGCCGGGCAGTCCTCCTGATTTGAATGCTACCTACACCCCCCTGACTCAATCGGCACCAAGAGGCATCGGCTCCTACGATGTGTTGGGTCAGGTGGTTAGTCGAGCCGAGGCTGAGCAACTCCTGCAAACGGAGTCGGGACGGGAACGCCTCTCGCCTGAACAGGGCGCAGTTGAAATCACTGAGGATCTGCTCGATCTGGGGCGGAAAACTTTCTATCAAGAGTCATTCGGGAACGATGTCCTGTTTACCGATGTAGTGGGGATTGTAGATGGACCGCTAGGATTGGGCAAGCTGGCACAATCGATCTTGGCTCTCAAAGGTCAGCCAACTTCTAATCTTCAGGTAACGCTGGATCAGGATGTGAAGTTAGGCAATCGCACCTTTCCGGCAGGGACTGTGATTAATACCGGGCTAGATGTCGCCAAAGGCTCTCTTGTGCCCTTGGGACTGGTGAACCACCTCGATCACGGACAACTGCGCGTCGGCATTACCTGTGCGCTTTGCCATGCCACAGTGAATGAACAGACGGGGCGGATCATTGAGGGAGCCACCAACACGGACATTAATCTCGGCATGCTGCTGGCAATGGCACCTAATTCCGCAGCCCTGTTCCGCCAAACCGATGTAAATCCGACTCAGATTCCGGCAGGCGGACAAACTTACCGCACCAGTGAGGGTGAAACGGCGCAATTGCCCGATCCGCAGCTCATGGAAGACGCGGTGGACGAGGCCCTGCTGTCTTGGCCGCCGGGAAATTTTGTCTCTAATGGCGATCTCACCAATAACTCGGCGAAAGTGCCTTCCTCCTATACGCACGATGCCTTTCCCTTTGCCTGGAGTGGCGTAGCGTCGATTGGCTGGTTCCATGGCTTGACGACCCTCAACAATGCCGTGTTTGGGCTGAATGCCGACCCGACGACCACTGCTGATGCAGCTCCCGAGGTGTTGGGCATCGACAAGGATCTCTACCTAGGCACGATGTTTCAAAATGCCCCCCATTCCCGCTATCGGCTGCCGGAAGGAGCACAGCCCTCGGAATTTTTCGAGCAGGTGGATCCGACACCGGGCACTCCTGGAATGAACTGGACAATCAAAATGCCGGAATATCCCAAGGGCACGCTGTTCATGCAAAATGGCTTGATGGCGGCTACACCCGGTCATACCGTCGCTGCTGAACTGAACGGCATGTCTGCCTGGCAAAACACTTTGGCTCCGCCGCCCAATGAAGCCGTGACCGACGTTGCTTCGGTGCAGCGGGGCGCTCAAATTTTCGACGAGGCGAACTGCGCAAGCTGCCACAGCGGTCGCTATTTCACCAACCATCGGGTAATTGCCCAGCGCGAGATCAAAACTCAACCGGCTCGGGCCCCCGCCTCCAAGGAGTTTGCCGAGGCATTTGTGCCACCCGACACCTATGCCCCAAATGTGCCCGTGCCTTTACCTCCTGATCCGCCTGTGTTAGCGGTGCCCACCGATATTACCCCCGAAGAGGACATTCAACTCGCCTATGCCCTCAGCGATCCGGCAGGTGGCTACAAAGTGATCAAGCTCATTGGTACGTATCTGCATGCCCCCTACCTGCATGATGGTGGCGTTGCTGCTAGCGAGGCTGCATTGCAACCCGACGAAACTGGCTGGTATCGTATTGCGGATCCGGACCAGATCGGCATGGTGGGAACCCTGATGCGGGGCATTAAACCCGACGCGGCAGCGAGTTTACGGCTGCTGGTCGATCGCGATCTGCGCCAGCCCATGATCGCTGCTAACAAAGCTAACTCTGATTTGCAGCGCTCCCATGTCAGCGGTGAGGGACACGAATACTGGGTTGATCAAAAAGCCGGATTCCAACCCCAGGACCAAACGGATCTCGTCAACTTCTTGCTATCGCTCGACGATGACCCAATTGCTTTACCGCCATCGGTGACGTCGGAACTGGCAGCTGTCGAATCCCACTAAGGATTCAGTAATGCCGCGCAATGACTTGAACACTGCTCCTGCCCACGACTCTAGCTCTAGGCATGGCTCCAGCATTGTCTTGAAACCGGTGTGGATGCAGCAAGCTCGACAGATCACCTGTAGCGCGCTCACGTCAATAGGTAGGCAAGGTAGGCATGGAGTAGGTTTTCAGCAGGTGTAATAGTGCCCTGCTTCGATGCGCTGTAGCAGACTGTGCCTTTTGGAGCTTGGTTTACCCACCCCCCCCTGGCACAATACAAAAGGAAACCCTCTGCTATCCCTCGTTATTCACTGATTGATAAGCGCATGGTTAGAGTTGGCTTTGGTTTGCTGTGGCTGGGATTTGTTCTCTATGCCTTCTTGCTGGCTCCGCCCAATCAGCCAGATACGTTCTCGCTGATCAAAGATCTCTCAACCGGGCAGTGGCAGGGGATTAATCCCCTCGTGGTAGCGTTGTTCAACCTGATGGGGGTCTGGCCAGTGCTCTACGCCTGCTTGCTGCTCATTGACGGGCGGGGGCAGAGGTTGCCTGCCTGGCCCTTTGTGATATTCTCCTTTGGTGTTGGTGCGTTTGCGGTGCTGCCTTACCTAGCGCTGCGACAGCCCTATCCTGCCTTTGAAGGGCAGAAAACCGGGCTACTGAAATGGGTTGACTCACGTTGGGTAGGTCTATTGATCCTGGCGGGTGTACTGGTCCTACTAGCCTATGGACTCATTGCTGGCGACTGGAATGATTTTGTGAATCAGTGGCGCACCGATCGATTTATTCATGTGATGAGTTTGGATTTCTGCCTGCTCTGCCTGCTGTTTCCCAGCTTACTAGAAGACGATATGACACGGCGCGGATTGACTGACCGGCGTCTGTTCTGGGCTGTATCGCTGCTACCACTCCTTGGACCAGCCGTTTATGTCGCTCTACGCCCACCCCTACCGGCTAGTGCAACTTCTTCCCAACCGCCCCTGACTGCTCAGGAAGTAGATATGACCTAGGCATTGATAGTTGTGACGTTTAGGATATTGCTCTGTGATAGCAAGAATTAGACCTGTCGTGCAATTGATCGATATTGAATTGATGTTGATCTGATGTTGATCTGATGTCCTTCGTTTAAATGCCGTCCGTCTATATCCATTCAACTGTTATTAGAACCTGAACGTCATTAGTCCAAGTATCACCAGTTGAGGCGTCTGTGGTTCGCCTTACCTATCACTTGGGTCGCAGGGCATGGAGTTCGACGACGTTGCAGGCAGATGACCGTTTGAAACACAACATTAAATTCTAATCAAAATTAAAAGTGGTTCTAGTGGCAGAATTAAGTAATGAGTTTGCCGGTTGACGCTTTCTCATGCTCTCTAGACTCTGCTGACTACCCCCTTAGCTCCCTCACGGTAATGGTTAAAATTCTTCACCTTTCTGACATTCACCTGGGCAGTGGATTCTCTCACGGACGCATTAATCCCGAAACAGGATTGAACAGTCGGTTTGAGGATTTTGTGACCACTTTGGGGCGCTGCATCGATTGTGCTATCGCTGAACCGGTGGATTTAGTGCTGTTTGGGGGTGATGCCTTCCCCGACGCCACACCGCCACCGATTGTTCAGGAAGCCTTTGCGGCTCAGTTTCGGCGGCTAGTAGATGCCGAAATACCCACGGTGCTGTTGGTGGGCAACCACGATCAGCATTCGCAAGGGGCCGGCGGTGCAAGTTTGTGTATTTATCGCACGCTGGGGGTGCCCGGATTTGTGGTAGGTGACCGGCTAGCAACCCATTGCATCCAGACTCGCAGCGGTGCAATCCAGATCATGACCCTGCCCTGGCTGACACGCTCGACGTTGCTCACTCGCCCGGACACCGAAGGGCTGTCGCTGGCTGAGGTGAACCAGTTGCTGATTGACCGGCTGCGGGTGGCGATGGAAGGTGAGATTCGCCGCCTCGACCCAACGCTGCCCACAGTGCTGTTAGCTCATCTGATGACGGATACCGCTACCTTTGGGGCTGAGCGGTTTTTAGCAGTGGGCAAAGGCTTTACAGTGCCAATGGCGCTGCTGACTCGACCCTGTTTTGACTATGTAGCCCTAGGGCATGTGCATCGACATCAAGTGCTCTCGGAACAGCCCTTAGTGGTGTATCCAGGCAGCATCGAGCGGGTGGATTTCAGCGAAGAAGACGAAACCAAGGGATTTGTGCTGGTCGAGGTGGAGCGGGGTCGGGCCGAGATGGTGTTTTGCCCGCTGCCGGTGCGTCGCTTCTGCACGATTCGCATCGATTTGTCGAAGGTCGAGGAACCGCTGCCCGTGCTGCTGCAAGCCATTCAAGCCGAAGGGATTGCAGATGCTGTTGTGCGGCTAATCTATCAAGTGCGCTCGGATCAGCTGGAGCAGATCGAGAATAGCGTTTTGCATCAGGCGTTGGCAGCAGCGCATACCTACAGTATTCATGCCGAGCTGGTGAGCCAGCAATCTCGCCCGCGACTGCCTGAGTTGGGTACAGGTTACAAAATCGATCCACTCCAGGCTCTGCGAACTTATCTAGCGAACCAACCGCAGTTAGCAGACATTGCCGAGGACATGGTGCAAACGGCCGAAGCCTTGCTAGCGGACGACATGGGCGAGTGGCAGTTTGGAACCGAACGGCCCATCGAACGACCGCTAGAGCTTGGGGATCCCGAGCCTGATCAGGCGTCCCAACTACGGCTGCTGTAATAAAGCGTTACCTTTAACTGCCCCTGTCGCTGATGGGTCTGCGCCTTAGTGATCCCCTGCGACAATGGGAAGAATTTATTATGAAGTTTTCATGAAGCTGGTTTTGACGAAAATTTAATCAAATCCAGAGCACAAAAGGGTTTGAGCCTCAATACGAATATGAAGCTTGTGTAAAGTTGTGCAAGTTTTTCAGGTGTCCCTGATCCCCAATCCAAAAACTTCATGTTAGTCTGTTGCAGTTCCGTAACCCGAAGTGAACACGTAATGAGTACGAGTTGGTAAGGATAGATGATTCGATTCGCAATCGAGGGCATCTATTCCCCCTGACTCCATAGATCTCTCCCTGTCTGACTCGACTGATAGTCGCAAGTGACAGTCGCAAGGCTCGCGTTCTGGTCTCAGAACCGACCCATACCCGAGGTCTATCTCCAAGTACTATTCACGATGGATGTATGAATCAAAAACTATGGAGCGGTCTAACCGCAGCACTGTTGGTCACAACGATTGGGGTAGCGCCCTCTGGCTATGCCGACCCGGTTGGATCCGTTGGATCAACAGATGAGCCTTCAGAGGCAATTGTTCCTGAAGAGACCTCTCTCTCGAATCAGGGTGTCTCCACTGCACCGCAACCCGCCCCTAACACCGGGACTGCTGATGCAGAACTAAACTCAAGTCCAGACTCAAATTCAGTCACTCATGCCTCCCCCGAGGCTTCAGCACCAGCCAGTGAGGTCACACCTCCGGCAGACCTATCCCCTGAGCCGACAGCTTCCCCTACACCATCTGCTGCTTCACAGCCCGAGAGTCCACCTCAGGAGGTGGTGAAGGTCGGAGAGTACCAAACTCAGGAACAGTCGCCAGTAGAAGCGATTGCTGAGATTCAGAATCATGAGCTTTCCGGTCGTCAGGCTGCCACCTTGTATGTACGCGATATCCCTGTCTTGACATTCTTGGGAGAGCCATCTCACTCATCTTCTGCTTCCACCCCGGCGGAGGCTGCCCCAAGCAGTGCTGAGGTCAAAGTTGCCAGTGTGCAAGCGAGTCCTGCGTCGGGTACAGGCTCTGCTGCCGCTACAACTCCTGCTGCCTCTGATCCTGCGGCGGAATCGACCGATCCAGTGTGGCGAGCAACCACTCTGGCCGCCCGGATTAATCAGCTCTATCGCGATAATGTAGATGCCAGCACCATTACGGTAGAGTGGGATGCTGAGCACCAGCGCCATGTGATTAAGGTAGGGGACGAGGAGCTGATCGTACTCGATGAGAATGTGATCCTACCGGATACCACCCGCAACCCTGCCCAAGATGCCCTGCAAGCGACAAACCGGATACGCCGTCAAATGGGCAATGCCTCGCCGCTATCACGCATCGAAGGGCAGCCTCAGCAAACGACGGTGAGTATTGGACCAGTAGAGCTGCGGTTCTCAGGAATGGCATCGTGGTATGGTCCGGGGCTGCATGGCAACTACAGCGCTAGCGGCGAAATTTTCAACCAAGAAGCCATGACTGCTGCCCACCGTTCGTTGCCGTTTGGAACTCAAGTGCGGGTAACAAACCTAGATAATGGTCGGTCGGTGATTGTGCGCATCAACGATCGCGGTCCCTTTAGCCACGGACGCGTCATCGACCTTTCGGCCGGTGCTGCTCGGATTATCGGGCTAGTGCATTCCGGCGTTGCCCCTGTGAGCCTGGAAGTGCTGGGAACCGTTCAATAGCAACGAATCGGCTATTTCGGTATAGCGGCAGGCGTTCCGTTCAGATTCCAGTCAGATTCTATTCAGCCAACATTTAGGATTGCTAGGCGTAGTTTGCACACTGCGCCGTTTTTGCTATGTAAGCTTGCCCTGGCGTGAACGAGGAGTTTTCCCGTCCCTAGGGAGACATTGAAAAGACAGGGAATTTTGCCATGCATACCGCTCAGCAACGCCTAAAGTGAAGAGTATAAAAAGTGAAGAGTATAAAAGTATAAAAATAAAAAAAGGAGCAGATGTCCAGACCTGCCCCAAAAACTACTCACTCTGTTAGCACTCTGTTAGCACTCACTTCAACTCAAGCTCACCAGCTGCTCAAGCTTCTATGCGGCAGATGGCTCAGCCAGATTGATTTTGACAACTTTGTTTTTTGCCTCTTCCACTTTGGGCAGAGTCAAGCTCAAAATGCCATCTTTGTACTCAGCTGCCACTTTGTCGTTCTGCACAGCAGCCGGCAGCGGCACTACGCGGCGAAACTGACCGTAGCGGAACTCGGACTTCATTACGCCCTTTTCTTCGGTTTGCTGCTCGTGGCGGTGCTCACCCGAGATCACAACAGCTTCCCGAGTCACCTGCACGTCTAGGTCTTTAGCAGCCATACCGGGCAGTTCAACCCGCAGCACAATTTGGTCATCGTCTTCCTTCAGTTCAATTGCTGGACGCCAAAGTGTAGCAACGGGTTGGGTGTGTCCTAACTCATCAAAGAGCCGGTCCAACTGACGACGCATTAGCTCCATGTCTTTCCAGGGTTGCCAATAACGAACTAGCATGGGTCGCTTTCCTTGGTAATTGCGTTTCAACTGCATCTTCATGTTTTTATAGTGCCGCGAGTGCTTCGTAGTTTACAGTGGGGGGAACTGTACTGAGCAGGCGTAGTTTCCTCCCGTACTGCCGCTTAGGGCAATCCGAACCTGCTAACGCGGTCGAACCATTGAGATATCAGGGCAAAGTAAAGCAACAAAAGCAACATCGGCTCAAGGCAGCATCCGGATCGGGCGGAGACGGCAGTTGCTGGATGGCAGCTTGTTCTCGTAACATTTCGCAACTTTATTCAAACTGAATTTAAACTGAAATCAGAACTGAAATCAGGCTGATGCCCATTGCGGTTCAGTTCGATGTCCTTCACGTCCTTCTGTGTTTTATTAACGTTATTAATTGACATATTTTTGCTATGTGGCTGCAACCGACCCAACGCACCAAACTCGACGAATCCGACGATGGATTGTTCTACAGCTTTCCTCGCTTTGTTACCCATGTGGATGAGTTCTTTATTCAGCAGCTCACCGATCTCTACCGGGAACGGCTGAAGCCCAGCACGCGCATCTTCGATATGATGAGTAGCTGGGTGTCTCATCTGCCTGAAGAAATCACCTTCGAGCATGTGGAAGGGCACGGCATGAATGCAGAAGAGCTAGCTCGCAACCCGCGTCTTGATCATTATTTTGTGCAAAACCTGAATCAGCAGCAGTTGTTGCCCCTGCCCGACCAATCCTTTGATGCGGTACTGAACGCGGTCTCGGTGCAGTATTTGCAGTTTGCCGAAGCAGTATTTGCGGAGATCTACCGCATCCTCAAGCCAGGCGGCATTTGCATTGTTAGCTTCTCGAATCGCATGTTTTACGAAAAGGCGATTCAGGCTTGGCGCGACAGTTCCGAGAGCGAGCGGGTAGAGCTAGTGAAACGCTATTTTGCAGCGGTCCCCGGATTTAGTGAACCGGAAGTGATTGCCCGTGCCAGCAGCATCCCCAGCTTTCTGCAAATGCTAGGTATTCCGGGAGGCGATCCGTTCTACGCAGTCATCGCTCAGCGGCAGGCTTGATCCTGCTTGATTCTTTATGACAAGCCTCTTCAAGTCAGGCGTCTTAAAATCAGCTGTGCCGGGATTACGCCTCCTCAAAACTGTTCTCTTGGTACATGTAAGAGCCGAGAAGTTTTGTTTATGATTGGGGGAATCGATCCGACTCTGGTTGCCTTATGTTGCTCAATACCAGCCCTTCCGCTCCTCAGACTCCTGTGAGCCAGTCTTCCCAGCTTGATCTGCAGCGCCGCACAGTGCGGCCGTTCGGGGTCTATATGCTGCATGGGTTAGCATCGGATGGAACGCGGCTGCTTGCGCTGGATGCGGTACGCGGCTACGTTGTCCAGGTAGACTGCACTAACGACAACACCACCATTCTTAATTCTCTGAAGGTGCAGGAGTTTCAGGACGGCACCGGACTGGCTCTGTGGCAGGATCAACTCTGGTTTGCCCGTGACAACGAGGTGTATTGGTGTAATCTGACGGATTTTGAGCTGCATTATTTCACGTCGCTGCCCTACCCGATCGATGGTGTCGCAGTTTGGCAATCCACCCTATACGTCAGCTCGCAAAAGCTGGGCTACATTGTCGTGTTTGATAAAACCGGGCGGGAGATTACTCGGTTTCCGTTGCCGGGGGTTGGCATTGAGCGGCTGACCGTCCGCGACGAGGAGCTATGGATCTGCGATGACATCGAGCGGTCTGTTTACTGTATGGATCGGGCAACGGGCGAAGTGCTGTTTAGTGTCTTGACGCCTTACGGTTCTCCCTCAGGGCTAGCCTTTCATCGACATCCGCAGACTGGCGAAGAGTTGCTCTATGTTGCCTATGCCGAAGAGGAATTCTACATTCGCGACGACCCCAACGACGAAGAGAATCCTAAAGAGCTGACGACCCGCGACCGCACCTTCATCCATCCGCTGCACTATTATTACGACCGCTCTCGGCATTATGCCCTTTCCAATGGGTACCGCATTGAAATGGCCTATGTGGAAGAAATTTCGCCGTTGGAAGAGGTGCCTCTGACCAATCTAGAATGGCGGATTGCTCTGCCTGCCAGTACCGACCGGCAGAAGGTGTTGTCGGTGGAGTCGGTGGGGCTGCCATTTACTGAAGAAGAGCAGGATGGGCAGCGAGTTGCCGTCTTCCGCTTTGATCGCCTGGAAGCCTGCGAGGGGAAGATTTTTGGCTGGAAAGCAGTCCTAGAGGTGCGCGGTATTAAATATCAGCTCAAGCCTTCGGATGTAGAGCGGATTCCGGCACTGCCCCCAGGCTTCGAGGAGCGCTACCTCACCGATAACGACGATCTGGCGATGGATACTCCTACCATTCGGGCGGCGGCGCGGGCGGCCATCGGCACCGAAACCAACATCCTGCGCCAGATTCTCAAGATCCGCAACTACGTCTACGATCGCTTGTCCTATAGTATTAAGCCCCATATCGACACACCCGATGTTGCCCTCGAACGAGGCACCGGCTCCTGTGGCGAATATGTTGGGATTCTGCTAGCGCTAGCTCGACTGAATGGCATTGCCTGCCGCACGGTTGGTCGCTATAAGTGCCCGCCCGACCCGGACCAAAAAGGCGTGCCGCTGCAGCCGGACTTTAACCATGTCTGGATTGAGTTCTACATTCCCGGCTTCGGCTGGTTCCCCATGGAGTCCAATGTAGACGATATCCAGGAAGGCGGCCCCTACCCAACGCGCTTCTTTATGGGCTTGCCCTGGTTTCACGCCGAAATTGCTAAAGGCATCCCCTTCGAGCGGATCACAGCATCGGATCTACCAGAAGAAATTTCCATCGGCGATCTAGCCATCAACCATATCCGGTTCACCATTCTGGAGGAACTGCCACCGCCAACTGCTTAGAATCCTCAGGGCGCTTGCTTAAACGGCAAATCTTGATTGATGGCGTCGATTTCTTGCTGCTCCATCTCGTTGACCTCGCCGATGTAGGACCGCAGAATTTGGGTTAGCCGAGCATCGTAGAAGCGATGCAGCGAGTGATTAGGAGTGGCGGGAAAACCGCGCCGCTTTTTGTGGCGGCCACCGGCTCCCGGATCGAAGGTTTGAATGTTGTGGGCAATTGCCCATTCAATCGGCGTGTAGTAGCAGGTGTCGAAATGCAGATTGTCGAACTCTTGTGTGGCACCCCAGTAGCGCCCGTAGAGCTGATCGCCTTTGGTGAGGCAGAAGGACATGCCAATTGGATGCTGCGGGCTGTGCTCTGCATAAACGCCAAACAGCACCACTCGATGGCTGTAGGTGGGACATAACTGCTCGAAGAAGCGGCGCGTCAGGTATTTGCTGCCCCACCAGCCAAATTTGTCGCAGGTATCGCTGTAGAAGTCGTACATTCGCGACAGCAGGGATTTCGAGAGTTCTTCGCCGGTCAGCGGCCGAATGCGTAAGCCTGCCTGCTCGACGGCCTTGCGCTCGCGCTTGATATTGCGGCGCTGATTGGCATTGAAGGCAGCTAAATAATCATCAAAGGTTTGGTAGCCGCGATTGCTCCAGATGTAGCTGTGGTGCAGCCAGGAGGTGAAGCCGTGTCGCTCCATCACGGGTCGCCAGTCTGGATCAACGTAGAGAAAATTGCAGCCCGAGATGCGATGGCGGACGCAAAAATGATCAATGGCGCTTACCATCAAGTCGGTGAGTTCGTCCTCATCTTCTCCAGGCGCGATCAAAAAGCGATAGCCTTCAGCCGGAGTAAACGGCGACATGCCCAGCAGCTTTGGGTAGTACTGTACTCCCAAGCGGTGCGCCAGTTCCGCCCACTGGTGGTCAAACACAAACTCGCCGTAGCTGTGCCCCTTAAGATACAGCGGCGCAGCGGCAACTAGCGTCCGGTCTCGCCAAACGGTGAGGTGGTTCGGCAGCCAACCCGATTTAGCCGTAGTGCTGCCAGAGGTTTCCATGATGTGCAGCCAGTCCCATTCTAAAAACGGCGTCTTCAGAGGCAGGGCCAGCGCATCCCAGGCGGCTTGGGGAACTTCAGCGATTTTGTCGATCCACGCTAGGGAGTAGTGGAGTTTCGGTTGTTCACTCATAAATAAAGTGGGATTTGGGGGTGAGCACAATCGTTTACTGCTGCCTGCTCCTGCTATTAAGTTAAATGAAGTTGCTCGTTCGCGGCAGACGATAGTGCAAAAAAACTTCCTGCCCTACTGTTTTGACTGACAGCAGTTCCAGTCGGGGGGCCACTGCTTCTAAAAACCCAGTGCCTTCAACCGGCGTGGGAGCCTGAGATCCCCCCAGCAACAGCGGACAGATGGTTAGCCACAGCTCATCGATTAGGTTAGCTTCTAGCAGAGCCGCCACCAGCGTGCCGCCCCCCATCACTAGCAGCCGCTCGATCCCCCACTCGGATAGCTGCTTTAAGGTGGTTTGCCAGTCAATAATGCCGTCAGGGGTGCCGTCAAAGGTGGAGAAAATCAGCACTCGCTCGAACTCGGGTCGATTCTGCCAAGTTGCAGCACCCGTTGGACTGGTGAGCAGCCAGCGCGGCAACGGCTGCCGAAAGAAGGGCAATTGGGGATCGAGCTGGGCAGAGGCAGAGCAAACAATATGGGTCGGCTGAGCGGCTTTTTTCTGCTCATGTCGCCATTGCAACCAAGAGGGCGATAAAATTCTCAGAGTTGATCCGTAGGCTCGCAGGGTGCCTGCTCCAAATAGAGTCGCGTCTGCCTCGGCTAGTCGCTCTTCTAAATGGGCTTTGTCAATGGCGGAGCCAAAACGGGCGGCTGAATGATGGGCATCGGCGATTTTGCCGTCGGCACTCATCGCTAGAACCACAGTGGTCTGGGGTCGTTGTGCCGGAAGTGGAGTCATTGGTATTTCTGTTTCTAGGAATTGTAAGCGTACTGCCTCTCTAGGCATCTTCAAGTCAGTAAAGAGTCGTTGAAGAAACCACCTTTACCTACGGATGCCTAAACACCTCTCGGTGATTGAGTATTAACTTAGAAGGGGGTCGCATCGAGATCTGGAATTTGGATCCCAAGTCGGAAAGTAACTATGGCTATGATTGGGCAGTCCTCCTTTCGTCGGATTTTACTCCTGCGGATTCTGCTGTTGAGCATCCCCATCCTGTTTCTGGGCATGGCGGTCACTTTTCGAAAAGCTCGCAGCAGCCTGCTGGATACGGCGCGAGTCAATCTCAGCCAGAGTGCTGTTCAAAAAGCAGAGTCGATCCAAAGCTCGATTCACGCCCTGCAGGTTGGGTTATCTGTGGCTAGCGAAACCGCTGCATTGCAGTTCGGCTCACCTGTTGTCTCCAAGCTGTTCTTGGAACAGTTGCAGCAGCAGTTTGAGAATCAGATTCGGACCCAGATCCACTGCCTTCAGTTGCGGAATCTGGACACTGGCGAGCTGATTGCGAGCACCTGCGGCGACCAGCGTTTCGATCCCGTTTCCACCAGCAGTTGGCCAAGGCAACGAACGCTGACGGATCCCAACCGGCTCAGAGTCCATACGCTGACCCTCAACCAAATTAATCCACCGCCCCAAGAGCCGATGGACAGTCAGCTGAATCTGCTGATCAGCACGCCGGTTTACAACACCACCGGGCAACTGGAATACAGCCTCACCGCTCAGACGACAATCGATCAATCAGGTAGCTCCAAGCCGTGGCTGCTCCAGGGCGAGACCATTGTGGTTGGGCAGGACGGTACCTTTTTGGCTCATCCTGTCCCAGAACGGGTTGGCAAGAATATTAACCAAGAACCCGCTCGGGATCGCTATCAAAATATCTTGAATAACGTCCTAGGGAAAGGCGAACCGGGCGGGGAAGGCTTTCGTCACCTGTTTAATCTGACTGACGACGATGCCACAGAGTGGCTCGCTGGGTTTACGTCGCTGGTGGTGCCAGTGACGGCTACAGAAACCCAAACCTGGGCTGTATTAGCCGCAACCCGTACCGATAATGCGCTGCAAGGGCTACAAGAGATTACCCGTATCCTGCTGATTTCTACAGTGGGGCTGCTGGCGGCGCACCTGCTGGCAATGCTCTACATGGCGCGGGATCTGGCCCTACCGCTCGAACAACTGGGTAAATATGCCCAGCGAATTCACAAACGCAATCCTCAAGAGCGGGCCCCTAAAAATTTCCGAGTGCGCGAGCTGAATCATCTGGCAGAGGTGCTGGATAACATGGTAGGGCGGCTAGAAGAACGCGCCAGAGAGCTAGAGTCGGCTTGGCAAGAGGCGAAGGCTGCTAACCAGCTTAAAAGCGAGTTTCTGGCCAATACGTCCCACGAGCTGCGGACGCCCCTGAATGCGATCATTGGCTGTATTCGCCTGGTGAAGGACGGTTGCTGCGACAGCCGCGAAGAAGAGGAAGAGTTTCTCGAGCAGGCCGACAAGGCGGCGATTCATCTGCTGCAAATCATTAATGACTTGCTGGATATCCAGCGCATCGAAGAGGAGAAGCTGCCGCTGTCGATTCAAACCGTGGATCTGCGACAAATCTTGAAAGAGGTCGTGGATTTAGAGGTCGTGCAAATTCAGCAGAAAGGCTTGCAGCTCAACGTTACCAATGTGACGGAGCCGATTCTGGTGCAAGCCGATCCGGCCCGCCTCAAGCAGGTATTGATCAATATCATCTACAACGCCATTAAGTTCACCGATCAGGGAAGCATTACCGTCGAGACGCGCGTGCAGCCCGCTAAGGAAGTGTTCACCCCTGTTGGGCAAAATGGCTACCGGCTCGACCTAGACGAGGGTGCGGAGTCTGACCCCTGGGTGGTCGTTTCTGTAAAAGATACCGGGATCGGCATTGACCCAGCGCAGCAGCACAAGCTGTTTCGCCCCTTCGTCATGGTGGATGGCACCACCACTCGCAAACATGAAGGAACCGGCCTAGGGCTTGCGATTTCGCGCAACCTAGTCGAAATGATGGGCGGCCAGATCGCGCTGCAGAGTGCGGGGTTGGGGCAGGGAACCACTGTTAGTATTGCTCTCCCCGTCGTGGAGCCTGAATCTGCCGCTCCTCCCGAAACCCGCACTGAGACCATCCAGCCGGTGATTGAGTCTTCTCCGATTGGCTGAGCAAATTTGGGCTGAGTAAATTGGTGGTGTTTCTTTTCGCAGCAGTCACCCACCAGCGACGCTGCAGCACAGCGAACTAGCCACGCTTAGATCAGCACAGGTTGACCACCTTGGTTCAGCGACTGGCTGAGGGCCGTCAAAATCTTGACCAGTTCCGCCCCTAGCGATCCCGGTGAAACATCGGAAGGGCGGTTGTGCCGAGCACAGTCCAGGAAATGGGTGCATACCCGTTGCAAGGGTTCCAGATTTTCCAGGTCTAGGACGCGCTGGCATTGGTCCAAGGGCACAAACTGCTGGTTTATCGGCTCTAGTCTGCCGTGCCACAACGTCAACGGTTGCGCAGCCAGTTCGTCAAAGATCAGGGTACCTTGGCTGCCCACTAGGCAGAGCCGGCGCTGTTTATCCGGGTTAGCCCAGCAGAGGTGGATCACCGCCTGAAAGCCGCTGGCATAGGTCAGCTTGACCCACACCAGATCCGATAGCCCCTGTTGAAATAGATCGGAGTCGCGGTGATTCTGCTGCAACCATACGCTGCCCTGAGCCTGCACAGTGACGGGAGTCGCCGCTAACCAGTGATTGAAAATTGCAATGTCGTGAATGGCGAGATCCCAAAGGGCATCTACATCGTGGCGCACCGGCCCGAGATGGGTGCGGGTGGCATAGCCGTAGCGCAAGTCTCCTAGGCTGCCCTGCTGCATCACGGCTTTACCGCGCTGCACGGCTGGATGAAACAAATAGGTATGATCAATCACAAGCTGGCGCTGCTGCTGCGCTGCAAGCTGACACAACTCCTGGGACTCCGCTACCCGCAGAGTTAAGGGTTTTTCTGCAAGCACATGCAACCCCCGTTCTAAGGCGGCTCGAATCAAACTATAGTGGGTGGCGGCTGGCGTGGCGACTACTACCGCTTCTAGTCCGGACAATTGGAGCGCGGTAGCCCAATCCGGGGTGAGCAGGAGCGACTGGCTCCACGAGTGTTGCCGTGCCAAGCTGTGTAGCCGTTCCTCAGCCGGGTCAACCACTGCCATCAGCTCCGCTTGAGGATGAGCCAATAGGTTGCGCAGCCAATGGGTTCCCCAGCGCCCTACCCCCAGCAGGGCGACTTTAACCGGGTGTGGCTCCGGATCGGTCTTCAGCAGCTGCGACTGGGGCTGAACGGGCTGAACGAAGGGTTGATTGTTCCGGGCCGATAGGGATGAACTCAGTGCCAAGCGCGTGCTCTCCATCGCTAAGATTCTCTCTGACTGGAAAGTGAGACATTTGGCTTTAGAGTGCCCGCTGGCTTGCCGGGTCATTTTCCGAACAATCACCGAATTGCGGCCCGAGACATTTCGCTGAAAATGTTAAAAAATATTAAAATCAGCAATTCGTTTCGCGGTAAACTGCCTCTAAGCAGTCCCCCAAAACGACTGGGTCCAGTACGAATCCAGCACAGATAGAGTCGTCATGGGGGCAGATCCGTTGGAGTTGAGGGATGAGAGGAAGCGGGTTTCTATGGACGAAACGGCAATTGCGCGGCTGCTAGAGGATTTAAAAAATTCGGATGCAGCGGTTCGGGAACAGGCAACGCGAGAGCTTTGGCGAATTTGGTTCCACCAGAAAGGCGTGTATGGGTTGGCTATTCTCGAACAAAGCCAGGAACTGCTAGAAGCGGGCAAGCTCGATGAAGCCGAAGCGGTGCTCACCGAACTGATTCAGGATCAGCCAGATTTTGCCGAAGCCTGGAATCGCCGCGCTGTTTTGTACTATCTGCAGGGGCAGTACCGCAAATCCTTGGCAGACTGCCAGCAGGTGATAGCGCTGAATGCTATCCATTTTGGAGCACTGCACGGTATGGGACTGTGCTACGCCGCTCTTGGAGAATACGCCACTGCGATTCAAGCGTTTCGCAAAGCCCTCGCCATCCAACCCCACGCCATTGCCAATCAGCGAATGATTCTGGAATGTACAGCCAAACTCAGCTAGAGGGGAACCCACTGTGGCAAACACCGTTTTGATTACTGGCGCGTCTCAGGGCAGCGGTCGGGCTACGGCGCTACTGTTTGCTCGCCAGGGCTATCGGGTTGTCTTGGCGGCGCGACAAAGCGACCGATTGACGGCCGTCGCGAATTTAATTCAGAACCAGGGCGGTCAGGCGCTGGCAGTGCCTACGGATGTTGGGCAGTCGGATCAGGTGCAAGCCTTGGTCAAGCAGGCATTAGAAACCTACGGGCAGATTGATGTCTTGGTCAACAATGCGGGTATTTGCTTAACGGGAAGCTTTGAGCAAACGACGCCCGCGGATTGGCAGCAGATCATGAATACCAATTTCTGGGGCTATGTCTACACCATTCAGGCGGTGCTGCCGCAGTTTTTGCAGCGAGGTCGCGGCACAATTGTCAATGTTGGCTCCTTTGGCGGCAAAATGCCTCTGCCCAACATGACTGCCTACTGTGCTAGTAAGTATGCGGTAACGGGGTTAACCGATACCCTGCGACTCGAGCTGAAGCCGAAGGGCATCCATGTGGGAGCCGTGCATCCAGGAGTTATTAACAGCGATTTCTTGGAACGCGCCCAGTTTCGAGGCGATGATGAACAAGCAGCAATGGCAGGACGACAACGCATGGCGGATGCCCTCAAGAGCAACTGGGTGAGTCAGCCAGAGGATATCGCCCATGCTATTTGGACGGTCGTGGAGCAGCAGCGTTCGGAGATCGTTGTGGGACTAGCAGCGTTGGCCACTGAGAGCTATCGATTGCTGCCAGGTGTTGTGCAGTGGTTGCTGGGTCAGGCGGTGAACTAAATCGCTCTGATCAAGCTGCAGCGAATTCGCAGCAAATTCATTGATGCTCCCAACACCGGCGCAAGAAAGTATCCCAGAAAAAGGACCCCAAAAAACAAGTGAGCTGGAAGCTTGGACTCCCAACTCACTGCAGATGCACAGATTAAATCTTTAGAACTTGACGTTAGGGCACCTTTAAAGCGGCCTCTTCAAGATTGGACATGACCCTCATCGCTTACGTGTCAGAACTAGTTAAAGCGGTTTACCTCGGGCGGAGCGGCAGTGTTGCCAGTTTGCGGTAGGAACAGGTTACCAGCCGCATCATTTTGGTAGATGCAGTCAATGCGAGGTTTGTTGTCTTTCGAGTTTAGATCTCCGGTGAAACCGAAAGTGTTCATCCGCCGCCGGCATTGATTCACCTCTTCAGATGACACCAAGTTACGGCTTTGCAGCACTTCCCAGTTACTGCTACGCAACACACACCCCGGCTGCATCCGCGGCTGAGAAATAAACACGCTGAAGGGGTTAAGGGTCACAAAGGCTCGCAGATCCATCGTGATGGCGCTGGCACCAAACTGGACACAGATCTCCGGGTTGGGAGCGCTGCGGTCAATATCGTAGCGGGTAGCCACGTTGCCCACATCCGACGTCGTAGACGAGCTAAAGGCAATCCCGATGCCAATGCCGATAATGAACACCGCCGCCAAAATGGCCATAGTGCCGATACTCAGGGCAGACGCGAACGGCGACTTGGCAGGACGGTCAGCAATGGGGCGATCGGTGGGACGGTCAGCTCGGTCGGAAAAGTCGTCCATATACCGGGAAGGCGGTCTTGGTGGTGCTTTCGGTTTACGTCTCATAGAAATTCAGAATCGGGCGGATGAGCGTCCTCTGCTACTGCCCACTCTAGCACGCCTCTTTGCCAATGGAGGGAGTTTCGGAACAGTCGGGCGGAAGAATTGAAGAAGAATTGAAGAAGAATTGAATTACTAGGATTTGATCGGCAGATTGGCAAGAGATGACACAATAAGGAAAAGATAGAATTCTTATCGATTCTCAACGGTGTAACCTGCGTGACTTCTCATTCGTCGCTTTCGGTGCGTCAAGCCTTCAAAGGCTCCTTTATTCGCAGTGTCATTGCTGACAGCTTGACCGTATTCTGGGGCGACTGGCTCGATTTGCGTGTGCGCCTGCCGCAAGTTGTAGCATCGGGTTTGGTGTCGCCGCTGATTTACATTCTGGCTTTTGGGCTGGGGTTGGGCAGGTCTCTGACGATCAGCCCGCCGATTGGAGACACTTATCTTCAGTTTATCTTGCCGGGCATGGTGGCGCTGTCTTCGATGACCATTAGCTTTGGCGGCACGACCTTTTCAATTTGCGGCGAGCGGCTCTACTCCAAAACCTTCGAGGAAATTCTGCTGCTGCCAGTTCATCCGCTGGCGCTGTTTCTGGGCAAGATGCTGGCAGGTGTGGTGCGGGGGCTGATGACCTCGGCGTCGGTACTGGTGATTGCCATTCTCTTCACCGGCAACTGGAATTTTCTGCATCCCCTGTTTCTGCTGCTGCTGGTGCTCAACTGCTCGGTGTTTGCTGGGCTGGGAGTCATCGTTGGGCTGAACGTAAAATCTCTGGAAGGCGTGGGGCTGCTGAATAATTTTCTGATTGTGCCTATGTCGTTTTTGGGCGCCACGTTTTTTGACCCCCGGACACTGCCGCTGCTGTTGAAGGGGATTGTTTACCTGCTGCCCCTGACCTATGCAAGCATTGGCCTACGAGCGGCGGCGTTTTTGCCTTTGTCGGAATTTCCCTGGTATAGCATCCCGATTTTGCTGGTGATCGCCATCATCCTGTCCGCGATCGGAGCCTACCAATTTGCCCACCAGCAGGACTAGCGCGCTAGCCACCGCGGCCAATCCTGATCGCAAGAACCGCTAGAATGAGTCCTCTTCTCAGTTTTGTCTTCGCAGTCTTGATTGTTTTCCACTCAGTTACTCACCATGTCCTCTGACGATCTGCGCGCCACCCGCTTGGAAAAAGCTCATCAACTGCAAGCCTTGGGCTTTACCCCCTATGCTTACCGTTGGGATGTTAGCCATCACGCCGCCGATTTGCAGACCAAATACGCCGATCTGCCTGCCGGAGAAGAGGTTGATCTCGAAGTCTCGGTGGCTGGGCGGATCATGGCCAAGCGGGTGTTTGGCAAGCTGGCTTTTTTTACCCTCACTGATGAAACAGGGAGCATCCAGCTCTATCTCGACAAGAAAAAAGTCAGCGAGGGCATGGCGGCAGTAGATCCGGAAGCCTTTGAGCACCTAAAGCAGCTCACCGACGTTGGCGACTGGTTTGGCGCTATAGGCACGATCCGCCGCACCGAGAAAGGAGAACTGTCGGTTGCCGTCAGCCAGTACCGCATTCTCACCAAGTCGCTACTGCCCCTCCCCGACAAGTGGCATGGGTTGACCGATGTTGAGAAGCGCTATCGTCAGCGCTATGTGGATTTGATTGTGAATCCCGAGGTGCGGGACACCTTCCGTAAACGGGCGCTGATCGTGGCGGCGATTCGGCGCTACCTGAACGAGCGGAACTTTATCGAGATCGAGACGCCGGTGCTGCAAGCCGAGGCAGGTGGAGCGGAGGCGCGTCCGTTTGTTACCTATCACAATACGCTGGAGATCAACCTTTACTTGCGAATTGCCACTGAACTGCACCTGAAGCGCCTCGTTGTGGGCGGCTTCGAGCGGGTCTATGAGCTGGGGCGGATCTTCCGTAATGAAGGAGTGTCCACCCGCCACAATCCTGAATTTACCTCGATCGAGGTCTATCAAGCCTACGGTGACTACCAGGACATGATGGGTCTCACCGAGGCGCTGATCACCACTGCCGCTCAGGAGGTACTGGGGACGCTGCAAATCACTTATCAAGGGCAGGCCGTTGACCTAACTCCGCCGTGGCGTCGCATCACGATGCATGATGCGGTGCAGCAGCAGACCGGGCTAGACCTGACGCAGTACGAGTCTCTGGAAGAGGCGAAGGCCGCTGCCAAAGCCGCCGGAATTCGTGACATCGACGACTGCGATTCGATCGGCAGACTGCTGAATGAAGCCTTCGAGCAGCAGGTGGAAGCGACCCTGATTCAACCCACCTTTATCCTCGATTACCCGATAGAAATCTCGCCGCTAGCAAAGCCGCACCGCAGCAAGCCTGGTTTGGTCGAGCGCTTTGAGCTATTTATCGTGGGACGGGAAACCGCCAACGGCTTCTCGGAGTTGACGGATCCCATCGACCAACGACAGCGGTTTGAGGCGCAGGCCGCTCGCAAGGCAGCGGGCGATGAAGAAGCCCACGGTGTCGATGAAGACTTTTTGACGGCCCTCGAATACGGGATGCCGCCAACGGTGGGTATGGGCATGGGCATTGACCGACTGGTGATGCTGCTCTGCGATTGCGCCAGTATTCGCGACGCGATTGCCTTTCCGCTGCTGAAGCCCGAGGGCGGCGATCCTGGCTCCTGACCACCCCTGATCATCAACCGGCTTGCTATTCTGGAGACTATGAAGCGTCTGTTTTTGCTGCTACTAGCTGGAATAGCTGTGTCGGCCTGCTCTCCAGGAGAATCGGTTAGCCAATCGACTCCCTCGCCTGCTTCGCCGACACCATTGCCGTCGCTGCCGCCACCTCCCACCCCACTGGCCTCCCCTTCTCCGGCCAGCCCGGTATCCCAGACCTATCGTGATCCCAAGGGGCAATTCGAGATTTCCTTTCCCCGAGGTTATACCCACAAGGGCACAGGTACGGGCGTTGCCTTTGTCTCGGCGGATCAAGGCTTTGCGGGCGCGGTGGACTATGGCTCTGCCGAGGGCAGTCAGTTGACGAGCGAGCAACTGGAAACCGCCCTCAAAACGGAATATCAAACTCGGTTGCAGGAGGTCACCTGGCAAGCCACCAAAGTGCAGCCGGACGGCAGCGTCCGCATCGACTGGGTAGGCAAGGACAATAACAACAACACGCTGGATGCCGTTAGTATTGTTGAGCAGCGCGGCAATACAATCTATGTGCTGAATCTGCTGGGGGTTAACCAACCCTACCAGAACTACAACCAAGACGCAGAAGCCATCGTCAACAGTTACCGGATTCAGCCCGGCAGCCCTGCCAGCCCAGCGCCGAATGCCTCACCTGCTTCCCCTCAGTCGTCGCTTCAGTCGCCGGCTTCTCAAAATTCGCAAGATTCTCAGAACTAACTCAGGCTCGCTGGTAGCGCATTCCTGGGAGTTGGGAGACGAGTCCCATTAGCTCTAACTGCGCGAGGGCACTCAGCACTGTTCCCGTGGCTAGCTCTGCCTGCTGCACAATCCGATCCACAGCAATGGGTTCCGAGGCAACGGCTTGCAAGACCTGCTCTAGCTCGGGGTCTAGGGGCGGCGTCGGCTCAGGGGGCAGGGGCGGAGCGACCGCGAACAGAGACAGTTGGGCAGCAGGAACCGGAGCAGCACTGAGCGGCGGTAGAGTATCCAGCATTTGCAGCAGAGCCGCCTCACCTAAGATGAGCTGCGCTCCCTGACTCAACAGTTCCAGACAGCCTCTAGCGCGGGGGTTGTCTAGACTGCCAGGCAGCGCATACACCTCGCGGCCGTAGTCGTTGGCTAGGCGAGCGGTAATCAGAGCGCCAGATTTTTGAGGTGCTTCGATCACCAGCGTGGCTTGGCAGAGTCCGGCAATAATGCGATTGCGGCGGGGAAAATTTACTCGGTCTGGCTGCGTTCCGGCGGGATACTCGCTCAGCAGCAGTCCGTTGTGGGTAATCTGCTCGGCCAATCTGCGATTGAACGGTGGATAGATCACGTCAACGCCGGTGCCCATGACGGCTAGGGTGCGTCCTCCAACCGATAGGCAGCTCTGATGCGCTTCGGTGTCAATGCCTTCGGCCAGTCCTGAGACAATCGTGAAGCCGGCTTGCGCCAGAGCCATACTGAGGCGACGCGTCCAGCGTTTGCCGTAATCCGTCGGGCCGCGAGTGCCAACAATCGCAACAGCGGGCGGCATGCGGTGATGGTCTAGATGATCCAGCTGATCCATCTGCCCGCGATAGTAGAGCACCGGCGGCGGATCGGGGATTTCCCACAGCAGTCGAGGATAGGCAGCATCGGCTGGTGTCCAGAACTCGGGGTTGTCCTGTTGATGTTGGTCCAACAGCAGCTCAGGGTCAATGCTGCGTCGCCCTTGCACTGCCAAAGCCGCAACTTGAGGACCGAATCCTTCCACTGCCTCTAGGTCAGCAGGACTGGCTTCCCAAGCAAGAGCCAAACTGCCAAAATGCTGATGTAGCCGCCGAATTAGGACAGCTCCGATGCCGCTTACCTGAGACCAGGCCAACCAGAATGCGCGTTCTTCTGCCAACGGATCCTCCTCTGCCTGAAACTGCTAACCCAGCCGCCTGTGCACAAGTCACTCACCGATTCCAGGCTCAGTATTCCCAAAAGCCACCCAGCGTTGTTGCAACTTTGAACTGGGCTAGACCAGGGCTAAATCACAGCGTCGTCAAGCGGGCATAGCAGTAGCCAATCACTTCCGAGATCACGGCGCGCGCTCCGGCACTATAGCGCCACCAGCGTTCGGGGTCGTAATCCATCGACGGTACGGCAATTACCCCCGCTTTCACCGTCGGGTCCAACGCCTGACGCAGCAGCAGCCAGCTCCGCCGCGCATGGGGCCCAAGGCTGAACAGATTCACCGCCTTCACCGTTGGGTAATTGCGGGTCAGCCAGTTTTTGAAGGTAACGGCCGCTGTTAGGGTGCGATTCACGTCTGCATAGGGAGCCGGTACTGCTACAATCTGCTCAGGCGGCACGCCCAGCAATTCCAGTGTTGCGGCCGCAACGTCGGCGTAGGTTTTGTAGCCAGTGAGATAGCTGCCGACAGCAACGGGCGGACCCACCGTCACGATTGTTTGATAGGCTCCCTGGCGAAACTCGGTCACGGCCTGCTTGAGGGCATAGTCGGGGAGCCAGCCTTCTACCACCAGGATTTTGGCGTTGACGGGAGCATTCATGGCTAGAAATGGGTAGAGATTAACCGTCGTCAGAAAACCGAGGAATCCCAGGCAGATCATCAGAGCTACCCAGCCTTGCAGCGTGGGCATCCAGAGTTCTGTGCGGTGCAGCAAGTTGATTTTTCCTAGCTTTCTATACTTTCTGCGCATGTCGAGCAGTCGCCAGCCCACTAGCGTCTTTACGGTTTATGTACGAGCATAGAGCCGAAAAACCGGACGTTTCGCTGGATCGAACGCTGCCTTCGCCAAATCTTGCTCAACTGCTGAGGGCTTGATGAAGCAAGATGGGGTTGTCTGACGTGACGGAGCTAATCGGCGCTAATTGGCTGATTTGGGCGAGCGCTGCTGCCGCAGATAGGCAAACACGCTCTTGTCGCCAATATCCGGCGGAATCGGCTGCACGGCCTTACGCACTGCAAACACAGCAAACAGCACCGCCCAAGCGGCCAACAGTCCTCGCTCTACCCCAAGCGGCAGCAGCCCTGTGAGATGGCCCAACAGCAGCAGCGGCACTAGCGGCGTCAGCAGCTTCGTTTCTAAACGGTTAAAACAAAACGCTTCCTTGAAGAAAATGCCGGTGAGGGCAGCAAAGGTGAAACCAATGCCCAGCAGAGTCAGAGGCTGGTGATACACTGTGAGCGCAAAGGGTTGGGGATCGGCATGGGCAATAACCACCGCCGCAATCGCCCCAATCAGCCAGAAGACTTGCAGCATGCGGTGCAGCACTGCCATATAGATATGAATCGTCAGCAGGCTAACTCCTAGCCCCACCACAAAGCCAGTGTAGAGCGGCGTCAGTAGCGACTGCACCAGCGGATGATTGCCCTGCCACAGCACCAGCACCGCGCCGCTCACGAAACACAGCGCTGCCACCATTAGCCCTGCTCGATAAATGATGACCTCACGGCGATCGTGGGAGGTAATGGTAAACTCGCCGAACTGCCCCTGATAAACTGGCTCAGATCGATCCGCTGTTGCGTGCGCATTCATCGTCATTGCCCTTGGTGGAGTTGTGCTTTCTTCTTACTTTACTGTGTTTGGAATGCTGTGTCCTGCCGCCGACCGGCTTACAGATCCGGCTTACAGATCAGGAAGCGGCATTGCCCACTCTTATCCCATTCTTCTTTCAGCCGCTTTCAATCACCACCTGCACCGGATCATTCCAGGTTAGCCGCAGTTGAAAGTGAGCATCTCCTCCATTCACTGCCAGTTCCACCCAGCCGTGACTACCCACCAACGCCAGCGGCTCTCCGACTTTGACATCCCCGTAGGTGCGGCAGCCTGGAATGACTCGCTTCCTTAGCCGAACCGACCAGCGGCGGTTGCACACCACCTCACCCGGAATGCTGGTGATTACGTTGCCAAAGCGATCGATATGCTGAATACTGCCGGTAAACCCATTAGGAGTGGGTGTGCAGGCTGGGAGAGCGTGACGGACCAAGGTTTCGGGGTCAATGATCTCTCCGACCTCAGCGATTGGCACACCGCTGGCCAGATGAGCACCCACCGGCGCAAAAATATCGCGGCCATGGAAGGTGTTGCTCGGTTCAGGCACGCGCCAATACTGAGGCTTTGTGAGCTGCACCGCTTGAACGATGGCCGTCGAAGCAAGCAGCCCGGTGAACAGCCCGTTATCGGGACCGACCAGTAGCCCGTCGCTCAACTCCACGGCAATCGCCCGTCTTGCACCTCCCACGCCCGGATCAACCACCGCCACATGCACGGTACCTGCTGGAAAGTAGGGGTAGGCATTCATGAGGTTAAACTGGGCTGCCTGGATATTCTGCGGTGGAATCTGGTGCGTTAGATCAATGGGGATCAGCGCTGGATTAATCTGGGCAATCACGCCCTTGAGAACACCAACATAAACATCATTGAGACCAAAATCCGAGAGCAGGGTCAGGAGACGATGGGGTGGCATAGGCAACAGCAGGTGAAACAAAGGAGGCAGGCATCCGTTATCTGGAATGCCTTGCACGAAGGCGGCTAGGTTGCCGTCCACGAGTGCTGCCGCAGAGATTCATAGATGGCAACGGCGGCAGTCAGCATATTCAGCGATTCCACCATACCAAATTGCGGGATTGTGATTTGATCATCGCAGTGCTCGGTAGCGGAATCCCGATCAGCCTTTGTCCAAGCAGCACTGACTGCAACGGAAAGGTAGATCAAAGGTAAACTGCGACAGGGGGACGTGCCAGTCAGCATTTAGCGTTACTACGGCATAGCCTGCTGCTGTTTAGCCCAGATAGGCAGCTCCGAGAAAGACCAGACCCGCAACAGCCGCCAGTATTAGCTCCCAGTGTTGGCTCAATGCGACTAAATGGGGCATCGACTTGCCGTGCAATAGTCAAGCTTAATGTGACACTTCCTGTCAATTCAGAGGAAATTAGGAGTGTCACATTTCAACGGGTTGCCTCTCTCACTAGGCGTGCTCCCTACAGCACCAACTTTTATTCCCTTTTTAATGGCAGAGGTACAGACACTTTTACAGACACTCTTAAGGAGGGGTATCAATTAAACGATACATCCCCTCCTCAGCAATCGGGTTAGTGTGACCTAACCAGTTTCAGTTGCTACCTCAGTAGTCAAAGTCACCGCCGCCTGCTCCGGCACCAGCAGGAGTTTTTTCCTTGGGTTCTGGTTTATCGACGACAATGCACTCGGTGGTAAGCACCATTCCCGCTACCGATGCGGCGTTTTGCAGGGCACTACGAGCCACTTTCGCAGGGTCAACAATGCCAGCCTCAAACATATTCACAAACGTATCTTTGGCGGCATCATAGCCCTCATCGAAAGAGAGTCCTCGTACCCGTTCTGCAATCACCGCGCCATTCATGCCGGCGTTATCCGCAATCCGACGCAGGGGTGCATAGAGGGCACGCGCCACAATCATCGCACCGGTCAATTGTTCATCTTGGAGGTTGCTCTTTGCCCATTCTTCGAGTTGAGGTGCAAGGTGAGCAAAGGTGGTGCCACCACCGGGCACAATCCCTTCTTCCACAGCGGCTTTAGTCGAGTTGATGGCGTCTTCTAGTCGGAGTTTGCGGTCTTTCAATTCGGTTTCCGTTGCGGCTCCCACTTTGATGACTGCCACACCCCCTGCCAGCTTCGCCAATCGTTCTTGCAGCTTTTCTTTGTCGTAGGACGAGTCGGTTTCTTCGATTTGGCGACGAATTTGTTCGCAGCGGGCTTTAACGGCCTTTTCATTGCCTTCAGCCACAATCGTGGTGTCGTCCTTAGTAATAGTGACACGACGCGCCTGACCCAACATTTCCAGCTTGGCGTTTTCCAGCTTCAAGCCCGTGTCTTCACTGATCACCTGACCGTTAGTCAGAACGGCGATGTCTTCCAGCATGGCTTTACGGCGATCGCCAAACCCTGGCGCTTTGACGGCACAGACACGCAGCACACCCCGCATGTTGTTCACGACCAGAGTTGCCAATGCTTCTTTTTCGATATCTTCGGCAATGATGAGGAGTGGCTTGGCGGCCCGTGCCATTTGCTCCAGAATTGGAACGAGGTCCTGCACCAGCGTGATCTTGCGATCGGTAATCAGAATATAGGGTTCTTCCAGAACCGCTTCCATGCGTTCTGTGTCGGTCACAAAGTAGGGGGAAATGTAGCCCTTGTCAAAGCGCATCCCTTCTGTGACTTCCAATTCCGTCTGCATGGACTTCCCTTCCTCTAGGGAAATCACCCCTTCTTTGCCGACTTTGTCCATCGCTTCGGCAATCATCTGTCCAACTTCGGCATCATTGCCCGCAGAAATGGTCGCCACCTGAGCAATGGATTTTGAATCTTCAACCTGACGGGCATGTTCCTGAATTCGATCCACAATGAACTGTGTCGCTTTATCAATGCCGCGCTTCAACAGCAGCGGATTTGAACCAGCAGCCACGTTGCGCAGGCCTTCTTTAACCATGGCATGGGCGAGTACCGTTGCAGTCGTCGTTCCATCTCCGGCAATATCGTTTGTTTTCGATGCCGCTTGCCGCAGCAGAGAAACCCCAGTATTTTCCACGTGGTCTTCTAGCTCAATTTCTTTCGCAATCGTCACACCATCATTGATAATCTGCGGTGCGCCGTACTTTTTCTCCAACACCACGTTGCGTCCTTTGGGTCCAAGGGTGACAGCAACTGCTTCAGCCAGAGCATCAATGCCCTTTTCAATGCTACGACGGGCTACATCGTCATACAGAATCGTCTTTGCCATAGGATCATCATCCTCCTATCACGAGGAACGTAGATGGGTTGACAAAACGCAAACTGAACAGAAGTTCCTATGCAACAACGGCAAGTACGTCTTTTTCTGACAGTAAGACGTAATCTTCGCCGCCTAACTTAACGTCTGTGCCAGCATACTTGGAATAGAGAACTTTGTCTCCAACGCTGACTTCCATCGGGATACGATTTCCCGACTCATCCCGCTTACCCGGACCAACCTGCACCACTTCGCCAACTTGAGGCTTTTCTTTGGCGGTGTCTGGTAGCAAAATTCCTCCGGCTGTTTTCTCTTCCGCCTGGGCAACTTTGACAAACAAGCGATCGCCCAAGGGTTTTACCGTGGAGACATTCAAACTAACTGTTGCCATAGGGTATTCATCCTCCAAATATGCAATTTACGTCTGGGGCTGTCATTCAAGGGTGTCTAGGTTGACACCATACCCACATCTAACAAACTGACAATCAAATCTGAGGACTTTCTGAGGAATGGTCCACAGCTCTGGTCAGATGCACAGCTCTGGTTAGATGATTGTTCCGTTCACGGTACTCATCTTTTCTACAGATTTGTATGGTCTACTCTGATCAGTAAATATGCAGGAATTAATCTTCGATGGGTTCTTCACAGAAGTAGGGTTTCCCGTCCAGAACCTGCTGAACCTTTGAGGGTTTTCCGAACTGAGGGATTGTGAAAGGAGGTTGCGCTTATGCCCGTGGAAACTGAAACCCAACGATCGCAAAAGCAACCCAAACCCAGAGATGTGGGTGGAAGCCTATTGATTTTTCTAGTGACCCTATTTTTATTAAACCTGCTGATTTTCCCCAACTTGGGGCCGCGACTGCCAGAAGTTCCTTACAGCGAGTTTGTTGAGCAGGTCGAAGCCGGACAAGTGGCACGAGCGATTGTCAGTCCGAATCGGATTGAGTATCAGTTGAAGCCCAAACCGGGCGAGGTCGAAGCGCCACGCATCTTTGCTACAACGCCCGTGGCGATCGATTTGGACTTACCCAAGATTTTGCGGGACCATGGCGTGGAATTTGCGGCTCCGCCTCCTAGCAACACGGGTTGGATCGGCACCCTCTTGGGCTGGGTTGTGCCCCCGCTGATTTTCTTCGGCATTTGGGCATGGTTGTTTAACCGTTCTCAAGGCGGTCCAGCAGCACTGACGATTGGTAAAAGCAAGGCCCGGATTTACTCAGAAGGAGACACGGGTGTTACGTTTGCAGATGTCGCAGGAATTGATGAGGCAAAGGCAGAACTACAGGAAATTGTCGATTTTCTCAAACATGCCGATCGCTACGCCCGTCTAGGTGCCAAGATCCCCAAGGGGGTGCTGTTGGTGGGGGCACCCGGAACAGGTAAAACGCTCTTGGCAAAGGCGATCGCCGGAGAAGCGGGAGTTCCGTTCTTTAGCATTTCTGGCTCAGAATTTATTGAACTGTTTGTCGGAGTTGGGGCAGCACGGGTGCGCGACTTATTTGAACAAGCCAAGCAGCAGGCTCCTTGCATTGTGTTTATTGATGAACTCGATGCCCTCGGTAAATCGCGGGCAGCGGCAGGGCCGTTTGTGGGGGGCAATGATGAACGGGAGCAAACCCTCAATCAACTACTGACTGAAATGGATGGCTTTGACGCCAATACGGGTGTCATCATCCTAGCGGCAACCAACCGTCCAGAAGTGCTAGACCCAGCGCTGCGTCGTCCCGGTCGCTTTGATCGCCAGATTGCAATCGATCGCCCCGATAAGGTGGGACGCAAAGCCATTCTGGAAGTTCATGCCAGACGAGTGAAACTGGCACCAGATGTGGATTTAGACAAAATTGCTGCCCGCACGCCAGGCTTTGTTGGAGCCGACTTGGCTAACTTGGTGAACGAAGCTGCCCTCCTAGCCGCCCGCCAAAACCGAAATGCCGTGACCATGACCGATTTTAGTGAGGCGATTGAACGAGTAGTGGCTGGCTTAGAGAAGCGATCGCGGGTCTTAAATGAGTTAGAGAAAAAGACCGTTGCCTACCATGAAGTGGGACATGCCCTCATTGGGGCACTGATGCCCGGTGCCGGGAAAGTCGAGAAAATCTCGATTGTGCCGCGGGGTGTAGGAGCCTTGGGCTATACCCTGCAATTGCCCGAAGAGGATCGGTTTTTAATGGTAGAGAGCGAACTGCGAGGACGAATTGCCACCTTGTTGGGGGGGCGATCGGCAGAAGAACTGATCTTTGGCGAAGTTTCCACCGGCGCAAGCGATGATATTCAAAAAGCTACGGATCTGGCAGAGCGTGCCGTAACCCTGTATGGCATGAGCGATACCCTAGGGCCAGTGGCATTTGAAAAAATTCAGCAACAATTTTTGGAAGGCTATCCGAACCCACGCCGCTCTGTGAGTCCCAAAGTTGCAGAAGAAATTGACCGCGAAGTGAAAGAAATCGTCGATGGTGCTCACCATATTGCCTTGTCGGTTCTGCAAACGAACCGGAGTCTTCTGGAAGAAACGGCTCAGACGTTGCTGAAAACCGAAATTTTGGAGGGCGAAGCGCTGCGATTGCAACTAGAGCAAGTCAAACCCCCTGCTGAACTCCAGCACTGGCTTCACACAGGACAACTTCCTGAAGGGCAGGATCTATTACAACACACGCTAGATCTAGCCACTACCGGTTAATCTAGCGAAATCGACCTACCGCTTGTTTAATAGGGACTTCTACCCGATTCTTGATACAGGGTTTTTGCGGCTGATGTCTTGAAGTGCTGTTTCACCGCCGGTGTCGCAGGGTGGCTTAAAGCGGTAGAAGCTATCCCGCGCAAAGAGCCTCATTTGACGTTTGATTTAACGGAGGAGTTTCGTGCACTGGTGGTGGATAGCCTGGTGATGGCGTTGGTGAATCAGAAAGGCCCAAGGATGCGTTTCAACTGGCTTAATGGCTTAGATAGTTCCCCTTTTGGGACACTCGCTTTAAGCTATCGTCAATCCCACTCATTCGTTTCTGTGGCGTCAATCCAGAGGCATCAAGCGGTAGACGACCATCATCGGTGAGGGCGGCATGGACGGCTTGACAATACCCCTCAACCACTAACACAGCAGGAACTGTCGCCAGAGAGAACTGCTACAGGTAGGTTCTTCGGGTAAGGGCAAATTTAGACGCAGTAAGCGAATGACATCGGTTGCTGCCGAGCGCTCTGCACTCCGAGCAAGCATCAATAGAATTTCTTGACGAGCTTTCAGGGGTTCGCGGTTGGCTAGAGCGCAGTAGAGATGAAATGCCAGTCGCTTGCTGCGATAACGCTGCTGCAAAGCCATGCCCAGTTGGGAGCGCAGCGATGAGAATTGGGTCGCCATCCTGCACCTCCTAATCAGCATCAAAGGCAGAAGAGAGGCGATCGCCTAGGAAGTCGCTCAGTGCCAATGGGGACTGAGCAAACATTGAATTTTGCTCACCATCGGCAATCAAAGATAGATAGGGCTGCAATTCGTCCCAAAGGGTCAGCAATTGCTGATAGGTTTCCTGGGTCGAGAGTTTGCCACCCGTGTGTAGGCAAGCCAGTAGGGACACCTGATGGGCAAAGGACTGGAGATGAGTATTAAATTCCAGGCTGAACGGATCTTTGACCCCGTGGTAGCGGGCGACCGGGCAGGCAAATTTTTGGAGTTGCGTTTTCATGGTTGCCTCCTTCGTGCGGATGTGTCGCTTGGTTTGTTGGGAAATTTTCACCACAGAGGCACAGAGGACACAGAGTTTCTTAGTGGGCTTGGTGTCTTTGTGGTTCAAGCCAAAGATGAGAGAGTCGCTACCGAACAGGATTAATACCGGGGGCGACGTTGTTGAGGAACGCCTTGCTTCATGACGATGACGACAATGAAATAGATCACGGCATAGTATCCGATAAAGATGGCGGTAACGGCGAAGAGTGCTGCCCAGACATTTTCTAATACCAGCATGAAACACCTCTAAATCACAGATAAAAATGAAGCGAAACACAAACTAGAAACAAATCAAACCTTGAATCAGGAAAGGCGCTAACTCCCCCAGCTTGCCGGAGTCTTACAGAGCAGCTAGCACCAGCGAGAGGAGAACTCTACTCGGTAGCGCATTAAAGAAGTGTGGGAAAATTTGTAACAATTGCCAAAAGTCTTTCATCTGACCGTGTTCAAGTTCGAGTAAGTCAATCCTGAAAACCTCAGCAAATTTAGATCCCACATTTCTCTGATTCACTACCAGATTTTCAAACAATCCAAAACAACTGGTTATATGACCCAAAAACCTCGGGGTGTTTACCACAGAGGCACCGAGAACACAGAGCAACTCCTCCGTGCCCTCTGTGTCTCTGTGGTGAAGCAAATCAGATCGAGGGGAGAAGGCAAAGCTCACCGGGCTGCTCGTCCTGAACAGCTTTGCGGGCGGCTGCACGCTTCATCCAGTCATCGATCCAGCGTCCAAACAGCACTTTGAGAAACTGACCGCAAACGATCGCCAGCACATCATCGATGTGATCAAAAGCGAATTCAAACAGTACGAACATGACACTCACCTCCTTAATCAAGCAAAACGTTTAGGTTCAGATCTTTGAGAAAAACTTCCGGGCACAATCTTCAACAGACTGCTCATACGCAGCCATCAGCACACGCTCTAGCGCGATTGCTAATACCTCGGTCAGGCAGATTCCCATGAGTACTTCGACAGCAGCACAAGACAAACAAACTTCAAACATGACATCACCTCCATAAATAAAGAGGACTATGGCTCAAAACCAATTTGCAGAAATCAACACAATCTGGAGACTAAATTTTCAGTTTCGAGACATGAAAAATTAGCCCGTTTTGACATTGCAAACGGATAGTCTAAGATGAGGAAGATGACAAATTTTTAGTAGGAAGCAACCTAATTCTGCTGGCTATTCAATGACACACCGTTAACCAACAGAAATCGTGTTCCTCTGATTTCTGCAGCGAACTGAATGCCGCTTTAGTCAGCACAAAAGAAGAATTATTTCTACCAAACTTGTCTCTTCAGCAGCACAACACTGCCCTGATCGCCATCTCGGGCGAAACGCTCATTGCCCGTCCAGACCGGGGAGTTCAACCACTATGAGGATGGATATCTAAATCTTTGCATTGTTCATCTCCTTTATTGGTACAATCGCCGTGCCCAGTGGCGATCAGGAGATGAATCTAGGACTCTAAGCCAGAGTCACGCCGGGCAGATTCACCAAATAGATCGCCCCCAGACCACGCGCAGGATCTTGTTCAGACAAACTAGTTTTCCGAGTTGCTGCAAAGCTGCAACTACTACCGGAAGCCTCCATCGATTTAGTCTCCTGAGAAAATGAAAAAATAATGAGCAGGCAGTTGACTTGCGATGCCTCACCGCCATTTGCAACTATAACTTTGACAATCTTTTTCTGTCAATCAATTTGATACGAAAAAATAGTTGCCAGAATTTCCATTCAGTCATTCTGATTTCTACTTTTCCATTTCATTCATAGTGAGAGAAACAGGTGCATCCCAGTCTTGCAAGTCTCAATCTGAGATTTGTCCATTCAAGTAAGCGCAGCGGTGTAACAGAACCTGAGCAACATGTTTTGCGCTGGTTGAGGTAGCCAACGCCTGAGTTGACCCACTGAGTCCATGGCTCGTTGTCCTGAAAAAAAGCAGCAACACAGCACTCGTGCAGATTCACTGCCTTGTAATTTCACCCATGGTTGTCCTTGAGGGGTGCGCAATCGCGCTTTGCCGCCGTCCACCCTCCTCTCCTCAAGCGTGCCTTGGACTTGCGGTCACTCGAAGGTTTGACGATGCACGAATCGGTGGTGAGTGCTGGGAGGAACCTTCACCCCAGTCAATGCTTCGGTCTCTTCTGCTGCTGGCTTGTGAAGCTGCGTTGGCACTGACCAACAGACAACCCTGCTCCAGGTAAGGACTCCAGCGTGTGTAGGCTTTCACCGGCAGAATTTGCGCTTGTTTGTCCCTCGCAGTCGTCCGAGGATACTGTCGAGGCGGCGCTTTCGTCCACTCAGACTACTGAACGGCAACATACATAATTGTATGTAGTAATCTAAAGAATCAGTCGCAAATTTTCTTCTGTCGGTAAGGGAGTTTCGCCAGACCATACAGTAACCGGTCACGTTAGTTTGCGCCACTCAGCGGGGTTTTAGAATTTTATGCACAGCTTCATTCCGCCACACCGCTTTTTTCCCTACCTCACCTGGACGGACATTCAGCAGATGCCCCATAAAGAGTCCGTGGTGCTGTTGCAGCCGGTGGGGTCCATTGAGCAGCACGGTCCCCACTTACCGCTGATTGTAGACGCGGCGATTGCCACAGCGGTGGTCGGCAAAGCATTGGAGCAGCTAGAACCTGACATTCCCGCTTATGCTCTACCGCCGCTCTATTATGGAAAATCCAACGAGCACTGGCATTTCCCAGGCACCATTACCCTCAGCGCCCAGACGCTGATGACAACGCTGATGGAAGTCGGAGCTAGTCTCTACCGGGCTGGATTTCGCAAGCTAGCGCTGGTGAACGGGCACGGCGGACAGCCCCAGATAATGGAGATCGTGGCGCGGGATCTGCATCAGCACTACGATGAGTTGCAAGTCTTTCCCTTATTTGTATGGAACGTGCCGCAGTTGCCCGTGGACTTGTTTACCCCCCAAGAGTTGGAATGGGGTATCCACGCGGGCGATATTGAAACCAGCCTGATGCTGAGCCTCTTGCCAGAACAGGTGCGAATGGCTGCCGCCGTGACAGAATTTCCGCCCGTGCCGCCAGACAGTTTGCTGAGCATGGAGGGCAAGCTGCCCTTTGCCTGGGCCATCCGCGATCTCAGCCGTAGTGGAGTGTTGGGTGATGCCACGGTTGCTACCTCTGAAAAGGGGCAGCAGTTGCTCGCAGCCTTGACTGCGGGTTGGGTGCATGTGATTCGCGATCTACACCGCTTTCAACCGCCCAATGCTTGCAAGCACCCGTAGCGCCAGGCTCAGAAGGAAATATCCGTAATCTAGAGCTAGCTAGTTCCTAATTCATTGCGCTGCCTGAATCTGGGCATTCGCGCTCGCTTGGGCCCGCTGCAAGGCCTGCGACAACGGCTGCTCGCCTAGCAACGCACTGATGAACTGGTTGTCAAAATGGGTCATGACTGCATGGGGATAGGGACCTACCTGCCAAGGCGTTGCATACTCTACACCTGCTACCAAGGCCGAGCGCAGCGGATCGCGGTCATACTGGAGCTGCTCTGCAACTGAACGGCGCGTCGGTAGGGCGAAACCTGTCCCGGTCCACTCTGCCATGCCCTGCTGTCCGGTGAGGTAGGAGATGAGCTGCCAGGCTTCTGCTTTGTGCGGCGACTGCCGGCTCATCACATAGGCAACCGTAAACACCATTGTCCCCGGCTGTTGGTTGATCAGGGGCACCTCCGCCGTGGCAAATTCCAGCTCAGGGAAGGTGTCTTGCAAAAAGGGGATGGCCCAGTTGCCTTCAATCACCATCGCTACCTTCCCCTGACCGAACATTTCGCTGCCAGAATGGGTCCCCACATCTGCTGGCTGCACTGCCGTCTGCTGATTGCGATACTGATCGATAATCTGTTGTAGCCCTTGCTGAGCCGCGGATGAGGCATAGGCGGCATAGCCCTGCGGCGTTACCACCTCTCCGCCGTAGGCTCGAATCACATAGGCCAGCCGAGCCAACTCAGGCGTGATGCCTAAGCCATACTGATCAATCGTGCCATCCCCGTCGCGGTCGCGGGTCAACTGCTGCGCGATCTGCTGCAGCTCTTCCCAGGTGCGAGGCGGCTGCTGAATCCCAGCTTCGCGGAAGGCTGTCTGGTTATAAAACAGAGCCAGCGTCGAATAGTCTTTGGGCAAACCGTAGATCTGCCCATCCAACTGAAATGGGCGCAGCAGCATCGGCTCAATATCGTCTAGCGCGAATGAGGCATCTATGTAGTCATTGAGCGGCTCTAGCACGCCTTTGTCCATCAGAAAGGGAGCTTCCAGAGCGTCCAGATAAAACACATCTGGAGCTGCATCGCCAATCAACCGGGTTTTAATCACATCCATGTATTGATCGGCGATCACCTCAAACCGAACGCGAATGGTAGGATGCTGAGCTTCAAAGTGTTGCAGCACTTGCCGTAGCCGCTGCTGCTCGACCGGGCTAGCTCCCCAGCCGCTCAGTTTCAGCACCACGGGAGGAGCGGCCCCTTGTTCAGCGTCCCAGGCAGCAGGCTGGCAGCCAATCACCAAACTGGCAATCCAAAATCCTAGCCATAGAGCAACAATTAGACGTTTCAAGCCTTTGGGAAGTCGCCGCATCATAGTGCCGCACCATAGAGTAGAGTGGTTCAGAGATCGCAAAACAATCTCTCGGTTGGAGGGTGTCAATTCCCCACCGAACTATCTATGCTCAAAAAGATTTGCAAACTGGCAAAGCTAGGGTAGGGTAGGGGGATTGATACTGGATTTTTATTTTTTGTTTCCCTGTTTCTTAGTCTCAACTTCTTAGTCTCAACAAGGCTTACCCCCGTCCGGTTTCGTGTCAAGGTCAATATGGTTAATCGTGATGAACCGTGCATACTGCGATTCAAGCTGTTCGTTCCGCTTTACGTTCATCAGTTGACTCAACTCTAAGGTTGAGGCTTGGTGCAACCATCGGTTTGCTTGTGGGTCTACCTGTTGACTGAACAATTTATACTGCGAAACACCCGGCTCTTATGCACGTTGTTGTAGACAATCTTACTGCTGTTCAAGCGCCTATTGCGACTCATGCTGGCATCGAACCGCCTGTCGGTACCCCCGATGCTACCCCAAATACTACCCCGGTGCCGGTGAATTCCGCTACCGCTCCCCTTGAACCCAATCCGAAAACCTCGAAAGATGCCATCCGCCGCAGTCTGCGAGCTTCTACCCTAGATGGGGTGTTCGCTACGCTGTTTGCCAACGCCACCGGAGGAGCGCTGCTAAGCGGCTTTTTTTTGGCTCTAGGCGCAAACCCGACTCAGATTGGGCTACTGGCGTCGATTCCTCAGTTGGCAAATCTTTTGCAGCCCATTGGTGCCTATTTTTCCGAGCAAACCACTAGCCGCCACTGGTATTGTCTGTGGGTTTACGGCTTGTCTCGTGCACTATGGGTGCTATTGGCCGCGGGCATTGGCTATCTGAGCTGGTTGGGCTGGCAGCCTAGCCACGGTGCCGCGTTAATTCGCCTGACGCTGATTATCCTTTTGCTGAGCCATTTACTAGGCGCTTTGGGCAGTGCCTCCTGGCTAAGCTGGATGGCGGTGCTCGTGCCGCGCCGACTGCGAGGACGCTACTTTGGCGTTCGCAATAGTGCGGCTAATTTGTCCAGCCTCGCTTCGGTGCCTCTGATGGGGCTGCTGGTATCCCACTGGTCGGGTGGCGTGGTCCAGGGCTACGGTGTGGTCTTGGGGTTTGGCATTTTAGCGGGCTGCACTAGCCTCCTGTTCCAGAGTCTCATGGTGGATGTTAATCCTCAGGTTCAGCATGCGATCGCGCCTCCAGTGAGTCCACCCGTCAGTCCTCCGACTGAAGCCGCTGAAGCTGCTGTTCGACCAACACTCTGCCTGCCTAGCGTGTGGCAAGACACCAATTTTCTAGTTTTTCTGCTCTACCTCACCCTCTGGACCTTTGCGGTGAACCTGAGCGCACCGTTTTTCAACCTTTACCTGCTAGATACCCTGAAGCTCGATCTGAGCTTAGTCACCCTCTACAACAGCCTCAGCGCGGCAGCCAATCTACTGCTGCTGCTATTCTGGGGAAAACTGGCGGATCGGATTGGCAACCGCCCCCTGTTGCTGTCGGTGGGTGTGCTGGTGGGCATTACGCCCCTGCTGTGGCTCACGACCGGGGTGAATAGCTGGTCGATCTGGTTCGGATTGCCGCTGCTGCATTTGCTGTCGGGTGGCACTTGGGCAGCCATTGATCTATGCAGCAACAATCTGCAAATCGGGGTTGCTCCTATACAGCGACAGTCTACCTACTTTGGAATTGTGGCGGCTCTCGCAGGCATTAGTGGTGCCCTAGGGACTACGGCTGGTGGGTTGCTCGCTCAGTACCCCATTGCGGGCGGCCTCTTAGGTTTATTTGTCATCTCTAGCGGGCTGCGGCTCGCGGCTCTATTACCGCTAGTATTTGTTCACGAGCAGCGCAGTCAATCGTTGCGGCAACTGATGCGCATGTTATTCCCTCAACCCGATCTCACTCCCGAAGCATAAATCAGTCCGAAATAGTGTTATTTTGGTTACTTTGCATTTTTTGCTGCAAATTTCTCCAAAGATTTACATGTTGTTGATGTAAATCTCCAGATTTGGTGAAGATTGTGCTTGTGTACCAGCGCAAATTCGGAGGTCCAGAAAACTTGGGCTATACTCCTATGCTTAAAGCTGCTGCTATAGAGCAGCCCCTAGAAGCCCTGAGAGACATCAGAGCCTAGTGGTATGGTGATTTGGATTTTTCTAGCATCGTCAGCTCAGATCACATCGATTTGGCATTTGATGATTCACTGTATGAACTTTGCGTCACCGGGCACGATATGTGGTCTACGCAGGCTTTTATGGATCTATGGATCTGAAGCGATATGGACTCGATGCTCACTTAGTATCCGATCCGGTTCCCAGTCAAATCTGCATTATTCCCTACTACTATCTTCAGCCTAAAGATCTTCTGTTCAAGAGCTATGTGGTGAGCTGTCGCTATGATACGCCCTATCCCAAGCTTTGCAATCAATGGATTGTGATCAATCATCGTCAAGTACGCGACCCCTATCATCACTACTTGCCCCATCGACCACAGCCAAACCTGCGTCCTCGGGATGCCTCACGGGGGGCAATGGTGAAAAATTTAGTCTTCAAAGGGCATTCCTATAACTTAGCTGCACCGTTTAGAACACCAGAATTCCTGTCGGCGTTACGGGAACTGGGAATACAGCTCAGGATGAGTACCGAAGATTCGCAAGCCACGTTTTCCGATTGGGCAGACTATACTCAGGGCGATGTGGTGATTGCAGTACGGAATAACACGGTATACGACATTTCACTAAAGCCAGCACTGAAGTTAGTAAATGCCTGGTTTGCGGGATGTCCCGCGATTTTGGGGCCCGAACCGGCCTATCAACACCTGCGACAATCCGAGCTGGACTACATTGAGGTCCGCACGCCAGAGGAAGCGATTGCAGCGCTCAAGCGGCTTCAGCAAAATCCCGACCTTTATCTGGCCATGATCGAGAACAGCTTTCAGCGCGCTCAGGAATACACCGTTGATCATATTATCCGGGAATGGTATCACCTGCTGGCAGGTCCCATCACGCAAGGATACGAGCAATGGCTGCGTCAGTCAGCCCTTGAAATGCATATCGGGCGGCCGCTGCGCTACATTTGGCAGGTGATTGATCAAAAGATAGCAGACCGAGTGTATCAGTATCGAATTAAACACGGTCCGCGAATTATTTGAGAGTCCGTCTGCTTCAGTGGCTTAGGGCATGGGTTTGGGGCGAACTGCCTGCCGTTGCCGGGTTCAAAGGTCTAGTTAGGTTCAGAAGCGAACTGCCTTCTTCAGCTTTCTGCCTAGTCTTTTCCATTGGCTATCTCGTGTACCCGCCCATGCCGTTTGATCAAGGTACTGCTGAAATCGAGCGATCTCCGGATGGTTGCAACCGAGGTGCCATGGCTTTGCACCAGAATAGTGGATAATCCACGGATCGTTCAGAGCAGCGCGATGTCGCTCTGGGCTATCGAAAAAACCAGCTTCTGGTGGAATCACATGAAGCTGAGACAGTTGATTCCAGCGAGGATCAATCTCTTGCCACTTGCCTGCCAATACCGCATTCAGCGCATCCTGATCATGCTCTTGAATAGTTGCTTGGTTCTTTGCCAGAAACTCAAGGGCTTTTCTACCAATATGATCTGCTCTCCACTTTGGTAGGTTGACTACTAATAGACCCGCATTGAAATACAGCGCATCAGCGGGCAATCCCAATTCCCTGTAGTTGCTTAATCCTGGTGCTGTCGCGATTTGGTTACCATTACGAACAGCTAGAAGATGGTTATCTGCTATGTCAATAGCCCAAAGCTCTTGCAGATCCCCTAGGACAACCATGTCGCTATCTAGATAAATTGCCTTGAGGTATTGTTCTGGCAAGACTTCTGCTATAGATAGGCGATAGTAGGTGGCAAGGGTCAGGTACTTCGTTTCTGGGAGTTGGTTGAACTGCTTTCGGTCGATTTTGATCCAGTGAAGATCAAGCTGAGGGGATTGAAGAGACTGCTCAATTTTGCGCTTTGAGGACTCTTGAATACCACCATCTAGAATGAATAGCAGAATCTTGGACTGCTGACTTCGCAAATTAACAAGAGCAGAGTAGACTGTTACAGTCATGGGCATCGCATAGTTTTCATCTGCTGAACAAACCACAACGATGGGGCTGGAATCTAACTGCTCCATACTCATCTCTCCATACTAATCTGTTCATACCAATTTGTTCATACTAATCTATTCATATTGCTCTACGATTCAAAGATGAGCTAAGAAGATGAATCTGGGTTAATTTCGGCTGCTAATCCGGTAGGCACAGAGGAAAGCGATAAACTTATCGATACTGAATGCCTAGATGAGCTTGTATAAAATTTTTATCTAGATTGTTCAGTTTCAACATGGAATATGGATCTGTTTCAGTCTACCTGACAAACTCCATGAATTTCGGGAATTGCGCTTGGAATTCATGTTTTTTTCATATTCATTCAGATTTAATAAAAGTTGCGTCCGTGAACTAATGTAAACTTGAGAACACGGCAGATTTGGAATATACTCGCCTACTGAGAGACTTCTGCTTCAGTAGTGGCACTAGTAGCACCTCAGTCACTGTAAATCACAGATAGATTCTGATGGGTGCTTTTGTTTGGGCTTTTAGTATTGTTGCATTGATTACTTAAAGCCTGAGTTCAACTCCTCAGTTCTCTTGCGACTCACGTAGGCTAAGTTCGTTAGTTTTCCATGGCTGTGAGAAGGTGAATGATTACATCAAAAATTGAAGTGTATATGGTTCTATTACCGCTTATACATAGGCAGGCTGCATAGATGAACCATCTTCTAGAAACTGGCAACATTATTTTATAGGGATACAAAATGGATATCCAACTTCATGAACAGGTTCCCGGATATGTGATGAAACCAACAATGATGTTTGCTTATCCGACCTGTATTGCCGATGTCTACACTCCCACTATTGAGCATATTTATCTACCAGAGGAGCACTCTCCTGCCGTTGATGTGCAGATCCGTGTTGCCACAGGAAATACAGGTGCCAGACAAAATGGAACTCTCAAATGGAAGCTTTATCGTAGCCTGACTCGTCCGTTCAAAGATACTTCAACTCTAGATTTATCGGGAAAATTTGTTTTTGACGCTCGATACGAAACCGATAAAAACATTGCCCATATTCTTGAAAATGTGTGTACTGCTGTTCTCTGGGTACAAAAGCTACTTTCACGACATTTTGATCAGGAGATCAAAATTCACGTTATTTTACGTGAGCATATTTCCAAACTTCCGTATGATATCTACGGTACATTAGGTATTCCAATTATCTGCACAGATAATGATGTTCATGGCCATGTTGTTCAGGTTACGCCCTATTGGGGACTAGATAGCATTCAGCCAGAGCAATTTAATCGTATTGACATCAAAGGTTATAATCCCAACACACCTGAGCGCGTGTTCATTGCTCGCAAAGGCAATCGGCGATTGAGCAACAACGACGAAGTCAGCCAGTTTTTGCAAGAGCGGGGCTTTACAATGTACTATCTCGAAGATCTGCCCGCCAGCGAAAAGTGGTCCATTTGCCGGAATGCGAAAGCGGTCGTTGCTGTTCATGGAGCCGGCACCAGCAACTTACTGTTCAACCATCAAGGTCTGAAAACCTCTGATCAGCCTGGAAGCGGGGTAAAGCTCATCGAGCTGTTATCTCCTAGCTTTTGTTTGGCAACCTACCGCCGGTTTGCGCCATTGCTCAACGGTCAGTGGTGCGCTGTCCGTGGGCAGATCACGCCAGAAACGCTGCGCTATTTGGACTTCAGCAACAAGCCCCGTAGCCCACTGCGGTCGCCTATGAAAGACCCCTACCGAATCGATCTCAAAACCCTGCAACTTGCCCTAGATTACCTCCAAATTGAGACGTAATCGGTGCAATTAGTCCCTATTAGGAGGACGGACTGCCTTGAGCGACCGGGGTGGTTTGCTTGCTGTTCTGGCTAGGAATCAGCTCTAGGAATGAGGCAACGTTTCCCAATCAACCGCGACAGAGGCAACAGGGGCCAATTCCAGGGTCATCCAGCAATGGTTCACCGCCGTAATCACAACGGGTTGAGCCATACCCCGTAATTGAGTGCGCTGCCCTGGAACAGGGGGTGTAGCAAAGAATAATAATTCCAGATCATGCTCTGGATTAGAGGAGGAAAATTCCACAGGCCGCTTGGCCATATAGCAGTAGAAAACGAGCTTCATGGAGATCAGTCCAAGGAATGAATGCAAGACAGGAGTTCCATTATGTCGAATGTTGCTCTGATTGCACGCTTTATCTTCTGGCTCTAATTGGCGCTAGAAGTGGCACCCAATCTATCGCTGGCTGAGATTCCTCCAATGGGAGCGATTTGTAGTACACTATGCACTGCATCTGTGCATTGAAATTGCTCTATTCGTAAGCTCTGCCACTTGACTGCCACTCTCAGTTATGACCATGCTGCCTCGCAAACAGTCCAGAATGCTGCTAAAGCTACTGAACATGTTGGCTGATTTTGATGGAGATCTCTCGACCGAGGCAGCCACTCTGCTGGAGAAGCTGCGGCACCGGCGAGATCCTCTGCCACCTCTCTATGCCGATGTTTTTGGGCTGCCAGCTACCGCAACCTGTGACGAGTTAGTCAGCCGCATCGAAGCGCTATCGGCTGATCAGCGGGCTATGTCGAGCTATGCCTTCCAGATTTTTCACTGCTACGAGCAGATGTTGCAGGTGCAGACGCCCGAATCTCCCGAGCAGCAGGCAGCCTACCAATCTCAACTCGAGCAGGTACGGCTACGGGTTGCCAAAACCAAGCGACTACTCGCAGAGACTAGGAGAGATGAGGCTAGTTAGCCGGTAGCGTTCACTGTCTCGTAGTTGAAACTACTCGGTAGGGAGCCATCCAGTATCCAGCAATTGGCTGAGCAGGCTGCTGCTGACGCAGGCGTTGACCAAATTGCTCCAACTCCCTAGGGAATGCTGCTAACCAGCCCTTACTCACCAGATAAATCACTGGCGATTGCAACACCTGCTGCACACAGCGAGGACAACGAGCAAAGTCTTGATCGTGCGGGGTGCAGCTCAATTGCTCAGGTGCAGCAATACACAAGAGATAGGACGACCAATATTCCCCAATCAAGCCTGCTTTTCCTATCGTCGCCAGCGGTTGCAGCGTAGCCAGACGCGAGGGAGGTTTGTCAAGGGTGAATACGTAAGGCGGCAAACTCAAGCTACCCAGCAGAGCGGTGAGGCAGAGCAATGCTGTCAGGCGATGTAAGCTCCCTAGAGGAAGTTGGCGGGTCGCCGCGAGTTGATCAACCGTCAGTAGTGCCGCTAGCCAGCCGCACAGATACATTCCAATAAAATAGCGAGCCGGAACTCCTTGAATCAAGGTCCAGCGGGATAGCAGAATCGAAATGCCCATACTGATGGCTGTAGCGAGCAACAATGACAACCACTGAACTGAGAATGGATACGTGTTTTGATATACTTTTTGCAAATAGAAACACAGTGATCCTATGGCAACTAAACTCGCCAAGCAGTAGAGGCTCAAGATAGGATGATGGACTTGAAATAGTACGGTACGGACTATATTGCTGAGAACAGAACCGATAATCTGTCCCATGCTTTCTAAGCCGTTAATGGCGAACACACCATAGTTCTCGTCCCGTTGGGAAGCAGTGGATTTGACGTACACCAGAAACGCTCCTGCTAAGCCGAGTAGCAGCGCATTATACCAACAGAGCGGATGCTGCCACAGGTACTCCAGCCCTAGCGGTCGCCACCCCTTGTGATTGGACAGGATTGATTTGCTGGCCCAAACGGCGGCAACACCAGCAGGCAGCAAGGATAGGTCAGAAACCCAGATGCTCAGGGTGAAACTCAGGATGATCAGGGTGTTCAAAAGCATTCTCGGCAGGAGGGTCGATTCTGTCATCCTAGCGAGGCGATGGGCAGCCACCAGCGCAATGCCTAGCAACGCAAACTGGGGCGCGTAAGGATGCGCTACCTCAACTAGCTTCTGGAAAGGGGCAGCCGGCAGAAACCAAATCAGCGCAAAAATGACCTTCAAACAGAGTCGCTTGAGCAAACTGGCATAGCAGAGAAATCCGACAATCACAAACCCATATTGCACAAAGGAGACTGCCTGTATGGGAGTCAGAGGCACAACCTGAAGCAGCCCATGACTGAGAATAGGCAGAAGACTACCCAGGCGATTCTGCCCCCAATAGTACCAGTCTTCAGGAAGCTGCAAATCATAGGCCATAAGCACATGAACCGCTTGGTCAGCATCGAAGTTGGGGGACAGAAATCCGGCGAAGGCCCGAAACGACAGGATGCCAATTAGCACAATTAGCGTATACCCAACCCCTGAACTCACGTTCGATCTGGCCATATCCCCTCCTCTGTAGAATCCCTAGAATCCCGGTGGACTTCAGATGGTGTCTCCCAAGCTGAAGCGTTCAGACGAGGCCAGGAGCGGTCGAGTTTCCTAGATCGCTCTCTGGGCTAGTTTCGGGGCACGCCTGACGCTATCGTGTACCTAGCTTGAACCGCAAAGGTGACTGGAACATGACACCCTGACGTGCCATCCAACTTGAATTGCTCAGCAAAGATGCGCAGACTATAGATATGGGAATAGACATTTAGAGACTGATGCCGGTCCAACCAGCAGCGAGTTGATTGCTTCATGATGACTGCTACGATGACCGCTGACGCGCTGTATGATGGGCCCCGATTACGCTCTACTCTGGTATTTCTGGTACTTCTGGTTTCTTCACTATGCCTTTATTGCCTCTCTTGGGAATGCTCGTGCTGACGGTAGGGGTTGCCCTTTACGTGCTAACGGCCCGTCGCTATCAGTCCGCTGAATCGGTTGCTCATTCCTACGACCAATGGACGGAAGACGGCATTCTAGAATTCTACTGGGGTGAACATATCCACTTGGGGCACTACGGTTCACCGCCTCGGCGTAAAGATTTCCTAGTCGCAAAAGCTGACTTTGTGCATGAAATGGTGCGCTGGGGCGGGCTAGACCAACTTCCGGCGGGTACTACTGTTCTCGATGTAGGTTGCGGCATTGGCGGCAGTAGCCGGATTTTGGCCCGCGACTACGGATTTGCCGTCACTGGCATTACCATCAGTCCGCAGCAGGTCAAACGGGCCCAAGAATTGACTCCTGCTGATCTGCCGGTTCAGTTTCAGGTAGATGATGCCATGGCGATGTCATTTCCTGACGCTAGCTTTGATGTGGTGTGGTCCATCGAGGCGGGACCTCATATGCCAGACAAAGCGGTTTTCGCCCGCGAGTTGCTGCGAGTGCTGAAACCGGGAGGGATTTTGGTCGTGGCTGATTGGAACCAGCGAGATGATCGCCAGAAGCCGCTGAATCTTTGGGAAAGCCTAGTGATGCGGCAACTGCTGGATCAATGGGCCCATCCCGCCTTCGCCAGCATTGAAGGGTTTGCCGAGCAGTTGCAGTCCACTGGATGGGTGGCAGGAGAGGTAATCACAGCCGACTGGACGGAACCCACGCTGCCCTCCTGGCTCGATTCGATCTGGCAAGGTGTGGTGCGACCAGAAGGTTGGCTCCGGTTTGGAGTTGCAGGCTTCGTCAAATCCTTGCGTGAGGTGCCAACTCTGCTGCTGATGCGTCTCGCCTTTGGCACCGGGCTGTGTCGATTTGGCATGTTTCGGGCCCGACGAGCACCGACCGCCCCCGACCCCGTTGCCATTGCTGCCAGCGAAACGGCAGAGAATCACTGCTAACATCCTGACCAAAACGGCAAAGCCGTATGACTGAAGGGTGCCAGCGAAATGCCGCACTGAGGATGATGAGAACGGGGTAGAATGCAAACTGAAAGCGGTTCAGGGGCAGAGTAGCGGCTGGTATTTTGCGAGACTGGCGTCTGAATCGTTTGTCTAGAGCCTTTCATTGACTCTCTACGACTTTCTACTCTTCGGCACCTATGGCAACTGCGACTCCATATCCCAACGCTCCTGATGTCTCGCCTGATGATTACCTTGTGGTTGGCTTAGCCACCTGCTTTATCAAAGCCGATGGAGAAGTCCATCAGGTCAAAATTATCGAACCCATTCCTTCGGCGGCACTAGAAGCGCTTGTGAAAGGCATCCCTACCTCCTACGAATGGGCTTGCGCAACCTCCCTGGGTAGCGTGCTGGTGGGAACCGAGCCTCAGCTTCCAGACGGCTTTCCGCCGGAAACTCAATTCTGCGATGACTTCGACTTTCGCGCCATTGCGGCAGCCCGCACTTACCGCAATCACCCCGAGGCCCAAGCCCATATTCCGCTAGGCACGACCAAGACTGACTTCAACTACTCAACGGAGCGCAAACGGGTCCTCAACTCGGAACGAATTGTTAAAACCGAAGACAATGTTAAACAGCATGCTTATACCCACCAGGTGCTCTAGTTGTTTTTCATCACCTAGATTGACTTGAACCTATGCTGAAACTATACGGTGGTGCTCGCAGTCGCGCCTCGATTGTCCAGTGGTATCTAGAAGAATTGGAGATTCCCTACGAGTTTGTGCTGCTCGACCTGCAAGCCGGAGAACATCTCCAGCCCAACTTTCTAGCGATTAACCCCATGGGCAAAGTGCCGGCGATTATCGATGGCAACCTGAAGTTGTGGGAGTCGGGAGCGATTTTGCTATATCTGGCTGACCAGTACGATCCGCCAGCGGACCTACAGCAGCGAGCAGAAATTGCCCAGTGGGTGCTGTTTGCCAATGCCACGCTGGGTCCGGGTATTTTTGTGGAGACAAGCCGCGAGCGGGAAACGCCGCGTTTGTTTTCTGGATTGAGCCGCTGTCTAGAACAGCAGTCGTTTTTGGTGGGAGATCGGTTTACAGCCGCGGATGTAGCGGTAGGCTCGATGCTGGCTTACATTTCCCTGATGCTGAAGCTCGGCTATGACGACTATCCAGCCATTGGCAACTATCTAAAGCAGGTCACCGATCGTCCGGCATTTCAGAAGACAATTGGTGCCCGCAGTAGCTAGCGGGAATAGCACAGAGCTGGGGGGGTTACTTCAGCGATTCGCCGCCTAACAAGATCACCTGACAAAACAAGTCACCTAACAAATCACCTAACAAGAAAAAGGAGCTTCTGATCAGAAGCTCCTTTTCTTAGTGTTTAGAATAATCTCATCTAGGTTTTATTATCTGAACCCGACGGCTGCCTGCCAGACAAAGGCTAGCAGCAGGAAGAATACCGGGATCACAGGCAGCACATCGACCAGGGGGTCAAAGATCGCATACGCTTCGGGCAGTTTTGCCAGCAGCATCGCCACTTCCATGAGTTCGTTTACCTCTCCAACACAATCATAATTGCCACATATCGTAACACACTCGGGGGGATGTCTTAACGCGGCATTGCGGTGCTAACACCCTACTGAAAGTAAGACGCCTAGGATCAGGGATCCGGGCAATGAAGGCAACGGATAGCCATGTCATTAGAATTGCACTGAATTTACCGCAGCAGAAAGCCAACGCCGGGTCTGCGAATCATGTAGCGTGAGGTGTTCTCGGTGGGCGAGCGGTAGAGAATCAGCCCGTTGCCGTTGGGCAGCAGATAGAAGTAGTAGACAGCTTGTGCCAGGGCGAGCTGCTGATCGCGGGGAATACCAGCATTCTCAGGAAAGTAGCCGGCACGATTGACAACAGTGTAGCCTTCTAGAATACCAGCCGCGATCTGCTCGATGTAGGTGTAGTCGCCGTCGAAGTTGGGGTCGTTTTGCAGATCGACGAGAAAGCCGCTCGAAATCGTTATATCTTCCTGATTTTGCCAGTCTTCTAGTCGCGATACCGGCAAGATACCGCGCCGAATCTCGGACTGAGCGACGGCGAGTTGGGGCATCGAGATGGCTAGTAGCAGAAACACTGCCAGCTGGAGCCATTGATGAAACCGATGAAATCCTTGCTTCAATTGTCGTTGCCGCACCATCAGAGTCAGGTTCTCCTTATGTAGAGTCGCTGTTGTATGAAGTGGTATGAACCGTGTTGCCTCAATGCTCTGCCGTGCCGCTCTGCACCTATTACCGCTTCTTCTTAGCTTTCCAGGTGCCGCCATAGGTGTAGTGCGGATTGTTGATTTTGACGGTGGGCAGGCAAACAGGGCACACAAATCTCCACTGCTCTGACTCGTCGTAGCGGACTCGATACAGAACAGACGCCACCTGCTGACATTGTACGCAGGTTTTGCTGCGGTTAAGACGCACTAGGCAACCACCGAGGCTTCTGGGCGAGCAAAGATCATCCGACCAGCCGAGGTTTGCAGCGCCCCCGTGACAACCACCGACAACTCATCGCCGATGTGGCTACCCCCTTCTTCGACCACCACCATCGTGCCGTCGTCGAGATACCCCACACCCTGAGCGGGTTCTTTGCCCTGCTTGAGGATCTTCAGATCGAGACTGTCACCAGGCAGGTAGGCCGGACGCATCGCCTGAGCCAAATCATTAATATTCAGCACCGTCACCTTCTGCAGGCTAGCCACCTTATTCAGGTTATAGTCGTTGGTGAGCAAGGTACCGTTGATCTCCTGGGCAAGCCGCACCAGCTTGGCGTCCACCGTAGCCACATCCTCATAGTCTGCCGGGTGAATAGCGATCCGATTAGGAAACGCTTCCTGCATTTGGTTGAGAATATCTAGCCCGCGCCGCCCGCGTACCCGCTTCTGGTCGTTGGAGCCGTCTGCTAGGCGCTGCAACTCCTGCAAGACAAACTGCGGCACGAGAATCTGCCCCTCTAGAAAACCAGTAGCGAGCAAGTCCTCAATGCGGCCGTCGATGATGCAGCTAGTATCGAGTACTTTGGTTGCAGCGGGCTTGAGCGTACCTTCAGCGACGAGTAAGGTTTCGACACTGTTGGGGTTGATCAGACGCAGCAAGGCCCGCCCGTGAGTATCAGCTAGATTTACCCCCGAGAAGGCAAACATGACGCTGCCCAGCACAGCAGCCAAGGGCTTGATAAAGGCAAACTCACGCGGGATCGGCAGCAAAAAAATGGGGGCGAGCATCAGGTTTGCCACCAGCAACCCCAGCACCAGCCCGACCGATCGACTCAGCAGCACGTCAACGGGCATCTGGCGCACCTTCCGTTCGACCCGGCGGTACGCGGTTTGAGCCACCAGCCCAAACACCAGCCCAATCAAGACCCCGAAGCCACCCGTCACGGAGCTGAGTCCGTCCAGGTTCGTGACCTGATCCAGAACGGTAGTTGGCAGCAAATCAACGCTGTAGAAGCCGATCCCTGCCCCTGCTATGATGAATGAAACGATAATAATAGCGTCGAGCATGACTTGAATCCAGAATGATTAGGGAAATGATCCCATGAGGGATTCAGACCAATGCTGAGTGAAGTTCTGAACCAATTAGAAAAACGTTTGCAGGCGATTCGCAAGGCTAACAAGTGCCATAAACAGTGCCATAGCATGCCATAACAAGTGCTAGCAGTGCAGAACCCAACTCAGCAGCCAGGTTGGCACAGCCTCATTATATCGCTCCTCCTTCGCCACGGTTTGTTGGCTTGAGGGCTGGTTCCAACCCCTATTCCATCCTTCACAATTGGCACGGCATTCTCCGCATTGCCTCTGAAGTTGAATCTGAATTTGACTCTGAATGTGTCTGAATTTGAATGGTGTGAAATTGTGTTCTGTGGCAGTGTTTTATAGCGTTTCCTAGCTTTTAGAGCGCTGCATTGAACTGAGTGCATGTCATGCATTTAGCGCTTTGGCTCACTCTCTAGATATGGAAAGCATCTCACGGGTAGATGGCATGAAGCATTTCACGGCAGACGAGCCGAAGCCTGCAACGAAAGAGAGCCGTACAGCCGCGTTAGCTTACCATCAGCCAACGTCGGCCTATCTGCATATTCCTTTCTGTCGGCGGCGCTGCTATTACTGCGACTTCCCGATTTCTGTCGTCGGTGATCGGCCGCCTCTGGCGCGGCAGGGCGTTAGTAGCTTTGGCACCATTGCCGAATACGTTGAGGTGCTGTGTCAGGAAATCCGAACCGTGGCGGCGTCGGGGCAACCCCTACAAACCGTGTTTTTGGGTGGCGGCACGCCCTCGCTATTGACCGTTTCCCAGCTGGGACACATTCTGGAGGTGCTCGATCAGCAGTTTGGGATCGCAACGGACGCAGAAATTTCTATAGAGATGGATCCAGGCACCTTTGACTGGGTGCAAATCCACGGCTATCGAGCAGCTGGAGTGAATCGGGTCAGCCTGGGGGTGCAGGCGTTTCAAGCGGACCTGCTGGCAGCCTGCGGGCGCACCCACACCCCTACCGATATCGACCAAGCCGTGGCGCTGCTGAATCGAGCCGGAATTCGCAATTTTAGTCTAGATTTAATCTCGGGATTGCCGCACTTAACGCTGGACCGCTGGCAAGAATCCCTAGCTGCGGCTATTGCCCTGGCACCCACCCACCTGTCAATCTATGATCTGACCATTGAACCCGGAACTGCCTTTCAGCGCTGGTATCGGCCCGGTGTTGCCCCTCTGCCAACGGAGGAGAGCACCGCAGAAATGTACCGTATGGCGCAGCGCACCTTGACAGCGGCAGGCTATCAGCACTACGAAATCTCCAACTATGCCAAACCGGGTTACCAGTGCCGCCATAATTGCGTGTACTGGCGCAATCGCCCTTACTATGGCTTTGGGTTAGGAGCCACAAGCTACGTACAGGGGCAGCGCTTTAGCCGTCCCCGGACCCGCCGCGACTACTACCAGTGGGTGCAAATCCAGCAGCAAACCGGCGGCCAGATCGACGGTCCACTCATCTCCGAGACCGACCGCCTGCTAGAGACCCTAATGCTGGGGCTGCGATTGGCAGAGGGGTTGGCGATTTCGGAACTGGTGCAGGAGTTTGGGGAAGCAGCGCTATGCCAGATTTTGGAGTGTCTCTACCCCTATGGGCAGCAGGGCTGGGTGGAGGTAGTTGCAGCGGGGCAGTCTAGCTCTAATGCCTGCAATGCAGGATTAGCGTCGCCGCAGCAGGGATATATTCGGCTCCGCGATCCTGAAGGCTTTCTGTTTTCCAATGTGATTTTAACGGCGCTGTTCGAGCAATTCAGCGAGATGTAGTTTGGGCTACAGAAATTTCCAGGGGCTTTGTCTTGGTCCTCTGAAATTTCTCTTCCGGTTTCGGCTGAATTTGGTAGTCTAGCTTTAATAAAGTTTTAAGAAGGGTAGGAAGCGTGGACATTCAAATTGGTAGGGGTAAGGTTGCCCGGCGAGCCTACGGCATCGATGAGATTGCGCTGACTCCTGGGCAGCGAACGCTCGATCCGAGTTTGGCCGACACGCGCTGGCAGCTAGGCGGCATTGAACGAGAAATTCCCATCATTGCTAGCGCTATGGATGGTGTCGTGGATGTAAAGATGGCAGTGGCGCTATCCCAGCTCGGAGCATTGGGGGTCTTAAATTTGGAAGGCATTCAAACTCGCTACGACGACCCGGATCCCATTCTCGACCGCATTGCTAGCGTTGATAAGCACGAATTCGTGCCGCTGATGCAAGAACTCTACGCTGAACCCATCAAACCCGAACTGATCGAGCGGCGAGTACAAGACATCAAGCGGCAGGGCGGCATTGCGGCCGTAAGCGCGACACCAGCAGGAGCATCCAAGTATGGAGCGGCAGTTGCTCAAGCGGGAGCCGATTTGTTCTTTATCCAGGCAACGGTGGTTTCCACAGCCCATCTCTCACCCGAATCGGTGACTCCCCTCGACTTGGCAGGGTTCTGTGCTGAAATGCCGATGCCGGTTATTCTCGGCAACTGCGTTACCTATGAGGTAGCCCTGAATCTGATGAAGGCAGGCGCAGCGGCGGTACTGGTGGGCATTGGCCCGGGAGCAGCCTGCACCTCGCGGGGGGTGCTGGGAGTAGGGGTACCTCAGGCCACTGCGGTGGCTGACTGTGCTGCCGCTCGCGAAGACTATTACCAGGAAACCGGGCGCTATGTACCAGTGATTGCCGATGGCGGGCTAATTACCGGCGGCGATATCTGTAAATGCATTGCCTGCGGGGCCGATGGCGTCATGATTGGCTCGCCGTTTGCGCGGGCGCAGGAAGCTCCTGGTCGTGGCTACCACTGGGGCATGGCTACTCCCAGTCCAGTGTTGCCCCGCGGCACACGCATTCGAGTCGGCACCACTGGTACTCTAGAGCAAATTCTGCGGGGACCAGCTCAGCTCGATGACGGCACGCATAACCTGCTGGGGGCGCTGAAAACCAGTATGGGTACCCTAGGAGCGAAGAATATCCGCGAGATGCAGCAGGTGGAAGTGGTGATCGCACCGTCGTTGTTAACTGAGGGCAAGGTTTATCAGAAAGCGCAGCAGCTTGGCATGGGTAAGTAAGCCCACCTTGTCAAGCAGAGTTATATAAGTTTATCTGGGTCCATCTGGAAGACCTACGAAAAAACAATAACTGTCGCTTACAATGGAGGAAGCGGAGACGCATGTTTCCGTTCACTCCTCACACCACACTCCGCCTGGACTTCCGTTCAGGCGGTTCCTCTTTCTTGGCAGCTCCTTACACGACAGCGGCAGCAACAGGCAAGAACGCAGTGGCAATGGGAGCAACCTAGACCGAGTGCCAATCAGAGGATCAAGGCTAAAAAAAATGAGAGATAGAGATGCCGCAGATCGTAGCCTCTCTCAGAGAGAGTGGACGGGAAGTTCAAAATTATTCACTCTGTTATCTAGATTGTTCACTCTAGAACGCATTCGACTCTCAATGACTTGGGTGATGCACCTCCGCCTTGGATGCGACCCATCCACTAGCAAAGCGGCTGATGAGTAGGTTTAATCAGAATATGTCTGATTGTATAGAGTAGCTAGTCGGAGGTTCCCGTTTTCGCTATGGTAAGATTCTGACAAGATATCAATAGGCTAAAGGTTTTGTAGGCATGTCAGCAGCCGCAGTTACAGATGCAACTTTTGAGCAAGAAGTCATTGGGAGCGACGTTCCCGTCTTAGTCGATTTTTGGGCACCGTGGTGCGGTCCTTGCCGCATGGTTGCTCCGGTCGTCGACGAGATTGCCGAGCAGTACGCCGGGCAAGTCAAGGTAGTCAAGGTGAATACCGACGAAAATCCGAATGTGGCAAGCAAGTACGGGATTCGTAGCATTCCCACCCTGATGATCTTTAAAGGTGGACAACGGGTAGATATGGTAGTCGGCGCGGTTCCTAAAACGACCTTAGCCAATACCCTGGAAAAATATCTCTAGAGTTTACTGCTGGGTGAATTTTGAGCCTAAAAGCCTTCTGTGTAATGGTCTTGCCAGCGCAAGCTGAAAGACGGTTATGCAGGAGGCTTGATTATTGTTGCTAGGCATGGTTGTTGAGCACTGGTGTTGGACATAGCACTACGGCGTGACAAAAGTCTGCCGTCAGCTCGAAGCCCCGTCCAAGCTTGTGCAGGTTATCATCCTGCCAGAGTCGGTGCTGACCGATTGAATTGGTAGATCAGAAAGGTCTAATTCGCCACTGTCTCCAAATAGGACTGCACACTCCGGCTCATCTGCACAAAATTTGGCTCTGCTTGCCGACCCAGCAAATCCTCTGCCAAGTGGCTGACCTGCCCAGACAAGAATCCAGGCACGCCCTTGAGTCGGTGCGGATCAATTTTGAGTTCTCCTTTGGTTTCAATCCGAGTGCCTTCGCCATCCTCCCAAAATCGATCGACTCCAGACCAAGAGACCGCCTCTGTGAAGGCATGGGGATGAATTGTCCAATGAACGGTGAAGTCACTGGTTTTCCAGACTGCATTGTCGGTCCAAGTCAGCAATTCTTCACTCAGGAAGGCCCGCATGATGGCTGGGATGTCGCCACTGCCGTGCCACTCATACTGCTGGTATACCACTCCTTCCTGTTCCTGCCGCGATTTCAACACCAGCCGCTTCACTGTAGACATAGAATTCACCAACTGCGGCAACTTGTCGCGGTAGGTAGCATACACAAGCGGTCGCGGGAAGGGAAGATAAACGCTGGCAGAAATGAGCATAGAGCAGTTGAAATCAAAAATGAAGCGGTATTGAAGCGCTATGAAGTTGTTGCAATGGGGCAAGTATAGCAATCGCAGAGTCTTAACGGCTGTGAACGAGTTTTAAGCAGCACCCAGCATCCCCCACTGCAAGAGGTGTCGCTCAGTACGATAGGGTAGAACCGGAGCCTAGATTTTGCTGCCTGTTATGCCGTCCCACAAACCCACCAACGACACAACTGAGTTAGCCAAAGAACGCAACCGCCAAGCCGCCGAACGCACCCTAGCAAGCTGGATTCAAACTTCTCTGGGGCTGATTGGCTTTGGGGCTGCATTTCCTAGTATTTTTCAGGCGATCAATCGCTCTTTCCCTGCTAATAGTCCGATAGTTAATCGCGGCATTGCGACTGCGATTGGCTTAGGTTCTATTGCCGCAGGTCTTTTTCTCCTGATTCCCGTTCTGATTCCATACCACAATCACGTGAAATCTCTAGAGCGAGACGATTTTCTAGATCAGCCACTGCGTCTTTTTGACCTAGGGCTACTTGTGGGTACAGTGACATTCTATGGATTAATTGCTTTTGCTGCGGTTTTGTTCGTCCGCTCGTTCGCATAAGGCATGCCAATCCCGTGCCCCACCATCAGCTGCACTACTATTAGCCGCACTCATTAGCAGCATTATGTACTAGGGATATAGCCGGGAGATTACTCCTCAAGGGAAATAAAAGAAATAACGATTTCCCGGCTAATTCATTCCCTCAGCAGGAATACTAAACCTGCTGATCTAGGTGGCTAACAGGTAATCGCCCATTACCCCCACAGAAAAGCTATAGGTGCTTTTCCAGGGTAGTGGCAATCGTGGATTTGGGTACAGCACCGACCACCATATCAACTTTCTGGCCACCCTTGAAGATCATCAAAGTGGGAATGCTGCGAATCCCATATTGACTGGCAACGCCTGGATTTTGGTCCGTATCTAACTTCACAACTTTCACTTGACCGTCGAATTGAGTTGCCACTTCTTCTACTACGGGACCAACCATACGACAGGGACCGCACCACGGTGCCCAAAAATCAACGAGAACGGGAAGCTCGCTATTGAGAACTTCTTGCTCAAACGTGGAGTCGGTCACTGCATTGACGGATGACATAACTGCCTCCTTACTGTTCCGTATCTAGTCTGTATCTAGTCTGTCTCTAATCTGTATCTATCTAATCCGTACCTATTATTGCGTATCTATGCGTTTCGTATCTCGATATTATTCCATATTTCAATAATCTCGAATAATTAAAATATAGTGAATTCTGTGCCATAATGCAACTAGAGTTGCGTCAAGTCGGTTGAATGGAAGGCTGAATAGAAGTAGGTATAGTCTTGGGTAGGGTCCCGCTCAATCTTAGTGTGAATGACCCTGAGACTGACTCTCGACTCGGCTTTGCTTCCAGTCTAGTGCAGCGCTACCAATTGCAGTGGGTCTCTTCCTATCAGGTCCTGGATCTAAGCCAGTTCTGTAGTATGGCAGCACCGCGAGTCAAATCGGTGACTTGTAAGGCGCTATAGGGGTACTGTGCTGTACGGAGCAGTACGGAACTGGATAGTACAGGCACTGCATCGCATCAATCCTGTACAGTACGGATACTGTATAGATGGATATAGATGGACAAGATAGATATTGTATAGATATTGTCTGCATGGGTATCCTATAGCTCCCAAAGTCTGGAACTGTGTATACCCTGCGAATGCCATATAAATGCCCTATGCCATCTGTCTTCAACCGTCTCTTCAATCTTCGTGCAGTGTCATGTTATGAGACCGCTTTATCATCCCGATTCTAAAGCGATTTCCTTGGCGGGTGTCCTTTATGCTCTAGGGGATCCGGTACGCCTCGAAATTGTCAGACGATTAGCCGAGCAACCCGAATTGCCCTGCGCTGCCTTTGACTGCGCTGTGCCTCGCTCGACCATGTCGCATCACTTTCGGGTACTGCGGGAAGCGGGTGTGCTCTACTGCCGCAAGGAAGGAACGCAACACTTGAATTCCCTGCGCCGCCGTGAGCTAGATGAACTCTTTCCCGGACTTTTGGATGTGGTGTTGCGGTCGATGCAGCCTCCGAGCCAGTCTGCCTCACTTAACGCCGTACCGTCCCTGCAAACCCAGAGGCCTTAAACTGCTCAAGCTTCAGTGGCGTAGGTTGATTGACCGGCACCGAAATTCGTAGTTCAAAGGTGCCGATACCCGGCGGGACCTCGTCGATGGCACCTAAGCGGGTACGATTTTGCAGGACTGGGTTATCGTTGGCGTCGTAGATCCGACCATAAATATCGGCATTGTAGATTGGCTTGCCCGAGGGGTTGTTGGTTTTGCCGGTAACGATGAAACAGTTGGCTGCCATGGCGGTACCGCCCGAGGTGATTGCTCCCTCTGCGAGATCGGCAGGACACTCATGGTAGGACAACTCTGTGAGCTGAATCTGGGTTAGGGCTAAAGCGGCAGGGGTTATTACCCAACTGCACAACCACAAGCCGCAGCTCAAGAGAGTGACGACTACCCCTCGCAGGGCAAGAGGTTGAATTATAGAGACCATAGCATTCAATCTAAGTTCAATCTCATCAAAAGAGTAGAAACAAGAGTTAGGGACTGGCAAATCATGATTCTGGGTCAAGATGGGCTGCACCGAGCATACTGCCTCTCGGCGAACCAGGAATGACTCCAGATGCCTCCAAAAGCCATTATGCTAGCTCAGGTGATCTCACCTCAGCTTACCGTGAATTGATCGTCTGAGTTGCGGGCCGCTCTGATGCTTCATCCTCGATACAGCGGAGTGTTCACATTTACAATTCGTTTACAATGGAGGCTGGAAACCGCTGATTTGCTGCCAGATTGCTCTATGAAACTCAAGCGTATTGGTCACGTTGCTATCTGTGTGCATGACCTCGATCGCGCGGCTCAGTTCTATCAATCTTTAGGGATGGAGCTAGTCTGGAAGGATGCCGATTGGGCCTACCTCAAGGCTGGTGAAGATGGGTTAGCGCTATTGAGTCCGCAGTACGAGCAGGCAGGACCTCACTTCGGGTTTATTTTCCACGACCGGGCTGAAGTTGAAGCGGCCTATGAACAGCTCAAAGCCAACGGAGTTCATCTAACGGCTATCCACGACCACCGAGACGGCACGGCATCGTTTTATGGTCGCGACCCGGACGGCAACTGGTTTGAATATTTGTATGAACCCGCTCCGGTGAGCGCATCAGTGTGAGAGTCAGTGTGAGAGTCGGTCACAGCTTCTCTACGATCGATACCTCAATGAGCAGAGAAGCTCCAGAAAGCACAAAAAAGCCAGAGCAGTAGCACTCTGACTTAACAAGGTTGATATTAAGCTGAGCTAATAGGTTGAATCTTATCCCTAAATGGCTCGGTTTAGTGTTTTTTGACTAGATTTAAAGAACCTGACGAGAAACAAATTTCTCGAAATCAGCCTGGGTTTGGTGCAGAAGCTGCTCCCGGCTATCGGCGGTTTGGGTGAGTCGCGGTACTAGATTACGAGCTTGTAACGCCATGTGAAGCTGGAGATGAGCGACGTACTCACTGAAATCTTCACGCAAGGGTGACTCTGAAATGGATTTTAGATTCGTGATCAAGGCAGTCTTCCTCTCTCAAGAACGCTGAACGGTACATTCAACGCTATTGAACGTAACATAATGGGCGGCAATTCTATTGCAATTTGCAATGAAGTGTAACTCTTTATCGTGATCGGGTTTCGTGATCTGAGGGTGATTTGGCTTTCGCTATCCTTGCAGCAGTAGGGAACCGGTTCAGATCGGCTCAATCCCTGCCCGAACCCTACTGCTAAATGCGATGCCCTAAAGCCGGACAGCAACACCGGAACGACTAGTTGCGGAAGCTCGCTGACTACCTGCTATCCCTCGATATCATGCCGATATCACACAATATCATTCGATATCAATAGAAGTGGGTCCTGAACCAGAGGCAGTCGGGTCGCTGCCCAGCTTCCGGTAGTCGGCGTAGAGGCGGTCGCGCCAAGACCAAAACGAAGAGTAGGCAGGGTTGTCGGCTAAACCGGGCACCCCTAACCCTTTCAACGTTGCTGGTAAATCGAGATAGGCTCCCGTCGGAAATTTCACGTACATTGTTAGCCCTGCTACGGCAAAATCAGCCAGCGTGGGGCGATCGCCGACAAGATAAGGTTGATTAGCCAGCAAGACGCTCAGCGATTCCAGATTTTGCTGCATGGCCTTACGAGCTGCCTGTATCACATCTGGACCCAGTCCGGCTCCCAAACTCAGCACATCCAACGCTTCCCGAGGAACCGCCTCCACAATGGACTTTAAAAAGCCAGGGGCTGAGGACGGCAAAATAGCGCTGCGAAATGCCGGATCTCGACTGAAGGTTCCCAGCATTACTTTGCGGGCATTGGGACCAATCGACTCATCAGCCCACTCTTCCAGCAGCAAACACAGCGCCCGCTGCTGCGAATCAGTTGGGACAATCGGGCGATCGGGATAGGTTTGTTCCAAATACAGAGCAATCGCAGTGGAATCGGCAATCACCGTGGCTCCATCTTTGAGGACCGGCACCTGCCGCTGCCCAGACATGCGATAGAGGTCGAGTTGACCCACGCCTGGTGTAACTTCGACCTTGCGGTAAGGCAATCCTTTGTAGTCCAGAATCAGGCGAATCTTTTCACAGTAGTGAGAAAGCTCGAATTGATATAGCTCTAGCATGGTTTGTCCTGAGGTATTGACCGTATTGGCCGGGTCAATTTCACGTTACAGCAGTTTTCCAGGCATTGGCCGGCATACCGTGTTGTCTTGACCATATTGCCTTGATAGTTAGGCACAGCAGCCCTTGAGGAAGTTAACGTCAGCAGTTTGTGCCGTTGCTGGTTCTGCTCTATGGCTCTCTGTACCCTGAATCACAAATCTCTGTAAAAACCGCAGCAGTTTTGAAATTCAAACCTAATCCTCTACCAACGATATAAAGATTTTATGAAGCGACCGGGAACCGCTGACTTATGGGATCGTCATATTACGAAACGTAAGTTTACAATTCCTTTACATGAGGAGGCTCATCTCCATGAACTCACTGAGCATGATCCATTTCGCGAAGCGCACCATCAGCCTTGCCGGCCTGCTAGTGGCAGGAGTTGCAGTGGCTCTGCCGGTAGCCGCTCAGATGAATGTCGGAGTCGAAACTCCCACGACCGAAATGCCAGAAACCTCGTCTGAACTCGAAGCCCCTAGCCCAGATCTTTCTGAGACCCCAGAAGCACCTGCTGAGATCACCGAGACGACCCCTGTTGCTCCCCAACCGACAGCAGACACCCCTGCCCAACCCTCGAATCTGGCAGCCGCTAGTGGCACGATTGTGGAGATTGCCTCAGCAAACGAAACCTTTAGCACGCTAGTCGCTGCCCTCACTGAAGCAGAACTAGCTGAGGTATTGGGAAGTGAAGGTCCGTTCACCGTGTTTGCTCCCACCAATGAAGCCTTTGCTGCTCTGCCCGAAGGAACCGTTGAAGAGCTGCTGAAACCGGAAAACCGGGAAACGCTAGTGCAAGTGCTCAAGTACCACGTTGTACCGGGTACCTATTTGTCGAGCAGCCTCAGCTCGGGTGAGGTAGAAACTGCGGCGGGTGAACCCCTGACCATCACGGTGAGTGAAGACGCCGTAACCGTGAACAATGCGACCGTGATTCAGCCCGATATTGTGGCTACCAATGGCGTGATTCATGCGGTCGATCAGGTGATCTTGCCGCCGCAGTAGGCAGGAGTCAACCGAGTGACATCCATCTCGTCTCTGCTCCTTAGTTTCAACTTGGGTACTGAAGGCAGGTGCAGCTAAGCTGTGCCTGTTTTTTTTTGCAGCAATGCCGTTCTAAATGCCGCTCTACAGGGTATTGAGTGTAAATCTCGGAAATGGCGCAAGCTATAGGGGAGAACGCAACTCGTCGGGCAATTGACCAAGCAACCTGTACCGAATCTGAATAAGCAACCCTACTGTAAACTTATATTAAGGAAGACAGTATTAAGAAAAACCACAGCTTCATGGCTCTTTGGGTTTTGTTGTCTTCTCTGGTTTGACTTCCGTTAACCCCCGTCTGCTGTTTCTGCCATTGCTCTCTCCTGTACCTATGAATTTGTCGCGTCGGACTCTACTCAAGACGTTCCTTAAGGGACTCTATCTCTGGGGCTTGCTGCTTGCAATCTCGCTGAGTGCTACTGCCCCTGCTTTGGCCCTAGGAGGACCTCAGCCGCCTCTAAATCAACCCGCTCCAGACTTTACTTTGCCGACAAACTCAGGAGATGGAACGATTTCTCTAAGTGACTATCGCGGGCAGTGGGTGGTGGTGTATTTCTATCCCAAGGATTTCACGCCGGGTTGCACGTTAGAAGCACGGCGGTTTCAGCAGGATTTGCCCAAGTACATTGCTCGCAACACACAAATTATCGGGATCAGCGCCGATGATGTGGACTCCCATGAAGAGTTTTGTGATTCCGAAGGGCTGAAGTTTCCCTTGCTGGCCGATGTCGATGGAACCGTCAGTCAGGCTTACGGATCATGGCTTGGCTATGCCTCCCTGCGGCATACCTACATCATTGATCCTGCTGGCATCCTGCGGGAACGGTTTCTAGGCGTTAAACCGGCTGTGCATAGTCAGGAAGTGTTGTCCAAATTGGCTGAATTGCAGTCCGCTAGCTAGTTGCTCTCCCAGTTCCGGGATACCGGGATCAGAGATGGGTGCTCCGAGAACACTGGCACCCACTGTTTCTATGGGTTGCAGCAACGCTTGAATCTGCCGATTAGAGGACGTGATGCCCTGCGCTGTAAGTTGGCAATGCTCCCACCAATCTGGGTCACATTCCCACAACCATTGCAGCAGCAGGTGGTAGAGGTTGCCGAGAGCGACGCGCTGTTCTGTCAGCACTCGATACTGAATCGCGAGACAGCCTAGCCGCAAATAGAGCGTAACCTGCAAGAAATGAGGCAGGGTCGAATTCCGCAGGTTGCCAACTGCCTGCTGCAGTAACTGCTGGAGTGCTGGTTCTTCTGGAGCGGCCAGCGAATGAGACTGCTTCGGAGAGGTGGGGTGGGCTTTCAGAATCAGCTCTAGGGCATCAAGATGAATTAACAGATGATCGATCCAGCACGAGAGATCATTGCGCCAGCAGGCGGCGAGTTCAGAGTTGATGACGGTAGAAGAGGACATGGGAAGACACTCCATCGTGAGAAAGGCGTGGAGGGGAAAACGCCAGACAACGGCAATAAAGGGCAGGTTGAGACTCCCTGCCCTCCTCAGATGCCGCTGATCAAACTGGATGGCGCTGATGAATCTGTCTCTCAAGCTGCGGGGGCTAGGCTCAATGAGCATCAGCGTTAGAGGCAGAAATATCGCGCAGCCAGCTCGGCATCTGATTGGTTGTCATCTAGAACCTTGGATCGTGACCCAGGGGAATGGGGAAGCAAAAGCGTGCTGTTTTTGGGATCTAGGCGACAGAGGAGCCTCCAGGAGGGATCTGGAACCCCTCCATCGCTTTGACAATCCCAGAATGGAAGGAACAAATGGAAGGAACAGGGAGAGGCGTGCCCATGATGTTCTAGACTCGCTCAGTTCGCGATCAATATTAGATTGAGAATAACTCAGCGGGTATAGAGAGCTAGCGCTTGGGGTCGCTCCTGGGTTTAAAGTCGCCTCGGTTAAATCACGAGCTTGCCGACAGGATCTCTATCATGTGCCTAGCGCTGCAGCTAGCAGACCAAGCGGGCTGGAACTTATGGATATGCGAACTATGCGAGCTTATGCAGAACTATATAAACCTATACGAACCTATACGAACCCTGGTTCTAGACTCGATGATCAGGGCGAGTCATAGTGCGATAAACCGAGCAATGAGCAGGGCGATAAAACAGCTTAACTAGATGACATACTTGCAGCCCGAGGGTTAAGCCGTTGCCCAACTGAGCGTCCTTGTCGGGGTGGCGGATCGGTAATACGCGCCTCGATACATTAAGTTTTCGGCGACTTGAGGCAGCAGCAGCATCTGAGCCGGTTGGACCGTGTAGGATACGCCTCGATATTGACGAAGATGCACAGCCGTAGTCGATTGCAGCGAAACCGAAGCAGCAGGAGACGTGTAAGCGATACCGCGATAAGTGAGTTTCATCCGTGTTGATAGGGGGGCTAAACAACTGTAGTCAGTATCACCCCGCTCCCGCAGAGAAACAATCGCAGTTTAGGCACTTAAGCAGCACTTAAGCAAATTGGCGGATGCGGTGCTCCAAGTCAGATGTGGTGCGGGTTTAAACTTTGTTGTCAGGGCAACGGCTTGCGACTTAAACTCCACCTAAAATCAGAAAACCTCGTTTATCTTGGAAAGTAACCTGCTTATCTGCGGATCAGGGTTTACCGATCGAGTCTGTCTCGGTGGAGCTGGCTTAGCCGCTAGAGACCCCTGAAGGAAAACGATTGGCTACAACTGTTTCTCCAGCGCTGGTCGGCGATGTTCAGAATGATTCTCTACGCTCCATGTGGGTTCGGAGATCGCGGTTTAGTTTAGCCACCTGTCGGTTGCAACACCTGTGCTCCAATAGCTGTACCCATGTGTACCCATGCCGGTCAATCGTCCCCCCCATAGACGCCGACGAGGTGTAATTTTGTCCGCTCAAGGGCTGGAGAAGTTTCTGGCGGCCAGAGCCGCTGCAGAACTTCAGCAGAATGGGGGAAATCGCTATACCCTAGAACAGTTGAGCGAGCATACCCAACTCTCGGTGGATACGCTAGTGCGCATGCTCAAGGCGGAAACGGGGGTTGATAAAGAGACGCTCAAAAGCTGCTTTCGAGCCTTCCAGCTCACACTAGAACCGGAAGACTACACCCAGCCCAACCTCGAAGAGGAAGTCAGTGCTGCTCAAATCCTAGAACCTGAGCTGCCTGGAGGGCAAGTCTCCCTGAACTCCCTGTTTTATGTGGAGCGAGCTGCTGCAGAATCGAGCTGCTATAAGATGATTACGCAGCCAGGAGCCTTGATCCGGATCAAAGCCCCGCGACAGATGGGCAAAACTTCGCTGATTGCGCGGATTCTCCACCAAGCAGAACAGTTAGGATACCGAACGTTGCCCCTGAGTTTCCAGCTTGCCGATCGGACGGTGCTGCAAAACCTAGATTTGCTGCTGCGCTGGCTTTGCGTGAATGTTACCTTAGGTCTGCACCTACCCGACAAGCTATCCGATTATTGGCACGACGCCCTGGGCAGCAAAATCAGTACCAAGGTGTACTTCGAGCAATATTTGCTGGCAAACAGCCCGCAGCCCATCGTCCTCAGTCTAGATGAACTGGATCAGGTTTTTCAGTCGCCCGAGTTGGCCAACGAATTTTTGGGACTGTTGCGGACTTGGCACGAAGCCGCAAAGAGCCAATCTATCTGGAAACAACTGCGGCTGATTATTGCCTACTCTAGCGAGACGGCGCTACCCACTAGCCTTAATCAATCACCGCTGAATGTGGGATTGCCCATTGAGCTGAAACCCTTTACGGTGGAGCAGGTGCATTGGCTGGTGCAGCGTTATGGCTTCACCTGGACTCTGTCGCAGGTGACTCAGCTCACTACACTGGTTCAGGGACATCCTTATTTAGTGCAGCTCGCCCTGTACCGAATTTGGTGCCAAGAGTTAACGCTAGAGCAGCTTCTGCAAACGCCGCTTGCGGATATTGAATGGTTTAGAGACTGTTTGCCGTTGTTGCAGTGGCAGAGTATAGCGCCAGAATGGTCAGAACGGCTGACGGTAACGGACCCTGCCTCGCCAGAATACTCCAATCAGCCGGAGACGCAACTGCTAAACGAGGAAGCTACCCTGCTCCCTGAGATACCCGAAGGTTCGGTGAAGCTAGGATCACGGTTTTACATAGAACGAGCGGGCGAAACGCGCTGCTATCAGGCGATTGCAAAACCGGGTGCTCTGATTCGGATTAAAGCCCCCCGGCAGATGGGCAAAACTTCGCTGATGACGAGAATTGTCGATCGGTCCAGTCAGCTTGGCTATCGGACCGTGCGGCTCAACCTGCGTCAAGCGGAAGAAACTGCCCTGGGTACGCTGGATCGGTTTCTGCGCTGGTTCTCGGCCTGCATTAGCCAGAAGTTGCAGCGTCCTGCCTATCTCGATAACTACTGGGACCCCGACCGCGGCAGCATCTTTAATTGCACGACCTATGTGCAAGACCACCTGCTAGAAGCCATTGAGAGTCCGCTGGTGCTGGCGCTCGATGAAGTCGATTGCCTGTTTCAAGTGCCAGACGTGGCGCAGGGCTTTTTTTCGATGCTGCGGATTTGGCATGAAGAAGCCAAGACTTTGGACCTGTGGGAACAGCTACGCCTAGTCGTAGCGCACTCCACCGAGGATTATGGCCGGCTGGATATCAACCAGTCGCCGTTTAATGTGGGGCTGCCGGTCGAGCTAGGTGAGTTTACTCCTGCCCAAGTTGCCACACTGGTTGAGGCACATGCGCTGCCTTGGGGGCAGACGGAAATTGCACAGCTCATGGCGTTGGTGGGTGGGCATCCCTATCTGATTCGCTGGGCGCTCTATCAGGTCATCTGCCACGATTTGCCCCTAGAACAATTGCTGGCGGAAGCAACCACGCAAACTGGTATTTACGAAGACCACCTGCGCCGTCACTGGCTGACGCTGCAGCAATCTCCTGATCTCGCTCTGGCGGTCCAACAGACGGTGTCTAGCATCGAGCCGGTGCGGTTGCCGATTCCCCATGTCTACAGGCTATACAGCATGGGGCTGATTCAGCGCCAGGGAGATTTAGTGGCACCTCGCTGTGAATTGTATCGCCGTTACTTTCAGGAACGATTGTGATCCTATGGGGCTGATCCGATGCTAAGTGACGACTATTATCAGGTTGGTGGCTCCCTAGAATATCAACATCCTACCTATGTGGAACGCCCGGCTGATCACGATTTATACGCTGCGCTGAAACAAGGAATTTACTGTTATGTTCTTAACTCGCGACAGATGGGAAAATCCAGTTTGCGAGTGCAAATGATGAAACGGTTAAAGCAAGAAGGTATTCAATGTGCCTCCATCGATATCACCGGTATTGGGAGCAATGCCACCCCAACGGAGTGGTATGGAGCAATTGTTTCAGAACTCATTCGAGGACTGGGTCTGACACGAACCATAGACTTTAAATCCTGGTGGCAGCGGCATGAGCTACTCTCTCCAGTGCAGCGGCTGAAAGAATTTATTGAAGATGTGCTGCTGACACATTTCTCGCAAAATATTGTGATTTTCATTGATGAGATTGATAGTATCTTGCGCGTCACTTTCAAAGATGATTTCTTTGCCTTTATCCGCGCCTGCTATAACTATCGTGCTGACAATTCTGACTACAAACGGTTGACTTTCTGTTTACTAGGGGTAGCTACGCCGTCTAACCTTATCCAGAGTAAAGATCGCACCCCGTTCAATATTGGGCAGGCAATTGAGCTAACAGGCTTTGAACTCGCCCAGGCCAAAGGTGCTCTTACTGCTGGGTTTGCGGCAAAAACAGAGCAGCCCGAGCGGGTGCTGGCCGAAATTCTAGACTGGACGGGTGGTCAGCCTTTCTTGACACAAAAGGTCTGTCGCTGTGTGCAGGAGCTAGATACCCCAATTGCAGCGGGCACAGAGGCGGTTCGGATTGCAGCAGTGGTGCAGCACCACATTCTAGACAACTGGGAAGCGCAGGATGAACCCGAACACTTACGCACGATCCGTGACCGAATTCTCCAGAACGAGTCTCAGGCTGGGCAGCTATTGGGACTATATCAGCGCGTTCTAGAACGTTCACCTATGGGCGGACTAGCCAGCGACGGCAGCAGCGAGCAGATGGAGCTACGTCTAACCGGACTCGTGGTGAATCGAACGTCCCATTTGCAGGTCCACAATCGGGTTTATGCCGCCGTGTTTGACTGGCAGTGGGTTGAGCAGGCGCTGGCGGAACTGCGTCCCTATGCCCAGGCGCTGGCCGCGTGGCGAGCATCGGGGGAACGCGATGAAGCCTGTCTCCTTCGGGGAGCCGCGTTGCTGCAAGCCCAGGAATGGGCGGCAGACAAGTATCTCAGCACCCAGGACTACCGGTTTTTGGCAGCCAGTCAGGAACTTGCCAAGCAGGAGGTGCAGCGGATTCTCACCCAAGAGAAACAGGCGGCACTGATTCTGGCGACTGCCAACCAGCAGGCGACGCAGCGGATTCGCGTTGGCTCGACGGTTCTGATGGCCTCTCTAGCCCTAGCCGGACTAGCAGGCATTTTTGCCGGCAGCACCATCTATCAGCAGCGGGAGGCTCGCGCCGGCACTCGGTTGGAGCAGGCGGGCGTTAGTGCGCTACAGCAATTTGAGTTTCAGCAAATTGAGGCGCTGCTCTCGGCGATGCAAACGGGTCGTGAACTCAAATCGATCGTTGGCAGGCGACCGCTGCAGCGCTACCCGGCGACGAGTCCGCTGTTTGCTTTGCAGTCCATTCTGGACCGAATCCGCGAGAAAAATCAGCTGCTTGGGCATAAAGGTCGGGTGCTGAGCGTCAGTTTCAGTGCTGATGGCTCGCTGCTGGCCAGTGCCGGGCAAGACCAAATCGTGCGGCTGTGGAACCGAGAGCAACGGTTGGCGGCCGAGCTGAAGGGGCATCAGGGCTGGATCCGAAGCATTAGCTTTAGCCCTAAGGGTTCGCTGTTGGCTACAGCAGGCTTTGACGGGGTACGCCTCTGGGAGACCACCGGTCGGCAAGTGGCTTGGCTGCGGGAACACCGAGGCCCTGCCATGGCCGTTAGCTTCAGCCCGGATGGGCAAACGATCGCTACTGCCGGGCAGGATCGCACGATTCGCCTTTGGTCGCTGTCGGGTCACCTGCTCAAGAGTTGGATCGGGCATCAGCGCGAAATCCATGCCCTCAGCTTCAGCCCGGATGGGCAGACACTTGCCAGTGCGGGGCTAGATGGTGTGCGGCTGTGGACACGCGATGGTGAAGCTATTGCTGCCTTTGGCCAACCCAATACCTGGGTTACGAGCCTCAGCTTTCGACCCGATGGCCAGCGGCTGGCTACGGCAGGCATAGATGGGGCTACCCTCTGGACGCGCTCTGGGCAAAAAATCAGCGAGTTTCGGCAACATCAGGGCAAGGTGAACCAAATTCGCTTCAGCCCAGATGGATTGGTGCTCGCTACGGTTGGGGATGATGGCGTGCTGCGGCTGTGGAACGAGAGCGGCGAGCAGCTCGCTGACTTTAAGGGGCATCAGGGCCGGGTGAATAGCGTCAGCTTCAGCTCGGATGGCCTGATGCTCGCCACAGCCGGCAACGATGGTAGCCTGCGCCTGTGGGAGCGCTTTCATTCGCCGCTGCGCGAGTTTGGCGGCCGCCAGAATGAGATCTACAGCATCCGCTTTCATCCCGACGGCAATACCCTAGCAACGGCCGGGCAGAATCGCACCGTGCGGCTGTGGAGTCGTCGCGGCAAGCCAATTACCGTGTTCTCGGGGTTGCAGGGCAGGTCCTTGAGCGTCAGCTTTAGTCCCAATGGCAATCTATTGGCAACCGGCGGCTTTGAGGAAACCGTTCGCATCTGGCGGCTCAATGGGCAGCTCGTGCGCGAACTGCGAGGACATGAGGGCGGCGCCTTTAGCGTCAACTTTAGCCCCGATGGTCAAATTTTGGCGGTGGGCACCGAATCCGTAGCTCGCCTCTGGACGCTGGATGGCACGCTGGTTCTAGAGCTGCACGGGCATCAAGGGCGCGTCAAAAGTGTTCATTTTAGCCCCGATGCCCAACTCCTGGTCACCACAGGTTCTGACGGCACCATTCGCCTCTGGAACCGGGCAGGCAAGCAACTGCGGGAAATCCAGGAACTGGCAGGAGCTGTCTATGATGCCCGCTTTAGCCCCGATGGCAAGCTCTTTGCCACAACCGGCTCTGAAGGCACAGTCCGTCTCTGGGACCGCTCGGGCAACCTGCTGCGCGAACTCAAAGGGCACGCGGGAGCCGTCTACCAGGTTGATTTCAGCCCAAACGGGGAGTTTATTGCCACTGCCGGAGCCGACGGCACCGTGTACCTGTGGAACCGCGCCGGCACCCTGCTCGCAGAATACCGCAGTGAAGCAGGCGCTATCTACAGCCTCAGCTTCAGCGCCGATGGCCGCAGCCTGGCCACTGCCGGAACCGACGGCATGGTGCGTCTGTGGACAGTTAAAAATCTTGATGAGCTGCTGCAACAGGGATGTGCTTGGCTCAGTGCCTATTTACAAACGCATCCTGATGCCCTTCGGCTGTGCCCATGACTGAAATCAATCTGATCGCAAATTTAATACAAGGACTATTTAAGAACTGTGTAAGAGAAGAACCATGTAAGAGCAGTATTTAGGATACATTTCAAAAATCAAAAATGTACCTGTTATTCATCAAAAACGCATTCAGATCGAAAACATTCAGATCGAAAAGTAGAGTCTGGACACCAAAGAAGAATATCGAGTAAAGGAAAATACTGAACAAATGATGAAATGTCTCATAACCCATAGGCTGTTGTTCTGGGCACTGTTAATTGGCACTGTAGTGGCGATCACCGTCATGCCCTGGGGTTGGCAGCAGCTTCGGGCGCAGCAGCCTGTTGCCGATGTTCTTCGTGTTTACAATTGGGATACTTATATTGACCCAGACGTGTTGACTACATTTCAGGAAAAATATAACGTCGAGATTATTTATCAGACCTATGGTAGTAACGAGGAACTATACTCGCGGATTCAATCTGGTAACACCAACTATGACCTGATCTTTCCCACCGATTACATGGTGGAAGCAATGGCAAACGAAGGGCTATTGGCAGAGCTAAACCTACAGCACATTCCTAACCTAAGACACCTGGATCCTGCATTTCTCAATCCTACCTATGATCCGGGTAACCGCTACAGTTTGCCCTACCAGTGGGGTACCCTAGGCATCGGTTATAACCTGGAGGTGATTGGTCAGGAGATCGATAGCTGGACCGCTATGTTTACGCCCCAGTATGCCGGTAAAATCGCCTGGATGGACGATACGCGCTACACAATTGGGGCAGTACTAATGTTTCTCGGCTATGACCCCAATACGCAAGATATGCAGCAAATCAACCAGGCTCGCGACTTTCTAATTCAACAGAAAGCCACTATTGCGGCCTTTGCTCCCGACACGGGTCAGGAGCTGCTGAATCAGGGGGAAGTTGACCTAGCGTTTGAATGGAACGGCGACATGCTACAGGTAATGCAGGAGAATCCCGACCTGCGCTACACCATTCCCCAAGAAGGCAGCATTATTTGGATAGACAATATGGCTATCCCGCGCGGAGCGCCGCATCAACGCTTGGCGGAACAGTTTATTAATTTTTTGCTGGAACCCCGTGTCTCGGCCCGCATCTCGAATTTCGTTCGCTATGGTTCACCCAATCAAACTGCGCGTGAGTCGGAGCTGATCAATCCATCTGATTTGAACAATCCCAGCATTTATCCGCCGCTCGATATGTTTGCACGTCTGAAGTCCCTGAAGGATGTGGGAAACAGCCGTTTTCTCTACGAGCAGGCCTGGAAAGCCGTCAAAACCAAAATCTCTGAGCTGGAGCAAAACATTCCCTGATACCGCAGTTCTCAATCCTGAAGCTGCTGACCCCAATCCTAAAAAAATTCCCCAGCCAGGCACAGCCAGGGAATACGTGCATCTGTTGTTCGTTGTAAGTCGCTCAATTATGAGCGTAGTTGGATCGGTAAGACATGGCATCTCTCCGATTGCATAGATCGCAGTGTTACTTCATGCGCTTCTCCCTTGCGCGCTCTTGAGCAAATTCCTGAAGCCGAGCTGGCAGTGTATAAGCCCCTGGTCCAGGTTCCTGATTGGTAGCTGATCCCTCTACTGCGCCGCCAATTTCGCGCCAAGCATCTAGACCCCCCTGCAGCTCGGCAACCCGCTGAAACCCAGCCTGACGTAGAGCATTGGCAGCAGCAGCAGTCTCCTCGTCGGTATTGCCGTAGACATAAATATCTCGCGTCAATGGCAAGCTAAACCGAGCACCGTCAGCGAATCCTTCCTGCATTGGTGCGGTCATAGCACCCTGGATGCGACACTGATTGAAAGCGTCGTGATCCCGTACATCCAAAATGGTTAATCCCGGCTCTCCCCATTGCAGACGAGCTTTGAGCTGGTGAGGGGTAGCGTGGCTGCTAAATCCTGGCGGTACCGGAGTCACGTTCGGCATTTTGTCTTTGGCATTCACAATCGCATCTTCTATGTTTGCCATTGTCCAAACCTCAATACATCATTTGCACTGTACCGAAGCCAATCTCCAGGACCCTCTTTCCCAGGGGGTAAGCCAGAGAAAATCTGCCAGAGGAAGGAGCTTGCCCAAAACTGCAGCCGCTTTCCCCTATGCTGAACATCAGAGGAATCTAGGAGGCAACCTATCATGACCCATGCTCAGCGTCCTCGGGTAGTCGTCGTTGGTGCCGGTTGGGCTGGCCTAGGTGCCACCTATCATCTGGCGCGGCAGGGATATGATGTGACGCTGCTAGAGGCTGGGCCCTACCCAGGTGGACTAGTGGCGGGTTGGAAAACGACCGGTGGGCGCTCCGTGGAAGCAGGAATTCACGGCTTCTGGTATCCCTATCGCAATATTTTTGCCCTGATGGACGAGCTAGGTTTGCAGCCCTTCACGCCCTGGACCCGCTCCTCCCAGTATTCTCCAGCCGGCTTAGAGGTGGAGTCGCCCATTTTCCAAGATCAGCCGCGCCTGCCAACACCCTTGGGCACGTTTCTCTACCCCAACTTTCGCCGCTTGCCGTTGATCGATCGCCTGTCGGCCCTGCCGCTGCTTTATGCGGTGGTAGACTTCGACAACTCCGACGAGGCTTGGCGACGCTATGACTCGGTAACGGCACGGGAGTTATTTAAGCAATTTGGGGTGTCGGCGCGGCTATATCGCGAATCCTTTGAACCGATGCTGCTGGTGGGCTTGTTTGCGCCTGGTGAGCAGTGCTCGGCAGCGGCCGCTCTAGGAATGCTGTACTACTTTATCCTGGCGCATCAGCCGAATTTTGACGTGGTCTGGTGTCGCGGCACCGTCGGCGAGCGGATTTTTCGTCCCTGGCTTGAGCAAATTGAGCAGGCAGGCGGCAAGGTGTTCACCCAGCGACGCATGACGGATGTGCAGGTCGACGAGTCGGGAACAGCCACAGCCGTCCTGTGTGGCGAGGAGGCGTTTGCGGCCGATGCCGTGATCTTGGCGGTGGGTGTTACCGGGATGCAGAAAATTGTCAGCAGCAGTCCAGAACTGCACCGGCGGCCGGAGTTCTGCAACCTGATGAATCTGGGCGCGGTGGATGTGGTGGCAACGCGACTCTGGTTCGACCGCAAGGTGTCGGTGCCGCTGCCCTCCAATGCCTGCTTCGGCTTTGACGCCACGACCGGCTGGACCTTCTTTGACCTGAACGCCCTGCACGATGAATACCGCGACGAACCCGGCACGGTGATCGAAGCCGATTTTTACCACGCCAACCAGCTCTTACCGATGGAAGATGAGCAAATCATCGCCAAGGTCCAGCGCGATCTAGCAGTTTGTGTCCCCGAATTTGCCCACGCTCAGGTGATCGACAGCAGCGTTATCCGTTTACCTCGCGCCGTGACCCACTTTGCTCCTGGCAGCTACCGCTCGATGCTGCCCGTGCATACCAGCATCCCCAATGTATTCATGAGCGGCGATTGGATCATCAGTCGCCATGGCTCTTGGTCACAGGAAAAGGCCTACGTTACCGGCTTGGAAGCCGCAAATCAGGTGATCCGGCGGTTTGGCATGGGTCAACCAGCGACCATCCTACCCGTGGATGCCGATGAACCCCACATTCAGGTCGCGAGAATCCTGAATCACAATCTGCGGCAGTTCATTCAATCGCGTTTGCCGGACTTTTGGTTGCCGTGATCGCCCACTCGCATCTAGCAGACAGACCACTACAGTTGCTTCACCATCCAAACCGACTGAGGCTGATACCCTAGCTTCTGATACAAGTTCACAGCCGGCTGGTTGCGGCAAAAAACATGCAAGCCAATTTGCGAGTCGCCCCGAGCCTTTGCCCAGGCTTCAGCCTGCTGCATCAGAGCTGACCCAATACCCCGGCGGCGATGATCGGGATGCACATACAGCAAAAACACATGGGCGTGGCACTTGCCAGTCATCTGATCAATGGAATTCCCTAGCCATAGGCAGCCCACTGGAGAAGGGCGTTGTTTTTCGCCACCCAGTCGTGATGTAGCATCGGCGATGGCCTCAGGTTCTACCCACCAGAGCGGCAGTTCTGGCAAAAAGTACTGCTCGACAGTTCGAGCCAAGTGGTCGCCACTATGCTGCGGGTCCAACTCCCGATAGGTGCGCTGCATAAATTTCACCAGCAGGGCGCGATCCAAGCTACTGCCTCGCCGCAGCCGGTAGCCAGGAATGAGCGGTATGTCTCGCGGTTCTGGGTCCACATCAGGCATCAGGCTGGGCATCCGGCAGCCCCCGCACCAGAACATCAAGCGTTGGTAGAATGCCTGCCACATCTTGAGGAGTTTGAGGAGTCAACGGCATCTGAGCCGGCTGCACCTCGTCAATGGGAGCTGGGGCGGCCATATCATTGGGCAGAAAGATCCGGGCCCCCACAGCAACCAGTGCCACAACGAACACCAACACAATCAGCAGTGGCGCAATATACTGACGAAAAATAGCCATAGCAGCAACGAATCACTTAAACTCTAAAAACTCTAAAAACTCTGAAGACGTTCAGCGGTGTAAAGCTCTCTTTACATCGTACAACTCTTGGGTGAGGTTGATTCTGCGATGGCTGGATCCAGCCTCTCAACTGGGTACCCGTTTCTCCGGACCTCGGACCGTACGAAAATCCGCCAGTATGATACGAATGGATTGCCTAACAGCTCAGGCGGCTCCCAGGAGTGGTGGGGTCTGCTGCAATTGAGCTATTGGACGTGCTGCTACTGGACGTCATGTGGACCGAACAAACTAGAACGAACTAGCTAGAACGAACTAGAACGAACCAGAACGAATTCATAGATAGACGAACGGAGGATCAGGAATGGTAGCGATGGGTCGCTCGTTGGATTGGGATGGCTTTGCAGCCAAATTGAACGGCATTGAAGTCATTCGAGATGCCGCTCAGGTTGCGAAACTCTCGAAGGATTACTACAGCTACAGTCCCATTTTGCAATCGCTCTTGGCCGATAAAGTGGGCGACCTTGTCGTGCGACCAGCCAACGAAGCTGAGGTGCTGCAAGTTGCTGCCGCCTGTGTGCAGCATCGAGTTCCCTTGACCGTCCGAGGTGCAGGAACCGGAAACTACGGGCAATGTATTCCCCTAGCAGGCGGGGTAATTTTGGACATGACCAAGATGCAGGCAATCAAGTGGGTGAGACCGGGTATTGCTTGCGTTGAGCCAGGTGCCAAACTGGCCGCCATCGATAAACACACGCGGGAGAGCGGTTGGGAAATCCGTATGGCTCCCTCTACCTACCGCACTGCAACGATTGGTGGGTTTATTGGCGGCGGCAGTGGTGGTATTGGCTCAATTACCTACGGGCAACTGCGCGATCGCGGCAATCTGCATGCGGTGCGCGTGGTCACGATGGAAGACCAGCCTCGCGTGATCGAGCTGCGGGGAGACGACGTGCAGCAGGTGAACCACGCCTACGGCACCAACGGCATTATCACCGAGTTGGAGATTCCTCTCGGCCCGGCATACCCCTGGGCGGAACTGATCGTCACCTTTCCAGACTTCATGACGGCTGCTCGCTTTGGACAAGCCTTGGGCAATGCGGACGGCATCATCAAAAAGCTGATCTGTATCTGCGCAGCACCAATTTCCACCTACTTTGCAGCATTCCGGACCCTGCTACCGCCCGAGTGCCACTGTGCGCTGCTGATGATTGCTGAGTCGTGTCTAGAACCCTTCAGCGAAATGGTCAAGGCGTGGGGCGGCACCATTGTCTATCAAAAAACGGCTCAAGAGGCGAGCAAAGGCACGGCAATTTATGAATATACCTGGAATCACACCACCCTCCATGCCCGCAGTGTGGATCCCAGCCTTACCTACCTGCAAACCCTGTTTCCGGCAGACAAGCAGTTGCGGCTTCTAGAGCACATGTATCATCATTTCGGCGATGAGGTGATGATGCATCTGGAATATATTCGGGTAGACGGCGTGGTGCAGCCAGCCGCGCTGCAAATTGTGCGCTATTCCACCCCAGAACGGCTGCGGGAGATTATTCAATATCACGAAGAGCAGGGAGCCTTTATTGCCAATCCCCATACTTACATTCTGGAAGACGGCGGCCGAAAGACCATCGATCCGGTACAGTTGCGATTCAAAGAAAGAGTGGATCCCTACGGATTGCTCAATCCAGGCAAGATGAAAGCCTGGGAGCAACGCCCTAGTTGAGACCGGCTGCATGCAAGGCCACTCGCCGCAGCAACCGGCACTAACGCTCTTGCGATGGCCTTTCAGCCGAGTCGGGTGTCGGGGAAAGACCGCCGGCATCATCGGACAGATGGGGTGCCTCGGAATCGTTAGCTTTGATTAGCGTGTTGAGTTTCTGTTTAGACCAAGATGCCGTGTAGCCCACTGCGGTAACCTCGGAGAGGCGGATCAACCAAGCCGAGCGTAGGTAAGGCTCTTCATCATCATCCACATCTTCTCCTGTATCGGGCGTATGTAGATACAAGATTTCAACAAACTCGCTGTCGAGGTATGTAGGGATGCCAGTGAAGCGGCAATCCGCCGTCACTACCCGCACCTCTAGCCCTTGATGCAGAGCCGCCTGCAAACGCTGGTACATCAGATTGGATTTGAGCGAAGGAGTAGGCTGCATAGGATCAATCCTGCGGTGAGGTGAACAGCAGAGGTCACCGGTTTGACCCGGTACATGGGCGAGTTTTGCCATGAAGTCAGAGGACTTTATAGCAAAATTTATTACAAGTGTAATACATCTGCTCGGTCGCTGATTCCGCAATCGGTGATACAGAATCGCAATGTTGGGTCGTATCAGTAAAGTCTCAGTTGATCCTAAGGAGCACCCTCTCGAATCGCTCTTAGACAGGCGCAAGAAACAAAGCACGTTCTTCGTTGCGGCGTCGGACTAATCCCGGCAGCACTCGCCCCCCTCCGTAGACCCAGCGGGAAAATTGATCAGCAGCCCCTCGGTAGTCTCTCTGATTCAGCCGTCGCAGCATCGTGGAGTTGGCGAAGGCTCCGGTACCAACATTAAAGGTGAAGGAGACCAACGCCGAAAACTGATTCGAGTTGAGCGGCACCTTCACCAGGTTCCGGACCCCATTCTCGAACCGAACCAGATCCTGCCGCAGTAAGGCTTCGGCCTGAGCTGCCGTAATCCGATCGCCTGGACCCACCTCGGGACCCGTGTGACCGTAGCCAATCGTCCAGATGCCAACCGGATCGCGATAGGCCGTCAGCACCAGTCCTTCAAAGTGTTTGATCAGATTCAATCCGCGCTGATTGATCCGCAGAGGAGCACCCGGATTCGGCCGCGGATTCGTCAGGTTATCGCTGCGAAAGGTAGCTGCCCAGGTATCGGGACCCACAATGCCATCGACAGCTAGTCCCTTCTCCTGCTGAAACTGGCGGCAAATACGAGCGCTACTCGGACCATACAGTCCATCCACAGCAATCGACCAGCCACGTTCCCGCATCCGCTCCTGCCACTGCCGCACGGCCGGATCGAAACGCAAGGGGGCACCGGGCACGTAGGAGAGCAGTCGTCCTGGGTAGGGTAAGCCGGCTCGAGTAGAACGGGTCATGGCAGGTGTAGCGGCATCTTTTTCGCTCGTGAGCCAAGCGCTATTCTGGGACAGCCCGGTCAGCGGATCGGGGCGAGCAGTTCCAAGGCGACGCAGACGAGGCGGGTTGAGGGAGCTGTCTGCTTGCCGCGATGGTAAACGAGGTGGTCCCTTTGCCGCTGTCGGATCAAGGGCATTCCTAGCTGGGTTAAAACGAGTGGCTGCTAATCCTCCCTGTTCTAGCACAGCCCCCGAATTCAAGTTCTCCGTGAGGCTCCCTGTTAAAGTGGAGTAGTGGGTCATCGGCTCCGAGGCGACAGCCGGCGAAAAACTGGCAGCAAGCAACGATACAGAATGAGCGGTTTCCACCCTTCCTCCTCAACAAACCATCAAAGCACTCTATCTTCCAACAACACCGGCAAAGTCGCGTCAGGACAGTTTGGGATTTTCTCAATCAACTGAAACATAATCCAGGACTATTCAAGGCTATTCTCAAGCTATCCAGGACCGTCATGAGTAGTGCCTGTCACCCCGCAGCGACCTTGGGCTAGCTGTTCAATGAATCGACGCGGTTGGAATGGCCGGCACAGCGTGACTTCAGCCCAACTCCGACCCGGCCACCCAGCTACATTGAAGCAAAGTGAAGGAAGCAAAGTGAAGCAACCGATTGCCTTGCTAGATATGTTTTGATCAATCTGTTCTATAAAAAATCTAATAAATTTATAAAAGATTCACGACCATCTGTGTTCTAGCACTGCCAGAGGTTTTGCATGCAATACACCCACTTCCGCCAATGCCTCTCTGGATGGGTGTTGGCAATCGTTCTGGCTGCCGGACTGACGTTCAGTGCCTGTCAGGTGACTCCCCCAACGGACTCATCTCGTCGAACGATAGAAAATAAGCTTGAAACGGTGACGGTCAACCCCGAGCAGGTGGTCGTCGGTCAAACCGTTTATGTTCCCGTTTATTCATACATCTACCAGTTCAACAATCGCAGCCCGGTGATTAACCTGTCTTCAACCCTGAGCATTCGCAATACCGACCTAGAGGATTCACTGATTTTGACCGCAGTTCGCTACTACAATAACAACGGGGAATTAGTGCGCAGCTATCTAGAGAATCCAGTGGCTCTACCACCCCTAGCTTCTGCGGATTATTTTATTGCCACGGATGATAGCAGCGGTGGCTTTGGGGCTAACTTTATCGTGGAATGGGTTGCCAAAACTTCAGTAACGGAACCCGTCATCGAAGCCTTGATGATCAATACGGCTGGCAATCAAGGAATTTCGTTTGTCAGTGCAGGGCGAGTCATCCAGCGTCAGGGAGAACGCATCGCTGTTCCGTAACAGGCTTGTGCCTCATTCACCACTCCATATCTCACTCATTCAATGTAGATTTACTTTTGGGTTTGCACTGTCTTTTTTTCAGAAGACTTAGTTGGCCTGCGCAAGTTCTTCAAAATCATCTAGAGACAAATGGTGCTTCTGGAGCCAATGCCAGGTATGTTCAGCTTTTTGCAGCCGATTTGCTAAACGGATCTGATCGGCAGCGTGCTGAAGTTCAGAAGGTTCTACTCTAATCCCCATTTCTTGAGCAGTTGCAGCAATGATTTTACGGGAAATGATGCTTTCTAGCACAGCTGGAATCTGACAAGATAGCTTCACTTGATGAATGATTTCATTCTAAGAAACTGAGAAAATCTTAGACATAAATGAACTCGCTACAGTTCTAGAATCCAATTCAGAATTAAAAGTTGAAATTAGTATGAAATAGTTGAAATAGTAAATCAGCTAGAGCGCTATGCCGTCTTGAAGCTGCTTCAATGGGTCAAGCACGAAATCAATGAGGCGTTGCATAATCAAAGTATGAAAGCAGGGTGAGACCAAGGCAGTGTCCCGAATGTGGTTCAACCAGTATCAGTAAGAACGGCAAGCAAAGAGGTAAACAAAATTATCTGTGACCTAGATGACGCGAGTGGAGGGAGAAAACACGCGTACGCCTTTGGCGGAGCGAAGCTCTATGCGACACTACCTGGCTTGCTTGCATTGCAAGACGTTGTGCTATTCCAAGTCCGTAGAGATGCTGAAGCACTCGATTCGATTGCGACTACACTACCTCAAGTTTGCTGAGGTCCCTGTCCCTCAGTGAATCATAGTCCTATTCAGCAACGCCCATCAAATAACCCAGTTCAAGCAAGCAGCAATTTCCCGATGCAGGGTCAGGGGGTTAAAGGGTTTACCAATCAAGCCTTTGATTCCCAGGGCTTCATACTGCCGCAATTCCAGGGAATCTGCCTTAGCAGTTAGTAATACAACTGGAATCGATTGCGTCTCTGGTTGAGCCAGTAAAGCATGGAGGAACTGGTAGCCATCCATTCCTGGCATCATCACATCTAGAACGATTGCATCGGGATTTTCTGTCCTAGCTTTGTGCAGCCCATCTTCCCCGGACTCTGCCACAATTACCGTCCAGTGGGCGATTTTTTCCAAACAGGTTTGCACGACGCGCCGCACATCAAACTCATCATCCACAAATAGGATGCGCCTTGCGGCTGGAATGGTTGTCACCGACGAATCAATCATGTTCTGTTGCCGCATCGATCCAAGTTTTGAGAACACCACTACACTCCTGCACTGAGAGGTCTTGTACCCACTGACCCTTGATTAGGTTGTAATGCTGGCTCAACCGTTTAAGTGTATCAATTTTGGCGTTTCTACTGTGGTACTACGCAAACAGTTCATCTCCCCTTGAAGGGGGATAAAGTACTCTACAAGCAAGCCGCTCCCTCAAGAGATTCAGAGAGATAGGCTAAGCACCCTGGAAGATAGACGGCACAATCAGTGCAGGTTTTACTCCCCATTGGAGAACAAAATTCTAAGGAAACGCTGAGGAGAGTCAGGTTGCCGTTCACTTCGGGGAGTGTATGGCATCTTTCGGTCGGGGACAGGGATGGTTTGCAACGACTGAAGTTGTTACCACGAACTACGAACCCGATTTACCAGTGGAGTTGGGTAATGATTTGCTCGGCGAGCTGTAAGACGTTAAAGGGTTTGAGGATGACTCCTGCAATATCAGAGCAATCTATCTCCAAATCATTTGTGGAGGTTGGGTCAGTTAGGTCGGTGGGGTCACTGGCTGTGAATAGAATCACCGGAATCAATCGCGTCACTGAATTCGCTTTCAGGATTTGCAGCCACTCCAGTCCATTACCATCGGGTAGGCTCAAGTCGAGCAAAATCGCATCTAGCGGCTGGGTTTGGGCAATGGCGAAACCGGTCTGCCCTGTATTGGCGGTCAAAATTGTCCAGCCTTTGAGACGTTCCAGGGTGACTTTAACAATCCGACAGAGATCAGGTTCATCATCAATCAGTAAGATGCAGCGATTGGAATTGGGCATAGCATATTGAAATACTCCTTGTTGAGATCGTGGAGTCCTGCCCTTATCCCAACTCCTCTGCCAGAGCACAATCGAACAGGCTAGTTCCATACAATAGAGGTAAAATTATCAATCCCCGTCACATCAGCTTCTTCTCTTTACCTCTTTGTGTTCCTTCTCTGTGTTCTCCGTGTTCTCTGTGGTTCATTTTTCAACAAACCTCTCTGACAGAGGAGAGATACATGCAGATATAGGTAATCGGTTTGCTGTATTGCTCTTTCGGGGACAGAGAAATCCGTTCATCCCTAATTACTACGCAACCACTCTATTTCAAAACGGAGTACAAACAATCAGCAAAGGCATGACTCCAAGTTTTATCTTGGCAGGCAGTAAAATCTTTTGAAAATACGGCATTCCCAACAAAACAGAGCGTATTTCACGCCAGGCTGCTCAATTTATTAGGATTCCTGAGTTTTGCACCTGCCTGGATGATTGAGATTTTATCTCCGGAGCAGGGTCAAATGAGGGTGACTCGCAATATTTTGCATAGCCTGCGCCACGGAGAGCAAATGGGTTGGCTGATTGATCCCGATGAGCGGGTGGTGTTGGTTTATCGTCCAGATTGCTTACCCGATGAATTGACGGGTGATGCCTGGCTTCCCTGTCTGCCTGGGGCTGATTTGGCGTTGACTGTAGAGCAATTATTGGGTTGGTTGAAGTCAAGTTGAAGCTGAATGACACTGACAGATAACATCGCCGAACTCACGTTAATAGGTAAATCACTCAACGCTCTAACTCAAACAACCTTCCCTCTGCTCTCTTGTTTCTGTCTTCTTCTGCTCTGGATAGGGCAATGTGAAGTAAAAAGTACTGCCTTTGCCCAGTTCACTCTCTGCCCAGATGTGCCCGCCATGCTGTTGCACAATCAGGCGACAGATCGCCAGACCTAAGCCGGTTCCTCCCTTTTGGCGAGAGTCGGATGCATCGACCTGCTGGAAGCGGCCAAAGATGGTTTGCAACTTATCTGCCGGGATGCCGCGTCCCTGATCGGCGACAGAAAATTGAATCATGGATTCAGAGGCAAGGGCTTCTGCGGTGACGGCAATCGCGGTTTGGGATGGAGAGAATTTGATAGCGTTGTTGATCAGGTTGACCAGAACCTGTACCAGCCAATCGGGATCAGCCCAGACCCAAAGATCATCGGGTACGGTTGCCTCCAGGCGAATCTGATGGGCAGTGGCGAGAGCTTCAACACTGGAAAAGGCTTGCTGCACCAGGGAAGTCACCGGACACCACTGAAATTTCAAGTCCACTTGTCCCGATTCCAGGCGATTCAGTGCCAGAATGTCGTTGACCAGTCTCACCAACCGCTCGATGTTGTTATTGGCAATATTCACCATTTCCTTAGCCGTTTGGGGATCGTCATCTAAGATGCCCTCAGCCACCAATCCCAAAGCGCCGCGAATGGAAGACAGGGGCGTGCGAATTTCGTGGCTGATGATGGAGATGAATTCTCGTTTGAGCCGCTCCAGTTCCCGCTGTCGGGTGACATCGCGCAAAACAATTAATCCCCCGGTTACGGTCGTGCTGCCGTTGTGTAAAGGTGAGTAGCAGGCTTCAATCAATCGGATTTGTCCATTCTGGGGATGGGAAAAATCGAACGCCGTCACCGTATCCGTCGTACCCAAATGCAGGTGCTGAAGCAAGGAATCTGGCAGGAGGAAACGAAAAATGTCCATCCCACGGTGCCCGATGGCGCGATCTCGGGGAATACCTGTCAGGGTCTCCATTGCCGGATTCCATACGGTACAAATACCGTTCTCATCAAACGCAGCAATGCCGTCTACACTGCCGTTAATGAGCTGAAGCGATCGATTGCGTTCCTGCCGTAGCGCGTTCCGTAATTGTACCTGGGTGGTGATGTCTCGTCCTTCGGCAATTAACCACATCACCTGCTCAGACTGAGACCGATAAATGGGTTTTACCGATATATCAAACGTATGAGGTTGGCCAGTAGTGCTCTTGAAGGTGACTTCGGTGCGGAAGAAGTGCCCTGCTGCAGCTTGACCAACCGCCGTTTTGGCAATCTCAGTTAATTCAGGACTCTGCTGCCAAAGGGGGAATTCCCAGAAGGGTTTGCCTAAGACGTCTTCTCGTGCAACTTGAGCAAAGGCGAGGGGTGCCTGATTGATTTCAAGCAAGGTTCCGTCTGGTGTTAACAGTTCGGCAAATTCGTATAGCTCATCAAACACAGACTGAAATTTGTGTTTGCTGCGGCGGAGATTGGCCTCAGCCTGCTGTCGTTTTCTAGCTTCTCGTCGCAACAACCCATAAATAGTTCCCAGGGACACCAGACTCAAGCCATAGGCGATTGCCAGAATATGGTTGGACGTGCGCGTGAGTCGGGCGGTGGCGGCAGTGCGCTGTTCCAGCAATTGTTCCTCGGTGGCGCCCATTTGGTCGAGCAGGGCAAAGAGTTGTTGCTGGAGGCGATCAGGGACTTGAACTAAAGACGTTCGCCCAGCGTCTTCGGTGGAGAATTGTGCTTCAGGTTGACTCTCGGCTGGAGATGGCTCGATTTGGGATTGGTGGAGTGCCTGATATTGCCGCCAGAGGGTGTTGATTTCTTGCAGGCGAGCTTGCTGGGCTGGGTGGTCTGCCGTCAACTGTTGGAGTTGAGTTAGGGTTTGCTGAGTCTGTTGGATACTGGTTTGATAGTCTTGCAAAAAGATTCTGGAATCAGAGTCAATGTCCTGAGTCAGCCAATAGCCTCGCCGTGCTTTCGCCGCAGCATTCAGGTTTGTTTTTGTCCGCTCTAGGATCAGCAATACGTTGTAGGTGTGCTGGACTTGCGCTTGGGTAGTTTGCCACTGGCGGGCATTGAGAAACGCCACAACGCCAGTACTGCCAAGCAGCAGAATGGCAACCAGCAATCCTGCATTCACCAATCGTTTCTGAAGATGAAACCGCCCCTGAGACACGATGCTGCTCCTGAAATGGACAGGTTTGTCGTTTGCGCTGGAGCGCTGCTGAAATATGCAAGTGCTTTAGAGTTTTACCACAGAGACACGGAGAACACAGAGGCAACTCTCTATGCCCTCTGTGCCTCTGTGGTGAAATTTCAGGTCATAACATCCTTATTCCTATATTTCTAAGGGTTTGTTGCAATCGATGCTAAACTTTATGGAAGAAAGAGCAGTTGAATTCATCCTATTTCCTTAGCCAATTTTTGAGCTAGTATTCTCAGCAGAAGTCAGGCGTCCCAGGCGTTGCAAAATCCGCTGAATTAAATCGGATTCGGCAATCGGTTTGAGGACATAATCATCCGCTCCGACCGATAGGGCTTGATGCAGGATATCTGCCTCGGCATGGGCAGACAGGAACAGAATTGGCAGCGCGTACCAATGGGCATCGCACCGAACCACCCGACACAGATCAATGCCGCTATATTTGGGCATGGCCACATCTAACAGCAGCAAGTCGGGGCGAGTGGTTTGCAGCACAGACCAGAATTGGCTGGGATCACTCAGCCCAGTGACTTGAAACCCCCAGGGTTGCAGTTGAGTCTGCAATCGCGCCAGCAAGTCAGGATCGTCGTCTACAATCAGCAGCTTGGCAGTGATGGGATCAAAGCGGTGCAGCAGGCGATTGATTATCCTAAATACATCGCTAGGAGATGCGGGTTTTTGTAAGCAGGCATCGGCTCCTAGGCGGGCAATGGCAATACGTTCACTTAGCTCATCCTGTTGGGTCAAAACCAGCACCGGCGTGGAACCCAGGCGTTTAATCTGAGCCAGGAGGTCCAGTCCTGTTTTTTTGGTATCCGGGTAGTCCAGATCGAGAATGATAGCATCAGGCGTTTGGGTCAAAAGCTGCTGACGGGCACTGGTGAGGTCGGTTGCTGTTTCCAGATCATACCCCCAACTGGGGGCTTCGGTTTGGAGTTGCTGTAATAGGGCTGGATCAGGGGTCATCGCCAAAATCCGGTGGGTCAGCGGCGGATGGGATGGGGTTGAGGTTGGAGGAGAACTGGCAAAGGGAGATTGGGTACTGGCTTGCCGAAGCTGCTGTAGCAGAGCAGCTAATTCAGGGGCGGTTGCCGGTTGAGCATCGGTTTGAGCCTCTTTGAACGATCGCTCGATGTGGCGGGCGAGGAGGGCAGCCTCGGATAAGCCGTAGGCGCTGAGGGAACCGATCAGCCGATGGGCTGTGGTTTGTGCTTGCTGCTGCTGCGCAGGAGTCAGGGTTTGAGTTTCCAGGTTATGAATCGCTGTTTCTAACAGGCTGAGCTGCTCCTGGAGTCGGCCTTGAAACTCCTGCCACATCTGTCTAATATCGGCGATCGCGTCCTGCTGTTCCGCATCTAGTTGTTCGCCTCCGAGGGATATCTGGGAAGACGGATCTGGCTGCCAGGCTCGCAGGCGATAGCCCAATCCATACAGCGTTTCAATCGGGTCATGGGGAAGTCCAGCCACTTCCAACTTGCGGCGCAGTCCCCGAATTTGGGTAGTCACAGCTTCTTCCCCTGGGCATTCGTCCATCGACCAGACGTGATCGAGCAGGGCTTTGCGATCAAAAATGCGTTGGGGATAGCGCAAGAAGAGTTCCAGCAGCTTGTATTCTTTAGGGGTGAGCTTAATCGGATTGCCCTGATAGGTGACTTTGCAGGCTTGAGGGTCTAGCTGTAAGGCTCCCCAAGTCAGGATGGTGGTGATCGGTATTGTGCCCCGCCGCAGCAATGCCCGAATCCGCGCTAGCAGTTCTGCCGAATCGTAGGGTTTGGTGAGATAGTCATCGGCTCCGGCTTCTAACCCCGCCACGCGATCGCTCACGGCATCCTTGGCAGTTAGTAGCAAAATCGGGACGGTTTGATGCTGTTGCCGAATCGTGCGACAGAGGGAAATGCCGTCTGCATCTGGCAATATCACATCTAGCACAATCAAATCGTAGGGAACGGTTTGCAGCAGCGCCAGTGCCGTCTGAGCGTCCGGCGCAACGTCTACCGTCAATTGGTGGGCGGTGAGTACAGCGCTCAGAGCGGAGGTTGTTTCGCGATCGTCATCGATAATCAGCAGTTTCATCGTTCCGCTGCCACTCTACTAGCCTTTATTTTCCTACGATCAGACTAAAGCAGCGACTCACCCACCCTCCACTCTAATCAGCGATGGAGTCGATCCAGCCGATCCTCAGAAAGTCCTTAGATTTTTTTCCTACTTTTAATCTTGTAATCTTGAATCTTCGCAGGGCTGCGGAGAAATCTGTTTCCCGTTTCAGCACTAGCGCAGATTCAATGTTTGTAGTAACGACCTTAACTGTGACAGGCTAAAGCCTGCCTTACAGATTCAACTAACCTGTCTCCAGTATCGGTCTGTGATCTGTCTCAGCCAATCAAAATATTCAGGTTAAACAGTTCACTCAACATCAAGTAGGTAACTCATTACAGGAGGTAAAGTCCTATGGCACTCGTTCGTTGGGAACCGTTTCGGGAAATTGAAACACTGCAACGGCAAATGAATCGCCTGTTTGACGAGCTGATGCCAACCGTTCGCGAAACTGGTAATGGCATTGCCTTTGTGCCCCCGGCCGAAATGGAAGAAACCCCTGATGCAATTCATCTCAAGCTAGAGATTCCAGGCATAGATGCTAAAGATCTGGATGTGCAGGTATCGGCAGAGTCTGTTTCGATTACTGGCGAACGAAAATCAGAAACAAAAACGGAAGAACAGGGAATGACCCGCACGGAATTCCGCTATGGCAAGTTCCAGCGCATGATCCCGCTGCCTGCACGTGTACAAAACAATAACGTTCAGGCTGAATACAAGGATGGCATTCTGAAACTCACCTTACCGAAGTCCGAAGAAGAAAAGAACAAGGTTGTGAAAGTTCACTTGGGTTAATTCAGAACAGCCAATCCTGAGTGATTTGTCCATTGACTACACAAGGGGAGAGGAAACAGGAACTTCTTTAATCTGAAAAACCGATCCCCTTGCATCTGATTTAATCTGAACTATTAATCCGAACTAGGTTCTACCCTTTTCTCACAGGCTGATTCTCTAAATTCAAAGTTGGATGGTGATCTCCAGTTATGCTTGACGCTTGATATGGTGACATCAGGCTATCATATGGACTATTGCTTATAGCATACCTGAAGGAATTACAGCTGAAACCGCAACTACAAGCTATTGCAGTCTAGCTATCTTGTGAAATCCATTCAGTTCATCGTAGCGACTTTAACTGCAGAAGAACTGAACTCAGGCTCTTCAAGCTCCGTCTTGATAGCACCGTACTTGATAGCACCATAAACAGTTTTGGGACATTTGGAACAGTGGAGGAGACGATGGCAAAAGTCGTTGGGATTGACTTAGGAACGACCAATTCCTGTGTGGCT